>JAWKUY010000006.1:0-202930 GCA_041398345.1 Hyphomonadaceae bacterium | reverse complement strand
CGCCCCACATGAAAATGGCGATGATGCTCTCGTTGAGAAAAGTATCGAGCGTCGCCTGGTGCAACTCACGTTTGGTCCAGGCGCGGTACTGGCCATCGGCCAGCGCGTTCAGCTCGTCGCGAACACGTTCGGCCTCTCGAGGGTCACGCAGTCGAACCATGAGCGGACCAAGGCGCGATGTGTTCGCCCGCCCCATCTGCCGCAACGTCTGCCGGGACATGACGATGATGGGATTGTCGAGCGCCGGATAGCCGTCGAGAACGGCCGCGACGCGAACCACCCGTCCATTGAAAGTCGCGGCATCCCCTACCTCGACGCCCAGGCGGCGCAGCAGCGTCCGATCGACGGCAATATTGAAGGGAACCGCGAGCGCCTGGCGGGTCGCTTCGGAATAGTCGACCGGCAGCGTCACCGCATTCGGGAAGGGATCGACGATCGATACCTGAACCTGTTCGGGATCTCGCTTGCGGGGGCCATAGAAGCGGCCCCAGTCGCCGTCGAGGTCGCGCACTTCCACCACATCAGGGTGGCGGTAAATGATTGGCAGGATGCGGGCTGGGAGCGGCCCGGAATTGTTCAGGGATTTGGCGTCCGGCGGCAGCACCATGATGTCGGCGCGGGACCGGTCAATCGTGGCGGTGTAACCGTTGATCAGCCCGACAAACAGGCCGCACATGCCCAAGACGAGGACGCCTGCGGCGGCCAGCGCCACCATGGCGGCGAAATAGCGCCGCCATTCGAATATCAATGTCGATAGTGCAAGGCTCACGGGCCTTGTCTCCTGCCTGGCGCCAGCCGCATATCGCGTCGCCCGTACTGTTTATCAACACGGGGCCGAGCGAATAATTGCTTTCAACTGGAGAGATGCGTGGGCCGAAGGGGTTGGATGCACCTCTGGCCCAAAGGACATGGTTAGGGACGCCTTCCGCGGCGTCCATCTTGACAGCGCGTCATGAAGCGCGCGGGATTCCCGAATGTCTGCTGAACATTTCGACGTCCTCATCGTAGGCGCCGGCCTCTCCGGCATCGGCGCGGCCGTGCATCTGGGCAAGCAGTGCCCGGGTAAGAGCTATGTCATCCTGGAAGCCCGCGACGCCATAGGCGGGACCTGGGACCTTTTTCGCTATCCGGGCATCCGCTCGGACAGCGACATGTACACGCTGGGCTATGCCTTCAAGCCGTGGACCGAGCAGAAGGCGATTGCCGATGGGCCCTCAATCCGAAAGTACGTGAACGAGACAGCGCGCGAATACGGCGTCGCTGAGCACATCCGCTTCAAGCACAAGGTGACCAGGTGCACCTGGTCATCCGAGGAGGCGCGCTGGACGGTCGAGGCGGAGAGCGAAGGGGCGATCAAGCGTTTCACCGCCCGGTTCCTGTTCGCTTGTTCGGGCTACTACAATTACGAACACGGTCATTTGCCAGAGTGGAAGGGCGTTCAAGACTACAAGGGCGCTTTCGTCGAACCGCAGCACTGGCCCCAAGACCTCGATCATGCCGGCAAACGCGTGTTGATCATCGGCTCGGGCGCGACCGCGGTGACGCTGGCGCCCTCGATGGCGGAGACCGCTGCGCACGTAACGATGTTGCAGCGTTCGCCCACCTACATGATTTCGATGCCGGCCGAGGATGCGCTCGCCAATTCCATGCGTCGTTGGTTGCCGCAAAAGTTTGCTTACGATCTGACGCGCCTGCGCAAGATTCTTTTCCAGCAATTGTTCTTCCGGCTCGCGCGCTCGCGCCCGCAGAAGACCAAGGAGCGGCTGCTCGGCCTGATCCGCGATCAGCTTGGGCCAGACTACGACATGGATACCCACTTCACTCCGCGGTACAATCCATGGGAACAGCGGCTTTGCCTGGTGCCCGACAACGACATGTTCGAGGCCATCCGCGGCGGCAAGGTTTCGGTCGTCACCGACACGATAGAGAACTTCACTGCGGCCGGCGTGAAGCTCAGCTCTGGCGAGGAGCTTGAAGCGGATATCATTGTCGCGGCGACAGGGCTGGCGCTGCAGATGTTCGGCGGCGCTGAAATCTTTGTCGATGGCGCCAAGGTCAATACCGGCGAGCGCTATGTCTATCGGGGAACAATGTTGTCAGACGTGCCGAACCTCGCGTTCGTGTTCGGCTACACCAATGCATCGTGGACGCTGAAGGCTGATCTCGTCAGCGAGTATGTCTGCCGGTTGATCAACTACATGGATGAATACGGCCTGAGCCAATGCACGCCGCGCCTGACTGGCGAACATGAGGACCGCCCATTCGCGGATTTCTCCTCCGGTTACTTCCAGCGCGCTCAGCACATCCTGCCCAAGCAAACGGATCGCGCGCCGTGGAGGCTGTTCCAGAGCTATGGTCACGACCTGCTCAATCTACGCTACGGCGCTATTGAGGATGGCGTGCTGGAGTTCAAGCCGCGCGCTGAGGGCAGGCGTGCGCCTGGGCCTGCCCGGGCCGAAGAGATGGCGTGACGCTGGCCACGGATTTGACAGAATCCGCTCGCCTCAGTTGCGCAGGAGGCCGGATGAGCAGCCAGACCATCGTGAGCAAGGTGCCGGCGGTTACGCTGGGATTTTGGATCATCAAGATCCTGGCGACGACGCTTGGCGAGACCGGCGGCGACACTGTCACCATGACCATGAATCTCGGTTATCTTGCCGGGACCTTGATCTTCGTGGCGCTACTCGTTGTGCTCGTGGCGGCGCAGATCGCAGCCAAGCGATTTCATCCAGTTCTGTACTGGGCGACCATAGCGGCATCGACAACGGCGGGCACGACGCTCGCGGACTTTGCCGACCGCTCTCTCGGCATTGGCTACGCTGGCGGCGCCTCGGTGCTCTTGGCCTCCGTCATTGCATCGCTGGTGATTTGGTATGCAGTCGAGAGGTCTGTTTCGGTTGACACTGTCAGCACGCCACGCGTGGAGATCTTCTACTGGACGACAATCACGTTGTCCCAGACGCTCGGTACGGCGCTTGGCGATTGGATGGCTGACGACACCGGCCTTGGCTATGTCGGCGCCGCGCTCGTGTTTGCAGCAGCGCTTGCCATCGTGGCGGCGCTCTATTTTTGGAGTGCCGTCTCACGCGTCGGATTGTTCTGGGCTGCGTTTATTCTGACGCGGCCGCTCGGCGCCACGCTTGGGGACTTCTTCGACAAACCCCTCGAACAAGGCGGGCTTGCGGTGAGCCGCCCGCTCGCAACACTCATTGTGGGGGTTGCTATGGTTGCGTGCATTGCTGTGTTGCCGCAGCGGGCCGGCGTGCACCCAGCGCGTTCGCGCGCGGCTTGACGAACCGCGCTGGCGCCGCGCTGCCTCATCGGCTACCACGCTTGGCCTGACATCGGGGGCGCTGCGTGAAATCCGTTTCGATCCTTGTTTTGATTGCGCTCGCTGCTGGTCTCGTAACCGGCGCGGTGGTGCGCAATTCGGCGCCGCAATTGACAAGCGCCGCGGAGGCAGCCGGCGCCTTTGGCGGCCTTTGGTTGAACACCCTCCAGATGACAGTTGTCCCGCTCGTGGTCTCGCTTCTGATTACCGGCATCGCCTCGGTATCTGACAGCGCAAAGACAGGCGGCTTGGTGGCGCGCGGTGGTGCTGTTCACAGTGTTGCTCTTTCGGGCTGCTTCACACCGTGGTGGTCACCAACGGCATCCTTCGCTCTGGCCGCTCGACCGTGCGGCAGGGGAGGCGTTCGTGGCCGGAGTTGGCGATGCACGCGTCACGATTACGGAGGCGCCGAGCTTTACGGCTTGGTTGCGAGGCTTGCGCCAGCCAACCCTGTGAAGGCAGCGGCTGAAGACGGCATGCTGGCGCTGGTCGTGTTTTCGATCTTCTTTGGCTTCGCGACGACGCAACTCCAACCCGTTATGCGCGAACAGATTGTCGGCTTCTTCCGCGCGGTGTCGGAGGCGATGATCGTCATTGTGCATTGGGTCTTGCTGGCGGGCCCGTTCGGCGTGTTCGCGCTGGCGCTGGGCGTGGGCTTACAGGCCGGATTTGGCGCGGCGGGCACGCTGGCCCAGTACGTCGTGCTGGTCACTGGCGTGACGGCTGGGAGCACGCTGATAGCCTGGCTGATTGCCGTTACGTGGGGCGGACAGCCAATGAGCCGCTTCACGGCGGCGGCGGCGCCGGTCTGGGCGATTGCGGCGTCCACACAATCATCGCTCGCGTCGCTGCCGGCCATGCTGGAGGCGTCGCTGCGCGGCCTGCGCATCCCCGCTCACGTCGCCGACGTTGTGCTGCCGTTGGCGGTGGCCGTATTCCGCTTTACGAGCCCAGTGGCGAATTTGGCGGTCTGCTTCTTTATTGCTCATCTCTACGGTTTGACGCCGAGCGTTTTACAGATCGGCGGCGCTGTCGTCGTGGCGTATGCGGTCAGCATCGCCGCTGTAGGCTTGCCGGGGCAGATTTCATTCATAGCCTCGATTGCGCCGATCTGCCTGGCGCTCGGCGTGCCCACCGAAGTTCTCGGCATTTTGATTGCCGTGGAGGTCATCCCCGACATCTTTCGCACACTGGGCAACGTCACCGGCGACATGGCGGCGACCGCGATCCTTGCGCGCCGCAGGCCGGGGGAGTCAGACGATTAGGCGGCGCCGCGCAGCGGCGCTTCCCCGGTCTCGTTCTGGGCAATGTGCGCCGGCACACGGAGCGTGAAGGCGGAGCCTTGGCCGATGACGCTCGACAGCGTCACGTCACCGCCCAGCAGGCGCGCGATACGGCGCGTGATGGCAAGGCCAAGACCGGTGCCGCCGTAGGCGCGTGTCGTGGTTGCGTCAGCCTGGACGAAAGGCTGGAAGAGGCGGGCTTGCGCCTCCGGCGAAATGCCGATGCCCGTGTCGATGACGTTGAACACGAGCCACTCGCCGCCAGCCTCCTGTGTGCGACTCGCGCAGACCTTGATCTGTCCGTCCTTGGTAAATTTGGCCGCATTGGACATGAGGTTGAGCAGGCATTGGCTGAGCTTGAGGCCGTCAGTGTTGGCCAATCCCAGGGGGGACCGCCTTTCGATTGTGATGACATTGCCGTTTGCAGCGGCGGCGGGGCGCACGGTCTCGGCCGCCTCTGAGAGCAGAGAGTCCAAATCGACAGCGCCAGCCATCGCAATGGCCGCGCCCGCTTCCATCTTGGACAGATCCAGCACATCGCTGATCATGGTGAGCAGCCGGTGCGCAGCCCCATGAATCCGTGCAAGGTCAGCGCGGTCCTGGGCGTCGCCGCGCTCGTCGGCGTTCTCAATGAGCATTTCGCTGTAGCCGATGACGGCGTTGAGCGGCGTGCGCAGCTCGTGCGTCATCGTAGCCAGGAATTGAGTCTTGGCGCGGCTGGCCTCTTCCGCTGAGCTGCGCGCGGCCTCAAGTTCCTCGAATGCGCGTTTGAGCTCGACGTCGCGGCGTTCGATTTCATCGAGGATGTGCGTGAGCCGCTGGGTGGGGCTTAGACGCGGCCCGTTCTCGTTGGCGGGTGCGCCGCGGCGGGCAAGGATGTCTTCCGCACGGCTGACAGCGTTCAGCATGTTGCGGCGGCTGCGGTAGATCAGGAAGGCGATCACGAGCAGACCGCCGGCGCACAGCACAGCGAACGTGATCGCCAGCGTCATCATCTCCAGCGTCTTGGCCTGCAGGGCAGAGCGCTCGCGCGCGGCCTGCGCGCGCTCTTCAGCTTGGGCGACTTCGCTCTCCATGGTCGCGCGAAGCTCACGCACGCCGGCGTTGAAGCGCGTCGCCTGGTTGCGTTCGCTGACCTCGTGGGCTTGCAGCATGGCGCTGAAGGCTTCGCTGAAACGGCCCTCCGCATTCAGGACCTCCGGCTCGATGAGGTCGAGCCGCTCGCTGAGGCTGGGGTCGCCGCGTTCGGCGGCGATCTGGCGGAGCTCAGCCATTGCGGAGCGCGCTTCTGGCCCGTGGCCAAGGCGAGCCAGTGCGTTCAAACGATAAAGAAGCACGCGGGGAAGGTATTCCGCCGACGCCGCCGGGGCGCCGCGGGCGCTGTCAGCGCATTCGACGGCGCGCTCATAGCGGCCAGCCAGGAAGTTGGCCTTGGCGCAGAGCATGCCGGTGAAGAAGGCTGCAGTCGGATCATCGGTGCGGCTGCTCAAAGCGGCATGGATAGCGGCCAGACTCAGCGCCTGTTCATGGGCGCCGGCGAGGCCGAACATGGTGGCGATATTGTTGATGAGCACGAGCCCATCGATGGGACGGCCGGAAGCAATGTCCAGCTCGACCGTGCGCTCCATGTGATCGAGAGCGCCGTTGAAGTCCCCGACCCTGAGCCCATTGTAGGCCATGGCGTCGTGCAGGCCGGATCGCAACGCCCTCGTTTCCGGCGCTTCCGGCAGGTGCACGAGACCCGCATGAGCGGCTTCAAGGGAGTTCCCGAACATGCCGAGGTCGGTCAGCGCATAGGCGCGCAGGCGTTCGCCAGCGGCGCGCACAAACACGTCCTGTTCGCTGTTCAGTGCTGCGGCGAGGTTTGTACGCGCAGCGACATAATCGCCGTCGAGCGCGGGTGCGTAGGCGCGCAACAGCGCCGCCATGGCTTGGAAGCGGTGGCTGTTTTGAGCTTGCGCTTCCCGCTCGAAAGTGGCCAGGGCGGGGGGGGCGGCTTCTGCGTCCGAGGCGATGTAGGCGTCGGCTGCTATGTCGTAGAGCACCATCAAGCGGTCTTCGCCGCTCAGCCGCCATGCGCTCGCGGCGCGTTCGCTGCGCACCGCGGGCGTGATCACGAGATTGTCGGCTTCAATGCGGCGCGCCAGCGCTTCTCCGCGTGCGAGCCACGCCCCTGTTTGCGCGCCCGCGCCCGGTTCGTCGGCACGCGCGCTTCCAGCCGCAAAGCCTACGCATGCGCAAATGACGAGCGCACGCAGCAATGATGCATGCATTAGGAGCCCCACCGTATTTTGGGGCATCATGCACGGGCGCCGTTAACGGAGCGGGCCAGAGAGATGGTCAATGCTGGTTTACGAACTGGCCTACAGCGCGGCGACGTCGGCCCCGAGAGACTGCATGAATGCCGCGAAGTCGGGGAACGACGTGGCGATCATGTCAGCGTCATCGACGATGACGGGTTCCTTGGAGGCAAGGCCCAGAACGAGAAAAGACATCGCCACGCGATGGTCGCCAAGCGTTCGAATTTCGGCGCCGCCACGCACGCCCTTTGGACCGCGCCCGCGTACGATCAGGCCGTCCGGGGCCTCCTCCGCGTCGACCCCGCAGGCGCGCAAGCCTTCAACCATTAAGGCGATGCGGTCGCTCTCCTTTACCCGAAGCTCGGCGGCGCCTGTAATGCGCGTCTCGCCTTCGGCAAATGCCGCCACCGCAGCGAGGATCGGAAATTCGTCTATCATAGCGGGCGCGCGGCGGGCCGGCGGATTGGCGCCGCGCAACTTGGAAGCGCGGACCACCAGGTCCGCGATAGGCTCGCCAATAGGATCGCGGCGTTCTTCGTAGGCGATGGAGGCGCCCATTTCGAGGAGGGTTTCGAAGAAGCCGAGGCGCAGCGGGTTGACCAGCACGTCTACGACCCGCACCTCCGATTTCGCCAGGATTAGCGCGGCCGCCACCGGGAAGGCTGCGGAGGAGGGGTCGCCCGGGACATAGATATTAGCGGCCGTGAGTTTGCCGGGGCGGATGCGGGGATGCAGCGCGCCCTCAATCTCGACTTGGTCGATCGCCGCCCCAAACACGCCGAGCATGCGCTCGGTGTGATCGCGCGAGCGTTCGGGCTCGATCAGGATTGTCTCGCCTTCGGCCTCAAGGCCCGCCAGGAGCACCGCCGATTTGATCTGTGCGGAAGACACCGGCGAGCGATAGGTTATGCCCTTGAGCTTGCCGCCATGAACAATCAGCGGCAGCCGGTTGTTGGGGGTGTCGAAACGCGCGCCCATTTGCGTGAGTGGCGCGATCACTCGGTTCATGGGCCGCTTGCGCAGGGATTGATCGCCGTCGAAGCGCGCGCTCAGCTTGTAGCCAGCTGCCGCGCCGACCAGCAACCGTGCGCCGGTGCCGGAATTGCCGCAATCGATCGTCTCGCTGGGTTGGCCGAAGCCGCCGGCGCCCCGGAGCAGCCAGGCGCCGTCGGATTGACGCTCAAGACCGGCCCCGAACTGACGCACCGCCGCCATTGTGTGCTCAATATCGTCACTGGCCAGCAGCGCCTCGATCCGGGTGTCGCCTTGCGCCAGCGCCCCCAGGATCAGGGCGCGGTGGGAAACCGATTTGTCGCCGGGCGGCCGAATGCGGCCGTTGAGGGGTCCGGCAAATCGCGCCCTGAGACGCATGGGAGATTCTCTCGGCGGCGGGGCAGGGAAGGGGGCGGACAAAGGTTTTGACAGGCGCGTCCGATGGTGGCAAGCGAGCGCGCCGCACGAGGGGGCAGAGCGGCCCCACGGCGAGCCGAAGGAGAAGCGGTTGGCCAAGACCGATTTGGGCGCCAAGCAGATCTGTCCGAGCTGTGGGGCAAAGTTCTACGACCTGAGCCGCAGGCCCGCTGTCTGCCCCAAGTGCACAACGAACTTCGATCCGGCCGACGAAGGCCTGCGCGCCCGCCGCGGTCGCACGCGCGTCAGCGCGCACGATCCCGCCTACGACGACGAAGAGGAACTTGAGGACGCCAAGAAGGCCAAGGCGGGCGAAGACGATGATGAGGAGGAGGCCGAAGACGCGCCGGAGATTGACGCCGAGGCAGACGCCGAGCCGCTGATCACCGATGACGACGACGAAGAGGCTTCCAAGCCATCAGGCGATGATGATTTGCCGGAAGGGTTTTCGGAAGAAGAGGCCGATCTCGCCGAGGACTCCGCCGACGATGACTCGGTGCCGATGCTGGAAGACGAAGAGGAGTTCCCCGAGGACGAAATCGGCGATCTTTCCGGCGGCGACGATGACGATGACAGCGGGCGCTAAACGCGCTTGAACCGTTGGGGGGCGCAGCGTAGGTTTCGCTCTCCAAAATCAGCGCCCGGTAACGAATCCGGCAGCGCGGAATGGGGCCATAGCTCAGCTGGGAGAGCGCCTGCATGGCATGCAGGAGGTCAGCGGTTCGATCCCGCTTGGCTCCACCATTTCCCTTGATGTTGAGATCATCGTTTTCCTGTTGCGTGCGAAGCGCTTGGGCGCTGATCTGCGCCAATAGCGGGGGACGGGTATGAGATTGAATCGGCGGCGCTTGGGGCAGGCCTCTCTCGGGCTCTTGATGGCGGCGTGCAGCCGCTCGTCTGCGCAAGATATCATCGTTCACGGTGGGCCGATCTATACCGGCGCCTCGCCAGAACCTGCCGCTGCAGTGCGGATCAGCGCGGGCCGCTTTGCGGCGGTCGGCTCGCTTGACGATGTTCGGGCGGGTCGCGCGGCGCGCGAGATCGACCTTGGGGGCGCGGCCGCATATCCAGGCTTTGTCGATGCCCATTGCCATTTGGGCGGCGTCGGCATGGCGGCAATGCTGCTCGATCTTGTCGGCGTCTCCTCGATGGCGGAACTGACGCAACGCTTGCGCGACTATGCCGCCGCGCATCCGGAGGGTCCCATCCTGGGGCGAGGATGGATTGAGACGCATTGGCCAGAGGCCCGCTTTCCCAATCGCGCCGATCTCGATGCGGTCGTCGGCGACCGCCCGGTCTTGCTTGAGCGCATCGACGGGCACGCGGCGGTGGTGAATTCGGCCGCGATTTCTTTGGCGGACGTCAACGCCAATACGCCTGATCCGGCTGGAGGGCGCATCGAGCGCGACGCGGCCGGCGTAGCCACCGGCATGCTGATAGACAACGCCATGAGCCTCGTGCAGGCGCGGCTTCCAGCCGCGACGCCGTCGATGCAACGCGAGGCGCTGCGCCAAGGAGCGCTCATCTACGCTTCGCGCGGATGGACGGGCATCGCCAATATGAGCACGAGCCTGGCGGAGGCCGAGTTTTTTCAGCAATTTGCGCGCGCTGGCGAACTGCCGTTGTCCGCCGACATCTACCTGACGCCCGAGGACAGCGAAGGCTTGTTTCAAAGCGGTCCCTACGGGGAAGGCGCAGCGCGCGTGCGCGGGGTCAAGCTCTATGTGGACGGTGCGTTGGGTTCGCGGGGCGCGGCGCTGCTGGCGCCGTACAGCGACGCAGCTGGCGATGGGTTGCTGGTGACGCCGCTTGAGGAGTTGCGCGCGCTGATGGCGCGGGCGCGCCAATGCGGAGCTCAGGTGGCGACCCACGCAATCGGTGATCGCGGCAATCGCTTGGTGCTCGACGCCTATCGCGACGCCTTCGTTGACGATGAGGCGGCCTTGCGAGCGGCGCGCTGGCGCATCGAGCACGCGCAGATCATCTCACCCGAAGATATTCCGCGTTTTGCCGCACTGGGCGTGATCGCCTCGATGCAGCCTTCGCACGCGATCAGCGATCTCTACTTCGCGCCGGCGCGGCTCGGCCCGGCGCGCCTCAGTGGCGCTTACGCCTGGAAGTCTCTCTTGGATTCAGGGGCGATCGTCGCCGGAGGCAGTGATGCGCCCGTGGAGAAAGGCAATCCATTGATCGAATTCTATGCCGCCGTCTATCGCCACGCGCTCGACGGCTTTGCCGGTCCGGATTGGCATCTTGAAGAGGCGGTCTCGCGCGAGCAAGCGCTGGCGATGTTCACGTCGGCGCCGGCGTTCGCATCGTTCAGCGAAGCCGAGCGTGGAACCATAGAGGTGGGCAAGCGCGCCAACTTGAGTGCGTTCTCCGTGGATCTGATGACGGCCGATCCCGCAGCAATTCCCGAAGCGCAAGCCGTGCTTACAATCGCTGAGGGCGACGTCACCCACACGGCGTTGTAGTTCCGGCGAGCGTGTACGCTTTGCTTTGCGCAGCTAGGCGGCTGCAACCCCGCTGGTCGGGGTGACGGCGGCGCCAGCCTCCTGGGGATCGCGCAGCACATAGCCGCGGCCCCAGACCGTCTCAATGTAGTGTTCGCCGCCGGTGGCCGCCGCCAGCTTCTTGCGCAGCTTGCAGATGAAGACGTCGATGATCTTCAGTTCCGGCTCGTCCATTCCGCCGTAGAGATGATTGAGGAACATCTCTTTGGTAAGCGTTGTGCCTTTGCGCAGCGAGAGCAGCTCCAGCATCTGGTATTCTTTGCCCGTCAGGTGAACGCGCTGGCCGGTGACTTCAACGGTTTTGGCGTCGAGGTTGACCGTGATGTCGCCCGTTTTGATAACGGAATGAGCGTGGCCCTTGGAGCGGCGGACGATCGCATTGATGCGCGCGATCAGCTCGTCCTTGTTAAAGGGCTTGGTCATGTAGTCGTCGGCGCCGTAGCCGAGCCCGCGCACCTTGGTGTCGATATCGGCAGTGCCTGAGAGGATCAGGATAGGCGTATTGACGCGCGCCACGCGCAGTTGCTTGAGCACGTCATAGCCGTGCATATCCGGCAGCGTGAGATCGAGCACGATGATGTCGTAATCATAGAGCTTGCCGAGATCGATGCCTTCTTCGCCCAGGTCGGTCGAATAGATGTTGAAGCCTTCGGACTTAAGCATCAGCTCGATGCCTTGCGCCGTGGCGCTATCGTCCTCGATGAGCAAAACCCGCATTTTAGCCCTCTCCGACCCCAGCGCTGATCACGCCGCCCCGAGGTTAATTTAACGGTTCGACTCACCATTGACCGATGCAGGTAAACAGGTGGTGAACCGGATCAGTGCCGGAGGTTAGAATCGTGTTCGGAGGAGAGATCAAGAGTCTGTGTGTGCGTCGCTCACAAACACTATCACTTGAGTCATCGCGGACCGCAACAGAAGATTCCGGCATCGGAATCATCTTCGCGGGGAAACCGTAAATCTACCTTAACCATAACGCCGCATCGCTTGAGTGCACGCGATGCCAACACTGCTTTCCAAAATCATATCCGAGATCGATGCGCTCGATCCACGCCGCTTCGAGGGCCGCGTCACCGGCTTGTCCGGCGCGCTTGTTGAAGTGACCGGTCCGTTCGAGGCGCTCGGGTTGGGCGCGCGTGCGACCATGCACGGCGTGCGCGTTGCGCGCGGCGAGATCGTCGGTTTTCGCGGCGATCGCGCTTTGCTTGCGCCCTACGATTCCATTGAAGCGATCCGGCCTGGCGCACGCGTTGTGCTGGAGGGAGAGGCGCCGATGGTGCGTCCCTCACGCGCTTGGTTGGGCCGGGTGATCGATTGCTTTGGCAATCCGGTCGATGGCGAAGGGCCATTGGGGCAGGGGGCAAAGCCTCACTTGGTGCGCTCGCCGCCGCCGTCGGCGCACGATCGTGCACGCGTCGGCGGCCGTCTTGATGTCGGCGTGCGCGCGCTCAACATCTTCGCCACGCTTTGCCGCGGCCAACGCATGGGCGTATTCGCGGGATCCGGCGTCGGCAAGTCGGTGCTGATGTCGATGCTGGCGCGCGGCGCCAGCGCCGACGTGATCGTGATCGGTCTGGTTGGCGAGCGCGGCCGCGAGGTCAAGGAATTCATCGAGGACACCCTGGGAGAAGATGGGCGCCGCCGCTCCGTCGTCGTGGTCGCGACCTCCGATGAAAGCGCGGCGCGCCGCAGGCTTGCGCCGCATATGGCTTGCGCCGTGGCCGAGCATTTCCGCGACCAGGGGCTCGACGTGCTCTTGCTGATCGATAGCGTTACGCGGTTCGCAATGGCGCAGCGCGAGATCGGGCTTTCGGTTGGCGAGCCGCCAACCACAAAGGGATACACGCCGTCGGTGTTTTCCGAATTGCCAAAATTGATGGAGCGCGCCGGGCCGGGGCGCGAAGGCGAGGCTGGATCAATCACCGCGTTGTTCACCGTGCTCGTCGATGGCGACGATCATAATGAGCCGATTGCGGACGCTGTGCGTGGCATTCTCGATGGACACATCGTTATGGAGCGCGCCATCGCCGAACGTGGGCGCTATCCGGCGATCAATGTTCTCAAGTCAATCTCGCGGCTCATGCCAATGTGCCACAATGGAGATGAGAACGCTTTGGTGGCGCGCGCGCGCGAGTTGCTCAGCCTCTACGGTGAAATGGAAGAGCTGATCCGCATCGGCGCCTACAAGCCCGGAGCGGACGCGGCAGTGGATGAAGCTGTGCGGGTTCGCCCGGCCATTGAGCGGGTCTTGACCCAGGAGCGGGAAGAGCACTCCACCATAGAGGAAAGCTTTGCAGCCTTGGCTGAGGCGCTGCAATGAAGGCGCTGAGAACGCTTCTGAAACTGGCGCGCCGCGATCTGGAAACGCTGCGGCGCGCGCTGTCGGATCAAATGGCTCGGGACGCGGGAGTCGTTTCGCGTATCGAGGGCCACGAGCAGACAATGCGGGCCGAACAGGCCTTGGCCTCGCGCGACTATGAATCCGCCCGCGCCTATGGCGGCTATGCGGTCGCCGCGCGCGCTGTGCGCAGGGCCTTGGACGCAGAGCGCATAGTGATCGCCCAGGAGAGCGAACGGCTACGCGCTCTGATCACAGAGGCCCACACTGAGGTTCGCAAATTCGAGCGCCTCATCGAGCTGGAGGAGGCCCGCGAAAAAGCCAAGCGCGAAAAGCGGGAAGATGATGAGCTTGATGAGATGGCCACCATCCGCGCCGGCCGTGTTTCATCGCTCTGACGGGGCAGTCTGGCGGTGTGCGCTCGCGCCCCGCGCCATTTTGTGGAATGAAGCCTCTATAAGGAGGCGTCGCCGCTCATGTTCCGCTCCACTTTGGCCGTCGCAGCGCTGGTCATTCTTTCGTTGGCCGCGCCCGCAACAGCGCAAACAGCACAGCAAACGGCTGAGCCCGAGGCGGCGGCGCCGCTGCCGCGCATTCGACAGCGTGATGTTTCGGAAGAGACGCTCGCCTCGCGCAGTGGGCTTGAGTATCGCATCCTGCTTTCGATCCCGCGCGGCCCTGCGCCGGAAGGCGGCTTTCCGGTTTTCTACATTCTTGATGGCGACGCGTTCTTTGGCTTCGCGGCCGAGGTTGCGCGCATGCGCGAATGGGGACATCTCACGCCCTCGATTATCGTTGGCGTCAGCTACCCAAGTCGCACGTTCTACGATGGCCCCCGCCGCACCTACGATTTCACCCCGCCCGGTTTCTTGGAAGAAGGCTTCGATCCAGGCGAGGAGGGGGGCGCAGACAGATTCCTTGCGTTTCTGACCGAAGAGCTGAAGCCATGGGTGGCCTCACGCTATTCTGTAGACTCTGACAGGCAAATTCTTTTCGGCCATTCGCTGGGCGGCCTGTTTGCGTTGCATGCGCTCTACACCGCACCCGAAAGCTTCAATATTTACCTTGCCGCGAGCCCATCGATCCGCCTCTCAGATCATTTCGTGGTTCGTGAGGCGTCGCGATTTGACGAACAACCTGAAGCAGATCGGCGCGCGGCGCGCGCGCTTGTCACGGTGGGCACGCTTGAGGGCGGCCGCCCCAGTGTAGAACAGATCGATGATTATCGCCGCTATTTCATCGCCAACCCGCAAGCCACGGGCGGGCTTGAGGTCGAGCAGGTGTTGAGGGAACTGTTTCCTTACGAACCGCGCTTTGACAAGGTTGGAGAGACGCGCAGACTGGCGCGGCGGCTGGACCGGGCGGGCGCCGACGTTTCGTTCCTGGCGCTCGAAGGCGATGAGCATGTGCCAGCAGGTTTCAGCGCGCTGCTGCACGGCATTCCATTTGCGCTGCGCCCTAGCCGGCGTTGAGCGTCTCAACGATCCGGATCACGTCTTCGTACGCTTGGCTCTGCGGATGGCGTATTGGCAGGGGCGTCTGCGCGCGGATGGAGTCCGGCACACGCGGGTCGCGGCAGATGACGCCGGCGAATCTTGGCTTGAAGCCGAGGTATTCGTTGCACGCCAGCGCAAACTGATCGAACACCTTGCGGCCCTTTGTGCGGTTTTCGGCCATGTTGACGATCACCCAGGGCATCACCTGCGCGCCTTGCAGGCGCAGCAGTTTGACCATCGCGTAGGCGTCGGTGAGCGCCGTTGGTTCTTCGGTGGTGACCAGGATCAGCCGGTCAGCGGCCCGAGCGAAACGCAGGACAGTTGGGTCTATGCCCGCAGCAAGATCGAGGATCACGCGGTCGTAGTGGGGCGTCAGCCGTTGCAGGCCGTTGGCGATCCGCGCAACCTCTTCGAGCTTGACGCCGCCGAGAGCGCCTGAGCCGGAATGCCCGGCGATCAGATCGAAGCCGCCATTGCGTCCGGGCCCGCCCATCACCGGCGTCACCGCGGATTCCAGTTCAAGGAAGCCGCGTACGACCGAGTGTACATCGGCCGTGGGGCGAACCCCGAGCTGCACATCGACATTCGCCAAGCCGAGGTCGCAATCGACCAGCAGCGCGCGCTGTCCGGCGCGGCCAAACGCGATCGAGAGCATGGTGGAGAGCCAAGTCTTGCCGACGCCGCCCTTGCCGGAGGCGACAGCAAAGACCGGCGCTGCCCGCGTACGCGGCAGCGGCGGCTCTGGATGGGCGGCGGATGCGCCTGACATGGGCCAGATATGATGTGATAAGCGTTGCCGGGTGGTTAGCGGCGACGGTGATTTTGGTTAACGCGCGCCGAATGACTGAGAAATCATCCTCAGATCGTGCGTCAAACCTGTCCCATCGCCTTTAAGCGCACTTTTGCGTGCACTTCGGCCTGCCCCATGACGGCCGTTGAAGGCCGGAAGCGTTCGATCAGAGAGCGCACGAAGGGACGGATTGTGGGGGAGGTGAGCAGCACCGGCGTCTCGCCGAGCTGAGCGGCCTTCTCGAAGGCTGTGCGCACGTCTGCAACAAAATCGTGAAGCTTTGAGGGCGCCAGCGCCAGCTGCCGGCCCTGGCCTTCGCCGATCAGCGCTTCGCCGAACGCCTGTTCCCAGCTTGGCGACAGCGTGAGGATCGGCAGCGAGCCGTCCGCGTTCCGATGCTGGAAACAGATCTGGCGCGCCAGGCGGGCGCGCACATGTTCGGTGATCATCACTAGGTCGTGCATGGTTGGCGCAGCCTCCGCGATTGCCTCGATGATCGCACCGAGGTCCCGGATCGACACCCGCTCCTTGAGCAGGTTCTGCAGTATGCGCTGCACGCCGGACCAGGAGATGTGCGCGGGCGCGACATCGTCGAGCAAGCTCTGCGTATCCTTCGGTAGGTCTTTCACGAGCTTCTTCATCTCGGCAAAGGTGAGAAGCTCGCTCATATGTTCCTTGATCACCTCGGTGAGATGGGTCGCCAGCACGGTCGCTGGATCAACGACCGTATAGCCGCGGAAACTTGCTTCCTCGCGCGCGCCTTCATCTATCCAAGTGGCGTCAAGTCCGAAGGCGGGCTCCTTCACCGCTTCGCCAGGCAACGCGATGCTGGCGCCTGCGGGATCCATCGCCAGGAGCGCGCCCATCTTGAGCCGGCCTTCGCCAGCGTCCATTTCCCGAATGCGGATGGCGTAGTGATCGGCGCCGATCTGGACATTGTCGAGAATGCGCACGCTCGGCATCACGAAGCCATAGTCCTGCGCCAGGGTCTTGCGCAGCGCCTTGATCTGATCTGTTAGCCGGCGGCCCTGTACGTCGTTGATGAGCGGCAGCAGGCCGAAGCCCAGTTCGATGCGCACGTCATCCATCGCCAGCGACGAGGCCGGCGTTTCTTCCACCGGCGCGGCCGCTTCGGGCGCGGCGGCCGCGGCGGCTGCGGCGGCAACCCCGCTTTGACGCAGGCGCCAAGCAAGCACGCCCGCAGCGAACGCAAGCGTCCAAAACGGAATGAGCGGCATGCCCGGAAGCACGCCGACGCCGAACGCGCAGGCGGCGACAACGCCAAGGGCGACCGGGTATGACGCCAATTGTTTGGCGAGCGCCTTGTCCGCGGCGCCGTCAATGCCTGCCTTCGTCACCAGCAAGCCAGCGGCCACCGAAATGATCAGGGCTGGAATTTGAGTCACCAGACCATCGCCGACCGTGAGCAGCGTGTAGCTGCGCCCGGCCTCGGCGAAATCCATGCCGTGCGACACAGTGCCTATGATAATGCCGCCGATCACGTTGATGAACACGATCAACAATCCGGCGATGGCGTCGCCGCGCACGAACTTGGAGGCGCCGTCCATGGCCCCGAAGAAGGCGCTTTCGTCTTCCAGCGCGCGCCGGCGTTCGCGCGCCTGTTGCTCGTTGATCAGCCCGGCGGAGAGATCGGCGTCGATCGCCATCTGCTTGCCGGGCATGGCGTCCAGGGTGAAGCGCGCGGCGACTTCGGCAATGCGCGTTGAACCGCGCGTAATGACCACAAAATTCACAATCACCAGGATCGCGAATACGATCACGCCGATCACGAACTCGCCGCCCATCACGAACTGGGCGAAGGCGGCGATCACCTCGCCGGCGGCATGTTCGCCGCTCTGTCCACCCGAAAGGATAAGGCGCGTGGATGCGATGTTGAGCGCCAGCCGCAGCAGCGTTGAGAGCAGCAGTACGGAAGGGAAGGCGGTGAATTCGAGCGGCTTCTTGATCATCAGCGCCGTCATCAGCACCAGGATCGAGGAGATGATCGAAATCGCCAGCAGAAAGTCGAGCAGCTCCTTTGGCAGCGGCACCAGCATGATAGCCAGAATGCCCAGCACGCCCACGGCGAGCGCGATTTCGCCGCGCATGACAAAGCCGCGTAGAACGCCGAACGAAAGATCGCTGCCTTGCGGCTGTGCTGCGTCTGTCATGGCTCAGCTCAGGCCGCCTGCCCGGTCGGCGGCGGCGGAATCTTCAGACCCTCGTCGGAATAGAGCTTGAGCTTGTTGCGCAGCGTGCGGATGGAAATTCCCAGAATGTGGGCGGCATGCGTGCGGTTGCCCAGACAATGGGTAAGCGTCTCAAGGATGAGATCCTGCTCAACTTCCGCCACCGTTCGGCCAACCAGATTGCGTGCGGCGGCCTGAGCGGCTTCGATCGCATCGCCCGTGGCGTCGCGCCTGCCGACAGGAGCGCCGTCAGGGGCGCGGATCGCGTCGGCGCCGACATCTTCGCCGTTAGCGAGCAGGATGGCGCGGTGCATCGCGTTTTCCAGTTCGCGCACATTGCCAGGCCAAGCGTGGGCCAGCACTTGCGCCAAGCCCTCCGGTGAGAGCCTGCGGGCAGGGCGGCCGTTGGCTCGCGCATATTTGTCGATGAAGAATTGCGCCAGCGCGGCGAGATCGTCTTTGCGTTCGCGGAGCGGTGGAATGCGCAAATTAACGACGTTGAGGCGATACAGCAAATCTTCCCGGAACTCGCCCGCGCGCACCAGCGCGCCGAGGTCGCGGTTGGAGGTCGCGAGCACGCGGATATTGACCGGCACGGGCTTGGCTCCGCCGACGCGGTCAATCACCCGTTCCTGAAGCGCCCGCAGCAGCTTGGACTGAAGCCGCAGGTCCATCTCTGAGATTTCATCGAGCAGCAGGGTGCCGCCGTCGGCCTCTTCGAATTTGCCGATGCGCCGCGCGATCGCGCCGGTGAACGCGCCTTTTTCGTGCCCGAACAACTCGCTTTCCAGCAATTGCTCGGGGATCGCCGCGCAATTGACCGCGATGAAAGGCTTGTCCTTGCGCTTGGATTTTTTGTGCACATAGCGCGCCAGCACCTCTTTGCCGACGCCGCTTTCGCCGGTGATCATGATCGAGGCGTCAGAGGCGGCGATCTGGTCGGCCATCGTCACCACGTGCTTCATGGCTTCGTCGCTGGCGATCAGCGGGCGTTCGTCGTCGCACACTGCCGCCAGTACGGCCGCGATCAGCTCCGGCTCGGGAGGCAGCGAGATGTATTCGCGCGCGCCGGCGCGTATCGCGCGCGCCGCCATCGAGGGATCGACGCCAACGCCAGCAGCGACGACAGGAACGACGATGTGTTCGCACTCGTTGGCCGCGATGAGCGCTGCGATATCGAGGCGGGCGTCCACCATAAGAAGATCGGCGCCGCGCCCGGCGCGCAACGCCGCCGTGGCTTGCTCAATGGTGTCCACATGCGCAACCTTGGCGCCGTGTTCCATGGCGATCTTCGTGGCCGCGGAGATTTGTCCTCCCAGGGCGCCGACGATCAAAAGCCGCATAGTCATTCTCCTCGCGTCACGCTCAGGCGACGTCGCCGTCCTTGATGATTTCTGTCATGGTCACGCCGAGGCGCTCGTCGACGACAACGACTTCCCCGCGCGCGACCAGTCTATTGTTGACGTAGATGTCGATCGCTTCGCCAACTTTGCGGTCGAGTTCGATGACCGAACCGCGCGAGAGCCGCAGCAACGAGGCGACCTCCATGGAGGCGCGCCCAAGCACGGCCTGCACGTGCACTGGCACATCGTACACCGCCATCAGGTCCGCGGCGCTGCGCTCAACACCGTCGGCGGGCGCCGGCGCCTCCGGCTGGGGCATCGAGAATTCGTCTAGCTTCAGGTCAGAACTCATTATTGCGCCTCTGGGGTGGCCGGCGCTTCGAGCGCGGCTTCGATCAAATCTTCAATGCGTTTTGCCGCGTCTTCCGGCTTCATTGCGATCACGCCGTCCGACCAATCGATGATGACGTCGCCGGCCCGCAAATCCGGTTCACCGCGCAGCAGGACTGCATTGGCGTAACCGTGCCGCTCGCACATTTCATTGATGCGCGGCTTCAGCTCCTCCGCGGTCTCGGTGGGCAAACGCACCACCAGCCGGGGTTGATGGCGAAGCGTGTCCATCGCTGCTTCGATCGCGGCCGCGGCGCGCTCGGCCCCATAGGCGGCCAGAGCGCTGTCGGCGATCTTGCGCGCGGCTGCGAGAGCGAGGCGGGCGGCTTCGCCGCGCATGGCTTGGCTCTCCGCATCCAGACGATTGAGCACCGCTGATGCGGCGGAAGCGAGCGCTTCAAGCGCTGCAGCAATGCGGCGCTCGGAATCGGCAAGGGCGTCGGCGCGGCCACGGTCGTAACCTTCCTTGCGCGCAGCCTCGACTTCTTCGGGGGTGATCCGTTTGGCGGCGTCGCGAACGATCGCGCCGTCGGGCGCGAATTCGGTCTCGAAGGCGTATTTTCGAGCTTGCGACATCAGTAGATCAACTCGTCCTCAGCCTTGCCCTCTGAGAGCACGATCTCGCCGCGGGCGGCGAGGTCCTTTGCGGCGGCGACCATTTTCGTCTGCGCGCCTTCCACATCTTTGAGGCGAACAGGCCCCATGCCGGCCATGTCTTCGCGCAGAAGCTTGGCGCCGCGTTCCGACATGTTCGAGAAGAACAGTTGGCGCAGCGTATCGGAGGCGCCTTTGAGCGCGAGCGCGAGATCGGATTTATCGACCGCGCGAAGCAACGTTTGCACGCCACCGGAATCCAGCTTGCCCAGATCCTCGAATACGAACATGAGCGCCTTGATGCGGTCGGCGCTTTCATTGCTCTTGGATTCGAGCGCATTCATGAAGCGCGACTCGGTCTGACGATCGAAATTGTTGAAGATGTCCGCCATCATTTCGTGGCTGTCGCGCTTGGATGTGCGCGCCAGGTTGGACATGAATTCGGTGCGCAGCGTGGTTTCTATCTTTTCGAGAATTTCGCGCTGAACCGGCTCCATCGCCAGCATGCGCACGATGCATTCGGAGGCGAATTCCTCAGGCAGCTCGGCCAGCACCTTGGCGGCATGTTCCGGGCGCACCTTTGACAGGACCACCGCGACGGTCTGCGGATACTCGTTTTTCAGATAGCTCGCGAGCACGGTTTCGTTGACGTTGGCGAGCTTGTCCCAAATATTGCGGCCCGCTGGACCGCGAATTTCCTCCATCAGCGCATCGACCTTCTCCTTCGGCAGAAGGGAAGACAGGATGCGCTGAGTTTGATCGACCGATCCCATGATCGAGCCGGCGCCGGACATGCGTTGCACGAACTCGACGACCAGGCTCTCCACAACCGACGCAGGCACCACGCCAAGCGAAGACATCGCCTGCGACACTTCCTTGAGTTCGTCCTCGTCGAGCATCGACCAGAGCTTCTTGGCTTCTTCGCCAAGGCTCAGAAGGATGATCGCGGCCTTTTCGGCGCCGGTGTAGCGCCGGTTGTCGCTGGCCGCGCTTTCGGTGGCTTTCTGGGCTGCGCTCATGGGTTACAACGCATTGTTGAGCCAGCCACGGATGATCTGAACCGACTCATCGGGGTGCTGATTGACGACTTCGGCGACCTTCTTGACCGACGAGGCGCGCACGCGGCCCTGGATCTGGGCGATGTCGATGCCGTCATCGATCGGTTCGGGCGCGGGCAGGGCGGCCACGGCGCCGCCTCCGGCCAATGCGGCTGCGCCGCCGGGAGCAGGAAGCGCGCCGCCGCTGGAGACGGCCTCAGCGTTTGCGCCGCCCCGGATCAAGCCGCCAACGAGGGGACGCAAAACGAAGAAGACGAAGGCCAAGGCCGCAATGAGCGCCGCCACGATTTCCACGATGCGCATGACGTCGAGATCGCCCAGGAAGGCGAACATGCCCGGCGCCGGCGCTGCGCCCTCCGGTGTGGCATGGGCGAATTGGGTGTTGACGACCTCAACGACGTCGCCGCGCTCTTGGTTGAAGCCAACGGCGGAACGCACCAATTGGGTTAGGCGCTGCATTTCTTCATCGGTGCGCGGTTGGTAGGTGGGGGCGGCGTTCTCGCCTTCACCTGGCGCCATCACGCCATCGACGGCCACCGCCACCGAAAGCCTGCGAATGCGGCCGCCCTCACTGACTTCCGTGCGGGTCGTGCGCGAGATTTCATAGTTGACGGTTTCCTGGCTTGAGCTGTTTTCGTTTTGCGAAGAGCCGCCCGACGCGGTGCCGCCGTCGGGGACGTTTGCGCCGGCGGTCGCGCCGCCCGCCCGGGCGCCATCGCTCGACGTTTCTTCCGTCGTCGATGTCGACCGCACGACGCGTCCTTCTGGATCGAAGCGTTCCTGCGTTTCGCTGACGCGGTTGAAATCCATCTCAGCGGAGACCTGCACGCGCGCATTGCCTTGGCCGACGATGCCCTCGACAATGTCAGTTACGGTGCGGCGAATGCGCTCTTCGGTGGCGACTTGGCGTGCATCGACGCCGTCCGCAGTTTCGCCCTCTTCGCCAGGGGAGGCCGCTGCGGCCAGGAGGCGGCCTGTTTCGTCAAGGATCGTCACGCGGTTGGCGCTGAGCCCCGGCGTTGCGCTGGCCACCAGGTTGCGGATCGCGCGCACCTGACCGGGCGTGAGTTCATCCCGGCGCAATTGCAGAACGATAGAAGCTGACGGCTGCTCGGTTTCACGCGAGAAAAGCTGACGTTCGGGAAGCACCAAGTGGACACGCGCGGAGGCAATGCCATCGAGCGAGGAGATGGTGCGCGCCAGCTCGCCTTCGAGCGCACGCAGACGATTAATGTTTTGTTGAAACTGCGTTTGGCCCAGCGCGTCCGGCTGGTCGAAGATTTCATAGCCAATGGAGCCGCGCGAGGGCAGGCCGTCAGCGGAAAGCATCATGCGGGCGTCGAGCACGCGCGAACGCGCCACATAGATCGAACCGCCGTCGCCGCGCAGCTCGTAAGGAATGTCGGCCTGCTCCAGCCGCTGGGTGATCTCGGCGGCCTCGCGCGTCTCGACGCCTGCAAAGAGCAGGGCTTTGGGTTCGCCGCCGATGCGGAAGACGAGCGTGAACAGCAGCGCCGCCACGACCGCCGCGAGCCCCAAGGCCGCAAACAACCGTGTCGGTCCAGCCTTCAGGAGGAGTTGCGTCAGTCCGTTCAAGCTCGCCTCTGCACGCACAGCGAGCGCCCAGAGACAGCGATAGAATCACTGGGCAAATCTCACCGGTCGGCAGAAATTGCCCGGTTGTCCGTGAAACAAAGGTTAAGCGCGTCGCAGGCGCGCGAAGGCCCCCGCGGCGGAGTCGCGAGGGCCTTCGAAAGCTCAGTAAGGACTATTGGCGCCCGTGGCGCGGCCCCGAGTTAGAGGCCGGCGCCGCGATAGTGCTGGATGCGCGTGGTGCGCAAACCGGGCAGGCCGTGCTTTTCAATCGACTTGCGCCAGCCGTCGAACTCTTCTTCGGAGAGCCCATAGCGTGCGCAAGCGTCTTCCAGCGTCAGCAAACCACCGCGAACGGCGGCAACTACTTCAGCCTTGCGCCGGATAACCCAGCGCGTGGTGCCCGCAGGCGGCAGATCATCCAATGTGAGGGGATTCCCGTCGGGACCCATCACCACCCCATCATAGCGGCGTTGCTTCTGCATCGCGCCTTCTCCTCGTTCTTGAGCCGTCACGATAACTCGAACGGCTAAAGAAACGACTAAGGCGCGGGAAAATTCTGCCTAGACCCGTGTCTCGAATTAGAACACGGGACCTCTTACTCATTTCTTGCCGCTATCGACTTTACTAGCGCTTGATCGAGAGCAGTTCTTCCAGCATCTGGTCCGCGGTCGTGATAATGCGCGAAGACGCCGAATAGGCGCGCTGCGTGGTGATGAGGTTGGTGAACTCCGCCGCCAGATCAACGTTCGAGGCTTCCAGTGCGCCGGACACGATCCGGCCTGCGCCCCCCGCATTGGACGAATTGATATTGTAGAGGCCGGACTCCAGCGTGGTGCGGAACGCCCCGCCGACATCTGCCTTAAGGCCATTGGGGTTCAGGAATGTCGCCAGCGGTATTTGATAAAGCGCGCGTGCCCGGCCGTTGGAGAACTGGGCTGTCAGCATGCCGTCGCCTTCGAGAACCAAGCCGACGAGGTCGCCGGGCGGCACGCCGTCGGCGGTGACGCTCGTGATGCCGAAGCTGTTGGCGAACTGGGTCATCCCCGTTGTGAGGTCGAGGGTGATGTCTTGATCCGCAGACCCGGTGCTCGTGGCCCAGTCAATCGTGAATGCGCCGTCGATATCTTGAACCGTAGACGCGGTGCCGTGGCCCGCCACCGAAGCGACGGTGCCGTCGCTGTTGAAGGTGAGTGTGCCAGCCGCGAGAATGCCGCCGTTACCCGCGCCGCCGGTGACGCTGGTGTTAGGGCGAGAATAGGCTTCTACCAGCCACTGGTTCGGTCCGGTCTTAAGAAAGCCGAACGCAATCGTGCGCGGGGCGCCCAGGCTGTCGTAGACTTCGAGCGAGCTTTCGAAGTGGGGGGTGATGACGCCCGTGGCCAGGTCGCCGACGGTGTATGCGCCCGTATATTCAGTTTGGCCGGAATTGAGGTTGGCGTTAAGCCCGACATTGGCGGTCGGTTCCGCCAAGCCGCCGACGCCGGAGATATTCACCGGCTCGATCGCCGAGAGCGATGTAGGCGAGGAGGTGATGCTGCCGTCGCTGCCGACGGGCCATCCCTGCAAGAACAAGCCCTGCGCGTTGACCATGTAGCCGTCGGCATTGACAGTGAAAGAGCCGGCGCGTGTGAAAAGCACGCTGCCGCCGTTGGAGAGCTGCTGGTCATTGGTGGATACGATGAAGAAACCATCGCCGGAAATGGCGAGGTCGGTGGAGGAGCGCGATTGCTCCAGCGAACCCTGCAGCGAGATCTGCTGGCGCGTCAGAGGCAGCACGCCGCCGGCATTATAGGTCGTGTTGGAGTTCTGTGCGTTGACCAGTGCGCTGAAATCGACGCCGCCGCGTTTATATCCGACGGTGTTGACGTTGGCGATGTTGTCGGAAATTACGGCCAGAGCGCTCGAATTGGCCGTGAGGCCGGATACGCCCGCGCGCAATGCGGTATAGATAGACATGTGTCCCAGCTCCATCGCCGCGTGCGTCCCAGTGCGCGCGGCCTTGTGTTTCGTTTATGGAGCGCTTCTGCGCGGATTGAGCGGCCGCATTCAGCGGCCGCGGTTTTCTCAGCTGCCTTCCAGCACCGATCTGATCGTGTCGAGTGAGTGTGTGCCGGAGGGCGTGATGACCACGGGCGTCGCCCCGGAGAAATCGACGCCCATGATGGTTTCGCGAACAGAGACTGTCGGCGCAATCGCATCGCCGGCGCTGTCCCTTGCGTCAATTGAGAGCGTGTAGACGCCGTCGGGCGCGGTCGTCCCGTCGGTCTTGGTTCCATCCCAGGCGAACAAATGCTCGCCAGCCGTGCGCGGGGAAACCGTGCTTGTGTACACCGTGCGCCCGGATTGATCGCGCACTGAGATGGCCATGCTCTCGGCGCTGGCGGGCAGGCGATAGGCCCAGTTGGCTCCGCCGCCGGCGAGGTAGGTTTCGTTCGCCGCGATGATGGCGTCCTTGCCGAGGTAGGAGAGCGCAGCGCCGGCGGAGGCGGCCTGATACTGGCCAACAAGACCTTCAAGCTGTTCGTTGGTGCGAATCTGTTGTTCCACTTGGCTGAATTGCACCAATTGCTGCGTGAACTGCGTTGAGTCCATGGGCGCCAAAGGATCTTGGTTCTGCAATTGCGCCGTCAGCAGCACCAGAAACGTGTCGTAATTGTCCGAAAGCCGCGTGCGCGCGGATGCATCGGTGGCTGTGGCGGCGGTTGGGGCGACGGATGCGATCGTCATTTGTTAGATCCTCAAACCATCAAATCCACACGCACGCCGCGCCAACGCTCGAAGCCAAGCGGGCGCGCGGCGGCGGCTGGCGTTTCCGGCGCTGCGTCAGGGGCAGTGGCGGCCCCCGATCGTTCGCTATCGCTTTGGTTGGCGTCGCCGCGCTGGCCTTGGCGCAAATCAAACGACAGTCCATTTTCGCTCAGCTGCAGGCCCGCTGACTGCAGCGTTTGTTCGAGTTCGCGGCTGTGGCGCGCGAGCTCGCTGAGCGCCTGCGGACTGTCGGCCGCAATCACGGCGGTGACACGATGATCGCGGGATACGTCAAGGCGCACTTCTACGCGCCCCAACTCTGGCGGGTCGAGGCGCAGTTCAAAACGCGAGCCGCCACCATTGAAGCGTCGGATAATCTCTTGCCCGACCTGCGCCACGACAGGCGCCGGAGCATGACTTGACGTTTGCTCCGCCTGGCGGACATGCGTGGAAGGCTGCGCCGCGCTTTGGACCGTCAGGCCGTCACCATTGCCGACCTGCGGGGCGGGCTGGTGCGGTTCGGGCGGTGATTGTTGCATTGCGTCGCTGAGTGCGGCGCTGAACGCTTGGACTGACTTCGCGGCTGCTTGCTTGGCCTGCGGTTGTACTCGTTGCTGCTCTTGGCTGCGCAATGAATCCGCTGCGCCGGGCTCGGGCTCCGCCTCTGGCGCGGGCGGCGTTGCCCCTGTTTCGAATCGCGGGACGGCAGCGGTCGCCTTCGGCGTCGCTTGGGCGATGGCAGTTGCTTCGACTTCGGCGGGCGCAGGTGGTGGCATCTGCGGCGCTGTCTCCGTCTGCTGTCCGGCAGGCGCCACGGGCAAACTCAGCGCATGCGTTTGGGGCAAGTCGGAGACATCAGTCGTAACAGTCTTGGCTGTTTGCGGGGTTTTCGATTTCGAGGCCATGGCGTCATCGCGGCTTTGGCCATCGTCGGCGTCAGCGCGTTCGCCGGCGGTGTCTGCAGTTGCAGGAGCGGCCCGTGGCGACGCGGGAACTCCAGGCGCGGCCGTATCGAGCGCCGCTTCCAGTGGGAGTTCGGCTTCGGGGCTGGCCTCGACTGGAGGCGCAGCCGCCAATTGAATCGTCAGCGGCGCTGCCGCAGGGTGCTGAGGCTGCAGCAGCGCTATGGGCGCCGGCGGCAGTGGCTCGTCATCGCCCTCAGGCGCGAGCTCATTTTCTGCCGCGTCCTGGTGCGCGGGATGCGCCTTGGCGCAAAGTGGCTTGTCCGCGGAGTCTGCTAGCGGTGTTTCGCCCGGCGCATCGCTGTCGGCGCGCTCTGCCGTCGCGAGATGATCGTCGAAACTCGGACCATCGTCGGCGGCGGCAGCAGCGCGCGCCGCTGGGCGCGGGGGCGGCGCGATTGCGTCCATAACGGCGTCTGCCGCGAAATCCATGCACGTCCCCCAGAACCGGGCGCGACGCTCGCGCCTGGGCTGGGACTGCTGAGCAATAGACGGGCCACGTCGGTAACCTAATAAAACATATAAAAATCAAAAGTATAATTCTGCCGCCCTTCCGATTTCGAATGCAGAACGGGCAATTTCCGCCGGGCAGACCGGCAGCTTCTGCCGGGCGATTAACCATGGCCCCGGATTTGCGAGGTGGTGACGCGGAGTTTTCACACGCGGATGCCGCAAACGGCGTCGCGTCCCGGAGAAACGGCGTTGTTTCAAACGCTTAGCGGCTGTCATGGGGGCTATGGGGCCCATCTGCGCACCCGGCAAGTTTGGCCGGGCGCCGGGCGCCTTTTGCCGGAGGTGCGCGCATGGTTGGCCTAACCAGCGTTCTGCTCGCGGGACTTTCGGGATTGCGCGCCGCTCAGACGGGCGTGTCGGTAGTTTCGCAGAACATCTCCAACGCCAACACGCCCGGTTATGTGCGCACCGACCTCACGCTGTCGCCGCGCACCCAGATTGGCGCCGGCGCCGGCGTTGAAATCACCGGCATTCGCCGCGCCGCCGATCAGTTCTTGGCCACCGCCAGCTACATCGCCCAGGCGGCGCACGGCTCGGCGTCGGCGCGATCGGACATTCTTTCCCGCGCCCAGGCGAATTTCGGCGATCCGTCGAGTTCGACATCGATGTTTGCGTCGCTGGACCAATTCTGGTCGGCGCTCACGGAGTTGGGCGTCGATCCGGCGTCGGGCCTGCGCCGCTCAGATGCGGTCAGCGCGCTGCAAGCGACGTATTCGGAAGTGCAGCGCGTGGGCAATTCGCTGCAGGACCTCATCGTAGAGGCTGACCAGCGCATCGCTCAGGCCGTCAGCGACGCCCAAAGCCTGATCGATCGCATCGCTGACTTGAACAAGGAAATTCAACTCACTCAGCGCAGCGGCGCGGATTCGACCTCAGCCGAGAACGCGCAATCGGCGCTCATCGACCAGCTCTCCAATCTTATGGACGTGCGCGTCACGGCGGTGGAGGGCGGCGGCGTTCACGTGCGCACCAGTGGCGGCGCGCTGCTTGTTGGCGTTGAGCCCGCACGGCTGAGCTACACGCCGACTTCCGCGCCATTCGCCGCACACGGCACGATCATGCTCAACGAGGATATCGGTTCAAACGTCAATCTTGAAGCGTTCCTCAACGGCGGTGAAATTCACGGCCTCCTGCAAGCGCGCGACCACGATCTCGTGGGGCTGTCAGAGGCGTTGGGCGGCTTCTCCGCTGCGCTGGCCGATACCCTGAACCAAGTTCACAACGACAGCGCCTCGGCGCCGCCGGTCTCGCAGATGATAGGCCGTCAAACTGGGTTGGTTGAAACGGATGCGATCGGCTTCACCGGCGAAGCCACGCTGGCGGTCACCGATTCCGCGGGCTTCCTGCGCGAGCGGCTCACCATCGATTTCGACGCGCAGACGATTACGGCGGAGTCGCCGCCCAATACGTACAGCTTCGCCGGCGGCACAATATATGACTTCGTAACAGCGCTCGATTCCGCGCTTGGCGCTGCCTCACCCCCGGGAAGCGCCTCGTTTTCGGGCGGCGTGCTTGAACTCGACGTAATCTCCGGCGGCGGCATCGTCATTCAGCAGGATGAGGCTAATCCCAGCGACCGCGCCGGGCGGGGTTTTTCTCATTTCTTCGGCCTCAACGATCTGATCTCGCGGCCTACGCCGCTCTTCTTCGAAACCGGACTTTCCGGGACGGGGGAGCACAACCTCAATCTCAACGGAGAACTGAGTTACCAGGTGCGTGACGCGCAAGGCCGCTTCGTCGCCGACCGGACGATTTCAATCTCAGGCGCCTTGGCCGCACCAGGGTCGACCTGGAATGATTTGCTGGCCGCCTTGAATGCTCCTGGCGTGAACGGGCTGGGTGACTACGGCTTGTTCGCGCTCGACGTGGCGACGGGGCAAATCTCGTTCACCTCAAACCCGGCGTTCCAGGTTACGCTCCAGAATGACAGCACAAAGCGCGGCGACACCGGCGTCTCGTTCACTGCCTTGACCGGACTCTCGCCGGCGGCCACGGCGGCGCGTGCTGTGGAAGTCGATGTCAATCATTTGGTCGCCGCCGATTCATCGCGGCTCGCCGTCGCCAAGCCCGATCTCGGTGTAGCGCTCGGAGAGCGCATCATCGAAGGCGGCGACAATCGCGGCGCCGCGGCGCTGGAGGCGGCGCGCAACACAGTGCGTGGCTTTCCCGCCGCCGGCTTTCTCACAGCGCAATCGGCAACGTTGGCGATCTACGCTGCGCGCCTCGGCGGGGAGGCGGGGCGGCTAGCAAGCGACGCCGAGCGCGCCGCCAGCGGCGCAGAAGCGGTGTCGATGGCCGCTGCAGACCGGCGCTCGGCGATCGAGGGCGTGAGCATTGATGATGAGCTGATGAAGATGACTGCCTATCAAAACGCATACGCGGCCGCCGCGCGGGTTATCCAGGCCGCGACCGACATGCTCGATGTGCTCATGTCCATTGGCTATCGCTAGAGCATGCTATGACCAGCGCCCCGCTTTCACTCCGCTTTTTCACCCAGGCTCAGCACGACGTGCGCCGCATAACCGGCGAACTCGGCGACCTGCAACGCCAGATCGCGTCAGGCTCTGTCGCCAACACGCTGCAGGGCTTTGGCGGCGCCTCAAGCCGCTTGCTCAATGCGCAAAGCATGCGCGCCGCTTCCGATTCGCGTGCCTCGGTTATTGATCAATTGCAGGCGCGCTTTGGCGTGCAGGGTGCGGCCTTGGGCCAAGTGGCGGACGCCTCCTCGGCGCTGGCGCAATCAATTCGTGACGCGATCAGCGCCAATGACGGGCGCGGCATTGTCACTGAGCTTGAACTCTCTTTTTCGAGCATCGTCTCAGCGCTCAATGAAACCTGGAACGGCCAGCCAATGTTCGCTGGCGAACGCCAGGATGGAGTGCCGATCAAGATCAACACTCTCGATGACCTGCTGACCGCGGTGACGCCAGACGCCATCTTTGATGAAGCCACGCGCCATCAGACCATTGATTTCGGCACCGGTGAGCCGATCAAGCTGGCGGCCAAGGCGTCGGAGCTCTCCTCGGGCTTGTTTGACACTCTACGTGCGCTGAAAAATATGCTCGACGGCGCCGGCGGCACGCTGGGCCAGCCAATCAATGCAACCGACACCGCTCAATTGCAGGCGTTTGCAGCGCAGTTCGAGGCGCATTCGGCGGCGTTCACCACCGAAGAGGGCCGCTCTGGCCAGCTGCAAAATCGGCTGGAGGACGAGCGCGCACGCCTGCAGGTGCGCTCGGACCTGCTGACCAAGGAAATCGGCGAGCAGGCCGATGCTGACCTGGCGCAAGTCTCGATCCGGCTCAACACGCTTCTGACCCAATATGAGGCGGCGGCCAAAACCTTCTCAGAGCTTTCGCAATTGAGCTTGCTGAACTATCTATGAGCCATCGCCCTGGGCCTTGACCCCGGGGGGAGGAGATCATGGACGCTGTATCGCCCGGCGCGCTTGTCACAGGCGCTGCGCCATTCAATTCCCTCGGCTTCGCGAAGGCGCCGCGCGAAACGCGCGTGGTCGCGGCGATGTCCGGCGGCGTGGATTCCTCGGTCGTGGCGGCGATGCTCAAGCGCGAGGGTTATGATGTAGTTGGCGTGACGTTGCAGCTCTACGACCACGGCGCGGCGGTCAACAAGCCCGGGGCGTGCTGTGCGGGCCAGGATATCCACGACGCGCGTCGCGTCGCCGATGCGGCGGGCATTCCTCACTATGTGCTCGATTATGAGAGCCGGTTTCGTGAGGCAGTGATGGAAGATTTCGCCGACACCTACCTTGCTGGCGCGACGCCGATCCCGTGCGTGCGCTGTAACCAAACAGTGAAGTTCGCGGATTTGAGGCGCGTCGCAGAAGATCTGGGGGCCGATTGTTTGGCCACCGGCCATTATGTCCAGCGCATTGAAGGGGCGGGCGGGGCTGAACTCCACCGCGCCGCCGACGCCAGCCGCGACCAATCCTACTTCCTGTTCGCGACAACACGCGCGCAGCTTGGTTTTCTGCGCTTTCCGCTCGGCGCCATGCCGAAGGCGCGCGTGCGTGAACTGGCTGCGGAGCTGGGTCTGCGGGTCGCCGAAAAGCCTGACAGCCAGGACATCTGCTTTGTGCCGGGCGGCAAGTATCAAGACGTGGTCAAGAAATTGCGGCCGGGCGCCGTCGAACCGGGCGAGATCGTCGATACGCAGGGCCACGTGCTCGGCGAACATGATGGCGTCATCAATTACACCGTGGGTCAACGCCGCGGGCTGGGCGTCGCCACCGGCCAGCCTCTGTTCGTGGTCAAGCTCGACGCCGGCGGCAGGCGCGTGATCGTCGGCCCGCGCGAGGCGTTGGGCGTGTCGCACATTGCGCTGAAGGACGTAAACTGGATCGGCGAGCCGGTTTCGGATGCGCGTGAATTGGACGGGCTTGACATCCTCGTTCGCGTTCGCTCGACGCGGCCGCCGGTTCCGGCGCGATTGCGCATTGCGCCGGCGCCTGATGCGGCGTGGAGCGTCCTTCTTGACGCTCCTGAGGAAGGCGTGGCGCCTGGGCAAGCGGCGGTCTTCTACGATACAAGCTCAACGCGCGTTCTGGGCGGTGGCTGGATATTGGGGGCGGAGCACTGAGATGGAAAAGCCTGGACAACACGGTTTGCCGGACATCCGCGCCATGAACGGCATTGACGCCATGCGCGCCATCATCGCGGGCGATATTCCGCCGCCCTCCATCTCGGAAACGCTCGGTTTCCGCCTTGTCGAGGCTGAGCCTGGGCGGGTTGTGTTCGAAGGCGAGCCCAGCGACCGCATTCTTAATCCAATGGGCGTGGTGCATGGCGGCTGGGCGATGACATTGATCGATAGCGCTTGCGGTGCGGCTGGCCATACAACACTGCCGCCGAATGTCGGCTATGGCACGCTGGAGACGAAAGCGAATTTCGTGCGCCCAATCACCGCCGGTGCCGGCACGCTGCGCGCGGAAGGCCGCGTTCTGGCGCAGGGGCGCACCATTCTCACCGCTGAAGCCAAAATCACCGGCGCCGATGGCAAGCTCTATGCGCACGGCACGTCCACCTGCATGATCCTGCGTTCGGAAGGAAAGACATCATGAGCGAAGATATTGTCATTGTCGGCATGGCGCGAACGCCGATGGGCGGCCTCCTGGGCGAACTCGGCAATCTGGCCGCGCCAGAACTTGGCGCTGCGGCGGTCAGGGCCGCGGTAGCTGAAGCGGGAACAGGCGGCGCCGATCAGATCATCATGGGCAATGTGCTTTCAGCCGGCCAAGGCCAGGCGCCCGCGCGCCAGGCGGCGTTGAAGGCGGGTCTGGCCAAATCGACCGAAGCTGTGACGCTCAACAAGATGTGCGGATCGGGCCTGCAAGCGGTGGCGATGGCGCGCCAGGCGCTGTTGGCGGGCGAGGCGGACGCTGTTGTCGCCGGCGGCATGGAGAGCATGACGCGTGCGCCCTTCCTGATGACCAAGCATCGCGCCGGGCAGAAGTACGGTCACGACAAGCTCTTCGATCACATGGCGATGGATGGCCTTGAGGACGCCTACGAAGGGCTCGCCATGGGCGTCTATGCTGATCAGGCGGCGAAGGACTATCAGTTCACACGTGAGCAGCAGGATGCCTACGCGCTTGAAACGCTGAGGCGCGCGCAAAGCGCCACAAGCGAAGGCCGCTTCAAGCGCGAGATCGCCGCGGTTGAAACCAAGGCTGGCGTTGTTGATACCGACGAGCTGCCGCGCAAGGCGCGTCCCGACAAGATTCCCTCGCTCAAGCCGGCGTTCACACACGATGGAACAGTGACCGCCGCGAACGCCTCAGCCATTTCCGACGGCGCGGCGGCTTTGGTGCTCATGCGCCGTAGCGACGCGGAAAAGCAGGGCAAGAAGATCATCGCGCGCATCGTGGCGCAAAGCGCCCATGCGCAGGAGCCCTCTAAGTTTACCAGCGCACCGGTGCCGGCCATTCAGAAGGCGCTTACACGTGCGGGCTGGCAGGCCAAGGACGTCGATCTTTGGGAAATCAACGAGGCCTTCGCCGTCGTGCCGATGATCGCCATGAAGGAGCTTGGCCTTAGCCATGACATTATCAACGTCAATGGCGGCGCATGCGCGCTTGGGCACCCGATTGGCGCCAGCGGCGCGCGCGTGCTTGTGACGCTGCTGGCCGCACTGGAGGCGCGCGGCGCCAAGCGCGGCGTCGCGTCATTGTGCATCGGCGGCGGCGAAGGCATTGCGCTTGCCGTTGAGCGCGCATGAAGGAGCGGCTGCTCGCACATTTTCGTGAGCAAGCCATATTCTGCACGGAATATGGTTCTCCTTTTACCGGTCAGCTGATCAGCTGTTTCGCCGACGATTTGGAAGGTGAAGGGCCGGTGGCGGCGCTGACGCGCGACTGGACGACCAATCCACGCGCCGATGTCGTTGCGCTGCGGCTGGCGGGCGCCTTGCATGCCGCAGCGCTTACCGGGCGCGACGCTGCGCTCGCCGCCGGTTACCCCGCCGCAAATCCAAACTGGGACATGGGCGAGATCTGGCCTCTCGCGCGCGCTTTCTTGGCGCGCGAACCAGATTGGGTGGGCCAGTTTCTGCGTTACGCGCCGCAAACGAACGAAACGCGGCGCGCGATTGGATTGCTTGCTGGGTTTCTCGAATTCGCCCAGCAATGGCAGGGCCCTATGGACATGCTGGAAATCGGCGCCAGTGCGGGGCTCAACATGAACTGGGATCGCTTTGCCTACAAAACCGCGACGTGGAGCTGGGGCGGCGCAAGCGCCGTCGTGATTGACACCGATTGGCAGGCCGCAACGCCTGCGATCGAGGCGCGTCCGTCAGTGCGCGGCCGCTCTGGTTGCGACATCAATCCATTGGACATTCGCGATGAAGGCGAGCGGCAGCGGCTCAAGTCCTACATCTGGCCGGATCAAGCCGACAGGCTCGCACGTTTTGATGGCGCTGTTGCGCTGGCGCTGGAGCACGATATTCGCGTCGAGCGCGCCGACGCTGCGGCGTGGATCGCTGACAAACTCGCCAAGCGGGCGCGCGACGCAGCCACGATCATCTACCACTCAGTGTTCCTCCAATACCCGCCGCGGGACACCCGCGCCGCGATCGTGCGTGCGATAACCGAGGCCGGTGCGGAAGCTGTTTCCAGTGCGCCGTTGGCGTGGGTGCGGCTCGAGCCCGAGGCGGTCACTGATGGCGTCGAAAATGGCCTGCGTTTTGTGATCGATCTCACCACCTGGCCAGGCGGAGTGCGCCGGAAACTCGGGTTCACAGACGGCCACGTGCGCACCGTGTTCGCGGCCTGAGAAGCGACGGATGCTTTTTGGGTTGCGCTCGTGCATCTATGCGTCCAGCATTCCCGCAACGCCAATGTGGTAGCTCGGGGGGAGCGAGATGTCGGACAAGAAGAAACTGAATCGCCGCTCGTTCCTCGGGCGCGTGGCAGGGGTGGTGGCCGCTGGCGGCGCTACCGCAACCGTGACCGGCTGCGCGACTGCGGGCGCTGGCGGCGGCAACGCATATTATACAGGCCGCACCGATGCTGACGGCGGCGCCTACGCCGACCGCGCGGGTTATGGCCGCACCGGTTTGACCGACGCCGATTCCGGCGCCTACGCAGATCGCGGCGGCTACGGCCGCGGCGGCCAAGCAGGGGTCACTGATAGCGATAGCGGCGCCTACGCCGATCCGGTTGGTCGTGGCCGCGGCGCGAGCGGGCTGACCGATAACGATGCCGGGCCTTATGCCGATCCGGCCGGGCGAGGGCGTGGCGGGCGCACGGGCATCACCGATTCCGATAGCGGCGCGTATGCCGACCCAGTCGGCCGTGGGCGCGGCGGCGGTCGTCCTAGCGGCTTCTCCGACAGTGACGGCGGCCCGTACGCTGATCGCGCCGGCTATGGCCGCGGCGGGCGCCGCGGCCTCACCGGCTTTACCGACAACGATCCGTCCGATCCCGTAAGCAACGGGCGCGGCGGCCCACGCGGAGCGACAGGGATCACTGATAACGATCCGACCGACGCGGTTGGCTACGGCCGCGGCCGCTAGCGCGCGCCCTCATTGGATTTCTGCAGGCTGGCTCTGGTTGCCTCAAGGCCGAGGAGCATCTCCTCTTGGGCGCTTTGATGGAGTGTTTCTTCGTCGCGAGCTGCGCGGACGGCGTCGCAGTGCAGTTGAACGATGTCGCGCCGCCACATTCCGCGTTCAGAGAGTATGTTCAGCAGCTCGCACAGAGCGCGCGAAGTTTTCGCCAGGAAATGCAGCTCGAATGTTCCCGCAACCGAGAAGATCGAGTTCGCAAGGTCGTGGAGCTGTTGTGCCTCTTCGTCGGTCGGCGGGTCGCCGATGGCGGAAGCCGTCGCGGCGAGGTTGTTTGTGCGCGAGATGACCTCCCGCAGTGCATCTTGACGCAGGTCCTTGACGCCGCTCTCAGCCATGTAGACGGCGAGGCCGCGATCCAGGCCGTCAGTGGCGCTCAGAAATTGCGAGACGCCCGCTGATCTCTTGAACGAGCCTACCATAGATCAACGCCGCTACCGGTTGTTGAGACAACGTTTCCGGGCGCAAGCATTTGCCCGCGTTTGCCTTCCTGCTGTGCGACCCAAACCAAACGATCAAACAGCGTCGCCGTCGAAAATGGTTTGGAGATCAGAAAATCGGCAGTGCATGTCTTCATATGGGAAATAGCTTTCACTGTGGGGTATCCCGTCGCGAGCACCACGGTGGCTCCGTGATTGGGGTGGGCGCTTGAGCTTCGCAGCCAGCTCACCAGACCATAGCCTTTATCGCCGTAGCCGGTCGGATCCATGATGACGATATCAATCGTCCGTGAATTCAGCCCATCGATCGCCTGCGCAACCTCTTGGTAACGCGCGATAGAGCGAAGGCCAAATCCGTTTAGCATCGCGACCAGAATCTGAATGCAAAGGAGATCGCGGTCGAGCACGAGCGCTGATGCACGCCGGAAATCCAATTTCAGGCTGCCGCCAGCGAGTTCGCTTGGCATGCGCTACCCCAAGATGCGCCCAACGGCGTCGAGCAATTGTTGCGGGTTGAAGGGCTTGACGATCCATCCAGTGGCGCCGGCCGCTCTGGCCCGTGCCTTTTTCTCCGCATCACTCTCCGTGGTGAGCATCAGAATCGGCGTTGCGCGGAAGTCAGGGAGCATGCGGATGCGCTCGACCAGGCTCAGGCCATCAAGGCCCGGCATATTCACGTCTGAGATCACGAGATCCGGTTTCGCGGAAGCGATCGTGTCGAGCGCAGCATTGCCATCGGTCGCCAGGGTTACGGCATACCCGCTCTGCGTCAGGATGAGATGGACAAGTTGGCGTATCGTAAGCGAGTCATCGACAGCGAGTATTGACTTGGTCATCTTCACGCGCCCCGATGGCGCGGTGTCCGCCTGCCGTTCAAGGGTGCGCGACTTGCCGGCTTATCTTCAAGCATTTCGTACAACATGCGCAGCGTATCCAAGTACAGATCAAGCAGCTCCATGCGTGGCTTTTCCGTCGTCATCCAGACAAGCGCTGTTTCGGTGAGACGGATTGCGCGGACGATGCGGGCGCGCTCATGCGCCCGTGACATGCCCTCGCTGGCTATCATGGTGTCTCGGCTTTGAATGGCGGCCCCTCCGAATTGGCTGCACCATCGCCGTGAACTGATTTGGAGGCTTCCGCCGATAGCCTGAACGGGTATTGGCCTGATCAGGCTATGACATCCCGAAAGCGGACTTGCCTTTCGAACAGCGCGCGCACGACCATTTGCGTGCGCGTGGTCACGCCGAGACGACGCATCGCTGCTTGGATGTGCTTGTGCGCTGTTTCGGGGCTGATGCTCAACAGACTTCCGATTTCCCAGTCTGTCTTTCCGCGCGCAACAAGTGCAATGCATTCAAGCTGGCGCGCTGATAGGATGGACGTCGCCCTGGAGTTCGCCGGCTTTTGTTTGGCGACCCGCTGACCCGCCTCATAGGCCAGGCATCCGAGGTATTGCGTCGCCGGAAGGTTCACACGCGGCGCTTTGCGCGCCCTTCATCGCGAATGTCACGTCGCCGCAGGTTCCGTCCTGCACATTCGCCGGAATCGTGAAGGCCTCGCCGATCCCGCACTCCTGCGCCGCGTTGAGGATCTCGCAGTGACGGGCGGTGAGCTGCATCTTTCGCGGCAGTTCTGACCACAAGAACGGGGCCACTGACCCGCGGCATGCCGCGGCAAGCGGGCTATCCTTCCAATAGCCACGCCTCTGCGCAGTCATCATCCACTCTTCTGGAAACGTGCCGATATTGACGACGTTCGCGGCGAGCGGATCGCTCACATAGTGCGTAATCGCAAAATAATCGAAGCCCAGGCGCTGCGAGGTTTCTTCCATGAACTGCTGGATTTCGGCAAACGAACTCAGCGCCCGCGCGGCCTGCGCGAACTCTTGAACCGCTGCCGCGCGCCACGGGCCGCTCGTCGCCACCTCACTTGTCCTCGCACAACCGTGGATTTAGCGATTCCAAGTGATAGCACAGACAGCTCGGCGAAAGTATCTTTGTGTGCCTACGTCGCTGTAGAAAATTTGAACAGATTGTCCCAGGCGGCGTCGAGCTTAGCGAGGGCTTCCGATGGCGCGATAGCGCTGTAACGATCATTATCGCTCGCGACGAGGCCGAGGCGCTCGAGTTTTGCGAGCGCATCGCCAATCTCGAAATCAATATCCAGGCCAAAGCGCTCACGCAGAAACGTTTCAGCCATTGTATCGATGTCGGCGCTTGCAAGCGGGGCCTCTGCACGCCGTAGCAGTGCGTAGGCCAGCAAAGCTTCCTTCGCGTCTTGTTCTTCGCCCGCGCCGACGAGCAGATCCAGGACGCCAGCATTGTTGGCGAGGTTGCGGAAGTAGACAGTGTCCGCCAGCTGCTTCTGATAGCGCAGCGTCTGCGCTTCGTACTTCAATCGCTGGCGCATCACGAACGCGCCGACAGCGATCAAGCCCGACATCGCCGCGAGCGCGCGTTTGAGTTCATTTTCCTCGATCACCCCTTGAGCGCCGAAATAAGCCGCAAGCACTGCGAAAATGACCGTCAGCGCGGGCCATAGGTTGAGTAGAACCGGCGTGCCAGCCACCAGCGCGGGTGCGGCGAGCATGGCCTGGTCGCGTGGGCGCATGCTGGGCTTGGCGCCGGGATGTAAGGTCACCAACTCCGCCGCGGCGACGCTGCGAAAATGCTTCACCAGCGCAGCACCCTCGCGCACGCCGCGCCGCATGCGGCTCAGCGCGCGCCGGTCGGCGCCGCTTGCGGCTTCATCCTCGGCTTTGAAGCCGACGAGTACGACGACATCGCTCATCACCTGGACATCGACATGGCGGCGGCGGAGCCAGCTCTTGAGCTCAATCTGTTCCTGGCGTTCGCCGCGCGCGAAGAAACGGACGCGCCGGATGCCCGCGTTCGAAGGTTTGATGCTGAGGCCAGTGATGAGTTTCGTGGCTTCGCGCGTCTGCACTGTGTCAGGATCGATCTCGACGAAATTTGCGCGTTGCAGCGCGCTCAGCAATTCGGTTTCGAAGGCTTCAAACGCGGCAAGGCTCACATCGCGGCGCGAGGCAGGGGCGTCAGGATCGAGCGGATCATAAAGCGCCTTCAACGCCTCAAGCTCGGCATGGGCTTCGTAGTGCAGCAGCGCCGAAAGAAGCTTCAGAACATCGCCCATATGGGCGGCGTCTTCCTGGCGGCAGTCGGCGATAATGGCTTGAGCCAATTCGGTTTTGCGGGCGGCGATGAAGCCGTCCCGCCGCGGTGGCGTCCCCTCAGACATGTCCGCGACGCTAGCCTAGCGCGCAACGGGGCGCTATGCGGGATTGCGAAATTTTGGGCTTCCGGGGAGAGGGGAAATGCGGGGATGGATGTTCGCCGTTGCGGTTTGCGCGGCAATGCTTGTGCAGCCCGCCGCCGCCCAGCAGCGCGATCCGTTTAACGGCCAGTTCGGCGCGTTTGAAATCGCCCCGCCCGCGCCCGAAGCCGCCGCCCTGGCGCGGCTGATGGGTGAATCCATATCAGCGCTGCAACCGCAGCGGCCCGGCGTGCAGGATGTGTACATCATCGCGGCCTCGCTCTGGGGTGATCCCGTGTTCGAGCGCGAAGCTGTGCAGGCGGAGGATATCTTGCGCCAGCATCTCCGCGCCGATGGACGTTCCATCATCCTGTCGGCGGGCGGACAGGGCCCGCGCACATATCCTGCCGCAACGCCGGACAATTTGGCCGCCGCCATCGGGCAAGTGGGGTCGCTCATCGATCCCAATGAGGATCTGGTGGTGATCTTTCTTACAACCCACGGCCAATCGGATGGCACCGCCGCTATCCGCGAGAACAACCGGCTGATTTCAGGCCTTCGCCCGTTCCATCTGAGCGCCATGCTGCAGCAGGCAAACATCCGCAATCGCGTCGTGATCGTCTCCGCCTGTTTCGCAGGTGCGTTTATCGCGCCGCTCGCGAGCTCCAGCACGATTGTGTTGACCGCGGCCGCGCCGGATCGTTCGTCATTCGGTTGCCAGCCGCAGCGGGAGTGGACTTTTTTTGGGGACGCCTACTTCAATCGTGGCGTACGGGAGGGGCAATCGCTCCTGGACGCCTTCGATAGCGCCAAGCGTTTGATCGAGCGTTGGGAGCGCGAGCAACATCTCACGCCGCCGTCCAATCCGCAGAGCTTCGTGGGCCCAGAAGCAGCAGAAATGCTGCGGCGCGCCGAGCGCGAAGCACGCTAGGCCGAAGCGCCACCCGGCATGAGTTCGAGCGGCGCGGCGGTTGTGCGTTTAGAAACACGGATCACGATCCGCGACTGGACATCGGAAACGAGCCCCAGCGCCAGCACCTTGTCGCGCAGGAAATCATCGTAGGCGTGGATGTCGCGTGTGATGACGCGCAGCATGTAATCGACGGCCCCGGTGACGGTGGCGCAATCGACAACCTCCGGCCAGCCAGCGGCGTTCGCCTCAAAGTGCTCAAGGTTTTCGCGTGTTGGCAATTGCAACTTGACCGATGCGATCACCTCGAAAGTGAGCCCGAGCTTGTCGTGATCGAGCAGCGTCACCTGGCGCTTGATGACGCCTGCCTTTTTTAGCCTTTCAATGCGTCTCCACGCCGGGGACGAGGAGAGCCCGACCTTCTCCGCGATATCTGCGATCGACATGCCGGCGTCTTGCTGGAGGAGGTCCAGGATGCGGATGTCGATGGTGTCCAAATCCTCTGCCAAAATCCGCTCCCCAAGCCCTCAGGCGAAAAGATATCCCATGAATGGGATAGAAGGGCAGGTTTCGGCAAGGGCCAATGCCTATTCAGCGCAAAAATCTTGCGTCAACGTGCCGCCCGGGTCCTGACGGGGGTTTTGCGCCGCCTACGCTTGCCCCACGCGCCGCCCGCGCGTATCTCTCCGCCCCTTCGGTGGCGTAGCTCATCTGGTTAGAGCGTGGGATTCATAACCCCAAGGTAGGTGGTTCAAGTCCACCCGCCACCACCAACCGCTCCAGCGAGACCGGCGCGATGCGCGAGCCTGACGGAAGAGGCCCGGCGGCGCCGATTGCTTCTGCCGCGGCGCGTGATCACGCGCCGTGAATGACTGGCGCGTGCCAAGTTTATGGGCGCCGCCTGTCGAACCTGGATAGTGTAGCGCGAGGAGCGAGCTGGCTGCACCGTCGAGTAGGGGCTGTAAGAGACAAAGATGCACGCTGAGATCGCGAAATACAACAAGGGGCAGGAACTCAAACATCGGCAAGTGTGTGATCTGCTGGCCAGTGAAATCGACAAGGCAATGCTCAGCGCCGAGAACAAGATATGGCATGCCCATCCCGTGTGGTTCTTGGATGGAAACCCCATCGTCGGCTACAGCAAGCAGAAGCCAGGCATACGGCTCATGTTCTGGAGCGGCGCGGATTTCGAGGAAGATCAGCTCAATATCGTGGGCAAGAAATTCAAGGACGCATCAATCTTCTTCAATGATGCGGCGGAGGTGCCGCTGCGCGACTTGCGGCGGTGGCTGAAGAAGGCGCGTCTTATCCAGTGGGACTACAAGAACTTGGTCCGCCGGAAAGGGCGCCTCGTGAGGTTGGCGGCGGAATAGGCGGGATCGCGTCAGCTTGGCCGCTGCGCACACACGCGGCGAAATCCCGCTGCAGCGAATTGCACCAAGCGAGGTTCGATGGCGGCGATATCGGTTGAGCGGCACAGTCCCCTTGAGAGCCGGTCGATGCGGTCCGTCTCTGAGAGCGTCAGCAGGAGGGCGCCGGAAAGAAAGTGATATGCCCAGAACAGATCCTGCTCGGTTGCGCCGGGCATGGCGACGCCAATCAAGTGGATCAGGCGCTCGATAACGGGATCGAACGAGCGGGTCATCACCTCGCCGCCCCACTCGTGCTTGTTGCCAACTTGAGCGACCAGTTCGAGGTAGTTGCGCCAGCCCGGCTCGCCTGACAGAAGCTTGGCCAGCACCGGGTGCAGAAAGGCGGCTATGGCGCCTTCGATGGTTGTCTCGCCCGCCGCCTCCGCCTGATAAGCGTCCAGCGCGGCCATGCGCTCGCGATTGAGAACTGCGGCGCGGCGTTCGAATACCGCGTCAAACAACTCGCGTTTGCTGTTGAAGTAGTAGTGGATCATCGCTGGCGTCGCGGCGGCTTCGCGGGCGACGGCGCGGGTTGAAACTCCCTCGTAGCCGCGCCTGGCGAACAGCTCTTCTGCGACGTCCAAGATGCTTTCCCGGAGCGCCACATCGCCGTTCTTCGGCGGGCGGCCCGGCCGTGAGCGCACAGGACGCGCAGGAGCGCGGCTGGCGCCTGACGCGACGGCACGCGCTTGCGGGTGAGGCATTTCAGCAACTCCTGGTCGGCGACTGCGGGTCTATCGCCCGCTGAGGCGCCCCCGGCAAGGGTGCGGGATTGACAAGCTTAGCGCTCACCGCCAGAAATCGCCACAATTAATTATACGACCGATTAATTACGGCGCATAGGGAAGGAGTCTGCGATGAGCATGCGTGGAATCTGGCTGGCGGCTTTGTGCGCCGGGGCGAGCACTTTGGCGATCAGCACCGGCGGAATAGCGCTGGCGCAAGAGGAGACTGCGCGCGACGAGGAGATCGTCGTCACCGCGCGGCGCCGCGAAGAGAGCCTTCAGGATGTCCCTGTTGCGGTCACCGCGTTCACAGCCGAGGCGCTCGAAGCAGCAGGCGCGCAGGACATCACGGCGATTTCGCAATCGACGCCCAACATCACGCTAGAGAATTCCCGCGCCACCAACTCGACGCTGACCGCCTTCGTTCGCGGCGTCGGCCAGCAGGACCCGGTGGCGGGTTTCGAGCAGGGCGTCGGCATCTATCTCGACGATGTCTATCTCAACCGCCCGCAAGGCGCGGTGCTCGATGTCTACGATCTGGAACGCATCGAGGTGTTGCGTGGGCCGCAGGGAACGCTCTATGGCCGCAACACCATTGGCGGCGCCGTCAAGTATGTGACGCGGCGCATCGATCCCACCGATCCCACCCTTCGGGCCCGGTTCGCGTACGGCAGCTACAATCAAATGGATGCCGTGCTCTCCGGTTCGGCGCCCTTGACCGACACCTTCCGTGTCGGCGGCGCTGTCGCCGGATTTGTGCGCGATGGATTTGGAACGAACCTTACAACCGGCGATGACAACTACGACAAGGATGTGTTTGCCGCGCGCGTGTCGGCGGAATGGGAGCCGACGTCGAATTTCCTCGTTCGGATGTCCGCCGATCACGTCGAAGACAATTCCTCGCCGCGCCAGGGCTACAGGTTGTTGCCAAGCGGCGTGAGCGGGATTTCGCCCTTGTCCGGCGATTTCGACACCGAAGCCGGCATCACCCTGCTGGGCCCGATCACCCGCAATTACTTCGAGGCGACGGGCGGGCAGGTGATGGTCGACTGGTCAGTCGCCCCGAATTGGACGTTGCGTTCAATTTCGGCTTATCGGCGGGATCATTCGGAATCTCCGATCGATTTCGACTCCACGGCGGCGCGGAGTTTCGATGCTCCGGTAGTCTACAATAACTGGCAGTTCAGCCAGGAACTCCAGGCCATCTATGAAGGTGATCGCTTCGCGTTTGTCGGCGGCGCTTACTATCTGGACGCCAATGCGTACGACGCCTTTGATGTCTATTTCCCGACGCTTACCCAGCTGACGATCGGGGATGTGGACACAAACACTTGGGCTGTGTTCGGCGAAGCCACCTTCGATTTCGCCGATGCTTGGAGCCTCACCGTTGGCGGCCGCTACACTGAAGACAAGCGCGCTTCACGGGTCGTTCGCCAGTTCTTCGCACCGGGGCCGTCACCGGCATTCGGCGGGCCAGGCGCGATCGGCGCTACAGAGCCGACACCGACTTTCCGCGGCGCGCGTACTGACGATGCATTCACGCCGCGCGTCATCCTGGCTTGGGAGCCGAACCCAGACCTCAATCTCTACGCCTCTTATTCGCAAGGGTTCAAAGGTGGCGGCTTCGACCCGCGCGGCAACTTTGCGAATGCCGATGTGCGAGCAGGCTTCCTGCCCGAATTTGTGGATTCCTACGAACTCGGCGCGAAGTTCTCTCTGTTTGATGGCCGCGTGCGCATCAACAGCGACGTGTTCTTCGCCGACTACACGGATGTGCAGATTCCTGGCTCTGTGATTATCCCAGGCCCGCCGGTGACCTTCGTCGGCACCGTCACCAATGCGGGTGCTGCAGAGATGACCGGCTTCGAATTCGAGGGCACGGCGCAGTTCACCGATAATCTCTCGGGCGCACTCTCGTTCGGCTATATCGACGCCAAATACACCGAGTTCATCGTTGGCGGTGTCGATGTGTCGAGCCTGCGTGACGTGCAGAACACGCCCGATTGGACTGGAAACGCGAGCTTGACCTATTCGGTTCCGGTAGCGCTCGGCCCGACGCCGGGTATGATTTCGTTCACCGGCTCGGCGGCGTATCGAGGCGATACGCAGCAGTTCGAGTCCGCAATTCCGCTGCTGGATCAGCCCGCGTTCTGGCTGTACGACGCCGCGGTTTACTGGACATCTGACAACGATCGCTGGCGCATTGGTCTCTACGGACGGAACCTGAGCGACGAACGCTACATCACCTCCGGGTATAATTTCCCGGGCGCCGCCACAGACAATTCCGTTCTGGCCTTCTACGGCAACCCGCGGACGGTGACTGCCTCGGTCGAGGTTCGCTTCTGATGTGAGAGCTGACGCGGGCGCCGCCGCCCGCGTCAGTCCCGCCTGTTGGAGGGGCGCTCATGCAGCAACCCCTGCTTCCTGACATTCTAACGCTGCACGCTGATTGGCGCGGTTCTCGTCCCGCGTTGGTCACTGCTGCTGAAACGATCGATTGGCGCACATTCGGAGCGCACATCAATCAAGTCGCGAACGGTCTGCTCGCGGCCGGGTGCGGCGAAGGCGCGCGCATCGGCGTGGTCATGCGCAACGGTGCGGCGATGGCGGAAGTCATGTTTGCAGCCATGAAGGCTGGCGCGATCGTCGCCCCGCTCAACACAAGCGTCACAGATGAAGCCATCGACGCCATGCTGAGTGACGCGGACGTCGCGGCGATCTTTGTCACGCCCGAGCATCAGGGGCGTATTTCCCCTTCGATTCTTGGGCGGTCCAAATTGCGCGTCCTCAGTGACGGCGAAGCGGATGCAGATTGGAAGTGTTACGCCGCCTGGCGCGGTGCGCAATCCGAAGCGGATCCCGGCGTGGCGCTGAAGGCAGATGCGATCTGCAACATCATTTACTCTTCTGGCACCACCGGCCAGCCCAAGGGCATCGCACACACCCATATTGGGCGGCTCGACTGGGCCCACGATCTCGCTCACGCTCTGCGCTATCATAGCGGCGCGCGTCTGCTGATTGCGACAGGGCTCTATTCCAACATCACCTGGGCGGGCATGCTCCCCACGTTCATGCTCGGCGGCGCCTTGGTGATCCACGAGGGATTTGATCCCCCGCGCATCTTCGACGCGATGAATCGCGCGCTCGTCACGCACACGTCAATGGTTCCGGTGCAGTTCCAACGTCTGTTGGAACATCCGGACTTCGCAGCCTGCGATCGTGGGGCAATGCAGGCAATGATGTGCTGCGGCGCGCCGCTGCCCGCGCACGTCAAACAGGCGTTGTTCGATAACTTTCCATGCGGCGTGATCGAATTGTACGGCTCCACCGAGGGCATTATCACGACATTGGCGCCGGAGGAGGCGAAGGGGCGCATGAGCTCAGTGGGCAAGCCGCTGCCAGGTGAAGATATCACCATCCTCGACAACGAGAATCGCCCGGCGCCGCAGGGTGAGACGGGCGAAATCGTCGCGCTCAGCCGCTTCGCCATGCAGGGCTACTGGAACAACCCGCAGGCCACCGAAGAGGCGTTCTGGACGGACGCAAAGGGCCGGCGTTGGCTTCGTTCCGGCGACATTGGCCGCATCGACGAAGCCGGATATCTTCACATCACTGACCGCAAGAAAGATATGATCATTTCCGGCGGCCAGAATATCTATCCCGCCGACCTTGAGGCCGTGCTTATGCAGCATGAGCACGTCTTCGATTGCGCGGTTTTTGGCGTGCCGAGCGAACGCTGGGGCGAAACGCCGTTGGCGCTCGTTGTGTTGCGTGAGCCCGCGGCTGTTGGCGCTGAAGCACTGCGTGACTGGGCTAACGCTCAGCTCGGCAAGCAGCAGCGCATCGCCAGCATTGAGCTGCGCCCTTCGCTACCGCGAAACGCCAATGGCAAGCTGCTCAAGCGCGAGCTGCGGGCGCCGTACTGGGAGCAACGGGCGGGCTGTAAGGCATGAGCGGGCGGTCCAACGATTCCGCAGGCTATCGCGCCTTCGTGTTGATGATGTTGATCGTTGTGTACACGCTCAATTTCATCGATCGGCAGATCATCGGCATCTTGGCGATTCCCATCCAGCAAGACTTGGGTGTCTCCGACACCATGATCGGGGTGATGCGCGGCGTATCGTTCGCGCTGTTCTATTCCACGCTCGGCGTTCCGATCGCGTGGCTTGCGGATCGCGCCAACCGCGTCCGGATCATCACGGCGGCGCTCATGATTTGGAGTGCGATGACCGCGGCCTGTGGTTTCGCCGGCAATGCAATGCAGCTGTTTTTCGCCCGGATGGGTGTGGGCGTAGGCGAAGCCGGCGGCATCGCGCCGGCATACTCCCTGATCACCGATTATTATCCGCCCAACAAGCGCGCGCGGGCGCTCGCGATCTACTCCTTCGGCATTCCCATCGGCGGCGCCGTTGGAATTGTATTCGGCGGGGTGATCGCCACGATCTTGGATTGGCGCGCCGCGTTCATCATGGTCGGCGCCGCGGGCGTCCTCCTGGCCCCGGTGTTCTTGTGGAGCATGCGCGAACCGGCCCGAGGCCGCCATGACGCCGCAAGCCAATCCGCGCAGTCCGCCTCAATTGGCGCTGTTGTATCCACGCTGCTGGCCAAGCGTTCATTCTGGACGCTCTCACTTGGTGCGGCCAGTTCTTCGATCATGGGCTATGGGCTGTTCGCCTGGCTGCCGGCATTCTTTGTGCGCTCCTACGGCGAGGCGCTGCCGGAGTATCTGAGTTTCTTGCCGGGGTGGATGATTCCCGCCGGCGCTGGCGCGCTGCTCTATGCATCGTATTTCTATGGCTTGATCGTTCTGATCGGCGGCGTCATCGGTTTGTTTCTGGGCGGGCTCGCCGCGGACCGTTTGGGCGAGGCAAATCGCGGCGCGTATGCATTGGTGCCAGCAGTCGCGTTCTTGTGTACGGCGCCGCTCTATGCCGTCGGCATCCTGTCGCCCTCACTAACCATAATCTTTTTTGCGTTGCTTGCGCCCACGGCGTTTGGGCTGGCGTGGATCGGACCGGTGATCTCTGCATTCCAACACATCGTGCCCGCAAACATGCGCACGACGGCGACTGCAGTGTTCCTGTTGATCAACAACCTGCTTGGTCTTGCGCTCGGCGATGTCATCATCGGTTCTTTGTCCGATGCGATGCGCGGCCTCTACGGTGATGAATCGCTCCGTTATTCGATCCTGTGCGGCGCCGTATTCTATCTCATCGCATCGCTATTGTTCTTCATCACTGCGCCGAACCTCAGGCGCGATTGGATCGAAACCGATTCCGGAGGCTGAAATGGGCGGGCAATTCGCCGAGGCCAAATTCGCCACGTCAGATGGGCCGCTGCTTGAGTATCGCGATTACGCGCCCGAAAGAGCAATCAGCGGGCCGCCCGTGCTGTGCCTGCACGGCTTGACGCGCAACGTGCGTGACTTCGAGGAGCTCGCGCCAATGATCGCGAAGCTTGGCCGGCGGGTCATCACTGCCTCTCAGCGCGGCCGCGGTGGGTCGGATCCAGACCCCGATCACGCGCGTTACAATCCCGGCGTCTACACTCAAGACATGCTGGCGCTGCTCGATCATCTTGGCGTCGCGCGGGCGGTGTTCGTGGGCACGTCGATGGGAGGGCTCATGACCATGATCGCAGCGGCGGCCGCGCCGCAGCGACTGGCTGGCGCCGTACTCAACGACATCGGCCCCGAGATTGATCCGGCGGGGCTCGCGCGCATCCAGACCTATGTGGGCCAAGGCGAGCCCATCGCGTCGTGGACGGAGGCAGCCGACTTGTGCCGGCACATCAACGGCGTTGCATTTCCGAATGAGCGGGGAGAGACGTTCTGGCTGAATTTCGCCCGCAAGATCTGTCGCGAGGAAGCGCCTGGGCGCATTGTACTCGATTACGATCCCGCGATTGCGCGCACAGTAGCGCCGGGGTCGCAAGACATTGCTGATTTGTGGCCGTTGTTCGATGCGCTGAAGCCCATCCCGGCCTTGGTCGTGCGTGGTGCGATCACGGATATCCTGATGCAATCAACTGTCGATGAGATGCAACGGCGCAAGCCGGATCTTGTCGCGACGTCCGTGCCGGAAGTCGGTCACGCGCCATTTCTCACCGAGCCCTCTGCGTGGGCCGCACTGAAAGTGTTCCTGACGGAGCGCGCCGGTGCGCCTCAGATCTAGAAATCTCAAGATGTGTACCGCACCGTTCGTTAAGGCAGCTCGTCCGCCAGCGCGTTAGCGGCATATTGGCAGATTGACGCCCCAAGCGCCTGCCAACATCCTCGCGTAAGTTCTTCCGCAATGGCGGGCCAATGAACAAGAAGACGCAGATCGTCGTCGTCGGCGGGGGCGCCGGCGGTTTGGAGTTGGTGCGGAAACTTGGCCGGGCGTACCGGCGCAAGCATTTCGACATTATCCTGCTTGAGCCACAACAATCGCACGTGTGGAAACCGTTGCTGCACGAAGTGGCGGCGGGTTCGCTTGACGCTAATCTCGACGAGGTCGGCTATCGCGAGCACGCGCACCGCTGGGGTTACCGCTTCTTTCAGGGCCGCCTGGAGAACATTGATCGCGCGGCGCGCCAGATTGTTGTTGCGCCGCTTCTTGATGAGGACGGCTCTGAGATCATCGGCCGCCAGCGCATTCGCTACGACTATCTCGTCATCGCGCTTGGTGCGGTCACGAACTCTTTCAACACCAAGGGCGCGGAACGCCATTCAGTTTTTCTCGACAGCCGCGGCCAGGCGGACCGGTTTCGCCTCAGGCTGCTCAATCAGTGCCTGCGCGTGTCACGGCAGATGAGCGGCGATCCCGGCAGCGATGCGCGTGTCCGGGTCGCCATCGTGGGCGGCGGCGCTACAGGCGTGGAGTTGTCAGCGGAACTCTACAACGCCGCGGCTGGGCTGCGCCACTACGGCCTTGAAGTCTTCGATGAGAGCAGGCTTGAAATCACCTTGATCGAAGCAGGGCCGCGCCTGCTGCCAGCTTTGCCCGAAAAGCTCTCAGCGGCCGTGCGCGATGAGCTTGAGCGGCTTGGCGTGCGCGTGCTCACCGGCGCGCAAGTGGCGGAAATCACGGAGGATGCGGTGGTCACCAGCGCCGGGGAACGCATCGCTGCCGATCTTCGGGTCTGGGCCGCGGGCGTCAAGGCGCCGGATTTTCTGAAAGACTTGGCGGGCCTGGAGACCGACCGCGACAACCGGCTTGTCGTGCGTACAACGCTCCAAACCACGCGTGACGATCGTATTTTCGCAATTGGCGATTGCTGCGCTTGTCCCCAGCAGGGCAGTGCCCGGCCGGTGCCGCCACGAGCGCAGGCGGCCCATCAAATGGCGGAAACGGCGTTTCAGAATCTTCGCCGCTGCTGCGCGCGCGCGCCGCTGCTGGAGTTCCGCTACCGCGATTTCGGTTCGTTGGTGTCGCTCAGCCGCTACTCGACCGTGGGTTCTCTGATGGGAGGGCTGATTGGCGGCAAGCTGGCGATCGAAGGCCGCCTTGCCAGGCTCGTCTACGTATCGCTCTACCGGATGCACCTCTTGGCCATTCATGGATGGCTTCGCGGCGCAATTCTGATCTTGATCGGCCACGTCAATCAGGTGATCCGCCCGCGGCTCAAGTTGCACTAGTGCAGGAACGGAAAGGCGAGGCTCCACACGAGCTGCGCGGGCTTTTCATCTTGATGGCCGGTTAAGCCCACGGTCATCCCGTCGTGGCCGGAGCGCGGCTGCGCCCGGTAGGCGCCAAACAACCGATCCCATATGGAGAGGCAGAAGCCGAAATTGCTGTCGTGCTCATCCCTGTGGACGGAGTGATGGACGCGATGCATGTCGGGGGTCACAAGTACGGACCGCAACACAGCGTCGGCCGGCGGCGGCAGCGCGATATTGGCGTGATTGAACATTGCGCACGCGTTCAGAATGATTTCGAACGCGATGACAGCGGTGGCAGGCGCTCCGAGCGCAACGGCGACCGCCGCCTTGTAGAAGGCGGAAATCACAATTTCAAAGGGATGGAACCGCAACGCCGAGGTGGCGTCCAGGTCGCGATCAGCATGATGCACGCGATGCATGCGCCAAAAGAGCGGCACGTGGTGAAATACGACGTGCTGCAGCCAGATCGCAAAATCCAAAGCGAACAGGGACGTGACGAAAGCTATGGCGGGTGGCAGCTGGAAAAGATTGAACAAGCCAACACCATGGCGGGCCGCCCAAACGGCCGCCGCCGCTGCCGCTGCCGCAGGAAGCGCAGCGGACAGCAGGCGAGCCGCGCCTGTGTCGATCAGGACGAGGGCCATGTTGGTGAACCAGCGTGCGGTCGTCGCCGCCACGCGGCGCCGGCGCGGCCAAATGCGTTCGGCGCACAGGAGCACGACCAACACGCCGGCAAAAACGCCGGCGCGCAGCGCGGGCTCGGGCAAGCCGAACAGCGCGAAGTCGGCTACGGCCATCCGTGCAGGCTCCCTTGCGCGCGCGTGGGGTCGATCAGCATGCGGCGGCGTTGGGCGTCGTAGGGATGGATCCAGCTGGTCGTTCCGGCGGCGTTGACCAAGGTGCGCCCGTCATTAACCCATGCGATCAGGCCGCCGCGCAGGCTGGCGATCAAAGGCGCCGCGCCGCCGCCGTATGCGGTGCGCACACGATCGGCGAGACGCGAACTGCGAAAGCCAATCGTGCAGTAGAATACGATAGCGCCGCCGCGGGGGATTTGTCCGATCAGACGCTGCGCATCCTCCGCACTTGCGCCGGGCGGGACGCGGATGGCGCCGGGCAGATGGCTGATCGCGTACTCGTCCGCCTCTCGAACATCGACAAGGATCACGGTCCGGTCGCGGCGGAGCCGGTCGAATTCCGCGAGCGTAAGTTGGGGGACATTGGCAAAACGCGCCGCAATTGATTGCTCGGCGCGGCGCTCTTCGGCGATTGCGGCGGCGCGCGCCTGCGCCAAGGCTGGGCTGGTCGTTGCAGCAAGAAAAGCCAGAGCGAGCAGGATCAAGACACGCATGCGGCCCGGTTCGTCTCGGCGCACGCCCTGGTTACGAGGATGGGCAAGATGTCTCATGTGAGCGAGAGCACCTGGATGGCGTCGCCGGCGCGCCTCGCCTCATCGCTGATCGGACGAACGATGAGGCAGTTGGCGCGCGCAAATGGCCTCAGCAGTGAGGAATCCTGGTTGGGAAATTCGCTCACCCACGCTTGCCCCGCAGCATCGCTTTCCAGCCTGGCGCGCAGAAAGGCCTCGCGGCCGCCATTGGCGCCAAGAGCGACGCGCAGCAGCGCGGTCTTGGTCGCCAACGACGCATCAACGTCTCCGCCAAGCATCTGGGCCAGCAACGGACGCAGAAAGAGCCGCGCCGCCACCAGCGCCGACGCTGGGTTTCCCGGCAAACCCAGCACCGGCTTGCCATCGCGCACTGCAAACCATGTTGGCTTGCCCGGGCGCATGGCGACGCCGTCGAACACCAGGCGCGCGCCAATTGCGGCAAGCGCGCCGCGCGCATGATCATGGTCGCCGACAGAAGCTCCGCCAATAACGACGGCAGCGTCGCTACGCGTAAGGGCGTCGTCGATTGCGGCCGCAATGCTGCTGGGTTCATCGCGGAGAGGCGGGTTGGTCTGCGCTGCCGCGCCCCACGAGCTTGCGAAACCCGCGACCCCGAAACTGCCGGAGTCAAAAATTTGCGCAGGGCCGGGCGCCGAACCGGGAGCCACGATTTCGTCGCCGCCAGAGAGAATGAAAAGGCGCGGACGAACGGTCACGGCGAGTGTTGCGGCGCCGGCGGCGGCGGCCAGCGCGAGAACCGGGCCGTCGATTACCGCGCCTGCATCGATCAAAGTTTCTCCGGCAGCAAAGTCGATGCCCAGCTCACGCACATGCAGATTTGGGGCGACGCCTGGCGCATCGATATGCGTCCCGTCGCGCCGAAAGTGCTCTTGAATCACGACCGCGTCGGCCCCCGAAGGCAGAGGCGCTCCTGTGAAGATGCGCATCGCCTGCCGCGGGCCAAGCTCTTGCTTCGGCATCTGGCCGGCGGCGATCTCAGTAATAATCTCCAGGTGTCCGGGCGTGTCAGTGCTGCGCACGGCGTAGCCGTCCATAGCGGAAGCTCGAAACGGCGGTTGCGCCCGCGCCGCCGTAACGGGCGCAGCGAGCGTGCGGCCAAGCGCATCGCCGAGATGAACGCTTTCACTCCGCAGCGGCGCAATGTGCTCAAGCATCAGCGCGCGCGCCTGCGTGACGGAGATCATGCGCCGTCCCGGGTGTAGGAACCGCTGGCCCCACCATGTTTGGCGATTACGGCGATGTCGCCAATCGCCATCGTACGGTCCACGGCCTTCAACATGTCATAGATGGTGAGGCACGTTATAGAAACGGCGGTCAGCGCTTCCATCTCAACACCGGTTGGCGCTGTTGTTTTCACCGTCGCTGTCGCGACCAGCGCCAGCCGCTCCCGATCCGGAGTCACTTCAACCTTGATGCTGGTCAGCGGCAGCGGATGGCACAGCGGAATGAGGTCCGCCGTCCGCTTTGCGGCCATGACGCCGGCGATCTCCGCGGCGGCGCGTACTTCGCCTTTGGGCGCTTCGCCCGCCATGACAAGAGCAAACGCCTCTTCGCTCATGCGCACGCAACCGCGCGCTGTCGCTTCACGCTGCGTGGCGGGCTTGGCGCCGACATCAACCATGCGTGCGCGCCCCGAGTCGTCAAGGTGTGTGAGCTTGTCGCTCATGGTCAGCGCTCCATCAGGCGTGGCATGATTTCGACAAGGTTGCACGGCCGATAGCGCCGGTCGAGCTGCCAGCGAATGATCTGATCCCAGCCGTCGCGACAAGCGCCGCCTGAGCCGGGCAACGCGAAGATGAAAGTGCCTTTGGCAACCCCCGCGCACGCACGTGATTGCAGCGTCGATAGGCCGACGCTTTGATAAGAGACTGCGTGCCAGACCGCCGCAAAGCCGTCTATTTCCTTTTCAAACAGTGGCCGCAGCGCTTCGGGCGTGACGTCGCGTCCGGTCAGGCCGGTGCCTCCCGTGGTGAGGATGACATCGATGCCTGGATCGTCGATCCACGCGTGCGCCTGCGCCTGGATTTCGGAGATCGCATCCTTCACCCAATTGCGTGCCGCAACGTCGTGGCCGTCGCGCACGATGCGCTCGGCCAGCAAGGCGCCGGATGTGTCGCTTTCTTCGTCGCGCGTGTCGGAAATCGTGAGCACCGCGATACGGACTGGCTGGAAGGGAAGGCTGGGGTCGAGGCGCCCGATGGGAGGTTGTTCGCTCATGTCAGTTTATCCTCGGCGTCCAGTGCGGCGCGCCGTTGCCGGTCTTCCTGCCGGGGTTCGATCCAGCGCGGCCCATCTGGACCAATTTCGCGCTTCCAGATTGGCGCATCGGTTTTGAGATAGTCCATCATGTCGCTGACGGCGGTGAGGGCTGCAGTCCGGTGGGCGCTGCGCGCGCCGACGACCACGATGGCGGCGCCGGGCAAGATTGTCCCGACGCGATGTGTGACGACGAGGCCGCTGACCCCTGTCCGGGCGGTGATGCGTTCAGCAAGAGCTCGAATCCCGCGCTCAGAGAAGCCCGGATAATGCTCAAGCTCGAGCCGCGTCACAGCGCGGCCTCCGGTTGCGGCGCGGCAATAGCCGGCGAAGCTGGCGATGGCGCCGGCGTCAGCGTTTTCCGGTTCGAGCGCTGCGAGCTCGGCGCACACATCGAGCGGCGAGGTTGTGATGCGCACGAGGATCATGTTTGCGCCGCGATGGTCACGGCCGCGACGCCAAGCACAACGCCGAGCGCCCGCAGCACGCCCTTCTTGTCGAGCTTGGCGAGGCTAAGGCCAGTGCCGGCAAGCGCACCAATGAGCGCTGCAAGGGCCAGCCACGGCAGAAAGGAGGGCAGTGCTGAAAGGCTCGTTGCGCGGCCAGCTAGCCCAGCCGCCGAATTCACGACGATGAAGAGTGCGGCGATGCCGGTTGCGCGTTGTGGGTCGGCCCAGCCCGCAAACACCAGCAGCGGTGAAAGATAAACGCCGCCGCCGATGCCGGTGACGCCGGCCAGAGCGCCCAGCGCCGCCCCCACGGGTAGGGCGACGAGCTTGCGCGGCGCATGCGTGGACTTGAGTGCGTCCGTATTGGGCCACAGCAGGTAGCGCAGCGCCGCCGCGCCAAGCGCCGCCGCGAGCAACGGGCGGTAGAGGCTGGCAGGCAGATCGATGCTCCCCGCCACAAAGGCCGCAGGAATTGCTGTGACGGTGAACGGCCAGAAGACGCCCCAATCGAAGCGGCCCGCCCGCAAAAACCGGACTGCGCCAAGGCCGGCGACCAGAATGTTAAGCACCAGCGCCGCGGGCCGGATCTGATCCGGCGAAAGTGCAAAGAGCGCCATGAGTGCAAGATATGCAGAGGCGCCGCCGTGGCCGACAGAGGAATAAAGCGCCGCCGCCATGGCGATGCAGGCCGTGAGCAGGGCGAGCGTGGCAGGGTCCATCTGTGGGCCTAACCCCCGCTCATTGGCGACATGAAGGCAATTTCGCTTGCGCCGCTGATGGAAGTATCGTCGCGCGCAAGCGTTTGATCGACGGCGGTCTGAATGCCTGGGGCGGACAGCGCTTCGCCAAGCGCCGCGTCTTGTGATGACAGCCATGCGCGAAGTTCCGCGACGGTTGAAATCGAAGCCGGAAAATTCACCGCCCGCTCTGGCGCTCCCGCGGCGTCGCGCAATGCTCCGAAGAAGAGGATCTGGGTCACAACATCACCCTCCCGTCACTGACATGTGGCGTTCCACCGCCGGGGCGGGATTCTCAATCTTAAAAGCATGCGCGTCGGGCTTCTGCGCGATGGCGGCGGCAATGAGCTTGTCGAGATCGTCATCGCTTGCGCCTGCGCGCAGCGGCGCGCGGAAATCTACGCAGTCGTTTTGGCCAAGGCACATGAACAACGTGCCCGTGCAGGTGAGGCGCACGCGATTGCAGGCCGCGCAGAAATTGTGAGAAAGCGGCGTAATGAAGCCAAGCCGCCCGCTTGTTTCCGCCACGCGCACATAGCGCGACGGCCCGCCTGTCGAGTCAGCCACGTCGCGCAGGGTCCAATAGCTTTCGAGCTCCTGGCGTACATCCGCCAAGGAGAGGAATTGATTGGTGCGGTCTTCGTCGATCTCGCCCATGGGCATGGTTTCGATGAGCGTGATGTCAAAACCCTGTGCGTGCGCCCACTGAATCAGTGCGGGCAGCTCGCGGGCGTTGTCGCGCTTGAGCGCAACCGTATTGATCTTGACTTTGAGGCCTGCGGCCTTCGCGGCGGCAATTCCTTCAAGCACCTGTTCCAGGCAGTCGCGGCGCGCGATGCGCTCGAACACTGCCCGATCAAGAGTGTCCAGTGAAACGTTGATCCGCCTCACGCCTGCGGCGGCGAGCGCCGAGGCATGGTCGGCAAGGTGGGCGCCATTGGTGGTGAGCGTCAGTTCATCGAGCGCGCCTGCCGCCAAATGACGCGAAAGCACCCTAACGAAATCCATGAACCCGCGTCTGACCAGCGGTTCGCCGCCGGTAAGGCGCAGCTTGCGTACGCCGCCGCGAATGAATGCGGCGCACAGCCGGTCCAGCTCTTCAAAGCTGAGCAGCTCCGCCTTGGGCAGAAAGCGCATCCTGCTGCTCATGCAATAGGTGCAGCGCAAGTCGCATCGGTCGGTCACCGAGACGCGCAAATAGCTGATGCGCCTGCCCAAGGGGTCCAAAAGCGCTGTCATCTTGGCGCCGACCTGAGGTTGGCTCTGCCGCGCGCCCTCTGATAGAGTGCGTCAGATATTTGGCGGGATGAGAGTGCGCCAATGCGGTTGGTCGCAAAGCTCGAAGAGGAGGCGGCGCAGAGCGAGAGCCTGTTCCGGCGCGCGCTCGCCAAGGAGGATGTCAGCCGCCTTAGCGCATTGCGCCGCCTTGCGCGCGAGCACGCCACGCTTGAAGCGTTCAATAAGCATGCGCTGTTCATCGGCTGGACCAAGGACGATCTCAGGACCGCAGAGCTGAAGGAGCACTTGCTTCCTGTCATGGCGGCGATCTTTGCCTATGAACGCGAGAACGGTGGCGATGAGGCGGAGGCCTCGCTGGAAGCGGCCTGGCGTGCATTCAGCGCCCACCGCCTGAAGGTTCTAGTTCACTGCCTCTGAGGCATTGGCTATTCAGTCGCAACCACAGAAGAGTTCGTACAGCGTCTGGATGATGGCGTGCACCTCGCGGCTGGCGAGAGAATAGTACATTGATTGCGCTTCCCGGCGCGACGTCACCAGGCGCTCACGGCGCAGCACGGCAAGATGCTGCGACAGCGCTGATTGTCCAAGCGGAATTGTCTCAAGCAACTGCGCAACAGAACGCTCGCCATCGACCAGCTGGCACAGGATCATGAGCCGGGTTTCGTTGGCCATCGACTTGAGGAGGATGGTGGCCTCTCCGGCCTTGCCCTGCATCTCCTCGAACGTCAGCGAGCGATGGGCGCCCGTAGCCGCGAGCGCGGCCGCGCTAGGGGGCGCAGCCCGCGAATCCATCGGCAACCATCTTAGCTTCATACTTGGGTCCCACCTGACTTCCCGGCGTCAGCGCCGATTTTGCACTCGCCCAGTCGTCCGGAGCAAGGACAACCATCCATCCGGCGTCGTAAGGATCCTCATTGGCGAGTTTTGGCTTGGCGACGAGGGCGTCGTTGACCTCGACGACCTCTCCCGCCGCAACCGATTTCGCCGGGCCAACCCACTTGCCCGATTCGATGGTGGCGCATGATTTGCCCGAATCGACCTTGCGGCCTGCCTTTTTCGGCGTGAAGGCGACGATCTCTCCCGCCAGGGCGGTCGCCACCGTGGTCATGCCCAGCTTGACCTTGCCGTCGCCGATCTCCTTGAACCAGATGTGGTTCTCCACGTCGTAGAGCAAATCGTCAGGGAGATTGCAGCCGCGAACACTAGGCATCAGACACCTCTCTCAGAGCTATCCCCCGTGCGCAGGGCGCGGGACGAACAACAGAATTCACCAAGCTGAGCCTCCTGCATCTTGCCCGAAATGAAGAGGACAAGGTGTTGGGCCAGGCGGCGCATCGCGCCGAGGTGGGCGTCCGCATTGGACGGCTCGGCGTCGATAAGATTGTATCGATAGGCAAGTTCGCGGCAAGTCTCGCGGCAGGCGTTGAAGCTGGGGTCGCCTTGCGCGGCCTGGCGGTGCAGCGCCAGCAGGCGGAAGCCTTCTCGCCGCTCCTGGGTTGGGGGCTTGCCGTGCGCCTCGAGCCAAGTTTCAAGAATGCGATCGGCGTTACTCAAGACCAGTTCACGCGTCAGCGCGTGGCTTCCGGCGCCGGACAGTGCGGCCTCAATGTCTGCAAGCGCGGTCATGCGAGGCCGCGTTCTTTCAGGAGCGGCTGCGACTTGGAGATGTTTTCATGCACGCCCACTTTGCGCGGCGAAAGGCCAAGCGCCATGCCGAGCAGCTGGGTGAAGTACAAGATTTTGACGCTGGTTTTCGCGCCCAAACGCTTTTCGGCGCGGATCTGGTGCATCTCCAGGCCGGTATGGCACGTCGGGCATTCTGTGGCGATGACGTCGGCGCCGGATTCTTCGGCCGCCTGAAGGATGTTGAGAACGAGTTTGGTTGAAGTGTCGCTGTCGGAAAGCGTATGAGCGCCGCCGCAGCAGGCAGTTTTGAGCGGAAAATCGACGTTCTCAGCTCCCGCCGCGGCCAGTAAGTCGTCCATGAAATGGGGCGCGGTCGAGGATTCGGTTCCCGCGCCCTGATCCCGGTTCGGAAAGATGTTGCGGGGGCGGGTGTACATGCACCCGTAATAGTTGGCGACCTTCAAGCCGCGGAGCGAGTTCTTCACGCGCGCCTTCAGCCCATCCTCGCCAATCCCATGCTTGATCCAGTCAAGCGCATGGATGGTCTCGATTTGCCCGGCCTCGTAGGTCTCGTGGCCGGCTTTGCTGGAGAGGCGCTGCGTGACGTCACGCGATGACTGGTCCGTCGCCAGATCATATTCTGCTTTCTTGAGGTTGTGGTAGCAGCCGTTGCAGGGCGCCATCACGACCTTGTGGCCCATTTCGTTGGCCGCGATCGACATCACGCGCGAGGACAAATAGGTCTGAATCTTGGGGTCGATGTTTTTGACTTCCATCGCGCCGCAACAATTCCAATTATCAACCTCTTCAAGCTCAAGGCCCAGTTCCTCGCCGACAGCTTTGGTCGAGCGATTATAGGCATGGCCGGTGCCTTCGAGAGCGCAGCCCGGATAGTACGCCACCTTCTTGTAGGGATTGTCGGTCATCGGCTGATCCTATTCCGCTGCATGCCGGTTGGCGTGGTTGTGATGAGCGTGGTGGTCCCCGGAGTGCTGGGACGGCGCCGGCTGGGCGCCCAGCCCGAGCGCTTGCCGGTGCGCGGCCTCCCGCTCTTCGATGTATTCTTCGATCGCGGCCCGCGCCTTGCCCCAGCCGCGCGTGCGCGGGTGGAACAGCGTGGCCCAGCCCATGCCCATGAGCATACGGATGGGCAAGCCGGAGATCAGCCGCTTCATCATTTCGATGAACCAGTCCTGGAATGGGCTCTGGCCGATACGCCGGAAAAAGCCCAACATCACCGCGCCATCTTCGATCTTGCCGGTGCGAATAACCTGGTCTGAAAATTCGTCATCGAACTCCGTCGATGGCGTCGTGTTGGTGTGTCCTTTGAGCTCCAGCCAGTGGGCTGTGGCTTTCATCACGCCCTCCGGCACGACATCGCGCGGGCAGGCGTTTGTGCATTTGTTGCAGGAGACGCACTGCCAGATGATGTCCTTGTCGCGCACCAGTTCGTCTTCAAAGCCCATGCGGATGAGATAAATCCAGTGGCGCGGATTGAAGTCCGGGTTGAGCGCGTTGACCGTGCAGGCGTTTGTGCAGGAGCCGCACTGCCAGCAGCGATGGATGTTCTCACCGCCAGGCAGAGCACTGATCTCTTCCTGCAAGTTTTCATTGTAATCGGACACCACGCGCGAGCGGATGAACGTGCTCCAATCGCCGGAGACATTGACGCCATCAATGGTGAGATTCTCGTGAGTCGAGATGTTCTCGGGGCGGATCAGGCCTTTTTCATGAATCGGCATGACTATGCTCCGCCGGTGGCGTTGGAGTTGCCTTGCAGGAGTCCGGGCTGGGGCTCGGACACGTCGCCTTTGACCCGTACGCCATCAAGGCCAAGAAGGCGGCGCACGTAGTGGATCGGGTCGTCGGCGCTTGAAAAGTCGGCGCGCAGATAGCTGCCGCCTTGCGCCGAGACGTACTCGGCGTAGACCTGCGCACACAACAGATCGACGTAATAGAGAACGTTCTGGAAAATGCCGTTGGACGCGAGGAATTGTGAAAGCTCCTCGCGCAGCATGACGAAGGTGGCGTACCCGTCCTCTACGTGGAGCGTTTCGCGATCGATGTCGCCGTGCCAGATCTCGCGCAAGACGCCTGTGTTGGCCTTGGCGTCCCAGATCCAGCGGCACATCAGCGGGTAGCGTTCGGGGTCAACGGCATGGAGCAATTCGGCCGCCAGGTCGCGGACCCAGCGGTGCTGGTTGTCGCGCGGAAAGAAGGCCGTGAACGCTGCGATGCGCTCATCGACCGCAAGCGGATCATGACGCGCCGAAATCAGCGCGACGCAGGCGTTGGCGAAAGCCGGATAGGCGCTGGGCTCGAGATAGGGCCCGATCCTTCTCCTCACCGTGGGCATGAACGCCGCCAGCTTCATGAAATATTTTACGTCGGGCGGATTTGGCGCCGCGCGCGCGAACGTCTGTTGAAATACAATCCCGCGCAGTTTCAGCGCTTCGACATAGCCTTCAACGCCGTTGCTCTGTTCGCACCCGGAGATGACGCGCTCCAGCGCCGCGAGCAAAGTCGGGCCGCTGAGATCGAGGCGTGGCCTGGCCAGCGTGGGCGCGGAGGGAAGTGAGCGCGCCAACCTTATTCCGCCGCGGTGCGTGCAGCGGCTGCGTTCAGCATGCCGAGCGTAGACATGGCGGCGGCGTTGCCTTGGGCGATCGAGTCGTCGATCGTCTCCGGCCCGGTTGCGGCGCCGGCGACGAAGACGCCAGGCCTCGAGGTCGCGCCCATGACGCCGTAGGTGTTTTGGCGCTTGATGTAACCCCAATGGTGCAGATCGACGCCAAAGACGCTGGACAGCGTCATGTTATCGACATTGGGATCCATGCCGATCGCGTGCACGACCATATCGAACGGAATGGTGATCGGGCGCTTGACTAGCGTGTCTTCGCCTTTGACGATGACTTTGTCGCCATCAGAGGTGACCTCAGCAATGCGCGCCTTGATGTATTTGACCTTCTGCTCTTCCTGCGAGCGCCAGTAGATTTCTTCGTAGAGGCCGAAGGTTCGGATATCCATGTAGTAGATATAGACGTGGCAGTCCGGCAGCTCCTCGCGGATTTCCATGGCGGTGTTGGCCGACACGGTGCAGCAGACCTTCGAGCACCATTCGCGCCCGATTTGGCGATCGCGCGAGCCGACGCAAAGCAGGATGGCGACGCGCTTGGGCTTCTCCCCGTTCGAGGGGCGGCGCACGCCCTTGCCTGAAGAAATCATCTGTTCGACCTGCGTGGTCGTGACCACGTCGGGGAACAGGCCAAAACCCCATTCCGGCTTGTTGATGGAATCGAAGTGCGTGAAGCCGGTGCACAGGATCGCGGCCGAAGCTTTCAACGCTTTGCCGTCCTTCAGCGTTACCGAAAATGCGCCTGGCGCGCCGTCGAAACTCTGGACGCCGGTGTTCAGGTGCACGCTGATCGCCGGATTGTTCTGCACGCGCTGAACCATCCCGCCGATGGCGTCCTTGGCCCATTCGCCGGTTGGCACCAGCTTGGCGTACCGTGAAAGAATAGGCGCGCCGCCCAGTTCCGCGGCTTTATCGACCAACACAACCGGCACGCCGGCGCTGGCGAGGGCGTGAGCCGCGGAAAGACCGGCAGGTCCGCCGCCGACGACAAGAACGGGATCGCTCATGATTGGGCTTCGCTCGACTTGGATTCGATCCGCTTGTAACCCGGGCCGCCTGTGATCATGCGACGTGGGTCGTAGAGGTTCTCACGTTCTCCGCCTGCCTCGATCTGTTTCAAGTAGGCCTCAAACTCGGCCTTCTTGGCGCGCCAGTCGATCCCCAGTTTGTCGAACAGCTTTTCTGTGGATGAGGCATGCCAGTGCGATTGCACGATCTTGAACGGGTGTGCGCCGCACACAAGCGCGGCGAACTGGGCGTCAGCCAAGACCGGAAGGTCATAGTCCTTGCCGTCGGCCTTGCCGATCCATTGGTTCTTATCGAGCGTGGTGATGCAGCCGGTGTCGTGGCCGATCATGACGTCTGACTTTGCTTCCTCAACCGCCACCTTGATCTTGCGATCGATGGCGAACGAGCGGGTGAATTCGCGCTCCGAGATGATATGGCGGAAGCCGAAACCGCAGCAATCATACCAGGTTGAGTAATCGATGACCTGCGCGCCCAGCGCTTCTATGATGCCGGTTGACACTGCAACACGCTCGCCATCGAGCACATCGTCGTCGTAGATCACGTCCTGCGGCACCATTTTGTAGACGTGGCAGGCGGGATGGATGGTGGCGCGGACGCCCGAGCAATCGATGGTCTGGCGCTCAGCAATGCGCTTGCGCATCACGTGCACCCATTCCGAATAGTGCACGATCTCTTCGGGGATCAGCAGCTTTCCATCCACGAGGCGGCCGAGCTTACCGAGGATGGCGGTCACGCGCTCACGCAGCGTCGCTGAATTCAGCAAATAGCCGCGCACTTCCTTGTAGTTGCCGAAAGAGGTCCCGCAATGAACCAGCGGATAATAATAGCCCTCTGGCAAGCCCTCGGCTTTGGCTGAGACGTAGGCCTGGTGGAAATTGCGCAAAAAGACGGCCGCGAGGCTCTCAAGGTTGCCAATTCCCGAGCCGTGATAGTTCCACGCCGTGCAGGAGGTCTGGTCAGTCTCGTCGAGATATTTGACGTTCAGCTGATTCATCAACCAAAGCAGCGAGGCTGGATAGCCTGGGATGTTGCCGCACTGGCCGCACGATTTGTGGTGCCACAATTGCGTCGTGGGAATTTTCTTTTCCCAGCCATAGAGCGTCTTGGCGATAACGGGTTCGTGCTGCTCGGTTACGCGATGGACGACAATTTGACCGTCCTTTTCCAGCTGCCACATCACATCGCGGACATCTTCGACGCGATCCTTGTTGGTCAACATCGAGCGCTTGTCGATCTTTTGCTCGACCCACGCTGTGGCGGTCATGGCGTCTTCAGGGCTGAGCTTGGCGTCGCGCCATTCTGGGCCGTGACCCGTGAAGCGTTCGGTTCCGCCGCCGTCCTTGCCAGTGCCTGCCATATCTTGTCTCCAGCGCGCGCGGGCGTTCAGTCCTGATCGTCCAGGAAATCCTGCCAGTCGTCGCGCTTTTCATCCATGATGTCGGTGATGACGTCGAAGAGGTTTTCGTCGATGGTTTCGAGCTGCTTCAAGACGCCGCTGTCTTCCCAGATCGTATAGAGTTCGACGGAGGTTTTTAGGTTGACCTCCCATGCCGTCTTGGTGGTGTTGAGCGTGGGCATCGGGATAGCTTTGCGCAACGTGGTGAGCGAAGCGTCGATCTTGGAGATGTTGGGGCCCCAGTCGGCGAAGCCGTCAGGGTTGATCATGTCGGGCGACAATTGGTTGCCCGTCGAAATCAGCTTGAGCATGACCCGCGAGAACGGCCGCAGCACGTTTTTCGCCGATTCCATGCCGTGCTTGATGGCGGTCTCGCGCATCAGCATGATCAGGCCGCCGGGCGAGTTCTCGAACGGGCAGCGCGCTGCGCAGGTGTAGCACTGGGCGCAAGCCCAGATCTTTTCCTGCATGGCGTCGTAGATGCCTTCGAGATTTTCGGTCCAGAGCAGCTGGACGATCTCACGCGGGCTGAAGTCGTAATAATGCGCGGCCGGACAAGTCGCGGTGCAGATGCCGCAATTGAGGCAGCCGTTCAACTCATGGTCGAAACGGAGATCGGCCTGGATATCCTGGAATATCGCTTCGAGCTGCGTACGCGATACGGGAGCGGCCTCGGAAACTGGATCGCCGATATGCTGTTGAATTCTGGTGCCGGCGTGCATCTCGCGGGGCTTCCTTGGCTCAGTAGGTCATGACCTTGGTGTCGCCTTCCATGACCTCTTCTATCAAATATGCGCCGCCGACGATGCCGGCGCATTCAGGGATCAGGTCGGCCTCGGTCATGTCGAACAGATCAAGGTTGGGAGAGCAGCAATAGAATTTGACGCCGGCCTCGTGCGCATCCTTGATGAAATCATAGACTGTTTTCGGCGACCCCTCTTTCACAGTGAGTTTGTCGGGAACGCCGCGCTTCATCAACTTGCCGGATGTGGCCGTGCAAATGACATCCACCTCGTAATCCATCGCAGCTGCAACGCTGGCTTGAAAGATGGGGGCGCCCAATTCCTCGCCATTGCGAGGATCGGTGTTGGCCATGACGATGATGAGCTTGCGCGCCATGCTCTGCATCTCCCGTATCGGCTATTATTTGCTGGCCGCGCCAGGGCTGATCCTTGCCGTTCAGGCTCAGCTTGACAGCAAAGTAGCATATCATAAAAATCAAATGCAAGCGTTGTGCGAAACGCTGCGCACGCCGCGAAGACGGCGAAACTCAAGAATTTTCCAGCGATTGGGAGGACGGGATGCGGAAATTGAGCGTGGGCGTTGCTGCGCTGGCTTTGGCCCTGATCGGCGCCCAGGCGCCCGCTTTTGGCCAAGCGGCGTCAACGGCGAGCATTGTCGGCAATTATGCCCGTCCAAACGGTGATCCGGTCGAGGTCTACGATTGCGATGGCAAGCTCTGCGGCCACATTACGGGCGGCGAGCGCAATGGGTTCGAGATGCTCCACGGCATGGAGAGCACTGGGCCAAACGAGTGGCGCGGCAACCAGATGAAGCATCCAGCTATGCCGGGGTTCATGACCTTCAACGGCACTGTGACGGTGGTTGAAAATGGCCTCTCGGTGCGCGGATGCGCGATCGGGCAGTCATTCTGCGACGCCGAGGTCTGGACGCGCCAATAAGCGGGGGCTTCACCGCATCAGCTTCGTCGACTGGATGAGGCCCGTCATGATCGGCACGAGCGCGTCAGCGATCTCCGCTCCTACGGATTGGAGACGCTGAAGAGCCGGCGCAGGATTGTCGGGACCTTCCTCGAACTCCATGATCAAATCTTCGGCCATCGCGCGTTTGAAACCGGGATGGCAGGCGAATCCGAACGCTGTTTCGCCCATTTGAAAGATCAGCGGCCGGTCATCTTCGGTGACGGCGAGCACCTTCGCGTACGCGGGCGGCTGAGGCCAATCGCGCATATAGGCGGCATAGGGAAAGCGCTCGGGCAGGTAGCCGTTGAGCGCGTCCGGCGTAACGCGCCGGCCCGCGCCGATGCGGAGCTCGAGCGGTGCGGGCGTGGCGCCTCCTTCGGCGGCGAGCGCGAGAATTTGTGCGCCCAGCCCAAAGCCTATGATCAAGCGGTTGGCCATCAGGCAATCGCGCGCCAGCGCGCACTCTTCCTGGAGCGTCGGCAGATCGCGTTCGCCCGCTGCGCCCCAGGGGCCACCGCCCAAGAGCGCCAGTCCGTCGCCGATAGAAGCAGGGGCGGGCACGCCGGACCCCGCTTGAAACGGGCGCACGTAGCGGAAGCGAATTTGGCGCGCCTCCAGGTGATCCTCGATCCAGCCCAGATGTTCGGAGGAGGTGTGCTGAATGACGGTGAGTGATTTCACGCCAGCGCCTCCGCTGTGGCCGCACGCAGCGCGGCAATGAAATCGTTGGCGCCAATCGAAAGAAGGCAGCCGCCGTCAAGTTCGCCAAAGAAGGTTTGCACCCGCTGCTCAGCGTCGGTGACGCTGACGCCGCGCAGGCAGGCTTCCAGGTCGAGCACGACGCGCGGCGGCGCTACAAAGAAATCTCCGCAGAACAAGATCTCGCGGAAACGGCTATTGTTTGCGCCTTCCAGCCGGACATAGGCGGTGACCGTGCCACCCGCGCCGGTATGCGCGCCTGCGCGAACGTCTCTGTCGCCGGCGGGATCGTCGATTTCATAGACGAACCGATCGGTTCCAATTTCATCTTCGTGCAGCCGGCGTGCGCGGGCTTCCTCAGCCTCTGACAAGACGCCGGGTTCGAACTCGATGCCGAGTCCTTCGGCAAATCCCCGCGCCAGTGCGTCCTTCACACGGCCCCAATCCGGGGCGCCATCCAGCAGCTCGGCGAGCGTGACGACACGCTGAGCGGCGTTGTCCAGCGCGCGCTTTTCGAGCTTGGCTTGGGGCACGTTGAGCACGGAGAGCATGGTTTGCGGCGCCAGCGCGCCCAGCACCGTCCCCTGATAGATGAGCGCGTCGCCGTCGAAGAAGCCGCCGGTGCCGGAAATCTTGCGGCCGTCAACCTCAATGTCGTTGCGCGGGCGGAAGCGCGCATCGACGCCGAGCTTTGACAAGCCGCGGGCGGCGGCTTCGCAAATCGCGCGGGTGATGTCCGGCAAGGCGCCGCCCAGCGTGCGCCGGTCGCACACAAGCGCCCATCCCAGGATGCCTTCATCCATGTAGATCGCGCCGCCGCCCGTAATGCGGCGCCCGATCTCAATGCCGTGTGCGCGGCAGTACTCGGGCTTGAGTTCCTGCTGGACTGCCTGGTGGCGGCCTACGAGCGCGCTGGGCTTGAAGCCAATGAACCGCAACGTGTCGGGAATCTCGCCGGCGAGGCGGGCGTCCACCATGGCCTGATCGAGTGCGATGTTCTCGCGTCCAGTGCGCAATCCCGTGTCGACAAGGCGAAATCGCCTAGGCATCAAATTCCTCGCCTTCAACATAAGGTTCGTTTGGCTTTTCCCGTCCCAACTGGAAGCGGATCCGGCGCAAGTCCGCATCCGCAGGCTGGAACGGATAGCTGGCGATGTCCGAAGGCGGGCTGTCGCCATAGGGGCGATCGCACGCGGAGATGTCTTCCGCGAATTTGCCGGGGCAACCGCTGGTGCGGAAGGCTAGGCCAGCGTCGATGACGGCGCCCAGCTCCGTTTCCGGCATGCCAAAACCGGCGACGCGGCCTTCGCTGTCGAAGCTCATCTGCTCGACGCGCACGCCGCAATAGTCGATCAAATAGCGCGCCAGTTGAACCCGGCGCCATTGATCGCGCGGCGTCGCCGGCAAGTGGTCCATCAACGAGCCCTTCTCCGGATAGAAGCAGAACATGTGGCTGTGGCCGCCGAGATCGACCAGGCGCTGGACTAGTGCGAGCACCTCGTGTTCGGTTTCGCCCATGCCGACGATGATGTGCGCGCCGAATTTCTGCGGGCCGAAGATATCGCGGGCGTCCATCAGGACCTCCCAATATTTGCTCCATGCGTGCGGAGACTGAACGCCCTTGCCGCGCGTGCGGTCAAAGATTTCTGGCGTGGCGGCGTCGAGTGCGACGGTGAAGATGTCGGCGCCCATGTCTTTCAAGCGTGCAACGTCGGCGCGCGCCATCGTAGTGGGGTTGGAGAGAATGGAGATGGGAATTGCGTCAGGATCGACGTGATCTGTCCATGTCTTCAGCACGGCCACCGTGTCCTCATCGGAGCGTGGATGCGTGATCATGGAAATGCACATGCGGTGGAAGGGGCTATTCTGCGGGTCGGCGCCGACGCGTGCTGCGATTTCGGCCATGGGCACGGCCGGCCAATCGACGCGAATAAAATTTCGGTCGGCGTAGTCGCGCTCGGCCTCGCGGTGGCGCGCCAGCCCGCAATAGGCGCAGTTGGCGCGGCAGCCTTCCGGATAGGTCAGCAGCAAATTGAGGCACCGCGTGCACCCGCAGCGGTGCATCTTCCCTGGCATGATCCCCAGTGTAATCGCCGCCGCCGTCGACATCTGAACATAGTCCGGCGAGCGCATGTTCGGTGTGAGGATGTTGTTGTTGGGGAGGTAGACGCCTTGCGGGATGACATCGTTTTCTTTCACGCGCGCGCCGTTCTTGAGCGTGGTGGGCGTGGGCGCGGGCGCGCGCGGCGTCATGATGTCGAAGGCGTTGTAATCCTGGCCGCGCACGCCGGCCTTGCCGGGCCGCGCGGCTTCAGGCTTCAAGCAAGTCATGCGCCTTCTCCTCACTACGCTGTTCGTTCCAATATTCGGGATATGCGATCCAGGCTGCGCGCTGGGCTTCGGCTGATGGCCGGCCGCCGCCCTTGTGCAGCGCCATGAGTTCCGCGCGCCGCGCAAGCGCAGCTTGCGCCGAAGATCTTCAGCTCGCGGTAACGTGCCAAAGCGCGTGCGATTGCCCATGCGCGCCCAGGCTGCTGCGGTGTGGCCTGCGAGTTCGCCCGACAGGTAGGCCGCTGCGATGCCGGCCCCGGTGACTGGATTGGCCAGCCCCGCGGCGTCGCGGCGAGTAAGGGAACAGGGCGCCCGCCAATTTGCGGCGACCGGGTCCAGTATTATGCCGCCTGCAGGGATAGCGCCTCCCGTGATCGCGAGAACCTCCGCGCCAATTCGAGCTTCGTCCAAAAGCTTGCTGCAGCACTCAAGCAGGGCTTCTTCGCGTGCGAAAGGCGGCGTCGACGCCGGCGCATGGGCCGTGTCCGCTTGGGAACAGCCAGCCATAGCCCCCAGGAATGTCTGCGCTCAGGAAGATGTCGGTGGCGTCGTGCGGCGCTCGTAGCGGAACGGTGATCTGGCGGGTTTCTATCAACGCCGCATTGGTTCGGCCTGCTGCCGCGCCAATGAGGGATCGCGGGCCGTCCGCAGCGATGATCACGGCTGCGAAAATCTCGCGCCCGTCGCTCAGGCCAATCATGCCGTCCCGGCGGATGCACGTTACGCGCTGGCCGAGAATGACGCCGGCGCCCGCATCCTGCGCTTGCGCCACAAGGTCTGAATCGAACCGTGTGCGCGAAATGATGTGCCCGGGAAAGCATGGCTGCACATGCTTCGGGCGCGCCTCGACGTAGGTGTGCATCGCCGCGATTGGCTGCGCGATGGCTGGCCCTAGCGGCGCGTGGTGTGCAAACAGCGCGGGCACAAGTTCCGCGCACTGCACTGGTTCTCCCGCCCGCTGTTTGCGATCGATCGCGACCACACTCAATCCGCTTTGAGCGAGAAGCGGCCTTCGCCGCCGCCGCCCCGGCTGGGCCGAGGACCGACAATGGCGATGTCGCAATTCACGCTGCATGGCGCGCGCGTCCGCTGCGGCATCCCCGAGCTTGATCGAACAGCAGGAATGCGCCTGCTCGTGGGCGCGTCCGGCCATGGTGGCGACTGCGACAGCGCCATCCGCTGGAAAGGCGACCCCATCCAGCCCGGCCGACTGCATAGGCGTCGGTGATGCGTTTGTGCCACCTGGGGGCCGTGCGCAGCCCAACAATGCAGGTTTTTGGGGCGACCGCTGGCGCGGCGCTTCCATGAACATGGCGCCGATCTCGTGTGCGTCCGGCGTCTGGAACGTGCCCGGCTTTGCGTAGAAGGGCATGATCACGACGAGCACCAGCGAATGCACGTCATGGCGCGAGACGATATCGAAGGCGTTCGCTTCGCCGAGCATGCGCCCGTAGTGCGAGGCCAAGGACGATGTGGGGGCACGATCTCCATCTTGGTCGCCGTCAGCGCCGCCAGCGTCGCCTCGAAATCGGCGACAGGCCGGTCAAAGTGGTAAACTTCGCGGATGGTCTCCTCCGCCCGATGACATCCATCATGGCGGTGTCGATGCCGGCCGCTTCCATACGCCTTGCGGCCGGTTCGTCAGAAGCGCGGTATGGATTGCGATCCTCAGGGCCGGATGGTCGCGCTTGAGTTTCTCGATGGTCGGCAGGTAGCGCTCATAGCGGATTTCGTTGCGTTTGCTTGACCCGCCCGAGAGCAGAAAGCCCTTCAAATCCTGCAGCAAGATGAGATCGCGAACCTTGCGGTCGAGCATCTCGGGGTCTGTGGCCGGGATCATCGGCTCGAGGATTTTCTTTTGGCAGTGGTCGCAATTGAGTCCGCACGCGCCGGCGGTGATCGAAAACGCCGGAAAGCTATTCTTCGAACAACCGGACAATTCGTCGGACTGGTATTCGCGAAAGGTCGGGCTGGAAAAGCGGATCGGGCGCGGCGGTTGCAGGCGCGCGCGCTGCTCAAGCGCGGCCACCAGGCTGGCGTCGAACGCCGCATCTTGCAGCGCTTCGATCGTTTGGAGCTCATCAATCCAAGCCATAGTCGCTCCGTGGAGAAATCATCCTGCTTCGCCTAAGCCGCAATCGAAGCGGCGGCGGCGAGCTTCTTCACTTCATCGCGCACGTGGCCGGGGTTTGCCGGGTCCGCCAGCGTGCTGGTCCAAAAGGGTTGCCGCTCGTCGTCATCGACAAGGTCACATGTCATGGGCATCAAAATGTCTATCGCTGACTGCGGCAACCCCGCCGGGATTTCAAATCCCGCAAGTCGCGCCCACAGGCCCGCCCACGCCCGCGCCGTGGTCCAGGGATTGTAGCCGCCTCCGCCGAGCACGACCTGTAGGGGCGCGAACGTGCACGCCTGCATGACGGCCTCCCAGAAGGCCTGGTTCGATAACGCCATCGACGACAGCGGATCGCCCTGCAGACAATCTGCGCCAGCGGTGATGACAATCGCCTCCGGGCGCACGCGGCTGGCGATCGCCAGGGTGTTAGTTTCGTGCATCAAGAAAACGCAGTTCCAGATCACGCCGAAACCGCGCGGAACCGAAGTGCGCACGTTGGGCGCTTGCGGCTGGTTCAGCCTGCCGGAATAGGGCCAGCGGCCATCTTCATGGACCGAGATGAGAACAACGCGCGGGTCGCCGGCAAAGCCGCTTCGACGCCGTCCCGTGATGGGCGTCGAGATCGAGATAATAGAGGATCAGCCGCCCCGCCATCCAACAGCGTCTGGATCGCGAAGACGGGGTCGTTGAAGTAACAGAAGCCGCTGGCGCGATCGCGCCGTCCATGATGCGTGCCCCCGGCGGGGTGGAAGGCGCGCTGTCCGTTCAAGGCTTGTTGCGCTGCACAAATCGAACCGCCGACGCTTGCCGTTGCGCGTTCAAAAATACCGGGAAAGATTGGATTTTCTAGCGTGCCGAAATTAAAACGCGTGCGCACATCAACCGGCGCAAGTCCCGCGCGCGACGCCGCTTCGAACGCAGCGACATAGTCCGGCGCATGAAAGCGGGTCAGCGTTTCGGTCGTTGCGGGGGCGCATACCTGCACCGCTGGCGCTGGCAGCCAGCCCAGCGCTTCGCACAAGCCGAGAACCGGCGCCTGCCGCGAGATCGCCAGCGGGTGGAGGCTGCCCCAGGCCGGCGCTCGAAAGATGGGGTGAGTGACAAAAACAGCTTCAGTGTCCGCAGGCTGCGCGCGCGCCGCAGCCTCACCGGCGCCCTTGTCTTCGCTTCGGGAATAGGGCTGGCGCATAAGCTTATTATGACGCTATAATATTCCCGGTAAAGCCTGGCCGTCGCGCCAGGTGACGCGAAATCTCCCGGTACAGGGAGGAGCCATGTGAGGGAGATGCACATGTCCAACGAAGCGCCTGTGGCCGGCGGGAACGCCAAGTCGATGTCGATCATCGTCACTAAGGGCACGCTGGACTGGGCCTATCCGCCCTTCATCTTGGCGACAACGGCGGCGGCCATGGATGTGAAGGTGTCGATGTTCTTCACCTTCTATGGGCTCGGCCTGCTGAAGAAGAAGTTGAATCTCAAAGTATCTCCGCTCGGCAATCCGGCGATGGCGATGCCGATGATGGGCATGCATATGCAGATGCCCAACCTCGTTGGCATGTTGCCAGGCGTCACTGACATGGCGTCGGGAATGATGAAGGGCATGATCAAGAAAAAGGGCGTCGCATCTATTGAAGAGCTGCGCGAGGCCGCGGTGCTCTCCGATGTCCAGCTAATCGCCTGCCAGATGACGATGGATCTGTTTGAGTACAAGCCCAAGCAGATGATCGACGGCATCGAGTACGGCGGAGCCGCCACCTACATGGAAAACGCGCTCAAATCCGACATCAATCTGTACATCTAGACAAGCAACTGGCCGGGAAGCGCCAGCGTTCATCAAGGAGAGTTTCATGGCCGATCAAGTGCTCGACGCGAAGGGACTCAATTGCCCGCTGCCGATTCTGAAAGCCAAAAAGGCGCTGACCGAATTGCCAGCCGGCGGGACGCTTGAAGTATTGGCCACAGATCCGGGTTCGGTGAAGGACTTCGAAGCGTTTTGCCGGACAACGGGAAATGAGTTGGTCGAGCGCAGCGATGACGGGCGCGTATTTCGATTTGTGTTGCGCCGCGCTGCGTGAGCGCACGGCGAAGAAACTAGGCCAGGCCTTGAGAAGTCGGCTTGTGCGGGGAGGAAAGCATGGCGACCATTCGTAAGTATTTGGCGGCGACAGCCGCAGTTGCGGCGGGCATGAGTTTCGCTGCGCCGGCCGCGCAGGCGACGGAAGGCTACTTCCAGCATGGCTATGGCGCGCGACAAACCGCCCTCGCAGGCGCCGGCGTCGCCGACTCCAGCGACGCCATGTCGCTCAGTCTCAATCCTGCTGGCATCGTCGATGGCGACAATGAACTTCAAGTGGGGATGGCGCTGTTCAGCCCACGCCGCGGGTTCACCGGTTCGGGCGGGCCAAGCTTCACCCCGGGCGGCTCTGTCGATAGCGGTTCAGAATATTTTCCGATCCCGAACTTCGGCTATCTGCGGTCGCTCGACGATCAATCCGCTATCGCCATCTCCGTGTACGGCAATGGCGGCATGAACACGAGCTACGGCGCTGTGACCAATCCGGCGTGCGGCGGCGGCTCGGGCGTGTTTTGCGGCGGATCGTCCGGCGTGAACCTGAACCAGCTTTTCGTCGCTGTCGGCTATGCGCGCCGCCTGAACGAGAACTTCTCCATTGGCGTGGCGCCGATTTTCGCCCTGCAAGGATTCGAAGCGCGCGGCTTGGCGGCGTTCAGCGGCGTGTCGAGCGATCCCGCGCACTTGACCAACAACGAAACTGATTACTCAACCGGCTTCGGTGTGCGTCTCGGCGCACAGTGGGCGTTGAGCGAAGGCTTCCGTCTGGGCGCTTCGTATCAGTCGCAGTTCAATATGTCAGAATTCGACGATTACGCCGGCCTGTTCGAAGGCGGCGGCGACTTTGACATTCCGTCCAGCTGGACGATCGGCGCCGCGTTTGACGTTTCGCCGAACGTGACCGTGATGCTCGACTATCGCCGCATCAACTACACGGACGTCGCTGCGGTCAGCAATTCAACGACCACGCCCTTGCCGCTTGGCGCCTCGGGCGGTCCCGGCTTCGGCTGGGACGACGTCGATGCCTACAAGCTTGGCGTTGAGTGGCGCGCGAACGATCAATGGACCTGGCGCGGCGGCGTCGCCTTCAACAACAATCCCATCGGCTCCGAAGACGTGACGCTCAACATCCTGGCGCCGGGCGTTCAGGAACAGCACTACACCGGCGGCTTCACCTATCGGATGGACGACAGCAATTCGTTTGATTTCGCGTTCATGTATTCGCCGGAATCGAGCGTGTCGGGGATCGAAGTCACGCCAAGCGGCCCCAACCCAGGCCACACCATAGAGCTGCAGATGCATCAGTTCGAAGCGTTGGTTGGTTGGACTCATCACTTCGGGCGATAACGGCGCGGGGTTTCGTGGCCATGCTGTGCGGCTGTCTCACGAGGGGCGGCCGCACAGATTTAGCGAGACTGTCAAGATGAGAGGCCTCGACGCGTGACATCCGGCACTGAAGCATCCAACGATGTCCGCGCTCGCGCGAAGTCCGTGGCTGCGATCGTGGGAAAATTGTATCCCGGCGCTGCGGTGGCCACCGTGTTCGGCATCGCCGCCTATGCAATCGCGCTGCGCTACGGCGCCCCATCAATGCTGATCGCGCTGCTGCTGGGGCTGTCGGGGCATTTCCTGTACGAGTTTGAGCGCATTCGCCCTGGCGTCGATTGGGCCGCGCGCGCTGTGCTGCGCTTCGGCGTTGCGCTGCTGGGGCTGCGGATCGCCTTCGCGGACGTGATTTCAATCGGCGCCGCGCCAATCACCATCGTCCTGGGGGCAATGGTCGTCACGCTTGTCGCGGGCGTGGCGCTGTCGCGCGCGCTCGGCTTGAGCAGCGCGTTCGGCGCGCTCAGCGGCGGGTCAGTCGCGGTGTGCGGCGTGTCTGCGGCGATTGCGATTTCGGCGGTGCTGCCCAAGCGCGAGCATGCTGAGCGCGAATTGGCGGTGACGGTCGCGGGCGTGACCACGCTCAGCACCATCGCCATGATTTTGTATCCGCTCGGAAACGCCATCCTTCACCTCACGGATCGCGAGATCGGCGTGGTGCTTGGGGGATCGATCCACGATGTGGCGCAGGTGGTGGGCGCGGGATATTCGGTGTCGCACGAGGCTGGCGACACCGCCACGTTCGTTAAGCTGCTGCGTGTTTCGGCGCTGCTGCCGATGGTGGCCGCCATTTATTATTGGCTCGGCAGGGGCGAAGCCGCCGAAGGCGCCGGCAAGACCCAATATTTGCCGGCGTTTCTGATCGCTTTCTTCATTCTGGCGACGATCAACAGCCTTCACCTGGCGCCGAAGCCTGTGGTCGATGCGGGCGTGCTCGCCTCGCAGTGGCTCTTGCTGATTTCCATAGCCGCCATCGGCATCAAGACAAATCTGAAGAAAGTCGCCGAGGTCGGCTGGCGTCCGTTGGTTCTCATGGTGGCGCAGACCCTTATCATGCTGGGCGTCGTGCTAGGCGGCGTGCTGGTGTTGCGGAATTTTCAAACTTGAGCTGCGTGCGATGCCGGGAGGAGCGGGATGTCGAAACCAGGCGATAGCGAACATGACGGCCGCGAAGGCGCAATGAGCGCGAGCCGCAGGGCGTTGCTGGTGGGTGCGGGCGGCGCGTTCGCGGCGAGCCTCGGCGCGCCGATTCCGTTTCTTGAGAACCTGCCTCCGGGGATCATACCCGTCGCGCTGGCTCAGGATCAGGCCGAGCTGCTGCAGCTCAAGCCGGGCCTGACGTTGCTGGGCGACCGCCCCATTGTGATGGAGACGCCGCCGCACCTTCTTGACGACGACCTGACGCCCGCCGTGCGTTTCTTCGTGCGCAACAACGGCAACCCGCCTGATGTGTCGAGCGTGAGTGACGAGACCTGGCGCGTACGCATCGATGGCGAGGTCGATACCGAACTCAACCTTTCCATTGCCGATCTCAAGCGCGACTTCGAGGCGGTGACGCAGCGATTGGTTGTTGAGTGCGCCGGCAATGGCCGCCGCTTCTACCGGCCAAGCGCTTCGGGAAATCAGTGGACGTTTGGCGGCGTCGGCTGCGCGGAATGGACAGGCGTGCGCCTGCGCGACGTTCTCAACCGCGCCGGGGTCAAGCGCAGCGCGGTTTACACCGGCCATTACGGCGCCGACCAGCATCTCTCCGGCGATCCTGAGCGCAATGCGATCTCGCGCGGCGTGCCGATCGCCAAGGCGATGGATCCGAGCACGATGATTGCTTGGTCGATGAACGGCGCCGATATGCCGGCGCTTAATGGCCATCCGCTGCGCCTTATCGTGCCCGGCTGGCCGGGATCCTGCTCGCAGAAATGGCTGAACCGCATCTGGATCAGGGATCGCGAGCACGACGGCGAGAAGATGACGGGCCAATCGTACCGCGTGCCTGCTTATCCGATCGCGCCGGGCGCGCCGATTGACGATGCGGACATGCGCATCATCGAGTCGATGAAGGTGAAGTCGCTGATCACGTTCCCGCGCACCGGCGTGCAGACCAATCTGGGCCGCGCCGTCGAGGTGCGCGGCCATGCCTGGTCCGGCGATGTTGAGGTTGCGCGGGTCGATGTGTCGATGGATTTCGGAGCGACCTGGGTCGAAGCCGAACTCGACGAGGCCGCCAACCGCTACGATTGGCGCCGGTTCCGGGCCAGCCTGCGGCCGCCCCAGCGTGGCTATTACGAGATCTGGGCGCGCGCCACCGACGCTGACGGCGTCGCTCAGCCCGCGACTGCGCCCGGCTGGAATCCCCACGGCTATCTCAACAATCAGCAACACCGCATCGCGGTGTTCGTGCGATGAAACGCTTTCTGCTTCCGGCGCTGGTGCTCCTGTGCGTTGTGATCCTCGGCTTCGAGATCGCCGCCTATTTCAGACAGGACCCGGACGCCGCCCGCCGCTCTCATGCGGTTGAGGAAATGGCGGCCAATTGGTCGGGCGAGGTTCGGTTCGAAGCGTCATACGACGCGCTCAATCCTGATGCAGCGCCCGCCGCCGAGGGCCAGGCCTCCGCAAGCGGGGTGTTCGATCCCAACGATGAATATTGGGGCCTGCCGCGAAACCAGGGCTACGAGGACGTCGCCGCGTACTGCTCGGCGTGCCACAGCCTCCAGCTGGTGATGCAGCAAAACCGAAGCGAACGGCGCTGGAATGAATTGCTCGATTGGATGATATCGCAACAGGGCATGCCGGCGCCGCCCGCCGAGGATCGTCAGCGTCTGGTTGCGTATCTCACGCGCAATTTTGGCGAGAGCAGCGCTCAGCCCGCCGCTCCTTGAGGGGCTCTACAGCGCCGCGGTTACGATCCGCCGGATTGCACGAAACGGCGTCGCCGGCCCCACATCGCTGTTGCAGAGCACCGCCATCGTCACTTGCGGTCCCAGGAATGTCTGCAGGACGCAGGCGAAGCCGTCGATGTAGCCGTAGTGCAGAATGCTCGGATGTGGTTCCGACGCTGGGGAGACGAGCAGCCCGCAAGCATATTGCACGTCGCCATAGCTCGCGTCATCGGGGGAGAACCGATTGGCGCCGCTCACGCGCCCGTCTCGCAGCCGGCCCGGCGCCATCATCAGCGCAACCTCGCCTGGCCCAAATAGTTGGTTTCCCAAAAGCCCCGCATGCCAGCGGCAAAGATCGGCAGCCGTCGAGCGCATCGAGCCTGCGCCCCCAGCATCCGATATCTCTAGAAGGGCCGCGTTTTCGAACGATCCCGCTTCGCTGGCCGTGTACCCATTCACCCTGCGGGCGACCACGTCGCCGGTGTGATCGACCCCCGTCGACGCCAGGCCAAGCGGCGCGCAGATCAGCTCCGACATGGCTTCTGCGAATGGCGTGTTTGTCACCGCCTCAATGACTGCGCCAAGCACGATGTAGTTGGCGTTGCTGTAGAGCCAGGCTGTTCCCGGCGGAAAGTCGAAGGGTTGAGTTTGCGCGGCGATTTCCTCAGCGAGCGCGACTTGCGTGGCCGCTGCGCCTGCGTGCGCCGGTACGCCGCTTTCGTCGCTGTGAAGTCCTGCGGTGTGGTGCATGAGCTCCAGCACCGACGTAGCCTGCAGGCGCTCCATGAAGGGCAGATACCGCGCAACCGGCCCGTTGAGATCTACCCGGCCATCCGCCGCCAATTTGATAATCGCCGCTGCGGTGAATTGTTTGGTGAGCGATGCAATGCGGAAAACGCTGCGGCCGGACATGGCGGTTCCGGTTTCGATGTTCGCCATGCCGTAAGCGCGCGATAGGGTCACATCGCCGGCGACGGCGATGGCGATTTGAATGCCGGGGCAGGCGTGCGCTTCGATGGCTTCAGCTGAAGCGGCATCGACAAGCCTCCTCCGGATACGGATTGGGCTCGCGGACGCTGTGCTTGGCGCAAGCGCCCACGCGCCAATGCCCGCTGCGCCGCCGCTGATCATCGCCCGCCGTGAGAGGTCCATTGAACACCCTGGAATTGTGGGAAGCACTCGCTAGCGCTGGCGGAAATCGTTGTCAGCTGAATTCAACAGTGCACGGTGTAACGCCGCTGGATCGAAGGATCGGCGCGCCCACGGCTTGCGGAAGGCGGCGGTGCGCCTTGTGGAAGCCGGATGTTTTTCCAAAGAAGTGGCTGCGATCACCGGCCACGAGAATAGGCCCGTCAAGCGATAGCGCGGCTCATTCGAAACGGTTAGTTGTCTGCTTTTCGCCGAGAGCGGACATTAAGCGGGCGCGACAACACGCTCGTCGGCCTGAGGCCGTCGCAGAATAAACATTGTGAGAAAAACAATCGCGAAGACGTGAGAGAAAACAGATGCCAACAGCGCACCTAGGGTCCCGATGGCTGCTGGACGCTTCGCACGAAGATCATGAGAGTATCGTGAGATACCTTCAGCAACTCCGAGAACGAAAGCGTGCCGTATCTTCTTAAGGCTATCCGACCTAAAGCCAGCCTTGAAATATATGGACTACGACGACTACGGCTCGTTCTGCAAAAAGTGTCTGTGGGCGCTACAGGACATTGCAACACGCGATGCCCTCGCAGTGATTTCAAGAATGCGCCAACTCTGATGATCCCGCATTGCGCAGGCGAGCTCAGTACCGCCTCCAGAAAATCGCGGATGGCGGCAGGGCGGCGTCCAACTCTAGCTCAACCTCAACGAAAGCGAGAGTCCGCTCCGGGCCAGGAGCAGACTATTGAAACACCCCGCGAACGGGGGTTCCCAAACCGACTCCCAACTCCACAAAAATCAAGGCGCTTCAGAAGCGAGTGGCGACCCCGGAGAGATTCGAACTCCCGACCGTGTCCTTAGGACGGACCTGCTCTATCCAGCTGAGCTACGGGGCCAGGCTGCGGCAAGAGAGCTAGGGAAAAGCCGCTCCCCCTGCAACCGGTTTGACGGACCCGCGCCGCCGGGATCATCATGGCCGCCACGGCGCTGGGGCGCGGGGAGAATTCGGATATGGCGCAGAAGTACGCCAACACGTGGTCGCGGGCCGCCGCCAGCCTGACCGCGCTTTCGCACACCCAGGCCGGGATCGTCCGTTGGGGCGTGGTCGTGCTGCTGACGGCGGTCTGGATCGGCGGCGGCTTCATGCTCTGGCATGACAAGCCGTTCTCGGAAGCGCTCTACCGCACGCTCAGCGCGGTGGGCATGTGGGACGATTATTTTGACGCGCACGAACCGCTGCGCGAGATCGTGCGCTATGCGGCGCTGGCGGCGCCGGCTGTGGGCTTGCTGTTTGCATTCTCGGGCCAACTGGGCCGGTCGCTGGCGCGCATTTTTAATCTCGGCGCCGCACGCCACATCGTCATCGCCGGCGATAGCCCGGCTGCGCTCTCCCTGGCGCTCGATTGCCGCCGCCGCCGCGATTCCGTGATCCTGATTGCGAAAGATCTCGCCGAGGAGACAGCGCTGGGGCTGCGCCGCAAGGGCGTGATCGTGCTTGAAGGCGAGGCCACGCACATTGAAACGCTGCGCACTGCGCGCGCCCACCACGCCGCGCACGTTGTCGCTTTTGAGCCGGATGATACCGCCAATCTGCAGGTGGAGGCGGCGGTACGCCGTCTGGTCGGCAAGGCGCGCCGGCGGCCTCCGATCGGGGTTCATGTGGCGACGCGCTCGGCGATGCTGCTGAAGGAAGCGCGCGAAATGCGTTCGGCGCAGATGCGCAAGAAGAAAGACGACCCGCCGCCGATCGATCCCAAGCCGTTCTCGCTCGATGAGATGGCGGCGCGGGCGCTGATCCAGGGGGAAAGTCAGACTTTGCTGTCGCTGGCCAAGCGTTTGGGGCAGGAGCGCGTGCATCTGGCGTTGTTCGGTTTTGACGCCGCTGCCGAAGCCGTGGCCGAGCGTGTGCTGATGAGTGTGTGGTCGGCGCACTTTGAGGCGCCGCGCATCACTGTGCTCACGCCGGATCCGCAGGCGGCGGAAGCAGGCTTCCGCGCCCGCCACCGCGAAGCGTTCGCCCATCCGCACATCTGGAGCGCCGACATCCAGTTCATGCCGTTCGACTGGGATGCCGCCTCGATTGGCGGCGAACTCCTGGACGGCGTGGAGCAGGCGCGCGGCAAGCCGACCGCCATCGTCGTTTCCACCGGCGCCGATCCCGGCAACATCCATCTCGCCATCGCGCTGAAACGGGCTTGCAATCACGGCCTGCGCTGGCCTGTGCCGATTTTCATGCGCGAAAGCAGCCAGTCGGAATTCTCGCAGCAATACGCCAAGGGCGACGAGACCGCTGACCTGGACGCCTATTTGCAGGCGTTCGGCGCACACCAGGTCAACGCCACGCGCGCGCGCATCATCGACGGCATGCTCGATCAGGGCGCAGCCATTTCCCACGAGCACTACAACAAAGGGCTGGGCCAGCGCGACGCGATGAGCATGCGTGAGCTGCAATCGGCCATGCGCGACTGGAGCGATGTGCTGGAGACCTACCGCGCCGCCAATCGCGCGGTTTCAGACGCGGCGATGACAAAGATCTGGGACGCTGGCTGGCGCCCGGCCGCCAAGGGCGAGAAGGGCGACACTTCTCCCACCATCCCGCCGGAACTCATCGACAGGCTGGCGCAGCGCGAGCACGATCGCTGGATGGCCGAGCGGCTGATGTCGGGATGGCGGCCCACTGCCCAGGATGAAGCGCGCAACAACGACCTCATGGCGCACGACAAGCTGGTCGCCTGGCACGCGCTGAACGAGGCCGATCGCAACAACGACATCGTTCAGGTTCGCGCTGCGGTGGACGTTGCGCGCCTGATGCACAAGGAAGGTTTCGTTCCGCGCGACTAGCGCCAGCTGAAGCCCAGCGCGCGCGCCATGATGTGGAACACGGTGTTTTCCTCCAGCGTGCCAGCCACGGCGTCGTCGCCCGGGCCCCACGCGTAGAGCGCGACATCTTCGCCGCCGTGTGTTTCCGCATCGAGCGGGGTCAGCGAGGGCTGATGGAAACTGAGCGCCTGGGTGTCTGTGTTGGAGAGGTCGGGGCGCACGGCAGCCTCGCCCGAGGGAGCGAACACGCTGCCCGGCCCGTTGGCGTAACCGAGCGTTGTGTATGGGCGCCCGTCCGCTCCGAGTGCGGGCTGGCCGTTCTCGTCAGTGGAAAGGCCGAGGATCGGCGCGCCCCGCCGCGCATACCCCGACATCGTCAGCGTGTGGCTGTGATCTGCTGTGACGATGATCAATGTATCGTCGCGGCTGGTCATTTCGAGCGCGGCGCGGATCGCGTCATCGAAAGCGACGGTCTCCGAGAGCGCTTCGCCGGCGCGGCCTTCGTGATGGGCGTGATCGATGCGTCCACCCTCCACCAGCAATACATAACCGCTGGCGTTGCGCGCGAGGCGTGAAATTGCAGCCGTCGTCATTTGCGCAAGCGAGGGTTCGCCGCCAGCGTCGCGTGCACGTGCGCTTTCGTAGGCCATATGCGATGGCGAGAAGAGGCCAAGGACGCGCGCGTCCGCTGGCGCCGCCTCAAGCTGCTGGGTGTTCCAGACGTAAACGTGGCCGGGGCGCGCGGCCCACTCGGCGGCAAGATTGCGCCCGTCAGCGCGGGCGCCATGGACTTGCGGGTTCTCCGGATCAACGGCGCTGCTCGGCAGAAAGTTCGCGCGGCCGCCGCCAAGCGCCACCTCGAACCCGTCGCCCGCCGGCCACTCGATCAGCTGGCGCGCGATGTCGGCGCAGGTGCCGCCGCCCGTTCGCGCCGCTACCGCGTCATTCTCCCAGTCCCGGTTGGCGACGTGCGCGTAAGCCGCCGCCGGCGTCGCATGCGTGATGCGCGCGGTGGAGACTATTCCAGTCGAAAGGCCCTGCGCCTCGGCGATCTCGAACAGCGAACGCGACATCGCGCCCGCGACGCTGGCGCAGTCGCCGTGGGTGACAGCGTCGGTGACGCCAAGGACGCCCGCATCGGTCTTGACGCCGCTGAGCAAGGCCGTGGCGGTCGGCGCTGAATCGGAAATCTGCGCATCGGCGCCGTAGGTTCGCGAAAGCGCGGTGTGCGGGAAAGCATCCATCGTCAGCCCGTAGCTTTCGCCATCGACGCCGCGGCTCTGGCCAGCATAGATGCGCGCGGCGGTTACGGTGGTGACGCCCATGCCGTCGCCGATGAAAATGATCACGTTGCGCGCGCGCCGGCTTTCCGGAAGTGCGCCGATGCGCGCAGCGGCGGCCTCGAAATAGGCGTCGTTCGCCTGCGGCGGCGCCTCGACGGCGCGAGGCGGTTGGCTCGCGGTCGCGCATGCGCACAGCGCGAACGCAACCGAAGCCCACAATGCTGCTCGTCGTTGAAATGTCATATTGATCCCCTGCTTGAGGGACTCTGCAACGCCGCGCGCAACTCTGCAATCGCGTTGAGCTTGGCCTCATACAGCGACCAATCGTCCCGCTCTGCGATCGCCGCCCAAAGTGTCTCCACATCTTCAATCAGCAACGTGTGCGGCCGAGGTTGCTGGAAATAAGCATGCGCGATCAGTGTTGACGCATCCGTGCGTGTGCGCGCGTCGAGGCCTCGGCGCACCGGCATGAATGCGTTGGTGCGGTAAAGCGCGGCCTGTGGGCTGTCGCTAGCGCGCGCCGCGCTGACGCTCCCGCCGCGCCAATCATGAAACACCTGATCCCAGCCGGCTTGGCTCGCCGTCATCCACTCAAATAGGTCGGAGAGAAACGCGACATCGTTTTGGAGATTGCCGCACGCGAGCCCCAGGCGCGCGAAAATCTGATCGCGCAGCGCGTTCTGATAAGCCGGCGCGAACTGCGCCATGGCCTCTTCGAGCGCTGAAGCGTCGGCAGCGCAGCTCAGCGCCCCGCCGAGTTGCGCCAGCGCCCAAGAGACCGCTTCTGGCTGGCGCCCGAACGCGTAGAGGCCGGTTTCATCAAAATATGCGGCGGTAAACCCTGGCTGGCTTGAGGGCAGGAAGCGCCATGGGCCGTAGTCAAAACTCTCCCCGGTGATGTTGAGGTTGTCGGTGTTGAGCACGCCATGGACGAAGCCTGCCCCCATCCAGCTTGCCGCCAAGCGGGCATTCGCGGTCACGGCCTCCGCAAAAACCGCCGCTGTGCGCGCCGCTGCGGGGAGGCCGGCGTGTTGGGGGTAATAAGCTTGCGCGACATGCTCCATCAGGGTTTCGATTAGGTCGCGCCGTTGGAGATAGGCGAGACGCTGAAAGCTGCCGAAGCGGATGTGGCTGTGGGAGAGGCGCACCAGGACGGAGGATCGCGTAGGCGAAGGCTCATCGTTGCGCGTGAGCGCTTCCCCAGTCTCAAACAACGAAAACGCCTTGGAGGTGTAGACGCCCAGCGCCTCCAGCATCTCCGCGGCCAGGACTTCACGCACGCCGCCCTTGAGCGTGAGGCGCCCGTCGCCAAAGCGGGAGTAGGGCGTTTGCCCCGAACCTTTGGTGGCGAGGTCGAGGAGACGCCCGCCTTCGTCACGGAGTTGCGCGAACAGGAAGCCGCGGCCATCGCCGATGTCTGGATTGTAGTGACGGAACTGATGCCCATGGTAGCGCATGGCCAGCGGCTGGCTCATATTGCCCGGCAATGGCTGAAAGCGCGCAAAATGCTGCTCCCAGTCCTCGCCTGATAAGCCGCCCAGCCCGATCTGCTCCGCCCAGCGCTGATTGCGCCGCCGCAATTGGAGCTGGGGAAAGCGCGCGGGCGTCACCGGGTCCGCGAAATCAGGCCCCAATTGCTCGAACAGGGGCGCGGGCAGGTAGCGCTGCTGGGCTGTCATGCACGTTACCTAAGCGCGGGCGGAAATGATGTCATGCCTCTGCGTTGGGCCGTGACGGGCGTGCACTTCTATGGCACAAAGTTGGCCTGGGATCAGAAGGGACGCGGGACGCATGCCGGTGCGAGGTCATTGGATTGCCGGCATGGCTTGGGCGCTCTTGGCGCTAAGCGCTTGCGGCGATGCTTCTGACCAGGGCAAAACCGAGCAAAGCTCTGCTGAGCGCGTTTCCGCCCAACTCGACGTATGCGGACAAAGTGATGATCCGTTCGCGCGGCGGGTGTGCGGCAACGGCGAACTGGCCGCTCTGGACAACCAGGTGCGTGAGACGCTGGTGGCGGAATCAGCCAGTGTTTCCGACGCGGGCGCGCAGCTTCTTGTGCAACATCAGGCCCGCTGGCGCGAGGCGGCGCGTGTAGCGTGCGGCGTCCTCGATCCCGCCTCGGAGCCCACGCCGGAGCAGCAGCGCTGCCTTGAGGCGGAGTTCCGCGCCCGCGTGCAAGACGCCCGTAACGCTGTGCAGGACGTAGGCGGTTATACCTTCCAACGCATGGAGCTGGTCGAGGCGACGCCGGTCGCCGCTGAAATTGCGGCCTCGATGGGCGACAGCGCCCCCGTCGCCATCGAGCGCGATATCCGATTCCCGCGCATTGACGGCCCGCAGACGCCGGAGATTCGCCGTTTCAACGAGCTGGTCGCGCAGCAGCCGCAATACCGGCTGGAAGACGCCACTAACGAGAACGTGGACTATGTCATCTCGTATGCGGGGCCCGAGCTGATCTCGGTGAAATTTATCATCAGCGCCGATTCCCCGCTGGCGGCGAATTCGACCAATACCGTGAAGGCGGTCACGGTCGTGATGCTCGATGGCGGGCGTCCGTTGACAGAAGCCGATGTGTTTACGCCCAATTCCGGCTGGCAGGATTTTGTCACTCGCCGCGCCGTGCAGGAGATATCACGCCAGTTCCCGGACTACGCGAATTTCCCACCGCGCCGGGATGTTTACGAAACCGCCACCAAGCCGCATCTGTGGCTCATCAGCGAGCAGGCGCTGGTGTTGATGTTCCCGCCGCTGTCGTTCGGGGGATCGCATGCCGATGGCGGCGTTGAGGTGTCGATCCCCTGGGCCGACCTGCGCCAGTTCCTCAATCCGGCGGCGCCCGCGCCGATCAGACCTTCGGCGTAGTCGCTAATAGCGGTTTTTCAGGACGATCACGTCAGTGATCTTGCTGACATCGTCGCGCTCAAGCTTGAGGGCGAGGATCAGCGTATTCAAGAAATCGGCTTCATCAGCATTGAGTTCGCCGTCCGCCAGCACGAGGTCAAGGGCGTGGGCGAAGACGGGCTGGCGCATGTCCTCCGGCAGCGCCGCACACGCACTGCGCAGCGCGTCAGGTTCGTCACTCAAGCGCGCGGCCGCTTTTGCGCTAAGCTCGCCGAGTTCGCCCGGCGATAGCGCTTTCAGCGCGCGCGAGCGGTGCGCCAGGGCCAGCAATTCCTCGTGCTCGACGGCCGCGAGTTCGCCGTCGCAGGTGACGGCGCCGATCAGGATTGCCGTGAAGGCCTCGGGCGCGGACCAGCCCTCGGTCGATTGAGGCGGCTGCGCCAACAGCGCTGAGAAATCGAGGACGTTGCCCGGTTGAGCCTTGCCGAGAGACGCTGCAAAGAATTCCGCCATGGCTGCTTCTCCTTTACCCACAGTCTTTCAGCCCTGCGCAGGGGCGCCTTGAGTGCGCTCAACTCCTGTGTGGGAGCCGATGTCGCGGTTCCATCGCGGCGGCTATGCGGTATCAGCCTCTGATGACCTCGCGCACAGGATCTCTCGCCGCCCTCGTTGGCGTGGTGCTCATCGGGATGACGGGCTTCGGCGTGTTTCTGCCGATTTTCCCGTTTCTCGCGCTTGAGGTCGGCGCGACGCCAACGGCGACGACAATCGCCATGGGCGCTTATTCGCTGGGCCAGCTCATTTCTTCGCCGCTCTGGGGCCGGCTCAGCGATCGCGTCGGGCGCAAGCCAATCTTGATCATTGGCTTGGTTGGAGGGGTGTTGTCTTATCTTTGGATTGCACGCGCCGGCTCCGTTGAAGAACTCGGTGCGGCGCGGCTGTTTGGCGGCCTGATGGCGGGCAATATTGGCGCCGCCTTCGCAGCCGCAGCCGACCTGGCCGACGACAAGACACGCGCCCGCAATATGGGCCTGCTCGGCGCTGCTGTCGGCTTCGGCTTTATTGCAGGGCCTGCCTTGGGCGCATTGTTGATCGGGCATGCGCCGAGCCGCGAAGGCTTTGCGCTTGTGTGCACTGCGTCTGCGGCCCTTGCTGGGCTTGCGGGCGTGACGGCCCTGCTGCTCTTTCGCGAAACGCTTCCCCCCGAAGCCAGGCGCGGCAAAGATGAGGCGGGTACGCCGCGGTTTGCGCTGTTGGCGTCGCGTCCGGCCTTGGCGCGTTTCGTCGCCGTGATGTTCCTGATGGTCGCAGCGCAGGCGTTGATGGAGACGACATTCGGGCTTTGGGCCGATGTGGAGTTTCATTGGGGCCCGCGCGAGGTCGGCTGGACGCTCGCCGCGCTGGGAGCTGGCGCCGTTCTGCTGCAAGGCGGAGGCGCCGGCGCGGCCTCACGCAAGCTTGGCGAGCGTATGACATTGTTGATCGGGCTCACGCTTTTCGCGGCCGGCTTCGGCGGTTTGGCGGTTACGCACGTGCCCGCCACAATGGCCGCTTCGCTGACGGCGCTCGTCATTGGCATCGGTTTGGCGACGCCTGCGCTCAATTCGCTGATCGCCGGGCAAGCCGATGAGCAGGAGCGCGGCGCGGTCATGGGCCTCTCGCAGTCGGCGTCCGCTCTCGGGCGCGTCGCCGGGCCGCTGTTTGCGGGCGCTTTGTTTGATACGTTCAGCCACGCCACGCCGTTTGTGATTGCGGCCGTTCTGATCCTTTGCGCGTTGTTCGTCGCGCTTGGAGAGCAGGCGCCGCGTCAGGCGCCGTCGCGCGGGTAGCGCCGCCAGCGGCCCTGGCCGTCGCGCACGTCGTATGCATCCCCAACCTCGCGCAGGCCCGGCGCCGCCAGTGGCGCCTTGCCATGACCGCCGGGGATGTCGAGCACATAAGTGGGTTGCGCCAGGCCTGAAGCGCGCTGGCGCAATGCTTCCACCAATTGCTGGCCTTCTCCGATCGTGCAGCGGAAGTGCGCTGTTCCAGGCGCCTTGTCGAGATGGTGCAAATAGTAGGGCTTCACTCGAGCCTCCACCAAAGCCCGCATCAGCGCTTCCAGCGTATCGGCCGAGTCATTGACGCCGCGTAGCAGCACCGTCTGTGCAAGCATGGGTATGCCGGCATCGACAATGCGTGCGATTGCGGCGCGCGCCTGGTCGGTAATCTCTCGCGGATGGTTGGCGTGCAGGACAACGTAAGTCGTTGCGCCCGCCACGCGCAGAGCGCTCACCAGGTCCGGCGTCACCCGCAGCGGATCGACTGCGGGCACGCGTGTGTGCCAGCGGATGATTTTCACGTGCGGGATCGCGCTCAGGCGCGCGCCGATCTCGCGGGCGCGCCGCGCCGAAAGCAGGAAGGGATCGCCGCCGGTGAGGATGACCTCCCAGATTTCATCATGCGCGGCGATGTAGGCGAGCGCTGCCTCCAGTTCCGCGGCGGTCAATGCGCCTGCGCCCTGCGGCCCCACCGACTCGCGGCGAAAGCAGAAGCGGCAGTACACCGGGCAGACATGCACCAGCTTCAAGAGGCAGCGGTCAGGGTAGCGATGCACGACGCCCTTCACGGGCGCGTGTGCGTCATCGCCGATCGGGTCAGCGGCTTCGTCTGGCGCGGTCTCAAGTTCGCGCACGTCCGGCCGAAACTGAGCCGCAATGGGGTCATGAGGATCGGCCGGGTCGATCAGCGCTTCCATGGCTGGCGTGATCGCGACAGCGTAGCGCGCAGCCACCGCCGCCAGCGGATCGGTTTCTGGCCGCGACTTGGCACTCATGGCTCAACTCCAAACGCCTTGGCGTAGCGCACACGGCCGCCGCTTCCCAGCGCGCCCGGTGTGAGTTCCAACGCCATGAAGTGCGGTCCGGAGAAGGGCGCCTCCAGCGCCGCCGCCGCGGCCGCAGAAAAGCCGAAGCGGGGATAGTACGCCTCGTGCCCCAGGACAATGATGGCTGCGCACCCCAGTTCAGCGCAGCGTTGATTGCCGGCTGCGATCAAATTTCCGCCCAGGCCTTGCCGCTGAAACGCCGGGAGCACTGCGACCGGCGCGAGAGCTGCGGCAGGCACGGTCTCCTCGCCGCGCTCAAGGACGAGGCGCGAATAGAAAATGTGGCCCTGCAACGCGACATCGCTTGCGGCCACAAGCTCCACAAGCGTGTCGCCGTCGGCGCGGAGCTGCTCGACCAGGTCTGCCTCGTCATCCTGGCCGAACGCATGACGCAGCACCTGCCGGATCGCGGCAAAGTCTCGGGGGAGAGCGTCGCGGATCACGTGGGCGTCCACAGCACGTCGTTGATGTGGCGTGCGCCGGCAGCCAGCATCACAAGGCGATCGAACCCCATGGCGACGCCGGAGGCCGGCGGCATTTGCGTCAATGCGGCGAGGAAATCCTCGTCAATTGGCCAGCGTTGGCCGTAACGTTTTTCTTTTTCATCCATCGCTTCGGCCAGCCGCCTGCGCTGTTCGGCGGCGTCGGTCAGTTCGCCGAAGCCATTCGCAAGCTCGACACCGCACGCATAGAGCTCGAAGCGCTCGGCTGCCTTCTCGTTCCCCGGCGCAAGGCGCGCGAGCGCAGCTTCGCAGGCAGGGTATTCGTAGAAGAGCGTTGGCCGGCCCATGCCCAGCTCCGGCTCGATCTTCTCGACGAGCACGCGGCTGAACACGTCGCTCCAGTTGTCATCGTCAGCGAAGCGCACGCCGGTTTTGGCGAAGGCGCTCTTAGGGCAATCCAGCAACGAGATTTCCCATCTGCGCCGGAACGGCTCGGATACTGCGAGTAGTTCTGGCTCCGCGAATGGATCGCTTTCGCGGCCCCGCCACCGCAGCGTTTTGGCGTCCGCTGCCTCGCACGCAACGCGGAGGATCGCGACGCAATCGGCCATGATGTCCTGGTAGGGCGCGTTCGCGCGATACCATTCGATCATGGTGAATTCCGGCGCATGCAGCGGGCCGGATTCGCCCTTGCGCCAGCACTTGCCCAGATAGAAGAGCTTGTCTTCGCCCGCCGCCAGGAGCCTCTTCATTGCGAATTCGGGGCTGGTGTGCAGATAGCCGTGGCCGGTGTCGTAGGCGTCGATGTGGGTTTCCGCGCCCGGGCTGGGCACAAGCAGGTTGGGCTCAGCCTCCAGGAAGCCCTGGTCGTTGAACCATGCCCGCACGGCCTGCGCTATTTTCGCTCGCGCGGCGAGAAAGCCGCGCCGGTCGGCATGGCGCGCCTTGTCCCAATAGGGGGTGGGCGTCATGCCGCTGCCCCGTCTGGCTTGGCCCCAAAGGCGAACACGGCTAGAGAGACGCCCAAATTCCGGTCCTTTCGGGTATTTCAGGGCCGCCTGCCAGAACGGGTCTGGGGCGGCAAGCGAGGTTTACGTGGTCAAAGTCATCGCCAGCGACGTCCGCAAAGGCAACGTGCTCGAGCACGAAGACGGCAAGCTTTACGTGGTCATGAGCCACGAAACCTTCCGCCCCGGCAAGGGCACGCCGACGACGACGATCGTCATGCGCCGCATTGTCGATGGTGTGAAGACGACGGCGGTGTTCAAAACCACCGACGCGCTGGAGAAGGCCTTCGTCGAGCAAATCAAGCACACCTACCTCTATGATGACGGCGACGCCGGCCTCGTCTTCATGAACCCGGTCACCTACGACCAGGTGCACCTCACCCGCGACATGGTGGGCGATTCTGTCGCTTACCTGCAGCCGGAAATGGTCGTCGATCTCACCATGTTCGAAGGCCAGGCGCTCTCGATCGAACTGCCGCCGCGCATCACCGCCACCATTGAATCCACTGAGCCGGTGGTGAAGGGGCAGACCGCTTCCTCTTCCTACAAGCCGGCCATGCTCGATATCGGCGTGCGCACCATGGTGCCTCCGCACATCGAAGCCGGCACGCGCGTGGTGATCTCGACCGAAGACGGTTCCTACGTCGAGCGGGCGAAGGATTGATGCTGACTCGGCGCAACACGCTCCTCGGCGCGCTGGCGCTGGGGGCCTGCGCGCCCTCGGTGAGCGAAACGCCGCTCTCAGCTGTTGCGCCGCCCGATGATCAGCGCTTCACCGCGATCGAGGCGCGCGTGGGCGGGCGCGTGGGCGTTGCGGCCTGGAACACCGCGAACGATGCGTGGCTCACCTATCGGGCCAGCGAGCGCTTCGCCATGTGCTCGATGTTCAAATGGCTGCTCGCCGCTCAGACGCTGCAGATGGCGGATCGTTCGCCGGACCTCTTGGCGCAGCACGTGCGCTACGATGAAGCCTATCTCGCACGTCTCGGCCACGCGCCGGCGACGCGCGCCAACCTGGCGCGCGGCTGGATGAGCGTTGAGGAACTGGCGCAAGCCGCCGTTGAGCGAAGCGACAATGGGGCGGCCAATCTGTTGCTCGAGGCTGCGATGGGTCCCGAAGGTTTCACCCGCTTCCTGCGCGCCAACGGAGACAGCGTCACCCGGCTGGATCGCTTTGAGCCGGAGCTCAATCAGAATTTGTCCGGCGATGAGCGTGACACCACAACGCCTGACGCGATGGCCCGGACCATGGTGCGCGTTCTCACGACCGATCAGGTGCTGAGCGCCGCATCTCGTGAGAAGTTGACCGGTTGGCTGATCGCCAACCAGACCGGCGCCTCGCGTCTGCGCGCCGGATTGCCGGCCGATTGGCGCGCGGGCGACAAGACTGGCACGTCCGACAACGACCACAACGCGACTACGGACGTGGCCATTGCGTGGCCGCCCGGGCGCGCGCCCATCGTTATCGCCTGCTTCCTAAGCGACTCGACCGTGCCGTTCGATCAGCGCAACGCCGCGCACGCTGAAGTCGCACGCATCGTCGCGGCGGATTGGAGCTGAGCATGGCCAAGAACGTGACCATCTTTCATAACCCGAAATGCTCTACATCGCGCCAGGTGCTGGAGATGATCGAAGCGTCAGGCGCCAAGCCCACGGTGATCGAATATCTCAAGGCGGGTTGGACCAAGAAGCAGCTCAAGGAGCTCTTCGCTGCAGCCGGCGTCACGCCGCGTCAGGCGCTGCGCGCAAAGGCGGCGGAGGCCGAGGAACTGGGCCTTCTTGATCCGAAGGTGAGCGACGCGAAATTGCTCGACGCCATGGTGGCGCATCCGGTGTTGGTCGAACGCCCGTTCGTGGCGTCGGCGAAGGGGACGCGCCTGTGCCGGCCCAAGGAGACCGTGAAAGATTTGCTCTAGCGCGGCGCCGTCTCGCGGCGAATGTCAGGGCAAGCGCTTGAGCCACCCAACCAATGCGCGGGCGCCGGGTGAAAAAAGCGCCGGCGCAAAGTGCGCGCTTGCTGCCCGCTTCACGATCTCCACGCGCGTTGGATAAGGCAGGACTGGGCTTGTGAGCGCGCGCACGCCGAGCCTGGCCGACATCGCCAGCGCGATCTGGGCGATTAGTTCGCCTGCTTCGGCGCCTACAATCGTCGCGCCCAGGATGCGCCCGCCCTTGCCGAGCACGAGTTTGCAGAAACCTTGCGTGTCGGCGCTGGCGTGAGCGCGGTCGTTGTCATCGAAGCCCCACCGCGCGGTGGTGACCTTGCCGCCATGATCGCGGCGAGCTTGTTCTTCGGTCAAGCCGATCTGGGCGAGTTCGGGATCGGTGAACACAACACTGGGGATCGCCGCTGCTTCCGCCCGCGTGTGCGCCTTGAACAGCACGTTGCGGATGAACACGCTGGCGTGCCAGCTGGCAAGATGGGTGAACAATCCGCGTCCGGCGGCGTCGCCTAGCGCCCAGACGCGAGGGTTGCTGCTGCGCAAGGTCGGCGAGGTTTCGATGCCCCTGCGGCTGTATCTTATGCCGGCGGCTTCAAGATCGAGCCCATCCAGCGCGGGCGCGCGCCCAACCGCAACGAGCAGGTGCGAACCACTGAGATCGCGCTGCTCGCCTGCGGCGTTCTCAAGCGTGAGCGTCACCGTCTCGACCTGCCTGGCCGCCTGCTTCGCGCGCCAGCCTTCGAGGATTTCGACGCCTTCCGCGCGCAGGCGCGTCAGCACGACCTCGCGGGCGTCGTTATCGGCGGGACCAAGCACGCGCGCCGCTTCGACAACAGTGACCTTGGCGCCGAGGCGGCGAAAGGCTTGGCCAAGCTCCATGCCGATGGCGCCGCCGCCGAGCACGATGAGATGGTCCGGCAGCGAGCCGATGCCGAAGATCGTCTCATTGGTGAGCGCCTCCGCCTGGTCGAGGCCCGGAATCGGCGGCAGCACTGCGCGGGAGCCGGTGGCGACCAGAAAGCGCCGCGCCCGCACGCGCGCGCTTGCGGACACCGCCGTTCGCGGATCGGCGAAACGGGCGTGCTCCCGGATGACGGTGACGCCCAGACCCTCAAACCTCTCCTGGCTGTCGTTCGGCGCAATTGCGGCGATGGCGCTGTGCACGTGCGCCTGTACGCGCGCCCAGCTGATCGCAAGATTCTCGCTGGCGACGCCCAAATGGGCGCTGTCGCGTGAAACATGGGCTGCATGCGCGGCCGCAATCAAAGCCTTCGACGGCACGCACCCATAATTCAGGCAGTCTCCGCCCATTTCGCCGGCCTCGAACAGCACCACCGAAAGACCAAGCTGCGCCGCGCCTGCGGCGACAGAGAGCCCCGCCGCGCCTGCGCCGATGATGCAGATGTCTGGCTGATAGGTTTTCAAGCCGGCGTCTCCGCGCGCTTGCCGCGCAACGCGCGAATGAGCAGGGGCAGCAGCGCCAGCGCGATAAGGCCGAGGATCGGCCCAAAGACAGCCGGTGAAAGCAGAATGGCGCGCGCCGCCTCGCCAGGGTCGGCCGCGGCGCCCGTCGTCAATGCCGCACGCAGGCCGGCGCCGACCGAGGCGTAGACGAACGCGCCCGGGATCATGCCGATCAGGGTGGCGAGCAAATAGTCGCGAAGCTTCACGTTGAAGAACGCGGGCGCCAGATTGACGACAAAGAAGGGCGCAATCGGCGTCAGCCGCAGCACCAGCAGGTAGTTGAACGCGTTCCGGCGGAAGCCCTCGCCAAGCCGCTCAAGCCAGCCCTTGGCGCGCGCACGCAGGATATCGCCGAAGGCCGTGCGTGCGGCCAGAAAGATGAGCGTGGCGCCGATCGTCGCCGCGATCCAGGCCGAAGCGCCGCCAATCCATGTGCCGAACAGAAAGCCTCCGCTCAACGTCAGGAAGCTGGCGCCCGGGATGGAACTCGCCACCGCCATGCCGTAGATCACCATGAACAGCGCAACGGCGGCGAGGTAGTTTTGCGCCACGAACACATCGAGCGCGCTGCTCTGTGCATAGAGCGCATCAAGCGAAAGCCGCTCGTGCAGGCGAAAGCCAATCGCCAAGGCAAACGCCGCCGCGACGGCCGCAATCGGAAGAAACCGCGCCCAGGTTCGCTTGCGTGGGGGAGGCTGTGCGTCGGTCATGGCGGGGGGTTCGTTCCTCAGCAGCGCCGGGTTACTGGTGAAACCGGATCGCGGCCTGAGACGTATCATGGATCAACACGGAGCTGATAGATGCGCTGGTTAGCCGGTCTTTGCCTTAGTCTTTTTCTCGCAGCCTGCTCGCCCTCTGCGGCGCAAACGCCGGCGCAAAGCGCGCGTGAGACCGCCATCTTCGCGGGTGGTTGCTTCTGGTGCGTGGAGAGCGATTTCGAGCACCTGGACGGCGTGATCGAGGCGGAGTCCGGCTATACGGGTGGCGATCTGCAAAACCCGACCTACCGGAACCATGAGGGACACGTCGAGGCCGTGCGCGTCACCTACGATCCGCGCAGAGTTTCCTATGCACAATTGCTGCATCATTTTTGGCGCCACCACGATCCGCTCGACGCCGGCGGCCAATTCTGCGATCGCGGCCCCTCCTATCGCAGCGCGATCTTTGTAACGCCGGGGCAGCGCGCTGAAGCGGAAGCGTCATTGGCGGAGGCCGAACGCGTGCTGGGGCGCTCTGTCGCGACGCCAATCCGGCCCGCCTCGCGGTTTTGGCGCGCCGAAACCTACCACCAGGATTATTACGAAAAGAATCCGATCCAGTATCGCTACTACCGCTTCCGTTGCGGTCGCGACGAGCGCGTGCACGAGGTGTGGGGCGATCGTTGACGGCGCTGCAATAACGCGTACACGAGGGCAGTCGGCGCTCCACTGGGGAGCAAGAGGGAACGCGGTGCAAATCCGCGGCTGCGCCCGCAGCTGTAGTCGGTGAATCCAGCGCCAAAACGCCACTGCCTGAAAGGGTGGGAAGGCGGCGCCGGGTAAAGACCCGTAAGCCAGAAGACCTGCCGACGCTGGTGCCGAGGGTCCGGGATGGGGCCCCAGGGAGGCGTGCGTGCGTTGGATCTTGTTCGCCCTGGCGCTTGTGTTGGCGCCGCAGGCAGCGGCTGAGCCGCGGCGCATTGTGAGCCTGGATTATTGCGCCGATCAGTTTGTTCTGGCGCTTGCCGATCGCGATCAGATCGCGGCTTTGTCGCGTGGCGCGCGGCGGGACGATTCCTATTTTCGCGCCCGCGCGCTGGGCATCACGCAAACGCGCGGCGCGCTGGAAGAAGTGCTGGCGTTGCGCCCTGATCTGGTGGTGCGCAATTGGGGTGGCCCATGGGATGCAGCCGCTGTCTATGGGCGCTTCGGCGTGCCGGTCCTCCAGATCGGCGACGCCGCAGATTTTGCAGCGGCGCGCGCGCAGGTGATCAGCGCTTCGGTTGCGCTCGGTCACCCTCAGCGGGGCGAACAAATCGCGCATGATCTGGATTTGCGCCTGGCGCGCTTGCGCTCAGATGCAGGTGTGGCGCAGCCCGTGTTGTATCTCTCGGCGGGCGGCGCGGTCGCAGGCCAGGGCACGATGATGAACGCCGTGATCGCCGCCGCTGGCGGGCGCAATATCCGCACTGAGGCGGGCTGGGCCGTGTTGCCGCTTGAGCGCATGGTCCAAGCACCGCCAGCTTTGATTGCACTCGGCTTCTTCGATCATGGCCGCACCAACGCCAATGCCTGGTCGCCCTCACGCCATCCTGCTTTGCAGCGCGCCCTGGACCAAGCCCGCACGGTGGCGCTGCCTGCGGCGGCAGTTGCGTGCGAAGCCTGGTACGCTGTTGACGCCGCCGAAGCCGTCGCCGCTGCGCTGCGCGCGCCATGAGCGGGGCTACGCGCGCATCCCTGGCGCTCGCCGCACTGGGCCTAGTTGCCCTGGCGGCGGCGCTGTACCTGGGGCCTGTTCCGCTTGCTGATCCATTCGCGGCAGACGAGGCCACGCGTACAATCGTTTGGGAGATACGCTTTCCGCGCGCGTTGACCGCGTGGCTGTGCGGTGCGGCGCTCGGTCTTGCAGGCGCTGCCTTGCAGGGTCTGTTGCGCAATCCGCTGGCCGATTCCGGCGTGCTCGGGCTTTCGGGATTTGCCGCATTGGGCGCCGTGATCGCATTCGCATTCGGCTTTGCCGCATTTGCGCCCGCACTGGCATTGGCGTTTGCTCTTCTGGCGGCCATCGTGGTGACAGCTTTGGCGTGGGCTGCGCGTGGTCCCGCGACGCTCGCCTTGATCGGCGTCGGCTTGTCGAGCTTCGCTGGCGGCTTGATTGCGCTGGCGCTGAACCTCGCGCCCAACCCCGGAGCGCTCGCTGATTTGGTCAACTGGACGCTGGGTTCGGTGGAAGGGCGTTCGCTGAACGATGCAGGCTTGGTGGGCGCGCTGTTCGCCGTGGGCGCTGCTCTCATCCTGGCCGCCGGGCGCGGCCTGCAGGCGTTGACGCTGGGCGAAGAAACCGCCGCAGCGCTGGGCGCTAATCTCTCGCGCACGCGCGCGTTCGTTGTGCTGGGGGCGGCGGCGTGTACGGGAGGCGCAACCGCAGTGGCCGGCGTCATTGGCTTTGTCGGCGTCGCCGCGCCGCATCTGGTGCGCGCCTTGGCGGGGCACGATCCGGCCCGGTTGCTGGCGCCCAGCGCTCTTGCTGGCGGCGCATTGCTGGTGTTCGCGGACATCGCCGTGCGGCTGCTGCCGACTGATTCCGAATTGAAGCTTGGCGTCGCCGCCGCGCTGATTGGCGGCCCTGTGTTCGCGCTGATCGCAGCACGTTTGGCTTCGCGCGGAGGCGATGCATGAACGCGCTGCTGCTGGAGAACCTGAGCGTGCGCCTGCGCGGCGCCTGCGTTGTCGACCACGTGTCCTTGCATGTTGGCAAGGGCGAGGTCGTCGCGCTGCTGGGTCCCAATGGCGCCGGCAAGACTAGCCTTCTGCGCGCCGCCTTGGGGCTGATTGCGCATACGGGCGTTGTGCTGCTGGATGGCGTTTCTCCGCTGCACCTGAACGCGCGCGAGCGTGCACTGCGCGCCGCGTATCTGCCGCAGCGGCCTCGGGCGGCTTGGCCAATCAGTGTTGAAGCCCTTGTGGCGCTTGGGCGCTTCGCGCATGGCGCCGCGCCTGATCGTCTCGGCGCTGACGATCGGCTGGCCGTTGACGACGCGATCGAGGCCTGTGGTCTGGTCACGCTTCGCGATCGGCGGATCGACGTGATCTCTGGCGGGGAGCGCGCGCGTGCTCACCTCGCACGCACGCTTGCCCAGCGCGCGCCGCTAATTTTGCTGGACGAGCCAACCGCCAGTCTCGACCCCGCGCAAGCGCTGGGCGTCATGTCGGTATTGCGCAAGCACGCCGGTGCTGGAGGAGCCGTCCTGTTTTCAACGCATGACATTGCGTTGGCCGCGAACGCTGCAGATCGCGTTGTCCTTCTGTGCGGCGGCAAGGTCTTGGCCGCTGGATCGGCGGAAGCACTGACGCCCGCTGTTCTCGAAAGGGCCTATGGCCGCAAGGGGCGCCTTGAACATTTGCGCGGGGGGCATGCAGCGCTCTTCGAAGCCTAGAGCTTGAATGCGCCGCTTTGGATTTGCGCATAGAGGGCGGGCGTCACCGCGACATAACGCTGCTCGGTTGGATGATCAAAATAGAGCGGTTGTTCGATCTTGGCGGGATCGAACCCGTCGCGAACCAGATCGACTTTGCGATATTTGAATGTGCCGGTGGTTTCGATTGCGGGCTGTATGCGGATGAAGATTGGGCGGGCATAAGCGGGGAGCTCACGTGCGAGCTTGTCGCGTAGGCCCTCCAGCACGAAGTCTTGGCCGGGCGTGATCGCCGCCATGCCGGCGCGGCCGTCGAGTTTGTCGATCTTCACGCCATAGACGTTGGCCTCTTCGACGCCCGGATAATGCGAGATGATTTCGGCGACCTCTGTCGTGGAGACATTCTCGCCCTTCCAGCGGAAGGTGTCGCCGATGCGATCGACGAAATAGAAATAGCCGTCCGCGTCCTGGCGCATCAGGTCGCCGGTGCGGAACCAGGCGTCGCCGTGCTCGATAACGTCGCGAAGGATCTTACGATCCGACGCCGCTTTGTCGGCGTAGCCGGTGAAATTGTGGCGTGCATCGTCCTTGATCAGGCCGACGGCTTCGCCGGCCTCGCCGCGTTCGCAGAGCACGCAAAGCCCATCTTCGTTGCGCACCGGTGCTTCGGCCTCCACATCGAACTTGACGAGCTTGACGGCGAAATTGCCCTGCAGATAGGGCGGTACGCGGCCGATCGCGCCGGGCTGGCCGTCGAAATTGAACATCGAGACGTTGCCCTCGGTCGAGCCGTAGAATTCCATGATCCGCTTGACGCCGAAGCGCGCTACGAAAGCAGTCCACACTTCGGGCCGCAGACCGTTGCCGAACGCAAGGCGCAGGCGATGCTGGCGCTCCTTTGGGTGCGGTTCGCTATTGACCAGGTACCGGCAGAGTTCGCCGATATAGACAAACATCGTGCAATCATTGTCGGAGACGTCATCCCAGAAATGGGTGACGGAAAATTTCTTGCGCAGCACCAACGTGCCGCCATTCAGGAGCGCCGAGCCGACGCCGCAGAGGCCGCCCGTGGCGTGATAGAGCGGCAGGACGCAATAGATGCGATCTTCAGCGGTTGCTTTGGTCGCGCCAGCAAAGCTGCGCATATAGAGCTGCGCGCGCATGTGCGTGATCTTCGCCGCCTTTGGCATGCCGGTTGTGCCGGAGGTGTAGATATAGAGCGCGACATCGCGTGATTTGAGCCCGGCGCGCAGCGCGCGGGCCGGGCGGTCTGGCGCCGTTTTGGGATTTTTCAGATCGAGCGCTTGGCGGTTTTCCGCCGCTGGGAAATCGGCGTCGATGATCCAATAGGTCAAGGGCCGGGCAAGGCCGGCGCGGATGGTTTCGACCGCGCTCAAAGTCTCAGCGTCGGCGATGACGTGGCTGGCGCCGGAAATGGAGAGGCAATGGGCGAGCGCGGCTCCCGCCAGATTGTTGTTGATCAACGCCGATGCGACGCCAATTTTCGCAAGCCCCATCCAGGCCGGCACGTATTCGGCCCGGTTCGGCAACAGGAGCGCGACCGTATCGCCGGGCTTCAGTCCAAGCCCCAGCCCCCAGGCCGCAAACCGGTTCGCGAGCGCATCGAGCTGGCGATAGGTATAGCGCTCATGCTCGAAGATCAGCGCCGTATGGTCGGCATACTTATCGGCGGCTTGCTCGAAATCGTCGCAGATCAGCACATCGGAATCGGGCTCGATCTTGCGCACCCGCCACAACGTGTGCGCCAGCCCGTCCAGATACCTGATCTCGCGTGCGATCCGCGCCAACGGACCCATAAGCCGCCTCCAGCGCCGATGCATACCGGCGTTCGCGGCGGATGGGAAATGCGGCGCTTATGCGCTTACGCCAAGTAAAGCTGCGAGTGCCGGCGCCAGCGCCAGCACAAACGTCACCAGAAAAGCTTGCGGTTTCATCTTGCGTCCCTCTTGCTCGCAGGAGGGCTTAGCCGCGCGCGATTGCACGCGTGTTTCGCGTTCATTGCGGACTGGCGGCGAATTTGCGGCGCGCCGCATGGGCGCAAAGCGGGCAAGCTATCCGCTTTCGAAGCGCCTTCGGGCAAGGCCCGCCGCCTCGCACAGCGCGGCGAAATCATCGACCATGTGGGGCAGGCTTTCCGGATGGCGCGTCAGCGCCGCCGCGCGGTGGGGCGTGGCGTGCAGGCGCCGCGCAAGGCGGCGCGCGAAAGGCTCGGGATTGTTGAACGCGCGCAGCATTGCCTCGGCCCGTTCGGCCAGCGGCCAGGCGGAAAAGAATTGCGGCTTGGCCCAGCGCTCGGCGCACCAGCGCTCTTCGCGGGAGAGGCGTTTACGCCCGCCGGCCTTCGACAGGCTCAGGCCCCGGTTCGCGCCAGAGTTCCGGGCTTGGGCGGGGCGATCGAGCAGAACGCGAAAGCTCACGCGCCAGGCTTCCGGCTTATCTGCCTCGAACGACATGAGGCGGCGCGTGCGTTTGCGCGGCGCACGAAGGAGAGGCCGCGTGTTGGGCTTTGCGTAGTGCGCCGCTTCGATTAGCAGCAGATGGCGCATCAGCGCCTCGCCTGCGCGCAGCCACTTGAGCAACAGCGAGCGCTCGCCTGGCCCATGCGTGTGCTGCGCGGCGATCTGCGCCGGCTCGCCGAAGAGCGTGAAGAGCGTGGAGAGCAAGGCGCGCGCGGCGGCCCAGAGAAGGGGCGGGGCGTAGGTGACGGGGGCGGGCGCGCTGGGCATTTTGCGCGGGAGTGTACGGCGGGCGCGGGAGGGGGCGGATAGATTGGAATCTATCCTCGGAATCTTGGGCTCAGCCTTCCTCTTTCTCGTGAGCGCTCCGCTGTTCGATGTTCATTGAGTCGTGGAGCACGCGCAGGATGGTGAGTGTGTCGTCGTCATAGGTGAAGACGATGAAGTGGCGCGGTTGCCTGGGCGCTGCGCCGCGTGTTCGCGCGTGGCGCAGGTGGAACAGGAAGACGCCTTCGAGCATGCCTTCGTGCTGTTGAACGCCGGGGCGTCGAGCATCGGTGCAAAGCAATCGATAGGCGCGACGGATCAGCCTTTCGTACGCGCGCGCCGCAGCGCTTCCGAAATTGGCCCGTGAAGTCCGCAATGCGCCGCGCGCTTCGGCAAGCGCCGCCGGCTTGACGATCAGACGCCTCATTCCGCAGCGGCGCGCGCTGCTGCTTCCTCGGCTTCTACCTCGGCGTCGATCTCATCCATCATCTCATCGAAGAAGGCGTCGACATCCTCAATCTCGATACCGGGCCCGGAATCGATGCCTTCCTGGATGGCGGCGTTGAGCGCGGCGAGTTTCTTGGCGCGCAGCTCGGCCTCGGCCTGCAGCAGTCGGAGCCCCGCCCGCACCACCTCGGAGGCGTTCTGGTAGGTGCCCGAGGCGACCAGCTCGGCGACGAAGCGGTCCAGCGTGTCGGTGAGGTTGATGTTGCGGGTGGCCATGGGGCGGGAGCGTGCGGCGATTGGCAAAAATTGGCAAGGACGCGAATCGGTTTATGATTTGTTCCGTTGCCGAATGAGGTCCGCGATGGAAGCGCCAGAGTGGAAAAAGTTCGAAGAAGCGGTCGGCGCTTTTCTGCAGTCGCTCGATCCGGATGCAAAGGTCAGTCCCGACGTCCGAACTCCGGACAAGGACACGGGGTTGCCACGTCAGCGAGACGTGTGGATTGAGACTTCATATGGTGGTCACCTTCCGATCACGATACTTGTTAGCTGCAAGAGACAAGCTGCTAGAGTTGATCAGCAGGACGTTGACGCGTTCATCGGAGAGTTTGGCTCATCGAGAGCAAATGTCGGTGTCCTCTATTCATACTCAGGCTTTACCGAACCGGCTATTGCGAAGGCGATTTCCCACTCAATCAGTTGCTGCACGCTGTACGAGGATCGCGCCCCAGATGTGCCGGAGGTGTTGTTTCTGCGTGCATTCTGCAGCACCGAAGAATTTCAGTTGCTCGTCGGAGGGAACCCCGGCGATCGTCTGACTACGATGAATGACTTGTTCGCATTGCGTGCTGATCCTTCGGCGGAGCGCTCGATCCTGGATGATCTGCTCGCGGAATATGATCAAAAGCGAGCATCAGTGATTGCCTCCGCATCGCTGCGCAGTGCGTTGACCACTTGGGAGGCTCAACGCACTTATGTGAACGACGTGTTCGCGGATATTGTCGCGTTGGGCCTAGTAGCGCACTGGAAGCACTACGAGGCGAAAATTGAGGCCTATCGAGTCGATGGCTCATATTCGTTCACCGCAAAAAACTTCAAAGGCACTTTCGCAACGCCGGCAATCGAGCGCTATGGCAATCCTCCTGGGGATGGTTGGAGGCCAATAGAGACGCTTCCGCCTCTGAGTGGTATGCGTTTGCACGCCATACTGCACACGCCGGACATAAGGGCGAGCGTGGAGCGCATGTTTGGCGCGGCATCACCCTCAACGTTGTTTTCTGCGTCAATTCAGGCATCCACGCCGCATGGCGAAGCCGCCTAGCTAGCACCCCGATCCGCACTGCGGGAGAGGGGGCGATGGCGCTAACCGATTGGTTCGCGTTTCTCGCCGGTCTCGCTGACGTAAATCTCGCCGCCGGTCTGTCTAAAGGCCTCACTCATTTCCGCCATGCCGGCGGCGCGTGCTTCGAGCTGCGCCGCATAGTCGCGCACGTCCTGCGTGATTTTCATGCTGCAAAACTTGGGCCCGCACATGCTGCAGAAATGCGCGGTCTTGTGCGCGTCCTTGGGCAGGGTTTCGTCGTGAAACTGCCGCGCGGTGTCGGGGTCGAGCCCCAAATTGAACTGATCCTCCCAGCGGAACTCGAAGCGCGCGCGTGACAGCGCGTCGTCGCGCAGGCGCGCCGCGGGGTGGCCCTTGGCGAGGTCGGCGGCGTGCGCGGCCAGTTTGTACGTGATGACGCCGGTCTTGACGTCGTCGCGGCCGGGCAAGCCCAGGTGCTCCTTCGGCGTGACGTAGCAGAGCATGGCCGTGCCGAACCAGCCGATCATGGCCGCGCCGATGGCTGAGGTGATGTGGTCGTAGCCGGGCGCGATGTCGGTGGTCAGCGGGCCGAGCGTGTAGAAGGGCGCCTCGCCGCAGACGGCGAGCTGCTTGTCCATGTTCTCCTTGATCTTGTGCATCGGCACGTGGCCGGGGCCTTCGATCATCACTTGCACATTGCGCTTCCAGGCGATCTTGGTGAGCTCGCCCAGGGTTTCGAGCTCGGCGAATTGCGCGGCGTCGTTGGCGTCGGCGATGGAGCCGGGGCGCAGGCCGTCGCCGAGTGAGAAGCTCACGTCGTAGGCGGCCATGATTTCACAGATGTCTTCGAAGTGCGTGTAGAGGAAGTTTTCCTTGTGGTGGGAGAGGCACCACTTGGCCATGATCGAGCCGCCGCGCGAAACGATGCCGGTGACGCGGCTTGCGGTGAGGTGGATGTAAGCGAGGCGCACGCCGGCGTGGATGGTGAAATAATCGACGCCTTGTTCGGCCTGTTCGATCAGCGTGTCGCGGAAGATGTCCCAGCTCAGGTCTTCGGCGACGCCGCCGACCTTTTCCAGCGCCTGGTAGATCGGCACCGTGCCGATGGGGATCGGCGCGTTGCGGATGATCCAGTCGCGGATGTTGTGGATGTTGCGGCCTGTGGAGAGGTCCATCACCGTGTCGGCGCCGTGGCGGATGGCCCAGACCATCTTGTCGACTTCCTCGGCCATGGAGGAGGTGACGGCGGAATTGCCGATATTGGCGTTGATCTTGGTGAGGAAGTTGCGGCCGATGATCATCGGCTCGAGCTCGGCGTGGTTGATGTTGGCCGGGATGATGGCGCGCCCGCGCGCGATCTCTTGGCGGACGAATTCCGGGGTGACGAAATCGGGAATGGCGGCGCCGAAGCTTTCGCCGTCACGGATGCCTTGTTTGCTTTCTTGGGCCGCCTCGCGGCGCAGATTTTCGCGGATGGCGACGAATTCCATCTCCGGCGTGATGATGTTGCGGCGCGCGTATTCCAGTTGCGTGACGCACTGGCCGGGCTTGGCGCGCACTATCGTGTGCTTCACCGGAAACGCCGGCGTCAGCTTTTCGGCGCTGACATTGCCGTTGTCGGCGCCCTGCACGGCGCGGCCTTCGATCTCCTCGACATCGCCGCGCGCGCGCACCCAGTTTTCCCTGGGCCGCGCCAATCCGCGCTCGATATCGATCGCCGCACCGGGATCGGTGTAGGGGCCGGAGGGATCGTAGATGGTCACCGGCCCCTCGCCCGCGCTGGCGTGCAGCGCCACTTCGCGGAAGGGCACGCGCAGATCGGCGTGCGCGCAGCCGGAGGCGTACACCTTGCGCGAGCCGGCGAGCGGGCCGGTGGTGACGGCGGGCGTGAAGGCGGATTGCGGTTCGGGCTTGTTCATCGTTGCGAGGTGTCCACGCGAAGTGTTCCGGCGACATAGCCGGCGTAGGTGAGCCACACGCCGATGAGCGCAAGAACGCATCCGGCGATTGGAAGGATGTTGGGCTGGGCGTCGACAAATCCCGCGGCCCGCCGGACGAGATCCGGCGCCAGCAGCAGCGCCGCGCCGCGTAAGGTCAGCAGCCAGCCGAGAATGGAAATGATGCTGGGGGTGACGCTGTCCCAGCGCTGGTGAAACGCCACCAGCATGAGCCCGAGCGCCAGCGTCACGAAGCCCGCAAACATCAGCAACGCTTCGTCCAGAAGAAAGCCGGTCAGCGCCGCATGCATGCGTGCGCTCTGGGTGATGAGCATGAGGCCGGCGATGGCCAACAGAGGCCCCAGAACACGGGCAAGCACGAACGTGTAATCTGTTTTCATGATCTCTCCCTCCGCCGGCATGACCCGGATCAGGTTGGGCGGGTCGCGGGCTCACCCGCCTCTCAGCCGCTCATGCGCGGCTCCCCGGAGAACTGGGCCGGACCCTAATCCAAGCGTGTGTGGCGTCAAGCATTGCAGAGCGCCGGGCGCGCGCGCATTTAGGGGTTTCCAAGGAGACGCCCCATGGGTTCGCCCGCCGAATACACGATCATAGTGCTGCTGGTGGCGGTGGGCGTCGGTGTTTGGACAATGCTCGACCGCCTCGGCCAAGTGCAGCGCGACATGGAGGCGCTGAAGCGCAAGCTGGGCGCGGGTGATCCGCCGGGGGCGAGCGGCGCGTGAGCTGACGCTGACGCTTTTCAGTCAGGCGCGATCAGTTCGGCTTGGCGAACGCGAGCACCGCCCACCCGAGAATGAGGGTGACGCCGCCCACAGGCGCGAGCGATGCGAAGGCGATGTTGCCGGAAAGTGAGATTGCGTAGAGCGCGCCCGCGAACAGCGCCGCACCGCCCAGGATCATGGCGCCGGCGGTGGCGTTGATGCGGCCAGAACGGTTGGCGATGGCGAGGCCCGCGCCTGCTGCGGCCAACTGGATGAACGCCCCCAATTGGATGCGATCGAGATCAGCTGGCGCCAAGACGTTCCGGAGCGGATGGGCGGCGGCGGCCAGGAATCCCAGCGCGAGAGCGCCACTGAGCGCGGCGGCGACGTTGAGGAGCCTCAAGACGTAATTTCCCGTGATTTGTAACCTGGACCTACCCAAACGGGAGCGCGCATGCAAAGCCAGAATATCGCAGCAAACTGGGTGCTCGCAAAACGCCTTGTGCACTGGAGCGCCGCCGTCGCAGTCACCGTCGCATTGCTGGCGCCAAAACCAGAGCATGGCGACGGCTTGTTGCACATCGCCGCGGGATCGGCAGCCGCAGCGCTTATCCTGGTGCGGCTGTGTTGGCGGCTGTTCGCCAATGTGCGTCCATATTTCAAGGATGCGCTGCGCCTGAAACCGCCGAACCTTTCGATCGGCGCGCGCGGATGGGCACCGCTCTTGCTGCAGAGCGCCCGCCTCGGCGCGTTTGTGCTTCTCATTGCGGTTCCGGCCGCGGCCGTTTTGGCGCTAGCGGGGTTGGCTCAAGGAGAGGAATCCGTCTGGCTCGAAGCGCATGAATTCGCCGGCAAGACGATCCTGGTGCTGGCGGTGGCGCATGCGGCGGCCGTGGCGGGCTTCGCCCTGATCATGAAATACGATCTCGTCACCACGACGTTTGCGGGGCGCGCCCGCGCCTTTCTGGAAGGAGGACCGCGCGCCTTGTGGGGGTTGCTTGCTGGGGCAGTGTTCGCCGCCGCCGCCTTGAGCTACGTGTGGGGCCCATTTGACGTGGCGAGCAGGGCGGCGGCGCTTGCCGAGCATGGCGAAGGGCGCGCGCACGAGGCCGACTTCAGCATTGACGATTGATTTGCATTCGCTGGGTGGGCTTGCGTAAGCTGGCGGCATGCAAAAACGACCGCTCGGAAACTCTGGCATCGCCATCACGCCGCTTATGCTGGGCGGCAACGTGTTCGGCTGGACCGCCGATCAGCAGACCTCTTTCGCGATCCTCGACGCGTTCGTGGATCGCGGCGGCGACGCCATCGACACCGCCGATGTCTATTCCGCCTGGGCGCCAGGGCATGAGGGCGGCGAAAGCGAGCGCGTCATCGGCGCCTGGCTCAAGCAGGGCGGCAAGCGCGACAAGGTGATGATCGGCACAAAGGTTGGCATGTGGCCGAAGCAACTCGGGATCAAGCGCGACAACATCGTGGCCGCATGCGAGGGGTCGCTGCGGCGTCTGGGCGTCGAAACAATCGATCTATATTGGCTGCACCGCGACGATGAAGCGACGCCGGCGGAGGAATTCATCGGCGCCCTGGATGAGCTTGTGAGAGCTGGCAAAGTGCGCGCGGTTGGCGCATCGAACTTCAAAGCGGGCCGTTTCGCCGAAGCGCTCTCTGTGAGCGACAGCTCGGGCAAGGCGCGCTTTGTAGCGCAGCAGCCTGAGTATCATCTGCTAAATCGCGATATCGAAACGGAGTTGATGCCGCTCTGCGCGCGCGAGGGCGTGGCGCTGCTGCCCTATTATGGTCTCGCGAGCGGCTATCTCACGGGCAAATATCGCAGCGCCGATGACAAATCCAAGAGCGCGCGCGGCGGGCGTATGGACGCTTATTTGCAAGGCAAGGGCCCAACGGTTCTTGCGGCAATGGACGCGATCAGCGCACGCACGGGCGCATCGCTGGCGCAGATCGCGCTGGCTTGGATCATGAGCAAGCCCGCAATCGCTGCGCCGATCGCGAGTGCGACCAGTGTGGCGCAGCTGGAGGAGTTGATGGGCGCGCTTTCAGTGTCGCTAAGCGCCGCCGATGTCGCGCAACTCGACGCAGTCTCTGCGTGAAGCGCAAATTGCAGTTAGGTTAGCGCGAAATTTACCTGATTTGTGCGATCACAGCCGCATGAAGCAGGTAGTGCGCCTTCTGGTTGTAGACGATCAAGAGTCGATGCGTCTGCTGATCTGTTCGGCGCTGCGCGCGCTTGGCTACACGCAGGTTTTGACCGCTGTGAACGGCGCTGAGGCGTTGAAGATTGTGCGCGGCCGGTTGATCGATCTTGTCCTGCTTGACGTGGAGATGCCCGTGCTCAACGGGTTTGAGACGCTCAAGGCCATGCGCGAAGAAGCCGAGCTGGCGAAGGTTCCAGTGATTATGGTGACGGCGCGCGCGGATGCTTCGTTTGTGCGCGCGATCATGCCGATGCAAGTTTCCGGCTACCTGGTGAAGCCTGTGACGGGGGCCGCGCTCAAGGCATGCATTGACCGTGTTCTCGCGCGGCGCACGCCGGACGCTGAGGATCCAGAAGCGCAAAGCGCCTAGCGCGGATCATGTCTCGGCGCGATTGGCGACCAGATCGTCGACGACGGCGGGATCGGCCAGCGTCGATGTGTCGCCCAGATTGCTGAGATCGTTTTCGGCGATCTTGCGCAGGATGCGGCGCATGATTTTTCCAGAGCGGGTTTTCGGCAAACCTGGCGCCCATTGGATGATGTCAGGCGTGGCGATGGCGCCGATCTCGGCGCGCACGTATTGCTTGAGCTCGTCGCGCAGCGCGTTGCTGGGCTCGACGCCCTGCTTGAGCGTGACATAGGCGTAGATGCCTTGTCCCTTGATATCGTGCGGATAGCCGACGACGGCGGCTTCGGCGATCTTCGTGTCGGCGACCAGCGCGCTTTCGATCTCAGCGGTGCCGATACGGTGCCCTGAAACATTGAGCACGTCATCGACGCGACCGGTGATCCAATAATAGCCGTCCTCGTCGCGGCGGCAGCCGTCGCCGGTAAAGTACATGCCTGGGTAGGTGCGGAAATAGGTTTCAAAGAAGCGCTGATGGTCGCCATAGACGGTGCGCATCTGGCCGGGCCACGAATCCAGCAGCACCAGATTGCCGCTCGCGGCGCCTTCGAGAAAGGCGCCTTTTTCGTCAACCAGGGCAGGGCGAACGCCGAAGAACGGGCGCGTGGCGGAGCCCGGCTTCATCGCGGTGGCGCCAGGGAGGTTGGTGATCAACGCGCCCCCAGTCTCGGTCTGCCACCACGTATCGACGATGGGGCAACGGTTGTCGCCCACAACGCGATAGTACCAGAGCCATGCCTCCGGATTGATCGGCTCGCCGACAGTTCCAAGCAGGCGCAGGCTTGCACGCGATGTGCGCCGCACCGGCGCCTCGCCCTCGCGCATCAAAGCGCGAATGGCGGTGGGAGCTGTGTAGAAAATGTTGACCTTGTGCTTGTCGACAACCTCCCAGCAGCGTGACGCGCTCGGAAAAGTGGGCACGCCCTCGAACATCAACGTAGTCGCGCCGTTCGCGAGCGGACCATAAACGATGTAGGTGTGTCCGGTGACCCAGCCGACATCGGCCGTGCACCAAAAGATGTCGCCATCGTGATAATCGAAAACGTACTGGTGCGTCATCGATGCGTAGACGAGGTAGCCGCCACTGGTGTGCAGCACGCCCTTTGGCTTTCCGGTCGATCCGGACGTGTACAGGATGAAGAGCGGATCTTCTGCGCCCATCGGCTCGGGCGCGCACTCGGCGGGAACCTCGGCGGCGGCATCCTCGTAGACGATGTCGCGCCCGTCCTGCATCGGCACGCCGGCGCCCGTACGGGTGACGACGATGACGCTGGTGACGCCGGCCGCTTGTTCGAGCGCGGCGTCGACATTGTGCTTCAGCGGAATGATCTTGCCGCCGCGCACGCCTTCGTCCGCGGTGACGATGACTTTGGACTCGCAATCCTTGATGCGGTTGGCGAGACTTTCGGGGCTGAAGCCGCCGAACACGACGGAATGAATGGCGCCGATGCGCGCGCACGCCAGCATGGCGTAGGCCGCTTCCGGGATCATGGGCATGTAAATGGTGACGCGATCGCCCTTCTGGACGCCGCGCGCTTTCAGCACGTTGGCGAAGCGGCAGACCTCGGCGTGCAACTCGCGGTACGAGATATGGCGGGATTGGTGCGGATCGTCGCCCTCCCAGATGATGGCGACCTGATCGCCGCGCGTTTCCAGATGGCGGTCGATGCAATTGGCGGAGACATTGAGGACGCCGTCCTCGAACCATCGGATATGGAAATCCGCTTCGTTGAAGCTGGCCTCCTTCACCTTGGTGTAAGGCTTGATCCAATCGAGCCTCTGGCCGTGGACGCCCCAAAACGCCTCTGGATCGGCGAGCGCGGCGGCGTGCATCGCCCGGTAACCGACATCATCGACGAAGGCGCGTTTGGCCCATTCGGCGGGGACTGGGATGGTGACGTGCTCGGACATGGGCTGGCTTCCTCTGATGCGAACATCTTGAGGAACTAAATCACCACATCAAGCCCTTCCGCATTTTCGGGATTGCGCCAAGCCGCCGCGCCGCGCGCCTCGGGAGTTCCCAGGGCGCGCGGCTTGGCCGCAGGTTCGTTTACCACGTGTAGCTGAGGCGCGCGTACACGAACCGGCCCGAACGCCCGAACGGCGAGTAGTTCGAGAACGGCGTGTTGCTGGTGGTGTTGAGGTTCGGCGGCGTCTGGGTCGGATACTCGTCGGTCACGTTGTCGGCGCCGATCGCCAGGCGCACGCGCTCGGTGATGTCGAGCCGGCCCTCGATGTCGATCAGCGTGCGCGGGTCGAGCGTAAGATCGTTCGCCGGGGACGTGCCGGGCGAGAGCACTTCGCCATAGCGTGTCGCGCGCAGGGTCCCGCCGAAGCGGCCCATGCTCCAATTCGTCGTCAACGAATACTTGTCCTTAGGGGTGCCTTCCTCGAACGTCAGGATGTTGATCCGGGCGAAGAGGTCAGGGGCCGGGCTGAGCGCCGCCAGCGGCGCCGTCACCGGCACGCGCGTGACATCGGTGTTGTTGAAGTTTGCGCCAAGCAGGAAATTGAACGAGCCCAGGCTGCCGGTGTCCCAATCATAGCTGGCGACGATGTCGACGCCATCGGTTTCAGTATCGACGCCGTTGATGAAGAAGCGGCCACCGCCGATGCCGACAAAGCCTTGCGAGGTCAAGAAGTCGCGCACGGCTGTGGACGTCAGGTTCTCCGAGAGCACAATGCGGTTGTTCACGTCGATATGATAGGCGTCGATGGTGACGTCGAAGCCGCCGAGACGGATCACGGCGCCAGCCGCATAGTTCACCGACTCTTCGGGCTCAAGAGGCGCAGCCCCCAGCGCCGCCGCCACCGGACTGGTGGCGGGGAAGGTGGTGATGTCAAACGGGATACCGTTGATGAAATTGGTCGATGTCGCAGTGAAGTACTGCTGCTGCAGCGACGGAGCGCGGAATCCGTTTTGCACCGAAGCCCGCAATGCGAACCAGTTCGTAAAGTCATACCGAGCCGTGAGCTTGCCGGTCAGCGTCTCGCCGAAGTCGGAATAGTGTTCGGCGCGGACAGCCGCGGATGCGAGCAATTGATCGGTGATGTTGGCTTCGACATCGATATAGGCGCCGACGGAGCTGCGGTCCTCATCAACTTCGTCACTGGGCCGGAAGCCCGGGAAGACCTGCGCGCCAGAGGCGGTGGGCTGGCCGTTCAGCAGAACCCCGCCATTGCGGTAGGAATCCGGTTCCCCGGCATGGATGGCGTAGCTCTCGCGGCGCGCCTCCATGCCGATGGACAAGTTTAGCGGCGAGGCCATGCCGGCGTCGAACCCGCGCGTTCCGCCCAGGTTGAACACAAGCTGGCCGTACTCAAATCCACCAGCGTCAAAGACTGTGCCGCTGGCGGGGCCAAGCGAACGGTTGAGCGTGTTTCTGATGGTGAAATCCATCTCATTGTGGCCGTAGACCAGCGAGGAATCCATATCCCAGCCGGCAAATGTCCAGCGGGCGCCGCCCGCTGCAGAATAGTCGGTCACTTCAGGATTGATCAGCGGCAGGAAGCCATCGGGGTAGATTTCGACGACGTTGCGCGCGTCGGAAGAACGGCGGAAGAAACCCGCCGAAAGCGCGTCACGATTTTGATAGCTGGCCCAGCCGTAGAGCTCGACGCCGCTGGTGAGATCGTAACCCGCGTTTGCGAACACGGTGTATTGCTCGACGCGCGGCTCGCCGTACCAGGCGTCGAGACGATTGAAGGTCGCTTCGCGTGGATCGAACGGCGCGCCCGTCGTGTATTGCGGGCGCCAGTCAGGCGCGGTGCGAACGGTTTCCTGCTGGTCGAGGTACTCACCCGATATCGTGACGAAACCGCGATCGCCAAGCGGCAGGCCGATCCAGCCAGACACTGTCGTCGTTTCGCCATCAGTGACATCGCGAGAGGCGAGATCGGCGACGCTCCAGTTCGCGCCCGCGGGTGGATTGTCGACCAGGGTATCGACGGTGGTCATGCGCTGGCCGTAGGTGAAATTGAGGCCGCCGCCTGAGCTATCCTCGCGCAAGAGCACATTGATCACACCGGCGATGGCGTCAGAGCCGTATTGCGCCGAGGCGCCGTCACGAAGGACCTGGACGCTGCGCACCGCCGCGGAGGGGATCGTGTTCATATCGACGGCTGACGAGCCGCGCCCGATCGTTGTGTTCAGGTTGACCAGCGAAGAAGAATGCCGCCGCCTGGAGTTGACCAGCACCAGAGTCTGGTCGGGCGCAAGGCCGCGCAAAGTGGCGGGCCGGATTGTGTCGGTCCCGTCGGCCAAGCCTGGGCGCGGGAAATTGAAGGAGGGAAGCGCAATGGAGAGCGCTTGGCTGACTTCTGTCACACCCAGATTGGAGAGGGCTTCCCCGTTGATGACATCGACCGGCGCGGCCGTGGACAGCGCCGAGCGATTGGCGACACGCGTGCCGGTCACCACGATTTCATCGTCTTCGGCGGTTTGCGCGTAGGCGGGGCTGAGGGCGGCGAGCGTAACCCCGACAAGCAGCGCCGCTGCAAATTGGCTGATCTTTCTGTTCTTCGCCTTCGCCATGTCTTCCCACCCATTTCTTGTGTGTTGAACTGAGATGTCAGCGTCCGAAGCTCTCAGCAAAAACTCCAGCAAAAGCGGGCCAAACGGCGCAACATGGGTGGGTTGCGTGACTGAGGTGTCACACTACAATGCCCACTGAGGGCTTGGCCTCGGCAATGTTCGCGCATCCGGCGAGTGCTTAGCGATGCGCCACGCTGGCGGCGCGGCGGAAGACCGTGCGGATGGTGAAGTTGGAAACGAGCCGGCGCACGCCTGGCAGGCGAGAAAGCGTCTCCTGGTGCACGCGCTCGTAGCGGTCGTCATCGGCAATGACGATGCGCAGCAGATAATCGCTCTCGCCAGTCATGAGGTGGCAGTCCTGCACTTCGCGGCACTTGGCGACGGCGCGCTCGAACGCGGCCATAGTGTCTTGCCTTTGATTGTCCAGCGTCACGGCGACGAACACGGTGGCGCTGCGGCCGAGCGCCTTCTCGGACAGAATGGCGGCATATCCCTCGATGACCCCGGCTGCCTCCATCGCCTTGACGCGGCGATGGCAGGCGGAGGGAGAGAGGCCGACCCGATCAGCCAGGGCGGCGCTGGTCAGCGCGCCGTCGCGCTCAAGCTCCTCCAGGATCTTGTGGTCGAATGCATCCAGCGTTGCGGGAGAAGTTATCGGCATTATTGAGTTTTTGCCAAATAGTAGGCGCTGGAGCTATAGGAGGCGGAATAATATCGAAGAAAATGCGTACGAGATGGGATATTTGACCGCAATCGGAGGAAAAATCCATGCGTGTCGGCTGTCCCACGGAAATCAAGGTGCATGAATATCGGGTCGGGCTGACGCCCGAGAGCGCAGCTGAACTGGTGCGCGCCGGCCATGAGGTTCTGCTGGAGACCAAGGCTGGCGAGGGGATTGGCGCGCCGGACGCGGTCTACGAGAAGGTGGGCGTGAAGATACTGCCGAATGCTGACGCCGTGTTCGCGGAATCCGAGATGATCGTGAAGGTGAAAGAGCCGCAGGCGGTTGAGATCGCGCGGCTCACGCCCAAGCACACGCTCTTCACCTATTTGCATCTGGCCCCAGATCCGGAGCAGGCCGATGGCCTCATGAAATCAGGCGCTACCTGCATCGCCTATGAGACGGTCACTGACCGCGACGGGCGCCTGCCGCTGCTGAAGCCGATGAGCGAAGTGGCAGGACGCATGTCGATCCAAGTCGGCGCGCACTATCTGGAGAAGGCCCACGGCGGGCGCGGCGTGCTGATGGGCGGCGTGCCTGGCGTGCGTCCAGCGGATGTCGTCATTCTTGGCGCCGGCGTGGCCGGTTACAATGCGGCGCAGATCGCCGTGGGCATGCGCGCGCGCGTCACGGTGTTCGATAAGAATCCAGCGCGGCTTGAAGAGCTTGACCGTGAATTCAATGGCCGGCTCGAGACCATCTACTCAACCAAGGCCGCTGTCGAAGAAGCCGTGAAGGAGGCCGACGTCGTTGTGGGCGCGGTGCTGGTGGCGGGCGCAGCTGCGCCAAAGCTGATCACCAAGGCGATGCTGAAGACAATGCGGCCCGGCTCGGTGCTTGTGGACATTTCGATCGATCAGGGCGGCTGCTTCGAGACCTCGCACGCGACCACGCATTCCGATCCTGTTTTCACCGTTGATGGCGTCATCCATTATTGCGTCGCCAATATGCCGGGCGCAGTGGCGCGAACCTCGGCGTTTGCGCTGAACAATGCGACGCTGCCGTTTGCGCTGGCGCTCGCGAACAAGGGCTACAAGAAGGCGCTGCAGGACGATCCCCATCTCGCCAATGGTCTCAATGTCTTCGAAGGCGCCATCGCGCACGAGGCCGTGGCGCACGATCTGGGCAAGCCCTACAAGAAGCCGGCCTGGCTCGGCTGAGCTTGGCCGGGGCTGGGCGCCCCATTTGCTCATCGGTGAACCAAGCTCATCGAATGCGTGAGCCCAATTCTGTTGTGGTTCGGGGCGAAGAATGCTGTCCCGGGCCATGGACAGTGAGCGGGCATGACACCGAAGCATAAGCAGCGCGCGGGGATTGGGCGAAGGGCATTACTGGCCGGCGTTGGCTTGGCCGGGCCCGCACTCTTGTCCTCCCGGACATTCGCACAAACCGGCGGCGGCGTCGTAATCAAACGGCTTGATTGGGCGGGCGTACGCGTCGAGTGCGGCGAAGCGGCGGCCTATATCGATGCAGTTGCGCCGCAGGGCGAAGCCCATGCCGGGTCCGAGGAATTTGCGAGCACGCGACGCTTGAAATATGGCCTCGTGACCCACGGCCACGGCGACCATTTCGACATTGATTTTTTGCGCAGAATGCTCGGTGAGCGGGGCGTCGTCTTCTGTCAGCGCGCGGTCGCTGGCGACATCGATGCGCGCGTTCTCCGGGTTCAGCCGGTCGATTTATGGGAGCCCGTTTTCATGCCGCGCTCCGGCGCCGACATGGTCGGTTTCGCGACGCCCGCGGTGGACGGGTTTGGCTTGGCGCAGACGTCCTGGGTTTTGCGCTGCGGAGATAAGCGCATCATCCACTGCGGCGACACGGTGTGGCACGGTGAGTTTTGGGATATTGGACGAGCGCTCGGCCCCTTCGACGTGGCTTGCTTGCCCATCAACGGCGCGCGTCAGAACATTGGCCGCTTCCAGGATCTCGGCGCGCCGGGCGTCCTAACGCCCCAGCAGGCCGTCGCTGCGGCGCGGGCGTTGGGCGCGGGCCTTATCGTGCCGATCCACTACGGTTCGACGGACGATCCCAACTACATCGAGACGCCGCACGCGCTGCAACAGCTTCGCGAGGAGGCGCGCCGCTATGACATTGGGGTTCGCGCGCTTGAACGCGGCGAGGAAATGACGTTGTGAGCGGAGCGAAGGGCTTTGCGCTCGTCGTGCATGGCGGCGCTGGCGCACGTCCGGGCATGCGCATGGAAAAAGAATGCGCGCGCCTGAAAGCGGCCGCTTCACGGGGTCAGGCGGAGCTGGCGCGCGGCGTCTGCGCGCTTGACGTCGCTGTTTCAATTGTCGCTGAGCTTGAGGACTCCGGTTTGTACATCGCCGGCCGCGGCGCTTCGCCCAATCGCGGCGGGCGCTATGAATTGGACGCGAGCGTGATGGATGGTGAAACGCTGCGCGCCGGGGCGGTGGCTGCATTGAGCGGCTTCCGCAATCCGGTGAGAGTGGCTCGCCATGTGATGGAGGAAACGCCGCACGTGCTGCTTGCGGCCGAAGGCGCTGAAGCATTCGCGAGGAACTACGGGTTCGAGGGGGTTGAGGCGCCTGAAACCTGGTACACCCGCGCGGGAGCGGATGAAGCCAATCACGCAGGAACGGAACACGGAACGGTTGGATGCTGCGTTCTCGATGCATGCGGCCGATTGGCGGCTTCTTCTTCGACAGCGGGCTTGTTCGACAAGATGCCCGGGCGGGTCGCGGACACCCCCCTAATTGGCGCCGGGCTATGGTGTGACGACAAGGTCGCCGTGGCTTGCACGGGCCAGGGCGACTATTTCATCAGAACCGCAGCTGCAGTGCGCGTGGCGATCGCCGCTTCCGCGCCTGGCGCTTCGCTGCAGCCTGCTGTTTGCGCCGCGCTTGATCGTATTGTGGATTTGGGCGGTTGGGGCGGCCTTGTGGCTTTGAGCCGTCAAGGCGAGATAATCGTTGGGGTTCGCAAGTTTGGCGTCAAGTACGCCGCACTGGCGCCTGATGGACGCCTGGATGCCGGCGTGATGTTTCCCGATGGCGCCGTGCAGCGCTGACGGCGCGGAGGCCTGACCCAGAGCGCATCGGGAAGTGGGGTTGGCTGCCGAAAATTACTGTCTGGGACAGTGAATTGCTTTCATCCCTGGTGGGGCCGGCGGTATCGTGGGCGTGTGGATACGCCTCTGCCGTCGCTTCAATCGTTGCGCGTCTTGGACGCTGCGGCCAGGCTGGGCTCCTATGCGCGCGCTGCAGAAGAGCTTGGTCTAACGCACGGCGCGGTGAGCCATCAGATCAGAGCATTGGAAGCGTGGGTCAATGCGCCGCTTTTCGAGAAAGCCGGGCGTCAAATGACGCCAACATCAACGGCGCTGGGATTGTTGGCGCGGACGCGAACAGCCATCGGCATCCTTGGAGAGGCGTTCGGGCATCCGGTGGTCCGGCGCCAGACACAGGGTTTGGTGGTTGCCACCACGCCTGGCATCGCGCGCTTTTGGCTGCTTCCACGGTTGCGTGAACTGCCAGAGGGCCTGATTGCATCAATTCGCACTTCATCGTCGCTTGACGCGCCGGCTGAAGAACCTGCGGACGCGTACCTCCGCTACGGGCCAGGCGGTTGGCCCGCCCTTCAATCGGAGTGCTTGTCAGCGGAGACGGTCGCGCCGGTCGCGCACCCGCGATTCAAAAAAGACGGCGAACTGGAACCCGAGGCGATCATGAGCCTTCCATTGCTAGCCTCGCCGTTCCAGACGTGGCTCACATGGTTCGAGGCTGCAGGATTGGGCGCCCGCCAGACGCCCGCGCCAATTCTTGAACTGTCAGACATGGGGCTGGTCATTGACGCCGCCGCGCTGGGGCTCGGCGTTGCCCTTGCGCCCCGCAAGTTAGTCGAGCCACATGTTCGCCGCGGCGAATTGGTGAGGCTGGCTGATCTCGAGGCGCCGGAAGTCTATGGCTACCATCTTGCGTGGCCGCCAACGACCAAGAAATCCGATGCGATTGCTCACTTGCGAACCTGGTTGCGCGCCGAGTTCGCTGCGGATGCGCCGTCGCAGCCGTGCGGGTGAACTACCCGGCTGGCTCCACGGGCGGCACGCGAAGCGTCTGGCCGCGATAGGCGGCCACCATGGCGGGCGTCGGCATGTAGACGCGGATGGTCAGCTTGAAATCGCCGCTTGCAGGCGAAGGCAGCCAGTTGGCTGCGCGCTCGCCTTCAGGCGCGGTGGGTTGGACATAAATGTCGATCGAGCCGTCAGCGTTACGCACCAAGGCGTCGCGGCTGCCGATGGCGTATCGGTTGATCGGGTTGTCGATGAACTGGAAGCGCTGGGCGTCATACATGGTGAGCGACCAGAAGCCGAGCGCGCCAGTCTGCGGAATTTCATCGGCGGCGAAGTGTACGCGGTAGGCGCGCCCGCCGTGTAATGCTTCGCCGGCGCCGTCAAAGAAAACGTTGTAGTAGAGCGCTTCCTCGGGATCGTTTCCCATAAGGCCGACCAGGGCGTTTCCCGCGCGCGTGGGATAATCGACATCAACGTCGTTGCTGGCGCGGTTGGCCGTCCAGCCCGTCGGCGTGGGGGTTCCGCGCCCGCGCCGCACAAGGTTGATCAGCGCCGGTCCGTCGCGTTCGGCGCGCAGGACGCCGGCGCGCGTGGCGGGGTCAAGACCATCAGGATCGAACGGCTGGCCGGGGACGAGGCCAATGCGCCGCATCATGGCGCGCATCGCTGCGTGCTTTGGCGGCGGCGGATTGTCGATCATCAGGTCGGCGGCGCGACGAAAATAAGCGAAATCTCCTTCATACTGAGTGCGTGCGCGCGGCGGGGGCGGCGCCGGCGGCGTAGCGCCGGGGCGGCCGCGCCAATCAGAAAGCGCAGTGAGCGACATCTGTCCCTGATAGCGGCGCACGTTTGCGAGATCGGCTTCATCGCGCACGGCGATGCGCACGGCGATGGAGGTGAGGTTGGTTGAGACGCGCGCTTCGGTGACGCCGCGCGGGAGACGCCCGCGCCAGTCCGGGCCGACGAAGGCTATGTTCATGGCGCGCCCGCCATTGACGCGCGTGGAATACAGGTAGGGCTGGTTTTCGATGTAGGCGTCGGCGACCTGCACGGAGACGTAGCGGTCGCGGATGTCGGGCATATGCAGAATGACCGGCTCGCGCGTGAGATCGAGGGCGATGCCGGTGTAGACCGTATCGTTATTGGGGCTGTAGGGCAGGTCGCCCCGCGCGGTGGCCAATTGGGTCATGTGGCCCAGCTGGTTGATCGGCGCGGCAGGCTCATTCGGAAGCGGGCCGGTAAGCCGCTCGCGGCGCGCGCGCTCGCGCTCGGTAATCATGAGCGGAAAGCAGAAAACATATGCCTGCAGCGCCTCGGAATAGGCCAACGCCTCGCGCGCGTACGCGTCCTGCTCCTCCGCAGTGGGTGCGGAGGCCGCGGTAGCTTGCGCGAGCGCGCCAGCGGGCGGGGCCATTAGGGCAAGGCTCAGGGCGGCGGCACGGATCATGCGCATGTGACAATTCTCCCGCAGCAAGAATGACGGCGCGGCGGCGCGTGTCAAACCGGGTAACCAAGGGCATTGACGGCGCGGGGGCGGCGGGAGGAGAGTCTGGCGATGATGTCGGTCATACGCGGCATGACGGTGGGGTTGCTTGGCGCGGCGTTCGCCGTGCTGGCCACTGCCCCTGCGTTAGCGCAGGGTGCGCCCGAAACGCGTGCGCAATGCGCCAACGCCGACCGGCGCTTGCCGCCGGAAGAACAGATCGGGGCCTGCACCGCCCTGATGCGCACGCCCGGCTTGGCGCCCGGCGATATGGCGCGCCTTTTCAACAATCGCGGCAACGCCTATCGCGCGCGCGCCGAATACGGGATGGCGGTCGCGGACTATGATGAGGCGGTGCGGCTCGATCCGGACTACGCGAACGCCTACAACAACCGCGGCATCGCCTATCGCGCGGCGGGCGCTCCCTCTCTCGCGATCGCCAGCTTCGACGAAGCGATCCGTGTCAACCCGCGTCTTGCCGGCGCCTACGCAAATCGCGGCAACGCGTTCTACGATCAAGGCGCCTATCTGCGCGCGATCACCGACCTCAGCGCCGCGATCGATCTGGATCCAAGCTACGCGAACGCCTACAACAATCGTGGCAATGCGTACCGCGCCTTGCGTCAAATGCCGCAGGCCATAGCCGATTATGACGCCGCGATACGATTGAACGCGGATTTTGCCGCAGCCTACAGCAATCGCGGCAGAGCCTATCAAGATCAGGGCGACATGGAGCGCGCGCGCGCCGATTTCGCCACTGCGCTGCGCCTTGATCCGGACTCTGCTCGTTACGACGAACTTGGCCTTCGCCGTTAGCTAAAGCACGACCCGCTGCGGGCGGATCATGGCCTCCACCTCCTGCTGAGAAAGGTTTGGCGCTTCGGCGTCGGAGAGCGGGGTGGTGACGTCGGTGGCGCGCCTGCCATCGATGCCGGGCGGGGGGCCCTCAAATTTGAACCTTCTGTCGGGGCCGACATAGGCTTCGGTTTCGATGAAGGCGCGGGCGCTGCGCGCGGCCCACAGGATTCGCTTGAGGAGAGCCTCGGGCGATACCGGTTTGGTGAGCATGAAATTCGCGCCGCAGTCGCGTGCACGGTTGATGTCACACAACCGGACGTAGCCAAGCGTAAGCAGAATCGGCGCGTACTTGCTCGCAGTCTCGCCTCTGCGTATTGCGCGGACCAGATCGTAGCCGGCCCCGCTTTCGACCGCCGGGTCCATAACCACAAGATCGATCGAGTTGCGGGAACACTCCGCCTGTGCGCCCTCGGTATTGGCGTAACAGTAGATTTTCTGTGCGCCGAAGCCGCGGAAGATTTGCCGCGTCGTTTCAAGAGATGCTTCGCTGCCGTCCACGACGAGCACGCTCGCCTTGGCGATATTGAACCGCGTGGAGGGATCGAGAGAACTCATCTGCCGCCGCGTAGTTGCAACTGCGATGCTCTCTAATGCGGCTTAACGTGCAGATAAGCTTTTATGAAATCATGATGATGTACATCAATGCGCCACGTCAGCATTCGCGCACTGCGTGCAGAAAAGCGGCGTTCGCCAGTCTTCGATTGCATCAATGTTTGCTGTTGTCTTCCAGGTTAAACAACCGTAGTGCGCTCTACGGTGGCAGATGGCCTAGAAGGGGCGTTTCTTCGTGTTGGCGGCAATCGAGTGCGAGAATTGCGCGGTCGGCGATAGAGCGTTGTACGCGGCGTGTTTCCAGCGTTCGCCGGAGATGGTGCGCGCACGACGGCGCAGCGTAATATCCGCTAAGGCGCACCAGATCATTTTGCGCAAAGGCGAAGCCCCCACGCACATTTACACGCTGCACGATGGATGGGCTTATCGCGCCGTTCACCTTGACGATGGCCGCCGGCAAATCCTCTCTTTTGCATTGCCAGGCGATGTCTTCTGCCTTGAGACGATGCGTCTGCCGGAGTACCGGCTGCCCTATGCAATGCATGCGCTCACGCAGGTAACGTTGTGTGCATTCGATGTCGGAGGCATGCGCGAACTGCTCAGTTCGCCTGAGGCGCAGTTTCGCGTTGCCGTCGAATGTCAGCGCCAATCAGCGCTGCTGGAGCGCCGGCTCGTGGATATTGGCCGCAGGCGCGCCGTGGGGCGGCTCGCGCGCCTGGTGCTCGACCTCGAGTCATTGCTGAAGGCGCGCGGCTTGGCCTCGGGGGAAGATTTTGACTTCCCGCTGCGCCGCGAGGATGTCGCCGATGCTCTTGGTCTCACCAGCGAGCATGTGAGCCGCACACTCGTCGCAATGAAGAGCACCGGCGTCCTGGACGTGCACCAGGGGCGCGCATACATCCTCGATCGCGAGCAGCTGGACCACATCGCCACGGTGGAGTGAGCGCGTCTGGAGCATAAGGTTTCGTTCAGCATTGTTGCGTTAATGTGAGCGCAGGGAGCGAACCGATGCTTGAGAAAAAGATCGGCGATCCATGCCCAGCTTGCGAGACGCCGCTGCAACGACGGCGCTCCACCTTTCGCACAATTGTTGGCGATGTCGCGTTCTGCGCGCGCTGCTGTTCGTCGTTCGAGCTGGCGGAAGAGGAGGAGGCGGAAAGCGCCGATGCCGCATGGGCGGCGCTTCGATGGGCGACTTCCTGAGAGGGCCATGTCGATGCCGCGGTCTAAGCGGGCGCATTTTCGAGATTTGCCTCCGGGATGAGGGCGCGCATGCGGTTGCAAAAAGAGATGAGGCAGACTTCGCTCTTCGACAGCGGCCCCGTTGTGTAGCTCTCACTCTCCATGCCGGTCTGTACGCCAGTGATTAGATCGGTGTCTTCGGCGTTGACCTGACGGTTGATCCGCCAATTGAGATAGCGCGCCGCGCGCATTTGGGGGCTGGTGTCAGGGTGCACGTAGGCGATCTCCCGGATCAGTGTTTGCGTCGCGGAGACCGGGATGAACTGCATGAAATCGACTTGATCGGGATAGATGTCGAAGGCAACGTTCGGCCAGAGCTTATAATATGTCCAAAGGCGGCGGCGTTCGGCCGGAATATGATCGAATCCGGCGAGCAGCTTCTGATACTGCCGCTCCGGCCAGTGCGATGAGGGCGTTTCACTGACATAGCCCCACATCTTGTCGATCCATTCTTTGGCCTCGATGCGATAGCTGGCGCCTAGCAGGCGCGTCAGGCCTGGATGTGCGACGGGGATATGCATGCCGTCGGAATAATTGTCGCCAACGTTCTTCCAGTTGACAGGCCGTGGCCGCAAGGTGACGCGCCCGTTGGGGACCAGCTTCTCGAGTTCGAATTGCGCCAGTTCCTCCGCGTATGGCGCCATCATCTCGGCGACGCTGGGCAGGCCTGGCGCGAAGCGCACAAAGACGAAACCGAACGCGATTTCCTGATCGACCGGGCGCAATGAGAGTGCGCTGGCGTCGAGGCCTTCGAAGCCTTGCCATTTCGGCGCGCCGGCGAAAGCGCCGTCGAGCTGGTAGCTCCAGGCATGGTAGGGGCACACCAGGCGGTGACCGCACGATCCGCGCGCTTCGGGGGCGATCTTGGCTGCGCGGTGGCGGCAGACATTGTGAAAGCTGCGCAACTCGCCATCGCTGCCGCGCACGGTGACGACGCGCTGGCCCAGGAGGTCGAGAGTAATGTAATCGCCGGGTTTAGGGGCGTCGTTGATGTGGCCGACGATGTGCCAAGCCTGGGCGAAGATTTTTTCGCGCTCAATCTCAAAGAAGCGCTGGTCGGTGTAGAGCCAGGCCGGGAGCGATGTGGGCTGCATCGTGTGGTCTTAGCTCAGCCGGGAAGGTGAAGCACGCCCTCGGTGATCTTCACCGCCTTGCCGGCGATGCGAGCGCCGGCAAGGGCAGCGCCTTCGATGTGAACTTCCAGGCCGATCAGGGAAGGACGACCCATTTCCGCCCCCTGCAGGATAGGCAGCGTGTGCCAGCCGTCGGGCAGATCTTCGAAGCGGGCGAGCACGCCTGCGAACGCGGCCGCTGCGCCGCCGGTCGCGGGATCTTCCGCGATGCCGATTTCAGGCGCGAACATGCGGGCGCGGAAGGAAAAGGGCGCCTCGCGTTCGGCGCGCGTGTAGACGAAAACCTCGGTCGCGCCGAGAGCTGTCGAGGTTTGGGCCGCCAGCGGGCGCGCACGCGACAATGCGGGGGCGTCAGCCACGGGGATCATCGCAAACGGAACCCCGGCGGAAAACAGCGAGGGAGCATGCGCGCCGAAGCCGATGTCGCGCGCGGAGAGGCCAAGCGCGGCTGCGGCGGCTTCTTTGCCCGGGTCGGGTCCGGCGGGCACGGCGAGCCTCGGGGCGGTGAATTCGGCAAAGCTTGCGCCTTCACTGGCGATTTTCACGCCGCAGCGCACCGGGCCAATCTTTTCCTCAAGCACCAAAAGCACGTCCGCAGGCCCTGCCTTGCCGTGACGGCGCTCCGCCAGTGCGATCGCGCCGCCAACCGTGGGGTGCCCCGCGAAGGGCAGTTCCTTGCTGGGCGTGAAGATGCGGGCGCTTGCGGCGTGGCGCGCGTCCGCGGGGGCGGAAAGAAAAATCGTTTCAGACAGATTGAACTCGCGGGCGATGGCTTGCATTTGCTTATCGCTCAATCCATCGGCGCCAAAGACGACAGCGAGCGGGTTGCCGGCGAGCGGCGTCTCAGTGAACACGTCATACGTCGCGAAGCGGAGCTCGCTCACGGCCGCGCCCTGGCGGCGGCGACGGCAAGAGCGCGCGGCGTGCGCTGACGTTTTCCGCCGCCGCCAGGGCCTTGATCGATCAAGCTCATCACAGCCATGCCCATCTGCACGCTGGCAAACGTGAGTCCCGCGAAGAACCAGAGCAGGATTGCGAATGGCCACGCTTGTTGGTGAGCGATCAGGGTGGCGAAACCGCCGGCATCGAACACGACCAAGCCGCCGACGAAGAGCGCCGACAGGCCGAACCCGATCAACGTGTGAACGATGAGCAATCGCACCAGCAAGTGGCGGCGAAGGAATGCCTTGATCGTTCCCATTAGGCCAAGTTGCGCTCGCCGAGGTACGGAGGCAATGGCGCTGGGCTGCGACCCTGCGGCGCGGGGAGGCGTGCTCAGACGAAGCCGCCGAAATTCACGAACTTGGTCTCCATGTATTCCTCGAGCCCTTCGACGCCGCCTTCGCGGCCGAGCCCGCTCTCTTTCCAGCCGCCGAATGGGATGACTTCGTTCGAGAACACGCCTTCGTTGATTGAAACCATGCCTGTCTCCAGGCGTTCGGCGACGCGCCAAGCTCGGTGCACGTCCTTAGTGAAGAAATACGATGCCAGCCCGAACGGCGTGTCGTTGGCGATGGCGACGGCTTCGTCTTCGCTCTTAAAGCGGATCAGCGGCGCGACAGGGCCGAAAATTTCTTCGGTGTTGACGCGCATGTCGGGGGTGACGTCGGCAAGTACGGTCGGCGCATAGAATTGAGCGCCGGCGGCGTGCTTCTTGCCTCCCGTCAGCGCGGCGGCGCCTGCGGCGATCGCCTCCGCGACCATAGCCTCGACCTTCTCGATGGCCTTCGCGTCAATCAGGGGGCCAATCTCGACGCCGGCTTCGTCGCCTGGGCCGACCTTGAGTTTGGCGACAGCGTCAGCGAGCTTCTTTGAGAAGGCGTCGTAGGCGTCGTCTTCGACCAGGATGCGGTTCGCACACACGCAGGTCTGGCCGGCGTTACGGAACTTGGAGGCGATGGCGCCTTTTACCGCAAGGTCGAGATCGGCGTCGGCGAAGATGATCAGCGGTGCATTGCCGCCCAGCTCGAGCGAGACCTTCTTTACCGTTGATCCCACGCACGCAGCGCCGAGCTTCTTGCCGACGGCGGTCGAGCCGGTGAAGGAAAATTTGCGCACCAGTGGGCTTTCGCACAGCACCTTGCCAACGGCGGCGGCGTTTTCGGTGGTGACGACATTGAACACCCCGGCCGGGACGCCGGCCTTTTCGGCCAGCTCCGCCAAAGCCAGGGCAGTAAGCGGGGTCTGGTGCGGCGGCTTCAAAACAATGGTGCAACCGGCGGCCAGCGCAGGGGCGGCTTTGCGTGTGATCATCGCCAAGGGAAAATTCCACGGCGTGATCGCCGCGCACACGCCGATTGGCTGCTTGATGGTGACGTAGCGCCGCGCCGGTGTGGTTGAAGGGATCACGCGCCCATAAGCACGCTTGGCCTCTTCGCCGAACCATTCGGCGAACGAGGCGCCGTAAGCGGCTTCACCCTTGGCCTCGGCCAATGGCTTGCCGCCTTCAAGTGAGATCAATCGCGCCAGGCGATCGATATCGGCCATCATCAGATCATACCAGGCGCGCATGATCTGCGCCCGCTCCTTGGCGGTTCGGGCGGCCCAGGCCGGGAAGGCGCGATGGGCGGCAGCCACGGCTTCCTCAGCATCGGCGGCGCCGAGATCGGGAACCTCAGCGATCACATCCTGCGTCGCGGGGTTGAACACCTTAAAGCGCGCGGCGCCTTTGCGCCACTTGCCGTCGATATAGGCGTCGGTGCGGAACGCGAACGTCATTTTGTTGTTCCCTTTGATGTCAGGTGGACATTGCGCAAGCTCAACGCGGCTTCAAGCCCTTCACGCCACCATGATCAGGATTTGTGGCGCTGGCGGCCGCGAGAGCGTATAAGCACAGCTGGAAGTGAGGCGTCCCCATGAGCTGGAAAGACATTCTGGTCATCGTCTCGGAGGCGGAAGCCGATGAGCCTGCAATTGCGCTAGGCGAGGCGCTTGTGGCTGGCAACGAGGGTTGTCATCTCGCGGCGGCGTTTCTGACCCCGCTGCCGGACGAGCCGCTCGCTTACGAGCCTACGGTGGTGGCGGGCGTGTGGGCCGAACTGCTGGGACGGGCGCGTCAGGAAGCCGAGGCTGAACGCAAGAAGGTTGAGGCGCGCCTGAAGCAAGATGCGCATAGCTGCGAGCTGCGCGGCGCCGAGGCGCTTTCGCGGGATTTGGGGCGCGTGGCGGCTGTACACGCACGCTATGCCGATGTTGCGATACTGACCCGCCCTGTCGATGGCCCCGGCGTCGAGCTGCGCGAGGAGATCGTGGAGGGCGTCCTGTTTCATTCCGGCCGGCCAGCCCTGATTGCGCCGCCAGGCTGGAAGGGAACCAGCGTCGGCAAACGCGTTGTGGTGGCTTGGGACGCCAGCCGCGAGGCGACGCGCGCTCTCTCGGAGGCGCAGTCCATGCTTGAGCGCGCGGAAAAGATCACGGTGCTGACTGTTGATGCAAAGCCCAAAATGTTTGGCCATGGCGACCAGCCAGGCGCCAACATCGCCGCGCACCTTTCGCGCCGGGGGTTGCCAGCCGAGGTCCGCAACATCGATTCGATGGGCCGGTCGGCGTCGGCGGCGATCCTGGAGGAAGCCAAGGCTCTGAACGCCGACCTTGTGGTCATGGGCGGTTACGCGCACTCGCGCCTGCGCGAACTGGTGTTTGGCGGCGCCACGCGCGAATTGTTGCGCACCGCGGACGTGCCGTTGCTGATGGCGCATTAACGCCCGGCGGGGCTTGTGTGCCCGGCGCGCCACACCTAACTGAAGTGGAGCAGCATCACATGCCGTTGCGCCGCGCCTTCGGGGCGGCGAGGCGGGACGCCTTAGGGGTCTGACATGGATATGGAAAAGCTCACCGAGCGGGCGCGCGGATTCGTGCAGGCCGCCCAGACAATCGCCATCCGCGAACAAAACCAGCAACTAGAAACCCAGCACCTGCTGAAGGCGCTGCTGGACGATCGCGAGGGCTTGGCTGCGGGGTTGCTTACGAGCGCTGGCGCCAACGCCCGGCAGGCGGCCGACGAAGCTGACAAAGCCGTGCAAGCGCTGCCAAAAGTTCAGGGCGGCGGCGACCGGATGTATGCGGCGACATCGTTCACGCGTGCGCTCGACGCCTCCGAGCAAGCGGCGACGAAAGCGGGTGACAGCTATGTCACGGCGGAGCGCTTGCTGTTCGGGCTCGCGATCGCCGACGGCAAGGCGAGCGAAATCCTGAAGAAGGCGGGGCTGACGCCGCAAAAGCTTGAGGCGGCGATTGCTGAACTGCGCAAAGGCCGCACCGCGCAGTCCGCGTCGGCTGAAGATCAGTACGATGCCTTGAAGAAGTACGCGCGCGACCTCACGGAGGAGGCGCGCAAGGGAAAACTTGACCCCGTGATCGGTCGCGACGAGGAAATCCGGCGCACCATTCAGGTGCTGTCGCGCCGCACCAAGAACAATCCGGTGCTAATCGGCGAACCCGGCGTCGGCAAGACCGCGATCGCGGAGGGCTTGGCGCTCCGCATCGTCAACGGCGACGCGCCCGAAAGCCTGAAGCACAAGAAGCTGCTGGCGCTCGACATGGGCGCGCTGATCGCCGGTGCGAAATATCGCGGCGAGTTCGAAGAGCGGCTAAAAGCGGTGCTGAATGAGGTCACCGCCGCCGAGGGCGCGATCATTCTGTTCATCGACGAAATGCATACGCTGGTCGGCGCGGGCAAAGCTGATGGCGCGATGGACGCATCAAATCTGCTGAAGCCGGCGCTGGCTCGCGGCGAACTCCATTGCGTGGGCGCCACCACCTTGGACGAATATCGCAAGCATGTGGAAAAGGACGCGGCGCTCGCGCGGCGTTTCCAGCCTGTGTTTGTCGAAGAGCCGACGGTGGAAGACACCATCTCGATCCTGCGCGGTTTGAAGGATCGCTATGAGCAGCACCATGGCGTGCGCATTTCCGACGCCGCCATAGTCGCGGCTGCTCAGCTCAGCCACCGCTACATCACCGATCGTTTCCTGCCGGACAAAGCGATCGATCTCATGGATGAGGCCGCGTCGCGGCTGCGCATGCAGGTCGATTCCAAGCCGGAAGAACTCGATGAGATCGATCGCCGCGCGCTGCAGCTCAAGATCGAACTGGAGGCTCTCAAAAAAGAAAAGGATCCGGCCTCGAAGGATCGGGTGCAAAAGCTTGAGACCGAGGTGCGCGAGCTGGAGACGCGCTCGGCGGAACTGACCGCGACATGGAGTGCGGAGAAGCAGAAGCTGCAGGTCACCTCCAAGTCAAAGGAGGAGCTGGAGAAGCTGCACAACGAGTACGAGGACGCGGTCCGCCGCGGCGATCTTGGCCGCGCATCGGAGCTCAAATACGGGCGCATTCCTCAGCTCGAAAAGCAAATCGCTGACGCGGAAAAGAAGGGCGGCGGCGAAGGCGGGTTGGTGAAAGAGGTGGTGGACTCAGAGGCCATCGCCGCGGTGGTTTCGCGCTGGACCGGCGTGCCTGTCGAGAAGATGCTCGAAGGCGAGAAGGCGAAATTGCTTTCAATGGAAGACAATTTGCGCCGCCGCGTCATTGGTCAGGAGCCGGCGCTGCGCGCTGTCAGCGACGCCGTGCGGCGTGCGCGGGCGGGATTGCAGGATCCGAACCGGCCGATCGGGTCGTTCATGTTCCTGGGCCCGACGGGTGTGGGCAAGACCGAACTCACGAAGGCGCTGGCCGAATTCCTGTTCGACGACGAACACGCCATGACGCGCGTAGACATGTCGGAATACATGGAAAAGCATTCGGTCGCACGCTTGATTGGGGCGCCTCCCGGCTATGTCGGCTACGAAGAGGGCGGGGCGCTTACCGAGGCAGTGCGGCGGCGGCCCTACCAGGTTGTGCTGTTCGATGAAATCGAGAAGGCGCATCCCGATGTCTTCAACGTGCTGCTGCAGGTGCTGGATGATGGCCGCCTCACCGACGGCCAGGGCCGGACGGTCGATTTCAAGAACGTGATCTTGATCATGACCTCCAACGCCGGCGCGCAATATCTAGCCGAGCAGCCGGAGGGCGCTGATGTGGAAGACGTGCGCGCCCAGGTGATGAATGAAGTGCGTGCGCGCTTCCGGCCGGAGTTCTTGAACCGGGTCGACGAGATCATCCTGTTCAAGCGGCTTGAGCGTGAACAGATGGGCGCCATCGTCGATATCCAATTGACGCGGCTTGAGAAGTTGCTGGCCTCCCGCAACATCACCTTGACCCTTGATGGACGCGCAAAAGCGGAACTGGCAAAGCGCGGTTACGATCCGGCCTGGGGCGCCCGCCCTCTGAAGCGCGTGATCCAGAAGGACGTGCAGGACCCGATGGCGCGGCTCATCCTGGAGGGCCGCATCAAGGACGGCGACCAGGTGGGCGTTTCGTTCGACGGCAACGATTTCCTGTTCAACGGCAAGTCGGACAAGAAGGCCGCCTAGCCCGGGCGCTCATGCTCCGATCTCCGCTCGCCTGTGGGCGGGGAAGCTGTAGGATAAGAGCATGAGCGCTCACTCTTTCGTCGAGCACGTGATTACGCCTAAGCCGCGCGATCTCGTCGATAACTTCATGGTGCGCAGGGCGCTGCCCGCAGCCGGCAGGCGCATGGTGGGCCCGTTCATCTTCTGGGACGAATTTGGGCCCGCGCACTTTGCGGCTGGCCAGGGACTGGATGTGCGCCAGCACCCGCACATCAATTTGGCGACAGTGACGTACCTGTTTGAAGGTGAAATCTTCCACCGCGATACGTTGGGTTCGGCGCAGACGATCAGGCCGGGAGACGTCAACTGGATGAATGCGGGCCGCGGCATCGCCCATTCCGAGCGTACGCCGGAGGCGCTTCGTCCCAGCGGTTCTGCGATCTCGGGGATCCAGTCCTGGGTGGCGCTGCCGGAGGCGCACGAAGAGCGCGCGCCGTTCTTCAAACATCATCCCGAGAACGAACTGCCGCTGCTGCAAACCGGCGATAGCACCGTGCGCGTGATTGCGGGCTCCCTTTATGGCGCGGCCTCGCCGGTGCAAACCTACTCGGAAATGTTCTACGCTGATGTGCGCCTTGGGCCACGCGGCGCAATTCCGCTCGACGCCGAACATGAGGAGCGCGGGCTCTATCTCGTCAGTGGCGAGATTGAGATTGCCGGCGACCTATTTGCGCCAGGGGCGTTGCTGGTGTTCCGGCCCGGAGACAGGATTACGGTTGTGGCGCGAACGCCGGCCCGCTTCATGCTGTTGGGCGGAGCGCCGCTCGGACCGCGCCACATCTGGTGGAATTTTGTGTCTTCGCGCAAAGAGCGCATCGAGCAAGCCAAAGCGGATTGGAAGGCGGGTGCGTTCGGCACGGTCCCGGGTGACGATAAGGAATTCATCCCGCTGCCGGATTAGAGGCGATCTCTCTCGCCATTTGTGCCTCACTTGAACTGATGGGCAGGGCGCGCGCTTTTCTTGGGGATCAGTGCGGCGGTCGTCGCGTCGACGGCGTAGATGTCGTCATTTGCTCTGAACTTCGACCCCGCAGTTCGCTCGAGTAGTCGTATTCGTCGTCGGCTTCCACGTCGCTCTGATAGAACATCGCCCGCGCCGATACGAGCGTCCGCAGTTCACTGATCGCCGAGGCGTCATTGGAGCGAGCAACGAACGCTTGGACTGACATCGGAGAGCCGCTGCCGGTTATCACGCATTCTGGTGAAGCCTGGCTGCGCCCCGTCCCGCAGGGGCCTTGCCAAAGGACAAAACCTGACCCGGCCGCCGGCAGCACGATAATCCGCATAGTCTCACCCGGCCTGAGCATGACAGAGCAGCGCGCGCTCGGTCCTGCTGTCTGGCACAACGTTTGGCCTGTTTCGGCGCGAACAATCGCAGCCTCGCCACCTCCCTGAAACAAGAGCGTGATCGGCGCCGGCCCAGCGCGCTGCGCCAATGCCGCTTCGGGCTGCAGAAAGAGCAAGCAGCCCAGTGCAAACCCGCCTACGCAACGCAGCAACATGAAATTCTCCGCTTTAGCCCTTCCATGCGCCACCCGCCTGGCCGCACAGCGCATATCTATCCGATCGACCGAACCGCTCCAAACTCGTCGGCCCGCCATTTCCCGGTTTGGAACGCGAAATAGCCGGGATCAGAAATAAGCCCGCCATGTTGATCGTTTCGAAATTCGTCAACATTCAAGAAAATCCTTGAGCCGGACCCAGGGTCCGGGATGCTAATGGGGGCCGTTCGAGGAAGGCGAGGATGAAACCCAGCATTTTCCAGGAGACTGCCGCCGCCGTGGCCAAGCGCTTCGGCGTCTCGGTGAAGGCGCTGCGGGTCTATGAAGAGGCGGGCCTGCTCAAGCCGGCGCGGACCGTTGCGGGCTGGCGCATCTATCGCGAGCCGGAGCTGGAGCAGCTTTCGGCGATCCTGGCGCTGAAGCAGCTCGGTTTGCCGCTGAAACGCGTCGGCGAGCTGCTCAGGGGCCATGGCGATCTCGCCGCGGCGCTCGCGTTGCAGGAAGCCGCGCTGGTGGAGGCCAAAGCAGAAGCCGATGCGGCGCTCGCGCTGGTGCGGGCCGCGCGCGCCAAGCTGGCTGGTCAGAAACGCCTTTCTCCGGACGAATTGGCGGACCTCGTCAGGAGTACGGCGATGAGTGAGTTCAGGTGGACAGATAAGATGGAAGCGCTGGCGCAGAAGCATTACACGCCGGAGCAATTGCAGGCGCTGCGGTCTCGACCCTTCTCTGCTGAGGATCAAGCGCGCGTATCGGCGGCGTGGGCGGCGGTGTTCGCCGATATCGAGGCCTTAGGTCCCAATCCCGATCCAGCTTCCGATCGGGCGTTGGAAATCGGCCGCCGCGCGCGTTCGCTGATCAATGAGTTCACGCAGGGCGACCCCGCACTCATGAAGGCGGTTACGGGCATGAAGCGTGAGATGATGGCGGACCCCGAAATCGCCAAGCAGGGGCCGGGCACGCCGGACGCGAACAGGTTCCTCGGCCGCATCTTCGAGGAGCTGAGGCTGCGCGAGGCCGGCGCAATCTAAGGAGCGGACTGGGCGGGGCTTGTGCTTTTCCGCGGACCACCTTGAGCAATCTCGCCGTCCGTGAAACAGTGCATGCCTCGGCCCCTCGAATGGGGCTGCACATAAGCGAGAAGCGGCGCCTGCCGCTGTCCATCGGCATATGGGCGCCGCGCCATCCTAAGGGAGGTGTGGGCCTATGCCTGAAAGCAAGACAGCCAACGTAGTGAGGGCAATCGCCGTCGTCGGTCCGACCGGGGCGGGCAAGACGGCGTTGACGCAAGCTCTGGCATCAGCCGCCTCGGGCGGTTCGGGCGCAGTCCCGAACGCGGCGGGCCAATCCACTGACACCGCTTTTACAGCCATCGACTTCATGGGCGACCATTACGCGCTGATCGATGCGCCGGGCGCGGTCGATTTCATGGCCGACGCGGATTTTGCCCTGCCTGCCGCGGACCTGGCGATCGTGGTCGCCGACTCTGATCCTGACAAGGCGGTGCTGCTGCAGCCGTTCCTGAAGTCTCTGGAAGATTTGCAGATTCCGCGTGCGCTGTTCATCAACAAGATCGACCAGGCGCGCGGGCGCGTCCGCGATCTCCTGGAGGCGCTCCAGCCGGTCAGCGCAGCGCCGCTGGTGGCGCGCCAAATTCCGATCTGGGAGAACGATCAGGTCACGGGCTTCGTCGATCTCGCGCTTGAGCGCGCCTATCATTACGAGCAGGGCAAGCCCTCAAAGATCATCGACATCCCCAAGGACATCGCCGAGCGCGAAACCGAAGCGCGCTTCCACATGATGGAGCAACTGGCCGATTTCGACGACAAGCTGATGGAGCAATTGCTGTCGGACGTGACGCCCGATCGCGACACCGTGTTCGCCGACTTGGTGCGCGAGACGCGCGAGGGCCTGATCGTTCCAGTGTTTTTTGGTTCGACGGCGCAGGGACACGGCGTGCGGCGGCTCTTGAAGGCGCTGCGCCACGATACGCCGGAGCCCAAGTTCGCCGCCGCTCGCCTTGGGCTTTCCGGCTCGGGCGCATACGTTATGAAAATCTCTCACGCAGGACAGGCGGGCAAGCTGGCCTATGCGCGAGTTTTCGGGGCGCGCTTGAACGACAGCGATCACCTGACGCTCAGCGATGGGTCGAACCAGCGCCCTGGCGCTCTGTTTGCAGTGCAGGGCGCGCAAACCAAGAAGGTGTCGAGCGTTCCGGAAGGCGATGTCGCTGCGATCGGCAAGCTCGACCCCGTCGCGGCGGGTGATCTGCTGGCCGTCGGCGGCGGCAAGCTTGAGGCCAAGGTGCGCCCGTTCAAGCGCTTTCCCGTCTACCAGCTCGCAATCGCCACCAAGGACCGCAAGGATGACGTGCGGCTCTCGGGCGCGCTGCAGAAGCTCGTCGACGAGGATGCTGGCCTAGCCGTTTTGCACGATCAGACGACGCACGAGATTTTACTCCAAGGCCAAGGCGATCCGCATTTGCGCGCCGTGCTTGACCGGCTGAAAGGCCGCTTCGGCGTGGAGGTTTCCACCGCTGCGCCATCGACGCCGTACCAGGAAAGCATCCGCAAGAACGCCGAGGTGCGTGGCCGCCACAAGAAACAGACCGGCGGGCATGGCCAGTTTGGCGATTGCGTTATTCAAGTGAAGCCACTGCCCCGAGGCGGGGGTTTCGAGTTCGTCGACAAGATCACCGGTGGCGCTATTCCGCGGCAATGGATTCCAGCGGTCGAAGCCGGCGTAAAGGATGCGATGACGAAGGGGTCGATCGGATTTCCAGTGGTCGATGTGTCCGTGACGCTTATCGATGGGTCGTTTCACTCGGTCGATTCTTCGGAACACTCATTCCAGATGGCCGGGCGATTGGGCATGCAGGAGGCGATGAAGGAGTGCGGATCGGTACTGCTTGAGCCGATCGAGAAGCTTACCATCTACACGCCGAGTTCGGGCACGCCGAAGATCAATTCGGCGGTGTCGAGCCACAACGGGCAGATCCTCGGCTTTGAGGCCCGCGACGGCTGGCCAGGCTGGGATAAGGTGGAAGTCTATCTGCCACACGCGGAGCGGCAGAATTTCATCATCGAGTTGCGGTCATTGACCCAGGGCCTGGCGACATTCGAGGCGGCATTCGATCATATGGTCGAAATCACAGGCCGCCGCGCCGACGATGTCGCCAAGAAGGCGCAACAAGCCGAGACCTGACGCCAGCGCGCGTTGACTAGCCGCGCGTCGCGCCAAGCGCGATGCGCCGCTCGTCGTAGGCGGCGTAGAGGCTGGCTGCGATAATCAACGCAGCGCCCAGATAAATCTGGATCCGCGGCGTTTCGTGAAAGATCACAAAGCCGATCAGGCTGGCCCAAATCAGTTCGGTGTAGTGGATGGGGGCAAGCTGCTGCGCTTCCGCGCGTGCGTAGGCCTGCGCCATGAAGTACATGAATATCGCCGCGAGCGCGCCCATGAGCAAGAAGAACGGCAATTGGCCGAGGACAGGCGGCGAAGCCAGGATTAGCGTCGGAATGGCCAGGATCGCTCCAGGCACAAGGCTGGTCATCAAGCCGACGATTGGCGCGCCATCCTTCTGCGCGCGTTCGCGCAACAGCACCATTGCGATAGAGAAAAAGAACGCGGAGACCAAGACGGCGGCGACGCCCAGGCCGTGGTTGGGATATTCCGCATCATCCGGCGCGCCCTGCATCGCCACCAGAACGCCCGCAAAACCGGCAAGGGCGCAGAGCACGCTGGAAACGCGTATCTGCTCCTTGAGCACAACACGCGCCACAAATGGCGCCAGCAACGGATAGATGAACGAGAGTGTCACTGCCTCCGCTAACGGCAGCACGCTCAAGGCCCAAAAGAAGGTGACAGCGCATCCGGCGATGACGAAGCCGCGAACGCCGTGCGCGCGCCACATCTCCTTATCGATTGCCGGCCGTCCGGCGCGATGCCAGATCGCGAACGAGAATAAGGTCCCGAAGACGTAGCGTCCAAACGCCACCAATAGCACCGGGTTTGTCTGCGACAGGAACTTGATGGTCGCGTCCATCGACGCACCCGCCATAATCCCCAGCGTCAGAATCAGCGCCGGCGGCAGCGTGCGCCCGATCATTGGTGTCCCCCGAGGCGGGCCTTCTGCCCCGCCTCGGGCCCGGGGGCAATCGCTCTTCTGCGAGCGGAGCGCGGCTGGCGCCTCCGGGCGAGCGGGTTATAAGGCGCGGGAGAGGACGGAAATGGCTGCAGACTTGACTGAAGACCAGGCGCTGATCGTGGAAACGGCGCGCGCCTTCGCGCACGAGAAGCTACGCCCCAATGCGGCGCGCTGGGAAGAAGAAGGGCTCGATCGCGGCGTGTTGAAGGAGCTGGCTGAACTCGGGTTCGCCGGAATCTACGTGGGCGAGGAGCACGGCGGTTCGGGCCTGACGCGCCTGGACGCGGCGCTGATCTTTGAGGAGCTCTCGCGCGGTTGTGTGGCGACTGCGGCTTTCGTTTCAATTCATAACATGTGCTCGTGGATGATCGATGCGTTTGGCGCGACAGAGCAGCGCGCGTATTGGCTGCCAAAGCTGACGCGGATGGAGACCATTGCGTCGTATTGCCTGACCGAACCTGGCTCCGGTTCGGACGCAGGCGCGCTGCGCACCAGCGCCAAGCCTGACGGCAACGCACACTACGTGATCAATGGCTCGAAGGCGTTCATCTCCGGGGCGGGCTTTTCCGATCTTTACGTTCTGATGTGCCGGACAGGCGAGGACGGACCGAAGGGCGTCTCGACGGTGCTGGTCGAGAACGGCGCCAAAGGCCTCTCCTTCGGCAAGCAGGAAGACAAGATGGGGTGGCGGGCGCAGCCCACCGCGATTGTGAATTTCGAGGATTGCCGTGTGCCTGTCGAAAACCGCATCGGCCCTGAAGGCGATGGCTTCAAATATGCGATGCGGGGTCTCGACGGCGGGCGCCTCAACATCGCCGCCTGTGCGCTGGGCGGGGCTCAAGATGCGCTCGATCGCGCCTTGGCGTACGTGAAGGAGCGCAAGCAGTTCGGCAAACGGCTTGCTGATTTTCAGAATACGCAATTTGCGCTGGCGGACATGGAGACCGAGCTGGCGGCGTCGCGCTCCCTATTGCATGCGGCAGCGCGCAAGCTCGACGCCAAGGCGCCCGACGCGACCAAATATTGCGCGATGGCCAAGCGCTTCGTCACCGACGCCGCGTTCAAAGTTGCCGACCAGGCGCTGCAGCTGCATGGCGGTTATGGCTATCTCGCCGATTACGAAGTGGAGCGCATTGTGCGCGACCTCCGCGTACATCGCATCTTGGAAGGAACAAACGAGATCATGCGGGTGATCGTTTCGCGCGAGATGCTGAAGGCGTGAGCCGCGACGCGACAACGGCGCTGCGGGCGATCAATCGCATCCTGTGGCGGGATTGGAATCCGATCGGGTTCAGCGTGCCTGAGGATGAATATCAGTCCTACGCGCCAGGCGTGCTGCGGCTGCTGAGGGCAGGCGCGGATCATTACAACCTTGTCGTCCACTTGAGGCGGGTGGCGGAAGAGAGCATGGCTAGTCCGATCTCGGAGGAAAGAGCGGCGCTGGTTGCCGACAGGCTGCTGGCGCTGGGTTTGACGAACTAGGGGACGACAGATGATCTTGCGCGCGATGGGTCTGGGGTTTGTGCTTTGGCTGGCCAACGCCGCCATCTTTCGCTTTGCGGGGCCTTATTTCTTTACGCCCAGTGTGGCGCCGCCCTATCTGCTTGGCGCCGCGGCAGTGGCGGCAGGCGTGGTGCTGACGTTCATCTGCGTGCGCATTCTAAATGTCGCGCGGGGCGACGAGGGCGAAGCGGCGGTCGCAGTGGCGTTTCCAAGTCTGCTCCTGAACGCGCTGCTCACCTACGCGTTCAGCTACATCTTCACCCTGGATGACGGGCTTGACGGCATCTATGGCGGCTTGGCGCTGCTCTATGGCGCTTCCATGGTCTTCACGGGCCTGCTGATGACGAAGCTGGCCGCGAAGGATGAGCGCGTGTGAGACGCCGCGATGTGATCCTCGGCGCCGCGGCGGGGGGATGTGTCAGTCGGAGCAGGTGGCCCGAGCGGGAGAGTGGATTGCGCGATCCGATGTCACGTGGGCGCTCGCCGCTCGTCATTGCTCACCGCGGCGCGAGCGGCGAGCGGCCCGAGCATACGCTGGCGTCATACCGTCTTGCGGTTCAACAGGGTGCTGATTTCATCGAGCCCGACCTGGTGATGACGAGGGATGGGGTGCTGGTGTGCCGGCATGAGAACGAGATCTCGGGAACGACCGACGTTGCGCAACGTCCTGAATTTGCGGACAGGCGAGCCGAAAAGACCGTCGATGGCGTGACGGCGAGCGGCTGGTGGGTGGAAGATTTCACGCTTGCTGAGCTGAAGACACTCCGTTGCAGAGAGCGCCTGCCGCAGTTGCGGCCCGCAAACACGGTGTTTGACGGAAGAGAAGATATCCCGACATTCGACGAGGTGATGGCGCTCGCCATCGAGGAGGATGTCGGCGTCTATCCCGAGCTTAAGCACCCCACATTTTTGCGTGAGCATGGCTTGGACCCACTTGAGGCGCTTGTCGCTGCGATCGGCCGCTATGGCGGGCAAACCGCAGCTAACCGCACCATCGTCCAGTGTTTCGAAATCGGAGAACTTCGCGCACTCGCGCAAATGTCATCGATCCGCTGGTCCGCCATACAGCTCATCGCCGCTCAGGGCGGACCATGGGATCGCCGTGACCTCACCTACGCGCAGATGCTTACCGACGATGGCCTGCGCGGCATTGCCGAATACGCAAGCGGAATCGGTGTTGAGAAGGCCTTGATCGTTCCGCTTGACCGGGAGGGCGGGTCGCTGCCCGCGACAGACCTGATCGCGCGCGCACACGCCGCTAACCTCAAGGTTCATGCCTGGACGTTCAGGGCCGAAAATTACTTTTTGCCGGCGGAACTCCGGCGGGGTGATGCGAGCGCTGCTGACTACATGCGCCAACACGGAGAGCTCGACGCTGAATTGCGCGCTTTCTACGCGGCGGGCGTCGATGGCGTGTTTTGCGATTTTCCAGCCGCGGCTGTCGCCGCGCGCGGCTAGGCCACCCGGCGCAGCATATTGCGATTGAGGATCGGCGCTTGGGCTTCGAGCAAATCTTTCAGCACGCGCTCGCGTGTCTGTTGATCCTTGATCGTGAGCAGGTGAATCTCTTTGGCGCCCAGGTTTTCCGCCGCCTGCCACATGTCGTGGCGCGTAAGCGTTGTGGAGAAATCCGCCGTGATCGCGAGATAAAGGCAAATCGGACCGCCCCAGTCCTGGGACGGCTGGTCGTGGGGTTTCACGAACATATATACGCCGCCAACGGGCTCCCAGGCCCGTTGCGCCCGCGCGATCTCAAATTGATGCCAGCGCCCGCTCGCGCCCTGCCAATTGTAGGTGTTCAAGCGCCCCTCCGCCGCCGACCGGATCGGAACATTAAGGTGAGTCGCGGGACTGCAAAGCGTGGCCGGTCAGGGGGCGGGGTCGATGCTGAGCGAACGTGCCTCGGCGGCTTCAAAAAAGCTTGGCCAGAACCGGTCCAGTGCATTGGCCTGCAGCGCGGCGGCGTTGGGTCTGTCGACAGGCACAATCCGCACGTCCACCCTGGATAAGTCGGGTGGATCGTTGGGTGCGCCGGCCCGCCAGGCGGCGTAGTCGGCCTGGGGCGCATAGAGCGAAAAGCCCTGCTGATTGTGTTCAAGAAGATCGGAAACGAGCACCAACCTGCGTGATGCGATTTCGGCGCCGAAATCAGGATCGGCGGCGACCGCCCGCAGCGCGGCAATAATCGGGGACGCGCGCTGGGACCCGCCAGACTGGGCGCTGCGCAAGGCGCTGTCGAGAGCGGCGGCGAAATCCTCGTCCCAGCGCTCTTGAGCGATGCGCGCGTTTTCGAACAATGGATTGGTCTGCTCTGGCGGTCGCGGCAGGCATTTCGAGAAGAGTATTGTCGGTTCCTGCGGGCGGCGCACGTTGATCCGCATCAGCGTAAGGCGCTCAAATTGACCAAGCCTGGCGCGCTCTTGCGCCAGCACGGCGCGAAGCTTGCGGCGATGGCGCGCCTCGAGCCGATCAGTCGAGTCGACCAGGATGATGGTGTGGGCGCTCAGCGGAGCGTCGGTGCGGCACAGTGTTTCTTGGTCGATGGGCGGCGCCCGCAACAGAAATGCCGCCGCCGCCATACCCCCCAACACCAAGATTGCCGCTGTGATCAGCGCAACGCCAAGCGCATTGCGTCCGTGCGGTTTGCGTGGGCGCCTCATGGCGCATCGCCGCCGACATTCTCCATGGCGGCGTCATCCAACTCGCCAAGCAGCTGCTCCAACGCATTGGCGGCGCTTGTCTGCGCCTCAGCCAGGCGTGAGCGCGCTTCGTCAATCAAAGCCGCTGCGCCTTCGAGCGCGTCGAGGGGCGGGCCGGCGGCGGGCGGCGGCGCGTTGAAATAGCTTGGCGCCTGGGTTGTGCGATGGGCGGCATTTTCCTGCCGGTAGAGGTGCACAGCGCCCGCGGCGGCGTCATCAAGAGAGCGAGCGCTTGCGTCAAGCGCCTCCATCTTGATCGCAGCTTCATCGAATGCCTTGCTCATTGCGTCGAATTCAGCGCGCATCTTTTCAAGGCGGGCTGCGAGCGCCGCTTTCGCGGCGTTGACGGGCTCTTCCATTTCGAGGCGCGCGGCGGCGCGGAATTCCGAGAGATCCTCGCCAGCTGCAGCGGCTGCGCGATCCATCTTGCCGTAATCGGGATAGGGATCGTCAAAGCCGGAATAGCCCTTGAGCGCTGCGAACACCCAAACGCCGGCCCCGAGCATGAGCAAGATGATGGCTTGCGGGGACCCCAGCGAGAGCAGAGACCATATATGGAAACCCGCGTCGGATCCGAGGTCGATCTGCGCGCCGGCCAGCGCCGCGAGCCGATCGCGCCAGTCCGCTGCGAACAAGTTGAGCATCAGCGCCAAGCTCGCGAGCGCTGCGAAAGCGAGGGCGCCCAGCGCCTTCGCGAGCGGGCGGATGTGCTGGAGATATCGAAGGCCCAGGAAGCCCGCGAGAAAGCCTAGAGTGACGTTCGCGCCGGAGAGCCCAACGGCGGTGATCGCGCCGCCAAGCAGACCGCGCGCGTCGTCCTCGGCGAATAGAGTCGCACTGAACAGCGCCTCGAACACGGCCGCACAAAAAAGCAGGCCGGCCTGCAGGAGCGCTGAAGCGGGATAAAACGCTGGCCGCCGCAGCTGATGGGTGCGTTTGAACGCCTCCAGATCGGCGCGCGCCTGCGCAGCGCGTTGGGCGGCTTCGCGCCAGTCGTGCGACAAGCGCCCTGAGAGCTGACGCAACGAAACGCGTGCATCGAGAACCGGGCTGGCGAATTCTTGCGGCCGGGGCGCGAGCGCGCGAAGCCTGCGCTCGGCCTCGGCGCGAAATTCGCTGCGCGCATGATCAATACGCGCCCGTTCGGCTGCGGCAACATCGGCAATGGCGCGCTCGGCGGGCGACATTTCCTCCGCATCGGAGCGCGGCAAATTCTTGCTGGCGTCTTCTCGAGCGCGCTTTCGCAGGTTCAGCCGCTTGTCAAACGCCGGCACGGTTAAGCTTTCGGGCAGCTTTGCCGCCGCGCGTCCTGCTCCGCTGGGCTTAGATTGCCCGCTATCCATATTGAGCCCGCTCCGGCCGGCACTTAAGCGCGGAAGCGGCGCTTCTCCAAGTGGCGCCGGCGCGCTATCAGGATGCGTGACCGATCTCAAACCTCTCCTGGCGCTCGCGGATGCGGCCGCTTCATCTGCCGGAGCCGCCTTGCTTGCGCACCGCTCCGACTGGGGCGCCATTCTCGATGAGCAAGGGCGCGAGGTGAAGATCGAAGCTGACAAGCAAGCGGAAGCGCTCATTCTCGCTGCGCTTTCGGCGGGCTCGTCCTACCCGATCATTTCCGAGGAGGCGGGGTGGTCGCGGGCCGTCGAAAGCGGGGACCGCTTTGTGTGGGCTGTCGATCCGCTCGATGGCAGCGTCAATTACAGGCGCGGCTACCCTCATTGTGCGGTGTCAATCGCACTATTGGACCGGGGTGATCCGATACTGGGCGTGGTCGATTGCTTCGCGATGGGCGAGCGCTTCACGGGGGCAGTCGGATTGGGCGCCTGGCTGAACGGCGCGCCTATGGCCGTTTCGGAGATCGCCATTCCAGCCAAGGGCATATTGCAGACCGGTGTGCCGTCGCGGGCAAACGAGGTGTCGATGGCGCTCTTTGAGGAGAGACTGCGCACATGGCAGAAGGTGCGCATGATTGGCTCAGCCGCGACAGCGCTGGCCTATGTCGCCGCCGGTCGCGCCGAAGCCTATCGCGAATCCGGCTCCATGATCTGGGACGTCGCGGCTGGCTGCGCACTCGTGCGGGCGGCCGGAGGAGAGTTCAAGATCGAAGGGGCCAACCTTTCTGCTCCACTGGAAGTTGCCGCCTGCAACCGCACGATTCCGATGCCCGCGGAGGCAACTTTATCTGAATATTTTTCAATATCTTAGCGGCTCGATGAAAAAAGTCGGGTGGACAGTGCGAGTCGGCGAGTTCTAGGAAGGGTCCGTTGGGGAAATTGCCCGTGCTCGGTGGGGAACGATGCCGCTGGCTGTTTTGGTAGGCCCGGTTGAAGCCATTGCGCGCGCGATGGCTACTCAAGGCAAATGGCTGCGCACCGATCTCACACTGATCGGCGCAGCTATTGTCGGCGCCGGGCAATCGCCGCTCCCTCTCGTCACGCGAGCGCCTGTTTGGGATTTGCTTGAGTTTTCGTCTGCGAAAGCAGCGGCCGCGCGCATTTTGATCCTTGCCGATCCGCCGACTGATGGCGCCACGAAGCGCGTGTTGCTGGAGCGCGCGGCTGACGCGGGCATGAAGGTGTTTGTCCTTGAAGGATCTGCGCTTCGCGAACTCCAGCTGGAGGATTTGATTGGGCGCCCCATGCGCGCGGTGGATTGGGTTCGTATCCGGGAATTGATCTCGGGAAGACGGATTCTGATCACGGGCGGCGGTGGATCGATAGGCGGCGAGCTCGCGCGCCGAGTGGCGGGCATTGCGCCCGGCCGTCTCGCGCTCTTGGATAGCTCTGAGCACAACCTCTACAGAATTGGCCTTGAGCTACGTGACGCAGTGCCGATCCTCGCGGATGTGCGCGATCCCGCCGCTGTGCGGCGCTGGATTGGAGACGAGCGGCCTGATCTCGTTTTTCATACCGCGGCGCTGAAGCAAGTGCCAGTGGTGGAGGCATTCCCTTGCGAGGGCGTGCTGACAAATCTGCTTGGCCTGCGCAACGTGGTGGAGGCGTCGCATGAAGCTGGCGCCGACGTGTTGTTCGTGTCCACTGACAAGGCCGTCGACCCTTCCGGCGTCATGGGCGCTTCAAAGCGGCTGGGTGAGCTCTATTGCCAGGCGCTGGATCGCCGGGGACCGCATCGCGTATTGCCGGTGCGGCTTGGCAACGTGCTGGGGTCGGCTGGGTCCGTAGCGCCCTTGTTTCAGAAGCAGCTCTCAGAGGGTGGTCCGCTGACGGTGACAGACCCGGACGTCACGCGCTTCTTCCTGTCCATTCCGCAAGCGGCGGATTCGCTGCTGCAGGCGGCGGCCGTTGGGCTGGGGTCGCAACTGCGCGGCAGTACGTTTGTGATCGATATGGGCGAAGCGCTTCCCGTGGTCGAGTTGGCCCGGGAGGTGATCCGGCTCAGCGGCAAGCGGCCTGACGCCGATATTGCGATTGTCTTCACTGGCTTGCGGCCCGGCGAGAAGCTGCACGAGTCGCTGGTGGCTTCAGAAGAGTGGCGCGAGCCTGAGCCTGCGCCGGGGGTGATCGCCGTCAGCTCGGACTCTCGTGGTCTGGCCGACATTTGCGAAATCTTTGACCGCCTCACAATGCTGGCGCGCCAAGGCGCGGAATCGGCGGTGATCAAGGCGCTGTTCGAAGCGGTTGGCGTGGCCGCGGCGGGACAGAGCAAGGCCGCGCTCGTGGGCTGACCCTAGTCAAGGGTTCTGCGGAACCGCAGCAGCGCAAGCGCCGCCAGCACGCCGAGTATGAGCACAAGCGGCCAGAGGTCGTTTGCGATGTCCGCGAAGCCGGCGCTCTTCAGTACTATTTCGCGGACGATGCGCAGGAAGTGCGTGATAGGCAGGGCTTCGCCGATGGCGCGCGCCCAGCCTGGCATGGCGGCAAATGGAAACATGAAGCCGGACAGCAGGATCGACGGCAGGAAAACGAAGAACGTCATCTGCATGGCTTGCATCTGCGTGCGGGCAATCGTTGAAATCAGGTAGCCCAGCATCAGATTGGCCAGGATGAACAGCGCCACTGCGACCATGAATGCCGGCGGCGAACCGGTGAACGGAATGTGGAAAAGAAGCGCCGACACGATCAGGACGATCACAACTTGCACGGCGCCGACGAAGACATATGGCGTCGTCTTTCCGATCATAACTTCGACAGGGCGCACCGGCGTCGCGAGCAGGTTTTCCATCGTGCCGCGTTCGGTTTCACGCGTCAGCGCAATCGATGTAATCATCACCATGGTCATGGTGAGAATGATGCCGAGCAAGGCGGGCACGATGTTGAACGCCGTAACGCCGGCAGGATTGTAACGGCGGTGCACGACTATGTCATAGGGTGGGGGAGGGCGTGCAAGGAATGACAGCGTCCCTTCGAATGAGGGCGCGAATGCCTGCTGCGCCACCTGTTGTATCGCGGTGATGGCCCCTCCCGCCGCTACCGGATCGCTTGCGTCGGCGGCGATGAGAATCTGCGGGCGCTCGCCGCGCACGAGGCGCCGCTCAAATCCCTCGGGGATGGAGATCAGAAAATTGGCGTCGCCGGCCCTGATCATGGCGTCGCCCTCAGCGTCGTTATGTGTGACAGCGACGATATCGACGTAAGTCGATGCCGTGAGCGAGGCGAGGAAGGCGCGTGTTAGCGGGCCATCTTCACGCAGCTCGACTACGGCGGGAAGGTGACGAGGATCGTTGTTGATGGCGTAGCCAAACAGAATGAGCTGCATGATCGGCATTGCGATCATGATCGCGAACGTTGGCCGGTCGCGCCGCATTTGCACGAGTTCTTTGAGGAACACAGCAACGATCCGCGACCATGAAAGGCCCGAGAGCGTCGCGAGAATCGGGAAGCGCGGGCGCGTCATTGGAAATTATCGATGCTGCCCGACATGAGGTAGATGAATATCTCCTCGAAGCCGGCTTCGATGGGCGCGATTTCGACGTGTGGCTGGGCCTCCTTCACCTGACGGACTGCCCGCTCAAGCGCGGCGGCGTCTTTGCCGCAGGCGTGAATCTCGGCCCCAAAGCGCGCGACGATATCGACGCCAGCGGCGCCCTCCAGCATGTGCTGGGCCTTCAGCAAGGGCCTTCCCGCGATCCGCCATCCGAACAGCCCGATCTGTTTGGGTATTTGAGACGTGGGCGCATCGAGAAGCTTCTTGCCGTAAGCAATGTAGGCGATGGCGTCGCATTGCACGGCTTCATCCATGTAGTGGGTGGACACCAGGGTCGTGACGCCCTGCGCCGAGTAGCGGCGGATTTGATCCCAGAAATCGCGGCGCGCTTTCGGATCGACGCCTGCGGTGGGCTCGTCGAGCAGCAGCAGCTCTGGCTCATGAATCATGCAAGCGGCGAGTGCGAGACGCTGCTTCCAGCCTCCTGAAAGCTTTCCGGCCAGCTGGCCTTGGCGCTCACGCAGGCCGAGGTCGTGGAGCGCCTGATCGACGCGCTCGGCGCGGCGATCCAATCTGTAAAGGCGAGCGATAAACTCGAGGTTCTCGCGGATCGACAGGTCCTCATAGAGCGAGAATTTCTGGGTCATATAGCCGACCCGTTCCTTGATGCGCGGGCTTTCGCTCAGGACGTCGAGGCCGAGCACTTCGCCTTCGCCGCTTTCCGGGCTGAGCAGGCCGCACACCATGCGAATGGTGGTTGTCTTTCCCGAGCCGTTTGGGCCGAGGAAGCCGTAAATGGCGCCGCGCGGCACCTGCAGATCGAATTTATCGACGACGGTGCGATCGCCGAAGCGCTTGGTTAGCCCGCGCACATTGATGACGATGTCCTCGCTCATTGCGAGACACGCACATCGACAGGCATTCCTGGGCGGATGGCGCCAGGGTTTTCGAGGCGCGCCTCCACGAGGAAGACAAGCTTTTCGCGCTGGTCCAGCGAGTAGATTACCGGTGGCGTAAATTGGGGTTCACGGGCGACGAAACTGACCGTCGCGGGCATTGGCTCGCCGCAGCCGTCGCATGACACAAGCACGTGCGTGCCGGTTTGCAGGCGCGCCAGCTCGGGCTCGGGCGCAAAGAAGCGCACCTTCATGTTTTCAGGCGCGAGCAGCGCCGCGATTGGCTGTCCGGCGGCCACGACCTCGCCGGGGCGATGATAGATGCGTTCAATGGTTCCCGATGTGGGGGCTGCGCCGTCGAGATCAGACAGGCGCTCGCGCAGCAGGCCGACATCGGCGCCCGATGCGGCGAGCTGCCGGCGCGCTTCTTCGACGCGGGCGTTGGCGGCCTCGAGCGTGGCGCGATCGGCGTCATAGCGCGCCTGTGAAACGAAGCCATCCCGCAGCAAGGTCGTTGTGCGCTCAAACGTGCTGCGCGCCAGGTTCGCGTCCGCGCGTGCGGCCGCAAGCGCTTGAGCGAGCGCACCGCGCTGGGCGGCGGCGCCCTGGAGCGGAAGATCAATGCGTTGACGGTCGAGCCGGAATACCGGCGCGCCTGCGGCGATAGAATCGCCCTCGCGCACCAGCAGCTCAGTGATGACGCCGGATTCCTGGCTGGCGAGATAGATGTAGTCGGCCTCGCCATAGCCTTGCATCGTGTTGCTTTGCGGCGGCGCGCAACACCCGCTGGCAAGCGCTACGCAGGCGACAATGATGCGCTTCATGCGCGGACCTCCAGCCCCTTCAGGAGAACATCGAAATGGTGTTCAATCATTTTCTCGGGATCGCGCAGCGCAGATTCGCCTTGCAGAACGTGTGTCCAGAGCGCTTCAAAGATCAGCGGACCAATGAAGGCGCGCACCACCGCGTCCTTGTTGGCGTTTCGAATGGCGCCCTGCGCGCTCGCCGCCTCGATCAATGAGCTCAGAGCCGCGCGCGCGATCTCCACCACATGGGTGCGGTAATATTCTGCAATTTCCGGGAAGCGGCCCGACAAGCCGATCACCAAGCGCGGGACGGCGATCAACTCGGCATTCTGCAGCAGGTGCGCTGCGACGGCCGCGATCGTCCGCAACGCGCCAAGCGGATCGCCAGCGCCTGCCGCAGCCAGGGCTTGGGCCTGGCGGGCTAACGGGCTCACCTTGGCCTCGATCAGCGCCTTCAGCACCGCAACCTTGCTCGGAAAGTAAAGATAGATCGCGGCCTTGGAGAGGCCCGCTCGCTTGGCGATGTCCTCCATGCGCGCGGCGTCGAAGCCGCGCGCTGTGAATTCCGAAAGGGCCGCATCGAGAATCTCCTCCGGGCGCGCCTGCGCGCGGCGGCGCCAACGCGGCTGCCGTGGAGGGGAGGCTGTGTCGGCCATTGGCGATTATATAACTGACCGGTCAGTTAATAGCAAGTTGATTTTGGTGGCTATTGCCGCGCGGAGCGGCGGACGGGCGTGCGCGAACAGACTCAAGGGCCCCTAATTTTCCTTCGGGGAAAATGCTGGAAGGACCTAGTGTGCTTCCTATTCTTGCCGGCCTTGGGGGACTGAGCCGTGACCGAACAAGCCGAAGAGCGTGCGATCCGGTTGGCGTCGATCGTCGCCATCGACATTGTCGGGTTTTCGACCATGTCAGAGCGAGATCAGCGCAACGCTGCGCGCAAGGTGGAGAATTTGCGCGAAAGAATCGTGCGCGTCGCCGGCGCCAATGGCGGCAGGCTGTTCAACACGGCGGGCGACGGTTTCATGCTGGAGTTTGGTTCAGCCGGCTCGGCGCTGGCTGCGATCCAGGAAATCCTCGACAAGCGCAGCAAAGGCGAGCCGCCGATACGCGTGGGCGCCCATGTCGGCGATGTGATCGTGACGGCGACGGAAGATCTTTTGGGGCACGGCGTTAACGTGGCGGCGCGCCTGCAGGAACTGGCTGAGCCGGGCACCGCGCTGGTGTCGGCGGAATTTCGTTCCATGGCGCGCACCAGTCCGACGGCGGCGTTTCAGGCCAAAGGGCAGAAGCCGCTCGATAATATCGAACAGCGCGTGCAGACGTTCGAAATCTTGTCCAAGCGCCAACGCTTCGCGCGATTGGTGCGGCGTATCTTCATCCTGCTTGTGATCGCCGCAATCGCAGCGGTTGCGCTCTATTTCAGCCCGGCAATCTTCCGGTTTGCCCAGGGCTTCACGCGTCAAACGGAGCAGGAGACGCCGCCCGTCCAGCAAGCTGCGGCCGCGCTGGAGGAATCTCCGGCCTCGCCCGAGGAAGCAACGCCCACTCATGTGCCCGGCTATGCCTTCCGGGACTGCGAGAACTGCCCCGAAATGGTGGTGATCGCCGGCGGACTTTTCACGATGGGATCACCCGCGAATGAAGCAGGGCGCAGCCGGGACGAGGGCCCCCAGCACGAAGTCTCAGTGGCTCCGTTCGCGCTCGGAAAATATGAAGTAACGTTCGCGCAATGGGATGCCTGCCTGGCGGGGGGCGGATGCAATGGATATTCGCCAGCCGATAGCGGATGGGGCCGCGGAGAAAGGCCAGTCACAAACGTTTCCTGGGAGGATGCGCAGGCGTACCTGGATTGGCTCAATCGCCAGGCGGGCGGTTTGCGCTACCGGCTGGCGAGCGAAGCGGAGTGGGAGTACGCCGCGCGCGCAGGCGCACGCGAGGCTTACGCGTTCGGCGGGCGGGTGACGATGACTCAAGCGACCTTCGGCGTCCGCCAAACGACACCCGCGGGCTCGCACGAGGCCAACGCGTTCGGTGTCGCCGATCTGCACGGAAACGCAGCGGAGTGGGTCGAGGATTGCTACGCGGCCAACTATGATCTGGCGCCGATAGATGGCGGCGCGGTGCAGGCCGACGATTGTTTGCGCCGCGTCTATCGGGGAGGCCGCTATTCGGATCGGGCCCCGATGCTGCGCGCCGCCGCGCGCGAGGCTGCGGGGCCAAGTCTGCGGCTCGCCGGCGTCGGCTTCCGCGTTGCGCGCACGCTTGACTAAAAGTATGTGACCGCGGGCACAGACGTGCGCGTGCGGCGCGCTCAATTTGCTTGATCTGGCGCGGCGCGCTTGTTGGGGCACATGTAATGAGCGGTCAGTTCCGTCTCGCGCAGATTTCTGACACGCATGTTCGCGCCGACGACGCGAGCGCCGCGGCGTCGCAATTGATGCGCGCGCTCGAACAGGCCGCGAAGTATCGCGCCGACGCCATCATCATCACAGGAGATCTGGTCAATGATGAAGGCGCCGCCGAGTACGCGGTGCTTGCGGAGACGATCAGAAATCCACCTGCGCCGCTCTTCCTGCTGCCGGGCAATCACGATGATCGCGCTCTCATGCGCCGCTTGTTGCCTGACGTATCTTACTGGCCCCAGGAGGGCCCGCTATCCTTCGCCGTGGAAACCCAACCGGTGCGCATCGTCGCGGTTGACCAGATTGTCCCCGGCGAGACCCACGGCCTGCTGACCGAGGCCGGAGCAGCCTGGCTCGATGACACGCTGGCGGCCAACCCCTCAAAACCTACGATTGTCGCGCTGCACCACCCGCCGATCGCTACGCACGACCTTCTGTTCGATCGCATCGGGTTGCGGGATGCGAAATTGTTCGCACATGTGGTCGCAAAGCATCAACAAATCCTCCGCGTTATTTGCGGGCACCATCATCGCGTTGCGATCGGCCAATGTGCGCACGCGCCCGTCGTGGTGGCGCCATCAACGTCCTGGACCTACGGCCTGGCAATGCACGAGGGTCAGCCGATCGCACCGCGCACCGATGAGCGGCCAGGTTGGGTTTTGCACGCCTGGACCGCTGAAAGCGGCCTCGCCAGCCATTTCATGGAAATTTAGCGCAAGCATCTTGCGAAAGTGCGGCGCGACCAAGAGACCGCGCCGCACGCCAGCACCGCTCTAGCCCCGGCCCTTGCTGGATGCGCGCGAGCACAGGGCCGCCGGCGCGCGTGGTCAAGTTAATTGTCTCGCGCCGCAGCGCGGGGCCCCTTAGCGCGCGCCGTGCGTGGCCAGTTCGCATCAATTGACGCACCGCAAAAAGCTGTGGTTCGCTCGAAATCCAAACACTGCATGTGGGCCACAACCACAGTGGGCGAGGGATTGCAGAATGCCAGATCAGCCGACGGACGACGAACAACCCCTTTGCGACCAGAACGAAGAGAGTGAGACCGAACACAGCAACAAAACCAGCAAGGCGCGGCGCATGGCGCCGCCCTACACGGTTGAATGCAGCCCCGAAGTCTGCGCGATCGTTGAGAAGCTCAAGCCAAGGCAAATCAAGGAATTGTGGCGCAAGGCGTATGAGCGCGTCGAAGCACTTGAAGCGGGGCTGCACCCTAGCCGATCTATCGTGAAGATCGTGGCCATTCCTGATTTGGACGGCGCCGAGACGGCGTGGACTCCGTTCACAGCAGGTGACCACGAGTTCAGGATCGAGTGCGAAGCCGGCCAAAAGCCGAGGCGCTACACTATCGTGGTGGCAGGCCGTCCCAATGAACCGGGTGCGGGCGGCAATCAGCAGCCATCGGCGAGGGCCGCAGGCCGTCGCGACGCCAGCGGCGGCCGGGACAGCGCGGACACGATGCGTGGAGCGAAAAGCGCGCAGCCAGCTTCAGCGCAGCGCCCGCCGAAACTCACCGATGAGACAGCGATCGCGATTTTGTACAACAATGTGCGGAACGTTGTGGATTTCCTGTCGGGCCCAGCAATCGCCGAAATTCGAACGAGATTGCCGCTTGTATTGGCCCACAACAAAGAAGCGCTTCAGAGAGCTGGTGACGGCCTGGCAAGACTGACGCGCAACCTTGCGGCTTCCATTGTGGAGATGTTTCCCAGATGCGGTGTTGTGAGACGCCGAGTGCACGCTTCATTTACATTTGCTGTGAGAGAGCGTGAGCACGAAAACCGCTTCGCCGTCGTGCGGCTGACGCCAAAGCTGGTCGGCGAGGGGAGCTTGAGATTCCGGCTGTTCGGTCTGGAGCATGACGAACACGTGGTTGATTGGGACTCATATCCCTTTGGCCCACCGGTAGTCGAATTGAGCCTAGATTGGCTTGGCTTGAAAGAGTGGTTGCCCGCATGAAGAAAAAAGGCGGCAAGAAATCCAAAGGCCGAGGTAGCAGGGGCAGGGCGCCGGTGCTTTCGACATCGGAGGCGCGGGCCAACTTCGCCGGAACTATCGAGTCCGCTCAGATCGACAATGCCGTTATTGGTTTCGATCGTTATGGGCAGACGGTCGCGGCGCTGGTGCCGGTTGAGGCCGTCTACGTTCTGGCGGGCCAGGAACATCTGGTCGATCCGGCGTCTCTTAAGGTGATCAGGGAAGGCGCGCGCGCGTTTGCGCGCAGCGTGCCGCATGGCAAGATGAGCGCATCGCAAATTGTCGCCGCCGCCCCCAAGCCGAAGCCCAGGCTCGGCGCCGCAACAAAGGCCAAGCGCAGCGCAGCCGCCAGCAAGGGCGGCAAACCCACGCCGCCTTAGAGGGGTTTCTTTTGCGCGCGGATTTGGAAGCGCTATAAGCGCGCGCAAGGGAGTTTGCGCGCATGAAAACCAGAGCAGCCGTCGCCTTCGAAGCCAAGAAACCTCTCGAGATCGTTGAACTCGACCTTGAAGGACCGAAGTCCGGTGAAGTCCTGGTGGAGATTAAGGCCACGGGCGTGTGCCACACTGACGCCTACACCCTCGACGGGCTCGACTCAGAAGGGATATTTCCGAGCATCCTTGGCCACGAAGGTGCGGGCGTCGTGCGCGAGATCGGCGCCGGCGTGACGAGCGTTGCGGTCGGCGACCACGTCATCCCGCTGTACACGCCGGAGTGCCGGCAGTGCAAAAGTTGCCTTTCGCGCAAAACCAATCTGTGTACGGCCATCCGTGCGACGCAAGGCAAGGGATTGATGCCTGACGGCACTTCGCGCTTCTCCTACAAAGGAAAGCCGGTGGCGCATTATATGGGTTGCTCGACGTTCTCCAATTTCACCGTGTTGCCTGAGATCGCCGTCGCGAAAATCCGCCGCGACGCGCCATTTGAAACGAGTTGCTACATCGGCTGCGGCGTGACCACCGGCGTAGGCGCCGTTGTGAATACGGCGAAGGTGGAGCCGGGCGCCAATTGCATCGTGTTCGGCCTCGGCGGCATCGGCCTAAATGTCATTCAAGGCCTCAAGCTTGTCGGCGCCAATATGATCGTGGGCGTTGATATCAACCCGGCGCGTGAGGATTGGGGCGCGAAATTCGGGATGACCCATTTCGTCAACCCCAAAGATGTGCGCGGCGATCTGGTCGCTCATCTTGTTGAGCTGACGGGCGGCGGCGCCGACTATACATTCGACGCCACAGGGAACACAGACGTCATGCGTACGGCGCTTGAAGTCTGCCACCGCGGCTGGGGCGAGAGCGTCATCATCGGTGTTGCCGAAGCGGGCCGCGAGATCGCCACGCGGCCGTTCCAACTCGTGACTGGCAGGGTCTGGAAGGGTACCGCCTTCGGCGGCGCCCGTGGACGCACCGATGTTCCGAAGATCGTCGACTGGTACATGGACGGCAAGATACAGATTGATGCGATGATTACGCACAAACTGCCGCTTGAGCGCATTAATGAGGCGTTTGACCTCATGCACAGAGGCGAAAGCATCCGGAGCGTCGTGGTTTTCTGATCGTGGCCATTGATGCGGCAACGGCGCGGCTCTAAGGGTTCCTCGGGACGCAGAACTCTGGTGAGATCAAATGAATAGATTGGTGTTGGCTCTATTGGCCGGGCTGGCGTTTTCTTCGGCCGCTCGTGCGCAGCAGCCGGCAGAAGATTGCGGCGCCTATACTCAAACCGACCCCGAGCACGCCGTCTACACACCTCTTCCCGGCTACTCCGTGCTGTTGAGCAGGCCGCCATTTCGCCCGCCTGTGGAGCCGCTGACGGGCATTGTCTGCGGTCGCACCTCAATATATTTGGGCATGAACGACCACCACGTCATCACCGACCTGGGCGTGCCCCTGTTCATTCGCAACGCGGGCCGCGTGGCCGTTCTGGAAAGCGCCGATGGAGCGTTTCGAGTCCGCTTTGTGCAGGGCGCGCCGCTCGCGGGTGAGGTCGAAGCGATGAGGCCTGTCCTCGATAGAGCCAATAGTGACGCCGTTACTAGGGCGACCCCTTAGACTTTTGGCTCAGTTTCGTGCGGCGCGCTGCGGCGGCGCACGCGCAGGCGCTCTCTCGGTGCGCTTGGCTTCACGGTGATCAAGTCTCCCGGCGCGGGTTTGGGCTGATTGCGGCGCGCCGCCCAGGTCGCCAACATCAGAACTGCGCCCAGACCAAGGAATGATGCGGCGCGAATGACCCCTGAAAGGCGCGCCGTGTCGATGACGAACACTTTGATTGTCGTTGCTATCAGCACTGCGAGGCCAACCCAGCGCAGCACGGGATCGTTTCGCGCGCTTCCAAAGCCAAGCGCTGCGGCGCCGAAGAGCGCCCACACCGCAGAGTACACCCAAAGCTCCACCTCGCCGGCGCGCGCGCCAGTCATCTCGTCGTTGTGATAGATCCAGCGAACGATAAGGGTGGCGGCGACAAAGAGGTGCGCTGCGCACAAGGCGCGCGCCGCAGGCGAGAGCCGCTGCGGCCACCTTGCGCCGGGCGCGAGGGGCGAGACGGCGCTGAGGCCGGCAGCCAGAGCGTAGCCGGCGAGGGCTACGGCGCCGCCGCCGCCGGTGTAGAAGCGCGCCGGTTCAATGCCCCACCATGGATTGTGCGATAACCAGAACCCGAGCGCGGTGAAGGCAAGCGCAGGCCAGATCGCGATGCCCCAAATGGCCTGCAGGTCGAGCAGATAGCTGCGTGCGGGCGCGCGGTGGCGCGCGATCTGCGTCAGCGCTGCCGCGCCCAGCACGAACATGAGGGGCCAAAGCGCGTGCCCCAATCCTTCAAGGCCGAGCGGGGGCACGCCATCGTCCATAAAGCCGCGATGGTGCATCCAGCGAATGGCGCAGTGCCCGAAGCTCAGCGCAAAGACGGCCGATGCTGCTGCGGCGGCGAAGCGCACAGTGTTTGCGTTGGGCCATTGCGAAAGCGCGCGGGCAATTGCGAGCGCAAGCGCTGCCGCGACGGCCTGCGCGAGCGTGGCAAGGAGCGTTGAGCGAGCATCGCTTGCGGCGGCGTCGTGCCAACCCCAGAGCGGGTGCCGATCCGTAAGCAGAATGAGCACAGCACAGCCGAGGGCGGCCCAGACGGCGATGCCTGTTGCGCGCGTCAAGTCCTGTGTGAATGCGCCGTCGGGGTCCCTCGCCAACCGGAACTGGGAGACGGCGATAGCGCCAAGCGCAAAGACAAGGAATGCGAGGCCATAGCACGAGGCCTCAAACAATCCGGTGTCCGCGGTCGACATGGCTTGGGCGTGAAACGCGCGCCGTATCTCCGTGACCATCCAGAAGAGGGCGAGCAAGGCTGAGGTCACGGCATAGACGCGCGCAATTGTGCGGTGGTGCGTGTAACTTTGCCGCGCCGCCGTTGCCGCGAGGGCCGCCGGCGCGGCGAACGCAAGCGCCAGCGTGTTGAGGAGCGGCGCGCCGAGGACGCCCGCAGGCGTAACGCCCCACCAGGGATTGATGACAAGTCCTGCCATGAAGAGGGCGTGGAACAGTCCCAGTCCAAGCAAGACATGCCCACGCCACGCGCCGATGGGGCCCGGCTCATGGCCATCGCGCGGCGCCAGGGTGAGGCCAGCCGCGAGGAGCGCGAGCGTGCGTAGGGATGTCTCGGCGAGCGGGGTGAGCGCGGCCCCAGCACCGCCAACCGCCAGCCAACGCAATACCAGGAATGCGCAGATGAGCACGGCAATCACGCTCGCCGAGCTGAGGGCTTCATCCAGAGCCTTCCGGGCTTCGCTGCGGGACATGATCCGCGACGCCGCAAACAGCATCGCTGCAGAAGCGGCGATCAGCGACAGCACGGCGGCGATCGGCATTTCGCCGCGCAAAGGCGGGCCGAGCAGGCTGGGCGACAGCGCATGGCCGAGCGAAAGCGCCGCTGCCGCCAGCGATGCATGACCGAGAATGCGCCATCCGCGGGATGTCATGGCGGCGGCAAAGCCGAGCGCGACAGCCGCGTGCGCGGTGGTGCGGAAGACCGCGGGGATTGCAGACTCGATACAAAGCAGGATGAGCGCGGCGCCTGCGCCTGCCCAGAAGCCAATGCTGCGATCGGAGCTAGCCTCGTGCGTCGCTGCTTCGCTGCGATAGGCGGCATAGAGCAGCAGCGCCGCTCCACCGGACAACGCCATCCAGGCGGCTGGCCCGTGCCAATCGCTTCGCGACGCGGCCGCCAGCGCAACCAGCAGCGCCGCGCCGACAGCGCCGGTCGCGGCTACAAGTACGCGGCTGCTGCGATGTGGCTGGGCGCTGAGTGCGGCCGCGACTACGGCAAGACCTGTAAATAGAATTGCCGGATAGAAGTCCTGGCCGAGGGGAGCGAACAGACCGCGCGCCCGTAGATAAGCTGTAAAGCCAAGAACGACCGCTGCGATTGCTATGACGAGCGTGGCCGGCGCGGCTACACGGGCCCGGACAGCGTACGCCGCGAGAGCGACGTGCAGCACGCCGGCCAGCGCCGGCGCGAGCATCGGGGCCGATGGCGCGGGCGCAATCGCCAGCCATGTCCAGATCATCAGTGCGCTTGAGACGGCAATGGCGATGCTCGGCCCAAGCGCGCGCACATTTGCCCAGCTGAGGCGCGCACTCGTCTCCTCCGCTGGGGGTACGCGCCGGGCGATGGCCAGCGCCCCAAGGCTTGCGAATGTCGCCATTGCCAGGGCGCGGCCGGTTTGATCAGCGGCGACTGCTGCGAAGAACCAGAAATAGAGACCGGCCGCCGTCGCCGCGGCGATCCAAGCCCATCGCCGCGTCGCGGCCAGCATGAAGCCCCCGCCGCTGACCGCGCCGAGATAGAGCGTCAAAGGAAATTGTGGCCAAGCCGATCCGCCCGCGATGGCGGGGGCGAGCAACGCGGCGCCGATGGCAAGTACGCCCAGCGATTGGCCGTGCAACGTTGAGAGGGCGATTAGCGCGGCGGCGCAAAGCGCCAGCAACGCCGTCGCACCGCCCCATCCGACAAAGCCATAGATGCCGTGTGCAGCCCAAGTGGTCGCATAGAATGCAAGGATGCCCGCGCCCGCGAGCAGGGCGGACATGAGCGGATGTCCTGGCGGCTTGCGAATGCCGATGCGCCGTGTCCATTCGCTCGCGCCCAGCAGCACCAGGCCAAGCGCGACCGCACAGGCGAGGCGGACGGGAGCGGTAAACCAATTCTGCTGCGCCGCGAATCCCACAAGGAAGATCGCGCCCAGCGCCAAGGCGCCGCCAGCAATCCATGCCAAACCATTTTCAGCCAGCCAGCGATCGAAGCCGCGCCTGACCGGACGCGCCTGCGCGGGGGCTGGAATTTCCGGCTCCTGGGCCGGCGTGCTGTCGATTAGCGTTTGGGATGCTGGTTCTTCAGCATCGACGAGGTCGTTTGACGCCTCGGGCAGGGGCGTGTCGAGCAGGAGCTCCTGTTCGGACACCACGCGGGTGAGCAGCAATTCTTCTACCGGCGGGGCTTGAACTGGCGCCTGCGAAGGCTCTGCCGCGCGCACCGGTTCGCCTGCCAAGCGCTGTTCCAGCTCCGCGATGCGCCGCGCGAGCGCATCGATGCGCTGCGCCTGCAGCCACACCCACACGGCCAGCGGTAAGATGACCCACCACTCCAAGGTTCAAGCCCGCGCTCGCAACACAACCGGCTAATGTTTCGCGCACGGCCGCACCGGTGCAAGCCTTTGCGTCGCCAGCGCGGTATGCTTCGCCGCCGAAGGGAGTTTGCACACCCCCGTGGGGCGTGCTCAAAGCCTCCCATGACCTTCGTGTTCCCTCCGCCGCCGCAGCCTTCAGCCGCCATCGCTACGGGCGAGCGCCGCTTCCCCGTGCGCCGTATTTTCTGCGTTGGGCGAAATTACGCTGATCATGTCCGTGAAATGGGGAATGACCCCAGGACCGAACCGCCGCTCTTTTTCACAAAGCCGGCGGACGCGATTGTGGAGAGCGGGGCCGCCATTCCCTACGCCTCGAACACGTCGAACCTTCATCATGAGGTCGAGCTGGTGATCGCGATCGGCAAGGCGGGCGCGAATATCGCTGTGGCTGACAGCCTCGGGCACGCATGGGGGTATGGCGTTGGCGTCGATCTCACGCGCCGTGACCGTCAAGCTGAAGCGAAGAAAGCGGGAACGCCATGGGATACAGCGAAAGGCTTTGATCGCTCGGCGCCGCTTGGCGCGCTTACACCGGCATCGGAGGCCGGGGATATCTCCTCGGCGCGCATCTGGCTCTCGGTGAACGGTGAAATCCGTCAGGAGGCCAGCACAAGCGGCATGATCTGGAACGTGGCGGAAATAATCTCAGCGCTTTCACAATGGTGGACGCTGGCCGCAGGAGATCTGATCTTCACGGGCTCGCCCGCTGGTGTTGGGGCTCTCGAACCCGGCGACCGCATCGAATGCGGGGTCGCCGGGCTTGCCCCGCTCAGCTTTTCGATTATTCCGCGCTAGCGTCGAGAGCCAGCAGCGCGAAGGTCGCCAGCCAGTGCTCGCCCATGTAGTCGCCGGCCACATGAGCCAGGCTTGCCCTGATGTGGCGCTCAGCGGCGTCTTGTGCGCAGACCGCAACCGGATCGTGCTGATCGTAAACTGAAGCAATTGATCGCCAGCACCATGCGCGCGAAAAATTTAGCCCGTCCAGATGGGCGATCTTTCCGTCGCTTCGATCGCTCACGTGTGCGGGTGCAAACAGGGATGCGGGCGCTCTGCGCGCGGCGTTTGGCAGAAAATCCCCGAACCAGGACTTGAACGCGGCCGGCGCGAGGAAGCGGCGCATGCACTCCGCCTCCATGAGCGTGGGCGAGAGAAAATCATCCTGGCTCGGCTCCCATGCCTGGGCGGCCTTGTCTGCGCCATACCATTCGAGCGCCTTGCTCTGCATCAGCGCGTACAGTTCGGGATCTGCGGATTCTGCGTAATCTGCTGCAAGGCGCAGCGCGAATGCGGTGGAGCTGTGCACGCCGGTGCGCACGGGATAATCCGCAAGCGGCAGGAACGCTTTGAAACGAAGGGCGAATGCCTCGGCGAGCGGGCGCAGGCAATGCGCCGCCCCAGCTTCGCCATGGCGTTCCAGTTCTGCCTGCAGCGCCAACAACCACGCCCAGCCGTAGGGACGTTCGAAGCCGCGCGAGGCGGGACGGTCGAGGTAGGCGCGCTCGGTCTCGACGTTTTGGCGGGTGAAGCGTTCCTCGAACAGCGCGTCGATGGCGTCCGCGGCGGCAAAGCCGGGGAAGCGGCGTTTCAGCCGGGCAAGCAGCCAATAGCCGTGGACGCACGAGTGCCAATCGAAACTGCCGAAAAAGATTGGGTGCAGCGTACGCGGCGTGAGGGCGTCGCTCGCGCCCGCCATGACGTGATCGAGCTTGTTGGGATATTCACGGCTCACGTGGGCGAGTGCGAGCGCGGCGAACTTCTCAGCGATGGCGCGGGTGAGTTGAGTCATGGAAAAGCCAGCCAGCGCATCAAGACGATGTTGGTGATGAGAAGAGGGATAGCGGTTGGAATTTGGGCGCGGATGACGCCATTGAGCGCGGCCTTGCGGTCAGGCAGGTCAAGCAAATTGGCGGGCACGACATTAAAGTTCGCCGCCATCGGCGTCATCAGCGTGCCGCAGAAGCCAGCCAGCATCCCGATTGCGCAGACGCGGGCGGGGTCGCCGCCCAGTTGGCCGACGATGAACGGCAGGCCAATTGCGGCTGTCATTACCGGGAATGCTGCGAATGCGTTGCCCATGACGATCGTAAAGAGCGCCATGCCAATGCAATAAGCGGAGACCGCCGCGGTCCGCGTGTCCAGTGGGATGTATTGCGAAAACAGCGCTCCAACCTGCTCGCCCACGCCGGCGGCGAGGAAGACCGCACCGAGCGAGGCGAGCATCTGCGGCAAGATCGCAGCCCAGCCGACGGAATCCAGCAACCGCCGCGCCTCTTGCAGAGACGCCATTGCCGGCGGACGCAGCCAGGCCATTAGTACGGCGAGCGCGATCAGCACGCCCAGGACAAGCGAGACCAGCGTCGCCTGAGACGGGTCAATCAGTCGGGGGCCCCAGCCGGTCTGCTTGGCGACCAGCGTTCCTGCAAGCGCGACGGCGGGTATGATCAGGGCGGGGAGAAACAAGACATTGCCACGCCGCTCAGCGCTCGTGCGCCGTTCTTCCGCCGAAGTCGTTTGCGGCTTGCCCTGTCCCAGACCAAACGCGGCCAGGCCAACAAGGCCGAGCGCGAGCAAGCCATTGCCGAAATCACCAAGCAGCGATCCGCCGAGAAAGCTGGCCGCCAGCAGGCCCCAAAAGGCAAAGTTTGCAAAGCGGCGCGGATTGGCCCGGTCACCCAAGGAAAGGATGGAGACAGCAGCGAAGAACAGTCCGCCAACGACGTAGACATGCGCTAGCGTGATCATGAGGCGCTTCCGGCGGGTTTGGTCAGTGCGCGCTTGAGATGTTGATCGAGCAGCCAAAGACGCGTGCTGTGAATGAGGAGCGCCGAGATCGCGGTCGGGATTGCCCAGATCGAAAGCTGCAGCGGCTCTACGAAAACGCCATTCTGTTCCAGGAATCCTTTGATCAGTAGAATCGAGGCGATGGCGATAAAGATGTCTTCGCCGAAAAAGAGCGCCACGTTGTCGGCGGCGGCTGAATGGGCGCGGATGAGATGCCGCTCTCGTTCCGGCAAAGCGCCGAACTTTGCCTCGGCCGCGCCTTCCGCCATCGGCGCCACCAGCGGCCGGACCATTTGCGCGTGACCACCCAGCGACGTGAGACCCAATGCGGCTGCCGCTTGGCGCACGACGAAATAAACCCAAAGCAGCCGGCCAGTTGTCGCGGCGCGCACCTTGCCGATAGCGATGCGCGCGCGCTCCTGCAGGCCAGCGCGTTCCAATAGGCCGATCGCGGCCAGAACGAGCCAGACAACACTGACATAGCGGCTGTCATTGAAGGCCTTGCCAAACGCCGCGAGCGTGGCGACGGCCGCGTCTGACATCGTGGCGAGGCTGACCTCTGGGGTCCAAGCCGCGGCAAGCCCGGTCGTCAGCGCCGCAGCCATTACGACAAGCAGGGGATTGGCGCGCACGACGAAGCCGAACACGACCACCGCAATTCCCAATAAGACAAGCATGCGTTCCCCAATCTGTTCAGGCTTTGCCATAGCCTCCGCCGCCGGGCGTTTCGACCACGAACACGTCTCCTGCGTGCATTTCAATCTTGTCCAGGGGGCCGAGCGCCTGATGGTTTCCGTTCGACCGCTCAACGCGGTTCACGCCAGGCGCCCCGTCATGGCCGCCGAACAGGCCGAACGGCGCTGTTATTCTCCGGTTGGAGAGAATGGCTGCGGCCATGCGCTCGCGGAAGCGGATGCGACGCACCGCGCCATCGCCGCCTCTGTGCCGCCCGCCGCCGCCCGAGCCGCGGCGCACGGAGAACTCCTCAACCAGGACCGGGAAACGCGCCTCAAGCACCTCTGGGTCGGTGAGGCGCGAATTAGTCATGTGCGTTTGCACTGCTGAAGCGCCGTCGAAGCTGGCGCCCGCTCCAGCGCCGCCGCAAATGGTTTCATAATATTGGCGCGTGTCGTCGCCAAACGTGAAGTTGTTCATTGTGCCTTGCGATGCGGCGAGCACGCCGAGTGCGCCATAGAGCGCATCAACCACAACCTGACTGGTTTCGACATTGCCCGCGACCACCGCCGCGCCCCGCCTTGGATTGAGCAAACACCCCTCGGGTGCGACGATTTCAATCGGTTTGAGGCAACCCTCATTCAGGGGAATAACGTCATCGACAAGCGTGCGAAAAACATAGAGCGTCGCCGCGCGCGTGATCGCGAGCGGTGCGTTGAAATTGCCCTGGTGTTGAGGCGAGGTGCCGGAAAAATCCACTCTGACCGTTCGTGCCGCGCGATCCGGCGAGATGGCGAGACGGATGAAAGCGCCGTTATCCAGGGGAACCTCGATGCTTCCAGGGTCGAGCTTGGCGATGACGCGGCGGATTTGCTCTTCGGCATTGTCCTGCACGTGGCGCATATAGGCGGCCACCCCCTCGCGTCCGTAGTGGCCCACAAGACGCTTGAGCTCGTCCGCGCCGCGCACGCACGCGGCGATCTGCGCGCGCAGATCGGCCAGGTTCCGGTCGATGTCGCGCGCTGGATGCGGCGCGTCTGCAAAGAGGGCGCGTGTTTCCCTCTCGCGCAGGCGCCCGCCCTCGACCAGGAGAAAGTTTTCGATCAGCACGCCCTCGTCTTCGATGCGAATGCTGTCGGGGGGCATGGAGCCGGGCGTTATGCCGCCGATGTCGGCGTGATGGCCGCGCGCCGCGGTGTAGAATTTTGGCGTCTGCTCGCCCTCCAGGAATACCGGTGCGATCACGGTGATGTCGGGGAGGTGCGTGCCGCCGGCGTGTGGGGCGTTGAGCATATAGAGGTCGCCTGGACGCATGCTGGCGCTGCGCTGGCGGATGATCTCGCGAACGCTGTCACTCATTGAGCCCAGATGGACGGGGATGTGGGGCGCATTGGCGACGAGGCCGCCGCGCTCATCGAATATCGCGCAAGAAAAGTCCAAGCGCTCTTTGATGTTCACGGAGGCGGCGGTGGTTTGCAGGGCCAAGCCCATTTCTTCAGCGGCGCTCATGAAGCGGTTGTTGAACACCTCAAGAAGAATGGGATCCGCATGTGTCGCGATGGCGCGGCGCGCCGCACGCGGCTCACCGCGGGTGAGTAGGAGGTCTCGAGCTGGCGTCATCTGCGCGCGCCATCTTGGCGCGACGTATGTTGTTGCGCCGTCCTCAAGGACAAGGGCGGGGCCATCGACCGCGAAACCAGCCGCCATAGCGGCGCGCAGAAACGCCGGCGCTTCCAAGGTCTCACCTCCGGCGCACAGCAAGACGTGATCCAGCGCTGGCTGCTCGATGCCCGGCGAGGCCTGATCAAAAGCTTCTGCTTCGCCGCGCGCAACGGCTTCGGCTGAAAGTGCGGCGACGACTAAGCTCCGCGCGGGATCGGCGAAGCCAAAGCGTTGCAGGTGCTCACGGACAAAGGTCTCAGTCAGCTGCGCAGGGTCTCCATAGCCGCAGGGCAGCGACGTGTCGGAGCCGGCATATTTCAGGTGCGCAGTGAGAACGACATCAATTGCGTCAGAATCGGCGCCTGTTTCCGCAAGCTGCTGCTTGGCGCGGCGGGCAAGGCCGCTGGCGCGGTCGTCCAGGCTGCCCAGGGTCGAGAGGTCCGCTTCGATCGTCTCTTCCAGCAGAAGGCGCTGTTGCGCGAGGCCCATACCCCACGCGGACAGCAGACCCGCCAGCGGGTGCAGCAGGATGGAGTTCACGCCGACCGCATCAGCCACCGCGCACGCGTGCTGCCCGCCGGCGCCGCCGAATGCGACCAGCGCATATTCGGCTGGGTCATAACCGCGCTGGATGGAAATCTTCTTGATCGCCTCAGCCATGTTGAGGTTGGCGATGGTGAGAAAGCCCTCAGCGGCTTCTTCCGCACTCAGCGCAGCGCCCGTGGCGGCATGGATCTCGGCGCATAGCGCCGCAAATCTTTCTTGCACGGCGCCAGCGTCAAGGGGTTGATCGCCATCGGGTCCAAAAATGGCGGGGAAGAATTCCGGGCGAACGCGGCCGAGCAACACGTTGCAGTCGGTGACGGTCAGCGGGCCGCCGCGCCGATAGCATGCGGGGCCCGGATCGGCGCCCGCTGAATGCGGGCCAACGCGCATGCGGGCGCCGTCAAAAAAGCAGATCGATCCACCGCCCGCCGCAACTGTGTGAATTTGCAGCATCGGCGCTGACAAGCGCACCCCCGCGACGACGCTGTCGTGCGTGCGCTCGAAAGCACCGGCATAGTGAGATACGTCCGTCGAGGTGCCGCCCATGTCAAAGCCGAGCGCCTTGGCAAATCCAGCGCGGCGAGCGGCGGCGGCCATGCCCACGACGCCTCCAGCGGGCCCCGACAGGACAGCGTCGCGGCCGCGGAAAGCGCCGGCCGCCGCCAAGCCGCCACTCGACTGCATGAAGAGCAGCTGCGTGTGGCGGGCAAAGGCGCTGCCTAAGCGCTCGATGTACGCGTCGAGGATTGGAGAGAGATAAGCGTCGGCCACGGTCGTATCAGCGCGCGGCACGAATTTGATCAGGCCGCTGATTTCGGAGCTGACCGAGACCTGCGTGAAGCCAAGCGCGCGCGCCATCGCCGCCAGCCGGCGTTCGTGATCAGGGTAAGCCCAGCCGTGGACACAGGCGATGGCGGCGGCGCGATAGCCATCAGCATACGCTTGTGACAAGGCGGCGCGGGCGTGCTCTTCATCGAGGGCCGCCAGCACTTCGCCCTCAGCCGTAACGCGTTCGCGGACCTCGATGACGCGCGTGTGCAGCAGCTCCGGCTTGGCAATGTGCAGAGCGAAAATGTCGGGGCGCGCCTGGACGCCAATCTCAAGCGCGTCGCCAAATCCCTGCGTCACGACAAGAACGACGTCAGCGCCCTTGCGCTCCAGCAGCGCGTTCGTCGCCACCGTTGTCCCGAGCTTGACGGCGTCGACGCCGTCGATTTCGCCGCCGTGCTCGGCGAGAAGCTGGCCGATGGCTTCGACCGCGGCGTCCGCATAGCGCCCAGGATTGACCGAAAGCAGTTTCTTCGTGACCTGCCGTCCGCCCGGCGTTCGCCCCACCACGTCGGTGAAGGTGCCCCCTCGATCGATCCAGAACTGCCAGCCCGTGCCCATGGGGCGCGACCATGCCAGCAGGAGCCGTGCAATCAAGCCGGAGCTTGCGCCAGACCGGCGGGAGAGTAGGTTGGCGGCCCCTCGCGCAGGAGAGCCGCTTGAAGCCTACCGATATTCGCAACCCCGACTATTTCCACAAGGTTGTCGATTGCCAGTGGGCGTGCCCTGCACACACGCCGGTGCCGGAATATATCCGGCTGATCGCCGCGCAGCGCTACACTGACGCGTACATGATCAATTGGAAATCGAATGTGTTCCCGGGAATTCTTGGGCGCACGTGCGATCGCCCATGCGAACCGGCGTGCCGTCGCGGGCGGGTCGAGAAGGAACCCGTTGCGATCTGCAGGCTGAAGCGGGTCGCCGCCGACAACAAGGGTGAAATCGAGCCTCTGCTGCCCCTCAAGGCCAAGAAGAAGAACGGCAAGCGCGTGGCGTGCATCGGGGCGGGCCCTGCTTCCCTGACCGTGGCGCGTGATCTGCTGCCGCTGGGTTATGAGGTTCATATTTTCGACGCCGACAAGAAGGGTGGCGGCATGATCCGCACCCAAATCCCGCGCTTCCGATTGCCGGAGAGCGTGATCGACGAAGAGGTGAACTACATCCTGCGCTATGAGCCCGTAACGCACTTTGGCGAACGGGTCGAAAGCCTGAAGGCGCTGCTTGCCCAGGGTTGGGACGCGGTGTTCGTGGGGACCGGCGCGCCGCGGGGACGTGACCTGAATCTGCCCGGTCAGAAGGAGGCGGAATCCAACATCCATATCGGCATCGACTGGCTGTCGAATGTCTCATTCGAGCACATCAATAAGATCGGCAAGCGCGTGATCGTGCTCGGCGGCGGCAATACAGCGATGGATTGCTGCCGCACGTCGCGGCGCCTCGGCGGCGAAGACGTAAAGGTCATCGTTCGCTCCGGCTTTGACGAGATGAAGGCCAGCCCCTGGGAAAAAGAAGACGCGATGCACGAGGGCATTCCGATCCTCAATTTCCTCAACCCCAAGGAATTCACCCACAAGAACGGCAAGCTCACAGGCGTTACGTTCAGCAAAATGCGATGGTCGGAGGATGGCGGCAAGCGCAAGCTCACACCAACGGGCGAACCCGACGTGCACTATGAGTGCGACGACGTACTGATGGCTGTAGGCCAGGAGAACGCGTTCCCGTGGATCGAGCGCGACTTGGGCATGGAATTCGACAAATGGGACATGCCGGTTGTTGATCCCGTCACCATGCGGTCGTCTATTCCAAATGTGTTCTTTGGCGGTGACGCCGCTTTTGGGCCCAAGAACATCATTTGGGCCGTCGCTCACGGACATGACGCGGCGGTCTCGATCGATCTGCATTGCAGGGGCGAAGACATTGCAAAGCGGCCCCCGCCCGGCGTGTCGATGATGTCGACCAAGATGGGCATCCACGAGTGGGCCTATGACAACGACGTTTCGCTTGATCTTCGCTACAAGGTGCCGCTGGTCGAGCCGGATGTTGCTCTGCGCAACGTCAAGATCGAGGTCGAAAAGGGATTCGATCCGTTGCTCGGGTACAAGGAGGCGCAGCGCTGCCTGAATTGCGATGTGCAGACGGTGTTTACCGCCGGCCTGTGCATCGAATGCGACGCCTGCGTCGATATTTGCCCGATGGATTGCATCACGTTCACGCAGAACGCTGAAGAGACGGCGCTGCGCGAGGGCCTCAACGCGCCGGCGAGGAACCTGACGCAAGATCTCTATATCGCCGATGGGCTCAAGACGGGCCGCATCATGGCCAAGGATGAGGATGTCTGCCTGCATTGCGGGCTCTGCGCGGAGCGCTGCCCGACAGGCGCCTGGGACATGCAGGAATTCCTACTGGAGATCACCCATGCGGGCTGCTCCAAGACGCCGTCTCGCAAGCGCGAACAAGCGCCGGCGACGTGACGCTCTCGTCACAATCGCAAAATCGCCTTGTCGCGCCTGAAGGCGATGATTAGCCTTTGTGCGGGCGTGGGGGCGTCCAGCGCGCGCGAAAGCGCGGGAGGGCCCTATGAAATTAGGTGTAGCTACAGCTTTGGCCTTGGGTTTGGCGTTCACGCAGATGGCGGCGCCGGCCGCGTTTGCGCAGGAGCCCGCGCAGTTCCGCACCGCCGCGCCACGCGCGTTCAGCAGTGAAGATCTGCAGCGTTACGGCCTCAGCGCCGATGATGCCGCTCAGGTCCAAGCCTACCAGCGGCAGGGTTATGAAGTCCGGGTGCTGACGCCGGAAGAGGCCGCTCAGTATCAGGCCGGCCTCTCCAATCGCACGTGGTGGATCATCGGCGGCATCGTGCTCGTCGCGGCTATTGTCGTCGCCGCCGATAATTGATCGCCGCCAAGACAATCGCTCAAGCGCTATTGCTGGCGCTTTGCGTGGCGGCGTGCGCCACCCGGCCAACGCCGGACGTGAACGCATTCGCGGCGCGGAGCGGCAGCAATAGCTTTGAGCCATTTGATGGCCGCGTTGATGGGGGTTCGGCTCTGGTCCTGCCCGTTGTCCACGACCGGCAGATCGAGGGGGCCGCGTGTGGCGCGCACGCTCTTGCGTCCGTCGTCAACTATTGGCGCGGCGCGGGAACAGTCAGCGGCGCGCAGTTGTACGCTTCCGCGCCCCCGGCCGATCCCGCGCACGGCTACTCCATCGCCGAGATCATGGCGCTTGCCTCGCAACAGGGGCTGCTCGCCAGCGGGGTCAGGCTGAATCTGCCTGAACTCATCCGTGAGTTGGACAATGGCCGCCCAGTGCTTGTGCCGGTCAGGCTGCCTTCCATTTACGTCCAAGACCGCAGCCTCCCGCAAACGAGCGCTGCGGCGCTCAATGTTGCGCGGGGCGTGGTCATGGATCGGATGGGCCGGGTGTCGGAGATGACGGATCTGGCCGTGGTGGACCACTACCTGCTGCTGGTGGGCTATGACAGGGACCGTTTTGTGGTGGTCGAGCCCGTGATGGGGTTCAGGACTATCAGCTTTGAGCGCCTGGCGCGCTATCGGCGCGAGTTCGACGACGCGGCAGTCGTATTCAGCGGACCCGAGCGCCCGGCTTCGGCCGTCCAGGCAGGCTGAGCGCCCCCTTCTAATGGCCGCCGCAAGGGGCTATTGAGGTCGTCCCCGCAGGCGGACTGGTCCGCTTTTCATGGTGGCGGGCTACGAGGCGCCTTTTCCAAACCATGTCGAAGCCGCTGGCCGCAACGAACGATTTTGTCGTCAAATTCGCCAATGTGAATGGATCGGGCTCTGCGAGCGCGAACGGTCTGTTTGCGAAGATCATTCTTCGCATGGGCGTGCCGGTGGGCGCGCGCAACATTTTCCCCTCGAACATTCAAGGCCTGCCCACCTGGTATGAGGTGCGTGTGAGCGAAGCGGGCTGGCTAGGCAGGCGCGGCGGCGTCGATCTCATGGTGGCGATGAACCCGCAGACCTGGGACGGCGACGTGGCTGGCATCGAGCCTGGAGGTTACCTGCTTTACGATTGCTCAAAGCCGCTGCCCGCCTCGAAATTCCGTGATGACATCACGATCATAGGCGCGCCCTTGACCGACATGATCGCCGCGGATTTCGCCAATCCGCGCGAGCGCCAGCTGTTCAAGAACATTTGCTATGTGGGCGTGCTCGCCCATCTCCTGGGGCTCGATGCGGACATCGTCAAGCAGCTGCTGACCGAAGAATTCAGGGGCAAAGACAAGCTCATTCAGCCAAATTTGAAAGCGTTTGAGCTCGGCCGGGCATACGCGGCCGAACATTTGGCGGCGATCGGGCTAAGAGTGAAGCGCGCCGACAAGGTTGGAAACCGCATCTTCGCCGAAGGCAATGACGCCGCCGCGCTTGGCGCCGTCTATGGCGGGGCCACGTTCTGCGCATGGTATCCGATCACGCCGTCAACATCGCTCGCCGAGGGCTTCCAGAAATATTGCTCGCAGCTGCGCAAGGACGCTGACGGCAAGAACCGCTTTGCGATTGTGCAGGCTGAAGATGAGATTGCCTCTATCGGCATGGTGATGGGCGCGGCATGGGCTGGCGCGCGCGCGTTTACGTGCACGTCTGGGCCCGGCATTTCGCTGATGAACGAGTTCGTCGGTTTCTCCTACTACGCCGAAATTCCGGCGGTCATTTTCGATGTGCAACGCGGCGGTCCATCGACTGGGATGCCGACGCGCACGCAACAATCGGATTTGCTGCTGGCGGCTTATGCAAGCCACGGCGACACCAAGCATCCGATGCTGTTTCCCGCAAACCCGAACGAGGCGTTCGAATTCAGCGCCCAGGCGTTCGATCTTGCGGATTTCTTCCAGACGACGATCTTCGTGATGTTGGAACTCGACATCGGCATGCAAGAATGGCTGACCGAGCCCTTCAAGTGGGATGAAAAGCGCAGGCTCAATCGCGGCAAGGTGCTGAGCCACGAACATCTGGAACAAGGCGTGCCGTTTGGGCGCTATCGCGATGTCGATGGCGACGCCGTGCCTTATCGCACCTATCCCGGCACCCATCCGACAAAAGGCGCCTACTTCACCCGCGGCTCAAGCCACGACAAAGATGCCCGCTACAGTGAGCGGGGCGAAGACTACACCGAAGGCATGGAACGCTTGTTGCGCAAATGGGAGACCATGAAAGCGCACGTGCCCGGACCGGTCACCAGGACCGCCAAGAAGCGCACCCCTGATGGCGTCATCTATTTCGGCTCCACGGAGCCCGCGATGGACGAAGCCTTAGCGGCATTGGAGCAGCGCGGGGTGCACCTTGATGCATTGCGAGTGCGCGCATTTCCGTTCAGCGACGAGGTGTTCGAGTTCATTCGCGCGCACGAACAGGTGTTTGTGGTCGAACAGAATCGCGACGGCCAGTTGCGTTCGCTCCTGGTCAATGAGGGCGGTGTTCATCCGGCGCGCCTTGTGCCTATCCTGCACTATGATGGAACGCCGATTACGGCGCGGTTCATCATCAGGAATATCACCGACAAGCTGAAAGCGGGCCAAGCGGCGCTGCCGGAGAAGGCGCAATGACCTATATCGCCAAGCCGCCACTACATCATCCATCTCTGGAAAAGAACGCGCTTGGCTTCACGAGGCGCGATTATGAAGGGCGCATTTCGACGCTTTGCGCCGGGTGCGGCCACGATTCCATCAGTGCGGCGATCGTCCAGGCGTGTTTCGAGATCGATCTCGCCCCGCATCGGCTAGCAAAATTTTCCGGCATTGGATGCTCATCCAAGACGCCGGACTATTTCGTGAGTCCAGCTCATGGCTTCAACGCTGTGCACGGGCGTATGCCGTCTGTGCTGACCGGCGCCAACATCGCCGCGAAGGATCTCATCTATCTTGGCGTCTCCGGCGACGGCGACAGCGCTTCGATCGGTCTTGGACAGTTCGCGCACGCCGTTCGGCGCGGCGTCAATATGACTTACATCGTCGAGAACAACGGCGTGTACGGTCTCACCAAAGGGCAGTTTTCTGCAACGTCGGACAAGGGCTCCAAGGCCAAGAAGGGTGCTGAGAACAAGGACTCGCCGATCGACTTGGTGATGCTGGCGTTGCAGCTCGGCGCGACCTACGTCGGGCGGTCTTTTTCCGGAGACAAGACTCAATTGGTGCCGCTGATCAAAGGCGCTCTCTCCCACAAGGGGACTGCCATTCTGGACGTGCTGAGTCCGTGCGTGGCGTTCAACAATCATGTTGGATCGACCAAGAGCTTCGATTACGTGCGCGAGCATAACGACGCGGTGAATCGCATGGACGTCATCACGCCACGTGCGCCCATCAAGGCCGATTACGCGCCGGGGGAATTGAAGGAGGTGCGCCAGCACGATGGTTCAATCCTGCGGCTGAGGAAGCTGGAACAGGATTACGACGCCAGCGATCGCAACGCGGCGCTGGCCTATCTCGCTCGGAAGGCGGCCGAAGGAGAGATTGTCACCGGGCTCTTGTTTGTCGATCCCGAGGCGGGCGACCTCCATGATGGGCTGAACACCGTCGATTGCCCTCTAAACAAGCTTCAAGACGCTGAACTGGTGCCGCCGCTCAGCGCGCTCGAGCGTATCAACCAAAGCTTACGCTAACTGAATCGTTCGATTCGATAGGGCGACATTTCAACGGGCGGTTCGCGACCAGTGGCGAGCGCGGTGATCAATTCTGAGGTAAAAGCGCTCATCGTAAGCCCGAGGTGCGCGTGGCCGAAGGCGTATAGCACTTTGGGCGCCGACTTGAGGCGCCCAATCGCGGGAACATAGTCCGGCAGGGTAGGCCGCGCGCCGACCCAGCGATCCGGCGCTGCGGAGAACTGGACGCCGAGATCGCGGATACGGCGCTCGAGCGTTCGCCACTTGCGCGGGTCGCCGGGCGCGCTGGGTTCGCCGAACTCAATGAAGCTTGTCGCCCGCAGTCCGGTTGTAAATCTTGAAAAAACTACGAAGTTTTCGTCGAAAACCGTTGTTGGCAAATCGGCGGGCCAGTTGTGTTCGGCGCTTTGAACCGAGTAACCGCGCTCGCCGATAAGCGGTGCGCGCACGCCAAGTTGCGCCATCAAGCCACGAGACCAAGCGCCAGCTGCGATCAGCAGCGTCCGCGTCTCGCACCTCGCCGCTGTCCAAGGTCAGACGTCCGCTGCCTTCGACGCGTCGCCTTGCCGATGCAAGTCTCGCCACCCAAAGCAACGAACTTCGAGAGAATGGCGTCGCGCGCGGCTTGCGGATCGCTGACCTGTCCGGTGTTGCTGAAGAGGACCGCAGCGTGAGGTTTGCGGCGGAGAACCGCCTCATAACGGGTCAGCTCAGCGTCAGTCATGTCGCGGTAGGCAGCCGAACCCCAGGCCGTGCACGCGAAGGCCTGGCGCCCGGCGTCAGCGCCGGCTGGCGTCATCCAGGCCGTGACGTGGCCATGCGGAATGACGAGATCCGGTCTTCCCGCCAAGTGAGCCAAGCGCGTCCATGCGCCCATGGTGTCGGTGAGCAGGGCCGTAAGAGCCGCCCGGCCCGCCGCGAAGCGATCAGTTCCGCATGCGGCCAGGAATTGCAGCGCCCACGGGCCCCATAGCGGCGCATCGCGCCAGCGAAAATCGAGTGGGCCACCGAGCGCAAAGCTGGAGCGCGGCGCACGCAAGACATTGTCCCAGCTTGACCAGGGCGAGACCTGTTCCGAACCGATATGGCCCGCATTGCCGTAGGAGGCGGCGCGGCGCTTGTCGCCGGGATCGATCAATGTGGTTTGCAGGCCCGCGTCCTGCAATCGCAGCGCGCTGGCCGCGCCGATAAGCCCGCCGCCGATAACGCAAATAGATTTCATGGCTGTCCAGTTTGTCTTGCCCGATGGATCGTATAGGCTGTTGTGATTGGCAAGCGGGGTTTTTGATGGGCGCAGATTGGCGCGGCGTTTTCCCGGCGGCGACGACGCAGTTCGCGCCTGATTTCACCGTCGACATTGAGGCTTCACAAGGCGTGCAAGACGCTTTGATCCGCGATGGCGTTCACGGCCTGATAATCTTGGGAACAGTCGGTGAAAACAATTCACTTGACCCGCAAGAGAAGCGCACCTTGCTTCGCGCCGCTGTCGAAGCCGCCGCTGGCAGGGTTCCTGTGGTCGCAGGCGTCTCGGAACTGGACACCAAGCGGGCGGTTGCGTTCGCGCGTGACGCGGAGACGGCAGGCGCCGATGGCTTGATGGTGCTGCCCGCGATGGTCTACGTGCCGACCGAGGCGGAACTCGTGGCTCACTTTCGAGCCGTAGCGGCGGCGACGGCGCTGCCGATTATGCTCTACAACAATCCGCCCGCCTATCGCGTGAGCATCGGTGTGGAAGCGCTGAGGCAGCTCTCCGATTGCGCCAACATTGTTTGCGTGAAGGAGAGTGCGCCGGATACCCGTCGTTTTACCGATATCGTCAACGCTTTGGGCGACCGCTACGCATTGTTTGCGGGCTTGGATGACGTGGCGCTGGAGGGATTGTTGCTGGGTGCGCGCGGTTGGGTGTCGGGATTGACCAACGCGTTTCCTCGGGAGTCGCTGGCCCTCTACGCTGCTGCATGCGCGGGCGATCTGGAGACCGCCCGCGCAATCTATCGATGGTTCATGCCGCTCCTGCACTTGGACGCAGATCATGACCTCGTTCAGTCCATCAAGCTTGCCGAGCAGGTGGTGGGCCGTGGCAGTGAGCGTGTCCGCCCGCCGCGCCATCCGCTGGCCGGAGTGCGCCGCGCCGAAGTAATCGCGATGGTTGAGCGCGCGGCGGCGGCGCGGCCCCAGCTTAAGAGCGCTGCGTGAGCCGTACGACGTTCCGCTGCATAGACGGCCACACCGCCGGCAACCCTGTGCGGCTGGTCGTGGAGGGCGCGCCGGATTTGACCGGTGCGACGATGAGCGAGCGACGTCAGGATTTCATCGCGCGCTACGATTGGATACGCACCGGCCTCTGCTTTGAGCCGCGCGGCCACGACATGATGAGTGGGGGATTTCTCTACCCGCCGGTGAGTGAAGGCGCCGATACAGCAATCTTGTTCATGGAGACCAGCGGATGCCTGCCGATGTGCGGGCACGGCACGATCGGCATCGTGACGTTTGGGATTGAGGCGGGCTTGATCCGCCCACGTACGCCGGGGCGATTCCTCGCTGACGTTCCCGCCGGTACGATTGAACTGAGCTATGTCCAAGAGGGCGACCGCGTTCGCAGCGTGCGCATTCGCAACGTTGCGAGTTACCTGGCGGCGGAGGGCGTTGCAATTGACGTGCCCGGGTTGGGGCCGCTCACTGTCGATATCGCCTATGGCGGCAATTTTTGCGCCATCATCGAACAGCAGGGCGCCTATCGGGGGCTCGACGCCCTTGGCGCCGCTGGCGTGCTTCGCTTTTCTCCCGAGGTGCGCCGTTTGGTGCGGGAGCGCATGGAGCCCGTTCACCCGCTCGACCCCACTATTCGCGGCGTCAGCCATGTCTTGTGGGCTGATGAGCCGAAGAGTGCAGGCGCAGATGGGCGAAACGCCGTTTTTTACGGCGACAAAGCCATTGACCGTAGCCCTTGTGGCACCGGCACGTCGGCGCGTCTGGCTCAGCTCCACGCCAAGGGACGGCTCGCTACAGGCGCCAATTTCGTCCACGAAAGCTATATCGGCAGCACGTTCATCGGGCGAATCGAAGCCGAGACCGTGATTGGTCAGACGCCCGCCATCATCCCATCGGTGGAGGGTTCAGCCACTGCAACGGGCCGCAATGAAATCTGGATCGACGAAGAGGATCGCTTTGCACACGGCTTCCAAGTCGTCTGATCGCCGTTGCGGCGCTGTGCGGGGCATGCTCAACTGATCGGAAAAATGGCGGGAGGGGCGCATGGGCCTGCAGGCGGCGATACGTTGGCTGACAACAATTGTCGGCGGTCTTTTAGCGTTGCTCTCGCTGATCGCGCTCTGGTTCACAGGAACGTTGCTGCGTACGGCGCACAAGCGCGGAGAATTGGCGCCAAAGCCGGAGGCGATCGGCTTGGGTGCGGTGACGAATTTCTTTGATACGCTGGGCATTGGATCGTTTGCGCCGACGACAGCCTACATGAAACTGCGCCGCATGGCGCCGGACAGTTACTTCCCCGCCATCCTGAATGCCGGGCACGCGCTGCCCACGGTGACCCAAGCGCTCGTCTTCATTACCTTGGTGCAGGTCGATCCCGCCTTGCTGCTGTCGTGCATTGTCGCCTCGGTCGCCGGCGCCTTCGTGGGCGCGCCCATTGTCCAGCGCTCCCCAGTGCGGCTGGTGCAAGGTGTTGTGGGTCTGGCGCTTCTCGTGGCGGCGATCCTGTTCGCCATGAAGAACTTCAATTGGCTGCCGCCGGGCGGCGAGGCGCTGACTTTGCCTCCTATGCTGTTCGCTGCGGCCGTCATCGGGCACTTTGTCATGGGCGTGCTGATGATGTTCGGGATCGGGCTCTATGCGCCATCGCTTATTCTCTTGAGCCTGCTTGGGCTCAATCCCGCGGCGGCGTTTCCCATCATGATGGGCTCATGCGCATTCCTGATGCCCGTCGCGAGCGCGCGCTTTGTTCAATCCGAGCGGATCGATCTGCGCATCGTACTTGGCTTGGCCCTGGGCGGCATACCGGCGGTGTTGCTTGCCGCATTCGTGGTCAAGTCGCTTGATCTGGTGACGTTGCGTTGGCTGGTGGTGGTTGTCGTCCTGTATGCTGCGGCGCTTCTCCTACGCGCGGCGTTCTTGTCGAAACGGGACAACGAAGCCGCGGCGGTAACGACATGATCAGATATCTGTTGCTTGCGTTGGCGGTTCTGGCCGCGCCTGCTGCGGCGCAAACGCCGAGCGCGGACTTGGCGCGCCTGTTCGACGATGAACGCGCTTTGGTCTACCGTGAGGACCCGCTCTCAGCCACGAGCGCCGGCGTCCACGACTACGACAGTCGGCTGCCGTCGGTCACGCCGGAGACCAACGAACGGTTCACCCGCGAAAATCGGGTTTTCCTTGATCGGCTCAGTCGGATCGACCGTGCGGCGCTGTCGCACCAGGAGCAGGTGAGCTACGATCTGTTTGCATTTATGGTCGGGCAGCGCGTTGTTCTTGCCCAATATGATGAGTGGCGCCTGCCGTTCAACAGCGACAGCGGATTCTACTCTGAGATACTGCAGCTGGGAGAGACGCACGCGCCGCGCACCGTGCGCGACTACGAGACATACATCGCGCGCTTGAATGACGTGCCGCGTTATTTTGGCGAAAACATCGCCAACATGCGCGAGGGCATGCGAACGGGCTTCACGTTGCCTTCGGAGATCATCGCGGGCGTTGGCCAGGTTGTGGGCGGGTTGCGGTTCTCCAGTCCCGAGGACATGGGCGTTTACCAGCCGTTCTTGAACTTCCCTTCGACGGTTCCTGAGGCGGAACGGGCGCGGCTGGCGGCTGAAGGCCGGGCGGCAATCGCAAATGCGGTCATCCCGGCGTTCGATGAATTTCGGACGTTTTTTGAAACTGAATACGCGCCGCGCGCGCGACGCTCGATCGCGGCGCAGGCGTTGCCGCGCGGTCGCGCGTACTATGCAGATCTGGTGCGCTACTACACGACGCTGCCGGACGCCACGCCGCGCCAAATCCATCAGATCGGGTTACGCGAGGTGGCGCGCATCCGAGCCGAGATGGACGTGACCATGCGTGAGGCGGGCTTCCAGGGCTCGTTCGCTGAGTTTCTCACGTTTCTCCGCACCGATCCGCAATTCTACGCGACGACGCCGGAGCAATTGTTGCGTGAGGCCGCCTGGATCACGCGCGAAATAGATGGTCAGATGCCGGTGCTGTTCGGACGTATTCCGCGCACGCCTTATACGGTTCGTCCTGTGCCGGCGGAGATCGCGCCCAATTACACGGGAGGGCGCTACAATGGCGGCCCGTTGGGCGCTGCAGGCGAGTACTGGGTGAACACTTACGCGCTCAACACCCGCCCGCTCTATGTGCTGCCATCGTTGACTGCGCACGAAGCTGCGCCGGGTCACCACACGCAGATTTCGCTTGCGCGCGAAATGACCGACCTACCGCAGTTCCGCCGGAGCTTTTATCCGCATGCCTTTGGTGAGGGCTGGGGCCTCTATTCGGAGCGTCTCGGCGAAGAGATGGGGATCTATCACACGCCCTACCAGCGCTTTGGACGGCTGACATACGAGATGTGGCGTGCGTGCCGGCTGGTCGTGGACACAGGCATGCACTCGATGGGCTGGTCGCGGCAGCGGGCGCTCGACTATCTTGCTGCGAACACAGCGCTTTCCACCCATGAGATTCGGACTGAGGTCGATCGCTACATTTCGTGGCCGGGGCAGGCGTTGGCGTATAAGATGGGGGAACTCAAAATCGTCGAGCTGCGCCAACGCGCAGAAGCCGCCTTGGGTGACCGTTTCGACGTGCGCGCCTTCCACGACGCGGTGCTCGGCAATGGCGGCGTTACGTTGCCAGTGCTTGAGCGCGAGATTGATGCCTACATCTCCGCGGCGCAGCGTTGATCAGCCCGCGTTGATCAAATCCAGCATGGCTTGGGCGGCCGCCGGATTGCGTTCCTTTGCACCGCTAATGAAGTACAGGAATACGTCACCGCTCTTTTCCCAAGTGCGCGCCGTCTTCAGCCACTTCTTGAGCGCAGGTTTGGGGTAACCAGCCGGCTCGCTGGACTGTGTCAGCTCAAGGCGCGCATAGGCAAAATCCGCGGTCGGCTCGACAATCAGCGGATGCTTCTCTGATTCCACGGTGACCACGGCCACATTGCGCGCACGCGCCATGGCCATGAACTGTTCGCAAGCGAAACTCGCGTGACGCACCTCAATGGCGTGACGCAAAGCGTGCTTGTTCAGCTTGGCGGGGAGCAGGTCGAAATAGTCGGACATCTCCGGGGCGTCGAATTTCTTGTACGGCGGCATCTGCCATAGAATGGGGCCAAGCTTTGAGCCGAGTTCGCCGACGCCGCTGTTGAAAAACCACTCGATCGATTGCGCGGCCTCACGCAAATCCTTGCGCTGTACGGCCGCCCTCGGCGCTTTTACCGAGAAGACGAAATCGTCAGGCGTAGACGCGGCCCATTTCTGGAACGAAGCCGCACTCTGGGTTCGATAGAACGTGGCGTTGATCTCAATCGCCGTTACTTTGCTTGCGGCGTATTCAAGCTCCTTCGCCTGCGGGAGTTTGGCGGGATAGAAAGTTTCCCGCCATGGCTCGTAGTTCCAGCCGCCGATGCCGACCCGGATCACCGCGTCAGCCTCCGGTGAATTTCGGCGCGCGCTTTTCCGTAAAGGCGTCGACCGCCTCCTTGTGATCGGCAGTCTCGTGCGCTAGCGCCTGGAACGCCGCCGACAATTCGAGTACATCGTGCAGACGCCCGTGCTGAGCCTCGCGCAACAGCCGCTTGGCGAGACGCACCGCGCGAGGCGGATTGACGGCGACGCGCTCAGCGAGTTTGCGGGCTTCCGTCATCAGCTGATCGTCGGGAACAACGCGGCTGACCAAGCCGATGCGTTGACCCTCTTCGGCGTCGATGGTGTCTCCGGTGAGCGCCAGTTCCGCCGCTTTCATGGGTCCCACAGCATGGGTGAGAATCCATGCGCCGCCATCGCCCGGGATGATGCCGACCTTGACAAAGCTCGAAGCCATCTTCGCCGAGGCGCCAGCAATGCGCATGTCGCATAGGATGCCAATGTCGAGGCCAAGGCCAATGGCGTGACCGTTGATGGCGGCAATCGTTGCAACTTCTACGTCGGCAAGCGCGCGGATGATGGCGTGCACGCCGCGGCGATAATTGAGCCTGGTGGCGTCGGGCGGGCTTTGCGGGCCGATGCCGGTACGTTCGCGGATGGCTTTGAGATCACCGCCGGCGCAGAACGATTTCCCCGCGCCGGTGAGAATGAGAGCGCTTACCTCAGGATCGTCGTTGGCGCGCATCAGCGCGGCGGCCAGCTCGCTGCAGTCTTGCGGTGTGGCGATTGCATTGCGGCTCTCCGGCCGGTTGAGCGTCACGGTCGCGATGCGGCCGGATTTTTCATAGGTGGCGAACGTCATAGGCTCCTCGCACTTTCCCTGCGCGGCTTAGACGAACGGGTCGCCCCCGACAATGGATTACTCGGCGCCTTCGCCCTGTTGGTAGGCGACGAGCGGCTCGCTCTGTGTTGGCTCGCCGGCGACAATCAGTTCCGCGGACCTGTCCGGCCGTATCTCGATGCGATAAGAAATGGCCGTGCCCGGCACCGGGAATACGAAAGAAGCGCCATCGGGGCCCATGGTCTCTTCGCCGCCGCGCACTTCCACCGAGAACGTCGTGGTCTGTCCGTTCTCCGAGAGGTCGATTGGCTGCGCCGCCGCGGCGGCTGGGAAATCGTAGGCTGTGTAGATCAGGTCTCCGTCCGCATCTTCGTGTACGATGAAGCTACGCCGGCCTGTGAATCCAAATATGCGTGTGCGCGGCAACCAGCGGCAGGTGATTTCCCGATCACCGAGGCGAACCGAGACAATGCGGGGCGTGAATGCGGCGGCAGGCGTCTCCAGCATTCCAGAATTGGTCTGGCGGATCACACCGGCGTCAGCGCCATTCTGCGTCAGGGCCGTAAACACGCTGCCGGCGCCACCTTCTGTGAGGCCGATGCCATATTCGCTGCGCTGCACCAAGGCGCCGTTTGGCTTGTCATACTGCGCAACGCGTGCAGTGGCGCCGTCGCGCTCGAAAGCAGCAGCACGGGCGCATCGATTGCGTCGCAGATGAACCACGGCGCGGGCGTTGCCGCTTCTGCCGCCGGTACTGTGGCGGGAGGGGGCGCTGCCGTCTCTCCGCATGCAACGGCCGCTAGCGCCAGGGCGAGAATGGCGATGCGCATAGGGATATCCTCTGTAGTCCAGACTAGCCGCGATTGCGGCGCTGCAATGACGTTAGTCGAGCCCTAGGCTGGAACGAACGGATTTCGTCAATGAAACAGCTGATTTGGCGTAGGCGGCCCATGGATCATCTTCACCCAAACGCGCGCGCATGTCCTTAAGCTTAAAGGCCGAGGCGGAGGAAATGGCATGCAATTCGTCCCAGCTAACAGGAGTGGCGATGGGCGCGGCGCCGCGCGCGCGGGTTGAGTATGGCGCTATCGCGGTGGCGCCGCGGCCATTGCGCAAGTAGTCGATGAAGATGCGGCCTTTGCGCCTGGCTTTGGCCATGTTGGCGACGAACCTTTTGGGATCGAGAGCGGCGATCTGTTGAGCGAGGTCGCCGGCAAAGCCCTTGACCTCATCCCAGCGGTGGCGGCGTCTTAGGTGCAGTACGATATGGATGCCCTTGCCGCCCGTCAGCATGGCGAACGAAGTCAGTTTTGCACTGTCGAGAAGGGCTTTGATGTCGAAGGCGGCGCGTTTGACGTCCTGGAAATCCATGTCTTCGTCGGGATCGAGATCGAAGACCAAACGATCCGGCTTCTCCAGATCGTCGTTGCGCGCGCCCCAGAGATGGAATTCGAGCGCGCTCATCTGTGCGCAAGCCACAAGCGCGCCGGCATTGCTGAGCGTCAGATAGTCTTCCTTGGAACCGTCGGCCTCCGCGATGGTGATGGTTGCGATCTCCTTTGGAGCGCCCGCCATAGCGTGTTTCTGAAAGAATGTTTGCCCCCCGACGCCGTCGGGCGCGCGCACGAGGCTGATGGGGCGACCAAACAGGTGCGGCCCCATGCGCTCGGCGGCAGCCTCCAGATATGCGGCGTACTCGGCCTTGGTGACGCCCGCCTCCGGAAACAACACGCGGTCGGGGTGCGTCAAGCGTATCTTGGACTTCAATGCTGGGCGCTCGTTTTCGATCCGGACTTGTTCGGCGGGTTTGTCGCCGCGGAGTCCGAGAAAAACGCCATGGCGCACCGCCCCCTCGCTGGTCAGCTCGGCATAGCGGACCTGCGCCACAAGCTCCGGCGCCACCCATTTCGCGCCGCGCGCCGCTTCGCGTGGCACGTGTAGCGGCGCCTTGCCGCGCGCCAAGCCGCGCAGCTTTTCGCCTAAACGCTCCAGCGTCTTGTCGCTGAAGCCCGTGCCGACATTGCCCCGATAGACGAGTTTGCCGGCCTCGTGGTCAGCCAGCATTAGCGAGGCGAAGGCGCGGTTCTTGAGGGACGGCTGGTAGCCAACAATGATGAATTCCCGCTCGTTGACGCATTTCGACTTCAGCCATGACGCCGTGCGGCCCGAGCGGTAGGGCGCATCGGCCTTCTTGGAGACAACCCCCTCCAGTCCCTTTTCCCGAAACGCTTCGAAAACATGTGGCCCATCGCCTTTAAGGTAAGGTGAGAGCCGGACTGGCGCGCGTGCGCCCCTAAGAAGTTTCTCGAGACGCTGTTTTCGCTCGCGCAACGGCGCCTTGCGCAGGTCATGCGCGCCCTCAGCAAGCAAGTCGAAGGCGAAAAATGTGACGCCTTTGGCGTCACCGCTTTCAAGGGCTTTTTGCAGCGATGAAAAATCAGTGCGCCCAGCCGCGTCCGCCACCGCAGCTTCGCCATCGATCAGGACGTCGTCCAGGTCTAGCTGAGCTAAGGCCGCGGCGATCCTGGTGAACTTTGCGGTCCAGTCGAGGCCGGTGCGCGTATAGAGACGCACGGCTTCGCCGCTCGCCGCCGCCTGAAGCCGGTAGCCATCATATTTGATTTCATGCAACCACTTTTCGCCGCTCGGCGGTGCATCTGTGGGCGTGCAGAGCGCCGGCGGGACAAAGGCCCACTTAGGCGTGTGCGCCATGGGCTCCCGCTCGGCGCCCTTGCTCCAGACACGGCCCCCTTTGGCCTTGAGGTCCTCCACGGTGCGGCCAGATTTCACGCTGGTCACCATCCGCTCGGCGATCTCGCCAGCGTGAGCGAAGGCGTCGCGGGATTTGAACAGAAGCCAGGGTTCGCCGCGTTCGCCCTCGCGCGGCTTGATTTTGACTAAGTGAAACTCTCCCTTCAGACGCTGGCCGTTTAGAACGAATTCGAGTTTTCCTTCTTTCAAGCTCTCATCGGGATCACGCAGCCATCTGACCTTGCCTTCGTCCCAAATGATCACGCTGCCTGCGCCATACTCGCCCTTCGGAATGACGCCTTCAAATGCGCCGTATTCGAGCGGATGATTTTCGGTGCGCATGGCCAGGCGCTTGGCCGATGGGTCGAGGGTGGGGCCGTGCGGCACCGCCCAGCTCAGCAACACGCCATCATGCTCAAGTCGGAAATCGTAGTGCAGCCGGGTGGCGGCATGCTTCTGCACCACGAACATGCCGCCCGCGCTCTTCAGTCCGCCGCCCGAGGGCTCGGTTGTCTTAGCGAAATCGCGCTTGCGATTGTACTCCGCCAGTCCGCTTGCGCGCTTTGTTGTTTTGTGCGCCCCGCTCTTTGCGGGCCGCTTCATTTCTTAGTGCGCTTGGCGGCGGACTTGGCTGGCGCCTTGGCGCGCGCGGGCGCGCGGACTTTCTCCGCGGCCGCTTTCTGACGGCGGACCGGCTTTTCTTCCGCCGCAGTCTTGAGCGCACCTGCAGCCTGCTTCTTCGCCAGCGATTTCTTCAGCGCCTCGACAAGCGAAACGACATTGTCGCCATAATCGCGCGCTGGCTCTTCCTGATCTTCCAGTACCAGTTCGCCATGGCGTTCGATCTTCTTCTTCACCAGACGCTCTATGGCGTTGGCGTATTCGTCTTCAAAGCGCGTGGGGTCGAATTTTGCCTTTTTGCGGTTGATCAGCTCTTCAGCGAGGTCGACCAGGTCGGGATCGGACTTGCCCTCCGGTATTTCGTCGAAGAAGGCCTTCGCCGAACGCAGTTCCTCCGCATAGTGAACCGTCTCAACCAGCAACCCATCCTCGTAGGGCTTCACCGCAGCAATGTAGGAACGGCCGCGCATGGTGATTTGGCCAAGGCCAACTGTCTTGGAGCGCCGCAATGCGTCCCGCACCACACGATACGGTTCGTCCGCGAGTTTGCCGTCTGGCAGCGCGTAATAGGGCTTGTCGAAATAGATCGCGTCGATGGTCTCGGCTGGCGCGAATTGGATCATGTCCAGCGTCTTTTTCGAATCGACTTTCAGCGCCTCGAATTCTTCATCCGAAAACAGAACGTAGCGGCCCTTTGAGAACTCGTAGCCTTTGACGATCTCGTCCTTATCGACGGCCCCGACGCCGGGCACGACCTTTTCGTACTTGATCCGCTGCTTGGACGGTTCGTGGATCTGGTTGAACGAAATCTTCTCCTTGGAATCCAAGGCCGAATAGAGCTTCACCGGCAACGCCACCAGGGCGAGCCGGATTTGCCCAGTCCATACGGGACGAGCTGGAGGTGGCATGGCAGGCTAACGCCCTTTTGAAACCCGACGTTCCGTAATCGTAACGACAATGTCGCATTCTCACAAGGCAAGCGCGGCGGCGTTTACCCTCTTTATCAAGCTGGATTTGTCTCCGGGCGGGATTGGTCTAAGACCGGCGCGCAAGAACGGTCCGAAGTGTCCGCGCGCAAAGGGAGATCATGAGCAACGCCTTTGAGCTGGATTTCGCCTTGGGCGAGACGGCGGACGCCATCCGCGAGACTACCCGCAGATATGCCGCCGACAGGATTGGGCCGCAGGCGGCGGAGATTGACGCGACCAACACCTTCCCACGCGCGCTGTGGCCTGAAATGGGCGCGCTCGGCCTGCACGGCATCACCGTGGAAGAGGCTGATGGCGGGCTGGGGCTTGGCTATCTCGAACACGTGGTGGCGATGGAAGAGGTGAGCCGGGCCAGCGCCTCGATCGGCTTGAGCTACGGCGCGCACTCCAATCTTTGTGTCAACCAGATCCGCCGCTGGGCGACGCCAGAGCAGAAGCAAAGGTACCTGCCAAGGCTGATCAGCGGTGAGCATGTGGGCTCCCTGGCGATGAGCGAGGCCGGAGCTGGTTCCGATGTCGTCGGCATGAAGCTGCGCGCTGAGAAACGGGGCGAGCGCTACGTGCTGAACGGCACGAAGTTCTGGATCACCAATGCGCCGCACGCGGACACGCTGGTTGTCTATGCGAAGACCGAGCCTGCCGCCGGGTCGGGCGGCATCACGGCGTTCATCATTGAGCGAGGCTGGAAGGGCTTCAGCGTCGGCCAGAAGCTCGACAAGATGGGCATGCGCGGCTCCGACACGGGCGAACTGGTGTTTGAAGATTGCGAGGTTCCCGAAGAGAATGTGATGGGTCCCGTCAATGGCGGCGTCGGCGTTTTGATGTCTGGTCTTGACTATGAACGCGCCGTGCTCGCCGCCGGGCCTCTTGGCATCATGCAAGCGTGCTTAGACGTGGTGCTGCCCTATGTGCGCGAGCGCAAGCAATTTGGCCGCGCGATCGGCTCGTTCCAGTTGATGCAGGCCAAGGTGGCTGACATGGTCGTGGCGCTCAATTCGGCGCGCGCCTACGTCTATGCGGTCGCGCGCGCCAGCGACGCTGGCAAGACCACGCGCCACGACGCGGCAGGGGCAATTCTGTACGCGTCGGAGAGCGCGGTGAAAGTCGCGCTCGAAGCCATCCAAGCGTTGGGCGGGGCAGGCTACACGCGCGACTTTCCCGTTGAGCGCTTCCTGCGCGACGCCAAACTCTACGATATCGGCGCCGGCACGTCTGAAGTGCGCCGTTTCCTGATCGGGCGGGAGGTCATCGGGGCTTAGGCGCCGAGCGGAAGCGCGCGGACTAGTGTCCGCGCGCTTGTTCAACCACCTCCAACACGGCGCCAACCACGGCGTCTGGCTGATCAAGTTGAATGTAGTGCCCCGCGCCCTGAACAATGCGATGCGATCCGCGGCTGGAAAGGCGGGCGACCTCTGTATGCAACTCGTTCCATAGGCGCAACTCGGTATCCGCTTGCTCTTCGGTCATGTTCGTCGAGCGTTCCCCGCGCGTGAGCACGATGAGCGGTATCGCGCCCAAGCTGCGGCCTTCCGCTTCCACCTGATCGGAATCGACATTGATGAACGCTTCGATCTCGGACTGGAACGTCCGCGCTTGGTCGAGGCCCTGGGAGGCGACAAATGTCCGAGCCAGGTCTTCGGGAAAATCTTCCGGCGCGGCCCGGGTGCAGTTTTCAGCAGTCTCGGCGCTGCGCGCAGGATCGGCGCATGCGCGCGCGTATGATATTGCCCCGTCAGCCTGCCCGGCCATGTTTGGAAGCGCCGCTACGAAGCGAGGAAGCTGGTTTACGACAGACGGATCGACCATCACGATCCCGGCGACATCGCCGAGATGCCGGCTTGCGAAGACACGAACATTGTATCCGCCAGCTGAGTGGCCGACGAGAACGTAGGGCCCCGGGACATCGGCGGACGCCAGGAGCGCCTCAAGGTCGGCCACTTGGGCGCGCGTATCGCGCGGCATGGGGCCTATGGGGCTGCGTCCCATGCCAGCGCGGTCGTAAGCGCAGACGCGGGTGTTTACTGCGATCCTTTCCTGCACGGCGCGCCAATCATACGCGAAGCCGCCAAGGCCAGCTTCAAGGATCACCGTGGGTGCGCCCGAGCCTCTGCAATAGAGGTTCAGAGCGCGCCCATTGCCAATGGGTATGAGCCGGCTGTCCCTCAAATAATTGGCATAATAGGCGGCTGAGTTTGATAAGGCCGGCGGGCCCGCGTCCGTTGCGCTAGGGGCATCCGCCTGGTCTGCGCCGGAGGCGTCAGGCTCCACTGTTGCGCAGCCTACAAGAAACAGCGCGATCAGAACGTATTTTGCCCGCATGAAATTTCCTTCCAAGGGCCAAAGATGCCGGCTCCGGCCGCTATGGATGCATTGAGCCGCTATTGGAGATGAGCCCGCCGCGGCTTGTCAGCTCAATGCTCGGGTGCGCATTGCATCGAGGGCGCTTCAAAACGGGCGCGAATTCGATTATCGCGAGAACAAATGAAGCTCAAATCCTCTATCGATCCGAGTTCCGAAGCGTTCGCCAAGAATGCTGCGCATCACCGCGCGCTGGCCGAGCAGTTGCGCGAGCGCACCGCCGAGATCGCCAAGGGCGGCCCCGAGGCGAGCCGCAAGCGCCACGCCGACCGCGGCAAGCTTTTGCCTCGAGAGCGTGTGGAGCGCCTGCTCGATCCCGGTGCGCCGTTCCTCGAGGTAGGCGCGCTTGCCGCCTACGACTTGTACGATGGCGAGGCGCCCGCGGCGGGTGTGATCACGGGTGTTGGCCGCGTATCCGGTCGCGAGGTGATGATTGTCGCCAATGACGCCACGGTGAAGGGCGGCGCCTACTTCCCAATGACGGTGAAGAAGCACCTGCGCGCGCAAGAGATCGCGATGCAGAACAAGCTGCCGTGCGTCTATCTCGTCGATAGCGGCGGCGCCAACCTGCCGCACCAGGCCAAAGTCTTCCCTGATCGCGACCACTTCGGCCGCATCTTTTTCAACCAGGCGCGCATGTCGGGCGAAGGCATCGCGCAGATCGCTTGCGTCATGGGTTCATGCACCGCCGGCGGCGCCTACGTGCCGGCGATGAGCGATGAAACTGTTATTGTCCGCAATCAAGGCACCATCTTCCTCGGCGGTCCACCGCTGGTGAAAGCCGCCACCGGCGAAGTGATCAGCGCCGAAGATCTGGGCGGCGGCGATCTACACGCGCGCAAGTCCGGCGTTGTCGATCATCTTGCGCAAGACGACGCGCACGCGCTGCACTTGGTTCGGCGTATCGTCGCCAACCTCAACACCGTGAAGCAAGTGGGCCTCGATTTGCGCGAACCGATTGCGCCCGCCTACGACGCCGAAAGCATCTACGGCGTCATCCCCGACGACGTGCGCACACCGTATGATGTCCGCGAGGTCATCGCCCGCATCGTCGATGGTAGCGAACTGGACGAATTCCGCCCGCTCTACGGCCCGACGCTCGTGACCGGCTTCGCGCGCATCTGGGGCTATCCGGTCGCGATCCTTGCGAACAACGGCATCTTGTTCAGCGAAAGCGCACAGAAGGGCGCGCACTTCATCGAACTCGCCTGCAAGCGCGGCATTCCGCTGCTCTTCCTGCAAAACATTTCCGGCTTCATGGTTGGCGGCAAATACGAAGCTGGCGGCATCGCCAAGGACGGCGCGAAGATGGTGACAGCCGTCGCCTCCGCCGAAGTGCCGAAATTCACCGTGCTGATCGGCGGCTCATTGGCGCCGGCAATTACGGCATGTGCGGGCGCGCTTATGGCCCGCGCTTTCTGTTCACTTGGCCGAACTCGCGCATCTCCGTCATGGGCGGCGAACAAGCTGCAAGCGTGCTGGCGCAGGTGAAACGCGACGGCATGGAAGCGAAAGGCGAGAGCTGGGCGAAGGCGGAGGAGGAGAAATTCAAAGACCCGATCCGCGCCCGCTACGAAGCCGAAGGCGATCCCTACCACGCCACCGCGCGACTATGGGACGATGGGATTATCGATCCTGCTCAAACGCGCGATGTGTTGGGGCTGGCGATCAGCGCCAGCCTCAACGCACCAATCCCGGAGACACGCTTCGGCGTGTTCAGAATGTAGTGTCTGAAGAACCCGCCAAAGGCCTTCAGGGATATCTCCCACTGGCGACAGCAATCGCTGTGGTCGGTAGTATCACTTATGCTGGCGGGTTCATGCGCTACGCTGGCACGAGTTGGATCGGGATGTTCCAGCTTACAGATATTTTTGCGCTTTCTTGGCCCGCTGTATCAATTCTGTCGGTGGCGACTTTGACCGGCGACGCGCTTGGGCGAATTACCGAACGAGGACCCGTGCGCACGGTTGAGGAGCGACGCCCCGCCGTCAAGCCGATTGAGGGAATCAACATTTGGCTGATCGGCGTTGTGCTTGTGTCCGTGCTCGGAGCGCGGCTCTCAGGGATGTTGCCGCCTCAATACGGTCTCTACGCGATACTGGTGCCTCTGACGGCGACGATTCTGCTCGTTCGTTCTCGGGTGAGGCGCCTCATCTCGCGCGAGCAGGGTCTCGCCGCAATCGGTGTGATTGCGATCTCGGGGGCATATTGCACCGGCGTTGCCTACGGGTCGCTTCCCTTCTCCAGCACTCCAAACGCCGTTGTTCAGACCACAGGGGGCGACGCCATTTGTGGCAACATCGTTACTCCAATGAGTAGGGGGATTCTGATTGTCGCCACCGACAAGTCAGTGAATTTCATTGAATGGTCTCGAGTCGAGGCGGTGCGCTCGAATACAGCCTGTGCCCAAAGAGCAAACTCTGATGCTTAAGTCCGTCCTCATCGCCAATCGCGGCGAGATCGCCCGCCGCGTCATCCGCACAGCCAAGCGTCTCGGCGTGCGCACGGTCGCGGTCTATTCAGACGCTGACGCCAAAGCGCTACACGTGCGCGAAGCCGATGAGGCCGTACACATCGGCGCGTCGCCTGCGAAGGAAAGTTATCTGCGCGGCGACAAGATCATCGCCGCCGCGAAGCAAACCGGCGCCGAAGCCATCCATCCCGGCTACGGCTTTCTCTCAGAGAATGCCGACTTCGCGCAGGCCGTGATGGATGCGGGCCTGATCTGGATTGGGTCAAATCCGGATTCCATCCGCGCAATGGGGCTTAAGGACGCCGCCAAGAAACTGATGGCTGAAGCCGGCGTGCCGACGACGCCCGGCTATCTCGGCGAGGATCAAAGCGAAGAGCGCCTGCAGAAGGAGGCCGACGCGATCGGCTACCCGGTGTTGATCAAAGCCGTCGCCGGCGGCGGCGGCAAAGGCATGCGCAAGGTCGAGAAGAAAGGTGAATTCAAAGCCGCGCTCGCGTCTGCCAAGCGCGAAGCGGCGGCGGCGTTCGGCGACGATCGCGTGCTGCTGGAAATGTACGTGCAGCGGCCCCGCCATATCGAGGTGCAGGTGTTCGGTGATACGCACGGCAATGTCGTGCATCTGTTCGAGCGCGATTGTTCGTTGCAGCGCCGCCATCAAAAGGTGATCGAAGAAGCGCCCGCGCCAGGCATGGACGAGGCGACGCGCAAAGCCGTCACCGATGCGGCGGTGCTGGCGGCGAAAGCGGTGAACTATGTGAACGCCGGAACGGTCGAGTTCATTGCCGATGCGAGCGATGGCCTGCGCGGCGACCGCATCTGGTTCATGGAAATGAACACACGCCTGCAGGTCGAGCATCCGGTGACGGAGGAAATCACCGGCCAGGATTTTGTCGAATGGCAACTGCGCGTCGCCAGCGGTGAACAACTGCCGATGAAGCAGGAGGAGCTTCGCATCAATGGCCATGCCATTGAAGCGCGCCTCTACGCAGAGAACACGGCTGCCGGCTTCCTCCCGAGCACTGGCCCGCTCAAAATCCTGAAGCTCCCCACGCTGCGCGGCGATCACGCGCGCGTCGATTCCGCCGTGGAGCAGGGCGACGAGGTCACGCCATTCTACGATCCGATGATCGCCAAGATCATCATGCACGCCCCGACGCGTCGCGAGGCCATTGCAGCCATGCTCAAGGAATGGCGCGACGTCGAAGTCTGGCCGGTGAGGACGAACGCAGGCTTCATTTATCGCTGTTTGAGCGATACGCGCTTTGAGGCTGGAGATGTCGATACGGCGCTTATCGCATCGCGAGGCGACGCGCTCACCGTTGTTCCGCCGCCCAGCGATGCGGTGCAAAGCTTCGCGGCGGGCGGCTTCATGCGCGCGGCGTCGTCGCCGAGCCTTGGCGCGCCATCGACACATGGTTCGCCTTGGTCGGAGTTGCACGGTTTTCGTCTCAATGCCGCGCCGTCCGCGCGCATCGCCATGCGTTGCGCGGGAGAGCTCATCGCGGCCGATGGCGCTCATCTGCAAGATGCGTGGCCGCACCACGTCGGCGACGTGATGATCGTGTTCGATTATGGCGACGTCTACGAATTCACGCTTGACGCAGGTGAACGCCGTGGGGATGACGCGTCGGGCGGCGATGGCGCCATCCTGTCGCCGATGCCGGGGAAGATCGTTACCGTCGCCGTCAAAGCCGGCGCCAGGCTGAAGAAGGGCGATCCGATCCTCGTGTTAGAGGCCATGAAAATGGAGCATACGCTTACGGCGCCGTTCGATGGCGTACTTGCGCAGCTGAACGCGAAGGCGGGCGCACAGGTGAGCGAGGGCGTTGTGTTGGCCAAGCTGGAGGCGCAATAGCGCACCCGCGCTCAGCTCAGCGCGAACTCGGCTTCTTCGCGTTCGTGATGGCGGACGGCGTCGCCAAAGCTTTCGTTCACGCCAACCACGGTGAGCGCCGGCACATTGGCGTTGGCGGGTACGTTGGCGCCCGGGCCGACGCGCACGCCAGCCCCGATGAAGGCGTAGCTGCCGATCCGGACCTGGCGCACCAAGGCGCGCGAGCCCGCGCCTTCGGTTTTCTTGCGCACATGGGCGGCGAGTTCGACTTCGCGCGAGAAGACGACGCGATTGCCGATGTCCATCAAGCTTCGATCGAGCACATCCATGCGCACTGGCCATTCCACGCCGTAGCCAACGCGCGAACCCCACATCCTGAGCCACATCGAATAGAAGCCCGGAAATACACGCAGCAAGGATTCGAGATAGGGCAGCGCATCGTAGAACGCCTGGATATTGTGGGAAGCAAGCCAGGGGCAAAACGAGCGCCCATCGATGCAGGCGATGCCTTGCTTCAGCGGCGCCCAGCGGAACATGATCCGCTGTGTCATGGGCGGCAGGCCATAAAGCACAAATAGCAGCAGCGCCCCGCTCCACACCGAGGGCCAGGCAGCGAACACGCCAAGCGCGCCGAAGGACGCCGCCGTCATCATCAACGGGAAATAGGAAAACAGCCTGTCGGCTGCGGTCATCATGCCGCGTCGCTACGCAGCGCGCCGCAGATCAGGGCGTAAAGCTCATCGCCGCCGCGCGCCGCCCGCAATTTTTCGCGAACATCGGCGTGCCGCAAGAAACGCGAGACCCGGGCCAGCGCCTTCAAATGGTCGGCGCCGCGGTCAGGAGGCGCAAGCAACAAGAAAACCAGATCGGCAGGGCGGCGGTCGAGCGCGTCAAAATCCTGCGCCGGCTCCAGCCGGGCGAACGCGCCGATAGGGTGGGTGACGCCCGCCACCGGCGCGTGCGGAATGGCCACACCCTCGCCCATGCCAGTTCCCGACAAGCGCTCGCGCATCAGCACGGCGTCAAACGCTGCGCGCGCGTCAACGCCCGAAGCCTTTGCCAGGGCGTCAGTCATGAGCTGCAGCGTTTGCCGGCGCGAAGTGGTCAGCAGGCGCGGCAGAATAGCTTCCGGCGCGATCAGATCGCTCAAGTCGTTCATCTTCACCCTAATCTGCCACCCGCCCTGCATGAGCGGCGCCAAGACGATCAGACGCCTCCGCTGGCGACCTTGGCCCGACCGGGATCAATCCAGCCGATATTGCCGTCGGGCCTGCGGTAAACCACGTTCAGCGCGCCGTTGGCGGCGTTCCTGAACATAAGCGCCGGGTTATTCACCAAATCGAGCTGCATCACGGCGGTTGAGACGGTCATGGTCCGCACGGGCGCTGTGGTTTCAGCGATTACCAGGGGCCCCGGCTCTGCGTCGGCCACCGTGTCAGCGCTTGCCTCACTCTCCTCTTGTAACGGGGCGAGCACATAGGCTGAAGCCGCCTCCGCGGGAAGGGGGGATTTGACCCCGGCGTGGTGATTTCGCAGCCGGCGCTTGTAGCGGCGGACCCTCTTTTCGAGCTTGTCCATGGCGTCGCCGAAGGCGCTGTGCGCATCGCCGCCATGGCCTTCTGACTGAAGGGAGATTCCAGAGGGCAAGTGGACAGTGCAATCCACTTCCACACCCACTCCGCCGCCATTCTTGGCGACCGTCACCACTGCGTCGGTCGCTCGATTGAAATATTTCCCGATGCCGCTGGAAAGTTCATTTTCGATGCGGTTGCGGAGCGCTTCGCCGACATCCATCTGCCGTCCGGCGACCTGTATGCGCATGTATGAGCCTCCTTAGAATCTACCGCTACGCGGAGGGCTCTCGGGGCCGGGCCCGCCCCCCAAAGGGCGCCCCGATGCCGTTGCCTAAAGGTAGGCCCAGGGGGCGGTGGGGTCAACGCAAAGAGGAGGTTAAGGGGCGCCAACCATGGGCATGCGCCGCGTACGTGAGCGGTCGCCCCGATAGCGAGCGGTTCACGCCGCGTTTACGCCAAATTGGGTCCACGACTTTTCGCAGCGGCGCAGCTAGTGAGGTGGTTATGAGCGCGGAACAGAGCGCCGCTGCGCCCGCCACTCCGGCCTCCGCGCAATGGCTAGACATTGCATCGATCGCCGTCTGCACTGTGGCGTGGGGAACGACGTGGTTCGCCATCACGCTGCAATTGGGCGCAGTCGATCCGATCATTTCGATTGTCTATCGTTTCGCGTTGGCGGCTGCGCTGCTCTTTGCGTGGGGATGGTCGCGCCGTGAGCGCCTTGCGCTCAGCGTTCCCCAACATGCAGCGGCGCTCGGCGTAGGCATGTTTACGTTCGCGGTGGATTACGCCTTTGTCTATTGGGCCGAGGGGCTCGTCACCTCCGCGGTCGTCGCCGTGGTGTTCGCCGCGCTCGCCTTCGTCAATCTGGTCGCGTTTCGCCTCGCATTCGGACAGCGCGCGCCGATGATGGCCTGGGCTGCGGCGGGGCTCGGCGTCGGCGGCGTGGCGTTGCTTTCGTGGGAAGAGATCGCCTCGGCCCAGATCAGTGCCGAGGCATGGACGGGCATCGGTCTCACCTTGGCCGGGGTCGTGGGGGCGGCGATAGGCAATGTGTTCGCGCGCCGCGGCGAGCTGGCAGGCGCGGGCGTCATCGCTTCAACGGCCTGGAGTATGGGTTACGGCGCTGTGCTGCTCGCGATTTTCGCAATTGCGACGGGCAAATCATGGACGTTTCAGGCGACGCCTGCCTACGTGCTTTCATTGCTCCACCTCGCGGTGTTCGGCTCGGTGATCGCGTTTGCGCTTTACTATCGCCTTGCCCGCAGCCGTGGCTACGCCACTGCGTCCTACATTTCGGCGCTGACGCCGCCGGTGGCGATGACGGTCTCGGCGATCTTCGAACACAAGACATGGGGTATGCTCGCGCTGAGCGGCGTCGTGCTGGTCCTGGCCGGCCAAGTACTGCTGCTTCGCGCCAGGCGCGCTTAGGGCATTGCCCGCAACGCGGCTTCGGCGCCCGGGAGCAGCGCATCGTCCTCCGCGTTCTCATCAAGGCGGGCATTGATCCACACGGCCTGCAGGAACGCGTTCACATTGTGGCGCCACGCTAAGCCAGCCTGCGATGCGAAGACATTCTCCCGGTCTGGAAATTGCTCGAAGTAGCGCGTCCACTCTTCCTGACTGATGAGTCCGCGTTGGGCCATGAAGATTATCGGACGCGCCAACCGTTCGCTTTCGCCGTAAACATAGAAGTGCCCTTCGGGCGCCACCTGGGAGGTGATGGCCTCGCGTATGCGGATAAGATCGTCGTGTGAGAAGGCAGGGTTGAGGGACAGCTGAAGTAGAAGATCCGCGCCGTGGGCGACGCCGTGACGCCAGCCTTCAGCCTCGTCGAACCCGCGATAGTCTCGCACGCTTGCGAAATAGGCTAGGCTGGAATCGAGCAGCCGCCGGCGCTGCGCGTCGGCCATGTATGGCTCTATGCGATCAGCGCGTACGACTTCGGACAGAACAAGCGCCGCGAAGGGCCGTTCAAAGCCGGCGCCTTCGGGAGCGGCGAGACGCGCTTCAAGATCGTCCGCCAGTGCACGCATGGTTTCGTCGGACAAAGCCTTGGCGCGCAGCCAGTGTTGCAGGCCTTCGAATACGATGCCGTCGCGCAGAGCTGGATCCGGCGCGTTCAAGCAAGGTGTCAACGCTCGCGCTAGCGCGTTGCGCTCATTTTCTTCCGGAAGCGCCCAGTCGGCCGCTTTCAGCGCGTCGAGCTGGAGCAGGGTGTAGCCCGCGGCAGGCAAACATGCGACGGCCGGCGCTGTTGGAGCGCTGGCGCAGGCCCAAAGCAGCAGCGGCGCCATGATTGTCAGCCGCGGCATCGCCGACTTATCCCGCCCCAGCGGGCGGGCCGCCTGCGGCGCTTGTGGGCGCCAGCAACTTACGGAAGAAGATCGCAAACACCAACAGTAAGACTGCGCCGCCAGCGATTGTTGCGGCATGCATGGTCCAGAAAGCCTGCCCGCTCATGGTTTCTATCAAGCCGGCGATCTTGCCGGTCGCCAAATTGCAGATGAAGAGATGCAGATAATAGATGCCGATGAACAAGCCGCCGACTTGCCGGGGCGCCGCACGCGAGAAGAGCGCCAGGCCAACGGGGAAGATCATCGCAAAACCGATGTCATTGACGATGTGAAAACCGAGCCCCCAGATCAGGGAAACGGGCTCGCCGGTCGCCTCGCGGTGCGCGCTCGCGAACGCGAGGATCATTGGCGCACCCGCTGCTATCAGGGCGCCGATTGCGAGCTTGATGATCTCATCAGGTTCCTTCCAGCGCTTGGCCCACCAAGTCCAGAACAGGAGCGCCGCGCCGACTGTCACGGTCGAAATGATGGCGTCGAGTGAAACCAGCCACGACGTCGGCATCGTCTGGCCGAAGAAAACGAGATTGTAGTTCTCCTCGCCCCACAGCAGGTACGCGTTGAAAATTTCCTGATTGCCAATGGCGGTCGCGGCCAGGATCGGGAGTATCGCAATGAGCGCGAGCATCGTCGCCCAGTCGCGCCCTGTCAGCTTGGGCTGCGGCGCACCATCAGCGGCTTGATGGCGGGGGCGCTCGGGAGGCAAGTATTGGCGGCCCGACAGGTAGACGACAAGCGCAACCGCCATGCCGACGCCCGCCGCGCCGAAGCCATAGTGCCAAGCGATTTTTTCGCCCAGAAAACCTGTAACGATAGGCGCGACGATCACGGCGATCTGCACGCCGAGCAGAAACGTCTGATACGCCGTTGAGCGGCGCAGATCATCGGGACCGTAGAGTTCGCCCACCTGGCTCGCGATGTTGCCCTTGAACAAGCCGACGCCGATGAACAGGCATGCAATAGCGGCGACGAACGCCACGTCGAACGCCATTAGAAAATGCCCAGCCACCATGAACAGGGCGCCCAGCGCAACCGTATTTGTGCGGCCCAGAAATCTGTCGGCGATCCAGCCGCCGATCATGGGTGTTGCATACACGCCCGCTGAATAGACGCCGGTGATTGCAGCGGCCGTCGCAATGGGCGTTGCCAGCTCGTTGCCGCTATCGCCGATGCCGAATGCTTGCCCAAGCCATCCGTATGCGCCGGCGACCGCCGCCTTGAACTCGGGGAAGCCTGCAACATGTTCGATATTGCCCGGCAGCAGCAGGTACTGCGTCAGATAAAGCACCAGCAGCGCCTGCATTCCGTAATAGGAAAAGCGCTCCCAGGCTTCTGCGAATACGAGATAGGCGAGGCCGCGGGGATGTCCGAGAATATCCTTGCCAGCGGGCGGCGTGAACGCCGCAACGGTTTCCGATGTCATTCGTCGCCCCCACACTATGTGGGACTTGCCTACCACATTGGCGGAGAAGAGCGAGGGCGATTCTTCAGTTGGCCGTGGTGGGCAATGGACGCGCGGCGCTACAGACCGTTGGCGAGGCGGCGTTTGCGCTCAACGGAAGAAGGGATGCGCAGGCTTTCGCGGTATTTTGCGACGGTGCGGCGGGCGATATCAACGCCCATGTCGCGCAGGATTTCTACGATGCGATCATCGCTCAAGATTTCCGCGGGCGTCTCGCCGTCAATCAGTCCCTTGATCTGGTGGCGCACCGCTTCGGCGGAATGGGCCTCGCCGCCATCGGCGGCATTGATTGAGGCTGTGAAGAAATATTTGAGTTCGAACAGACCGCGCGCGCAGGACAGGTACTTGTTGGACGTGACGCGGCTCACGGTGCTTTCGTGCATCTCGATGGCGGCTGCGACGGTCTTCAAATTGAGCGGCCGCAGGTGCGCGACGCCTTGCACGAAGAAGCCGTCCTGCTGACGAACGATCTCGCGCGCTACTTTGAGAATGGTGCGTGCGCGCTGGTCGAGGCTTTTGACCAGCCAGGATGCGTTGGCGGCGCATTCGGTCAGGAATTGTTTGTCTTCTTCGCGTTTGGCCGTCTTCGATACTGTCGCATAGTAGCGCTGGTTCATCAGAACGCGCGGCATAGTGTCGGTGTTGAGTTCGACAAGCCACGTCCCGTCCGGCGCCTGCTTGACATAGACGTCTGGCGCCACCGATTGCACCGCGCCGCCGCCAAATCCCGCGCCCGGCTTCGGCGTCAGGGCCCTAATCTCAGCGATCATGTCGCTCAAATCTTCGCGGTCGACGCCGCAGACTGTGGTCAGCCTGTCGAAATGCCCTTTCGCCAACAGATCAAGATTGCTGACAAGCGCTTCCATCGCCGGGTCGAAGCGGCCGCGCTCTCTGAGCTGGAGCGTCAGGCACTCGGGAATGTCGCGAGCCATCACGCCGGTGGGTTCGAACCCTTGCATGAGTTCAAGCACACGCAGCACCTGTGCGTCACTGGCGCCGATGCGTTGGGCGATTTCGATGATGTCGCCGCGCATATAGCCCCAATCATCGACGGCATCGATGAGCACGCCGCCTATCATGCGCTCGACCGGCGAAAGCCCGGCTTCGGTGAGTTGGGCGTCGAGGTGCTCGGCGAGGGTGAGATCGCTAGCGAGAGTTTCCTCAATGCCAGGCAGGTCGTCGAGGCTCTTGCCGGACGATGACTTCGACCAGTCCTGCAGTGGCGCGGCGCCTGCCTCGGCCAGCTCTGGAGCGGACAGATCCGGCGCCATGTCGGCGACGCTGACATCGAGTGCGGCCTCAGCGGGTGCAACGCCGCTTTCAAAATCGAGCGCTTGCGCATCGCCGCCATCGCCTTGTTTGGACGCCTCCGCCGATCCTTCCTCGCGTTCGAGCAGCGGGTTGCGCTCGAGCTCGGATTCGACGAATTCCTGCAATTCGACGTTGGAAAGCTGCAGCAGCTTGATTGCCTGCTGCAATTGCGGGGTCATGACCAGGGCCTGGCCCTGGCGCATCTCCAAACGGGGGATCATCGCCATTGCGGACCCCGTCTAGTTGAATGTGTCGCCGAGATACCTTTCGCGCACGGTCCGGTCCGAGAGCACCTCGTTGGGCGTGCCCTCGAACAACACTTCGCCGTCAAACATGATCGAAGCCCGATCCACGATGTGCAGCGTCTCGCGCACGTTGTGGTCGGTGATCAGAATGCCGAGACCACGGTCCTTTAGGAACGTAATGAGGTCGCGGATGTCATTGATGGCGAGCGGGTCGATGCCGGCGAAAGGCTCGTCGAGCAGCATGAACGATGGCCGCGTCGCCAGAGCCCGCGCGATTTCAACCCGGCGCTGCTCGCCGCCCGAAAGGGCGGAGGCGGGCGCATCTTTCAAGTGGTCGACGCGCAGTTCGGCGAGCAGGCCGTCGACGATCTCGCGCCGCTTCGAGTGGCTTCGCTCACTCAATTCGACAACGGACATCACGTTCTGTTCGACGGTAAGACCACGAAAGATCGACGGCTCTTGCGGAAGGTATCCGACGCCGAGCCTGGCGCGCTGGTACATGGGCAGTGTTGTGACGTCTTGGCCGTCCAACAAGATCTGTCCTTGGTCCACGCGCACGAGCCCCGTGATCATATAAAAGCAGGTGGTTTTGCCTGCTCCGTTGGGGCCCAACAGTCCGACGACCTCGCCGCGGCGAACGGACAATGAAACGTCCTTCACCACTTGGCGGCCGCGATAGCTTTTTGCGATCCGCACCGCGCCAAGTCCGCCTTGAGCGGTCTCGGCCTCGGTCAAACGGCTTGCCGCGCCCTCGGGGCTCATAGAGACCCGCCGCAGCTAAGATTTCGTGAACCCTTGGGGGCGGGCTGAGGCGTCACTGCCGGCGGGCGCCCTCGCTGGCGCCCTGGTCGTTCTCGCGGGGAACAAATACGCCCCGCACGCGCTGGCCCGGTTGCGGCCGGATGGTGGTGCGTCGCGAGCCGATCTGAAGCACCAGGGTCTCGCCGCGGATCACGTTTTCCTGGGACATGACAATAACGTTTCCGGTGAAAGTCACGCTGTCCTGGCCAATGTCATAGACGGCGCGGTCGCCGCGCGCGTCCTGGTCCGGACGGATATAGTAGACCTCGCCCTCCGCGATCATGCGCTCGATGTCGCCGGAGGCGAGGCCCTCGCCGCTTGCGCCGCCTTGCCCGGAACCGCTGAAAAACAAAGTGATGCGATCTGCCCGCAGGCGCGCATCGTTCTGAACGACATCCACATCCCCGGTCAGCACCAGGCGCCTGTCGCCGTCAAAATACTCAAGGCTGTCCGCTGAGTACGAGACCGGCCCGCCGCCGGAACTCAGTTGCGCCTGCGCGGGCGAAGCCGCGATCGCCGTAACAAGCGCCGCCATCGCAGCGATAAGAAGGGCTTTTGGCCTCATGGCGGCGGCTCCCCATTCTGCTGATCGCGATCCGGAATTTGGCCCCGGACCCCGCCGCGAAGCACAAGCGCGCGGTCGCTCTCGCGTAGTTCATAACTATCAGCCTGGAGCACGCCAAGGGGGCCCGCGCCGGTGACCCCGCCCTGGCCAATCAGGGCCCCTCGACCCAAATCCACGGTCATGTGGGGGGTGGTGAACCGGTTCCCGCCACGGTCGGCAAACAGGACCTCGCCGTCGAAAACGACGGTCTGGGCCCGCTCGTCGTAAATGCCCCGTGGGGCAAGCATAATCGTTCCGGCTTCGGTCCGATATACCGGCGCAATAAGCTCAATGGGCTGGTCGTCTCCCGGTGGGCGCTCCGCCATTTCGGCTGAGAGCTGGTAGGGCCCGCCGCCTTCGGTTCGGCCGATGAAGCGCGGATTGATCATCCGCAGCGGCTCTGACGCCGCATACTGCCCCGCGTTGAACCCGCCCTCGATGGCGTGCAGGGCCATGAACACGAACAAGGCGGCGAACGAAGCGCCGGCGCCGGCCACGAAGAACCGTCTCAACGCGGCAATCACACGGGACCGGCGCCGCGCCGCTTTCAATGAAAGGGCGCGCTTGGGCTCCCAGGAAAACTCGGAGGCGGTCGCGGCAGTCATGTTTCGGCGTGGCTTGTCGCTCGGCGCCAGGGCGGAAGCAAGGCGCGCACCGCTACTGGCCGGGAACCCTGGTCAGGCTGTCAATCGGAGGACGGACGGGTTCCGCTGGGAGAGGAGGCAGCACGATGTCCAGCCTGTCGGCCGTGTACTCGCCCTGGGCTGGCAAGGCCACGCCGCGGAGTTGCGCCGACCATGGCGCAATTTCATAGCGGCGCGAGGCGTCATGAAAACGAGCCACGATTTCCGCGGCGGGGCGGCTCTGGCGGCCGTCGAAATAGGCATATCCCGATTGGCGCGGATCGCGCGGCGGCATCACGTCGATCAGCACGCGCACCTGACCCGCTGCCATCAGCTCGCGGGCGATCCGTTGCGCCATCGCGCGGTCGCCCTCGGCTCGGACATGAAGCACGACCGTGCGCAAAGGAGGCGGTGGCGCAAAGAGGCTGCCAAGGACGGCGCCAAGGTCGCTCGCGCCTGGGCGCGTGGCCTGCGGGGCGGGCTGGTCAGGCTGTTCCGGTGTTCTTTGCGGCGGCGCCGCCGGAGCGGGTTCTTCGGCCGCGGGCTGCGTTTCAACGCTCGCGTCGCCGCCTCCCGGGGCGGGTTCGTTTGTTTCTGGCGAGGGGGCAACCGCGCCCTCGATGGAATCCGGATAGGGAACCTGCGCGCCAGACGCGGCGGGCGCTTCTACGACGGGCGCCGCCTCCGGCGGAATATCGCCGCGCGCCGCCATCGCTTGTTCGAGCTGGATCACCCGTTCCTGCAGACGGTCGCGCTCACGGATAAGATCGTTGGTCACGCCGAGCGTCCACCCGGCCAGGCCGACTGCGCCGACGCTCACGAACAGCTGCGCGGTGAGCATCGCGCGTGTGCCGGTTACAAATGAGCGGAGGATTGAATTCGCCATCGCGTCAGCCTCCCGCGCGCTGGATCGAGAACAGACGTTGCGCCGTGATGAGGGCGCTTGCGCCACCAACGCCGATCATTCCCATCAGGGCGATCTCAAGTTGATCGGGTGTCATGACGCCATTGTATGTAGCTGAGACCGCGCCTGCATAAGCCGCCAGCGTCGCCGCTGTTGCGGTTGTGAGGAGGCGGGGAGCGCCCGCGGCTTGCGGCGTGGGCAGCACCCCTGGCACGCGAACCCGCTCCAGTGGGGTTGGCGCGCGTTGTTCGCGAACAAGCCGGGTCAGGGCGTCTTCGAGCGTCCCCCACTCGCTGCGCGATCCGCTCATATCCGAAACCTGAAGCGCATCGAACGGCAGTGGAAGGCGCGCATTGTCGAGGCGCACCTGCAGCAACTTGTTATGATCAAGCCCGCGAGCCGCCTCCGCATAAACCCAGGTCGAATTCCGCGCATTTGCGCTCCAGGCGGTCAGCACCGCGCGCGCACTGTCGAGCTGGCGTTCGATCTCATCGACAAACACTTGGCCGGCGCGCAGATGCCGGTCCCACCAGATCGAGTAACCGAGCGAACCCAGCCGATCAGCGATCGGCTGCACGCGCGCATGGTCAAGGCGCGAATAGGAAATGAAAACGTCCGCCAATCTCCACCCTCGGCCAATCCTAGCGCGGCGCACCTCGAATTGGCGAGGGGAAAGGCGCACTGTCCCGGCGCCTGCGAGCTTATGCGGCTCGCGCTACAAGGGATTTTTCGGCCATCGATAGCTTGTCGCGCGCGCTGGATACCGCCATGCCCATCTCAAAGAGCGCTGGCCGCTTGAAGCAGGCGGTTGAGCAGACTGTCGAGCTGAGCGCGCTCGTCTGGTCCGAGCGCGGAAAGGAGGCGCTGCTCGCTCTCCAGCGCCACTGGCGCTATGCGGGCATGAACCCGTTCGCCCTGCGCGCTCAGCCATAGCAATTGCCGGCGTGCATCGGCGGGGTCGGCCCTGGAGATAATGCGTTTCGCCGCCGTCAGCCGCGCGACAGCACGCGAAACCGCCACCTTGTCCATTTCGGTGGCCTCAACGATTTCGCTGGCGCTCAAGCCTGGCTGGCGTCCCAGTACGGCGATGACACGCCATTCCGGTATGGAGAGGTCGAACGTGCTGGCGTAGCGGGCCGCAATCGCCCGGCTCACCCGGTTCGAAAGCACCGAGAGCCTGTAGGGCAGAAAATCCTCCAGCACTAGCAGGTCCGCCGGCGCAGCTTTGCGTTTCTCGCTTGCCATTGGTTACAAGTGAAACTAAATCGGGCGGAAAGCAAGCCGCAAGCGCAAGGAAGACATCCATGGCCGACCTGTTCGAGAATCCGCTGGGTACAGATGGCTTTGAATTCGTCGAGTTCACCGCGCCTGACCCACAGGCGTTGGGCGGTTATTTCGAGCGCCTCGGATTCACCGCGGTGAGCAAGCACCGCTCAAAAAATGTGCTGCGCTACAAGCAGGGCGACATCAATTTCATCCTGAACATGGAGCCGGCTGGCCAGCCAGCTCAATTTCGCGAAGGTCACGGCCCCAGCGCGAACGCAATGGCGTTCCGCGTGAAAGACGCAAAGGTGGCCTTTGAGGAAGCGGTCAAGCGCGGCGCCAAGCCAGTCGATATGCCAATTGGCCCGATGGAGCTTGACATCCCATGCATTGAGGGGATCGGCGGCGCCTATCTGTATCTCGTGGATCGCTACGGCGAGAACTCAATCTACGATATCGATTTCAAACCGATCGAAGGCGCCGATGAGTCAAAGAACGCGATTGGCCTTACTTATCTCGATCACCTGACGCACAACGTGTTCCGCGGCAACATGGCGACATGGGCGGACTATTACGAGCGCATCTTCAATTTCCGCGAGATCCGTTATTTCGATATCGAGGGCAAGGTCACCGGCTTATTCTCGAAGGCGATGACCAGCCCATGCGGCAAGATCCGCATCCCGCTGAACGAGTCAAAAGGTGAGGCTGGCAAGGTCGATCAGATTGAGGAGTACCTTCAGCGCTACAAAGGAGAAGGCATTCAGCACATCGCCTTCGGCTGTGATGACCTTTATGGCGTCGTGGATCGTCTTAAGGCGCGCGGCGTGGATTTGCAGGACACCATCGATACCTATTTTGACCTGATCGACGAACGGTTGCCCGGTCACGGTGAGAACGTGGAGGAGTTGCGTAGGCGCCGCATCCTGATCGATGGAGCGCCAAGCGAGGGGCAGGGCCTGTTGCTGCAAATTTTCTCAAAAGACGCGATCGGACCGATCTTCTTTGAATTCATCCAGCGCAAGGGCAATGAAGGCTTTGGCGAGGGTAATTTCAGGGCTCTGTTTGAATCGATTGAACTCGATCAGATTCGCCGCGGCGTCCTGAAGGAAAGCGCGTGATCCGCGCGGTTGTCGGTCTTGCGTTTCTGGCGCTCGGCGGTTGTGCGACGGCCGAGGCGCCGCCACCGCGATGGTCGCTCGTCGTTCACGGGGGCGCTGGCGTAATCGAGCGCGCGAACCTGACCCCTGAGCTCGAAGCTCAATACCGTGCAGCCATGCAGCACGCGCTTGCCAGCGGCGGCGCGATTCTCGAGAACGGCGGTTCGGCAGTCGATGCGGTCGAGACCGTCATCCGGGACATGGAAGATGATCCGCTGTTCAATTCTGGGCGCGGCGCCGTGTTTTCGGCTGAGGGCCGCAACGAACTGGACGCTTCCATCATGGATGGGGCGGACCGCAGAGCCGGCGCCGTCGCTGGCGTCACGAATGTACGCCACCCCATCAGCGCAGCGCGCGCGGTCATGGAACACTCGCCGCACGTGATGCTTGTCGGCCCCGGTGCGGAGGCGTTTGCACAGTCAGAGGGTCTCGAAATCGTCGAGCCCGCCTATTTCTTTACTGAGCGCCGCTGGCAGCAGCTCGAACAATTCCTGCGGGCCAACAATTTGCCCGTGCCGGAACGCCCCGCTGGGGCGCCGCCGGCGCCAGAGGCGGCCCTTGTCTATCCGGATGATCACAGGTTCGGCACCGTGGGTGTTGTGGCGTTCGACGCGCGGGGCAACCTGGCTGCGGGAACATCAACGGGCGGCACGACCGGCAAACGCTGGGGCCGCGTTGGAGACACGCCGGTCATTGGCGCTGGGACCTACGCCCAAAATGGGGTGTGCGGCGTCAGCGCTACCGGTACCGGCGAATTTTTCATCCGCGTGGGCGTCGCGCGGGACATTTGCGCGCGCATGGAAATCCGTGGCGAGGGCGCGCAAGAGGCGGCGGAAAATGCCATCGCCGAGGTTGGCGCCCTGAACGGAGATGGCGGCGTCATCGTTCTTGACGGGAGTGGCGGGTACGCCTGGGCAATGAATACGCCGGGCATGTATCGCGGCTTCGTTCAAGCGGGCGGGGCGCCGATCGTTCAAATCTTTTCAGATGAAGCGCCAAATGAGCGACAATAACGTTCTCCTGGCGGCGATCTACCAGACGCGTCGCGAGCAGGTGCTCTTTCACCTCAAGGGGCAAGATGACGCTCTCAAGAGTTACCTTGTGGTGGCGGCTGCATTGGCGGCCGCATCGCAAGCACAGGGCGTTGGCGGCGCTGCGCTGCTGGCCGTTCCGCTGGTCGCAATCGGAATGGCGCTGTCGTTCAGCTTTCACCATCTGTATATTGGCGTCATTGTTTCGTTCTTGCGCTACGACTTCAAAAGCGAAATCGGAGCGAGCAAATTTCCTGAATGGGATCGCTCAAAGGCGCATGGCCGCGCGGTGTGGCCGCTTCGCATCCTCACGGTCGCCAGTGCAGCATTTGTGGTTACCTCGTCAGCGCTTGCGTGTTTCGCCTACGGGCTCGACAAAGCAGATGCGACGCTCATCGCCGAACAGCCCTGGCTCAGGTGCTACGGTTTGACTTTCTCGTGGGGGGCTGGGGCCATCATTGTTGGAACTGGTCTCTACCGTTGGTGGTTGGAGCTGAGTGCGCGCCATGATCATGGCGACGGCGGCAGCGATGGCGAGAACGAGAAGCAGGAAGATAAGAGCACGGAGGCTCGGGGATGACGGAGAAATTTGCGCTGCAGGGCATTCATCACGTCGCCTATCGTTGCCGGAGTGCGAAAGAGACAGTGGAGTTTTACGGCGACGTGCTCGGCATGGAATACACCACGGCGTTCGCGGAAGACCATGTGCCTTCGACTGGCGAATACGATCCTTACATGCACATCTTTCTAGACGCCGGAAATGGCAACGTGCTCGCCTTTTTCGAACTGCCGCAGCAGCCTGATATGGGCCGCGATCAGAACACGCCCAAATGGGTTCAACACATCGCCTTCAAGGTCGCTTCAGTAGACGATCTCACGGCAGCTAAGGCTCGCGCCGAGGCACGGGGTCTGGAGGTCGTGGGCCCGACCGATCACGGCATTTTCAAGTCGATCTATTTCTTTGATCCCAACGGCCACCGGCTCGAACTTGCCGCCGATACTGGAACCGCCGAAGAGCTTGCAGAGTTGAAGCGTGTCGCGCCCTTGATGCTGGAGGAATGGAGCCGTACCAAGAAGGCGCCGCAGCACGCCGCATGGCTTCACGAGAAGGCGCGCGCGGCGCATGCTGCAGCGAAGTCGCGTCTCGGAGAATAATTGCATGGCGGGCGTGGTCGGGAGCAAGGTTACGCTGACGCTCGCGCTCGATACCGCGCACTGGCGCCGGCATGATCGCGCATTCTGGGCCCAGGTTCTCGCCAATGCGGCCAACGAAGCGGCGCCCGGCGTCATGCAGGTGAGGGCGTTCGAATTGCAGGACTCGACGGTGGTGCTGCGATTGCGGGCAAGCAAGTCCGCCAAACAGATCCAGAAACTATGGCGCGAGGATGAGAGCTTCTTGCGGCTGCGCGCGCGTTTCGCCGATCTTGGCGCCCGTCCAGATCTTGACGTCGAAGAGGATAGAGTCTGATGCCATTGGTGACGCCGCTTGCGGCCGATCACGATGCGGAAGTGGCTGAGCTTGCGCGCTTCTTCAACGAGACCCTGGGCTTTCCGCCCAACTCGGTGTTGACCATGCAGCGCCGTCCTGAGATCGCGAAGGCCTTTATCGAGCTTAACAAGGCGGTGATGATCAATGCGGGCCGCGTCACCGCCGAGCAGAAGCGATTGATCGGCTATGTGGCGAGCCTGACGGCGGGGTGCCGCTATTGCCAGGCTCACACCGTCCGCGCGGCGGAGCGCTATGGCGGCAGTGACGCGCGCATCAGCGAAGTATGGAATTATGAGCGCAGCGACTTGTTCACGTCGGCTGAGAAGGCCGCACTCGCGTTTGCGCAGGTAGCTGCCAGCGTGCCGAATGGCGTGGATGATGCCATCGGAGCTGAGTTGCGTAAGCACTGGAGCGATGAGGAGATCGTTGAAATTCTCGGCGTGGTGGCGCTGTTCGGCTATCTGAACCGATGGAACGATTCCATGGCGACCAATATCGAGGCGGGCGCCGTTGAAAGCGGCGAAAAACACCTCGCCGCGCATGGCTGGGCGCCGGGCAAGCACGGAGAGGGCTGATGTTGAAGCTCTACGATTACTGGCGTTCCTCTGCCGCGTACCGTGTGCGGATTGGCCTCAACCTTAAGGGCGCCGACTACGAGGCGATCCCTGTCAACATTGCGCCGGGGAAGGATGAACAATTCGGCGAAGGTTATCGCGCCAAGAACCCGCAAATGCGTGTGCCGGCGCTGGAGACGCCGCAGGGCGTCCTGACCCAATCGCTGTCGATCCTGGTGTGGCTCGATCAGACCTATCCGGCGCCGCGTTTCGTGCCCGCGGATCCCTGGATGGGCGCGCAGGTGCGTTCGTTTGCATTGACGATCGGCACGGACATTCATCCCCTGAACAATCTCGCGCCGCTCGCGTACCTGCGCGCGCACTTTGGCGCAGACGAGGCCGCCATCGAAGCCTGGTATCGCCACTGGATCGCTACTGGATTTGCCGCGCTCGAAGCGCAGGCGGCTGCCCGCCCGAACACGCCTTTCGTTTTCGGCGACGAGCCGGGCCTTGCCGATATCTGCCTCGTGCCGCAATGCGCCAATGCGCGGCGCTTCAATCTTGATCTCGCGCAGTTTCCACGCCTTGCGGCCTGGGACGAACGCGCGCGCGCGCATCCGGCCTTCGTCAAGGCCGCCCCCGAAAACTAGAAGGACGCCGCAAAACCATGAAGCTCGCATCTCTCCGCCACGGCCGCGACGGCAGGCTGGTCGTGGTGTCCGACGATCTCGCCTGGTGTGCGGAAGCAGGTCCCGAAGTGCCGACCATGCAGGCCGCGCTCGACAACTGGGCGCATGCTGAGCCGCGCCTGCGCGCGCTGAGCGACGGTGTGAACGCGGGCTCGGTGCTGCGTGAACGCTTCCATGAGCGCGAAGCGGCCTCGCCGCTGCCGCGCGCCTATCAGTGGGCTGACGGTTCGGCCTATGTGAACCACGTGGCTCTGGTGCGTCAGGCGCGCGGCGCCAAGATGCCGGAGAGCTTCTGGACAGACCCGTTGATGTATCAGGGCGGTTCCGATGCATTCCTGGGTCCGCGCGATGCCATTCCGCTGAAGGATGAAGCCTGGGGCTGCGACCTGGAGGCGGAGGTGGCGGTTATCGTTGATGACGTCGAGGCGGGCGTTAGCGCCGCCGCCGCGCGCGATCGCATTCGCCTCGTCATGCTGGTCAACGACGTCAGCCTGCGCAATCTCATTCCTGGCGAATTGGAGAAGGGGTTCGGCTTCTTCCAATCAAAGCCGGCCTCAGCGTTTTCGCCGGTTGCTGTGACACCGGATAGCCTGGGCGGCGTTTGGCGCGACGGCAAACTTCATCTGCCCATGCTCGTGTCGCTCAATGGCAAACCGTTCGGCAAGGCCAATGCCGGCGAGGATATGACCTTTGATTTTGGCCAGCTGATCGCCCACGCCGCCAAGACGCGCGACCTATGTGCCGGGACGATTATCGGCTCGGGCACGATCTCCAATCGGGGCGCCGATGGCGGTCCGGGCAAGCCGGTGAGCGAGGGCGGATTGGGCTATTCCTGCATCGCCGAACAGCGCATGATCGAGACGATCCAGGGGGGAAAGCCTGCTACGAATTTCCTTCGGCATGGTGACCGCGTTGAAATCGAAATGCTCGATGCCCGCAACCACTCGATCTTCGGCCGCATCGACCAGGAAGTGGTGAAGGCCTAAGCGCGCTAAGAGTGCGCGAAGATGTCGGTCTCTTCCCAGCCGGCCAGATCGAGCGCCGCCCGCGTGGGCAGAAAATCAAAGCAGGACTGGGCGATCTCGGTTCGCCCCTCGCGGGCCAGCATCTCGTCCAGGCGCGCCTTTAGCGGATGAAGATAGAGCACGTCCGACGCCGCGTACGCCAGTTGCGCGTCGCTCAACTCGGCTGCGCCCCAATCGCTTGATTGCTGATCTTTGGAAATGTCGCGGCCCAGCACCTCCTTGGTAAGATCCTTCAGGCCGTGTCTGTCGGTGTAGGTGCGCACCAGCTTTGACGCGATCTTTGTGCAATAGATTGGCGCCGTGACGATCGAAAGGTCGCGCATGAACATCGCCACGTCAAAACGCGCGAAGTGGAAGAGCTTCAGCGTCGTAGCGTCGGTCAAAACCTTTTTGAGATTGGGCGCGTCATAGGTTGCACGATCGAGTTGCACGAGATGTGCTTCGGCTCCGCCATCGGAAAGCTGCACCAGGCAGAGGGGATCGCGCACCAGCGAGAGGCCCATGGTCTCGCTGTCGACCGCGACCGGGCCATCGAACGAAACGTTCGCGGGAAGATCGCCCTTGTGCAGGTAAACCGCGACGTTGCGGCCATCGGCGGTGAGGGAGAGTTTGCGTGTCATGGGCGCCGCCTTAGTCCAATTTGGCGGGCAGCGCCAGTGTGGGGTCAGCGGCGCAGGCGCAGGCCCGCGCGGAATGTGCGCGGCGGGCCGAAGCTTTCGACGCCGGCGGCCGTTTCAGCGGTTTCGACGGCTTCGTCCAATGCGTTGTCGATCGCAGCGAACGCAAATACGCCATCGCCGAGCCTGTGCTCAGCGCGCAGATCGAGCGTTGTCGCCGCCGAGAGCGTCCGTGTGTTGATGTCGTCCTCGAAGCGGGAGCTTTCATAGCGGAGGGCCGCACTCAAACTTGTCGCGTCATTGAGACGCCAGGTGAGATCGGCGGCGACGCTCCATTCCGGCGACTGCGCAGGACGTAGACCGGTGAGTGCGGGGGCTTCCGAGCCGCCATCGGCGCGCGCGTGCGTGTAGTTTAGTGCGGCGCGCCAGCTTAGAGCCGCGCCAAGCGCGCCGTGAGCTTCCGCCTCGACGCCAGCGGCGTCGATCCGTCCTGCATTGCGCCGTTGCCGGTAGGCGCCGCCGGCGGGGACGAAAACGCCCGGTGGAAACAGGCCGGGGCCCGATCCGAGTGATACGTTGACTATGGGATCGTCGAGGCGGGTTGCAAATAATCCCGCTTCCCACGCCCAGCCGCCATGCTCAGCGCCGACGCCGAAATCAGCGCCCACAATATGCTCGGGATCGAGCGCGGCGTTCGCTTCGGTGACGTCGTTGCCCACGCGGAAGGGGCGATGGAGTTCGTTCAATGTTGGCGGCCGGAATCCAGCGTAGGCGGCGGCACGCACGTACAGCGCGCCGATGTCGCGGCGGACGCCAAGTCTGGCGGTCGGCGCGATGGTTTCAGAGTCCGCGGGCGCGAAATCCAGCGTGGACGCGCCAGTGGCGATGATGCTTTCCTGCCTGTGCCCATCTTCGGCGCGATAAAGATCCGCGCGCGCGCCGCCCGTCAGGAGCCAATCTCCGAGCGTGCGCCATCCCTCTGCATAGAGGCCCGCCGTGAGCGTGCGTCCGCCAGCGGCGCGCTGACGCGTAAAGGCGCCGCCGACATAGCCAAATTGCTCGTGCGTTTCGCCATGGGCGGCGCGCAAGTCTGCGCCAAGCTCAAGGCCGCGATCACGCGCGCTCCAGCGTAGCGCTGCATTGCCGCCCCAGCCCGTCGCGGGCGTTTCGATCTGATCGTTGG
>JAWKUY010000005.1:0-209498 GCA_041398345.1 Hyphomonadaceae bacterium | reverse complement strand
GCGCGCTCATGACTGGCGCAGGTGCGGCGACTGCGTCGCTGTCCAAGTGCCGCTGGATTACGTCGCCGATGGCGGCCAGAAGCGAAGGCACATAGCGCCCGTTGAGCCACGAGCCGCCGCGGGGGTCGAAGACAGCCTTTAGCTCTTCGGCCACGAAGCCTACATCGCCGCCGCGCCGGAAGACGGCCGAGACCATCCGTGTCAGCGCAAGCGTCCAGGCGTAATGCTCCATATTCTTCGAGTTGATGAAGATCTCAAAGGGACGGCGTACGCCATTTTCTTCGATGTCGTTGATGGTGACGTAGAGCGCGTGCTCGCTTTCGGGCCATTTGATCTTATAGGTCGAGCCAATCAGGGTGTCCGGCCGCGCTGTCAGCGCAGTCGGGGGTGCAGCAACCGGCGTGGTTTGATCAGGCTTTTCCACCGAGAGGATCGAGCCGGTGACGGCGTTGGGCCGGTAGGTCGTGCAACCCTTGCAGCCAAGCTCGAATGCCCGCGCATAGATGTCGGAGAATTCTTCGAAGGGAATGTCCTCCGGGCAATTGACGGTCTTGGAGATCGAGCTGTCGATGTATCGCTGTGCAGCCGCCTGCATCGCCAAATGATCGGCGGGCGTCAGTGTCTGCGCGCTGACGAAGCTATGGTCGGGAGCAGGCGTATCGCCTCTGAGGCGGCGCCAAAGCGTCAGCGCATAATCTTGGACGGGTTCCTCGATGAAGGAATTGTCCTGCTGGCGAACGCGGCGCTGGTAGGCGAAGGCAAAGACCGGCTCGATGCCGGACGATGTATTGCCGGCTAGGAGCGAGATCGTGCCGGTGGGAGCGATGGTGGTGAGGCAGCCATTGCGCAAACCGTGTTCGGCTATCAGCGCGCGCGTTTCCGCATCGAGTGAGGCGACCGTCGGCCGATCCAGAATGGCGGGGTCGTAAGCTGGAAAGGCGCCCTTCTCGGCCGCAAGCTTTGCTGAGGCCCGGTACGCCGCTGTGCGAATGGCGCTCAACCAGGTTTCGGTTAGCGCAAGGCCGTCGGCGGCGCCGTAGCGCGCGTTGCAGAAAATAAGAGCATCCGCGAGCCCGGTGACTCCGAGGCCGATGCGGCGCTTCGATTTGGCCTCGTCTTCTTGCTCACGCAGCGGATAGCGCGACACGTCGATGACGTTGTCCAAGAGCCGCACCGCCGTCGCTGTCAACTGCTCCAAGTCTTCAGGGTCGATCCCGGCGTCGGCCTCAAAGGGGCGCCGCACGAGCCGCGATAGGTTGATCGAGCCCAAAAGGCAGGCGCCATAGGGCGGCAGCGGTTGTTCGCCGCACGGATTGGTGGCCGAAACTTGCTCACAATAAGCCAGGTTGTTTTCCGCATTGACGCGATCGATGAAGATGACGCCCGGTTCGGCGACATCATAGGTCGCGCGCATCAGACGCGCCCAGAGATCGCGCGCCCGCACCGTACGATAGACCAGGCCGTCGAACTGAAGCGGCCAATCCTGATCGGCCGAGAGTGCGGCCATGAAGGCGTCGGTGACCAGGACCGATACGTTGAAATTACGCAGCCGCGCGGGATCGCGCTTTGCGTCGATGAATTGTTCGATGTCGGGGTGGTCGATCCGCAAGCATCCCATCATGGCGCCGCGGCGCTGTCCCGCCGACATCACGGTCCGGCACATCGCATCCCACGCATCCATGAAGGAAAGCGGACCCGACGCTTGCGCCCCGACGCCGCGTACGGGCGCGCCAGCAGGGCGGATGGTGGAGAAATCCATGCCTACGCCGCCGCCCTGCTGCATGGTGAGCGCGGCTTCGCGCAGATGCTCGAAAATGCCGTCGAGATTGTCCGGGATCGTGCCCATCACGAAGCAATTGAACAGCGTGACCGCGCGGCCCGTGCCGGCGCCGGCGATGATACGTCCAGCGGGCAGAAACTTGAAATCGCTGAGCGTGCTTTCGAATTGCGTTCGCCAATGGCGCCGCGCCCGCGCAGGCTCCGCCTCGGCGATGGCGGCCGCCACGCGCGCCCAAGTCGCATCGACGTCTTCATCGCCGCACGCGCCATCAGAACGGAAGCGATACTTCGCGTTCCAGATTTCGGCTGAGATTTCGGCGTCGAACGGCATTTAACTGGCTCCATCATAATCTAGCACGGGCCAGTCTCCGTGAGTCGAAGGTAATGCGAAGGTAAATTGCATTGGGTGGCGACAACGCAGCGCACTTTTTAGCGGATGTCGCGCGCTCTCTTGATACGCATCAAACGAGCGCCGCCGGCAACGCGTTATCATGGCGTTATGATGGACGCTGGTGTGGACGCGAACGTAGCCGATTGTGAACCGGACGCGGAGACGCGTTGCACCGACGCAAGCGCGGACATCCCATCCGATCCTCGCGCACTCATGGATCACATTCTGACGCGCTTTCACGCTGTTCATCGCTGTGAGTTGCCAGAGCTGTGCACGCTCGCGCGCAGGGTGGAAAAAACCCATGCGAGCCACCCGCAATGCCCGCAGGGGTTGGCAGCCTTGTTGGACGCGATGCTGAGCGACCTTGAAGATCATATGGTTCGCGAGGAGCGGGTTCTTTTCCCGACGCTACTCGCAGGCGGCGGCGGGTGCGCGCCCCTTGCAATGCGCAAGATGCGGTTGGAGCATGATGTTCACCAAACGCACCTGGCCGAACTAGAAGCGCTTACCCGTGGCTTCACCCCGCCGCCCGACGCCTGCGGCAGCTGGCGGGCGCTCTACCAAGGATGCAAGAAGCTCAGCGACGATCTGCGCCGCCATATCGCGATTGAGAACGATGTGCTGTTCCCACTTTACGAGAAGACGCCTTGAGGCCTGCGGCGACAGAGCGCAACTCATGCCTTGATGAGGGTCAAACGCCAGTTGCGCCAACGCAGGTAATTTCTAACCCGCCTCCACAAGCTTGCGCGCCGCGGCCTCGGCCGCGCGTGCGCGCGCCGCAACGTGTTGAAATTCACGACACGTGCGGAAGGGAGGTGCTGCAATGGTGGATTTTCTCTCCAATTACTCGATCCAGAAATGGCTTGAATCTTGTCCCCAGGGCTATCTTGAGGACACCGTCTATGGTCATGGCGCCGATGAGCGCGAGCCAGCGGACCTGCTTCAGAACGATGACTATCGCGAGCAACAAATACGCACGACGGTTCAATTGATCGCCGGCGAGCGCTGCGCGCTTGCGGCCTCGTCGGGGCTCGTCAACGCGGCGCCCGATCAGGCAAGCAAGACCTTCTTGGCGACGCAAACGCTCGACGAAGGCCGCCATGTCGAGATCTTCACCCAGCGGCTCTTCGATCTTGGCGTCAAGCCGAACGATCTGGAGTCGACGATCAAAACCTACATCAACCCCCATCTCGGCAAGTTTGCCGAAGTGCTGTTGGAAAAGATCGACAAGAAGGATTTCGTCGCCGGCGTCGTTGGCCAGAACATCGTGCTCGAAGGCATGGCGTTCTCGGTGTTCGAAATGCTGCACGCCGGCGCTGAGGCGTCCAATCCGAAATTCGCGCACACATTGTCCGGCACCATTGCTGACGAGCGGCGCCATGTTGGCTTTGGCGAAAATCGCATCGGCGAACTCATCCGCCGCTATCCGGAGAAGAAGCCGGAGGTGCAGCGCATGCAGCGCGACATGACCAGGCATATGCTGGCGACGTTCCACGAGGCGTTCGCAAAGAATGGCAGTCCCGCCGAAACGCGCGCTGGCGCGCCGCAGAAAGGCAAGCCCGGTCCGACTTATCAGGGCCTCAATCTGGCCGAGGCCTCCAACGAAGAAATGGAAGGGGCGCTCTCGGCGACAGTGCTGAAGGAGTTCAAGACAAGGCTTGGCCGCATCGGTCTTGAATATCAGCCACCGGCCTAAGGCGTCCCCCGTGGCTGAAACCGATAACCCGCACGATCTGGGCGAAGCCGAGTTTCGCGCCACCGTGCATTCGTTTGAGTTCTGGTTCGAGGCCGTGGAGGGTTATCTCCACGGCCGCCCCTACGGCGTCACGCCTGGGCTCGCGGAAGCAGATCTGAGTGAGCGTCAGCGCGACGGGCTCATAACGACGCTCTGCAACTATTGTGTAGGGGAAACCGCCGCACTCGACGCCTCAAGCGGCATGATCGGATTTGCACCGGATCGCGGCGCGAAGATATTTCTCGCAACCCAAGTCGTCGATGAGGGCCGCCACCTGGAGGTTCTTCTCCATCGCATGAAGCAGCTTGGCGTCGCCGATCCTGACGCCGAGATCGCGCAGCGCGCCAATCGAAGCCTGCTCAAGTTTAAGGACCGTCTTCTCGAATTTGTCGATGCGCGGGATTGGGAAGCTTCCGTCTTTGCGCAGAATGTGATCCTGGAGTGCTTGGAGTTCACTGTCTTTCGCCATCACGCCGGGACCGCAGATCCGGTCACGGCGGAGATGTTGCGGGGCATTGTCTCTGACGAGCGCCGCCACATGGGTTTTGGTGAGAACGATCTGGGCCGGCGCCTGATTGCGGCCCCGCACACCCATGATCGTCTATACAAGATCAAGCGAGAGCTGGATTCTCTGGTGCTCGATACCTTTGCCGAGACCTTAGGAGAGCTCGGCATTGAGCGCGAAGAACGACCCGATCTCGCAGGCGACTATTTAGCCGCCGTTGCACGTTTGGGCTTTCGGTCATGACCGATCCGCTCGAACTACCCAAAGCGGGACGGCGTCCGCGGCAAACTTTCGACCTGGAAGAAACCGGCTTCAACGAAGTGCCTAAGCGCTTTCGCCGTTTTTACCGGCGCTGGCGTGGACCTCTAGACAAGCTCGCGCCCAATGAAGCGCTCTGCCCAGTCTGCAAGGTGGTCATCCGGTCGACGAAAGAACTTCGCGCCGGAGACCGTGTCTATTGCATGCCGTGCATGTCGCGGCTCGAACTCGTTCAAGAAGAGGGGATGCTGATCGCCAAGGTTATCTATTGAATGAGATAAAGGACGATGTCGCGCGCGTGTGCAAAGCGCCTTGCGCCAATCAGACGGGTTAGTGTTGTGGGGAGGTCGCTGATGCGGCTTGTCAAGGCCGCTTCCTATATCGTGCGCACGCCGCCGCCGCATTGGGGTGGCTATTTTTGGTATTTCGTGCGCCTGGAAACCGATGCCGGCATAGTGGGATGGGGTGAAACCGCCATCCTGTTCAGCATGTATGGGCTTGAGAAGAGCTTTGCTCAACTCGTTCAGGACGTGTTCGCGCGCTATCTCGACGCGCGCGATCCGATGAACAGAGAGAAACTCAGTAAGCTCATGTATGCGGGTCTGTGCTCGCAACACGCGGACTATTTCATGGCCGGCGTCATAAGCGCGTTCGATATCGCCATGTGGGATATTTGCGCCAAGGCGCTCGACGTTCCGGTCTGCGACCTCTTGGGCGGGCGGTTCCGCGACCGCATTCGCTCCTACACCTATCTCTACGATCCCTCCGGCAAAGACCTCGCTTCGGCGGCGGCTGACTGGTCGGGCGCGCCCAAACGCATGGGCGAATTGGCTGTGCGCATGGTCGACGAAGGCTTTACCGGCGTGAAATTGGACCCGATCCGCTACACGCCGCCGGGATTGGGGGCGGCGCAGCCGTTCGAACTTTCGGTGGCGGAATACGATCTGGCGGAGCGCACGATCGAGGCGATCCGCACAGCCATTGGAAATCGCGCCGACATCATGATCGGGACCCATGGCCAGATCACGCCATCGGTGTCGCGGCGGCTCGCGCGCCGGCTGGAAAAGTACGATCCGCTTTGGCTCGAAGAACCATGCCCGCCGGAAAACGTGGAAGAAATGGCGCGTGTGGCCGCGAGCACCTCAATTCCGATCGCGACCGGTGAGCGCTTGGCGCACGTGCACGATTTTCACCGGCTGTTCGCGGCGCGTGCATGCGCTTACGCGCAACCGGACCTTGGCAGTTGCGGCGGTTTCACCGCAGCAAAGGCGATCGCGTCCACGGCGGAGGCGAACTACGTCCTCCTCGCGCCGCACGTATGGGGCGGGCCGGTCATAACCACCGCGGCGATGCAGCTAGACGCGGCGATCCCGAACTTTCTCATTCAAGAGAGCATCTTCAAGTCAGGCGCATTCTTCGATCAGATCGTCAAAGAGCCGATCAGGTGGGAAGGCGGCGATTTGCTGCTGGAAGACAGGCCGGGCATAGGCGTCGAACTGGATGAGGCGAAACTTGAAGCACACGCCGCTTGAGGCGCCGGTCCGCTCGGGCGTTGACAACTATCAAATGAGATTTCGTTGGCGCATGCGAGCATCGCCGCCGCCTTGCCATGTCGACTGCCAGCTCTCCCCAAAGTTACGATCTGCCCGGTCCTCACGGAGGAAAGCGGGATCAGCAAAAGCGCGTCCATCGTGAGGCCATACTTGCGGCGGGCGAACACGTGCTGGGCACGGATCTTCGCCGCTGTGTCGCCGTGGACAGGATCGCGGCCGAGGCAGGCTTGGCCAAAGGCACGGTGTATAATTATTTCGCCGACAAGGCGGCGCTGGTCGAGGCGGTTACGCAAAGGGTTGAAGCGCGCGTTCTAGAGCGCATCGAGCGGGCGATGTGGAATCTGCCCGGCGCTGCTGCGCGCGTGGCCGCCGCAATGTACGTCATGTTCGAGACGGCGATGCTATTTCCGGAGGAAGCCGTGATCCTGGAGCGCCGCTTAAGCGCCGCGGGAAGTCACGCGTCTTCGATCGGCGTCATCATCCTCGCGGAACTCCGGGATAAGGAATTCGACTGCTTGGCCGAACGCGGAGCGAGGAGAGCGGCGTTGACTTTGATCCTAAGCGCGATCTGCTCTGGCATGCGGGAAGCGGCATGCGGCCGCTCGCATTGGGGCGAGGCTGAGACGCAAGCGCTGATAAGGCGGTGTTTGGCGGCTTTAGGGACGGGCGAAGAGCAGGCTTGGCTAGAGACGCGCAACGTCTTGTCGCCAATGGAGACGGGCGGCGACTGGCTTGGCGCAGATCGCTGACAGACGCTTGGATCAAGTGAGGCTGCAAGGTGGTTCGCTCTGGCCGCACTAGAGCCTTGGTTAGGCGGGGCGGTAGAGCACGATGCGGCGATCGCCTACGCGGCGCGCCTTGAGGTTGAGGCTAGAGGACATGAGTCCGATGAAGGCTTCAGGATCCGCGGCGACATAGCCGCCGACGCGCATCCGGCCGAGCGCTGGATCTTCTAGCTCGAAGCTCCAGCCGGTTTGGCGCGAAACTTCGGCGATCGCTTCGTTGAGCGTCTCGCCGTCGAAAGCGAGCATGTGTTCTTGCCAAGCTAGGCGGCGCGGAATGATCTCGGCCGCGATGGGTATGACTTGGGCGCCGTCTTCATCCAGTACGATCTCTTCGTTGACAGTGGCGGTGACAGGCTCGGATGAGCCAAGAACGGAGAGCAGGCCAGCGCGAGGGGCGGCGCCGCTGACGCTGCCGCGCAGTACGGTGGTGCGAACCTGCGTGTCGGTGACGCGAATAACGAAGGATGTGCCCAAGACGCGAATGTCGCCGCGTGGTGTATGAACCACGAATGGCTTGGCCGGATCGTGGGTGACGTCGAAGAGGGCGTAGCCGGAGGTTAGTTCGACGCGGCGCTCGCTGTCGGTGACCTCGACCGATACTTCGCTGCCGCCGCTGAGTTCGATTGTGGAGCCGTCCGCGAGCGTGATGGTGCGAAGTTCGCCGGGGGCGGTTTGAACTTGTTGAGCGGTGATCGTGGCTGGTTGCTGTTGCACGAACCACGCAAGAGCGCCGATCGCGAGAAGGGCGGAGGCGGCGAGGGCAAGAGCCGGCGTTCTCCAGGTCGAGGGCTTGGGCGCGGTGTCGTTGGCGGCGGCGCGGCCTCTCAAGTGCTGCAGCGATTGAACCGCGCCCCAGGTGCGCTCCATCTTGGCGTAGGCTTTTGGATGGTCTGGATCGGAATCGAGCCAGGCCCGGAAATCAATGCGGTCGCGCTCTGTCGCATCGTGCGCCTTGATGCGGACGATCCAGCCGCTGGCTTCGCGCTCGGCTCGTGTCAGGGTTTGCCGGTTAGGCATTGTGCGCTGGAGCTTTACGTGTCGGGTTCGGCGAGGGCGAGCGCCATCTGGGCCAAAGCGGTTTCGATGTAGCGCTGAAGCGTGCGGCGCGACACGCCGAGGCGCTCTGCGGCTTCCGGTTGGGTCAGGCCCTCGATGATGTGCAACATGAGGGCTTGGCGCAGATGCGGCGCCAGAGCGGCGAGCGCAGCTTCAGCGGCTGAAGCCTGCTCGGTGGCGATGAGCTCGGTTTCAGGATCAGCTTCCGATGCAGGGGCGAGCGTCTCGATCCCAGCATGAGGGGCGGTCTTGTGATTGGCCTGACGGCGAAGATCGTTGAGCGCCAGATTGCGGGCCGTGGTCATGAGATAGGCCTGGGGATTGGCGATCTCTCCGGTCTTGGCAGCACAGAGCTTGGCGAAGGCGTCCTGGGAGATGTCTTCGGCAGAGATGCGGGGGCCGAAACGGCGAAGGAAGCGCATCAAGCGAGGGGCTTCCTCTTCGAAGAGGTTGGCCCAGTCGAGGGTGGAGCTCATGGGGTGCTCTCGTTGGCGAGGAGAGCGGCAAGCTCATCGATGCGGGAGAGAGGGTAGGATTCTATTTCACCGGTGAGGTGAGGCTGGTCTTCGGCGGTGTAGACGATGAAGGCGCGAGTGAAGTCGCCTTCGGCGAGCATTGTTGCGAGTTCGTGATGATCTGTCGGCGCCGGCGATGTCGTGCAGCGCACGACGCTATTCTCGTTTCGTGGGCCGCGCAGCGCGAAATCAATTGCCTGGGGCGACGCCCAAACCGCACCAAGCACCTTCAGGCCATTGTTGGTGAAAGTGGATTGAATCCCAGCCGTTCGTTCTGACAGCGACACGGAAAAGCTCTCAGGCCAAAGCGTGAGAGTGGACTATAGGGACTATAGTCCCTGGTGACTATAGTCATTGTCCCGTCCATTCTCGCGATGGACTGGCAAGCCATAGTCGGCGCGAATATCTTGAAGCTCAGGAAGCGCCGTGGCTTGAGCCAAGAAGAGCTCGCCGTCGATGCCGAGATCGATGTGACTTATCTCCGCGGCATTGAGCGCGGTCGTCGGAACCCGAGCTTGATGGTCTTGGTTCGCATTGCGACCCAGCTAGGCGTTCATCCAACCAAGCTCCTCCAAGATTGAATTTCGGGCGAACCGCGCGCTTCGCGCGCGGCCGCGCTCTCGTGAACCGAGCCGCGCGCTGCGCGTCTCGGCCCTCCGGGCTTCGATCGCTCTCGCGGTGTGAGCGATATTCTGGGTTCGCGAAGTCAGTCTGTAATTTCAGTGAGCCGGAAAAAGGCCAGCCAACCGCCATGACCGCATAGCTAAGCGGATCTAAAAAACTCGAAGACGCGCGCCTTTCAGGGCAGAGGCCAATTCGAGAGTTTGCGAAGGACTACGGGGGTTGCCGCGCGCAAAGATCGCCTCAGCACGCCAGCGTTCGTCATTTCAGCGCTTGGGAAACCGATTTGTTCGACACCTTGGTGGTAGGCGCTTCCGCTTCGCTAGCTAAGGTTGTATTCCGGCATCGGTGGCGCTGGAGTCGGCGATGCAGATCAGTCGGGTAGTTATTCGCAATTTCCGGTCGTTCGAACATCTGGACGTTCGACTATCGTCTGGCGCGACATGTGTCATCGGCGAGAACAACACCGGAAAGTCGAACTTCATGCACGCCATCAGGCTCTGCATCGACGCCGGTTTGTCATCGACGTTTCGCTCTCTCGCGCCGCACGACATTCATTCTGGCATCGACATCTCCCACCCCACGCAAGTCCTTGTTGGGCTGGAGATCACCAACTTCCACGGCAAGACCAATGAAGAAGCGCTCGTGGGTTCTTGGCAGTGCAAGCCGAAACTGGCGCGCCTTGCATACCGGTTTCGGCCGAAGCTGAAAGTGCGCGAAGATTTGGAAAGTGGCGAAGTCGCGCCCGGTGATCTCACCCGCGAAGACTATCATTGGGAGATCACTGGCGGTGGCGATCCTGCACGCGATCTCGCGGATTTGGAATGGGATCAAGATCTCGGCCAGTCCATCCGCTTCTCGGATCTGCAGTCGTTCCTAGTGGTGTTCCTGCCTGCGCTCCGCGATGTCGAAAGCGATCTACGTCATGCACGCATTTCTCCACTAGCAAGGCTAATCGATGCGATGGACATACCGCCCGAGGAGCGGGAGTCTCTGCTCGACGCGCTCCGGACCGCCAACGAAGAGATTGCGGGCGCTGATACGATAGGCAAGATCGCCAGCGCCATCGATGCGTCGTTCAAGAGCGTAGCGGGGCCCGCGTTCAGTATGGACGTTGGGCTGGGCCTCGCGGAACCCTCTTTCGAAGCAATCGTGCGCGCCTTACGCATCCTGCTGTCCAACATCGCGATGAAGAGCTTTGACCCTTCTTCGAATGGGTTAGGACTTAACAACATTCTCTATGTCTCGATCCTCATAGAGTATTTCCAGAAGCGACTCGCCCAAAAGAAATCGGCGGGGCAGATCATCCTTATCGAAGAGCCGGAGGCTCACTTGCATCCCCAATTGCAGGTGACCTTGTTCAAAGCCCTCAGCGCCTTGCCGTTTCAATCGGTGCTAACGACTCACAGCACGCACATCACGTCCAACGCGCCCCTGAACTCTTATGTGGTTTTGTCCCAGGTCGGTGAGCCGGCGGTTGCGTCCTCGATGCCCGTTCGCGATGCCGAGCTCGAAGAGGAGGAAATCGCCGACCTGGAGCGTTACCTGGACGCGACTCGCTCCAATCTGCTGTTCGCCCGCAAGGTCATGCTTGTGGAGGGACCTGCCGAACTCTTCTTGATTCCGGCCCTGCTCAAACAGGTCAAAGATATCGATCTAGATCGGGAGGGGATTTCAGTGATCCCGATCTACGGTGTTCATTTCGACGTTTATGCGAAGCTCTTCTCAGAAACGGCGCTTCGAAAGAAATGCGCGATCATCGCCGACGGTGATCTGGCGCCAAGTGATGCGCAGGCAGGAGAGGCGGGAGAAGACGATCTGCCGGCGCCCACCGATCTGGAAGAGCTCGAGAACGACTACGTGCAGGTTTTCGCCTGCAAGACGACTTTCGAGCGGGCGCTTGTTTGTGAAGGCACGCTCGAAATGTTTGCGCGCGCTGCAATGGATGTCGGCGCGCCCGTTGTGGCGCAACGGCTCCGCGATGCGTTGGCCAAATTCGAGGCCGACGAGGTCGAGGACAGTGAAGAATCGAAGTTCCTGAAGCCGTTGCGTGATACCGTGCTGAGCACGGCGAAGCGCTTCGGCAAGGCTAGGTTTGCGCAGCTTGCCGCCCGGCACGTCGGTCAAGCGACGCGCGTGCCGAAGTACCTCCGTGACGCAGTTGAGTGGCTGGGCGAAGAATGAAACTCACGCCGGAGCAAATGGACGCCTCGCGCTGTGAAGAGAACCTGATGCTGACCGCTTGTCCAGGGAGTGGCAAAACGCGAGTAATCATCTCCAAGCTGTCGCGAGTAGTAGAGGAAGTGCGCGACACGCCGCGTTCGGTAGCCTGCATCACCTACACCAACACGGCAGTGCAAGAGATCGAGCGCCGCCTGCGCCATCACATTCAACCGGGTGATGACGCCTACTATGACATTTGCACGATACATTCGTTCTGCCTCAATCACATCTTCCGTCCCTTCGGGCATATCTTAGGGTACAAGGATGGATTCAAGGTGCTGACACAGGACAGCGAAGACTTCCAAAAAATTACGGAGCGAGTTTACGCAAAGCACTCCCGTCCGCCGCCAAGTTTCGGCGAACTCGACGAATTTGTGAACTTGCGCGTCAGCATCGACGGGGAACCGATCATCGCCCCTGGCGCAGGTATGACGGTGGAGATGGCAAAGGACTATTGGCGACGCCTCCGCGAGGGCGGTTTTGTCGACTTTGCGAACATACTCTATTTCTCGTACCGACTGCTCAACGAGCGCTCCGAGATTCTTGACTATATCTCAGCGAAGTTCGCTTGGATCCTTGTCGACGAGTTCCAAGACACAACAGACATTCAAGTCGAGATGCTCTCGCTGATAGCGGACGCAGGTCGAACCAAATTCTTGTTGGTCGGCGATCCCTTTCAATCGATATATGGCTTTGCAGGCGCGCGTCCCGATCTTGCCGCGGTCTTCGCTGCGCGCATCAATGCCCGCACCGACATGACCCTGTCGGGAAATTTTCGATGCAGCACGCCGATTGTTGATCAAGCCAATCTGCTCTTTGCCCGGACGCCGCCGATGCAAGCGGTGGGGCCCACGCGAAGCATTAAGACAGCTCCGGTTTGGCGAGCAAGCCGGACCGTCTTCACGGTAATCACCGACGAATTTCTTCCGGCGATCGAAGCGCTCGGGATTCCCGTCGGCGAAGCGGCTATCCTTGCGCCTTGGTGGACAACGTTGTTTCCGTTGGGCCGCCGGCTCAGAGAGTACGGTGTTGCGGTGGTTGGACCCGGCGCTAGGCCCTACCGGCGGGCTAGGGTGTTTGCGCCCTTGGCGGAAGAAGTGTGTGGCTATCTGATGGAGCCAAATCCGGAATCGCTCGCCGGCATCGAACGAAGTCTCTTCCTGACGATCCTCGATGCCACGGGCAGGGCGCACTTCGATATTTATTCATACGAGGGGCGGATTGTTCTGTTCGAGCTTTTGAGAATTGCTCGCGACCTTCAGGAAGAATGCATGGGGGCAATCGATTGGCTCGAACGGGCGGCGCCCGCTTTTTCGGATGTCCTGGTTGACGCCCAATACTTCACGCCCGGTGAGCGCGATATCTTTTCGATGGCCGTCGAAGACATGAAATCAGATATCCGCCGCAATATGCGCAGCGAGGATCCCGCCAATCTCACCATCGAGGATCTAGGTGTATACGCAAGTCCTGAGGCTGCGCTGAAACTCTCGTCACTTCATCACGCGAAGGGGCGAGAGTTTCGCGCGGTCGCCATGATAGATATGACGGAGGGACGCATCCCTCACTTTTCTTCGCGCCTGCAGTCGGAATTCGATGAAGCCAAACGACTCTTCTATGTGGGGGTCACCCGGGCAGAAGAGTTCTTGTTTTATGTCACGGACAACTCAGACAGCCGCAACGGACCAACACGTTTCTTGCGCAAGAGTACCGGCGTCGGCATGGTCTGATGACGAGCCACCGACGTCTTAGGACTTCGCGCATTCCGTTTGAATCGACGATCACTTGGTAGACGTTGGAACGCAGGAGCGGATGCATGGCCGACGGCGCGCCGGCAAATGAAGTCTATCACTGTCTTGTCATCAGTGGCGGAGGCGCCAAAGGTGCCTATGGCGCAGGCGCGGCCAAGGCGATCGAGGCCTACCGCGCCAAGAAGAAGATCACCAATCCGCTGATTTATGTCGGCGCCTCGGCTGGTGCGCTGAATGCTTACCTCTTGGCCTCCGCCGGAGCCGATGAGGCCATCCGCTTTTGGCGCACAGCCAACAATCGCAACATCCTCGGTGTGTGGATTCACTCGCCGCTTGTAAACGGGCTCTGGGGCTGGGTGCTCAGCAAGATATTCCGGAGCAAACCGTTTTCGATCTATTCGAACAAGGCGCTGAAGAAGCTAATCGCGGAGAACGTGCGCTTGGATGATTTGCAGGCGCCACTGGTGATCGCTGCGACCGACTATACGCGCGGCGAGCTCAGGGCCTTCTATGAGCACACGCTGGTCGATGCGGCGGTTGCCGAGGATGCGAAGCTGGGTGATCGCGCCCGTCGCCTCGGGCATTTGCGCAAAGTCAGGAGCGACGATGTGCTCCGCGAGGCGCTGCTCGCTTCATCAGCCATCCCGATCTTCTTCCCGCCGGTGTGGATTGAGGTGGAGCACGATGGTCAGATGGAGCGAGGGTGGTACGTCGACGGCGGCGTCGGCAATCACACGCCAACACGCGAAGCTGCTTACGTGTTGCGTTATTACTTTGCCAAGCAGCTGAACAAGCCCGAGCTCTTTGAAAAGAGCGTTGTCTACTGCATCAGCCAAGATCCTCCGCGCACGATTCAGCCAAAGCAAAGGCTCAAATTCCTCGACATTCTGCTCAGAACGCAGGAGGTCTATCACCACGTCCACACTAGGCCGATCATCAAGGCTTGGCACCGAATCAATCAGGAAGTGGAAAAACAGCAGCAGCGCGTGGTGCTGTTTCGCTCCTGGCTAGGAACCTTATCCTTGACCGCTGAGCAGAAAGAGGAAATTGGCGCCAAGGTCGAAAAGGAATTCCTCAATCTGGGCGGCGACGAGGCGCCCAGATTGGCCGCTGAACTCATCGAGTTCGAGCCGCAAGCGAATCTCGGTAATCCTATGGACTTCAACCGCGCTGCCGCGGAACGCGCGATTACGCTTGGCTACACCGAAACGCTCTCGGCGCTCCGGCACGCGGGCAAGCTTGATCAGTCGGAGTTCGATGCTCTGCTGAATCAGTCGATTTGGGAGGATGACTGATGACACGCATGCTTGTGCTCGACACCGAAACCGGCGGCATCGATCCCATGACCAATTCCATTCTCTCGTTGGGCGCGGTGGTGTGGGATGGCGGCGTCCCCGGCGCTGAGTTCGAGGTGAAGATCAAAGAGCCCACGCTCTCGCTTACCATTGAGGCCATGGCCATCAACAAGATCGATCTGGTCGAACACGCAAAGACGGCCCTGCCGCCAGCCGAAGCGATGAAAAAATTCCGCGCCTTTCTGAAGAAGCACTTCAAGGGCGAACCCAAAATTCCATTGGTGGGCCACAACGTCGCGTTCGACATTGGTTTCCTGAAACGTCTCTGCCGCCTAAGCGGCGAGGACTACGACGCGCTCTTTTCGCATCGCTCGACCGACACCGCGGGGATACTCCGATTCATGGCGTTGGCCGGGCGGTCCACCCTGAGCGGCGCGGGGCTCGATGAGGCGCTGGCCCATTTCAATGTCGCGGTGAATGGCGGCCTTCGTCACACAGCGCTCGAAGACGCGCGCGCGACGGCCGTGTTGCTGACAAAATTGGTGGAGCTTGCCAAGCCGGTGCAGGCGCTGCGCCCAAGCCGCGCGCCAAACAGTCGAAGCGGGCTGCCAAGGCTAACGGCTCGGGCGCGGCGCAAAGGCGCAATGGTTCGGCGCGTACGCGCACGACCGAAACGCGTCCTTAATCACACCAGAAAATCTTGCCCGCTCGGAGCCAGAAATGCGATCGGCACCCCGATTGCAGCCATACCGACGGGTGAAGGCTTGGCGTTTGGTCTGCGTCGACCGCGATTGTCCAACGCGGCTTGACGTCGGGCAGCAGCATCAGCTCCAGCCGCTCTCCGCATCCGCATGGGCAGTTCATGCCCACACTCCAGTCCTCGCCGGCGTCGCGGGCCAATACCAGATCGCGAACCGGCAAGTCCGCGGGCAGCGTGTCGCCTTCGACGACAAGGAGCTGCCGCCTTGGTACGAGCCAAGCTTTGAACTTGCGCCACCAGAGAGGGGAGCGGCTCATCGCGCGGCTCCTTGCGCGGGCGCCTCTAGTGCCGGCAAGCCGAGCAACGGCCTCTCATCGCCGCGTCCAATCAGGGTGGTCTCGGCGCGATGGAAGGCACTCTCAGCGGTGCGCTCTTCGCAGCCTTCCGCCAAGAGAAAGAGTGTGCGCGCGAACGCCATGTTCGGCTCATGCCGGAACGGAAACATTCGGGCGATGAATTCCATCGCGGCGGCAGACGCCGCGCGCATGTTGAGCGTGATGACCGCCGGCGCTTCTTCAAGGACGCCCTTTATGTAGCCTTCGGCCATGCGATCAGCGTGTGCGCTGGGCGCATTCTTGGCCAAATACTCCGCTTCAAGCGACGCCGGCGTATAGACGCCTCGATCCGCGAGCGAAGCTCCTCCTGGAAACACATAATCTACGCGGCCGCAGACTTCGATGATCTGCGGCGTTCCATCCGCGCCTCGGTGCGTTGGGATCGACACACCCATGTCGATTAGCGGCATCAAGAATGATGATGCAATACGGTCGGCCAGATGCCGCCCTTCATCGGTGTCGACGCAGCTGAAGAGGACGTCGGCATCGCTGGCAGCCAAGACTGCCTCGCGGTCGGACAGCGTCCGTGGCACGATGCGCAGCTGACAATCGGGGCGATAGGCGCGGACGGCCGCGGCAAACATCTCAACCTTCCGCTGGCCCAGGTCAGCCACGCGCGAGTTTAGGATGCGATTGAGGTTGCGCTTCTCGAGATGGTCGAAATCGATGAGGATAAGTTCGCCAAAGCCGAGGCGCGCCAGCTGCTCGGCAACGATTGATCCCGTACCGGAGACGCCAACCACGCAGGCGCTCAAGCGCCCGAGGCGTTGGGTCATGTCCCCTGTAAACGGCAAGACGGCGCCCCCGAACACATCGTCATGAACGACAATATCGTTGCCTGCGATCAGAACCGTCGCCGGCCGAGCGTTTGGACCCTCATAAATGCGGACCCGCATTTGCCCGTCCGGGGTCATGATGGCCGACCCGGGCGCGCAATCTCCGCGCCAGGCCATCGCCGGCATAAGTTCAACGTCGCTCGCGTCGTCGGCGGCCGAGAACGCCAGGAGTCCGCCCGGATGTGAATGCACCGCGATGATCGCGAGTCCATCGTTTTCCGCGCGGGTCAGGGCCTGTTCGACGAACTCACCCGGCCAAATCAGCGCGTCACGCTGCCGTTGACACGCCTCGTGCGGCACGAGCACGAGCTGGCGCAGCAAGTACTTAGTGCGCTTGGCGTGGGCCACTTTGCAGAGCATCAGCGCGGCAGCCTCAAGCCCATCACCCGGAAAGAGGTGAGCTCTTAGCTCCGCATGATCCTGTTGCGTCATGCGAAGGGAGATCTTGTTCATGCGCCTACTTCCCGGCGCAGTGACTCATCGACGAGAGCCAAGTGCGTGGCAAGCGTATCGTGTGCTGCGTCCCACGCGCGATGGCGTGACCAGCGCTGATAGGCCTCTCCAAAAATGGTCTCGAGATGCTCGGTCTGGGCAATGCCCGCGCCGGACGCCAGTCTGAGGTGCGGCCGGCAGAAGAACATATCGAGCTGAGCGCCCGGATAGCTTGCGGGGACTTCAATGGCGATGTCGGCTTGGGCGGCCGAGAGACCTGCAGGCATCGGATAGCCGTAGAGCAAGAGCCAACGGCGCCCGTTATCGAGCGCCGTCTCCCAACCGATGTTCATGCGTGTGAGCAGCACTTCGTCTTTCGGTAGCAAGGCAAACTCACGCCGAAGCGGGCGAGCCCCTTCGCCATTGTTGATTTGTTTGGGTGTCAGGCGAAGCTTCTCGATGCCCGGCTTGCGAAGATCGATGACATCGTCGAGGCCCACCTCGCGGCGGGGTTCGCCCGCCACTTTCAACACCATGATCCAAGGAGTCTCGACGCTAAATCCGGCTTCAACGATTGCGGCGCGCACTTTGATTTCGGGCTTCCTCACCTCGATAATCACGTTCTGCACGTTGAATTTCCACGGCGGCTCGCGCTCCGGGCGCTCACGCGCCCCATCACCATGATCTGCTTGAGCATTTCCGTTCGACATAACCCTGGTCCTTTCGCTTCCGACCCAATGTGATCACCGCCGACCGGTGATCTCTGGTTGCAATTCTGCTAGGCTGATGCGTCAAAAGCGGTCGTAGGTTTCCCGTCATGCGGCATGAAAGATTCGAGCAGGGGTTAATGCTCGCTCGGCGTCTGGCAGCGAGCGCCGAAGGCATGACCCTCGATGAAATGGCTGCGGAACTCGGTGTAGTCCGGCGCACCGCCGAGCGCTTGCGCGACGCGCTGGTGCATGTTTTTCCGCAGATGGAGGAAATCAAAGACGGCGCGTCCAAACGCTTCCGCATCTCCGGGGGATTGGATGGGTTCTTTCAATCACCGACCGTCGATGAATTGAATGCGCTGAACCAGTGCGTCGCGGAAATGGAAGGCAAGGGGCTCACCCACCACGCCCGCGTGTTGGGCGAACTTGAAGCCAAAGTTCGCGCCGCCATGAAGGCGCCGCTGCGTACGCGTGTGGCGGCCGACCTCGAAGCGCTGATGCAGGCCGAGCTCATTGCCGTTCAAGCGGGTCCCAGGCCCGTGGAGAACGACGAACTCCTAATCGCGCTCCGCGAAGCTTATTGCGCCATGAAAGCTGTTCGTTTCTTTTATAGAAGCCCTGACAAAGAGGCGCGCACGCGAGAAGTGGCGCCCTATGGCATCATTTTCGGGCGGATGAATTATCTGATCGGCCCCGAACTGGAAAAACCCAACCACATCAAGAACTGGCGTCTCGATCGCATCGAGGATCTGCTCATTCTCGACGCCGCAGCGCCGCGTCCCGCGGATTTCGATCTCCGAGAGTTCGCCAGCGCCTCATTCGGTTATTTCCAAGGCGAACAAGAAGACGTCGTCCTCCGGATTATGAAACCTGGCCTAGACGATTTCAAACATTGGCGGTTTCACCCCAAGCAAGTCGTCGAAGACGAGCCTGATGGCACAAGAATCGTGCGTTTCCGCGCCAGCGGCATGTTGGAGCTCGCTTGGCATCTCTTCACCTGGCAGACCAAGATTCAGGTCATCGCCCCTGAAAAGCTGCGCTCTTTGATGCAGCAGGAGCTGATGACCGCAGTCACGCACCACCAGGCTCAGCCGGCCGCGCCAAAGTCCGCCATTGGATAGAGGCTGCGACCGCTTCTGTCGTTTGCGCCGCTCAATAGACGATCATGGATAAGCTTCTTTCCGCCTCCCGCCTCAACAAGCATCTGGGCTGCGCCCATCAGTCGGCGCTTTGGCTCGCGGGCGTCGAGCCCGAGCCAGTGGTCGACCCCACGCTCGACCTCGTTCGGAAAAAGGGTTTCGAGCATGAAGACAAGGTGCTGGCCACGCTGGAAGCGGAATTAGGCGCAGCCCTCCGCATCGAAGAGAAGGCGCCGCTCGAAGAGAGAGTTGCCGCCACGTTGACCGCCATCAAATCGGGCGCGCCGCTCATCTTTCAGGCTGCGTTCGCCGATGAGCATTGGATGGGCATCGCCGACTATCTGCTCCGCCGCGATGGCGAGCCCCCGCGCTACGAACCTGAAGACGCCAAGCTCGCCCATCGCCCCAAGCCAGAGCACGTGCTGCAGCTCACGCTCTACGCCGACCTCATCGAGAAACTCATCGGCGACGAAGTCGGTGACGGCATCTTGCGCGTCGGTGGCGGCGAGCCGGTCGCCTTCGACTTGCGCGATTTCCGGTTCATCCTACGCCGGCTAATGCGCGAGTTCGAAGCCTTCGCGCAAACCAAAGATCACGACACTCGCGCCGTCCCCTGCAAAGCCTGCCGGCTCTGCGATTATCGCGGCCGTTGCGAAAAGGAATGGCGCACCGCTGACAGCGTTTTCTTTGTCGCCGGCGTCTCATTCGCGCAGGTGCTGAAGCTGGAGGCCGCTGGCGTCGCGACGCTGACACAACTCGCAACCACACCGCCCCAAAGCGTTGAGGGTATGGAAGACAAAACTGTCGCCAAGCTCGCGGCCCAAGCGCGCCTGCAATTGCAGGCGCGCGATAGCGGGAACATTCCCGTTGAGCTCTTGCCGCTCGAAGAGGGGCGCGGCTTTCACCTTCTGCCTGCACCGGATGAGGCCGATCTCTATTTCGACATGGAGGGCGACCCCTTCTTCGGCGACGGCTTAGAATATCTCTTTGGCGTTTGGGGTCGGCTCGGCGATGGCGAACCAAGCTTCCGCGGTCTCTGGGCCCACAATGAAGCGGAGGAGAAAGCGGCCTTCGAACAGCTTATCGACATGTTCGCCGCCCATCTCGCGCAGTACCCCAACGCCCACATCTATCATTACGCGCGCTACGAGCCGAACGCGCTGAAGCGCCTAGCCATGCGTTACGCCACCCGTGAGCTCCTGCTGGATGACATGCTCCGCGAGCGCCGCTTCGTTGACCTGTTAACAGTCGTTCGCCAGGGGCTCCGCGCCGGCGTTGAATCCTATTCGCTGAAAGAGCTTGAGAAGATCTACGGCGTCGAGCGCGGCGGCGATGTCACCACGGCTGCCGGGAGCATCGTCGAGTATGAGCGCTGGCGCGAGGCCGGCGAGCATTCAATTCTGGAATCGATCGAGAGCTACAATAAGGACGATTGTATCTCGACGGCCCGTATGCGTGCGTGGTTAGAGAGCCTGCGCCCGGCAAGCGCGGATTATCAGATCATCGGAGAAACCACTGCCCCAAAACGTGAAAAGATAGTCGAAAGAAAAGCTAAGGAGGACCACAAGCAAGAAGTAGCTGCGGATGTGCGAGGAAGCGGCGTTGCCGATGAGCGCATCCGCGAACTGGTGGCCGAGCTTATTTGGTTTCACCAGCGGGCGCTCAAACCTGGCTATTGGGCGATGTTCGAACGGCAATCATGGACCGATGAGGAACTTGTCGATGACGCCGAGAGCGTAGGCGCCGTAACGAGAGACCCAAACGTCGCCCCCATCGCCGATAAGAGGTCCTTGCTCATCACGTTTCGTTTTCCGCCGCAGGACACCAAGCTCAAAGTTTCCGACACGCCGCGGATCGCCGCCACGCTTTCAAACGCTGGCACGATCAAGGATCTGAATACCGACGAAGGCACGCTGGTGCTTCGCCGTGGCGCAGGCGATGGCTACCCCTTGATCTTCAGTCTCATCCCATCACCCCTGAGCCGGCCCGAGCCGCCCGACGCGGTGCTGGCCTTCGCCGAACGCTTCGCGGCTGATGATCTCGACGACGATGCTGCGCTGATGGATTTCCTCTCTCGCGCCAAGCCGCGCCTCAAAGGCCGCGACCCGGGCGAAGAGATCGCCGCGAAGGGCGCTGACCTCGTCAAAGAAACCATGCGCGCCGCCAATGATCTCGATGCGAGCTGCCTCTTCGTGCAAGGCCCACCCGGCACCGGCAAGACCTATACCATTTCGGAGGTGGTCATCGATCTCTTGCGCAAGGGCAAACGCATCGGCGTCGCCTCCAATTCGCACAAGGCGATCAACAAAGCGCTGGAAGAGGTCGAAGCGCGCGCCAAGGAGCAGAGGTTCAGTTTCTCGGGCATCAAGAAAGGCCGCGAAGATGTTCCAGAGACCTATTTCGACGGTCCTAACATCAAGACGGTGACCGACTCCAAAGCCGTAGCGGCTAATCACGCATTGGTAGGCGGCACCGCCTACTTCTTCTCGCGCGCCGATCAGCGCGGGCGATACGATTATCTCATCGTCGATGAAGCCGGGCAGGTTTCACTGGGCCATCTGGTGGCGATGGCGGGCGCCGCAACCAATCTCATTCTAGTCGGCGATCAGATGCAGCTGGCGCAACCAATCCAGGGTGTCCACCCAGGCGAGACGGGCCTTTCTTGTTTGGATTATCTTCTGGCGGGCGCCGCGACCGTCGCGCCCGACCGAGGCATTCTTCTGAACGAGAGTCGGCGCATGCATCCCGACATTTGCACCTTCATCTCGGAGGCCATCTACGACAAACGCCTCAACCCTCATCCCTCCACCAAGGATCGCCACCTTGTCGTCTCTGCTGGCGCGCATCCGGCGATCAGTCCGTCCGGCATTTCATTCGTGCGCACCAGGCACGAAGGCTCGCTGCAATCCTCGCCGGAGGAGGCGGTCGCAATCGCTGATTTGGTGGAAACGTTGTTGAAGCAGTCGCTCAACTCAAACGGCGGGGTGCGCCAACTGGAGCGCAAAGATATCCTGGTGGTCGCGCCCTATAACATGCAGGTCAATCTGCTGCGCCAAACTCTCTCGCCCGAAATCGCCGTTGGCACCGTCGACAAATTTCAGGGCCAAGAAGCGCCTGTCGTCATCCTGTCCATGACAACCTCGCGGGGGAGCGAGGCCCCGCGCGGCACGGCGTTCTTATTCAACAAGAACCGTTTCAATGTCGCTGTGAGCAGGGCCCAGTGCTTGGCGATTGTCGTTCACAGCGATCAGTTGCTTGACGGCGCCGCCAATCAGATCGAGGACCTTAAGCGGCTCAATCTGTTTGCGCACGCGGAAGCGCGCGCCGTCGCAATCACCGGCCCGTGATGGGCTTCCAAGTCGTCGATCCGCTTACGAAGATTGAGATAGTCAGCCACGAATGCACATCTCATGTAGCGCGAGTGCAAATGCTTGCATAACGTCAACTCCCTCTGCGCTCACTGCGCAGCGGCCGTGTTCATCCTGATGGAGTTTGGCGCCAGATTTCTGTGCCGCGGCCGCCAGCACGGTCACGTACTCAGCCTTGGCGAAGAACTTAACGGTTGGGACCGGCGACGAGTGGTCGCCGCCAAAGGCTCCGCCATTGCAACTCCAAAACGGAATGCAGCCTGCGGCGCCGAGTGCGAGCACGGTCGAAGCGACGCCCGGATCAAGTGCGCAGAAGAACTCATCGGCCACGCCGTCAGCGGCCGCGGAGATGCGCTCACTCTGGCTTTCCCATTCGGCTTCCGCATGGTCTGCGGCGCTGAGCAGGGGCAGGACTTCGCTTTCGCGCCTCAAGACGCGGTCGACGTCCTCCCAGCGGGCGAGGCGCACGTCGGCCATGTAGTAGTGGTTGGCTTCGAGTGAATCCGAGGCAGCGTCCGCCTCGTCGGGCCAGGCTAGGCTTGCTGGATCCAGCGCCTGAACATTCCGAGACGGCATCGCGCATTCTTCCCTGTGGACAAGCTCACGTTAACGGAACATAAAGCGAACCATGTAATCAGTTAATTCGAGCCGAAACAACCCGTTGGGGCCGTTCCGGCGGTTAACCCACAGCATCTTGTGGGTGGGGCAGAGCCATGGTGACCAGAATCGCTTCCAAATCGAAGCCTGTCAGCTCCGCGCCCCGGGGGAAATCGGTGTTTACGTTCCTGGAATTCTTCGCGGGCGGCGGCATGGTTCGTGCCGGCCTGGGCGCTGGCTGGCGCTGTCAGTTCGCCAACGATTTCGATCCCAAGAAGGCCGCGGCTTACATCGAAAATTGGGGCGGCAAAGAAATCTACGTCGGCGATGTGCGCAACGTCCGTGAAGATCAGTTGCCGCAAACATCGCCCGATCTCGCGTGGGCGTCCTTTCCTTGTCAGGATTTGTCGCTCGCCGGCGCTGGCGCCGGCTTGAAGGGCGACCGGTCCGGTTCGTTCTGGCCGTTCTGGGAGCGCATGAGCGAGCTCTGCGCATCTGGGCGCGCTCCAAAAATGATCGTGCTGGAAAACGTCGCCGGCACGTTGAGTTCGCACGACGGCAAAGACTTCGAGTCCATCATCGAAGCGTTCGTTGATTTGGGTTACGATGTTGGCGCAATGACGATCGACGCGCAGCTTTTTGTGCCGCAATCGCGTCAGCGGCTCTTCTTTGTCGCCGTCCCGCGTAAAGATGCGCCGCGCCAGCTATCTCTGCTCAATGACGAGGATGACGCATGGCGATCGGCTGCGCTGAAGCGCGCCTATAATGTACTTCCCCAACGCCTACAGAAGCATTGGATCTGGTGGAGCATGCCGCTGCCGCCTGCGCGCAACACGCGGTTTGCCGACATTATTGAGGATCATCCGTCCGACGTCAGTTGGCACACGCGAGCGGAGACGGAAAAGCTGCTCGGCATGATGAGCCCGAAGAATCTAGCGAAGGTCGAAGAAGCCAAGCTCGCTGGCCGACGCATGGTTGGCGGCATGTACCGCCGCACTCGCACTGAGAAGGGCAAGTCAGTTCAGCGTGTTGAAGTCCGCTTCGATGATGTTTCTGGATGTCTGCGCACGCCGGGCGGCGGCTCTAGCAGGCAGACCATTTTCGTTGTTGACGGCAAGACGGTGCGATCGCGGCTGATTTCTGCGAGGGAGACCGCGCGCTTGATGGGGCTGCCTGACGAGTACAAGCTGCCGACGCGCTACAACGACGCATACCACCTGACCGGCGACGGCGTTGTTGTGAACGTGATCAAGTATCTCGCGGAGAACGTGCTTGAACCGCACTTGAAGCGCATTGCTTCGCAGGCTGCAAAGTCGCCCGCCAAGATGAATACAAAGGCGCAAGCGCCGGTCACGCGGAAGCGGGCGGCGAAGAAGGCCAAAGCGCCGGCGTCGAAAACGGTGGTTGCGAAGCGGACCTCCAAGCACAAAGCCGCGAAGAGGGGAAAGACGGCAAAACCCGCGAAGGGTGGAAAACCTCGGTCCGGATCCGGACGCCGCAAGCACGCCGCCTAGGCAGAGGGCGGGCGATGACGAAGGCAGCCGACGCAGACAATACGCCGCCATTTGAAACAGAAGACCTCCGCAACGGGCTGACGGCATACCTCAACACGCCGTTCGAGATCGAGCCTGGCCGCTCCGCGCCTATCGGCAACTTCAAATGGGGCGTCTACGCATTCTTCGACTATGACGGAGAGCCGATTTACGTCGGCCAAACCAACGAGATGGTGCGCACGCGCATTCGCCGGCATTTGACCAACCAGCGCACCGACGCGGTTGCGATGTCGGTGCTTGATCCGTTCGAGGTCATGGACATCGAAGTGTGGCCGCTGCCGCAGTTTCAGGACACGGACAAGGGAAACGCGGCCGCGCGCGGACACCTCAACGCACTAGAGCGGGAGGTGACGCGGTTTGCGGTCGAGGCGTCACAGTTCAAGGCCATCCTCAATGAGAAAGACCCGCCCGCTGGGGACTTAGATGTGGAGCGGCCCAAGTCACTGAGGGGCAGAATCGTGTCGGACCGCGTGCTCGAGCTTCGTTCGCACGTAGATTTCCGGATCGCTCGGCGGGCGCTCATCATTGCTCGCCTCGCGCAAGTGATTGCTGAGCGCAAAGTGCAAGGCGGCTTACGCCGCGTCCTGCTCACGCAAGCCAAGCGCCTGGAATGGCTTTCCGATCGTCGCTTCCAGGCGCTCGGCGGCGCCGCCTCCGTCGAAAATGAGACCGACGACGAAACTTGATGGGCGGCTCGCTCTCGACACGGTTTGCCTAGTTCGGCTGACGATTGTCGCGATGTTTCGAGGCGCGGGCGTTGGCAGAGCGTTCGATTGATTGGCTAAGTGGCCGGTCGCGGATAGTCTCGTGCCGGGAGACCAATGTCAGCCGACGCCGTCACCGACGCACTCATGCGCCAAGCCGCTTTCGACCATGTGCGGAAGCTCAACGAGACGCGCGACGTCATCACGGCCGAAGATCTAAACCAGGGCTTCATTTATCGGGGCGAGCGGATCGCGCTTATCAATCCGCGTCGCGGGATATTCAAACCGCGGCAGATGAAGTCCCTACTATCGATCAAGACTGTATTTCCGAAGCCTGGCAATCGGGTGTGGTACGACGACCAGCGTGAGGTGCATCGCCAGCTTTTCGAGGCTGAGGAGACGGTCGATTACGCATTCACCGGCACAGATCCGGAGGCAGCAGATAACCGTGCTCTGCGAGAGGCGTGCGAGCAGCGAATTCCGATCATGTACTTCCTTGGGATCGCACCTGGACGCTATCAGGTGATGATGCCGGCGTTCATCGCGAGCTGGGACGGACCGGGACTCAAGACCCAGGTGGCGTTTGGCCAGCCTGACGTTGGCTTGCTGGGTGCGCCAACTAATGAAGCGGAGCGGCGCTATGCGCTGCGGGTGGTGCAGCAGCGATTGCATCAAGCTTCATTTCGACAGGCCGTGTTGAGCGCCTACGGTGGGCGTTGCGCGGTTTCGGGTTTGCCGGAAGCCATGTTGCTTGATGCGGCTCACATTGTCGCCGACGCCGATGAGAAGTTAGGCCAGCCGATCATCGCCAACGGCTTGGCGTTGTCGAAGCTCCACCACGCGGCCCTCGACGCGCATCTCATCGGGATTGATCCTGACTTTCGCATTCACGTCTCGGAAAAACTGCTTGTTCAACGTGATGGTCCGATGTTGGAAGCACTGAAAGGCCTTCGAGGCGCGAAGCTCTTGCTACCGAACCGCGCAAAGGACCATCCTGATCGGGACCGTTTGGCGGTTCGGTTTGAGCGGTTTCGGGTCGCAGCCTGAAAAGGCTTTGGGTCTTACGTGAGAAACATCGTTCCATAACCGTTTTGCGGACTATTCAGCCCAGAGCCGCGATGAATAGCGCCTCGTAGCCGGCGCCTTCAGCACGGTCACGGCTCGATCGTCGCCGTAGATGTCGGCTCTCAGCCAATCGAGCTCGGTTTGGGGATCGTTGGTCATGAGCCACCATGCCTTCACGCGTTTTCCTTCACCGTCATCCCAGCGATAGCCTCGTGCTTTTAGCGACGAGCGTTGTTCGAACGCGGTGTCCTCTGCCCTGACGATCCAGAGTTGGCGGCGAGCACATTCGAGCAGCGCGGTTAGTCCAAGTCTCCCAGAGGTCGGGAGAGGAAGCGTGAGCAGGAAGAGCGCGGCCTCAGCGTCTGACAGTGCGCGGTGTCCGTCATGAAACCAGCCGCGCGACCACAAGAGGTAGTCCAGTTTTGCCGATCCGACGCCCTCGGCCTTCCAATCAATCTCCGCGAACGAACACGCCCAGTGTTTCTCTTCAAAGATGGGCCAGTGCTTTTCCACCATCGGCCGGTCGAAGGCGGCGTTGTGGGCGATGACGATATGCGCGGGCTCGATGATGGCCTTGATACGTTCGGGATCAATGATTTGGCCTTTGACCATCTCATCATTGATGCCGTGGATCTTGCTGCTCTCAGGCGGGATCGGCAGGGAAGGTTGGCGGAAGGCATTGAGCGCAGCGTCCGCATCGGCGTGCACGATCATGCCGGTGTCGCGTTCGTATTCGAACGGCAAGAGCGCCAGTTCGATCACTTCATCGGTGTCTTGGTCGAGGCCCGTGGTCTCGGTGTCGACGAACACGCCGCGCCGGGTTTCACCGCTCGCGGCTTCGAGTGGCCAGTCGCGAGGCGGCGGAACACGCTCCAGTAAGCGGAAGTCAGGGCTGGCCTCGATGAGGCGCTTGGCGGCGGCTAGATCCATTCTCTGATCACTACGTAGGCGCCAGCGAAGCGCAACCCTGCTGCTCGTCGCCAAGTAGCGTGCGCGATGGCCGCATCGCCCGCGCGTCCGTCGCTGTCGAGGGACGCTTTCGCTCTAAAGCCCTCGACAGCGCCGGCCTGAACGCGGGCGGTGGAGAAGGGGTCGCGCACGCGGCCCCGGCGAGCAATCACGCTGCCGGGAAAGCCAATGAGGCTTTCCATGACACAAGCAATCGCAACACATGACGAGCACGCCGTCCAAACTGGCGTCGTGCTCATTCCCCTTAACAAGCTGAAGAAGTCGCCGGCCAACGCGCGCAAGACGCCGCACGCAAAGGCCGACATCGAGGCGCTTGCCGCCTCGATTCACGCCAAGGGTATCCTGCAAAACCTGGTTGTTGCGCCAGAGCTGGCAGAAGCTGGGTCGCCCACCGGCTTCTATTTCGTCACCATCGGCGAGGGCCGGCGCCAAGCGCAATTGCTGCGCGTCAAGCGCAAACAGATCGCCGAGACCGAGCCGGTTCGCTGCGTCATCGACACCGGCAATGACGCCGCCGAGATCAGTCTCGATGAAAACGTCACCCGTTCGCCAATGTCGGTAATGGATGAGGTTGAAGCCTTCGCGGGTCTCGTTGATGGCGGGATGAGCGCCGATGATGTGGCGCGGCGTTTTGGTTGCACGGTGCGGCTCGTCGAACAGCGCCTGGCGCTGGCGCGGCTCTCGCCTAAGATCCGCGCGGCCTATCGCAAAGGCGACATCAATCTCGATGTGGCGCGCGCGTTCTCGATCAATGACGATCATGCCGCTCAGGAACGCGTGTTTCGTCAGCTTGCCAAGCCCATCACCCATGCGCCGAGTGTTCGCGGCGCGCTAACGGCGGGGCGGATTCCAGCACACGACCGTCTGGCTCGTTTCGTCGGGGCCGAGGCGTATGAAGCGGCGGGCGGGCGGCTGGTCCGCGATCTCTTTGAGCCGGACATCGTCTTCTTCGACGATGGCGAATTGCTACAGCGGCTTGCGGTCGAACGCCTCGATACGATGCGCGAGACGCTCGCCGCCGAAGGCTGGGGCTGGGTCGAGACTTTGACCGGCCACGGCCAGGTCGATGGCTGCGCCGGTGAGCGGCTCCATCCCACACAACGCAAATTGAAGCCGGCGGAGAGACAAGAGATCGCCGCGCTGGAAGCGCGGCTCGAAACGCTGGACGAGAAGTTGGAGGACGCCGAGGAGGACAATCCGCTCTGGGCCGAGCGGGACGAGATTGACGCCAAGCTCGATGGCTTGCGTGAGGCCGCGCGCGTGTTTGATCCAAAGCTGATGAAGCACGCGGGCGCCGCGGTCGCGATCGATCGCGACGGGCGGGCGATCATCACCAAGGGGCTCATCAAGCGCGCCGATGCGAAGGCGATCGCTAAACTGCGCAAGCCCGCGACCTCTCCGGCGGACGAGGCGGGCGTTGCTGACGTTGCCGAGGCGGAAGAGGAGGCGGGCCCGCGTCTGACCAAGGCCCTGACTGAACGCTTGAGCGAAGCCCGCACCCGCGGCTTGCGCGCCGCACTTGCCGCCAATCCTCAGGTTGCTCTCGGGCTCATGGTCTACACGCTGATGCGCCAGAGCGCCGACCGTTCATCTGTGCCGGGCGTCGGCATCGAGGCGCGTCCGGTCGGGTTCGACGACGATGACGCGATGGAGAACGCGCGCATCTCCTACGCTGACAAGGCGGAGGAGCAGGAGTTCGCGTTCTTCGCTGCATGCATCGAACAGCCTGCCGATAAATTGCTCGGCATGCTCGCCGTGTTCGTTGCCGAGACTATTGATCTGACCCATGGCGGCGTCACGTCCGACGACAAACGCCGTCAGCTCATGGGCGACGCGCTTGCGGCTTCCCTCGATCTCGACATGACGCGCCACTGGGAGGCCGATGAGGATTTTTGGGTTGCGGCGCCGAAAGCGCTCGCGATCACGGCGCTCGAAAGCGCGCCGGCGATCGTTTCGCTTAGTGAGAAGGAACGCGACGGCATGATTGCGGCGTTTCAGAAGATGAAGAAGGCCGAACTCGCGCGCACGGCGGCGCAAACCCTGAAAGGCGCGGGTTGGCTGCCGGATCTGTTGATCACGCCGCCGCGTGAAGGAGCTTTCGCCGTCACGGCCGAAGGCAAGCGCGCCTTGGCCAGGGCGCACGCGGCCTAATCCCAATCTCATCAACTTCGCGCCGCCGGCCCCGCGCCGGCGGCGCTCTTCTTTCGAGGTTGTCGTCATGACAAGCCATCACGCGCGCGCTGGCGCGCGCCGCGACATCGCGGCTGAAATCACCACAAAGGTACTTTCTGAACTGGAGGCGGGCGTCATGCCTTGGCGCAAGCCTTGGGACGGCGCGCGCACCGGCGCGGTGCTGCCGCGCCGTGCAACAGGCGAGACTTACAGGGGCGTCAACGTCATCCTGTTGTGGAGCGCTGCGATCGAGCGCGGCTATCTCTCGCCTTATTGGCTCACCTTCAACCAAGCCGTGAAATTCGGCGCCCAGGTGCGCAAGGGCGAGCGCGGTGAAGTGGTCGTCTATTACGGTCAGGGTAAGCGCACGCGCATCGGCGAGGGCGGCGCGGAGGTCGAAGACGCGTTCCGCTTTCTGAAATGGTATGTCGTCTTCTCGGCCGATCAGATCGACAACCTACCGGCCCGCTTTCATCCAGCGCCTGTGGTGTCTTCACGCGCGCCGCTGGCGGCGCACGAGGCTTGGTTCCAGAATTTGGAGATCGCACGCATCGCGACACGTGACATCGCCTGCTACATTCCGAGCAAGGATGTGATCGGCATGCCGCCGGTTGCGGCTTTCGACACGGCCGAGGATTATGCAGCAACGCTCAATCATGAGAGTGTGCATGCGACTATGGCGGCGCACCGTGTCGGGCGTGACATGGGCAAGAAGTTCAGCCAGCATGCGATCGCCGCTGAAGAGCTGGTCGCTGAAATCGGCGCCAGCATTCTCGGCGCCCATCTTCGTCTGCCGCCCCAGCACATCCACGACCACGCTTCCTATATTGGTCATTGGATGAAGCTCTTGGCCGATGACAAACGCGCGTTCTTGACCGCCGGCGCACAGGCGCAAGTGGCTGTGGACTGGCTGCTGGCGAAGAGCCCTTCACCTTTCGCGGAGGAGACTGCCGATGTCGCGGCTTGAGCGCATCGTCGCGGCCTGCGGCGGCATTCTGCTCGATGGCGGCATGCGCGCGCTTATTCCGGGGCCTAATCATAGTCACAAGGACCGCTCCGTCTCGCTCGCTGAAACGGAAGAGGGGCGTATCCTCATTCATTGCTTCAGCCCGAAGGATGATTGGCGCGACGTGCGCCGCGCGCTAGCTGATCTTGGTCTGTTGGATGAAGAGCCTCGTGCCGGAGGGCCAAGCACGCGCCTCTCGCCGCCGAAGGTCGTAGCGCAGCCTCTTGATGAGGAGCGCGTCGCACGTGCGGGGCGGCTCTGGGAGGAAAGCACGCCGCTCAAGCATTCGGTGGCGGAAGCCTATTTGCGCAAGCGCGCCGTTCCCGCCGGGCTATGGAAGAGTACCGCGCTTCGCTTTCACCCTCGCATGACCAGCCTTGACGATCGCGGCAAGCGGCCGGCTTTGGTCGCGGCGATCAGCGATACGCAAGGCGCGCTTCAGGGCGTGCAGGTCACGTTGCTGAGCGCGCACGGGACGGCCAAGGCCGCCGTGGCGACGCCCAGGCGCGTGATCGGCAAACTGATGGGCGGCGCGGTGCGTCTGGCTGACGCGCAGGACGAACTCGTTGTCGGTGAAGGCGTTGAAACAATGCTGACCGCGTCCGATGTCTTTGGCGTGCCAGCATGGGCCGCACTCAGTGCTGACAATCTCAGCCGCCTCATCATCTCCCGCCCGCTGCGGCGGCTCATCATCGCGGCCGACAATGACGCAGCCGGAATGCGCGCGGCTCAATCCTTGGGTGCTCGGATGGTGAGCTCAACGATCGTCGAGATTGAAGCAGCGCCGCCTGGCTTTAACGACTGGAACGATTGGGCGCGTGCGCAAACGCTTCGTTCATAATCGCTCTCTGGCGCGAGCATCCGCGCGCACTTTCCTCGATCCGAGCAACCGCAAGCCTCGCCCACGCCGTCGCCAGTGACGCCCGGCCGTCGCCGCCGGCAAGGCGAAAATCGTTTCCCCGCCCCGCTGACGCGGGCTTCGGTCGTGTGCGTTCGCCCACGACGCGGGCCCCACCATTTTCACCTTGCCCGCGCCGCCTCATGGCCGGGCTCGATATGCGACGTCGCGGGCGAGGCCCGCGGCCCCGATCAACCGGGAAACGCTTATCGAGGATACTTCCATGACCAACCGCGTCACCATCACCGGCACGCTCGTCGACGATCCCAAGATCCGCTCGTTCGAGCAAAAGGGCGGCACAATCGAAATCGTCTCGCTCTGGCTTGAAGTCAAAGACGAGCACCGCACCGACCGCTTCACCGTCGAGATCAATGACGGCAAGGCCGCAAATGCCGCCAAGGCGATGACAAAGGGCGTCACCGCTGAAGTGAGCGGCAAGCTTCGCCACGACCGCTGGAAGGACAAAGGCACCGGCCGCTGGACCGGCAAAGTGTTTGTCGCCGTCGATCCAGGCGAAGGCGCGATCAAGTCGCTCGGCAAGGCGAACGCAGCCGCCGCCGCCTGATCGCGAGACGCCGCTTCCTCGTTGGAAGCGGCGTCGCTCAGCTTCGTTCATTCCGCTCAAATTGAGGAGACACTGTCATGTCTTCACCGACACTTCGCGCCAGCGATCTGGCGCAATTCACCGGCAGCGAATGCTGGTATCGCCATCCGCTCTATCCCTCGATCACCTATACGGACGGCGCTCAATACGTGGCCGAAGCCGGGGGCGCCTATTGGCTGCTCGACGCGATCGTCTCACACCAGCATGACGACCGTGTGCGAAGCGAGCCATTCCAGGTTTGGACTCTTCGTGTGGCGCCGGACCGCACGGCTGTGCTCACCTGCGAGGACGGCGACCATGGTTTGGTCACCAGCCAAGCCATCGCGTTCACCGACTTCCCGCTGTCTGAAATCGCGCTCTGGCTTCAGAACGATGTGATCTTTCTGCCGAGCGAGTATTGAGCTCGGTAGCCCCGCAGCCGGAGCGTCAGCTTGGCGTGCTTCGACCGAGCGCCGCTCTTGGCTTGCGGCGGCAGAGGGATTGGCCAAAGAGGGCGCCGATTATGCAGCGCCTCTGGGTCCCAACACTATGACAGCCGCGCCGACCAGACAGATTGCAGCGCCGATCAAGTCCCAACGGTCTGGCCTGACGCCTTCAGCGAGCCAGAGCCACACAAGCGCCGAGGCGATATAGACGCCGCCATAGGTGGCGTAACTCCGGCCCGCGTGTTCCGCATCGACAAGCGTGAGCAGGTAAGCGAACAGCGCAAGCGCCGCTATTCCTGGGATGAGCCAAAGCGGCGACTTGCCGAGGCGTAGCCATGCCCAGAACGCAAAGCATCCGGCAATCTCAGCAACAGCCGCGCCGACAAAGGCCAGAAGTGAAATCTGCATCTAGTCCCTCATATCACACGCCGGCGCTTCGGCCTTCCGTCGCCTCAAAAAGAAGAGTGTGGCGCCAGTCATGGCGCCGCCAATAAGAGCCAGACAAGCGATCTCGGCCCAGTTCAAGCCCGCCGCCCATCCGCTGAGTCCCGCAAACCCCGCGACGCCCAAAAATGGAACGAGGAGCGGCAAACAGCAGGCAAGACAGGCAAGGCCAAGGGCCAACCAAACGCGCTTCATCTCAAACTCCTCAACTTGTCCGACCGTGCTACAAGCTCAAGCGACTTGAGGAGCAAGCATGTCTTCTGCGCTTTCCATTGGTGAAGCCGCCCGCCGCAGCGGCTGCACTGTGGCGACAATCCGGTTCTATGAGCAGGCGGGCTTGATACGCGAGCCTGCGCGCACCGGCGCAGGTCGCCGGGTCTTCACGCGCCCCGATATCGAACGGCTTCGACTCATTCGTCGGCTGCGATCCATGGAATTCGGCATCGACGCGATCAAGGACTTGCTGACGGCCATGAGCGGCGCGGCAAGTTGCCTGGACGTTCGCGATATCGCAGCAAGCCAGCTGCATATCGTGCGCGCTCGAAGGGCCGAAATCGACGCCTTGGAGCGAACGCTAAGTGAACTGACGGGAAACTGTACCGCAATCTGTGAGGTCGAACCGTCGAGCGATTGCACAATCATAGCCGACCTTACCGGCGCGCCTTGAGACACGGGCGCCACGCGCGGCTCGGTGCGAAGCACAAGAGCGCGGCGCGGGGCGACGCGCCGACTCCATTCTTCCCGTCGCGGCTCAAATACGGCCAAAGGCGAGAGCCGCTGCGGACTGGATCGACATCGCGCACCGCGAACTAGACCCGCAAACGCCATCGGAAAGCTCATGGTCTCGACCGCTCTAGCGGGAAAATCAGCACCATCGACGCAGCCGCGAGTGCAAACGCGCCCCCGGCAATGAAGGTCGCCTGCGCGCCGATCAGCTCCCAGAGCAATCCCGCGACGACGCTGGCGATGAGTAAGGTGACGCCGGTGGCGAGATTGAAGAAGCCGAATGCGGAACCGCGCAGATCATCTGGCGCGTGATCGGCGACGAGCTTTGCCAGCAGACCCTGGGTGAGCGCCATGTGCATTCCCCAGAGCGCGATGCCAATGAAGGCGCTCCATAGACCTTCGCCGAAGGCGAGCATCATGTCGGCCGCGACGAGCGCGCCAAGGCCCCAAAGCAACAATGTTCGCGCCGGAACGCGGTCCGAGAGCGCCCCGGCAGGCGCCGCGCCCACGGCGTAGACCAGGTTCATCACCACGAGCACGAGCGGCGCCAGGGCGAGCGGCAAGCCCTCGGCGCTGGCTTTGAGAACAAGGAAGGCTTCGCTGAACCGCGCCAGGGTGAACACAACGCCGAGCGCGGCGACCATCCAGAAGCCGGCGCCGAGACGTTTCAAATCGTGCAGGCGAATTGGCGCGCGCGTCTTTGCCTCGCGCGCGCCGTGATCTTCGACGCCGACGATGACCAGCGCGACGGCGATCAAAGCGGGAATGAGCGCCCACCAGAATACCATGCGCATGTCGTTGGCGAGCAGCACCATGAGCGCGATGGCGATCAGCGGGCCGATGAAGGCGCCGGCGGTGTCGAGCGCCTGGCGCACGCCGTACGCGCGCCCGCGTATCGCCGGCGGCGTCACATCGGCGACGAGCGCGTCGCGCGGCGCGCCGCGCAGGCCCTTGCCGATGCGGTCGGCGAAGCGGGCGCCGAGCACGAGCATCGGCGCGCCGGCCATGGCGAAGAACGGCTTGGAGAGCGCGCCGAGCCCGTAACCTAACAGGATGAGCGGCTTGCGGCGGCCGATACGGTCGGAAATGTAGCCCGAGAACACCTTGGCGATCGCCGCGGTCGATTCCGCGACGCCGTCAATGATGCCGACAAGGATGACGCTTGCGCCCAAAGTGGTGGTCAAAAAGAGCGGCAAGAGCGCATGGATCATCTCGGACGAGATGTCCATGAACAGGCTCACAAACCCAAGCGCCCAGACCGTTCGGGGAATTGCGGTTCGCGCCGCCATAGTCGCTCCAGCTAGCTCGCAAGCACGGCTTATGCGGCTTCGGCGCCTGTGGCGAGGTTTAGAGCAAGTTGGAGAAGGAAGGCGTCGTGAAGCTCGCTTACGTGGGGACCGAGTGCCCACTCGAACGCTGTCAGCACGGCGCCCGCCAGCGGGAAGAAGAGAAGCGCTCGCCGGTCATCTGGCCCACCGCCCGCCCAAACACGTGCGCGATGGTTTTGCCGCAACACGCAGCATTTTCGTTTTTCGGTTGTAAGGCGATAACGTCGGCTTCGCCGACGCGCCGGGCTGGCGTGCTCGCACCGAGCCCTGACGGTCTCGGCCCTTCGGGCTTTCATCCCTATCGCGAGACCCGCCCACCCGCCCCGGATGAATTGAGGTGAGAAGATAGGGCGCTTGCCTTTGACTGCTGTCGTGCGTTCGAGGACCTATAAGCTCTGGTTGGGCGGCGCCGTTTTGGCGTTGGCCGCGCTCGTTCTAAACGGCGCACAACACGATGTCGTGCTGTTCAATCACAGTCCGTCAGTGCCGGTCGGCTTTTACATTCGAGAGTCGGGTGATCCTGCCCGCGGGATGTTCGTAACCGTGCGCGCTCGTGACGTTGCTCCCATCGAAGCCGCCGCGCACAGCTACGACGACGAAGGCGACCGCTTCATCAAACGCCTGGCCGCGATTGCGGGCCAGCATGTGTGCAGCGATGGACGCATGCTTAGCGTCGATGGCGTCGAAGTGGCGATGGTTCAGAATCGGGTTGGCGTACCGCAGGGATGGGTCGGGTGCCGCACACTTGCGCCTTCTGAAATTCTCCTGCTTGGCGACAGCGCAGACTCGTTTGACGGACGCTATTGGGGGCCGATCTCTGACGATTTGATCGAAGGCGTCTGGCGTCCGCTCTGAGATTTTTGCAACACCAGGAATCGCGGCGCAACGCGCCGCAACACTGGGGCGTCGACGTGCCTGCGAAAGCGAGTGCAGAAGGAAAAGCGTGACGACGAAGGGGTGCGGTGGAGAGCAAGATTAAGAGCGCCGCAGGTTTTCTTCTGAGGCTTGTGAATGCTGGCGTTTTCGCGCGGCATACTTAATCATCGCGCAGCGAAAGCAGCAGTATCGCTTCAGATTCAACGTTGCGTGACGCGGCAATGGCCAAAGCATCACTCTCTGAGCGCTTGAAGACTTCGGCTCTCGTGCGCCCGAGCGAAGTCCTGCACAACATTGCCGCCGTGCGTGACATGGCTGTCTTTCGGGACGAGGATGGTCTCACCGGCAAAGTCCGTAAGATGGGCGCTTCGAGTGGCCGAGCGCGTAGCGGCGCGCTTGGCGGGCAATTGTCCAAACTGCTCTCCGGACGCCGGCCCGGCGGACGTTTTCGCGCAAGCGGTGCGAATGCTGCATTCGCGCAAGACCCACGCCAGCGCGTCGTGGTGACCGTGTTCTACCAAGGTCATGGCGGGAGCGGCGCAGGCAAGCTTATCGCGCACGGCAAATATCTCGAACGAGACGGCGCAGGGCCGGAGGGAGAGCCAGGCCAGTTTTATGACCGTGAAGAGGACCGCGTGCAGGCAGGGCCGCGGTTGGCAGAGTGGGCGGATGAAGACAAGCGCCACATGCGCTTGATGCTAGCGCCCGAGAGCGGGACCCGCATCGAGGATCTGAAAGACTTCACGCGCGCGACGATGGCCCAGATGGAACGCGATCTCGGCGCGCCGTTGGACTGGGTGGCGGTGGATCACCACAACACTGACAATCCTCATGTGCACGTGATCCTGCGCGGCCGCCGGCGTGATGGACCAGACCTTATCATCCCACGTGACTATGCCACCTGGGGCTTGCGCCATGCGGCCCGCGAGGTGGCCACGCAGATGCTGGGCGATCGCGGGCGCGATGATGCGCGCCTGGCGCTTGAGCGTGAAACGCGCGCCGAACGATCGACGCGGCTTGACCAGCTGCTGGCCGCTGAACTGAAGCCTGGCAAGACGTATCGCATTCAGTCGATCGGACGCGGTGTTGAGCCCACGCTTCGGGCCGCGCTTCGAAACCGCGTTCGCGAGTTGGCCCGCATGGGGCTGGGACAAGAGGAGAAGCGCGATCGCTTCCGTCTCGATCACGGCTGGGCAGCCCGCCTTAACGAGATCGGCAAGGGCATTGATCTTCGCCGCCGCCTCGGACGCGAACTTGAGCCGGGCCAAGGGCGGCTAAAACTCTATGACCAATCGATGGGGCGGGTCGTAGGCCCCGTTTTGGAAGCCGGCCGACGCGGCGAGACAGGCAAGGGCTACGTGATTGTGCTCGACGGCACGAAGCGCCCGGTGCTCGCCAATGTTCGCGAGCGCGATGGAGCGGGTCTGCAGTCCGGGGCGATCGTCGCGATCGAACCGAAAGCCCATGAGGGCGCGGGAACGCGTGTCAAGATCGATCGGCTTTCCGAAACGCCGCTCGCCACGCAGATCGAAGCGCCCGCCGAGACCGAGCTTGATCGTGAAATCGTCCGTCAGCTCGCGGGCGAGGTGCCGCGCCTGCCAAACACGCGAGAGGTCCGCAACGCCGTCACTGAGCGCATCGGCTGGCATCAACGAGAGGGGAACGGCGGTCGCGACCTCACTGGCCGCTTTGAGTTCAATCACGGGGCCTTGGATCGTCTTCGCGCGTCTGAATTGTCGAGCGCTGAACAGGCGCTGACACGCGCGACGGGGAAGAGAGCGATTGACGTCGGCGATGGGTTGGAGCGCGAGTGGCGCGTGCGGGGCTTTGTTCAGCTTCACCAGGGCAGGTTCGTCATGCTTGAACGAAACGATGGCGTGGCGTTGGTGCGCGTAACGCGTTCGCTCTCGCTGAAGCAGGGGAAGGCCTATTCGCTCTCAATCGCGAACGGCAAAGTCAAAGCGACGCCGTCTCTCGGCTTGGATCGCTGAACTGCCTTTTCTCGTGGGGCGGGAATTCTAGGAACTTCCGCCAGCAACACTGAGCAACACGGGGAAACACCGATGGGGGCACACCAGGAAACCGCGTCGGCTTTCAGGAAATTTGAATCCAGATTGCGCGTTGGACGATGTTGCCTCGGGCGTTTGATGCGGCGCGCCGCCGGACAATCGCTGTTCTCAACTGAGCGACTAATCAGCTTCGTCGGCGCAACGATTGCGCGCACCATGGGCCCACCAAATTCAGTGATGGTCATGAAGCTCGCTCGCAAACCTGCGTGTCACGCATCTGCCAACCAGCTTTCGTTTCTGTTCGCGGAAGCAGCGCCAACTGCGCCGCCGATTCCGGAGGAGGCGCGGCGTTGCGATCGTCCAGAGCCGCCGGTCGCAATCTGCAAAACACGCCCGAAGCCCGAAAAGAAAGTGGTGAGGCAAGTAGCGCCGGTCATTGGTCAGGAAGATCGGCGTCTGACAGTGGAGGAGGCCGCGCAGGTACTCTGCGTGAGCGTCAAAACTCTGGAAGCGTGGCGGCGTCTCGGGAGAGGTCCAGTGTTCGTGAAGCTTGGCCGCTCGGTGCGTTATACGATGCGCGCGCTTGATCAATTCACGCTCGAACGTACTGTGCGCAACTCCGCTGAGGGGCGAATGCTCGATGCGCGGCGCTGATAGGCGCTACCCTATGACGCCCTACTGCGCACTTTTTACAGTTACTCACAGAAATGAGAGCGGAACGGGACACGCAAATCACGGCACTCATAAAACGCTGATTTTATGCGGCAAAAGCGCGTACTTTTTCTCTGACGTTATACATGTCCCAGAATTCGCGAGCCCTACGCAGCGCTCGCGCACGAATGAGACACGAATGGGACGTGAGAAGCGCGCGTTCGAAAGCGATTGAGTTTGCTCGCGAAATTCGCGCGATCTTCGCTGACGTTGAAGGGGTCCCAGCCGCCGCCGGCGCGCAGCACGTCGGTGCGGAAGTGATTGCTGGTGCCCCCGAGAGGAAGCGGCAAGCCGAGACGCGCGAGCAGCGGCAGCACCTCGCGGAACTGGATGGCGTATTCCGCTGCGAACTGGCGCGCGATCCAGGAGGCGTCCGGGTTGTCGATCGCCAGCGGCGCCTGCACACACGCCAGTAGCGGGCCGCCATCCTCAAAGGCCGCAAGCGCGGCGCGCAATTGCTGCGGGTGCGGGCGGTCTTCGGCGTCATAGATCGCAACGAATTGTCCGCGTGCGCGTGCGAGTCCGGCGTTGAGCGCCTTCGGTTTGGTGCGCGGCGGCGCCGCGGGAATGATGACGACCTCGATGTGGGGCGCGTTGGCGGCCGCCAGCGCTGCGGCGATCGTGTCGGGATCGTCGCCTTCGACCAGAAGCTTGATGTCAAGAGCGCTAACCGGATAGTCGAGCCGCGCCAGCGCCGCGACCAGATCAAGCGCGACATTGGCCTCGCGATAAAGCGGGCACAGGATGGAGTAGACCGGAAAATTCGCTGGCGCCGCCAGGCGCGAAATCAGCGGCGTCAGGCTCGACGCCGCGATCAGCCGCCAAAGAACCGCGCTCGCGAACAGCCCAAGCGCGCACCAATGCAGGACGCCGAGCGTGACATGAAAGTGGGTGCGCAGCGCCCAAACGGCGCCGGCGGCGATGAGGGAAAGGCTCAGCAGCTGCGTGACATGGAATACGCGTCTTGCGGAGCGGCGCGGGAATGCCCTGTGAAAGCCAAGTCGCGCCTGATCGAGTGCGGCGGCGTCGAGCGTCGCCGCCGCCGCACGCAGGCTGTCGAGCTTGAGTGCCCCATCCTCGCCCATGGGTGAGCTTGAATTTGAAGTTGCACTGCTGTCACAAGCCCGTCTGAGTTGCGCAAACACAACTCAAAGGAGAAATATACGTCAATGACAACCCGGCGCGCGTGTGACGGCGGCGTCGCATATGGTGCTGTCTGGCGCGCCCAAGATGACAGTTCGTGCAGCGGGCGTGTTTCAGCGCGGCGAAAGCGTCACGCTTCGCGCGGCGGTGCACGCCGGGTGTGACAGTTCCCCGTCATCGCGAAAATGTCGTCTCGACCACTACGCCGCGGCGAGCAATTCGCCAGCGAGGCCTTTGCGCAGCAATGCGCTGGTTTCGCGCACGCCGTAGATGGCCGCAAACTGCCCGAAGCGCGGTCCGCTTTCGACGCCGAACAGCACTTCATAGAGCGCCTTGAACCAATCGCGGAGCGGCTCGAAGCCGTGTTCTTTGCCCACCGCGTAGACCTCGTTTTGGATGACTTCGCCATCGGTGGCGTCGGCGGGCAGGGCGTCGAGGCGGGCGATCAAATCCTCGAAGGCGGCGCGCTCCTTTTCGGAAGCGGCGCGATAGCGCTTCGTAGGCTTCACGAAGTCGTTGAAGTAACGGATTGCGTAGTCAGTGAGCTTGTCGAGGAACGGATGGCTCTGCGGCGTCACGCCCGGCGCATACTTTGCGATGAACGCCCACAGCAGGTCCTTGGTTTCTGCATTGGCGGCCGAGACCAGGTTCATCAGCAGCGCGAATGAGATCGGTGAGAGATCCTTCGGCGGATGGCCGGCATGGATGTGCCAGGCGGGGTTCTCCAGCTGCTCGGCCGCGTTCTGGCTCCGGTAGGCCTCGACATAAGTCAGGTATTCATCGACTGCCTTCGGGATGACGTCGAAATAGAGTTTCTTGGCCGCACGCGGCTTTTGGAAATTGTAGAGCGACAGCGATTCCGGTGCGGCATAGGCGAGCCATTGCTCCACGCTGATGCCGTTGCCCTTCGACTTCGAAATCTTCTCGCCGTGCTGATCGAGGAAGAGTTCATAGACGAAATTGACAGGCGGCGCCGCGCCCAGCGCCTTGCAGATGCGCGCATAGACCTGCTGGTTCGGCTGGTGGTCCTTGCCGAACATTTCGAAATCGACCCCGAGCGCGGCCCAGCGCATGCCGAAATCCGGCTTCCATTGCATCTTGGCGCGTCCGCCAGTGACCGGCTGGGTGATTTCTTCACCGTCTTCGTCGTCGAACGTGATCGTGCCCGCCGCCGCATCGATGCGCTTCATTGGAACGTAGAGCACGCGCCCCGTCTTCGGAGAAATCGGCAGGAACGGGCTGTAGGTGCGCCGCCGCTCTTCACCCAGCGTCGGCAGCATGATCGCCATGATCTCATCATAGACCGAAAGCGCCTTCAGCAAGGTCGCATCAAAGGCGCCGGACTTGTAAAGCTGGGTCGCGGATTTGAACTCGTACTCGAAGCCGAAACTATCCAGGAAGGCGCAGAGCCGCGCATTGTTGTGGTGGGCGAAGCTCTCGTGCGTGCCGAATGGATCGGGGACGTCGGTCAGCGGCCGCTGCATGTAGGGCGCGAGCAGCTCATGGTTGGGCACGTTGTCGGGAATCTTGCGCATGCCGTCCATGTCGTCGGACACGCAGATGATTTTGGTGGCGATCTTGTCATCGGTCAGCACGCGAAAGGCGTGGCGCACCATGGAGGTGCGCACGACTTCGCCGAACGTGCCGATGTGCGGCAGGCCCGAAGGGCCGTAGCCGGTTTCGAATACGACCACGTCCTTGGGATTGTGCTGATGACGCTCGAGCACCAGCCGGGCCTGCTCGAACGGCCATGCCTTGGCGGCGGAAGCGAGAGTGGCGAGATCGGTCATGAGGGGTGCGAATCCATTGCGATTTCTGCATAAACCGCCAGCCGCGCCCAGCCAAATGCCTGCACGGGCTGGGGCGGAGCGTTGCGCTTTCCATTGGGCAGGGCAGAGTCACGAGGTTCCATGCGCACGCTGATCCTTTTCCGCCACGCAAAGGCTGTTCGCGCTCACGAAGCTGAGAGCGATGAAGCGCGCGGCCTTACGGGCAGGGGCCGGCGCGAGGCCGCCGAGGCGGGCGCTGCGATGGCCGCGGCCGGCCTTAGCCCGGGGCTCGCGCTGGTCTCGACCGCCGAGCGCACGCGCCAGACCGCCCAGCGCGCATTTGCAGGCGCAGGGATTGAGATGCGCTTCGAGAGCGCTCTTTATCACGCTGCGCCCGAAGGCATCTGGGATGCGTTTCGCGCCTGCGACGCCGCAAGCGTCGTCATTGTCGGCCACAATCCGGGCGTCGCTGAGTTGACGTCGATGCTGGTGCATCAGGCCCACGACGGCTCCCGGCTCGCGCGCGAAGCGGCGAGCCATTTTCCCCCCGCCGCGTTCGCTGCGTTCGAGATCAGAGGCGATTCATTGCGGGCCGCGGGCCCCAGCCTGCTGGCGGCGTGGAAACCCGAACGCGGCAAGGACGATTAGGGCAGGAACGCCGCGCCTTCCATTTGCGCGTCGGGGATTGTCCGATTGTTGGATGCGTATTCCGTGCCGTTCCATGTCCAGAGCGGATGCTCGAAGCCAGGCCCCGCCTCGGCGAGATCGGAAACGCCGCCGGTGCGCGTGGGCAGCACCGCCAGAGAGGCGCCGCGGCTGAAATAGATGGCCCGCCAGCTTGCGCCTTCGTGCTTGAACAGCGTGAGGCCTGGGCCATCGCCGTATGCGGCGGTGTTCAAGCCCGCCAGTCATGACCAGCAGCACGCCGCCGCCGACATCGCCGCCAGATCGACGTTCAGGAATTGAGGCGTGATCATTTCACCGCATTCGTTTTCCACCTGGCCCTGCGCATTCGGGCTCTGGCCAAGCATCGCCGCTTGATCGGCTGGCGAGATCGCCGCAGCGGTTTGTGCTTCGGCCTCGCTGGGCGCGGCGGCCTGGCCGCATGCGGCGAGAACAAAAAACGCTGACGCGGAAAGCAAATGTGCGATGCGCATGAAGACGCCCCCGAAATCCAAGAGGCGAAAGCATGCCACGCGGAGCCCGGGTGGTCACGCGCCTATTGGCTGGCCCAGAGAATGCGCGCGATCCAGGCGATGTCCGCGGCGGCGATCTGGCGCGGCGCATGCGCTGAATTGGCGGAGAGCAGCTCCACGCTCTGATCGTTTCTTCGCCCGAGCACTTTCGCCATCACTTCGCCTGCGCGCGTGCGCACGACAACGCGATCGCCCCTGCGCACAGCCCCGCGAGGTTGCACAATGACGATGTCGCCGGCGCGGTAGATCGGCTCCATTGAATCGCCAGCGATCTCAAGGGCGTAGACGCGATCCTCGCCCAGGTCGGGGAAGTGCACCGTTTCATCGGCCCCGACAGGAAAGCCGCTTTCATCGAAGAAGCCGTCTGCGCCCGCGCGCCCCATGCCGACGATAGGGATCGCGCGGCCAGCGGCGCCGTCGCGGCCCGCAAGGATGGCGGCGAACTCGTCCCAACTTGTTTCCGCCGCGCTCAGTGCGCGTGCGAGGCTTTCCGTCGAGGGCCAGCGAGGTTTGCCGTCTGGCGTCTGGCGCTTCGAGCGGTTGAATGTTGTGGGATCGAGACCTGCCGCGCGCGCGAGCCCGGACACCGAAAGACCCCGGCGCACCGCAAGCGCATCAATGGCGCGCCAGATCTCCCCGTGCTGCACAGATTACCTATAGCTGCACGGAAAGGACTTTCAACCCATTCATAGGAACATATTCCTGATTGCAGAGCCAAGCCAATTCCACTCTTAGTTGTATCCGCGCCAGTCGGCACGCGACAGCGCGTGCAGAATCTGTAATCCGCAGCGGTCGTGAGTTTTCCGCACGATCTCGTGACGCGCGCGATGCGCCTGTTTGATCCCGAGGCGGCGCATACCTGCGCGCTGCTGGGACTGCGCGCGGGTCTCGGCCCACGGGCGCGCGGCGATCTGTGGCCACGATTGCGCACGACATTGGCGGGTCTTGATCTTCCGAATCCGGTCGGGCTCGCCGCTGGCTTCGACAAGAATTGCGAGGCGCCGGATGCGCTCTTGAAAGCAGGCTTTGGTTTCGTCGAGTGCGGAACGGTGACGCCGCTCCCGCAGGAAGGGAATCCGCGACCGCGCATATTCCGGTTGAGCGAGGATCGGGCCGTCATAAACAGGCTGGGCTTCAACAATAAGGGGCTCGACGCCTTTGCCGGCCGCCTTGCCGCGCGCGCGGGCAGGCCGGGCGTGGTGGGCGCCAATGTCGGCGCCAACAAGGAGAGTTCCGATCGCGCCGCCGATTATGTGCGCGGGCTTGGGCAGGTTTGGAAACACGCTTCCTACGTCACCGCAAATATTTCCTCGCCCAACACGCCGGGCCTGCGCGGCTTGCAGGAGCGAAGCGCGCTGGAAGATCTGCTCGCTCGATTGCGCGAGGCGCGCCTTGCCTTGAGCGCGGCGCACGGCGCGCGTCCGCTCTTCCTCAAGGTGGCGCCTGATCTCGACGAAACGGCGGTGCGTGACATCGCAGAACTGGCGCTCGTCTATGGCCTGGACGCGCTGATTGTGTCCAACACCACGCTGCAACGGCCCGCGCACTTGACCTCCGACAATCGCGAGGAGGCAGGCGGGCTGTCGGGCCAGCCGCTGTTTCTCATATCGACGCACATATTACGGCTGTTCGCGCAGGCGCTCGGCGGAAAGCTGCCGCTGATTGGCGCCGGCGGCGTTGCGAGCGGGCTGACCGCGTACGCCAAGATCAGGGCAGGCGCCAGCGCAGTCCAGCTCTACTCCGCGATGGTGTACGAAGGGCCTGGCCTGGTTGCGCGCATCCTGCACGATCTCGACGCACTGCTGATGGCGGACGGCTTTGACAGCGTCGCAGAGGCGGTGGGAACCGGCGCGTCCTGAGACGCGCCCTGATCAGCTGCGGGCGAGGATGCGCTGGCGCATCAGCGAGGTTTGCTGACGCACGTCGCTGATGAGCGCGCGAATATCGCCCTGGTTGTCGTTGAGCGCGCTGAGGAACTGGCGCTGCTGGAACTGCGCCAGCCAGACCTGATCACGTCCGGCCGCGACATCAACCACCTTCCAGACCTCGCCGGAGCGGATAACGCGCCATTGCACAGTTTGCTGGGTTTGGCCTGGCGGGCGGATGGTGCTGGTGACCACGACATCGCTTCCGGCCACGCGCTCCACAGATCCCGTAACCGTGATCGCGGCGCCGCTGAATCCCTCGAACTGATCTTCGTAAGTCGCGATCGCGTAATCCTGGAACGCGGCGATCCAATCGCGCCGCAGCGCCGGATCGGCGCGCAGCGCCGCCCCATAGCGGCCAACGACGAAAATGGCGATGCGCTGGATGTCCGCGAATTGAGTCATCAGCCGTTCAAACGTTTGCTGGCGCTGGCCCATATTCATCGTGCCGCCGCCGAGCGCGTTCAGCGTCGCGGCGGCATTTTGCTGAACGTAGCGCTCAGCTTCCGGATTGCGGGCGGCGTGCGCCTCGGGCGCTGCGGCCAGCAATCCAAATCCCGCCAGGCCGGCCAGGAGTGCAGCGCGGGTCAGAGAAGGGGCGGTCACGGCAGTTTCCTCATTCACTTGGCGGCGAGATGGGCGCCGGCGGCGCCTGTGAAAAGACCAAAGCTGGTTCTGACGTTTCAGCCGAGCCCACCTGTTGCCCAATTGCCCCAGATGTAGGCGCGCTTGGTGAATACGGAGTTTCCATTTCCGGGCCGTCATTCATTTCGCTGAAGTCCGGCAAATCTTGGACGTCGGTGCGGCCATTTCGAATTGCGCTTTCGCGGGAAAGCACGAAGGCGGCGCGGTAGGCGACATAATCGTCAAGTGAACTTTCTTCGAGTGCGTCGATGCTGTCGAGCAGCGCTTCGCGCGTGGCGATGCCGGCGATCACCGTGCGTCCTGCGCGCACTTCGCTGGCGTTTTGGAAATCGGCCCAGGTCAACGGATCGAGCGCGATATCGATCAAACGACCGGCGCCGTCGCGAATGGTGGTGGGGCCAAGCAGCGGCACGAACAGGTAAGGGCCTGATTCAAGCCCCCAAACGGCGAGGGTTTGGCCGAAATCCTCGTCATGGCGCTCAAGTCCCATGCCTTCGGCGGGGTCGAGAACGCCCGCCAGACCAATGGTTGTGTTGAGGCCAAAGCGTGCGGCGGTGACGCCGGCGCGATTGAACTCGCCCTGCAGAACGTCATTGGCGAAGATCACCGGCGCCTTGAGGTTGCGCAGGAAGTTCAGCACGCTGCCGCGCACCGGCGCCGGCGTGACCGCGCGATAGCTGCGCGCGATGGGTTCCAGCAGCGCCCCGTCCAGCCCTTGGTGGACCGCGAACAGATTACGGTTGAAGCCCTCCCACGGGTCGGCGGGATCGGTCTGGGCGGCCTCCTGCGCGGACGCAGCCACGGGCGCGGCCAAGCAAGCCGCGAGCGTCAGCGCTGTAAGAAATCCCCGCATAGTGCGAACCCCTGGGTCCGGCCGCAGATAATGCCGAGGCAAGGTTAATCAACTTCGCGGGGCGCTGATGTGACCATGGCCACATCCTGCAAAGGGCGGCCATTTTCCATAACACACTGTTTATATGAAGTTTTAGTCCGATATCGCGCGCCGAACCGGGCCAGCGCCGCAGCTTTTTCCGGCGGGCGCGGCAAAAAGGTCTCGCGCCGGGCGAGCACGTTTTGATTTCGTCTCGCTTCTATGGCATATAAAGACATGTTTATATCTCCAAGCCAGCCGGTTGCTGAGCGGCGCGACGCGGGTCGCGTCGTCGGCGCTCTGCGCGCCGCCGGCGAGCAGACCCGGCTCAGGGCGTTGGCTCTGCTGACAGAAGGAGAATTGTCCGTTGGGGAGTTGGCGCAAGCCTTGGGGCAGAGCCAGCCCCGCGTCAGCCGTCACCTCAAACTGTTGACCGAGGCGGGCCTTCTTGAGCGCGCGCCGGAGGGAGCCTGGGTGTTCTACCGGTTGCCGCGCGCGCACACGACCGAGCGCCAGTTCGCGGAAGCCGCGCTGGCGATGCTCGATCCAGACGATCCGGTGCTGGCGCGCGACGCTGAGCGGCTGAGCGTTATCCGCGCAGCGCGTGAAGCCGCGGCGGCCGCGTATTTCGAGCGCAACGCCGCTGATTGGGATCGCGTGCGCGCTTTGCATTTGCCGGAAGCCGATATCGATAGTGCGATCCTGGCGGCGGCGGGTGAGGGCCCGTTCGACCTCATGGTCGATGTTGGCGTCGGCCAGGGGCGCATGATCCACTTGTTCGCCGATCGCGTCACGCGTGCGGAAGGTTTCGATACGTCGCGCCAGATGCTGGCCGTCGCGCGCGCTTCGCTGGACGACATGAAGGCTAAGGCCGGCGTGCGCTTTGGCGATGCTTACGAGCCGCCGATCGAAAGCGCCGCCGCGGACCTGGTGACCATCCATCAGGTGCTGCATTTCCTTTCCGATCCTGCGCGCGCGGTTCGCGAGGCCTCGCGCCTGCTCAAAAGCGGCGGGCGCTTGGTGGTCGTTGATTTCGCGCGCCACGATCTCGAATTCCTTCGCGAAAAGCACGCCCATCGCAGGCTTGGCTTCACGGACGCGGAAGTCCGCGAATGGTGTGAAGCTGCGGGCGTGGCGCATGTGAAGACCACCACGTTGGCGCCGGCGCAGACGGACGCATTGACGGTGAAGATTTGGGCGGGAGCGAAGTCATGAGCTTGCAGGCTCAAAATCTGATCGCTGAGGCGGCCGAGCGGATCGGCAGGCCACGCGTATCGTTTGAGTTCTTTCCGCCCAAGACCGATGCGCTCGAAACGCAATTGTGGGAGTCGATCCGCAAGCTGGAGCCGTTGGCGCCGAGCTTTGTCTCAGTGACCTACGGCGCCGGCGGCTCGACGCGCGACCGCACCCACCGCACGGTTTCGCGCATCGTCAACGAAACGGCGCTCAAGCCGGCCGCGCACCTGACCTGCGTCGCCGCGAGCCGCGCCGATATCGATGAGGTCCTGCGCGGTTATTGGAGCGCGGGCGTGCGTCACATCGTGGCGCTGCGCGGCGATCCGCCCGGGGGCGTGGGCGCGGCCTACGAGCCGCACCCGGAAGGGTACGCCAGCGCGGTTGATCTCGTGCGCGGCGCGCATGGTGTGGGCGCGTTCGAGATTTCCGTGGCGGTGCATCCCGAGAAGCACCCCGCCAGCGCCACCTGGGCGCACGACATCGAGAACTTCAAGCGCAAGCTCGACGCCGGCGCCAGCCGCGGCATTTCGCAATTCTTTTTCGACGCCGAAGTCTTCTTGCGCTTCCGCGATCGCCTCGCGGGCGCCGGCGTCGATGCGCCCATTCTTCCCGGCATCATGCCGGTGACGAACGTGAAGGGGCTCAAGAAAATGGCCGATGGCTGCGGCGCCAGCCTGCCGCGCTGGCTGACGCGCTTGTTTGAGGGCCTGGACGACGATCCAGATACGCGCCGCCTGGTGACCGCGGCGACGACAGCGCAATTGTGCGCGCACCTGGCCGCTGAGGGCGTGGAGGATTTCCATTTCTACACGCTCAATCGCGCCGACCTGACGTTGGCGATCTGCCGGATCCTGGGCGTTCGCGTGGGGGAGAAAACGGCATGAATCGCGAACAGCGCCTGCAGGCGCTTAACGCAGAACTGGCCAAACGGATTCTGATCCTGGACGGCTCGATGGGCGCTTTCCTGCAAGGGTTCGGGCTCGCCGCCGCCGATTTCCATGGCGCGCGCTTTGCTGATCACGCGATGTCGCTCAAGGGCGACACCGATCTGCTGACGCTGACGCGCCCGGACATCATCACGAAAGTGCACGAAGCTTATCTGGCGGCCGGCGCCGACATCGTCAGCACCAACACCTTCACCGCGACCGCGATCAGCCAGGCTGAATACGGGCTCGATGGCGTGGTGCGCGAGATCAACGTTGAGGCCGCGCGGCTTGCGCGCCTGGCGTGCGATGCGGCGGAAGCCGCCGATGCGCGCCCGTGCGTGGTCGCCGGCGCGATCGGGCCCACGACAAAACTGCTGTCAATGTCGCCAGACGTCGGCGATCCTGGCCGCCGCGACGCAGATTTCGACGGCATGGCCAAAGGCTATGAGGAACAGATTCTGGGTCTCATCGAAGGCGGCGCGGATCTGCTGCTCATCGAAACCATCACCGATACGCTCAACGCAAAAGCGGCGCTTTGGGGCGCCTGGGAAGCGTTTGACGCCTCCGGCGTCGAACTGCCGCTCTGGATTTCCGGCACCATCACCGATCGCTCCGGCCGCACGCTTTCGGGGCAGACGGTCGAGGCGTTTTACAATTCGATCGCGCATGCCAAGCCGTGGGCGGTCGGGCTGAACTGCGCGCTCGGCCCCGCCGACATGCGCGCCTTCCTCGCCGATCTTGCGCGCGTAGCCGAATGCGCGGTGAGCGCTTATCCAAATGCGGGTCTGCCCAACGCCATGGGCGGCTATGATGAAACGCCGTGCTCGATGGAAACCCATTATGGGGAGTGGGCGCGCGCCGGGCTCGTCAACATCGCCGGCGGCTGCTGTGGCACCACGCCTGAGCACATCACGCACATGATGCACGCCGTCGCGGGCGTCGCCCCGCGCACATTCGCAAAGCACGACGCGCGCCTGCGCCTCGCTGGCCTCGAACCGTTCACGGCGGCGGCGTAGACATGGGCAAAACGTATGATGCGCTAGACGATCGCCTGATCGCCTTCATTCGAGCGCAAAAGATGTTCTTCGTTGCCACTGCGCCGCGCGCGGGCGATGGGCATGTGAACCTTTCCCCGAAGGGCTATGACAGCTTTGCGGTTCTTGATTCCAATACTGTCGCTTACCTCGATCTGGGCGGATCGGGAGTAGAGACGATCGCGCATGTGCGTGAGAACGGGCGCGTCACGATCATGTTTTGCGCGTTCGGGGGCGCGGCGAACATCCTGCGTCTCTATGGGCGAGGGGAAGCGATCTGCATGGGCGAGCCGGGGTTCGAAGAACTCAAGGCGCTTTTCCCCAGCTTTGATCGCGCGCGCGCCGTGATACGGGTCAAGCTGAGCCGCATCGCCGACAGTTGCGGATGGGGCGTGCCGTTTTACGAGTTCCGCGGCGAACGCGATCAACTTGCCCGTTGGGTAGAGTCACGTCCGCGTGAGGAGTGGGAGGCGCGCCGCTACGAAACAAATGCGCTCAGCATTGATGGCCTGACAGGGCTGGTGAAACCGGAACAGCTCTGATGACCGATCTTGCAAATCCCTTCGCCAATTTCGTCATTGTCGGTGAGCGCACCAACGTCACCGGCTCAGCGAAATTCCGCAAGCTGATCGAAGCTGACGATTACGCTGGCGCGCTCGCAGTGGCGCGCAGCCAGGTCGAGAACGGCGCCAACGTGCTCGACGTCAACGTCGATGCGGCCATGATCGACGGCCCTTCGGCGATGCGGCGCTTCCTCAACCTCATCGCGTCCGAGCCGGATATCGCCAAAATTCCGCTGATGATCGACAGTTCCAAATGGGAGGTGATCGAAGCGGGCCTTAAATGCGCGCAGGGCAAGTCGATCGTCAATTCGATCTCGCTGAAAGAGGGCGAAGAGAAATTTCTTGAGCAGGCGCGCAAAGTGCGCCGCTACGGCGCCGCCGCGGTGGTGATGGCGTTCGACGAGCAAGGCCAGGCCGACACCGCCGAACGCAAGATCGCCATCTGCACGCGCGCCTACAACCTCCTGGTCGATCACGGCTTCCCCCCGGAAGACATCATTTTCGATCCCAACATATTCGCCGTCGCCACCGGCATCGAGGAGCATGCCGATTACGCCAAGGCGTTTTTCGAAGCCACGCGCGTCATCCGCGCGACGCTGCCGCATGCGCACGTTTCGGGCGGGGTCTCCAACGTCTCGTTCTCGTTCCGCGGCAACGAGGCGGTGCGCGAGGCGATGCACGCGGTGTTCCTCTATCACGCCATCCGCGCGGGCATGGATATGGGCATCGTCAACGCCGGCTCGCTGACGCTCTATGATGATGTCGAGCCGGAATTGCGCGAGCGCGTCGAGGATGTGCTGCTCAATCGCCGCGACGACGCCACCGATCGCCTGCTCGAGTTCGCAGAGACCGTGAAGGGCGCCAAGAAGAAGGACGCGGCGCGCGATTTGTCCTGGCGCGAGAAGCCGGTGAAGGAGCGCCTGGCGCATGCCTTGGTGCACGGGCTCAACGAATTCATCGTCGAAGATACCGAGGCCGCGCGCCTTGAAGCCGAGCGCCCGCTGCACGTGATCGAAGGCCCGCTGATGGACGGCATGTCCATCGTCGGCGATCTGTTCGGCGCGGGGAAGATGTTCCTGCCGCAAGTGGTGAAATCGGCGCGGGTGATGAAGCAGGCGGTGGCGCACCTCATTCCGTTCATGGAGGAGGAGAAAGAGCGCACCGGCATGGCCGGAAAGTCCAACGGCAAGATCGTGATGGCGACCGTGAAGGGCGACGTTCACGATATCGGCAAGAACATTGTCGGCGTCGTGCTGCAATGCAACGGCTACGAGATCGATGATCTCGGCGTCATGGTTCCGTGCGACAAGATTCTGGATCGCGCCGAGGAAATCGGCGCCGACGCCATCGGCCTCTCCGGCCTGATCACGCCCAGCCTCGACGAGATGGTGTTCGTCGCCGGCGAAATGCAGCGCCGCGGCATGAAGCTGCCGCTGCTGATCGGCGGCGCCACCACCTCGCGCACGCACACGGCAGTGAAGATCGCGCCGGCCTATGCCGGGCCTACGCTCTACGTCACCGACGCTTCGCGCGCCGTGCCGGTGGTGCAGAAGCTGCTGGGCGGCGAGCGCGACGCGCTGGTGGCTGAAACCAAGGCCGATCAGAACACGGCCCGCGAAAGCTATCTCGCCGGGCAGGACAAACGCCCGCGCGTGCCGCTTGCGAAAGCGCGCGAGCGCGCGCCGAAGCTTGCGTTTGCGCCGGTGCGCCCAAGCTTCCTTGGCGTTCGCGCGTTCGCGGACTATCCGCTTGGCGAGCTGGTTCCTTACATCGACTGGACGCCGTTCTTCGCCTCCTGGGAATTGGCCGGGCGCTATCCCGCCATCCTTGAAGATGACATCGTCGGAGAGGCGGCGCGCAATCTCTATCGCGATGCGCGCGCCATGCTCGATCAGCTCGTCGCGGAGAAATGGGTGCGCGCTTCCGGCGTCGTGGGCTTCTGGCCGGCGAACGCTGAAGGCGACGACATCGTGCTCTGGCGCGACGATGGGCGCGGCGAAGAGGCAGCGCGCCTTCACACGCTGCGCCAGCAGATGGACAAATCCAACGCCGGCGGCGGCAAACACAATCTGGCGCTCGCCGATTTCGTCGCCGGCCGCGGCGTTGAAGACTATGTCGGCGCCTTCGCCGTCACCGCCGGCATCGGTGAAGAAGATGTCGCCATCCGCTTCAAGCGCGCCAACGACGATTACTCCGCCATCCTGGCCCAGGCGCTTTGCGACCGTTTGGCCGAAGCCTTTGCCGAAGCGATGCACGCAAAGGTGCGCCGCGAACTCTGGGGCTATGCGGGCGATGAAGCGCTCAGTTGCGAGGATTTGATCGCGGAAAAATATCGCGGCATCCGCCCCGCGCCGGGCTATCCCGCCCAGCCCGATCACACCGAAAAGCGCACCATCTTCGATCTGCTCGATGCGCGCGCCCACACCGGCATCGATCTCACCGAAAGCATGGCGATGACGCCGCCGTCCTCGGTGTCGGGACTTTATTTCGCGCATCCGCAGGCGGAATATTTTGGCGTCGGCCGCATCGACCGCGATCAGGTCGAGGATTACGCGCGCCGCAAAGGCTGGGCGCTCAGCGAGGCCGAGCGCTGGCTGGCGCCGATCCTGGCCTACGATCCGCTGCTGGCGAAAGCGGGCTAGTTGCACGCACGAGGCTCGTTCAAAACCGCGAGCTCTGAGCTTGTCGAAGGCCAAGGATAGCGCCGCCAACCCCAAAAGCGGTGGCGGGGCGGGGCCAGTGCGGCTAAGACCACGCCAGCTCAGCACGAAATTGCTCCTGGGGATGTCATGAAAAGACTGGCTTGCTTCGTCATCGCCGCGTTCGCGCTTGTCGCGTGCGCCACATCGTCCGCGCCTGCGCCGTCGCATACGCTTCAAGTCGCGCCGCTGCGCTACAGTGAGCGCACTTTGGCCAACGGCCTGCGCGTCTACGCGATGCCCGATGCGAACACGGCCAATGTTTCGGTGCAGGTCTGGTACAATGTCGGCTCGGCGGACGACCCGGCCGGCCGCTCCGGGTTCGCGCATCTCTTTGAACACATCATGTTCAAATCCACGCGCGACATGCCCGCTGAATTTCTCGATCGGCTGACCGAGGATGTCGGCGGCTACAACAACGCCTCCACTTATGACGACCTCACCAATTACTATGAAGTCGTGCCCGCCAATCATCTGCGCCGCATTCTGTGGGCCGAGGCTGAGCGCATGAGTTCGCTCGTCATCGATCCGGAAACCTTCAGTTCCGAGCGCGATGTAGTGAAGGAAGAATTGCGCCAGAGCGTGCTGGCCTCGCCCTATGGGCGTCTGTTCTATTTCTACCTCAACCAGGCGAACTTCCAGGTCCACCCCTACGGCCGCCCAGGCATCGGTTCGATCGAAGAGCTTGATGCGGCCACCTTGGAAGACGTGCGCGCCTTCCACGCCACTTATTATCGCCCCGACAATGCGGTGTTGGTGGTGTCTGGAAATTTCAGCCAGGCTGATCTCGACGCCTGGGTGGACGAATATTTCGCGCCCATCGTCCGGCCGGAGCGCCCGATCCCGCGCGACAATCCGGTCGAGCCGGTTCGCACCGCGCCGCGCGAGTACACCGTCTACGCGCCGAACGTGCCGCTGCCGGCCGTAATGATGTCGTTCCCGCAACCGTCTTCGACGGATCCCGAAATCCCGGTGCTGATGGTGATCGATGCGATCATGGCCACCGGCGAATCGTCGCGGCTTTATCAGTCGCTTGTGTACGAGCAGCAGATCGCGGCGCAGGTTTTCACCAACTTTGAAGCGATGCAGGATCCGGGCGCGTACTCGTTGTTCGCGTTCATGTCGGAAGGGCAGACCAGCGAGGCCGGCGTCGCCGCGCTGCGCGCGGAAGTGGCGCGCATGCGCGACACCCTGGTGACCCCGGCCGAACTCGATGAAGCCAAGAACGAAATCGTGACAGCCACTTTACAGGCGCGTGAGACCGCCGAGGGGCGCGCCGACGAACTGGCGACGGCGATCGTGCGGTTCGGCGATGCGGCCTACGCAGATCGTCTTTTGGCTGCGATTCAGGCGGTGACGCCGCAGGATATCCAGCGCGTCGCGCGCTCGATCTTCAACGACAACCGCCGCGTGGTCGTCCGCTATCTGCCTCAGGAGGAGGGCCGCACCGGCGATACGATCACCACCTCGCCCTTGATCCAGGTGCATGCGCTCACCATTCCGCAATCTGAAATTCCGGTGGTCACGCTGGCGCCGGAAGGCGAACGTGAGGCGCCGCCGGCGGCAGGCGCGCCGATTGACGCGCGCGTTCCCGCGACCGCCGCGCGCACGCTGCCGAACGGCTTGCGCGTGATCGTGGCGGCCAATCGCGGCCTGCCGCTGATCAGCGCGAATTTGCGCGTCGCCTCCGGCGGCAGCGCCGATCCGGCCGGTCAGGCGGGCCTCGCCGGCATGACCGGCGATCTGCTCACCCGCGGCACCGCCACGCGCAGCGCCACCGACATCGCCCGCCAGATTGAATCGCTCGGGGCCAGCATTTCCTCGGGCGCGGGCGCAGATTCTTCGGCGGTGTCGCTGCAGGCGCGCTCGGACCGGGCCGAAGACGCCTTCACGGTTTTCGCCGACGTGGTGCGCAATCCGGCGTTCGCTGAAGAGGAGCTTGAGCGCGCACGATCGCAAGCGTTGGACGGGTTGCAGGTTTCGCTCAGTCAGCCTGGCTCGATCGCCGGACTTGCCATGACGCGGGCCATCTACGGCATGGCGCCCTATGGCGCATTGGCTTCGGAGCGCAGCCTGAATGCGATCACCCGCGAGGGCATGGCCGCCTATCACGAAGCGCACTATCGCCCCGACAACGCCGTGCTGGTGATCGCCGGCGACGTTTCGGCCGATGAGGGCTTCGCCCTCGCGCAACGTTATTTTGGCGATTGGGCCGCGCCCGCGGGTGAGCGCCCAGCTGCGCCCGACGCCAGCGGCTATGCCGCCTCTCCGCGTGCAATCGTGGTCGATCTGCCCGAGACCGGGCAGGCCGCGGTGATGATGGGCGTGCGCGGCGTGTCGCGGCAGGACCCTGATTATTTCCCGCTGCTCGTCGCCAATGACGTGCTGGGCGGGGGATACTCGGCGCGGCTCAACAGCGAAATCCGCATCCGGCGCGGGCTCTCTTACGGCGCGTTCTCGACGCTTCAGGCGCGCATGGCCCCTGGGTCCATCGTCGCGTCGGCGCAGACGCGCAACGATGCGGCGGTGCAGGTTTATCAGCTGATGCGCGCTGAGATCGAACGTATCGGCGCGGTGCCGGCGCCTGAGGCCGAACTCACCGCGCGCAAGGCGGTGCTGATCGGCTCGTTTGGCCGCGACATCGAGACGACGGCGGGCCTGGCTGGGCAAATCTCCGCGCTGGCGCTTTACGGTCTCCCGCCCGAGCGGCTGGGCGCCTTCGTGGCCGACGTGACGGCGGTGACGCCCGCGCAGGCGCAGGCCGCGGCCGCCCGCTACTTCGACCTGGCGCACGCCGACGTCGTGGTCGTGGGCGATGCCCGGATCTTCTATCCCGGCCTGCGGCGGGTGCTGCCCAATGCGGAGCGGATAGCGATTGACGATCTGAACCTCGATTCAGAGTCGTTGCATTGACGGATTGGCGGGCTGGCGCCGCGCTGCAGCGTGACGCTGGCCGCCGACTCGGTTAGTGATTCGACCCTTGACTGGGAAAAGCCTCCTTCGCGTTGGCGCCATGGCACTGGCGCTCAGCACGCTGTCTTTCGCGGCGGGGGTCGCTGGCGATCTCACCACGATGGACCCGCCCCGTTCGGGCGCGCGCGTCGTGCTGCGCATTCCCCCGGAGCTGCCGGCCGATACGGTGCGGGCCGCGCCGTTGCCGCCTCTGATCTCGACGGCGTCGGCCGAAGCGCATGCGCCGGCGGCGATCCGGCGGCGGCGTTCCGCGGATACGCCAGCCCGTCTGCTCGCAGAACCTGTCCTGGCGCCGGCGCCGGTCGCGACGCCCGTGTCGTTGCCAGGGGCCGAGATTGAGGCGGCGGCCGTGACCGCCCAAAAGCCGCGCCCTGAGCCGCGGCCCGCGGCCAAGCCGGGCCCCCTTGCGCGCCACGATCAGCCCAAAGGCGCCTGAATTGGTGCGGCTTTGCCGCAACACTAGCGCCGAACACCTGCCACACCGCCAAAAAAGCGCCCAGGTCGGGGCGCTCTTCTCACCCGCGATGAGCCAGTCCAGCGGACAGATTCTGTACGGGCGCGGCGCTGCGGCGGTCGCTGCGGCGCTGGCCCTCGCGGGAGTGGCGTCTCCGGCTGAAGCTCAGGATCAGCGAACCCAGGCGGCGCCGGCCCCCCAGCCGCTCTACCGGACATCCGGCGCCACGCGTTATTCCACGCCCGATGGGGCAGTGCGCTTTGTGCTCGACCGTTCGGGCGGGCGCGCCGCTTTGGTGCGCTTTGAAGGCGATCCGGAAGTGCATGTGCTGCGCCCGCGTATCGCTGCGGGCGGCGGCGAGATTTACCAAACCGAAGATGGCGGCGTGATGCTGCGCGTCACCGCCCAGGGCGGCATCATCGTGTATACGCGCGCGCTGCGCACAGGCGCGCCCGCCGCTGAAGAAGGCAGCGTCGCGCCGCTTACGCCAGAAGCTCTGGCGTTTGCCGAAATGCAGGCGCGCTTTCGCCAGCTGCAGGCGCAGGCGCGCCGGCGCGTGGGGCAAACCATCACCTTTGCGGTTCCCGCGCAGATGTCGGCGCCTGAGGCCGGCATTGTGCTCGACGCGGCCGAGCGCGCGGCGGAGGGCCTGGCGGCGGCGCCCATGACCAACGTGCGCCGCGTCATCATCACATTGGGGCGATCGCCGGCGCTGGCGATGCAAGGCGATACGCTGCGCATCCAGGTGGCGCCGCAAATGGGTTACGCGGGGCGGCCATCATCAAGCACGGTGCGCAACGTCGTCACCGGCGCGGTGCAGGGCCCCGAGCAATAAGCTCAGCCTTTGAAATTGTCCTTGCGCTTGCGGACTTCAGCAAACGCTTCCCAATCGGCCGCATGCGGCATGCCGATGGCGGCCTTCAGCGCGGGCGCGCGCAAGAACGGATTGGTCGCCTGTTCCTGGCGCAGCGTCATTGGCACGGTGGGCCTGTTCTCGGCGCGCAGCTTGGCGATTTCAGCCGCCCGCGCCTGCAGCGCGGCGTTTTCGCCATCGACCGAAAGCGCAAAGCGCGCGTTCGACTGCGTGTATTCATGCGCGCAGTAAAGCGTGGTGTCGGCGGGCAGGGCCGCGATTTTCGAAAGGCTCGTCCACATTTGTTCGGCCGTGCCTTCAAAGATGCGCCCGCACCCGAGCGCAAAAATGGAATCGCCGACGAACGCAGCATTGTCGGCGTCAAACACATAAGCGATGTGCCCCAAAGTATGGCCGCCGACATCGAGCACGCGCGCGCTCAGGGCGCCCAGTTTCACCACGTCGCCCTCAGTGACGATGCGATCGGGGGCAAGGCCAATGCGTTCGACCTCCGCCGGCCCGGTGACCATCGCGCCCGTCTGCGCCTTGATCGCGGCGTTGCCGCCGGCGTGATCAGGGTGCCAGTGCGTGTTCCAGATGTCGGTGAGCTTCCAGCCCTTGGCGGCGGCCTGGCGCAGAATTTCTTCGGCGTCGGGCGTGTCTATGGTGGCGGTCGCGCCGCTGGACGGATCGTGAATGAGGAAGCCGTAATTATCCTCAAGGCAGGGGAATTGATGAATTTGAAGCATATCCTAGCTTAGCGCTTTCATCCCATGCGCGTCGATGTTTTCGCACTCCAGCGCTTTTACGCCTCGGCCCTTGGAGAGGCCGCGCGCCGCGCCGCCGGGCGGCGGCTGCAGGCGCTGTGGCCCAACGCCGATGGGCTCGACGTGCTGGGGCTGGGCTATCCCTCGCCCTATCTGGGGCGCTTCCGCGCCGGCGCGCGGCGCGTCACCGTCATGATGCCTGCGCAGCAGGGCGCCGAGCCGTGGCCCGGTGATGGCCATGTGCTCACCGCGCTGGGCGAGGACAGCCGCCTGCCTTTCATGGACGCGATGTTCGACAGAGTGCTGATCGTCCATGCGCTGGAGGAATGCGCGGCCGCGCACGCCATGCTGCGTGAAGTGTGGCGGGTGATGGCGCCGGAGGGGCGCCTGGTCGTGATCGCGGCCAACCGCTGGAGCTTGTGGGCGCAATCGGGCGCGTCGCCGTTTGGCCACGGGCGTCCGTACTCGCGCACGCAGCTGGCGGCGCTGATGAGCGACGCCCTGTTCGAGCCCGTCGTTTCCGCGCGCGCGCTTTACGCCCCGCCCTGGAATTGGTCGGCCGGCGCCGCTGAAGCCTTCGAGCGCGTGGGCGAGGTGGTGTGGCCGGCGCAAGGCGGCCTGGTGCTGATGGAGGCGGTGAAGCGCCTTTACGCCAGCACCGCGCGCTCGCGCGAACGTGTCCTTTTGGCCAAGGCGCCGCAGCGAACGCGCCCGGAAACCAGCGAAAACTTGCCCCGGCGCGGCCGGGGCGCCTAAGAAGACCCGCGTTCCAATCAGCCAAGGCGGGGCATGAAACTCATCACGGCCATCATCAAGCCGAGCCGGCTCGATCCTGTGCTCGATGCGCTGAAGGATCTGGGCGCGGGCGGGCTTACCGTATCGGAAGTGCGCGGCTACGGGCGCCAGCGCGGCAAGACGGAAGTCTATCGCGGCGCCGAATACGAGGTGAAGCTGTTGCCGAAGGTGAAGGTCGAGATTGCGGCGCCAAGCGAGGCTGTCGAGCGCATCGTCGAAGCTTTGGCCGGCGCCGCGCGGACGGGAAAAATAGGCGACGGCAAGATTTGGGTCGCCGATCTCGACGCCGTGCACCGCATCCGCACCGGCGAGACTGGCCAATCCGCTGTTGAGGGTTGAGCGCTTGAGCTAAGCTGCGCGGCATGAGCGTCACGCTTTCCCTGGGCGCGGTGTTTCCATTGGCTGGCGCCGCCAATGCGGCTTTGCTCAGCGTCGCGCTGGCGTGGCGCGCTGGCGCGCGGCGCTCGCGCGCTGGGCTGCTGGGCGCCGCGTTCCTGGCCTGCGGCGCGCTGGCGAGCGTGGTGATCACCCTCGACCATGCGGGCGCCACGCAGGGCTGGGTGCTGCCGTTGGCCGAAGCGCTGCTGACGCTGGCGGCGGGGCCGTTGTTCGCACTCTTCATCGCCGCGCTGATGGGCCGCGCGCTCGACGCGCGCCTCGTGTTCATCCCGCTGGCGGCGTATCTCATCGCGCTGATTGCCGCGCCTGGCGTGCTCATGCGCGCGGCCAGCATTGAAGCGCTGGCGCCTGTGCAGATGGCGTTCACCGTGCTGGCGCTGTGGATCGCGCTCAAACCCGCGACCCCGCTGGGACGGCTCGCCGCTCGCCGGCGCCAACTGGCGCTGACGGCGGTGGCTGCGGTCAGCTGCATGCACCTGGCTCAGATTGTGCGCGGGCTTTTCAATGCGTCCTGGCTGGTTGACGTTGTCCCCTATGTGACAGCGACGCTTTTCTTCGCGCTCGCCGGGCTGGTCTATTTCGGGGCGCGGGCGGCGGCGCTCGATCCGCTCTTCAGCGTGCGCGCGGTGTCGCCGGAGGACGCCGCTCTTGCGGCCAGGCTGGATGCGGCGCTTGTCACGGCGCTCCGCAATCCCAAGCTGACAGCGGCGGAGGCCGCGGCGGCGGCGGACATGAGCCCGGAGCAGGCGGCGCGCGCGCTCTCGAGCGTCCATGGCGCCACCTTCAAGGATTACCTCACGCGCCTGCGCGTGCGCGAAGCCGAGCGGCTGCTGCGCGATCCCAGCGAGACGCGCACGTCGATGGAGGCGATCGGCCTGCTTGCCGGGTTCGGGTCCCGCTCGGCCTTCTATCAGGCGTTCAGCGCGCACGCGGGCATGAGCCCGGCGGCGTTTCGAACGGCGCCCGGCGCGGAAACCCGTCCAGAAACTTGATCCTGGACAGGTTCGCGCGCGGTCCGGCCTGATTTGGCGCCGCCTCAGCTGCATCCACTCGACGAGACCCGCGCACGCCAGATGCGGCGCGGGCCGTGGAGATGGCGAATGTTGAGATTGAGTATGGCCGTGCTGTGCGCGGCTCTTGTGTTGGCGCCGATGGCGCGGGCTGCGGATTGGCCGGCGTGCGGGCGGGTCGATGTCTATCCCAGTGCGGATTGGCCGGCGGCGCGGGGCTGGAACGCGCAGCGGCTGGACGCGGCGCGGCGTGTCTTCGAAGGCCAGGACTCGGCCGCCCTAGTGGTGCTGCATCGGGGCCGGCTGGTGGCGGCGTGGGGCGCGCCAGAAACGCGCTACACCGCTCAGTCGGTGCGCAAGGCGCTGCTCAACTCCCTGGTCGGGCTCGAAGTGGCGGGAGGGCGGCTGCGCCTCGATGCGTCGCTTGCCGATCTTGATATCGACGACGACCCGCCGCTCACGCCGTCGGAGCGCCGCGCCACGGTGCGAGACTTGCTGATGTCGCGCTCGGGCATTTTCCATTCCGCGCTCTATGAGGTGGGCGGCTGGACGCGGGCGCGGCGGACGCTGGTGGAGCGCGAGCGCGCATCCGGGCGCGACCTCTACGGGCCGGGTGATTACTGGGTCTACAACAATTGGGACTTCAACGCGCTCGGCACGATCGTTGAGCGCGCCGCCGGCGAGGAGATCGGCCCGCTGTTCGCGCGCCGCGTCGCCGCGCCGATCGGCATGCAGGACTTCCGCGCTGAGGATGTCGAATACACCACACGCGATCATCCGGCTGAGCGCCGCTTCGGCAACGCGTCCGATCATCGCGCTTATGTGTTCAACATCTCGACGCGTGATCTGGCGCGCTACGGTCTGCTTTATCTCGGCTGCGGCCGCTGGGGCCGGCGCCAGATCGTGCCGCGCGACTGGGTGCTTGCCAGCATCGATGGCCGCGACACGCGCGAGGGCCGCGCCGAAGACGAGCGTGAAACCGGCTTCGATCGTTACGGCTATCTCTGGCAGGTCGACCTTCCCGAAACCGGGCGGTACGGCCTCGGATTGCGCACGCCGTACTACATCGCGACCGGCTCCCGCGGGCATGTGCTGTTTGTGTTTCCGGGGCTGGACCTGGTGATCGCGCACCAGGTCGCCACGGTCGGCGGCGTCAGCGCTGAGGCGCAGCAGCGGCGCGCGACCCGGGGCACGCCGGAAGTGACCGATGCGCAGATCGCGCAGCTGGTGACGGCCATTATCGCCGCGCACCCGCGCGCGCGGCGGGCCTTCGCGCACTAGGGCTAACGCGACCTTCCCCGGGGCCGAAGGTTTGCCGCGGCCCCGGGGCGGTGCTCTGTGATGGCGAAATCTGGCAGGCGGCTGTCGAAGCTTGGGTGCGGTTCGTCGCAGGCAGGGTACAGGGCCTGCTGCTTGGGCTAAGCTTGGCCGGGCCATCAAAGCAGATCTGAAGGGAAATACCATGGACATGTCACGGCGCTCGCTCATGGGCGCATCGGCGGCGGCGGCGATCTTGGCGGCGTGCAGCCGGCCCGCGGGCGGCGAGCTCGGGGCGCTCCTGGATCGCATCTCCACGGACATCCTGCGTGAATCGCCCGAGAGCTGCACCGGACTTGCCGTCACAGAAGAACAGGCAGGCGGGCGCTTCATGGATCGCCTGGACGATTCCTCCCGGGAAGGCTTCTTGCGCCGCCGTGCGATCCGCGAGACCGGCCTGGCTGATCTGCGCCGCATCAATCGCGAGTCGTTGAGCGCTCAGGATGCCGTCACCTATGATGTCGTGGTCACATCATTTGAGAACAACCTGGCCTCGACGTCGTTCGCGGTCAGCAGCAGCGCCAGCTACCCGTACGTGATTTCTCAGTTGAGCGGCTCCTATCAGGGCACGCCGGATTTTCTGGTCAGCCAGCACGCGGTGACCAATCGCGAACTCGCCGACGCCTACCTGACGCGGCTTTCAGCCTATGCCGGCGTGCTCGACCAGGAGACCGCGCGTTTCAACGAGGAGACCGCCGCTGGCTTCATTCCGCCGGACTTCGCGCTGCTTCGCCGCGATGCGCGCGGCCAGGAGGTCGGCGCGATCGGTCAGCTGCGTGCATTCATGCGCACGGCGCCGGGTGAGAACGTGCTGGTGACGTCCTTCGCGGAGAAGCTGGCTCAGGTCGCCGAGATCGCGGAGTCGGACCGCACGGCGCTGACGCAGCGTGCGCAGGCCATCCTCACCGATGAGGTGCTGCCTGCTTATCAGCGTCAGGTCGATGCGATCGTGGCCGTGCTTCCGCGCGCTACGTCGGACGCGGGCATCTGGAAGGCGCCGCGCGGCGAAGAAATGTATGCAGCCTCGCTGCGCGCGCAGACCACGACCGACATGACGCCGGACGAAATCCATCAGACCGGCCTTGATTTGATCGCCCAGCTCAATGGCGAAATGGACGCCATCTTGCGCGCGCAGGGCATGACGCGCGGCAGCGTCGCCGAGCGCGTGCGCGCGCTGTCCCGCCGTCCCGATCAAATCTACCCCAGCACCGAAGCCGGGCGTACGCAATTGCTCGCCGATCTCAACGCGCAGGTGCAGGCGATCAAGGCGCGCATGCCGGAAGTCTGTGGCGTGTTGGCGCGCGCTGAGCTTGAGATCAAGCGCGTGCCCGAATACACGGAGGCCGGCGCGCCTGGCGGGTATTATAACGACCCTGCTCTCGATGGTTCGCGTCCAGGCCAATATTACATCAATCTGCGTGATCCGGCCAACGAGTGGCCGAAGTTCACCTTGCCGACGCTGACGTATCACGAAGGCATCCCGGGCCATCACTGGCAGGGCGCCATCCAGCAGGAAGCTGGCGAGATGCCGTTCATCCGGCGCGCTCTGCTGGGCTTCAACGCCTACTCGGAAGGGTGGGGGCTTTACGCCGAGCAACTCGCCGACGAGATGGGCATGTACGCCAACGACCCGTTCGGCCGCGTCGGCTATTTGCAGTCGGCCGCTTTCCGCGCCTCGCGCCTGGTCGTCGATACCGGCATGCACCATATGCGCTGGACGCGTGAACAGGCTATCGCGTCCATGATGGAGGCCACCGGCCAAGACGAGAGTTCGACGGTGACTGAGATCGAGCGCTATTGCGTTTGGCCAGGCCAAGCCTGCTCTTACATGGTCGGCAGGCAGGCGCTTAACCGCATGCGCGACGCCGCGCGCGCTTCGCTTGGCGATCGCTTCGACATCAAGGGCTTCCACGATACCGTGCTCACCAACGGCGCAACGCCGCTTTCGGTCACCGAGCGCCTGGTGCAGCAATGGGCGGCGTCGCTGCAGAACGCGTAGCCTGGGGCGCCGGGCGGCCAAGATAACGCACGCCCTTCAGCCACATCTTGAGCGCTTCCCAATGGATTCCGCTGATGACTTTCAAGGTCATCAGCGGATTTCCGGCCCATGCGCGCAAGATTTGCGCGTCGGTGAGCGCGCGTCGGCTTCCTGCGAACGAAGCTGTCAGCGCCAAATCCTCTCCGCGCATGACGCGCATGGTGAGCGCTACGCGTTCTCCCGGCGGGGTGACCAGGAAATGGTAGTGCAAATCGGCTTCGAGGAAGGGAGAGACGAAAAAGCTCTTGGCGCAATCCTGCGCGATGGCGCCGCCAGCGGTGGCGCTCGCAGGCAGGATATAAAAATGCCGCTCGCCGAAAGTGTTTGAAACTTCGTGCACCAGGGCGGCGAGGCGGCCGTCGCGCCGATAACAAAAATAGACGCTGAGCGGATTGAACGCATAGTTGAAGAGGCGCGGCATGGTCAGCAGCACGATGCGCCCGCCATCCCAATCGACGCCGGCCTGGCGGAGCTTGGCTTCGATCTGAGGTTTGATTGGCGCCTCAATGCGTGCGGCGTGGTCACGATCAAACAGGGAAAGCAGCGCAAAACGGTTGTGCGCGAACAAGCGCAGGCGCTTTGCGAGTGCGCCGAGATTGTCGAGATCAATCGCCAGCATGAAGACGCGATAGCGCAGCCGGTGTTTGCCGGGCCGCATGTGCGCGACGTGGCCGGAATAGATCGCGTTCATGCCGCCAGCGCGGCCGCAGGCGTGATATGGATGCGCCCGGATTCCTCCTCGACCCGCCAAGGGCGGCGCACCCCGCCAAGCTGCTCGGCGACGGCAAGCCCCGCCTGCAATCCGTCTTCGTGAAATCCGGCGCCGAAGTGAGCGCCGCAATACCAGGTGCGGCGCACGCCTTGGAGCGACCAGAGCCTCTCTTGCGCGCGGATGGCGGCGGCGTCGAACAGCGGGTGATCATACTCGGTTTGACAAAGGATGGACTCAGCACGCGGCATGACGCGCGGGTTCAGCGTCAGGAACATCTGCTCGCGCAATTTGATGCCCTGCAGCTTGTTCATCCAGTAGGAGACAACGCATCCGCCTTCCGGATTGTCGCCGACATAGTTCCAGCTGGCCCACAATGAGCGCCTGCGCGGCATCAGGGCGTGGTCGGTGTGCAGCACGGCGCGGTTCTTGGTGTAGCGAAAAGCGCCAAGCAGAGCTTTTTCCCCGGCGCTGGGGTCTTCCAACATCGCCAGCGCTTCATCGGCATGTGTGGCGATGACAACGTTATCGTAGCGATCGCTGCGCCCAGCGGCGTCGCGCACCCAGGCGCCGGCGCCGTCGCGGCGCACCGAGACAGCGCCGCAATTGAGCCGGGCCGCGTCGCGGTAAGGGGCGGTCAGCTTTTCGACATAGGTGCGGCTGCCGCCCTCCACCGTGCGCCATTGCGGGCGGCCCTTCAATTTCAAGAGCCCGTGGTTCTCAAAGAAGCGGACGAACGCGCAGGCGGGATAATTGTGAATCTCGGCCATGGAGGCTGACCAGATCGCCGCCGCCTGCGGCAGCAGATGATCATTGCGGAAGGCGTCGCCGTAGCCGCGCTGGGTCAAATATTCGCCCAGTGAAATCATGTCCTCGCGCGTGGCTTCGATATCGCCGGGCGCGTGCTTGTAGAAGCGCAACAGGTCGCGCGTCATCGACCAGAAACGCGGGCTGATCAGATTGCGGCCGCCGCCGAGAAACGCCGCGGCGCCCACTGAAGAGTATTCCGTGCGCCCGCCATTGAGCGAGACGCCGAAAGACATGTCCGACGCCTTGGTGGCGACGCCGAGATGTTCGAACAATGCAATCAGATTGGGATAGGTGGCGTCATTGAAGACGATGAAGCCGGTGTCGACCGGCGTTTGTCCCAAACTCGTGTCCACAAGAACGGTGTTTGAATGTCCGCCGAGGCGGCCGCTCTTTTCGTACATGGTTACATCATGGCGCTGGCTCAAAGCCCATGCTGCCGACATTCCCGCTATGCCCGAGCCGATGACGGCGATACTTTGCCGGTGCGCAGCCGCGCTGGAGGTAAATGCCATAGGACGTCCCCGTTCCAGCGTGCGCCGTGCCGGCTGGTCCGGGGGATACGCCGGGGGCGGCGCCGCGGATCAGAGTGATCCGCTTCCGTGCGCAGCGCGTACGAGCTCTGATGCGCGTGATGGAACTCGCTCAGGTCCCCGCAACTGCGGCGTTTCCCCGGCGCCGGAGGGTGCGGCCGATGCATGACCGCGCCGAACAGAGCGATGAGGCCTTGCTCGCTGGCGTTGCCCGCGGCGAGCGTGCCTGCTTCACGCGCATCTTTTCCTCCTACGCTGGCAAGGTGAAGGGGTATTTGATCCGCCTCGGCGCGCCGGGCGCTGTCGCGGAAGATCTGGCGCAGGACGTGATGGTCGCGATCTGGCGGCGCGCGGGCTCGTTCGATCCGGCCAAGGCCAAGGCCTCGACCTGGATTTTCGTGATCGCCCGCAACGCCTGGATCGACAAGCTGCGGCGCGAGAAGGTTGAGCTCGCTTACAGGGATACGGCCGTCGTAAGCGAAGAAAGCGAAGACGAGCCTCCGGACGAGGCGGCCATGCGCGGCCAGACAGAAGCGCATGTGGAGGCGGCGCTGGCGACCCTTTCGGAAGAGCAGCGACAGGTCGTGCAGCTCTCTTTCTTTGAGGATCGCCCTCATTCTGAGATCGCTGAGCGCTTATCGCTTCCGCTCGGCACGGTGAAATCGCGTTTGCGGCTGGCGTTGATCAAGCTGCGCGCGCATTGGGAGCAATATTCGTGAAGCCGCGTCACCACCCTTCGGCCGATATTTTGGCGTCCTACGCGTCAGGCGCCTTGGAGCCTGGCTTTGCCTTGGTGGTTGCCGCGCACCTGGAGGCGTGCCCTGCCTGCCGCACGCATACGCTCTCGTTCGAGGCGGCCTCGGGCGCGGCGCTGCGGAACTTGCAGCCCGAGGCGCTGGCGCCTGATGCGCTGTCGCGGGTGATGACGCGCTTGGAAGAGCCCGCGCCGCCGGCGCCCACAGACGTAGACGTGCGGCCGCTGCTGGATCGCCTTGCGTTGAAGCCGCGCAAATGGATCGCGCCGGGCGTTTGGGTGGCGGCGGTGGACACGCCCCACGCGCGTGAGAACCGCGTCTATCTGCTTTCCGTCGCGCCCGGCATGCCGACAGCGCGCCACGAACACAGCGGCGCCGAATTCTGCACTGTGCTCAAGGGCGCGTACCGTGATGATGTCGGGTTGTTCTCGGCGGGCGATTTCGCCGCCGCGGACAGTGATTTGAACCATCAGCCGGTAGTGCAGGGGCGGGAGGAATGTCTTTGCTTGTTCGCGACCGAAGGGCGCTTGAAGCCGCAGGGCCTGCTGGGACGCCTGGCGTTCGCATACGCCGATGTCTGAACGTCACGCCGCCTTCTGGCCGCGCACGGAAGCGATGATGTCGCCGGCGAAGCGTGCGAGCGGCGCGGGCCGGTAAGCGGAGTTGGCGGCCCAGCGCAGACGCGCGGTTTCGTGGATGTCGCTGAAGCGGTTGAGCCCACGCCGCCAGCGCGCGCCCGCCAGATTGAGCAGCGAAAACTTCTTGTCCCCGATCGGCGTGGCGATCGGATCGATGTCGGCGAGGCAGCCCGAAATCACAGAGCCTGGTTCGCGCGACAGCGTCAGCCCTGCACGCTCAGCGCCCTCAAGCACCCACAGCAGCGCACAATTGGAGAGCCCGCGCGCGGCGCCGCCGCCGACGCCGCCGTGATCGCCTGGGAACCAGGCTTGCGCCACGCGCGCCGGGGTCCCCGGCGTGTTGAATTTCTCGACATTGCTCCACAGCGTGGCCTGGAAGGCGGCGCGCCGCTCATCGATGGCGACGGCATGGCGGGCGTGCTCCACCGAGCGCGAGAGCGCGGTGTCGTGGAAGTGGTAGCGCTGGTTGAGTCCTGCCGCGAAGGGCAGCACGCGGGGAATGCCAAGCGCGCCGACCGTATCCCAAACCCCCAAATAGCGGATCGAAAGATCAACCGGCGGCGACGTGAACGGACGCGCCAGGCGCGGCCATGCGATCGCGTGCGCGACGCGGAAGCGCTCGGCCTCGTCGCTGTCGGCTGAAAGTTCGCGGTGGCGATAAAGCTCAAGCGCGGTTCGCGCTTTGTCGGCGTGCTCGCGTCGCAGAATGCCGCATTTGCGCAACAGGCCCGCGAGGCTGCGCACCGTATAGGCGCCGCGCGAAAAGCCGAACAGGTAGAGCTGATCGCCAGGCTCATAGTTGAGATTGATGAACAGCCAGGCGCTCAGAAGATTGTCGTCGAGATCGGCGCCGGTCATGCCCTGCCAGAGGCTGAGGCGATCGACGGAGGCGCCCACGCCGGCGGAATAGAAAACGATCTGGGGATTGCCTTTTGCGTCCCGCGAACTCACCGCGCGCGCCGTCAGCGCGACATTAGTCAGCTCGCCGCCATAGAGGCGCTGCCATGTGCCGTCGCAGCAAATGACGAGCTTCTTCATCGGCGGCCTCTCACGGCGCCAGCAGGAAAACGGCTTCCTCGGCAAACCAGTTGGCGCGCCAGATCGTGTTGGCGAACGGGGCGCCGGGATTGCCGCGCGACAGCGGCGCTGCGCGCTCGATGGTGAGGTGCATTTCGCGGCAAAGCTCAGCGAAGTCGCGGATGGTGTAGCGGTGCGGCGCCTCCGAAGGCCCAAGCTTGCCGGCGGTCAGGAGCTTCCAGCGCGCGTTGAAACGGCCGGCGTTGGCAATCGAGACGATGACGCGTTCGCCGATGCGCGCAGCCTGCTTCAGCGCCGCTTGCGGGCGGCGCAGGTGCTGCAGCGTATGCGACAGCACGACATAGTCGAACGATCCGCTTGGAAACGCGTCAAGGTCTCGCTCGCAATCGCCTTGAACGACTGACAGCCCGCGCGCTACGCAGCGATGGGCGCGCCCCGCATCGATTTCAATGCCGCGGACCTTGGCCTTGCGTTCGCGCGCCAGCAGCGACATCAGCGCGCCGTCGCCGCAGCCCAAATCAAGCACGCGCGCGCCTTCGTTAACCAGCAGCGCGATGACATGGTGATCGGGGCTGGGATTGGCGACGGTGAGATCGAGCGGCGCCGCGTGGACGAGTTCGAGCTGCGCCATCATGCATCCCCGCCATTGAGCGCCAGCCCGCGCGCGGCCGCGGCCGCATCAATGAAGCCGGTGAGCGCGGACTCAAACCGGGGCTCTTCGTTCAGATAGGCGTCGTGGCCATGACTGCTTTCGACCTCCAGACAAGCAGCTTCAGCGCCCGCCGCCGCCAGCGCGCGGGCGATGATGCGGCCTTCTTCAGGGGGAAAGCGCCAGTCGCTTGAGAACGAAAAGACCGCGTGGCGGGTGCCGGCGTCCTGAAACGCATTCGATAGGCGCCCGCCGAAATCAGCGGCCAGATCGAAACCGTCCATGGCCCGCGAAAGATAGAGATACGAGTTGGCGTCGAAGCGATCGACGAAGCCTGCGCCCTGCGGGCGCACGGTCTCGGGGCCGTCGTCGATGCTGAATGCAAAGCGCTGCTTGGTGCGCGCGCTTTCGAAACGGGCGCAAACGTCCTCGGCGGCGAGCCCCGCGAGGCGGGCCGCCGCGCGCGCGACACTGGCCCCGCGCGTCGGGCGCGTGCCGTGGGTGAGATAGGCGCCGTTGCGCCAGTCGGGATCGGCCATGATGGCTTGGCGGCCGAGTTCGGCGAAAGCGATGTTCTGCGCCGATTGCTTGGCGGCGGCCGCCACCGTAACGCACGCGAACACGCGTTTGGGATAAGCGCTCGCCCAATTGAGCGCCTGCATGCCGCCCATGCCCGGGCCGATCACCAGGAATAGGTCTTCAATGCCGAGCGCCTCCACGAGCATGGCTTGCGCGCGCACAGCGTCGGCCATGGTGATTGCGGGCAGGCGAAGGCCGTAGGGTTGGCCATCGGCGGCGAGCGAGCCGGGGCCGGTGGTGCCCATCGAACCGCCGAGCACGTTGGCGCAGATCACGTAGAAGCGATTGGTGTCGATCGGCCGGCCGGGCCCGACAATGCGCGGCCACCAGGCCGGGCGGCCGGTGATCGGGTTTGGGCTGGCGACGAATTGATCGCCGGTGAGCGCATGGCAAACCAGCACGGCGTTGCTGCGCGCCGCGTTCAGCGCGCCGTAGGTTTCAAACGCGATCGTCAGCGGCGCCAGCGTTTCCCCGCTGGAAAGCTGCAGCGGTTGAGACGCGTCGAAGGCGAGCGAGCGCACGCCTCCCGCCGCCTGCAATTTCGCCGCTGCGCCGCCTGCGTGAATCATGTGCGCCTGTATAAGCTGCGTCGCGGCGAAAACACCCCCTGGGATTGGGCGCGCCTGTTAACGACTCGCTCTGCGTGCGGCCAATGGCGGGCGCGGCGAAAGCCAGCTAAGGTTGCTCAGATGAACGACGCCAGCCCCCCTGCCAGCGAATCGCTCGACGCGATTCGCGCCGAGATTGACGGCATCGATTCCAAGTTGTTGGCCTTGTTCGCTGAGCGCTTGCGGGTGAGCGAAAAACTCGCCGGCGTGAAGGCGCCGCACCCGGGATTGCCGATCCGGCCCGGCCGCGAGGTGGCGCTGCTGCGGCGGCTCGTTTCGGAAGCGCCCGCGCCGCTCGAGCGCGAAAACGTGGTGGAGCTCTGGCGCGCGCTGATCGCGGCCGGCTTGCGCCGCCAGCGCGTGATCGACGTCGTCGTCGGCGGCGGTCGCGGCGATCCTACGCGCCTGTTCGACATCGCGCGCCGTCATTTCGGCGCCCGCACCCGAATCAAAGATCTGGGTGAGCCGCAGGCGGCGCTGCAGCGCGCGGCTGAAAATCCCAACTCGGTCGTGGCGGTCACGGCCTGGCCAGCGGCGCCGGGCGTCGGCGCCTGGTGGCCGGCGCTCTCGGAGACGCGCTTCCAGAGCCTGCACATCATCGCCGGGCTGCCCTTGATCGGCGGCGGCGAAGATCCCGAAGCGGCGCTGTTCGCCGCCTCGCCGAGCGAACAGGCTGGCGGCGATGTCACGTTGCTGATGGCGTTCGATCCCCATCACCGCTTGCAGCGCGCGCTCAATGAAGTCGGCTTCACCGGCAGGGAAGTGGCGCGCGCCGAACCGCGGGTGCTGGTGCGTGTCGATGGCTTCATCGGCGTCGATGATCCGCGCGCCGCGGCGCTGACGCGCTCGGGCCTGGAGCGGGTGCGCGTGCTTGGCTCATACGCGCGCGTGTGATGGCGGTCATTTTCGAACGCGTTGCAATTCTGGGCGCTGGGCTGATCGGCGCTTCGATCGCGCGCGCGGTGAAGGCGGCCGGTGTTGCGGGCGCCGTCGCCATTTACGACAGTGACGCCGATGTGCGCACTCGCGCCGCAGCGCTGGCGCTGGGCGAGGTGTGCGAAAGCGCCGCCGCAGCGGCAGCGGGCGCTGATCTGGTGGTGCTCGCGGTTCCTGTCGGCGCCATGGCCGATGCCGCCGCCGCCGCCGCGCCCGCCATAATGGCCGGCGCGATCGTCACCGATGCAGGCTCGGTGAAGCGCGCTGTGGCCGATGCGGTGGCGCCGCTGATCCCCGCACACGCGGTGTTTGTGCCCGGCCATCCGCTGGCGGGCACAGAGCATTCCGGCCCCGAAGCCGGCTTTGCTTCCTTGTTCCAAAATCGCTGGCTGATCCTCACTCCGCTCGGCGCAAGCGCTGCCGAGAACGAAGCGGTGGTCAAGTTGCGCGCGTTCTGGGAGGCGCTTGGCGCGCGTACGGAAGTCATGGACGCTGACCGGCACGACGTCGTGCTCGCCGTCACCAGCCACCTGCCGCACTTGATCGCCTTCAATATCGTGGCGATGGCCGAGGATTTGGAGACTGTCAGCGAGAGCGAAGTGGTGAAGTATTCCGCGTCCGGCTTTCGCGATTTCACCCGCATTGCCGCGTCCGATCCGACCATGTGGCGCGACGTGTTCTTGAACAATCGCGAAGCCGTGCTGGAAGTGTTGGGGCGGTTTTCCGAGGATTTGTCCGCGCTGCAGAAGGCGATCCGCTGGGGCGACGGGCAAACGCTTTACGATCTTTTCGATCGCGCCCGGCGCATGCGCCGCGAAGTCATTGAAGCAGGCCAGGATACGCCTGAACCAAACTGGGGCCGGGACGGGTGAAGCCTTAGTTCGCCGCTCCGCCGCGCAAGCGGGCTTCGAACGCGGCGATATCGGCAAGCGAACAACGCAGCACCTTCAGCGTGGGCCTCTCGTCATTGCGCTCGGCGTAATCGTCTTCGAGGGTTTCCCCGTCGCGGGGCGTGGCGAAATCTCCTGTGAGGCTGCCCAGCAGAATTGATTTGAACAGGCGCGCCTCGCCCGCGCGCGTGCGGCACACCCAGCAAACGTATGGCGATGTTCCCGGCGCGCACACGGAAACAAGGAAGCGTCCATAGCCGCGTTCCAGCACGTGCGCAGCAGCGCGCAGCCAGCTTTGGGCGTAATCCTCTACATTCCAGAGGCTGAGATCGGGATCGAAGATTTCCTGTGCGGCGCCGATCGTGATTACGCCTGTGGCGCGCCCGCCGCGGCGTTCGATCGCGATGTCGAACACCTCAGTAAACCGGCGCCAGCGGCCGCACGGGCAGGCCCTCCAGGCTGAGCACGCCGTCATGAGCGCCCACGTCGAGCCTGATGTCGTTGCCGGTGATGGCGTAACCGGCGGCGAGCAGGCCGAGCGCGCGGCGCGCGTCTTCGTCAATGCCGGGGCCGTTGGAGATGGCGACCAGCACGGGTGCGGGCCGTTCGACCGGCAGCACCAGGCGCCCTTCGAGGCGGCGCTGCGCATCGAGCCCGCCTTCGCCTGTTCCCGTCGTCGTCAACGGCCCCCAGCTCAAGGAGAGAGCGTCGAAACGCAGCTTGCCGCCGGCGTCGCGCCATGGGCCGAGCGGATCGCCCGGCGCCGATTGCAGCAGGGCCGCGCCATCTTCGATCACGATCGCCGCTCGGATGGCGGCGACGTCAAGGCCAAAGCTTTCAAAGCTGCGCACTGGCCGCGGCAGTATGATTTCCTGCGCATCGAGCGCGAGCTGGTATTCGCCCGCGGCGCGCGGATCGGGGCGCACATTGACGACCAGCTTGGCTGCGCGCAGCACGCCTTCCTGCGCAGGATCGTCGAGCGCGAGATTGTCCGCTTCCACGCCGGCGAGCGCCAGCGCTCCGTTCGCAGTGCGCATGCTGGCGATCAGCGCGTCGGCGCTGACATTAGTCGTTGCCCCGTCAGCGCGTGAGATCGCGATCGGCGCCTTGGCTTCGAGAATGACGTGCTGAGGGTTGAGCACCTGGATGTGCAGATCGGCGCGCGCCGTTTCTGCGCTCCAGCCTCCGCGCGCCGGCGCGTAGCGGATCCCCTGCAGCTCCAGGCGCAAGAGCGCCGGAAAGCCGTGGCGCACAATGCGGTCGAAGGAGACGCTTGCGCCGGCGGCGTTCTGTTCGCTTGCCCATGCGTGCAGGCGCTGCTCGGCCTGCGCGGCGAGTGCATGCCAGTAGAACACCCACCCGAGCGCGGCGAGCGCGAACACCGCCCAAGGCGCGGCCAGCCATAAAGTGCGTTTTTTCATGTCAGCGCCGTACGGCGCTTGTCCGGCGGCAATAAGGCCTGGCTCTCGGTTTCAATAACGCGCTCGATCTCGGCCATGAATTGGTCGCGCGGCAGGCCCGGAGGGATGGCGGGCATGATCTTGATCACCACCCGCCCGGGACGGCGGATGATCCCGCTCGGGCGCCAGACCAATCCGGTATTGAGCGCAATCGGCGTCACCGGCAGGCCAAGATCTTTGTAGAGCGCGGCGATGCCGGGTTTGTATTCGGGCGCTGCGTCCAGTTCCTGGCGCGTGCCCTCCGGATAGATGACGACTTGGCGCCCTTTGCCGATGGCCGCGCGCGCGGCGCGCATCATGTCCTTCAACGCCTTCGCGTGCGCATCGCGATCGACCGGGATCATGCCGCGCTTCATGTAGAAGCCGAAGACCGGCATTTTCGAGAGTTCTTTCTTCACCACGAACACCGGCTCGCAGAGGAATTGCGCCGGCAGCACGGTGTCGAGCGTGGCCTGGTGTTTCGACGCGATCAGCGCGGGCCCTTTCGGCAAATGCTCAAGGCCCTCAAAACTTATGTGGGCGCCAACGATCCAGCGCAGGCCCCAAATGGTGGATTTCCCCCAATTGCGCATGGCGTGCCAGATGTAGCGATCACGTCCGCGCAGCACTGCGGGCATGTAGACGAGGCCCCAAAAGAGCATCGTCCCGTAAAACCAGATCACAAACAGGATCGATCGGATCAGGATCATGTGTCGTCCGGCTGCTGGGCGGGCTCTTCGCCGCCGAGCCCGATCAACGCCTCCCGCCCGCGGATGACAAGATATTTCACGTACTCAGCGCCCAGCCGCGAAGCCGCCGCCAGGTCGCTGCGCCACAGCTTGGGGTCCGTCCACCGCGTGCGCACGGGGTAGGGATGGATCTGCGCTTCCGGAAGCGCCACCGAGAGTTCGGCGTGCGAACGGGGCATGTGATAATCGTCGGTGACCAGGATGATGTTGGTGTAGTGATGCGCGCGCGCCCAGGCCGCCGTTTCCGAGGCGTTGCCGAGCGTGTCTTCCGCCGAACGCCCGAGATCGATGCAGCAGCGCCCGAGTTCAGGGTCGATATTGAGCGCGTGATAAAGTTCTTCGTCAGTCACGATGCGGTTGACGCCGGAGATCAGCAGGCGCTCGCCCTTGTGCGCTTCGAGCAGGCGCACGCCGGTCGAAAGCCGCTCGAGCGATCCGCCAGTGAGCGCAACGATGGCGTCGGCCTGCGGCGGCGGCTGTGCGGTGCGGCGTACGCTGTCAGCGAAGTCCCAGAAGCCGGCGATGAACGCGGCCACGCCTGCAAGCGCGATCCAAAGCAGCCATGAGCGCATCAACCCAGCCTCGCGGCCTGCCCGTGAAAATAGCCGGCGGCTGCGCGCGCGCCTGCGCCTGCGGCGATCGCCGCGCCAAGCGGGGCGGCCAAAACCGGCGCGAGATCGATGGGAAGAATCATGGCCGGCAGAGTTTCAAGCGAAGCGCCGGGAATGGCCAGCAGCAATGCGATCACCGCCGCGGCGCCGGCGAGGGCGCCTCCTGCGGCGCCTGCGTAAAGTCCGAGCACCGCCGCTTCGTCGGCGATGCGCCCGGCCGTCTGGCCGCGGGTCGCGCCGAGATCGCACATGACGGTCACCATTTCGCGCCGCCGCGCCGCGAGCCCGCGCGCGGCGAGCCAGACGATCACGCCCATCATGAGTCCGAACAGAATTGAGCCCCACAACGCGGCGGCGCGCACGCGCGCTGCAAGCCCTCCGCCTGCGCCCTCGTCAGGCGCTGCGATCACTTCGGCGGTGACGCCGCCTTGGGCCAGAGCCGCCACGATGTCGCCGGAGACGTCGGTCTGCGGCGACGCCGGCGCCAGTTCGATTTCGATCAGGCGTGGCGCGGGCATGTCCTCGGGGGGGACCCCGCCGCCGAGCTCTCCCAGCAGTGCGGCGGCGCGGCCCGCCGTCATCGGCGCCGCGCTGGTCACGTGCGGCGCGCTCGCCAGCGCCTGTTCGGCGGCGGCCATGCCTTCGGGGCCGTCCGGGGCTTCCACGCGCACGATGGCGTAGGCGGTGCGGGCCTGCTCATAGCCTACCGCCACCCTGTCGACCGCGCGCGCGGCGAGCCCGGCGGCGGCGGCTGCGAAGGCCGCGAACGCCAATGTCCAGAAGATGGCGCGCTCGACGCCGGCAAGGGCGTTCCTCATTCGAACGCCTCCGCGTCGTTGGCCTCGGCGGTTTGCTCGGGCGCTGACAGTCTGCCGCGATCGATCCGCCAGACCCACATCGGCGCGCACTCGGCCAGGCTATCGTCCTGGCTGGCGATGACGACGCCGGCGCCCACGCGGCGCATCTCCGCCAGCAGCCGCACGATCCGGCGCCCATCGGCGGGAGACATGCCCGCCGTGGGGTCGTCGGCAAGAATGAGATCGGGCTTGGCGGCCAGCGCGCGGGCTATGGCGGCCCTGCGCCGTTCCGCACCCGAAAGTTTCTCCGCCGCCAGGTCCGCCGCGCCGCCCAAGCCCACGAATTCCACAAGTTCCTGGACGTCGTCGGCATAATCTCGCGGCTTGTGGCGCAGGAGCCGCAGCGGCATGGCGACATTGTCGAACGTGCTCCACTGTTCAATGAACACTGGGTTTTCAGCAACATAGCCAACGCGGCGCTTGATGTCTGCGATGGTGCGGGGGCGGGCGCGGCGGATATCGCCGCCAAGAATGACCGCGCGGCCGCTGCGCGGCGGCAGCGCCAGCCGCAGCACATGGGTGAGCGTGGTCTTGCCTGCGGCCGCGGGGCCGGTGATAAGTGCGACCTCGCCCGCGCGGGCTTCAAAATTGATGTCCATCAGGACGGTCGAGCCGCCATAACCGGCGTCGACGCCTGAGAGACGGACGAGAACGCCGCGCTCGAAGAGGTCGAGGTCAGGACTGGGGTTGGGACGGGCCATGACTGGACAAGCTAAATAGAATCAATGCACCGAGGAACGTTACTGGGGCAGCTGAACGTATCGTTATCATGATCCTTACCTGCACGTCTTGCTCAACTCGCTACTATGCGGATGACGCCGCCATCGGCCCGTCCGGCAGGACTGTGCGTTGCGCGGCATGCGGGTTCTCCTGGTTCGCCGAGCCGCAGCTCGAGTTGCGCGCGCCCGCTGACGCCCCGGTTGCGCGTGCGGCCGAAGCGCCCGCCCACGAACCACTGACACGCGAACGTGTCGAAAGATTGCGCCGCGCGGCTGAGCAACCGGGGCCGGCGCCGTCCGCAGCGGCGAAATTCCGCCAACAGCAGGCTGACCGCATGCGCCGCGAACGCACGCGCGCCGCTGTCGTCGTGTGGGGCGCCACAGGCGCTGCTCTCGCCGCCAGCGCTGCGGGCATGGTGATGTTCCGCCAGGATGTCGCCGAGCTGTGGCCGCGTTCAGCCAGCGCGTTCGCCGCGCTCGGGCTCGACGTGAATGTTTACGGCCTGGAGTTTTACGACCTTGCGGTCGAGCGCGACTTCGAGGGCGCGACGCCGATCCTTCTGGTCAGCGGCGAGGTGCGCAATATCGGCCGTGACGACAAGCTGGTGCCGCCGGTGCGCATTTCGTTGCGTGACACGCGCTCGCACGAAATCTTTGAGCTCGTGAACGCGATCACCGATCAGCCGGTGGCTGCGGGCGCGGCGATCCCGTTCGAAATCCGGGTGGAAAATCCCCCGTCCGACGCCGTCGATCTTGAAGCCACGTTCGCGAACTTCTCGGACATGCCGATGGCGGGCGGGCCGGCCCACGTTTCTCCGCCAACCCCGCAGGACGAGCTTGTGCTCGACCAGCCGATTGAGCCGGGCCATGAGCTTGTCGAACCAACGACGACGAGCGAGCTGACCCCCGTCGATGGTCTGGCGCTGCGCTTCACCGCGGGCTGAGTGCGCGTCCTTCTCAGCGCTGAAGAAATAGCTGCACGCGTTGATGCGCTCGCCGCGGACTTGTCTGCGCGCGTCGATGACAGCTGGACGGTGGTCGCGCTTTTGCAGGGCGCTATTCCCTTCGCAGCCGACCTGATGCGCGCGCTTGAGCGGCGTGGCCGCCACCCGATCTACGATTCACTTTGGCTGGAGAGCTACCGCGATGCGCGCGAGAGTTCCGGCAAGGTCGTGGTGCGCGCTGATATTTCCCGCTCTGTGGAAGGGCGCGGCGTGCTGATCGTCGATGACGTGTTCGACAGCGGGCGCACCATCGCTTACGCGCGCGCCCATCTTCTGGCCAAAGGCGCGCGCGAAACGTTGGCCTGCGCGTTCGTGCGCAAGCCGCAGGCGCTGGGGGAGGCGATCGACGCTATCGGCTGGGATGCGCCCGCCGATTTCCTGGTCGGCTACGGCATGGATGATGCGGGCCGCTATCGCGGCTTGCCCCACATCGCCGCCATCGATTGAAAGCTCACGCGCGCGGCTGGAATGTCAGCGCAAGGCTGCCGCCCGCGCCATCGGTGAGGCGCAGCTGCAGCGCCGCGCCTTCAACCGCAAACGCTACCGGCACATCGCCCATGCGGCCGCATCGATAGGTCATGTGCGGTGAAGGCTCTTCCGAGAAGGATGCGGTCCAGCGGTCGGTCTCGCCGCCGGGCGCTGCGCCGGCCCAGTTGAACGCGACCCCATTGTCGGCGTCTTCGCTGACTTCAAGCGCCACGGCGCGCGTGCCTCGCCAGCCAGTCGCCGCGCCGATGCGCGTGGCCGCGATTAGATCGTAGGTACCCGGCGCGATGCGCCCGCCGCGCAGATCGGCGGCGGCGGCGGTGCTCGCGACTTCGTCCGTCACCGCGATTTGCCGCGCCGCATCGGGCGTGACGCTGTTGCAGGCTTCGATCGCTGGCGGCACCTCGGGCTGCTGCGGCGCCTGGCTCGGCGCGGGCTGCGAGCACCCTGCAAGCAGCGCGGCTGCGGCGGCGGCCGGCTTAAGAAAGTGACGCATGCGCTTCTCCTTTGCGGGAACGATTAGGAATCGCCGAAGCGGTCCATCAGGCGGCGCAGATATTCGCGTTCCGCTTCCGGGCGATTGGGATCTTGGGCGCGGCGGCGGATTTCATCGAAGATCTCCCGCGCCCGCACCGGATCGGCCTGAGCCGGGATGGCGCCTTCGCCGTCGCTTTCGCCGCTGCCGGTTTGGCGGCCCAACGGGTCGCGCGTGCCGCCTGCGCCTTGTTGTTCGCTTTGCTGGCCGCCGCGCTCGCGCATTTGCGCGCCCAAGGCTTCAGCGCCTTCGCGCAAGGCTTCGAGCGCCGCGGTCTGGGCCGCTTCGGCGCTTTCAAAATCGCCGCGCCGCAAGGCGTTTTCCGCGCGCTGCATGGCTTGGCCGGCGGCGTCGAGATCTTCGCTTGGCGCAGCGCCCGCGTCATCGGACATACGCTGGGCCTCGGCCAAGCCCTGGCGGATTTGGGCCTGGCGCTCGGCCATATCATCGCCGCCCTGGCCGCCTTGCTGCTCGCCGCCGCTGCCGCCTTGGCCGTCCTGCTGCTGTTGCTGCTGGCGCGTCTCATCGCGCAGCGCGCGCTGTTCGCCCATCGCCTGACTCAGTTCGTCCATGCTCTGTTGCATTTGCTGCTCTTGGCCGCCTTGCTGTCCGCCGTCCTCGCTTTCGCCGAGCTGAACTTCGAGATTGGAAAGGATGTTGGCGAGCATCTGAAGCATCTGCTGCGCTTCTGCATTGCGGCCTTGTTCGCTCAGCTCCTGCACGCGGCGGAAGAGATCTTCGATGTCGCGTTCGCTGAGCGCGGTTTGCTCTTCGGTGTCCTCCATGGTGGAGCGGTCGCCGTTGCGCAGCGCTTCCTGCACGAGCGCTTGCATGTAGGTTTCCATGGCCCGGCGCAGCGCCTGCATGAGCTGGCGGATGCGCTCTTGCGGTGCGCCTTGCGCCAGCGCCTCGGCCAGCTGGCGCTGCGCTTCTTCGAGCGCGCGCCGGGCGTCCGCGGCGCCGCCATATTCGGCCCGCAGCGCCGTGCGCCACAGCGTGTCGGCGGCGAGATCTGTTTCTCCGATGTCGCGCGCAAGCGCGAGCTGCGCCCGTGCGCTGCGGAAGCCAAGGAACACCGCAAGGTCGCGGAAATAGCCGTCTTGCGGCGCCATGGTCAGCGCATCGATCAGCCGCGCCGCGCGGCGCACGCCTTCGGGCGCGCGCTGCAATGGCGGGCGGCGCGCAGTATCGCGCACTTCGATGCGTGCATCGCCGAAAACGATCCCGCCCGCCGGCATGGTTTGGCGCCGTGCGCGCGGCGCGGGCCGGTACGGACGCCGCTCGGCGAGGATGTGGCGGCGGATTTCAATGGCTGCACGCGCAAGCGGCTGCAGGAACACTTTTTCGGGCATGGAAAACTGCAGCGGATCGCTCACGCCTTCCTGCCCCAGCGCATCGATCGCGACGATGCGCGCCTCCACGTCCATGCCTGCGTACGGGTGCGCGGCGAGATCGACTTCGGTTTCCGCTTGCGCCTCGCGCGGGTCGCCCGCAGGCGCTTCAAGCTCAGTGTCGACTGCGTCGGCCCGGGACAGGCCCGCCGGCGGGTGGAGCGGGCGCACCCGCAGCAGCAGCCGGCGGATGCCGTAATCGTCGCGGGCGCGCCAGGCGAGATTGATGCGCTCGTCCGGCAGTGTTGCGACCGGCGCCGCGAACGCCGCCGCCGGCGGCGCGTCCGAAGCCGGCGCCAGGCGCCAGCGTGCGCGCGTATGGAAGCGCACGATGGAAAGATTGCCGCGGCCTGGAATGTCGAGCTGCGCTTCCCAGGCGCCATCGGCGGCGCGCGCGAAACGCGCCTGGCGTTTGCCGCCCGCGCTGCGAAAGACAAGGAGCGGCGCGCCAGCGGGGCCGGTGAGGCGCACCGTGGCGCGGATGGAAGGCGGCGTCGCCACGCGCCGCCCGATCAATTCGCTGAGCGAAACCGGCGGCGCGTTGGTGTATTCGGCGGGCGCCGCCCAAGCCTCGATCGCCATTTCGCGATCGCCGAGCAGCGGGCCGGGATCGGGCAGGAACGCGCGCGCCAGGCGGTCTGGCCCCTCGGCGCCGGCGAACACGAAGCCCCCGATCAGCAGCGCCCCCAGCAGGAAGCGCAGCTTGAAAGGATCGAGTTGATCGAGTTGCGGGCGCGGCGGGCCCGCGTGCACGGCGTCGGCGCGCTCAAGCACGCGTTCGCGCTCGCGATTCCACAGCGCGACCGACAGCGCATCATAGCGCGTGGGCTGATCGCGCAGCGCATCGAAAGCGCCGGCGTCCAGCTGCGAATCCGCGGCGAGCCGTTCGCGCGCGTCTTCATCGCTTGGCGCGCGCCACGCGGCGTGCGCGCGCAACGCCAGCCAGACAAATACCGCCAGCGCCGCCAGCGCCGTGAGGCTTTGAAGCAGGTAGGGCAGACGATCATGCAGGCCGGCCAACGCGAAAATGGCCCACCCCGCGGCGGCGGTCAGCAAGGGCAGGCCAGCGCGCATAAGCCGTTCCAGCGCGAGGCGGGATTTGGCCCGCGAGGTTTCGCGCGCGAGCTGGGCGAGGGCGTCTTGATGCTTCATGCCGGGCGGGGAACCGTATCAGCCCATTTCGAGCCAAACCATGGCCATCGCTCGCAAGGGCAAGGCCACGGGACGCTTTCCCCGATGTTGACGGGCGCCAGCGGGCGCCTAAGCTCACATGCCGTTCATCCGGGGAGGCCTTATGAACATTCGGACAACCGCAACGTTCATCCTGGCGGCGCTGCTCGCCGCCTGCGGACCCTTGGCGCGCGGGGGCCTTCAGCCTGGCCAGCCGGTGAGCGGAACGCTGGAGCAGGCCGACAACAAGGCCGATCAAGGCGGGGTTGTCGATATTTATCAGCTGCAAGGCCGTCAGGGCGAGCAATACACGCTGCGTCTCACCTCCGATGCGTTCGATGCGTATCTTTATGTGCGCGGGCCGGGCTCGCTGTCGCAGGATAATGACGACGACGGTCAGGGTTACAATTCGCGCCTCAACATAACCTTCCCCGAAAACGGGACAGCGCAGGTTTACGTCACCAGCTTCAGCCGCACCGCAACCGGCCCCTACCAGCTTCTCGTGGAGCGCACCGGCGAAGCGCCGGCGATCGTGGACAACACCGCCCCGCAAAACGCCCAACCGATCACCGCGCAGCAATTGACCGGCGAACTCGCCCAGGGCGATGCGCAGCTGCCGTCCGGCGAATTCGTCGATACCTTCCCGCTGCAAGGCATTGCGGGCCAGACGGTGGAAATCTCGCTGGCGTCCGCCCAGTTCGATACTTACGTCGCGATCACCGGCCCCGGCAATTTCGAGCAGTACAACGACGACGATACCGAAAATAACACGCGCAACAGCCGCCTGGTCGTGACGCTGCCGGCTAACGGCGAATACACCGTGCATGTCACGTCATATCAGCCCGGCGAAGCGGGCGCGTATCAGCTCGCCATCGCACCGGCCGCGCCTGGCGCTTCGCCGCAATCGACGCTCGCGGGCGACGCCCAGAACGTCAACGCCGGCCAGACCATGACAGGCGCCCTGGCGCAGGGCGACACGCAGCTGCGGTCAGGCGAGTTTTACGACACCTTCCGCTTCCAGGGCCAAGCCGGCCAGCGCGTGGTGATCGACATGCGCTCCTCGCAATTCGATCCGTATCTGATCCTGCTCGCGCCGTCCGGCGCCCAGGAAGACAATGACGACGCCTCGCAGACCGATCGCAATGCGCGCATCGAAACCACGCTGGCGGAGAGCGGCGAATACCGGATTGGCGCAACATCCTACCAGCCCGGAGAGGCTGGAGAGTATGTGGTGACGCTGCAGCAGGGGGTTGCGCCGCAGGTGGCGGCGAACACCAGCGCACGGCGCGTCTACGCGGTTTTGGTGGGCATTTCCGATTATCCCGGAACCGGCAACGATCTGCCGCTCACCGCTGAAGATGCGCGCAAGCTGCGCGATGCGCTCGCCCGCCAGGGCGCGCTGGCGCCGGAGAGCGTGACGCTGATCGACGGCCAGGCCACACGCGCTGGCGTGCGCGAGGCGTTCCAGCGCGTAGCCGCCGCCGCCGGGCCGGACGATCTCTTCCTCTTCTTCTATTCCGGCCACGGCAATCAGGTGCGCGGCCGCGTCGACGCCACCGAGCCTGACGGCAAGGACGAGACCATCGAGATGGTGGATGGCCCCATCACCGACGACGAGATGAACCAGATGTTCCAGCAAGTGCACGCGCGCACGGCGCTGCTGGTGCTCGATTCATGTTTCAGCGGCGGCTTTGCCCGCGATGTCGTGAGCCGTCCTGGCGTGATGGGCCTGTTCAGCTCGGAGGAAGATCTCACCAGCTCGGTCGCGGAGAAATTCCAGGCCGGCGGCTTCCTCTCGCACTTCATCCAGACCGGCCTATCGGGCAGCGCCGATGAAAACCATGATCGCGTGATCACCGCCGGCGAGCTTTCGGCCTATGTACGCCGCGAGTTCGCCCGTGAAGTGCAGGATGTGCGCTCCGATACTCTGGAAGGTCAGCACAATTACCAGTTCCCGGTGGTTGAGCGCGGCGCCGTGCAGGTGGATGCGCCGGTTCTAGCGCTGCCAAGCTAGCGCTCACCGTCGCCGAGGCCCGAGCCTGTCGAAGGCCGGTGTGCGTGTGCCGTTCGCCCTTCGCCGAACTCAGGGCTCTTGGTCTTGAGCCTCCGCCGAGGCCCGAGCCTGTAGAAGGCCGGTGTGCGCAGCGCTTGCCCTTCCACAAGCTCAGGCCTCGCGGCTTGAGCCTCCGTCCAGCCAAGGCGGCAGGCGCTCAAGCTCCAGCTGTTCAGCGAGATTCCAGCGGCGGCGTACGATCTCAAACTCCGCGCCCTTGACCAGAACCTCCGGAACAAGTGCGCGCCCGTTGTATGTGGAGGCCATCGCGGCGCCGTAGGCGCCGGCAGTGAGGAAAGCGACAAGATCGCCTTCCTCCAGCGGCGTCAGCATGCGGTCGCGCGTGAAGGTGTCGCCGGTTTCGCAGATCGGCCCGACGACGTCATAAGCCCGAGGCGCGGCGCCGGGCGCGGGCTCACGCACCGGCTTGATGTCGTGGTAGGCGTCATAGATCGCGGGCCGGATGAGATCGTTCATGCCTGCGTCAAGCACCAGGATCGGCCGGGCGGCGCGCTCCTGAATGCGCACGACGCGGGACAAAAGCACGCCGGCATTGGCTGCGATCATGCGCCCGGGCTCGAACGCCAGCGCGATCTCCATCCCTGCAAAAACCCGCTCGACCATGGCGGCATAGGCGGTGGGCGCGGGCGGATCGGGCTCGTTGAAATAGGGAACACCGAGGCCGCCGCCAAGATCGAGGCGCTCCACTGGCAGGCCTTCGGCGCGCAGGCGCTCCACCAGCGTGCGCATCAGAGCGAAGGCCGCTTCCAGCGGCGCAAGCTCGCGAATTTGGCTGCCGATGTGCACGGCAAGGCCCTTGGCGTCGAGATGTTTGTCGCCAGCTGCGCGCGCGTAGAGCGCCAGCGCCTGGTCCGGCGAAACGCCGAACTTCGCCTCGCCCTTGCCAGTGGAGATTTTCTCGTGCCCGCCGGCGCCGACATTGGGATTGACGCGGATGGCGATGGCGGGGCGCTTCTTTAGCGCCCATGCGATGCGCGCTAGCGTCTCGAGTTCGGCGATGCTTTCGACATTGATCTGGTGGACGCCGTTCTGCACGGCGAAGGCCAGTTCGGACTCCGTCTTGCCGACGCCGGAGAAGATGATCTTTTCCGGCGCGACGCCGGCGCGCAGCGCGCGTTCGATCTCGCCTTGGCTGACAGTATCTGCGCCCGCGCCCCGGCGCGCCAGGGTCGCCAGCACGGCGATGTTGGCGTTTGCCTTCACAGCGAAGGCGATCAGCACCTCGCGCGGCGCGAAGGCGGCTTTGAAAACAGCGAAATGGCGTTGCAGCGTCTCGGTGGAGTAGACGTAAGCGGGCGTGCCTGCGTCGTTGGCGATCGCCTCCAGGCTCACGTCTTCGCAGCAGAACTCTCCGCCGCGATAGTCGAAATGGTTCACGGGTTGGTCTGCACGTTGGTCTCGAATTGCGCGCAGCGCGGATCCTGGGGCTGGTTGCTCTGAGCTTGGCGTTCGCACTCGCGCCGCAGCACAGCCTCGCGGTTCCACAATGGGTCGGGGCGCGCGAGATCGCCTTGCACGCCGCATGCGCTGAGCAGGGCTGCCGCGGCGAGCGCCAAGAGTAAGCGGTTCATTTGAACGTCTCCTTCCAGCGCGCGACCTGCTCGCGCACGCGCTCAGGCGCGGTCCCGCCATAGCTATCCCGGCTCTCGACCGATTTTTCAACCGTCAACAGCGCCCGCGCCGCTTCCGTGATGCGTTCATCGACAGCCTGAAATTCGCTTAAAGGCAGCTGGCCCAGCTCTTCGGCGCCCGCGTCTTCGGCGCGCCGGACGATGCGGCCGGTGATTTCGTGCGCTTCGCGGAAGGGAACCCTCAGCTCGCGCACAAGCCAATCGGCAAGGTCGGTCGCGGTCGAATAGCCTTTGGCCGCCGCCGCGCGCATCGCCTCACGATTGAAGCGCATGCTCTCAATCATCCCGATCATGGCGGTGACGCAAAGCGCGAACGCGTCGAACGCGCCGAAGGTCAGCGCTTTGTCTTCCTGCAGATCCTTGGCGTAAGCGAGCGGCAGCTTCTGAACGATGGCGTTGAGTGCGGCGAAATCGGCGCCGATGCGCGCGGCCTTGGCGCGGATGAGTTCGGCGGCGTCGGGGTTGCGCTTCTGCGGCATGATCGAGGAGCCGGTCGACCATGCGTCGCTGAGGCGCGCGAAGCCGAATTGCGGGCTGGTCCACAGCACAATTTCTTCCGCCAGCCGCGAAAGGTGCGTCGCCGCGACGGCCAGGCTGGCCAGCGCGGCGAGCGCGAAGTCGCGCGAGCCCACGGCGTCCAGGGAATTGGCGGCCGGTGCATGGAAACCCAGCGCGTGCGCGGTGGCGTCGCGGTCTATTCTGTAGCTGGTGCCTGCGAGCGCGGCCGCGCCAAGCGGGCACTCCCAGGCCGCCTCCAGCGCCTGGCCGATCACCCGCACGCGATCGCGTTCGAGCATGGCGACATAGGCCAGCAGGTGATGGCCGAGCGTGATCGGCTGCGCGGTCTGCAGATGGGTGAAGCCCGGCATGATCCAGTCGGCGTGGCTCTCCGCTTGTTTCAGCAGCGCCTTTTGCAGCACCCGCAGGCCGTCGGCGGCTTCGCGGCTCGCCCGCATGGTCCAGAGCTTGAAATCGGTCGCCACCTGATCGTTGCGCGAGCGCGCAGTGTGCAGGCGTTTGCCGGCTTCGCCGATGCGCTCGGTGAGCCGCGCCTCGATGTTGAGATGGATGTCTTCGAGCGCGACCGAAAAAGGAAATGTCCCTCCTGCGATCTCCGCGGCGATCTGATCCAGGCCTGATTGTATCGCCGCGTTGTCCTCTCGCGTAATGATCCCTTGCGCGGCCAGCATCTCGGCGTGAGCCTTCGAGCCTTCGATGTCTTCACGCCACAGCCGCTTGTCGGTATCGATCGACGCGTTGATGGCTTGCATAGCGTCGTCAGGTTGGGCTGCGAAACGGCCGCCCCACATCTGCTGGCCGGGTGAGGACTTGGAATTGGACACGAACGCGAACTCCTCGGCGAAATCCTGGGCGCTTTGGGCCGCTTTGACATTGCTCGCCGCTGGCGGGATCGCCGTTCTTTACGTGCTTTTCGCCGCCGCTTCAAAGCCTGAGCCTCAGTCCGGTTTGGCGCGATTCGCCCGCGGAGAAATGGCGCGCCTTGTCGTCCTGGACGATCCGCCGCCCATGCCCTCGCGCGCGTTGTCCGCCGCCGATGGCGGCGAGGCGCGCCTGAGCGATCGCCGGGGCGAGGTGATGGTGGTCAATTTGTGGGCCACGTGGTGCGCGCCCTGCATGGAGGAGATGCCGACCCTTGGCGCCCTGCAGCGCCGTTTTGCAGGGCGCCTGCGCGTTGTGGCGGTGAGCGTCGATGGCGAAGCCGATCGCGCCAGGGCTGAGCGCGAGCTGGCGCGTCTTTCGGACGGGTCGCTGCCGTTCCTGATCGATATCAGCCGCGGCGTCTTATTCGATGTCCGCGCCAGCGGCATGCCGGTCACCATCATCTATGGCCGCGACGGCGTTGAGCGCGCGCGCCTGGCGGGCGGCGCCGATTGGTCGAGCGCGGATGCAGCCGCGCTGATCGAGGCGGTTCTGGCGGAGGCTTAGCGCTGGACAGCGCGCAGGCGCGCTGACAATCTCCCGCTCCGGTTGTGCAGGGGCCCATGATGGCGACATTTCAAGAAAAACTGGCGCAGATTTGCTGGGACGAGTATGCGCGTTTTGAAAATGGGGTCCGCACGGAAACTCAGGATCCGCAATACAAATATGTCGGCGAGTACTGGGCCAGCATCGGCATCAATTATGACGGGCGCACCAAGGTCAAGAATATCCGCCCGGCGTGGTCGTCCGCGTTCGTCAGTTTCGCCGTGCGCAAGGCCGGCGCCGGCGCGCGGTTCAAGTACACGCAGGCCCATTGCCACTACGTGGACCAGGCCATGAAGAAGGCCGATGGCGAAGGCGCGGCCAATTATGGCTACATCGCGCGCAAGCCTGGCGCTTACGCGCCGAAGGTGGGCGATATTCTCGTCGCCGGGCGCGAATACGCCAAGCGCTACGATTACGACCAGGCCAAGCTCGTTTATCGCGCCGACAGCTTCTATCCCTCCCACGGCGACATCGTTGTCAAGGTCAACGCCAATTCGGTCGAGACCATCGGCGGCAATGTCTCCGTCGATACGGTTGGCCGGCGCGTCCGCGCCATCGGCGCCAATGGCCGCCTCACCAGTTCGCCCTGGATCGCCGTGCTCGAGTGCGTGCTTTGAGCGCAATTCCGACCGTTGAAACCGAGCGATTGCGCCTGCGCGGGCATACGCGCGCCGATTTCGAAGCCTGTGTCGCGATGTGGGCCGATCCCGCGGTCACGCGCTTTATCGGCGGCAGACCCTCCACGCGCGAGGAGAGCTGGGCGCGGCTGCTGCGCTATCCGGGGCACTGGGCGCTGATGGGGTATGGCTATTGGGTCATCGAAGAGAAAGCGACAGGCCGTTATCTCGGCGAGGGCGGCTTCGCAGATCTCCAGCGCGAGATTGACCCTCCGGTAGACCCGCCCGAACAGGGCTGGGCGCTGGTGTCCGACGCCCACGGCAAGGGCTTTGCTCTCGAAGCTGCGAGCGCCATGATCCGCTGGGGCGAAGCCCATTTCGGCCATGGCGATTTTACCTGCATGATTTCGCCGGAAAACGAGCCGTCGCTGCGCCTGGCGGCAAAGCTCGGCTATCGCGAATTCGCGCGCACGACCTTCAAGGGCGCGGCAACAGCGCTGTTCAGGCGCAGCTAGAGAAACGGCGATAGCGCCAGGCGCACGCGCGAGGCCTGCACCAGCACATCGCGATAAGCCGCCGGCGCTTCGGGGGCGTCAGCCGCCGGCCACAGCGCGGCGAAGCGATCGAATTCGGTTGCCGATTCTTCGTAGGCGCGCCGGTCGCGGCGGCGCAGTTCGCCAGCGCCTCGCGCCAGCGCGTCGCGCGCCGAAAGCGCGGCGCCGTGGCTGTGCTGATACTCGATGGGATCGACATAGTCTTCATGCACGACGCCTTGATAAAGGCCGGTCGCGATATCGATCATGCGCGCGGCCAGCACCGCGTGGTCGGCGGCGAGCCCGCTCTGGGCGCGATCGATGGCGTCATGGGCGGCGCGCAAGCGTGCGGCGATATCGGGGCCTGCCGCCGCGGCCGCGCGCACGGGGCCTGCATCGAATGCGCCGAACTGATCAGGCGCCACGTCGTAGGCTTCCAGCAAACCCTGCTGCACCAAAACGGCCGCCGCCTCGCCTTCGCCGGCTTGAGCTGCGGTTTCCGCCGCCATCACGAAGCCCTTCAGGTGCTGCAGCCGCAGCGCGGTGAGCTGATCGCCGCTCAATCCTGCAAAAGCGGATGCCGCGCCGGCTTCGCCTTGTTCGCCGCCGCCGCCCGCAGCAGCAGCTGCCGGCGGGGTTTCGGGCTCGGCGACGGCGCCTTCGCCGCTCTCGCCGCCCCCGACCGTGGAAGCGCCTTCGCCGCCTTCGCCCCCGCAGGCCGCGAGCCCGAGCGCGGCGGCCGCGCCGGCAGTTCGCCACAGCCTGAATTTCCATGCGATCATGCGACCTCTCCCGTCTGGGGGCCGGTCCGTCTACACTCAAATGCGAGTCATTCGCAATAGAGGCGAGCCCATGAGCGTCATTCTGCAGCACGTCCTGGAGCGCGAGGACATTGAGCGCGTACGCCAGGCGTTGGCGGGGGCGAACTGGCTCTCGGGCAAGCGCACCGCTGGGGCGGTCGCGCGCGCGGTGAAGGAGAACCTGCAGGCTGATGGCGCCGATGCGCGCGTTCAGGCCCTGGAGCGTTTTGTCACCGAGGCGCTGCAGCGCCATCCCTTGTTTGAGTTTGCGGCGCGGCCGCAGCGGATCAGCCGCGTGCTGTTTTCGCGCTACGAGCCGGGCATGACCTATGGCGCTCATACCGACGACGCTTTGATGGGCGCAGGCGAGGGCAGGCTGCGCACCGATCTTGCGTTCACGCTCTTCCTCGCCGCGCGCGGCGATTATGAGGGCGGCGAACTGGTTGTGGAAAGCGCGCTGGGCGAACAATCCATCGCGCTCGACGCCGGGGACGCCATTCTTTACCCGGCCGGTTCAATCCACCGCGTCGCGCCGGTGACGCGGGGCGCGCGCATTGCCGCGGTTGGCTGGGTGCAGAGCTTCGTCCCCGATCCCGCGCAGAGAGAGACGTTGTTTGACCTCTCAGTGGCGCGTTCACGCCTTGCTGCAGCCGGCGCCGCTCATGAAGAGCTGCTGCGCCTCGATAAGTCGATCTCGAACCTGTTGCGCATGTGGGCGCGCTGATTACTGGAACGGTTGTACGTCGTGGTGGAACACGCCGTCCTCAAGAACATCGCCGCCGCCGATCGCGCCGGTTTGTTCCAGCGCGATCCAGGCGAAGGCGATGCCCGATATCAGCGCAACCGGCAGGCCGAGCACGAAGACCAGCGGCGTCAGCACCAAAGCAGCCGATAATCGCGCGCCCGCGGCGGCCTCCTGCGGCGTGACGATGCTCAACACCCAAGTCAGCAGGAATGGCGCAAGCGCGGCGACGATGACGCCGGCGATGACCACGTGCAGCACCACTATCCGCCGCGCCTTGGGCGCCCGCCCGATCGCCCAGCTTAGGCCGAGCGTGACAAGTGCGATCGCAAACACTGCGAAAAGCGCTGTCAGCGCCAGGCGCTGCGGGGCGGCGTCATCGTAGAAGATCAGGGCCGGCCAGCCGATGGCGACCGCCAGCGCCAGGGGCGTCCAGAGCCAGGCGGGCCCGCGCCAGGCGAGCGGGGGGATGCGCTGGGGGATCGGGGGCCCAATCATGGCGCCAGCTTAGCGCCGAAGCGCGCGGCGTCACAGTTGCGCAACCTGCAGGGGCAGGGTTTCCAGAGCGCGCCGGACATGCTGAGGAAGCGCGCATGGACGCCCGCCAATATGCGCCATCCGCCGCCCGCAACCGCGACGCCATTCTGGAGCAGCTGGCCCGCGTGCTGCCGGCGCGCGCCCGTGTGCTGGAGATCGCCTCCGGTTCGGGCGAGCACGCCGTGTTCTTCGCCGCCGCTTTGCCCGGCGTTGATTGGCGCCCCAGCGATCCCGATCCGGCCGCGCGTGAAAGCATCAAGGCGTGGAGCGAAGCTTCCCGCGCCCCGAATGTGCGTGCGCCGCTGGCGATCGATACGCGCGAAGCGGAGTGGGGCGTTGAAAGTGAACCGGGCTTTGACGCGATCGTTGCAATCAATGTGATTCATATTTCGCCCTGGGCGGCGACGCTTGGGCTGATGGCCGGCGCCGCGCGTCTGTTGCGTGATGACGGCGTGCTGTTCACCTATGGCGCCTACAAGCGCGGCGGCGTCCATACGGCGCCCTCGAACGAGGCGTTTGATGAATGGCTCAAGCAGCGTGACCCTTCTTACGGCGTGCGCGACCTGGAAGAGGTGGAGGCCGCCGCACGCGCGCAGGGGCTCGCATTGCGTGACATAACGGCCATGCCTGCGAACAATTTTGCGCTGACATTCGCGCGCATTGCAGGCGCCTGAATTTGCATTGGCGCCGGCGCCATGACAACGCGTCCACGTCTCCAAGAATTTAGGATGGCCGCCATGTTTGCGTTGCAGTGCACACCTATGTCGCCCGTGCGAACACGCTTCGTTCGCGCAACCGGGGACAGTTTATGCGCAAAGCGATCACGCTTCTGGAATTCGCAATTAGCGGCGCGCTGGCAATTGCCGTGGCGGTTTACATCGCCCGTGGCGCGCTTGTGATTGCGCAATTGGCGTTGTGACGCGCAGACGCTCGTGGAGGCGCCGCAGAACGCGGCGTTTCCACGGGTTTCCCGATATGAAAAAGCCGCCGCGGATTAGCGCGTCGGCGTTGGGGGATCGGTGCGGTAGTCGTAAAAGCCGCGCTCTGTTTTGCGGCCAAGCCAGCCGGCTTCGACGTATTTTACAAGCAGCGGGCACGGGCGATACTTGGAGTCCGCCAAGCCTTCGTACAGCACCTGCATGATGGACAGGCATGTGTCGAGGCCGATGAAGTCCGCGAGTTCGAGCGGCCCCATCGGATGGTTGGCGCCCAGTTTCATCGCCTTGTCGATGGCGTCCACCGAGCCCACGCCCTCGTACAGCGTGTAGATGGCCTCGTTGATCATCGGCACCAGCACGCGGTTGACGATGAAGGCCGGAAAGTCTTCGGCGTTGGCGATGGTTTTGCCGAGGCTCTCTACGAACGCGACAATGGCGTCATAGGTTTCCTGGCTGGTCGCCAGGCCGCGAATGAGCTCGACAAGCTTCATCACCGGCGCCGGGTTCATGAAATGGATGCCGATGAACTTGTCTGGCCGGTCGGTCGTCGCCGCCAGGCGCGTGATCGAAATCGATGACGTGTTGGAGGCGAGGATCGCGCCGGGTTTGAGCGTAGTCTTCAAGTCGGCGAAGACTTTGCGCTTGGGCTCGTCCTGCTCGACGATCGATTCAATCACCAGATCGCAGGCCGCGAACGCCGCCAGATTTGGCGCGCCCTTGATGCGTCTGAAGCCGGCGTCCATGTCGGCCTGGGTGATGAGTTCGCGATGAACCTGGCGGCTCATATTCTTTTCGATCGTGGCCACAGCGGCCTCGATGCGGGTGGGATCGGCGTCGTTCAACAACACGTCGTAGCCGGCCAACGCGCAGACATGCGCGATGCCGTTGCCCATCTGCCCGGCGCCCACGACGCCCACCGTCTTGATCTTGGTCATTGCACTCCCGACGCCCTCAGAGTCCGGCAACGCTAGCACGCGCCGGACTCCACGCCTATGCTGCACTGCAACATGTAACGGAACGCTGCGCGCCGCAAGAGGGCGGGCGGTCCGCGTTGACCGCCCTCAATGAGAAAGGGTGCCCGCAGAGTAAGTGCGTCCATATGCGATGGTTAATCTCGGCGGCTCTGGCCTGCGCTCTCTTCCTCGCCGCGGGCGCCGCCCCGGCGAGAGAACGCGGCGAAGCCATTGTGCTGTATCCGTACGCCGGGCAGCTGAAAACGATCGAGGTCAGCATCGGCGGCCGCCCAGCGCGGCTTTTGTTCGACACCGGCGCGGGTGTGACAGCGCTCACGCCGCAATTCGCAGCGCAGATCGGCTGCGCGCCTGTTGGCGTCATCACCGCCTTCCGCATGGACGGTGAGCGGGTGCGTTTCCAGCGTTGTCCGGCGCCGGTGCATATCGAGGCTGGCGGCCTCGACGTCAGCGCCGATGTTGCGGTGTTCGATCTGCTCAGCCTCTTGCCGCCGGACCTGCCGCCGCTCGACGGCGTCGCCGGCCTCGATATTTTCCGTGGCCGCGCCATCACCCTGCAGGCTGACCTCTCCGCCATCGTCGTCGAAACGCCAGCCTCGCTGCGGCGCCGGACGCGCGGGCGCGCGCCCGCGCGCATTCGCTTGTCCCAGGAAGGCGGCGGCGCCGGGGTTACGGCGTTCGCGCCAGCGCCCTCGCGCATTGGCGATCTGTGGCTTCTGCTCGATAGCGGCAATCTTGCCGGCCTGCGTCTGCACCCTAGCGCCGCTGAAGCTTTGGGCGGGCCGGGGCCGGTCACGCTCGCTGTCGAAGGCGCCGCGCCCTTCGAGGCGACGCCGGAGATCGTCGATGATCTCATTTATGACGGCGTGCTCGACGCATCCTTCATGCGCGGCTACGCCATCACGCTCGACCTTGGACGCGCCCGCGCCTGGTGGACGCCAGCGAACTAAGGGCGCTAGAGCCCTGCCTTGCTCAACTCGTCCATCAGTTCAGGCACTGCTGTCTTGTAGTCCTGGACCAGGCCGAAATCGGCGATCTGGAAGATCGGCGCATCCTCGTCCTTGTTGATGGCGACGATGACCTTGCTGTCCTTCATGCCCGCCAAGTGCTGGATCGCTCCGGAAATGCCGATGGCGACATAAAGCTCCGGCGCGACCACCTTGCCGGTCTGGCCGACTTGATAATCGTTGGGGGCGTAGCCTGCGTCCACCGCCGCGCGCGAGGCGCCCACCGCGGCGCCCAGCTTGTCGGCCAGGGGATCGAGCACGCGGTGGAACTCTTCAGAAGAGCCCAGGGCGCGGCCGCCGGAAACCACCCGCTTCGCCGCGGTGAGTTCGGGGCGGTCGGACTTCGCCATTTCCTCGGACACGAACGCCGATTTGAACGGCCCGCCCGGCGCGGCGACCGTCTCGATCGCGGCCGAACCCCCTTCGCCAGCCGCCTTGAAGGCGGTGGGCTGCACGGTGAGCACCTTCTTCGGCTGCTCGTCTTTGACGGTGATGATGGCGTTGCCCGCATAGATGGGGCGCACGAACGTGTCGGCGCTTTCGACGCCGATGACGCCGGAGACCTGCATCGCATCCAGCTTGGCGGCCACGCGCGGCGCCGCGTTCTTGCCTGTGGTCGTCGCCGGGAAAAGCACGGCGTCATAATTGGCCATCAGCGGTGCGATGAGCGCCTCCAGCGGCTCGGCCAATTGCTTGGCGAGCGTGGCGCCATCGGCATGAAGCACTTTGCGCACGCCGTCGATCTTGGCCGCTGCGGCCGCCGCCGCGCCCGCGTTCGATCCCGCGACCAGCACATCGACATCCCCGCCCATCGCTTTGGCGGCGGTCACCACCTTGTTGGTGGCATCCTTGACCGAGGCATTGTCATGTTCGGCGACAACCAGAACGGCCATTAGAGCACTCCCGCTTCTTTGAGCTTGCCGACAAGTTCGCCAGCGGTTTTGACTTTGGCGCCGCCTGAGCGCTTCGGCGGCTCGGCGGTTTTCAGCACCTTCAGCCGCGGCGTCACGTCAACGCCGAAATCGCCCGGCGTCTTCACGTCGATCGGCTTCTTCTTCGCCTTCATGATGTTGGGCAGCGACGCATAGCGCGGCTCGTTCAAACGCAGGTCGGTCGTGACGATCGCCGGCATCTCCACATCGAGCGTCTGCAGCCCGCCATCGACTTCGCGCGTCACCGTCGCCTTGCTCCCGTGCAGGACGATTTTCGAGGCGAACGTCGCCTGCGGCCAATCCAGCAGCGCCGCCAGCATCTGGCCGGTCTGGTTGCTGTCGTCGTCGATGGCCTGCTTGCCAAGGATCACCAGGTCCGGCTTTTCCGCTTCCACGACCGCTTTCAGGATTTTCGCCACCGCCAGCGGTTCGACGTCGCCCTCGGCCTTCACCAGAATGCCGCGATCGGCGCCGATGGCGAGCGCGTTGCGCAGCGTTTCCTGGGCCTGTTCAGGGCCAATGGACACGGCGATCACTTCCGTTGCGGCATCCTTCACGTGACCGCCGCCGCCTTCCTTCATCCGCACGGCTTCTTCCACTGCGATCTCGCAGAACGGGTTGATCGACATCTTCAGATTGGAGAGATCCACGCCCGAGCCGTCAGGCTTCACGCGGACCTTGAGATTGTAGTCGAGCACCCGCTTGACCGGGACGAGGACTTTCATGCTTGAAATCCTTGAGGATTGGCGGCGCGGTCTGCACCTTGAAATCGCGCCGGACACTAGCGGTGCAGGAAAACCCCCGTCAATGCGGCGTGAGGCGCGTGTTGGCGCTGCCCCAAGGTGAAAAATCCGGCGGGCCCTGAGTTCATCGAAGGGCGGACGGCACAGGGCCTTCGACAGGCTCAGGCCTCTCACGCAAAACCGCGAGCCCTGAGCAACGTCGAAGGGCGAACCACGCTCCGGCCTTCGACAAGCTCAGGCCTCTGTAGGGGGAAAAGAAAAACCGCCGGCGCTGGCGCCGGCGGTTCGAGGCTTGGGGAGGGGGAGACCCTTAGCGGCTCAGCACGCTTGGCCAGTGTGCGTTGGCGTCGCGGATGAAGCCGGGAATGTTGGCTTCCCATTGCCGCTGAATGTCGGCGTTGTAGTTGAGGTAGAGTTTGCCATCGACGATGCGCCAATAGCGCGGATCGCCCGGCGCGGTGCGGTTCTGGCTGATCGCCCAGGCGCAATAGCCGCCATATTGCGGCAGGTAGCGCGCGGGCTCGGCGCGGAATGCAGCCAGGTGCTCGGCCGATGCGAAGCGGTATTCGTAGCCTTGATGCATGATGCGGAATTGCGCGTCGCCGCGCACCGGGCGGCCATCGGTGAAATAGGCCACCGGATCGTATCCGCCGACGGCCACGCGTGAGAACATGCCTGTGTAAACCGGCGCCTGATCGGCGAAGGCGGGGGGCGCCAGCGCCAGTGCGCCGAACAGGAAAGCGAAGGCGGCGAGAATTCTGCGCATGGGTCTGTCTCCTTCAGGCGGCGGCGCGCAGCGGCGTCGGCGTTGCGGCGTGCGGGGGAACAAAGGCGCGGCCGAGATCGCGCGCCAGGGCGAACAATGCGTCGCGGCGGATGATGATCAGCGTCAGCGTCGTGATCCAGACGATGCAGGCCGCCATGAACAGGCCCCCGCCATCGTTGTTGGGATCGACGCCAAGCGGCGTCCACAGGTGAAAGTTCACCGCGCCCGACATCACCGCAAAGCCAATCAGCGCGCCGACCGCGTTCAGCCGTGTGAAGCGGGGCATGAGCCCGATCAGCAGCAGCGATGAGGCGAACAATTCCGCTGTCCCAATCACGTACTGGCTGAACAGGCCTGTGTGTCCAAACAAGCCGGGCAAGCCCAGCGTGCCGGCCCAGCCGTCCAGGCGGCCGAAAATTTCCTGCGTCTTGGGGTGATCGGTGAATTTGTAGCGAAGGCTGTCGAGAAAGATGATCGACGCGAAAACCGAAATCGCGGCGGGCGCATAACGGCGGACGAAGGCGAGCATGATCCTCTCCAGAGCGCCGAACCGGCGCGGGCGGCGTTGTCGCCTGGATATCCGCGCGAGCGGCGGGCGCGGTTACAGGCCCTTGCGCGTGGCGCAGAAACCCTACATCGAGGCCGCATGAGCCAACCAGAGCCCAAGATGCAGGTCCGGGTCGTGCCGGTGACGCCGCTGCAGCAGAATTGCTCCCTGATCTGGGACACAGAGAGCAAGCGCGCCGTCCTGATCGATCCCGGCGGCGACATTGAGGTGTTGCTGGACGCGCTGCAGCGTTTGGAGCTGACCTTGACGCGCATCTGGCTCACTCATGGGCATTTCGATCACGCCGGCGCGGCGGCTGAATTGCGCGAACGCACCGGCGTCGCCGTAGAGGGGCCCCATCGCGAGGATCAATTCTGGCTCGACCAGATTGAGGAGGGCGCGCGCCGCTACGGCGTTCCGGGGCTGCGCAACGTCACGCCCGATCGCTATTTTGAAGATGGCGAAGAGCTTGAGTTCGAAGGCCTCACGTTCAACGTCGCGCACACGCCAGGGCACACGCCGGGCCATGTCGTCATCTCCAACATGGACGCCAAGATCGCGTTCGTCGGCGATGTCTTGTTCGCCGGTTCGATCGGGCGCACCGATTTTCCGCGCGGCAACCACGAGCAGCTGATTCAATCCATCACAGGCAAACTCTGGCCCTTGGGTGATGACATCACCTTTGTTCCCGGGCATGGGCCGGCCTCGACATTCGGGCGTGAGCGCCAGAGCAATGCTTTTGTCGCAGACCGGATCACCGGCTATGGCGGCGCCGCTCAGTCAGCGCCCGACGAAGCCGCCCAGCGCACGACCAAAAGATACACCTAGCCGGGCCTGCGCGCTGGGATTGCTGCGTCGAGCCGCGCTGCGAGATGGTCTGACGCAAGGTTGAATCCCGCGAACTCGAAGCCTGGCGTCACAACGCAGGAAACGAGCGCCCAGCCGGCGCCAGCGGTCGCGGCCTGCCAGGAGTGCGAGGGAACGCGAAATTGCGGCGTCTCGCCCGCGAGCACGTCTGATCCCAGCGTGACGCGCGCCGCCGATCCGCCGTCAGCGTCCGTCACGCGCAGATCGAGCGCGGCGCCAGCGTGCCACAGCCAAAGCTCGTCCGCATCGACCTGATGCCAGCGCGAGTGTTGGCCCGCCTCCAGCAGGAAGAGGATCGCGGTGCCCGGCGAACGCCCGCCCGCCGGCGCCTGCGCCCGCCAGGTTTCGCGATACCAGCCACCCTCCGGATGTGCGGCCAAGCCAAGCGCATCAATGAGCGCCCGCGCGTCTGCCCCGCTCACCAACGCAGCACCTTCGCGCCGGCGATGGCCCCGATCACCGCGCACAGCGCGATGGCCACCACGTACCAGGTCGTCACGAACGCCACCGAATCCACCGGGCAGTACATGGAATAGGCCATGGCGCCGACGCCGCCAGAAAGCGCGCCAATCGCCGCGCCGGTCATGGTCAGCTGCGTTGGCGCGAACGCGCGCATCAGCCATGTCAACAAAACCGCCGTGGGCGCGGCCAGAAGCGGCACCAGCACCAGGCACCAGGGAAAGCTCCCGCCCAGCCACATCTCCAGGCGCCGCTCCGGCATTTCCCCCGCCAGCGCGATGCACGTCGCCACAAGGCAGAGCCCGGCGAACACAGCGATCGCTCCAATCCGCCAGCCGAGCGGGCGCCCCGGCCGCATCAGCCGCACCGCCAGCGGCAGCATCGCGGCGGCTGCCGCGGCTGAGAACATCGCCTTCATCATCACGGTCATGCGCGCTGCGCCGATGTCGGGGCGCACGCCCAGGCCGATCACGACAAGCAGCACCGAAAGGCCAAGGCCGAGCGCCAAGGTGGCGAGGAGGCGCAAGCGCCAGCGCGGCCGCTCCGCCGGTTCAACCTTGCGCGCAAGCATGTCGATGAGCTCGTCGGTCTTCACGTCGCCTGCTCCTGGCCCATGAGACGCATCAGCGTCTTCATGCCGCGATGGATGGAAATCTTGATGTCGGATTCGGAAAGCCCGGTTTCGCCGGCGGCCTCGCGCACGCTCTTTTCTTCGAGCTTCACCAGGCGAATGGCGGTGCGCTGCTTTTCAGGCAGTTTCTGCAGCAGTGCGCTGACATCGCGGCGCGCATCGCTGGCTTCGTAATCGGGATCGGTTTCGCCGAAATCCATGCCGTCAAGGGAAGCGTGGGCGCGATGCTTGGCGCGGCGCAGGAAATCGATGAGCCGGTAGCGCGCGATGGCGTACATCCACGCCGTCAGCGGGTAATTCGGATCATACGTGTCGCGGCGCGTATGGAGCGCCACCAGCGTCTCCTGCACCAGATCCTCCGCGTCTTCCGCGCGCCCACGCAGGCGGTTGCGGAAATAGCCGCGCAGCAGCGCCGCCGCTTCGCTCAGGAAAGCGCGGTGCGCGGCCTCGTCGCCGGCGAGGCCCGCCAAGAGCTGAGCCCGGAGTGCGGCTTCGTCGGCCATTGCCCCTCAACCAACTCCTACGTGCGCGAACAGAGCACGGTTACGCGCGCCGGAACGGATCGGCAGGATAGACGCCGAGGATGGAGAGGGAAGAGGAGAAGAAGCGCAGCTCCTCCAGGGCCAGTTGCAGCTTGCCTTCTTCGGGATGGCCTTCCACCTCGCAGAAAAACATGGCCGCGTGGAAGGCGCCGCCCTCGATATAGCTTTCGAGCTTGGTCATGTTGACGCCATTGGTGGCGAAGCCGCCGAGCGCCTTGTAGAGCGCCGCCGGCACGTTGCGCACGCGGAACACGAAGCTTGTCATGCACGGGCCCTCGCCCGGCGCCGCGTTGCGCGCCTCGCGCGCGAACACCAGGAAGCGCGTGGTGTTGTGAGCGGCGTCGGCGATGTCGGCCTTCAATATTTTGAGGCCGTAGATTTCGCCCGCCAGCGCCGAAGCCAGCGCCCCGACGCGTGGATCGGCGAGTTCGGCGACTTCGCGCGCGGCGCCGGCGGTGTCGGCGGTCTTCACCGCGGTCACGCCCCACTCGCGCAACTGCCTGCGGCATTGGCCGAGCGCTTGAGGATGGGAGCGTACATGCGTCAGCGTATCGAGCGTCGCTTCAGGCAGGCCGAGCAGCTGGTGCTTGATCGGCGCAAAACGCTCGCCGACGATGAACAGGCCGCTTTCCGGGATCAAATGGTGCACGTCCGCCACCCGCCCGGCGAGCGAATTCTCCACCGGGATCATGGCGTAGCGCGCTTGGCCTTCGCTCACGGCGGCGAACGCGTCCTCAAAGCTGGCGCAGGGCAGCGGTTCAAGCTCGGGAAACGCCTGGCGCGCCGCGATATGCGAATTCGCCCCAGGTTCGCCTTGAAAGGAGATGCGCGCGGTCATAGCTGGCGAGCGTTAGCGCAAGCGCGCGCGATAAGGTAGGCCCGTCTCGCCATGAGCATGACGCAAACAGTCGAGACAGCCATCCTGGCGCAAGCGCGGCGCGGCCTGCGCACCTTGCTTGCCGTGCCGTCGGCGCGGGCGGGCGGGCTCGCCAAGATCAGGGACATCGAGATCGCCGGTCCCGGCGGCCCGTTGCGGGCGCGCTATTACGAAGCGCAAAACCCGACCGGCGCGCCGCTCATGCTCTATTTTCACGGCGGCGGCTTCGTGTGCTGCGATATCGACACTCACGATTCCATCTGTTCGTGGCTTGCCAAATCTTCGCAGGGGCGGGTGCTTTCGGTTGGCTACAGGCTGGCGCCGGAAACCCCGTTCCCCGGCCAGATCGAAGACGCGCGCGCCGCCTGCGCCTGGGCGTTTCAGAATGCGCAGAGCATGGGCGCGCCTCCAGGCAGGATCGCGCTCGCGGGCGATAGCGCCGGCGCCTATCTCGCCGCGACCATGGCGCTTGAAATCAACAGCGCCACGCCCGGCGCCGTGGCGCTGCAGGTGCTGCTCTATCCTCTGATCCATGTTGAGGATTCGCTGTGGTCCGATGAGGAGCTGCGCAATTTCCGGTTCCTGGGGCGCGTCGCCTGCATTTACATCGCCCGCGCCCTCGGCGCCGAAGCCCTGCCTTCCTTGCTCGATGTCGATCTCTCCGCGGCGCCGCCGACCATCGTCGCCGGCGGCGGCCCGATGGATCCGGTGCGCGCCGATGTGAAGGCGTTTGTCGACAAGTTGCGCGAAACCGGAATTGCGGTGAGCGAGCGCAAATACCCCGTGCTCATGCATGGCGGGCTCAACTTCACCATGTACTCGAAAACGGCGGTGACAGCGCTGCAGGAGGTGGGTGAACTGGCCCGGGCGCAGCTCGCGCACGCGCAAGGGTGACGCGGAGGCCGGAGCCTGTGGTTCGCCCTTCGACGTTGCTCAGGACTCGCGGTGTTGTGTGAGAGGCCTGAGCCTGTCGAAGGCCGCCGTGCGTGTGGTTCGCCCTTCGACGTTGCTCAGGGCGCGCGGTGCTGTGTGAGAGGCCTGAGCCTGTCGAAGGCCGCCGTGCACATGGTCCGCCCTTCGATAAACTCAGGGCTCGCGAACAGCACAAAAAAGCGGGGATAGCGGCGTTTCAATCCGACCGGTCGCGGAGCGCGTTAAGCTTGCGCATCGCTTCGCCCCGGAGAGCAGTTGGATCCCTGTTCAATTCAATGGCGCAGCGTTGCAGTTGAGCGTGAGGCCCGGTCGCAGAGCTCGCCTGAAGCGAGCGAAGGCGGAGGCAGCAGCGGACAGGAATGGCCGCTCTCGCATTCCGTAGCGCGCCGGGCCGAGGCCCGCGGCGAACAACCGACGGGAGCAAGAACCGGGGACCGCGTGAACAGCGCGGCCCGCACGCCGCCGGGGATCGATCCAAGGGCGTGAAAAACCGCCCCGTGACGACCCGGCGCCAGCAAACTGCGGGGACGCGGGTTTTCGCGTCATAAAGCGCCGAGCCAACGGCGCAGTTTTTTCCGGCGCGAACCCCCGCGTCCCCGGCTCTCCACTTTTGCGCAGCGCGCGCAAGAGGAGGCAGGGGCGTGCGCGATGACATGCGCGTGGAAACCGGCTAAGCCCAGCGGCGGAGGGGGAACACATGCGCACAACGGCTTGGCTCTTCGCACTCGCGGTCGCGGCCGCCCCGGCGCTCGCCGCCGCACAGGCCCCGACGCGGGCCGAACTCGCGCGCGTGGAGCGCATTCTGCGCCGCACGCCGCTGGTCGATGGCCATAACGACATCGCCGAGCAGATCGGAGAGAAATACGGCGGCGATCCGGGCCGCGTCGATCTGATGGCCGATACAAGCCGCATCGATCCTTCCCTGCACACTGATATTCCGCGTCTGCGCGCAGGCCATGTCGGCGCGCAATTCTGGTCGGTCTATGTGCCTGCGGCGTTGCAGGGCCCGGTATCCGGGGAAGCCGTGCGCGTGCAGATGGATATCGTGCGCCGCATCGTCGCCCGCTATCCGCGCGTGTTCGAGTTCGCGGCGACCGCCGCTGATATCGAGCGCATTCACCGCGCCGGGCGCATCGCCTCGATGTTCGGCTTGGAGGGCGGCGAAGCCATCGATTCCAATCTGGCGGTGCTGCGCGAGTTTCGCGCCTCCGGCGTGCTGTACATGACGCTCTGCCACTCCAAGACCACTGCCTGGATCGATAGCGCCACAGACGCGCCGCAGCACGACGGGCTCTCGCCGTTCGGCGAAGAGGTCGTCCACGAGATGAATCGCATCGGCATGCTTGTCGATCTCAGTCACGTCTCCGCCGAGGCTATGCGCGATGTGCTGCGCGTAACGCAGGCGCCGGTGATCTTTTCGCACTCCTCGGCGTTTGCGCTCACCGCTCACCCGCGCAACGTTCCCGACGACGTGCTGCGCACGGTCACGCAGAACGGCGGCGTGGTGATGGTGAATTTCAACGGCCCCTTCATCTCCGAGCCCATGCGGCTCTGGGGGGCGGCGCGCGCAGGCGCGGAGGCCGAGCAACGATCCTTGCACCCCGGCGATCCGGAGGCCGCAGCAGCCGGCCTTGCGGCCTGGGACGGGGAGCATCCGCGCCCGCACGCCAGCGTTGGCGATCTGGCCGATCATGTCGAGCACATCCGCGACGTGGCCGGCGTCGATCATGTCGGCATCGGCTCGGACTATGATGGCGTCACCTATCTGCCCGATGGCATGGAAGGGGCGGACGGCTATCCGCTGTTGTTCGTGGAGCTGATGCGGCGTGGCTGGTCGGACGCCGATCTCGCCAAGCTGGCCGGAGGGAATCTTCTGCGCGCTTTGCGTCAGGCCGAGCGGGTGGCCGCGCGCCGCTAGCGCGGCGAAAAATTCGCGCGCTGCGCGCCGGGGCCCCGCTGCCCGGGGAAACCGCTGAGCCATGCGGCTTTGGATAGGCACAATGGCGCCGACCTGGGCCAGAAGAACAGCATGGCGCGCACGCCGGAAGCGTTGAAATCCATAGTGGGCGGGCGGCGATGAGCCGCCGGCGGATCGTCGTCATTGGAGCAGGCGCGAGCGGAGTGATCACTGCCGCGCAGCTGATGGCGCGCAAACCGGGGCCGCACGTGCTGCTCGTGGATGGCGCGCGCTTCGGGCCAGGCCTGGCCTATGCGACGGCGGACAAGACCCATCTGCTCAACGTGCGCGCCGCCAACATGAGCGCTTATGCCGGCAAGCCCGACGATTTCGCGCGCTGGGCCAGGGCCAAGGGCGTTTCCCCGGAGAGCTTCGCGCCGCGCGCGGTCTATGGCGCTTACCTTAAGAACGTGCTCGCCCGCGCCGAGCGCGCGCGCATCTTCGATCGATTGAAGCGCATCCGCGGAGCGGCTGTGTCGTGCCGGGTCGCGCCGGGCGCATGGCACGTGGGGCTCGCGTCGGGCGCGCTGCTCGAGGCGGACGCCGTCGTTCTCGCGTTGGGCGCGGCGCCGCCATCGCCGATCCGCGTGTTTGAAGAGGCAGGCGTGCCGGTGCTGGATCCCTGGGACGCCCCGCGCCTGCGGCGCATCAGGCGCGGCGACGTTCTGCTCATGGGCGCCGGGCTCACCATGATCGATGCCGCGCTGTCTCTCGCTGCGCGTTCGCGCACCGGAACCATCTATGCGATCTCCCGGCGCGGACAGATTCCGCGCGCGCACCTCGATCTGCCGGCGCCGCCGACGCAGCAGGAGCTGCGTATACCCGCACAGCTCAGCGATGCGGTTCGCGCGTTTCGGAGCAGCGTCGCCGCGATGGCCGCGCGCGGCGAGCCCTGGCAGCTCGCGATCGACCGCCTTCGCGCCGATACGCCTGCGCTCTGGCAGGCGCTGCCGCTGGAGGCGAAACGGCGATTTGTGCGGCATTTGCGGGTGTGGTGGGACGTGCACCGTCACCGCGCGGCGCCCGAGAGCGCGGCCCGCGCCAACGAAATGCTGGCTTCAGGCAAGCTGCGCGTGCTGGCCGGTGATGTCGTCTCTGCGGCGCGCGGCAAGCGCGGCTTCGAAATCTACCACCGCCAGCGCGGCAGCTTCGTGCGCCATCGCCTCGATGTCAGCGCGGTGATCAATTGCACGGGCGCTGAGCCCAACATCACGCGCAGCGCCGATCCGCTGATCCGCCAGCTGCTAGATGAAGGCGTAGGCCGGGCGCATCCGAGCGGCTTCGGGCTCGATCTCGACAGCGAGGCGCGTCTCGTCGCCGCTTCGGGCCTGACGCAGCCGAATCTCTTCGCCATTGGCGCGCTGACGCAAGGCGCGTTCTGGGAATCCATTGCGATCCCTGAAATCCGCGCCCGCGCCGCCGCCATCGCCCAGCGCTTCTGATCGGCGGGTGGCTTCAGCGCGCGCCATCGTGTATCGCGCTGTCCCATGAGCGAGGACGCACCGAGCGCCGGCCGCTTCGAGGGCCGCTTTCACCTCCTGCCGGTGCGCATCTATTACGAGGACACCGATTTCACCGGCGTCGTCTATCACGCCAATTACCTGCGCTATTTCGAACGCGGCCGCAGCGACTGTCTGCGCCTGGCCGGGGTCCACCACAGCGTGCTGCTGGAGCAGGGCGAGCCGATGGGGTTTGCGGTTAACCGCATCGTGCTGGACTTCATCAAGCCGGCCCGGATCGACGACGCGCTCACGGTGAAAACGGCGATGGAGGCCTTCCGCGGCCCCCGCCTGTTTATTGCCCAGCAGATCGAGCGCGGCGGCGAATTGCTGGCTAGCGCCGAGGTCCAGGTCTGTTGCATCAGCCTCACGGGGCGGCCCCGAAAGCCGCCCGCCGTGTTATTAGAGCGGCTTAAACCATTCCTGGGATCGTAAAGGCCCAGCTTTCGACAAACTCATCCGGCTCTAAAACCCTGGGGCGCGGCTGGAACGAACGAAGGCCGTGATAGCGGGAGCAAGCATGGAAGCGGGCGCAGAACAGATCACAATCTGGTCGTTATTTCTCGAGGCCGATCCGGTCGTCAAAGGCGTCATGCTTGTTCTGGCGCTGGCGTCGGTTTGGTCGTGGGCGATCGCAGTCGACAAATGGCTGCAATTTGGGGACCTCGATTCCCACGCGCGCAAGTTCGAGCGCGAATTCTGGTCCGGCCGTTCGCTCGATGAACTGGACGCTGGAGAGCGTCCGCGCGATGCGCTTTCACGCGTCTATGCCGCCGCTGCGCGCGAATGGCGCGAAGCGCGCCGCAATGGCGTGGCCGGCGACGCGCAGTTGATGCTCGACCGCGTCGATCGGCTGATGCAGGCGCAAATCTCGCGCGAGATGAGCCGGGCCTCGCGCAATATGGGTGTGCTCGCCACGGTCGGCGCTTCGGCGCCGTTTATCGGCCTGTTCGGCACGGTGTGGGGGATCATGAACGCCTTCACCAATATCGCCCAGCAGCAGCAGACCAACCTGGCCGTCGTCGCCCCCGGCATCGCCGAAGCCCTGTTCGCCACTGCTCTCGGCCTGGTGGCCGCCATTCCGGCAGTGATCTTCTACAATAAGTTCACCGGCGATCTCGATCGCTTCGGCGATCGCCTCGATACTTTCAGCGACGAAGTTGCCGCGCGGCTGTCGCGGCGTCTGAGCGAGCGCGGCTGATGGCCGGCGGACTTGCCGCTTCCCGGCGCGGCGGACGCGGACGCAGGTCGGCGCGGCGCGGGCGTTTGTCGGAAATCAACGTCACCCCGTTCGTGGACGTGATGCTGGTGCTGCTGATCGTGTTCATGGTGACAGCGCCGCTGCTCACCGTCTCGGTGCCCGTGCAATTGCCCGAAACCGAAGCCAAGCAATCGGCGTCGGAAACCGAGCCGCTCTCGATCAGCGTCACCGCCGATGGCGTGATCTACCTGCAGGAGACTGTCGTCACCAAAGAGGAATTAGTGCCGCGCCTGCGCGCCATTTCCCATGAAGGCTACGATCGCCAGATCTACATCCGCGGCGACCGCAATGCGCCCTACGGGCTGATGGCCGAAGTGCTGGCCGCGATCAGCGCCGGAGGCTTCCGCAAGCTGCAGCTGGTCACCGATACGCGCGAAAATGTGCGCCGCGGAGGCGGTGGGTGAGATGCGCGCCGGTTGGGCCGTTTCCCTCATCGGCCATGTCGGCTTCGTCATGATGACGCTGCTGGCGTGGGAGACGCGTCCGCCGCTGCCGCCGGTGAGCGGGGCGACTGTGCCGGTTGAGATCGTCGATATCGCCGCTGAATCGAATGTGCGCGCGCTGGCTGAAGACGTGCCCGACGAAGAGGTTGCTCCGGAGGAGCAGGCCGCCGCGGAGGAAGAGCCGCAGCCCGCCCCGTCGCCTGCGCCGGCGCCCCCGCAGCAGCGCGAGCGCCGCGACGAGTTCGATCTGGCCTCGATCGCCGGCCTTCTGGACAAGCAGCGCGAACCAGGACGCGAGCGCCGTGAAGGCCAGCGCGCTGACCGCAATCAGCAGGGCGCAGGGCTCGGCACCGGCGAAGTCGCGGCCATGGAAGATCGCCTGCGCGCCCTGGCGCGCGCGCACATCGCGCGCAACAATTGCTGGCGCATGCCCTCGGACCTGCCGGAGCCGGACCGGCTTGTGGTCACGATACAGTTCGATCTCAACCGCAACGGAACCCTGAACGGGCAGCCGCGCGTCATCAGTCCGCGCAATTACAGCTTCGACAACGACATGCGGGTGGCGGTCGATTACGCTATGCGCGCCATCCGCACCTGCGATCCGTTTCCATTCGCCGATGACCCGATTGTCGGGGACCATTACGAACTCTGGCGCGAGATGGAATACACGTTCCGTCCGCGCCTTTGAGCAAAGAGAGAATGACGATGCGCCTGATCCAAGCGACGTTCGCCGCCTTCGCCATCGCGCTGAGCCTCATCTTCGCGCCCGCCGCCCACGCGCAGCTGCACGTTGATATCGAGGAGGGTCACCTCAATCCGATGCCGATCGCGGTAGTGGATTTCCTGGCGCCAATCCCGCGGCGCAGCAGGTGGGACGCGATATTTCAGGCGTCATCCGCGCCAATCTGGAGCGTTCGGCTCTGTTCCGGCCGATTGAAACGCAGGCTTTCATCGAACGCATCGAAGCGATGGAAGTGCCCCCGCGCTTTGCCGATTGGCGCGTGATCAACGCCCAGGCGCTGGTGGTCGGGCAGGTGACGCCGCTGCCGGACGGGCGCGTCCGCATCGAGTTCCGACTCTGGGACGTGTTCGCCGAGCAATCGCTTGCCGGATTCCAATACGCGACAACGCCCGACAATTGGCGCCGCATCGCCCACCGCATTTCCGATCAGATCTATGAGCAGCTCACCGGCGAGCGCGGCTATTTCGACACCCGCATCGTGTTCGTCTCCGAAAGCGGGCCGCGCACGCGCCGGGTCAAGCGGCTGATGATCATGGATCAGGACGGCGCCAACCCGTTCTATCTCACCGGCGCCGACGCGATGGTGCTGACGCCGCGCTTCTCGCCTTCGACGCAGCGCATCACCTATATGAGCTTCGAGACCGGGGCGCCGCGCGTTTTCCTCTACAATCTGGAAACCAATCGCCGCGAAGTGCTGGGCGATTTCCCGGGCATGACCTTCGCGCCGCGCTTCAGCCCGGATGGTTCGAGCGTGGTGTTCACGCTCGACATGAACGGCAATTCCGAAATCTTCACCATGAACTTGACGACGCGGGCGCGGGCGCGGCTCACCAATCATCCCGCTATCGACACCTCGCCCAGCTATTCCCCGGATGGCGCGCAGATCGTGTTCAACTCCGATCGCGGCGGCACGCCCCAGCTCTATGTGATGTCCGCCAACGGTTCGGGGCAGCGGCGCATCTCGTTCGGCGAGGGCCGCTATTCGACCCCGGTGTGGTCGCCGCGCGGCGATCTGATCGCCTTCACGCGCCAATCGGGAGGCCGCTTCGCCATCGGCGTGATGCGTCCCGACGGCTCAGGTGAACGCATCTTAACCGAAAGCTATCTGGACGAAGCGCCCACATGGTCGCCCAATGGGCGGGTCATCATGTTCTTCCGCGAAGGCCGCGGCCAGGGCCCGCAATTGTGGTCAGTCGATCTCACGGGGCGGAATTTGCGCAGGATTCCAACGCAAACCGACGCTTCCGACCCCGCCTGGTCGCCTCTGCTGCCGTAAGTGTCGTAAAGGGAACATGGTTGCAGGCTAGAAACGCGCTTGTAATGCTTCGCGTTCTTGTACAGGGGGTACGGCGTTCAGCCGAAGGCGCCGCTCTAAGGGGAGAATGATCCTGATGCGTAACACCTTGCTCGCTATGTCCGCCGTCGCCGCTTTGGCCGCCTGCGCCAGCCGGCCGGAGGCCACTCCGGTTCCCGGCCCCGCAGCGCCGCCGCCGGCCCAGGCTCCGCAGGGCCCGGTTCCCGGCTCGGTTGAAGATTTCCGCGTTTCCGTCGGTGACCGCGTCTTCTTCGGTTACGACCGCTTCGATCTCTCAGCTGAAGCCCGCTCCGTGCTCGAGCGCCAAGCGGCTTGGCTGCGCCAGTATCCGAACGTGCGCATCCTCGTCGCCGGCAATTGTGACGAGCGCGGCACGCGCGAGTACAACCTGGCTCTGGGCGCCCGCCGCGCCGCCGCCGCGCGCGATTACCTGCTTTCGCTCGGCGTCGCCGGCGACCGGGTCGAGACCGTCTCGTACGGCAAGGAGCGCCCGCTCGACGCGCGTTCCAACGAAGAGGCCTGGAGTGTGAACAGAAACGCACACACTCAGATCGTTTCGGGCGCCATCTCGTAAACGTCAAAATTTGGCCAGAGCGCGCGATCAAGACCAAGCGATGATCATTCGCTCCGCCCAATTGCTTAACCTGTCCCGGCTCGCGGCGTGCATCGCCGCGGCCGGGCTTTTGTTTGCCCTGCCCGCCGCGGCGCAGACGCAGCTGCCGCCGCCAGCCTACGGCCAGGCGGACCTTCGCCAGGACCGCATCGAGGAACTGGAAGGCCAGCTGCGCGACGCCACCGCCGAAAACGAGCGCCTGCAATACGAGATCATCCAGCGCGATCGCGAGATTCAGCGGCTGCGCAGCATGGTCGGCGAGCTTGCGGGCGTGAACCAATCTCTGGCTACGACGCCTCCCGATGGGCAGGAGCCGGGCGCAGCCGCGCCGCCGCAGCCGCGCGCGGACGCCGGGCCTGCGCCGTCGGCGCTGAACGAGGCGCAGCGCGCGCAAACTGGAACGCTGGGCACGATCCCCGCCGGCGCAGCGCCCCCAGCGCCCGCCGCCGATCCAGATGCGCCCTACCAGAACGCCCGCGCGCTGCTGGGCGCAGGCAGGCTGCCGGAGGCTGAGCAGGCGTTCTCTGATTTCCTCGAACAGTATCCGAATGTGCCGCAGACGGCGAACGCGCGTTACTGGTTCGCCTTCACTCTGCTTGCACGGCATAATTACCGCGATGCCGCTTCGAATTTCCTCCAGTACCTGCAGCGTGCGCCGCGCGGGCCTTACGGCGCCGATGCGCAGGTGGGTCTTGGCGTGGCCCTCATCGGCATGGGTGAGGCGCGCCAGGGCTGTGCGGCGCTTAACGCGCTGCCGCGCCAGTACCCAAACGCCTCCCGCAGCGCCCGCGACCGCGCCGCGCGCGAAGCCCGCGCCGCCGACTGCGCCGCTTGATGCGCTGACACCATGCTCGATCGGCTGACGATCGAGCGTCTCCGCGGCGGCGGCCGGCCCCTCGTGCTGGCGCTTTCTGGCGGCGGCGATTCAGTCGCGCTCCTGCATTTGCTTGTAGAGGCGCTCGGGCCAAGTGGTGCGCGCGCCGTCATCGTCGATCATGGATTGCGCGAAGGATCGGGCGCCGATGCAGCGCGTGCGAAAGCCTTCGCCGATGCGCTTGGCGCGCCGGCCGAGGTGCTGACGCTGGCGTGGCCGCCCGGCGTCAACCGCGCACAGCAGGCCGCGCGCGGCGCCCGCTACAAGGCGCTCTGCGCATTCGCACGCCGCGAAGGGCTTTCCGCCATCGTCACCGCACACACGGCCGACGATCAGGCTGAAACCGTTCTGATGCGCGCAGGCGCGGGCTCCTCCTGGCGCGGCCTGGCCGGCATGGCGCCGCTTGCATCGGCGCCGGTCTGGCCGGAGGGGCGGGGGATGATGGTTGGGCGTCCGCTGCTGGGCGCGCGCCGCACCGCGCTGCGGGAGTTCCTGCGCCAGCGCTCCGCGCATTGGATCGAGGATCCCGCCAACGCCAATCCGGCGTATGAACGGGTGCGGGTCCGGGCGCGCCTTGCAGCCCTTGAACAGCACGGCTTCGATCCGATGCGGCTGGCGCGCATGGCGGATCGGTTGGGCCAGCACGCCGCGGCCCTGGACGTCGCGGCCTTCGATCTGATCGCCGCCGCCGCCGTGCTGCAGGATGATGCGATCCAGATCGTGCGGGAGCGCTGGCAAGGGCCGCGCGCGGTACGCTTGCGCGCCCTGGCCGTGCTGGTCGCGGCCGCTTCCGGGGCTGCGCGCGCGCCCCACGCCGGCGAAGTCGAAATGGCGGAAGCGCGCATGATGGAGGCGGGCTTGAGTTTCGGCGGCGTCCTGTTCGCGCCGGCCGCGGGCGGCGTGCAGCTGACGCGCGAACCCAGCGCCGTGCTGGGGCGCGCGGGCGTTTCCCCGCTTGCCGCGCTCGCCCTGCCTGAGGGCGAAGAGGTTGTCTGGGATGGCCGCTTGGCGATCGCCGCGCATGAGCCCGGCTGGCGGGCCGTCGCCGCGCGCGATCCTGGGCTTGTGGCGTTTGAGCGCGCAAGCACGCGCCTCACATTGCGCGATTTCAGCGCCGCCGCGCGCGTGAGCCCGCTCGCGCAAGCGCGCATCCATCACCTGCTCAACCGGTTAACGCAGTGAAAGCTCGGTGAATTTTTCCCGCCAATTCAGCATAGACGTTCACCCGGCCTTGACCCGCGCTATGGCAGTTAGGGGTGTTCAGCGCGGGCGGCGGTCCCTATCTTGCTGAAGAAAGTGTTTCCGCCCGGACAATCCCGGTAGCGCGGCTAGAGGATCGGATAAGGATGCCCATCCGTACATTGTTCGTCTGGGGCGTGATCGCGCTCGTCATCGTGGTCTTGTTCACCGCTCTGTCAGGCGGCAATTCCAGCCTGCGCGGCGCGCAGGAGTTGGCCTATTCGCAGCTGATGGATCGCGTCGATGCCGGCAATATCTCCAGCGTCACGACGCAGAACGATCTCTTGATCTCCAGCGCCAAGGACGGCCATCGCTACGTCACTTATTTGCCGTCCGGCACCATGGCGAACGTTGTCGAGCGCTTGGATACAGCGGGCGTGGAAGTGCAGACCAAGCAGCCGCAACGCGGTCCCGGCCTGGGCGATATTCTGCTGACGATCCTGCCCATGCTGTTGCTGATCGGCGCCTGGTTCTTTTTCATGCGCCAGATGCAAGGCGGCGGCCGCGGCGCCATGGGCTTTGGCCGCTCCAAGGCGCGCCTGCTGACCGAAGCCAAAGGCCGCGTGACGTTTGAGGACGTTGCGGGCATCGACGAAGCCAAGGAAGAACTTGGCGAGATCGTCGAGTTTCTGAAGGACCCGGGCAAGTTCCAGCGCCTTGGCGGCAAGATTCCAAAAGGCGCGCTGCTTGTCGGCCCGCCCGGCACCGGCAAGACGCTGCTCGCGCGCGCCATCGCGGGCGAGGCCAACGTGCCGTTCTTCTCGATCTCCGGCTCCGATTTCGTCGAGATGTTCGTCGGCGTCGGCGCCAGCCGCGTGCGCGACATGTTCGAGCAAGCCAAGAAGAACGCGCCCTGCATCATCTTCATCGATGAAATCGACGCGGTCGGGCGTCACCGCGGCGCCGGCCTCGGCGGCGGCAACGATGAGCGCGAACAGACCTTGAACCAGCTGCTGGTCGAGATGGACGGCTTTGAAGCTAACGAAGGCATCATCCTGATCGCCGCCACCAACCGCCCCGACGTGCTCGATCCCGCTTTGCTGCGCCCGGGCCGCTTCGATCGCCAGATTGTCGTGCCCAATCCCGACCTTGGCGGGCGTGAAAAAATTCTGCGCGTGCATACCCGCAACGTGCCGGTGGCGCAGGGCGTTGATCTCAAGACCATCGCGCGCGGCACGCCGGGCTTCTCCGGCGCCGATCTCGCCAATCTTGTCAACGAAGCCGCGCTCCTGGCGGCGCGGCGCGGCAAGCGCGTCGTCACGAACAAGGAGTTCGAGGACGCCAAGGACAAAGTGATGATGGGCGCCGAGCGGCGTTCGCTGGTGATGAGCGAAAGCGAAAAGCAGCTCACCGCCTGGCACGAAGCTGGCCACGCCATCGTCGCGCTCAATGTGCCTGAGAGCGATCCCGTGCACAAAGCCACGATCATTCCGCGCGGACGCGCGCTTGGCATGGTCATGCAGCTGCCCGAGAGCGACAAGTATTCGATGAACTACACGCAGATGACCTCGCGCCTGGCGGTGATGATGGGCGGGCGCGTTGCGGAAGAGCTTGTGTTCGGCAAGGACAAAGTTACGTCTGGCGCCGCCTCCGACATCGCCGGCGCCACGCGGCTGGCGCGCAACATGGTCACCCGCTGGGGTTATTCCGACGAGCTTGGTTATGTCGCGTATGGCGACAACAATGACGAAGTGTTTCTCGGCATGAGCGTTCAGCGCAACCAGAACGTCGCTGAAGCGACTGCGCAAAAGATCGACGCCGAAGTGAAGCGGCTGGTCGATGAAGGGTACGGGGAAGCCAAGCGCATCCTCACCGAGAAGGCCGAAGAGCATAAGTTTCTCGCCGAAGCGCTGCTCGAATATGAAACGCTGAGCGGGGAGGAGATCGCCAAAGTGATCCGCGGCGAAAAGCTCGATCGTCCAGACGACGCGCCGCCCGCGCCGTCCGCGCCGACGCCGGCTTTGCCGGTGACCGACGAGGACGAGGAGCCCGCCGCCGCGCCCAGGCCATGGGGTGGGGCCGCGCCGCAGGGGGCCTGATCCGGGGCGCGATTGATCGCCGCCATGCATGGGCCTAGTGGTCGATGCATGGAGGCGCATATGCTCGGTTCAGCCAAGATCACAGCTCTGGTCGGCACGGCCAATCCCGACGCGGCGAAAGCGTTCTATGCCGGCGCCCTGGGGCTCAAATTCGTCACTGACGACACCTATGCGATGATCTTCGAGGGCAAGAACGCGCGCCTGCGGGTCAGCCGCGTGCCTGCGGTGGCTCCTGCGCAATACGCGGTGCTTGCCTTCGACGTCAGCGACATCGAACAGGCCGCAGAGGGGCTGGCGGCCAAGGGCGTGACCTTCGCCCGGTTTCCGTTCTTCGTGCAGGACGCCCGCGGAATCTGGACCGCGCCGGACGGAACCAAGGTCGCCTGGTTCCACGATCCCGACATGAATCTGCTGAGCATCGTCCAGCACGTGTGACGCAGCGCCCTCTGGCGCGGGGGCGGGCGATGGTCTAGAGCCCGCACAACGGCTTAGCGAATCTTGGGGAAATTCATGGCTGCGGTCATCGCCATCGCCATTTTCATCGTCGCCATTCTGGTGCTCAACACGGTTGAGTTCGGCCGCCCCGACTAAGCCTTCCGCAGCAGAGCGGCCAGGTAGAGCGCGCCGCTGAGCAGCGCGAGCAAGGCTGCGGTCCAGAGCAAAATCTGCGCGGCCCAATTGAACCCGAGCACGACGCTTGCGGGCGCCAGCAGCAGCGCGCCGGACTGAAACACCAAGAACGCCCCGACGCCCGCCATCTCGGCGGCGGCCTTCCATTTGCCGAGCGGGCTCACCGGCAGGCTCTTGCCTTGCGCGGCGATGCCTTCGCGCAAACCGGCGACGGCGACGTCGCGGCCAAGGATCACAACGGCGGCGGCGACAAGCGTCAGCGGCAACGCCGCATAGGCGAGCGCCACCAGAACGCACGTGATCAGCACTTTGTCGGCGGCGTGATCGAGGGCAGCGCCCAAGGGCGTCACCGCATTGAGCTTGCGCGCCAGCCAGCCATCGATCCAATCGGTCGCCGCGGCCAGCACGAACAAGAGCAGCGCCAGCGCATAGGCGAAGCCCGCAAGATAATGGTCGGAATGGGTGAAGGCGGCCGCCCACAGGATGAGGGTGGCGACCGCGGGCCCCATGACGATGCGAAAGATCGTCAGCAGCGTCGGCAATGCGCTTGGGCGGGGCTCAGCGCTTGTTGTCGTGGAAGAAGTCATAAATCCGTTTCGCCAGTTCGGTGTTGACGCCATCGACGCCTTCGAGTTCCGCCAGCGCAGCGCGGGAAACGCCGCGCGCCGAGCCGAAGCGATCCAGCAGCGCGCGCTTGCGGGCGGGGCCGATGCCGCCGATTTCGTCGAGCGGATTCTTGGCGATGCCGGCGCTGCGCTTGCCGCGGTGCGCCCCGATGGCGAAGCGGTGGGCTTCGTCACGAAGACGCTGCAGGTAGTAGAGAACCGGGCTCTTCTCGTCGAGCCGGAAGGGCGCGCGCCCGGGCACAAAGAAGCGCTCGCGCCCCGCGTCGCGATCGACGCCCTTGGCGATGCCGGCGATGGCGATCTTGCCATTCAGGTCCAGCTCGTCGAGGGCCGCGAGCGCGGCGTTGAGCTGGCCTTCGCCGCCGTCGATCAGCACCAAGTCCGGCCAGGCGGCGAATTTCGTTTCGCCCGCATCGCTCTCGCGCTGCTTGGAGAAATCGACGCCGCCATCCTGCACTGCCCCTTCGGCGTGCGCTTCCTCCGCCGAAGAGGGTGATTGCTCGGCCAGCATGCGCGCGAACCTGCGCCTGATCATCGCCTTCATCATCGCGAAATCGTCGCCGCCGAACTCTTCGCGCTTCATGTTGAATTTGCGGTACTGGTTCTTCACGAAGCCGTCCGGGCCCGCGACGATCATGGCGCCGAGCGCGCTGGCGCCTTGGATGTGTGAGTTGTCATAGACCTCGATCCGCTCGGGGCGCTGCGGCAGGGCGAACACCTCGGCCACGCCATCGAGCAGCTTGGCGACGCTGCCGGTTTCGGCCATGCGCCGGCCCAGCGCCTCGCGCGCGTTCAGCAGCGCGGCTTCGACGATCTCCTTCTTCTCGCCGCGCTCGGGCGCGCGCACCTCGACCTTGCGCTCCGCGCGCAGGCTGAGCGCCTCTTCGAGGAGCGCCGCGCCGGCGGGCTCAACGCTGGTGAGGATGAGCTTGGGCGGCTCGCGGTCATCGTAAAACTGCGCCAGGAATGCGGAGATGATTTCCGCCGGGTCTTCCTCGTTGCCATGGCGCGGGAAATAGGCGCGATTGCCCCAGTTCTGGCCGGCGCGGAAAAAGAACACCTGGATGCAGCTCTGCCCGCCCTCGCAATGCATCGCGAACACGTCGGCTTCGTCGAACGTGGCCGGATTGACGCCCTGTGCGGCGCGCACGCTGGCCAGGGCGCGGATGCGGTTGCGCAACCGCGCGGCGTGTTCGAATTCGAGTTTGTCGGCGGCGTCGCGCATTTCAGCGGCGAGGCGATCCTGCAGCTCAACGGAGCGGCCTTCGAGGAAGTCGATCGAGTCCTTCACCAGGGCGGCGTATTCGTCCTCGCTGACGAGTTCCACGCATGGCGCGGCGCACCGTTTGATCTGATAGAGCATGCATGGGCGCGTGCGCGCCGAGAACGTCGCGTCCGAGCAGGAGCGCAACAGGAAGGCCTTCTGTAGGGTGTTGAGCGTGCGGTTCACCGCCCCGGCGCTCGCGAAAGGCCCGTAGAATTTGCCCTTGAAGCTCTTGGCGCCGCGATGCTTCTGCAGCGCGGCGATGGGGTGGTCGGTGCGGATGGCGATGAACGGGAAGCTCTTGTCATCGCGCATCAACACGTTGAAGCGCGGCTTCAGCCGCTTGATGAGATTGGTTTCGAGCAGCAGCGCTTCGGTCTCGGTCGCGGTGACGATGACCTCAAGCGCCACAGTCTGCTGGATCATGCGATAGATCGCATTGGTGTGGCCGCGCCCCTGCGCATATTGGCCGACGCGGTTCTTCAGGCTCTTGGCCTTGCCGACATAGAGCACTTCGCCATTGGCGCCGATCATGCGGTAGACGCCGGGGCGCGTCGGCAGGCGGCCCCAGGCGTCTCGGATCGCCTCGATCCCTTTCAGGGCGGGGACAGGCGCTGCCTCGGCGGGCAGGCCGTCGAGCTGAGGCATTTCGGGTTTGTCGGCGCCGGTCATCTGAGCTTCAGTGTAGCGCACCATGCGCTTCACGCAGGAGCTAAGACACCGATGATCATCATCCAAGGCTTTCTGAGAACCAGCCCCGAGAATGCGGCGCGCTTGAAAGAGGCGGCGGCCGCGTTGATCGCCGCAACGCGCCAGGAGCCAGGCTGCATCGCCTACGCCTTCGCCGAGGATATTGGAGAGCCGGGGCTTGTCCATATCATCGAACGCTGGGCCGACGATGCGGCGCTATCGGCCCATAACAAGACCCCGCACCTGGCCGCCTTCATGGGCGCCTTGCCGGGGCTGGGCCTCACCGGCTTCCGCGTCGCACGCTATGACGCAGAGCGCGAGACTGTGCTTGCTGGCGGGTGAGGGTTAGCCAGTCAGGCGCGCGTCGAGGATGCGCGCCATGCCCTCAGGCCTTTGAAACGCGGTGTCGGTGATATGCTCGTCGCCGATGAAAAAGGCTGGCGTGGCAGTCACGCCGCGGGCGTTGGCGCCTTCGATCGAACGCGTGAGCCTGTCGGCGCCTTGCTCGTCGTTCAGGCTCGCCATTACCTGTTCAGGGCTCAGGCCCCATTCGCCGCCGAGCGCGAGGAGGCTGTCGCGGACCCCGGCCATGCTGCCGGTTTCAAGGATGGCGCGTTGGCGCTGAAACAGCACGGCGAGGCGGCGGAAGTATTCCTGCGCAGTGGCGTCCCCGCAGCGCGCCAGCTGAAACATGCCGAAGGCGACCACGGGCGGCGGGGTCGCCATTTCGCGCAGTGTGAAGCGGACGTGGCCTGCGTCGATGTAGTTGGACTTCAACGCCTCCCAGTTGCTCTCGTGGAAATGCGCGCAATGGGGGCAGGTGGCGGAAGCGTATTCGAACAGATGAACGGGCGCGGTTTCCGCGCCGATGGTCATGTCGCCGTCGCTGTCGGCCCAGGCGGCGCCTGGGGCGCCCAGCGCCAGCGCGGACGCGCCCAAGGCAAAGGTGCGGCGGTTCAATCTCATTGGGCCTCTGTACATGTTTCGCGAGCCTCACCCAATCTCCCGATTGTGGCGGGCCTTAGGCCAGGCGCCTGCGGCCCCGCGCCCCCTGGACGGTGGCGGCCTCTGCCGTCAGGTTCGGGCCCCATGAACAAGTTCGAACGCGTCGTCGCGGACAGCCCGGTCTTCAATGCGCCTGATCCCGCAGCGTGCAAGACCATGCTCGATGTCCGCGCCGGGGTCGATGAGATCGACCGCATGCTGGTGGCGCTCATCGCCCGCCGGCAGGGCTACATGGACGCCGCCGCCCGGATCAAACCGAGCCGCGCGGTGGTGCGCGATGAGGCCCGCATCCAGCAGGTCCTCGATAATGTGAAGGCCGAGGCCGAGGCCCGCGGGCTTTCATGGTCGATCGCCGAGCCGGTCTGGCGCGAACTCATGGAGCGCTGCATCGCCCATGAATTCGACGTCTGGGACGCCACACGTTCCTAGCCGCTGCATGCGCGGGCTGACGCGCCGCCTTGCCTTGTGTTAACCAGCCCTGGCTGGGAGGGCGTCGTCCGGGTTGGGTGATGACGCAAAAAACGTTCGAGGTTCGCGCTTGGCGCGAGGATGGCGCGCGCCATACAAGCACTCATGGTCACGCGTGGTGTGGATTCCGCCATGATGATAAGCCCTTACGCTGGAGCGCGAGGGGCGGCGCATGAGATGGTTTCTGGGCCTGGTGCTGGTGGTCGCGCTCGTTGGGGGCGCGCTCTACGCTGTCGGCCGCTTCCTGCTGCCGAACTCGCTTGAGATCACCCGTACAGCTGCGATCGAACGGCCGCGGTCGGCAGTGTTCGCCATGGTCAATGACCTGCGCATCGCCAAGGAATGGTCGCCCTATTATGCGCGCGACCCCGATGCGGACTATTCCTTCTCCGGAGAACCCGGCGCCGGGCAGACCATGCATTGGGCCTCAAATGTGCGGCAGGTGGGCGCCGGGCGCATGTCGATCGTAAATTCGATCAACAACGAAGAGGTCGACGCCATCCTTGAAATGGGCGAGCGGGCGACGCTCAACACCCAGATGCTGCTGCGCACCGCCGAAGGCGGTTCGGCTGTGGCGTGGACGGTTTCGGCAGAGTGCGGGCGGGGCTGGATCAATGTGCCCTGCCGCTACATGAACCTGATCATGCGCGGCATGGTCGAACGCGAACTGGACAGCGGTCTGGCGCGCTTGAAGACCTTGGCCGAGCAATTGCCGAACGTGGATTTCGAGGATCTCAATCCGCAGTTCGACAACATCGAGCCGCAGAGTTTCGTGTATTCGGTGGTCGAGACCTCCGCGGTTGATCAAGCCGAGGTCGATCGCGCCGAGACCATTGGCGTCGACCAGGTGCGCCGCTTCATGGGCGAATACAGCCTCACTCAGGCTGGCCCGCTGGTGCGCGTGGTGACCGACTACAATGCGGAGCAGAACCGCATGAGCTTCCGCGTCGGCTTTCCATTCTCCGGCCCCACGCCGCTCACCGTGGTGGGCGTCCAGGTCGGTGAAACGCCCTCCGGCGATGCGATGCACGTATTGGTCGAGGGCACGCGCGAAAACGTCCGCGCCGCCTATCAGCAGATGAACGCCTACATGCAGGCGCACCGCATCGCCGGGCGCGAGGGCGGGCTGCCGTGGGAAGTGGTGCACGAGCCGGGCAGCGCCGACGGTTCAACGCCGACGCGGATCGAAATCTTCATGCCGCTGGCGTGAGCCGGGCAAGCAAAAGGCCCGCGAGTTGTGCGCTCGCGGGCCTTCTTCGCTGAGATCAGGAAACCTATTCAGCGACCTTGAGGTTCACGGCCTTGGGGCCCTTGCCCTTGGTGTCCGGAAGCGTCTGGAAGTTGACGCGCTGGCCTTCAACCAATTGCGTGAGACCTGCACGTTCGACCGCGCTCACGTGAACGAACACATCCGCGCCGCCGCCATCAGGGGTGATGAACCCGAAGCCGCGCGCGCCGTTGAAAAATTTCACGACGCCGTCCTGGGGATCGCCCAGGGGTTGCCGCGGGGGACGATCGCCGCCGCCGAAACCGCCGCCGCCTTCACGTGGCCCGCGGAAACCGCCGCCACCACCGCCGCCGCCGCGATACCCGCCGCCACCGCCGCCGCCACGGTACCCGCCGCCGCCGCCACCACGGTCGCCGCCGCCGCCGAAGCCGCCGCCGCCGCCGCGATATCCGCCGCCGCCGTATCCGCCGCCGCCGCCGCCAAAGCCGCCGCCGCCGCCAAAGCTTTCACCGCCGCCGAATTCCGGCGTGCTTTCACCCCTATCCCGGCCGCGTCCGCGCTTGTCCTTCTTGCGATCGTTGTTGTCGTCGTCACCGCCGAAATCGTCGTCGAAACTCATTTCCACTTGTCCTGATTAATATGGCCGAGGCGCACGCCATCGGCCGCGCGCACGCTCTTGCGTGCACACGCCACCGCGAATTTCTGCTTTGTTGGGGGAACTGAACTCTGCCGCACTCTGCGGAACTTCGCACCTTTGCCGGTCAACGCGACCGGGGCTTCACGCCTCGCTTATGCGCGAGGGCGAAAGCGCAGGCAAGCGGCAAGTATGCTGTTTACGCCGGATTCATCTCGATTTGGCCGCTTCTGTGCTCTTGCGCGGCGACCACCTTGGAGACCACCCAGGCCCCGATCAGCTTTGAAGCGATGCCTGTCAGGATGGTGCCCCAGGCGAAAATTCCCGGCACGACAAGGGAAGCCAGGCCAATGAAGACGACCTGGTCGAGCGGCGCTGAAGCCAGGCTCGAGAGCATGATGCGCTGCGAAAGCGGGCGGTTGATGAAGGTGTAGACGGCCCAGTCCACCGTCTCGCTGATCAGGAACGCCAGCCCGCTGGCGACCACGACGGTGATCCAGGAGGTGAGGCTCGACAGGATCAGCCCGACGATCATCGCCCCCCAGATCCAATGCTTGAGTTCGCGCTGGGCGAAGTCGCGCACGACCAGGACGAGCCCCGTGACGATGGCGAGCGGCTGCAATTGCCCCCCGCCCAGCCAGTCGGGGATGGGGGTCGTCGGCACCGCCGCGAACGACCAGTTGATGAAGGGCATCAGCCCGACATAGGCCGCGCTCCAGCGACGTCCCGTGAAAAAGAAGGCCGCCATCGCGGCCAATACGATCGGCAGCGAGACCTGCCATTGCTGGAGGAAGGCGAAGGCTTCAGCGAATGTCATGGCGCTTCATGCCCGCGCGCGGCAGGGGCGTCCAGCGTGACAGCGGTAACGGCGGCCCGCCGGGCAAGGCCATAGGTTGGGGACATCACACGGACGTAAATTGACAACCGCCGAAGGGGAGCACGAAATGACCAAGTTCTATTGCCTGATCGCAGCCGCCGCCGTGTTCGCTCCGGTTGCCATGGCCATGCTGAACCAAGCCGCGATGATCGTCGCCTGAGAAAGGCGACGCGCGTGGCGAGGGGGAAGGGCGCGGAGCAATCCGCGCCCTTAATCCGTTTGGGGGCCGGCGCGGAGCCGCCAGCCGCCCTGGCCCTTGGTCAGCGCTTCAGCCAGAAACGGCAGGGCCTCCCGCAGCTCTGCTTCAAGACCGAAGGGCGGGTTGACCAGAAACAGGCTCGATCCCGCAAGGCGCGCGTTTGGCGCAATGGCCGAGACCCAGAGATCGGCGCGCAGCGTTTCCTTGCGCGTGTGCATTTGCGTCAGCGCCTCGGCGTCGGCGGCGTCGAGATCGGCCTCGTTCTTCAACGGCCGCCACCACAGGTACATGCCGTGGCCGAAGCGCCGGAGCGCGCCGCCGAGCGCAATCGCTGCGCGCTCGAGTTCGCCCGGGTCTTCGTAAGGCGGGTCGATCACCACCAGCCCGCGCTTCTGCCGAGGCGGCAGCAGCGCATTGATCGCCTCCCAACCGTCACGCGCATGCACCTGAACATTAGCCGCGCGCGGCATCGCGCGCTTGAGCGAGGCCGCGTCCTCCGGGTGGAGTTCACAAGCCATGAGAACGTCTTCGGCGCGCAGATTCGCCGTGATCAGGGCCGGCGAGCCGGGATAAGTGCGCAGGGCGCCGCTGGCGTTGAAGCTACGCAGCGCCGCCAAGTAGCGCGCGATCAGCGGTGGCGGGCTGGGCCAATCCCATAGCCGGGCGATCCCGTCCCGCCATTCCGGGCTGCGCTCGGCCTCGCTGGCGGCCAGATCGTAAAGGCCGCGCCCGGCATGGGTGTCGAGCACGGCGAACGGGGCGTCCTTGCGTTTGAGCGCGTCGAGGCAAAACAGCAGCGCGGCGTGCTTGAGCACGTCGGCGTGGTTGCCGGCATGAAAGGCGTGGCGATAGTTCACCCGAGGGGTCTAGTCGTCCGCCAGCGCCTGGCCAAGGCGCATCGTATTAACCCTCGCGCCTGCAAATTGTGCTGAAACCGGCGCTGCGGGGAGGCCGTCCGTGAAACGCATCTTAGATTGGTTCGGCGCCCACCCCCTGAGGCCCGCCGTTACGGCCATGGCCGCCATCCTCATCCTCGGCGCGGCCGCGAACATGCTGTCGCCCCCGCGCGCCGACCGCGACTGGTACCCGTATCTGGCGCGAACGCCGCAAGTGACGATGACGGATCAGATCTTCTCTGTCTCGCCGGTCAGCGACTGGAGCTACAGCGGCGACGCGCCGTCAGCGGAGACCTATATCGGCGCCGCCTACGGCTTCGACGAGTTGCGCGGCGTGTGGTTCATGCTCGAGCCGCAGCCGGGCTCGCAGCTCGCCGCGCACACGCTGCTCCTGTTTGAGTTTGAGGGCGATCGTCTGCTCGGGCTCACCATCGAAGCGCGGCGCGAACGCAATGAAGATTATTCAGCGGTGCGCGGCGCCTTCAACGCCTTCGAGCTCGCCTACATCTGGGCGAGCGCGCGCGACCTGCTCACCCGCCGCGCCGTGATGCTGGGCCATGAGGTGTTTCTGTATCCCGTCGATATCGCGCCTGAGCAGCAGCGCGTTCTGCTGCAGCGTCTGCTGGAACGCACGCACGCACTGGAGACGCAGCCGCGCTACTACAACACCATCTTCTCGAACTGCACCAACGAATTGGCCAAAGCCGCTGGCTTTCATTGGGCGCCCGCGTACGTGCTCACCGGGCGTTCGGACGAATACCTGTTCCGGCGGGGCCTCCTGCCCGGGGGCAGTTTCGCGGAAGCGCATGCGCGCTCGGACATCACCGAATTCGTGCGCGCGCTGAACGAGGCGCCGGCTGAGAGCTTCGACGCCGCGCTGCTTGCGGAAATGCGCCGCCGCAACGGGCTGTGATTATTTATCGCGCGTGATGAACGCCATCAGGCCAAGAACGCCCGCAAATCCCGCCATGCAAATGACGACGTACCAAACGAACCAGTGCCATTCCATGGGCGGCCTCCCGATGGCGGGGAGGATTGAGGCGCCGGCTGGCAATTCCTTGATCTCGATCAAATCCGCTCGCGTGACGCGGCGATCAGCGCGGCCCGCTCGGCGGTGCTGAGCGCGCGCCACATGCCTTCGGGCAGATCGCCCAGCTGCAGCGGGCCAATGCGCACGCGCTGAAGATCGGTCACCACAAGGCCCACCGCTTCGCACATGCGCCGGATCTGACGGTTGCGCCCTTCCATCAGCACGAAGCGCAAGAGCTGCGGTCCGATTTCCTCGACGATCGCGGGCTTCAACTGGCGCCCGTCCAGCGCTAGGCCATGGCGGAGCAGCTTGAGCTTGCCGGCGTCTGCGCGCCCGGCGACGCGCACGCGATATTCCTTATCCAGCTGTGAGGCGGGGCCGATGATCGCGCGCGCCAGAACGCCGTCTTCGCTGAGCAGCAGAAGGCCGCGCGAATCCTGATCGAGACGCCCCAGCGGCGCCAGGCTTGTGTGCTTGGTGGGAAGATTGATTTGTGCGCCGATCAGGTTAGCGCGCGTGAGCAGGCGGGCGGCAGGTGTCTGGCCGCCCTCGGGCTGCGCCGACACGAAGCCGACGGGCTTATTCAGAACAGCGGTGATCTGAGCGCGCTCGCCCGCTGCGCCCACTTCGATGCTTTGCCCGGGGGCGATCTTTCGGCCGGGGTCGGCGACGGGCTCGCCATCAATGCGAACGAGGCCCTGAGCGATCAGTCCCTCAGCTTCACGGCGCGAGCACACGCCTTCGCTGGCGAGCCATTTGTTGACCCGCTGCGGTTCGGCCCCGTCATAGATTTTGCGCCACGTCACCGCTCCTGTTAGCGGCAGGCCCAGCTTTCATGCAATGCGCGCAAGCGCCCGACCGCGCGCGGCTGGATCTGGTGCTCATCGGGCATGCAGGCCAGTTGGCGGTAGAGTTCGACGGCGCGGGCGCGGTCCTCCGCGGGCCCTTCGCGCAGCATGTCGGCGAGATTGAACATCGATGCGGCATGATTCTGGCGTGCGGCGCGATCATAGAGTTCGCGGGCGCGCTGGCTGTTGCGCGGCGCGCCAATGCCGTCGCGATAAAAAGTCGCCAGCATGTGCAGCGCGTCCGCTTGGCCGGCCTCGGCGGCGCGTTCGAGATAGGGGATTGAGGCTGTGGGATCGCGCGGCCCTGCCGGGCTGTCGCGCAGCCAGCGCGCATAGAGGAATTGTCCGCGCGCGTCGCCGCGTTCGGCGGCGGCGAGGAACAGGCGCCCGGCTTCGGCCTGTGAGGCGGCGTCGCCGGGCAGGGTCTGCGCATAGTCGATCTGGGCGGCGAGCCAGCCCAGCTGCGCGGCCTGGGCCAGCCTCTGCGTGGCGACCGCGTTGCTCAGGCCGGCATGAGGCGCACTGCGATGCAACACCCAGGAGAGGTAAAGCGCGGCGGGCTTGTTCTGCGCAGAGGCGGCGTCGCACTGTTCGCGCGCTGCGGTGGGGCTGGGAAGGAAGCCTGGCGCGCCGGCCATGTTTCCGAGGCAGGCAAGCGTTTGCGCTTCGGCGTCGCCGGCGGCGGCGTCCGCCTTGATGCGTGCGGCCATGTCTTCGGTGATGCGCGCGGCGACATCGCGCCAAGGCTCGGTTTCGAGCGCCGCCGAACTCAGCGCCGGGGGCGCCGGCGCTGCTGGGGCAGGGGCGGCGGCCGCAGCTGACTCGGTGCGTGGCGCCGGCAGTGCCGGCAAGCGCGGCATGGAGAAATGGAATGCGCCGGCCCGCACGGCCGTGATCACGCGCCCGGTCCCGAAGCCGACCACGAACAGCGCCGCGATCGACATCGCCAGCACGCCTGCAGTGCGCCAGCCGCGTTCGGCTTTGGTCCGCGTGCGGTTGAGCAGCGCCGCGCGCGCCTTGATCAGAACATCGGGCAATGCCGCAGGCTCGCCCTTGGCGGGGCTGAGCTTGGCGATCTCCGCCACCAGCGATTCAAAGCGGGCCTTGAACGCGGTGCGGTCGCGCGGGGACAGTTCTATGCGGGGCGCCGAGCGCACGGGGGCCGGCGTTGCGTCGCCCTTGATCTCGGCGTTGACCAGCTTCTTCCGCTCATGGGCCAGCGCGCTCAGCATCGCCAGGCCGGCAGGCGGTGCGGTGCGGGTCCAGAGCCCGATCACGCATTTGGAGGCTTCCACCAGCTGAGCGATCTCAGCCTCGGCGGGCGCGCCGGAGGCGGCGTCAAAACCCAGAGCCTTGAGCGCTTCGGCGAGCCCGCGCGCCTGCGCGTCCTCCTCCGGCGCCGCGGCAATGAACACCTCCGCCATTAACTCCACCTCAGACTTGGTTGAACCGAAGCTAAGGCGTCACCGTCAAGCGCCGCGACGGCACATTGCAGTGTCTTAAGCCAATGAGCGGCCAGCGATTATTGGCCCCCGCCGCCGGGCCCCCCGCGACGGTTTGTCCAGCCCCGAGCTTGATCGCGATCAAACCAAAAAAGTGACGCCAGCGTCATTCTCCCAATCCTGCAACATCAGGGGAGCAGAATGAGCAAGTTTGGGGCAGCCGCAGTAGCGGCATTCGCGGCAATGGCGCTGGCGAGCCCGGCGCAGGCCGGCATGTTGGACAATTTCCAGATCAAAGTGGGCGTCTCCGGCGTTCTGCCCGACGAGAGCGGCAGCCCGATCCCAGCCGAGATCGACGACGCCTGGGTGCCGTCGCTGCAGATCGAGTATTTCTTCAACGACAACATCTCCGCGGAGCTGCTCTGCTGCGTGGCCACCCATGACGTCACCGCCGCCAATGGCGCGGTCGATCTGGGCTCGGTCACTCACTTCCCGCCGACCGTCACGCTGAAATATCACTGGACCGACTTCGGCCAGTTCCAGCCCTATGTCGGCGCCGGCGTGAACTACACCGCGTTCATCAACAGCGATCCGCCGGCCGGCCTCAGCGTCGATTACGACTCATCCTTCGGCGGCGCGCTGCAAGCGGGCTTTGATTATCGCTTCGATGATCATTGGGGCTTCAATGTCGATGTCCGCCGCATCTGGATCAGCACCGACGTGACCATCAGCGGCGCGGTCAACGCCACTGACAGCGTCGATATCAATCCATGGGTGGTCTCCACCGGGATCGCCTACCGCTTCTGATCGAAGCGGCTGCTTGGGGCAGCGGGGCGCGCATCGCAAGGTGCGCGCCCTTTGCTTTGCTTGATGCGCATGCCTGCTCCGCCCTTCGACAAACTCAGGCCTCCCGCCTCGCCGGCGCCCTGAGTTTATCGAAGGCCGCGTGTGCGCCTCTACGAGCGCGCCCGCTGCGCAAGATGCAGAGCCGCGACGAACGCGCGCTGTGGACGCTGCTGTGTGACCGGCAAGTGGGCGCCAAGTTCTGACAAGCGCCCCCTCATCCGCAGCCGCTGCTGCCTAACGTGCCAATTCTCCCCTATTGGGGAGAGGGTCAGGGTGAGGGGGCAGCGTGTCAACATCAGTCTGAAGATGCAACCACGCTCCGTCATTCGGGACGCCGCTTTGCGCGCGATCCGGACCCAGCAAACGTGCTGCGCTGTGTCACCCTCTGGTTCCGGCCTCACTCCGCTCGGCCGGAATGACGGAAGGGTGAGGCAACGCACGCCTTCTCCCCGCCTGGGGGAGGTTAGGTGAGGGCCTGCGTAGCGCTCGCGTGATTCGCGCAGTCGCGCGCCAATCCGGAAGTGTGTGTCACCTTTTCTTTCTTTTTCTTTTGTGCTCGTAACAACGTTCCGATTTTGAGACAAGTGGCTAGCCCGAGTTCGCCTAGGTACCCGCCTTTGATGAAGTCTGAAACGCTGAGTGGCCGCGACCATTCACCAGCGACCTCCTCGACGGTGTTTACGTTGTCTTAGCGGCCTCGGCAATTCCGCGATTGCCGTCATAGTTGCAGTACAACAGGCGTCGCGACCGCGTCTTCGACGGTTGGTCGATACCAATCAATCGACAGTTGGGGCCTGCAAATGAGAAGCCGACGACGTAAGCGAGCGAAGCTTGTTCAATGGCCTCGCGAGCTCGCTGGCGCGTTTCCCGCAGCTTCGCTGGCACAGTACGCTCATTTACAACGCATATTCCTTTAGCCCATTCCGCCGCGGTGCGCGCGGGATCTTGGCGGAGTCGGAGTTAGTGAACCGAGCGTCCCGTGAACGTGCATGATGTCCAAATAGTCGGTGTACGGACCAAGCGGAGTCTCTCGATTTGAAAATTGTTCTTCGAGGACGTGCTCCAGAAGTAAGTCGTAGTTGAACGTAATAATTTTGACCTTGCTCTTGATGCGCTTCGTGTCGATACCATGTCGGATTATGTTGATGAGCAGGTGAATCAATTTCGTTCGGACTGCGGCAGCTGCTTGTCGCCACGCCGATGACCGCAGTTGAGCATTCGCGCCGCGAACGAATGGGCAGTTAGTGGTTCGCCATAATCTTTTCGTCCAACGCGATAGGAACGCGAGGAGCATGGCTGCTAGCATCAGTTTTGTGAGTTGAGCGAACCAGGATTCTCCGGCGATAAATGCGTCGATCGTTTCGGCCGTCTGGTCACGCAAGAGGTCGCGAACGCGCTGTATTTCTTTGTCTGCGGTGTTTGCTTTTTCTGGATCCAGACCTTGGTCGTTCATTATTTGACGCATGACAGTGTCATAGATCGGACTGTCATGCCATCGATCCTGATCGATCAATTGACAACGCGCGCCGGATCAAACATCCGGCCGACCAAAGTGGTCTGACTTGGTGCGCGGCGTCTCATTGTCGATTTGATCCGCAATCATATCGATGAGTCGCGCGCCAAGAGGCATTCCAGAGGCTCGAGACGCCTGCGCCCAATACCAGGACGCTGTTCGGATGAATCGTCAATTCAACACCGGAATTGACTCAAGGCCCTTCCTTCGCCGCCCCGATACGCATTGCGCGGGCGTGGCGTGGTTGGCGCTTTGCCGGCGCTTTCGCGCATGGTTGCGTTCACTGCGGCGTTCAGATCGCTTTGCTGCGCCAGGGGATCGTCGGCGATCAGCAATTCGGTTTCCTGCAGCCGCTTGATTTCGTCGCGCAGGCGCGCGGCGGTTTCGAATTCCAGATCGGCGGCGGCTTCCTTCATCTCGCGTTCGAGATCGGCGATGTAGCTCTTGATGTTGTGGCCGATGAAGGGGTTCCGTCCTCCTTGACGCCCTTGCCGTTATAGCCAGCGCCGCGCTTGAAGCTCATCGGATCGCGCGGATCGATGGTGAGGCTGTCCTTCTCGTACACTGAGTCCAGAATGTCCTTGATGTGGCTCTTCACGCTTTGCGGCGTGATGCCGTTCTCCAAATTGTACTTCTCCTGCTTCTCGCGCCGGCGCTGGGTTTCGGCCATAGCCCGCTCCATCGAGCCGGTGATCTTGTCGGCGTAGAGGATGACTTTGCCATCAACGTTGCGCGCGGCGCGGCCGATGGTTTGCACCAGTGAAGTCTCGCTGCGCAGAAAGCCTTCCTTGTCGGCGTCGAGAATGGCCACCAGCCCGCACTCGGGAATGTCGAGGCCCTCGCGCAAGAGATTGATGCCGACCAGCACGTCAAAGGCGCCGAGGCGCAGGTCGCGGATGATTTCGATGCGCTCGACGGTGTCGATGTCGGAGTGCATGTAGCGCACGCGCACGCCTTGCTCGTGCATGTACTCGGTGAGGTCCTCGGCCATGCGCTTGGTCAGCACGGTGACCAGCGCGCGGTAGCCGCGCTTGGCCACTTCCTTCACCTCGGCGATGACGTCATCGACCTGGCTGTGGCCGTGCGCCTGCACGGGGCGCACCTCGACCGGGGGATCGATCAGGCCGGTGGGGCGGATCACTTGTTCGGCGAACACGCCGCCGGTGCGGTCCAGCTCCCAGGGGCCGGGGGTCGCCGAAACACAGATCGTGTTCGGGCGCATGGCGTCCCATTCCTCGAATTTGAGCGGGCGGTTGTCCATGCACGAGGGCAGGCGGAAGCCGTAATCGGAGAGCGTCTTCTTGCGGTTGAAGTCACCGCGGAACATGGCGCCGATCTGCGGAATGGTGACGTGGCTTTCGTCGACGAAGACGAGCGCATTGTCGGGGATGTACTCGAACAGGGTCGGCGGCGGCTCGCCCGGGCGGCGGCCGGTGAGGTAGCGCGAATAATTCTCGATGCCGGCGCAGGAGCCGGTGGCCAGCATCATCTCCATGTCGAAATTGCAGCGCTGCTCCAGGCGCTGGGCTTCCAGCAACTTGCCTTCGGCGCGGAATTGCTCGAGCCGCAGCTTCAGCTCGTCCTTGATCTGATCCACCGCCTGATTGAGCGTCATGCGCGGCGTGACGTAATGCGAGTTGGAATAGACCTTGATCGCCTCCATCTGGGCGGACTTCTTGCCGGTGAGGGGATCGAACTCGGTGATGGATTCCAACTCGTCGCCGAAGAAGGAGAAGCGCCAGGCGCGGTCTTCCAAGTGCGCAGGCCAGAGCTCGACAGTGTCGCCGCGCACGCGGAACATGCCGCGGGCGAAGGCGGCATCGTTGCGCTTGTAGTGCAGGGCCACGAGATTGCGGATCAGTTCCTGTGAATCGTAGGCGTCGCCCGCTTTCACGGTGAACGTCATGCTGGTGTAGGTCTCGACCGAGCCGATGCCATAAATGCAGCTGACCGAGGCGACGATGATGACGTCGTCGCGCTCGAGGATCGCGCGCGTGGCGGCGTGGCGCATGCGGTCGATCTGCTCGTTGATGGCCGCGTCCTTCTCGATGTAGGTGTCGGTGCGCGGCACGTAGGCTTCGGGCTGGTAGTAGTCGTAGTAGCTGACGAAATACTCGACCGCGTTGTCCGGGAAGAATTGCTTGAACTCTCCGTAGAGCTGGGCGGCGAGCGTCTTGTTGGGCGCGAGGATCAGCGCGGGGCGCTGCGCGCGCGCAATCACTTGCGCCATCGTGAAGGTCTTGCCCGAGCCGGTGACGCCGAGCAGCACCTGATCCTGGTCGTTGGCCTCGAGCCCCGCCATCAGATCGGCGATGGCCTGCGGCTGGTCGCCGGCGGGCTGGTAGTCGGAGGCGAGTTTGAATGCGCGCCCGCCTTCAAGCTTTTCCCAGGCGCGGTCCGGCCGGTGCGGCGTCCACACCGCCGCTGCGGCGTCAAACACGGTATGCGCTTCGGCGACGCCGGGGGCAGGAGTGCGGGAACGGGCCATGACCTGAAGATATGCGCGCCGGTGCGCTGGCGCCACCATGCCGCATGTTCGGGATCGCTCTCTCCGGAGGCCAGCCTTGACCGTCCCGCTGGGGCGCGGAATGTAATGCTTGGCCGGGCGGTGTCTTGAGAGGGTGGCGTGAAAGCCGAGTTGCGTATCAATGAGGCGCTTGATGCGGTTGCGCTCGGCAAGCAGCTGCAGGCGAACCGGCGCCTCCAGATTGAGAACTTTCTCCCGCCGGCTTCGGCTGAAGAATTGTATGCGCTGCTGCGCAGCAACACCGATTGGTTTGTGGCGTACAACAAGGGCGCCGAGGGCTTCGACGTGCCGCTCGCCGATATGCAGGCCCTGCCTGCCGAGGAACGCCAGCGCTTTTATCAGAACGTGAACAAGCGCGCCGCTGTGCAGTTTCAATATTGCTTCCTGCAATACTACATCACTGAATCGAAGCGGCGCGGGGATAATCCCGGCCATCCGCTGCATGTGGTCGATGATTTCGTGAACGGCGCCGATTGGCTCGCGTTCATGCGAACGCTGACGGGAGAGCCGGCTGTGTGTGCGGCGGATGCGCTCGCGAGCCGGTATTCAGCTGGCCACTTCCTCACCGATCACAGCGATGCGCATGCGCGGCATGATCGCGTGGCGGCCTTTGTGATCAGCCTGACGAAGGACTGGAACCGCAATTGGGGCGGCCATCTGGTGTTTTTCGACGAACACGGCAACATCGAGCAGGGCTTCGCGCCGCGGTTCAACACGCTCAATATCTTCCTCGTGCCGCAGGCGCACGCTGTTCAGGCGGTCACGCCATTCGCAGCTGGCGCGCGCACCAGCATCACTGGCTGGCTGCATCGCACGCCGCCCGGCGCGTGATTTCTCGCCCAAGGGGTGCGGCTTTTCGCTATTGGCGCAGGAGCTAGGCCGGGGGCATCCTGCATTGGATGACCATTTCATTGAACGATTTGCGGGCGGCGGCGGCGCGCGCCCTGCAGGGCGGCGAACACGAGCGGGCGCGTGAGCTCCTCGATCAGGTGATCGCTGGCGGCGGCGGTGATGTCGCGACTTGGCTGGCGCTGTCGAGGGCGCACACGCAACGCGGCGACGAATCCGGCGCCGGCGCCGCCATTGACCGGGCCCTGGCGCTTGACCCGCATGGCATTTCCCAACTTGTGGCCAAGGGGGATCATCTTTCCAGAACGGGAGACGCGCGGGCGGCCTCAGCATTTTATTCCACCGCGCTGCGGTACATGCCGCAGTTCAGCAAGCTGCCGACGGAACGGCAGCAAGAACTTCTGCGGGCCAAGGCCGCGAACGAAAAGTATGCTAAGGTCTTTCAGGACTTCATGGTGGCGCACCTGGAGGGGAAAGGCCTTCTGAGCGCCGACGCGCCTGCGCGCTTCTCTCAGGCCGTTGACATCCTGCTGGGGCGAAAGCGCCCGTTCCTGCAGTCGCCGCGCCAATTCTATTATCCCGAGCTGCCTCAGATTCAGTTCTACCCCCGGAAGGCCTTCGACTGGATTGAAGCTGTTGAAGACGCAGGGGGCGATGTGCTGGCGGAGCTGCAGGGCGTTCTCGGATCGCAGCCGCTGTTCCAGCCGTATCTGACCAAGGACGCCACCCGTCCAAGCAGCAGTGAGGCCGGCTTGATGGAAAATCCGGACTGGGGCGCCTTCTTCTTAATGAAGGACGGCGCGCCGACCCCCGGCTCTGATGCCTGCCCGAAGACGATGGCGGCGATGGCCCATGCGCCGGTTCCCCGCATCCGCAATCGCACGCCGCACGCGCTGTTCTCAAAGCTCGCCGCTGGAGCGCGCATCCCGCCTCACACCGGCATGATCAACGTGCGGCTCATCTGTCACCTTGCGCTCATTATCCCGCACTCGTGTTCGCTGCGCGTCGGCAATCAGGTCCGCAGCTGGGAGCAGGGCAAATGCTGGGTCTTTGACGACACCATCGAGCACGAGGCCTGGAACGGCAGCGACCAAGATCGCTACGTTCTGATATTCGATGTCTGGCGCCCGGAGCTTTCGGAAGAAGAACGCGTGGCGGTGGCCGCTCTTTGTGAAGCCATGGACGACTTTGGCGGCAGCACTCAGGCTTGGAACGCCTGAAGGGGCAGATCTATTCGACCCTTCGCACCCTGTGCGCGGCTCCACGCGCCGGCGACAACATGAAGCTGCCAAGCGCTGCACGCCGAACCGCCACGGTATCGCCGGGACGGACGTTTGTCGCCGGACGTGACTCTATTTGTATCCAACTCTGACCGTTCGCCAGGATGAATGTTGAACGACGATCGGCATGCTGAATTACGCGAACCACCTGGGACTCGATGCGATCGATAGGCTCGGATTCAGTGCGCCGGATCAGCAATGACGAAAGCGATGGAAACTGGAAACCGAAGGATTCCCGTTCCAGGGTTGAAACCTGACTGCGGTCGACAGCGACCATGTCGCCGGCAGCCTCGGCGGCTCGCAAGTGGCCCACCGCTTCGTCATAGCATTGGAGCCGCTCCGTTGGTTCCGAGCGTTCCTGGCAAGCGTACAGGTTTGAGAGCGGCGCGCCGCCGTCAGGGGTCTGGGCCGCAGCTTCATGCATCCCGAGGACGGCAAAAAAAAGAACTGCGCCTGTAAGATATCGCACGCCTGATGCTCCAAAGTGCTTCATTTGGGGCGCGAAGTTAGGGGGCGGCGCGGCCCTTGCCAACCGAGTTTGCGCGGCCGACGCCCAGAGCGGCGGTATAGTCTGCCGCTGGCTGCCGAGGTTCGGCCATAGCTCCGCTGCAAAAACGCAACATCCGTCCGCCGCGACATTCATCATTATCGAAAAACGATAAATCTTGGAGGGAAATGCGGTGAATGGCGTTTGACCTCGATCAGATTGTGTCGTTAGCGTTGCCGAAGCATGGCGGGAGTCGGCATCGGGCCTTGGAGTTCGGTGGTCCTTTGCGGGACGGACATCTTCCGCGACGCATGCGGGCGTGAAACGTCCGCCAGTTTAAAGAAGGAGGGTCGCCGAGTGGTTCGGCGATTGTCCGATCTCTCTTAGGGGGTTCGAACACATGTCAACGAAGAAGACGCAGAGTGGACAGCGCAAGTCGCTGCTGGCGGGCGCCTCGGTGCTTGCAGCGGCGGCGGCGGCGATCGCGGCCACGCCCGCGATGGCCCAGGATAACGATGAAGATACCATCATCGTTACCGGTTCGCGCATCCCGCAGCCTAACTTGCAGACAACCAGCCCGGTCACGCAGGTCACGGCCGAAGATATCACCACTCAAGGCGTCACGCGCATTGAGGATATGACCAACCAGCTGCCGCAGGTGTTTGCTGCGCAAGGTTCGAACGTTTCGAACGGCGCGTCCGGCACGGCTCAGGTCAGCTTGCGCGGCCTCGGCGCGAACCGCACGCTCGTCTTGTTGAACGGCCGCCGGATGGCGCCAGGGTCGCCGAACTCACCGGCTGCCGACCTTAACTCAATTCCGGGTGCGATGGTTGAGCGCGTCGAACTGCTCACGGGCGGCGCTTCGGCCGTTTATGGTTCGGACGCAATCTCGGGCGTCGTCAACTTCATCATGCGCGATGATTTCGAAGGCTTCCGCGTTGATGGCCAGTACGGCTTCTTCCAGCACAACAATGACTCGGATAACGGCTATATCCGTGAAGTGATTGCGGCGCGCGGGGCGACCAACCCGTCGCAGTACAGCCTCCCAGATGACAATGTGGAAGATGGTTACGGGAAGGAATTGACCTTCATCTTCGGCGCTTCGACAGAAGACGGCCGTGGCAATGTCACCGCCTACCTCGGCTACCGAACCAACGACGCGATCCTTCAAGGTGAGCGCGACTATTCTTCATGCGCAATCGCCAACCCCTCGACCGCGGCGGTGGCTGGCGTGCCGACGGGCGCCGTGCACTGGAACTGCGGTGGTTCGGCCACGTCGTATCCCGGTTACTTCTACTTCGCGGGGACCGCGAATACGATTGACTTCACGACGGGATCCTTTATCCCCTTCGCTGCGACCAACCAGTACAATTTCGGACCGAGCAACTACTATCAGCGCCCCGACGAGCGTTACAGCGGCGGCGCCTTTGCGCGTTACGAGATCAATGAACATGCCGAAGCCTATGGCGAGTTCATGTTCACGGATTACAGCTCGCGCGCGCAGATCGCGCCATCAGGCGACTTCTTCAGCACGAATACCATCAATTGCGACAACCCGCTGCTCACGGCGTCGATGGCTGCGGACATCTGCGGCGCCGACGCTGGCACCCCGACGGTCGCGAGCCTCTATATTGCGCGCCGCAACGTCGAGGGCGGCCCGCGGTTCGACGATCTGAACTACACGTCCTACCGCTTGGTTGCGGGCGTTCGCGGCGCGATCTCCGACACATGGTCCTACGACGTGTCAGGCGTGTACTCGCGGGTCCTGCTCGCGCGCACCTACAACAGCGACTTGTCGGTCACGCGTCTCAACAGAGCGTTGAACGTGGTTGATGTTGGCGGCGTGCCGACCTGCCAATCGGTTGTCGATGGCACGGATCCTAATTGCGTTCCGTGGGATATCTTCCATGAAGGCGGCGTGACCCAAGCGGCTTTGAACTACCTGCAAATCCCGCTTATTCAGCGCGGCAACACCTTCCAGCAGACGGTGACGGCTTCGATCCAGGGGCCAATGCCGATCACCAGCCCCGGCGCGCAATCGCCGCTGCAAACGGTGTTCGGTCTCGAATACCGGCGTGCAGGCCTCGGATCAGATGTCGACGCCAACTTCCGGAGCGGTGACGGTTCGGGACAAGGTGGCCCGACGATCCCGACCACTGGCGCCATCGACTCGATGGAGTTCTTCACCGAGGCGCGCATGCCTTTGATCGAGGGCGGTGCCTTTGCTGAACTGCTGTCGATCGACGCCGCTTATCGCTACGCCGAGTACAATAACGGCGATAGCAGCGACACCTACAAGGTCGGGCTTGAGTGGGCGCCCACATCGGATATCCGGTTCCGCGGCAGCTTCCAGCATGCGGTTCGGGCGCCGAACGTGATCGAGCTGTTCGGGCCGGCCGGTGGTGGTCTGTTCAATCTGGGCTTCGACCCGTGCGACTCTACGCATCAACCGGCGGGCTTCTCTGTCCCGGCGCAGTGCTTCGGAGCGAACACGTGGCAAGTGACCACGGCGCAGTCGGATGGCGGAGGTCTGAACAACCCCGCTGGCCAATATAACGGCGTGTTTGGCGGCAACGCGAACCTGTCGCCCGAAGAAGCCGACACCGTGACGCTTGGTTTGGTGTTCACGCCGAGCTTCGTGCCTGGCTTGAACATCTCGCTCGACCACTTCGACATCCAGGTCGATAATGTGATCGGCGGCGCGCCGCAGGCGATCCTCGCGAACTGCTACTACGCGAACGATCTGGATGCATGCGCATTGATCGTTCGGAACGCCGCAGGCCGCATTCGGAACAACGCCCAAGGCGTCACCGCGATCAACTCGAACGTCGGCAGCTTGGAGACTAGGGGCTGGGATATCAACGCCGATTACCGGATGGACATCGGATCGTTGGGCAGCCTCGGGTTCCAGTTGATCATGACGAAGGTCGATGAGCTGGTGACAGACCTGGGCGGCGGTACCGCGTTCCCGGCCTACGACTGCGTCGGCAAGTGGGCGGGCGATGCCGTCTGCGGCACGCCAACTCCCGAATGGCGCCATCGCTTCCGGGTGTCTTGGGAAACGCCGTGGGATCTTGAGCTGGATCTGACGTGGCGGCACTCCAGCGAGACCCAGCGTGAGACCGTCGTTCCGTTCCCCGGTACCTTGGTTGATCCAAATGCCGCCGTGGCGAACCAACTCGGGACGTTCATGGATGCGGTGGATTATTTCGATCTTGCCGGGAACTACCAGCTGTTCGAAAATACCAACGTGCGCTTCGGGATCAACAACCTCCTGGATCAGGATCCGCCGATCAGCACCAACGGCCACGTTGGCGCGGGCTTCGGGAACGGCAACACCTTCCCGCAAGTCTATGACGCGAACGGGCGTTGGATCTTTGTCGGCGCCACGGTCGACTTCTAAGACCACGACGCATTTGAGCATTCTGGCGGCGGGCTTCGGCCCGCCGCTTTTTTTATGTGCTATGGGCGGCGGAGCGTTGCGTTCCCGCGCGCAGCTGGAATACGCGTCGTCCCAAGGGAGATCGTGAGTTTGACTGGAGCATCCAGCGGTTTCAGCGCGCGCCTCGCAGAGGCCTTCAGCGTGCTCGTCGCCGACCCAGAGCGGAGCGAGAAGATTTGTCGTGAGGTTCTGGCTCACTCAGACGACGCAGGCGCTCGTTTGCTTCTGGCCGCGTCGCTGCGGCTCCAGGGCGATGGCGCCGGCGCGCTGGCTCTGACCAGCCAGCTCGTGCGTGAGCACCCGGGATGGCAGGCAGCCCACTTTGAGCATGCCATGGCGCTCGGCGCTGTTGGCCGGCCAAGAGAAGCGCTGCAAAGCCTGGCGGTCCTCGCGCGCGCCGGCGTTTTGCCGGGACTTTGGCGCGTCATTGGCGATCAGCATGCGGCGCTAGCTGATCGCGCTGCGGCAGAGGCCGCTTACCTGCGGCACATCGATGCTGCGAACCCGGTTGAAGCGCAGGTGCGTGAGGCCTTGGCGGCGTTGCAGCGGCGGGACCGGGCGGGTGCGGCGCGCGCCCTCGAGCTGCAATTGCTGCGCTTTCCGAGCGATGTTCTGGCGCTGCGCTTGCTTGCGGAAGTGTACTCCAGCGAGGGCAGATTTGCCGAAGCCGCCACGCTGCTCCGGCAATGCCTCGATCGCGCGCCATCCTTCGCGCTCGCGCGCTTTGGGTTGGCGAGCGTGCTTTTTCACGATCATCAGCTCGCGCCTGCTCTGGAGCAAATCGACGAGCTGCTGGTGCGCGATCCGGGGCGGCTGGAGTACCTGCGGCTGAAGGGCGAGACCCTGGCGCGTCTTGGCGATTTCGTCGTTTCCGCGGCATGCCTGGATCGCGCGACCGCGCTTCACAGCAACAATGCGGACGCATGGGCGCAGTTCGGGCATGTGTTGCGAACGCTGGGCGATCGCGAAGCGAGCGTAAAGGCGTACAAGCGAGCGATTTCGTTGCGGCCCAGCGCCGGCGACGCCTATTGGGGGTTGGCGAATCTCAAGACGTTCAGCTTCAGCGCTGAGGATGTGCAGCTGTTGCGCAAGCAACTGGATGATCCAGAGCTGAAGGGCGAAGATAAGATCGCGTTGTTGTTTGCGTTCGCCAAGGCGCTGGAGGATGGCGAAGATCATCAGGCCGCCTTTGAGGCTTACGGCGCCGCCAACAAGGCGCGCCTAGCCGCGGTTCCGCACGATCGGGCGGCTCACGAGCGCGCTGTCGATAGCGCCATCGAATTCTTCACACCGTCTCTATTCGAAAAACTGCAGGGTTTGGGATGCGGCGCCCGCGATCCGATCTTCGTGGTGGGCATGCCGCGCTCGGGCTCAACACTGGTTGAGCAGATCCTCTCCAGCCACTCCGGCGTGGAGGGGACCATGGAGTTGCTTGATCTTGTGTCGATTGCCAAGGGGCTGGAGGCGCGCGGCCCGTATCCGGGAATGCTCCTCGATCAGAATCTGCGTGCGTTGGGCGAAGAATACATCGAGCGCACGCGCGTCTATCGCAGGAGCGAAGCGCCGCGCTTCATCGACAAGCTTCCCAACAATTTCATGCACGTCGGCCTTATTCAGCTCATCTTGCCCAACGCTCACGTCATTGACGTTCGCCGCCATCCGCTGGCGTGCTGCGTGTCGAATTTCCGTCAGCACTGGGCGACGGGTCAGACTTACGCCTACGACCTCACCGATCTGGGCGCATATTACCGGAACTACGTCCGGCTGATGGCGCACTTCGATGCCGTGCTTCCGGGAAAGGTTCATCGCGTCATCTACGAAGATTTGGTCTTGAATACGGATGACGAAGTTCGCCGGCTCCTCAGCGCGTGCGGATTGCCGTTCGAAGCGCAATGCCTGAGATTTTACGAAAACAAGCGGGCTGTGCGCACGCCGAGTTCCGAACAGGTCCGGCAGCCAATCTTCCTTTCAGGGATGGATGATTGGCGCCGCTTCGAACCGTGGCTCGGTGAGTTGAAGGCTGCGCTCGGAGATGTCCTGGATGCGTATCCGGCGCCGCCGGCTACGCGGGACCAGGGATGATGTCGAACGCGACGGTCATCCGCGGCGTCTTGTCTGAGAAGCGCGTGGTTCCGTGCCACATGTGAGAGGGAAAGAGCGCCAGCATTCCCGGCTGTGGCTCAATGAAGTGCTCGGCGTCCAGCTCTGGCTTTGTGCGTACGCCCGGGCAGCCGAACTTGATCCAGCCTTCCTTTTCGCCGCGCACCTTTGGCATCTCCACGTAGCATGCGGAAGAAATCCAGCCGTCGGGGTGGATGTGATCGACGTGGTGGCCGCCCGCGCTCATCCGAATGGACCACATTCCGTGAACGGCGTATTTGCCCGTGTTGCGGCTGCGGAGGGGATCTCCGCCGCGCCCCAGCCTGTTCAAATAGCGCATGATGGCCCCGTTGAGCGCTTCGGGTAATGCACGGACGGCCGGGTGATCGATGTTGGGCACGTCGTGAATCTGCGAACCGTGCCGGATCGACTGATCGAAGGGATGGGTGCGCAGGCGATGCTCCGACGCCAGGCCCGTGGCGAGGTCGTCGAGATAAGAGGCCAGGCTGTTCCAGCCTGCTGGCGTGTCGAGCCGATCAGTCACAACGAACGCCTGATAGTCGTAGAGCGTTCGATATCGCGCGTCGCCGAGCAGTCTCCATGCCGTCGCCTGCATTGCAATGGCGTGCTGATCGAGGGGCGCTCTCTGGCGTAGCGCAGCGGCAAGCTTGCTTGCCCGCTCCGCCTGGCCCGCAGCCAGGCAAGCCGTGACCAGCGTCGACTCCTGAATGTACCCGCCAGGGGCCAGCAACGCGGCGCGTTCGGCCAACGACACCGCCTCATTTGCATCACCCGCTGAGGCCGCGAGCTGTGCAGCCGCAGTGACAACCAAGGGATCATGGGGATGAGCGGCCGCCAGGGATCGCGTCAGCTCCACCGCTACATCGGCCTGTCCCATATTATCCAGCGCCTGCGCCTTCAAAACCTGGAGACGCAAATCTCCTGGATTCCGCTGGATCGCGGCATCCATCAACGCCAGAGCTTCGGCGGCGTCAGCCTCGCGCATCCAGCGAAGTTGGGCGAGCTCGCGATGCGCATCATAGAGATTGGGCTTTCTCTTCAGCGCCTCCAGGAAGGCGCGTTCTGCATCGTCGTGAAAGCCGAGAGTCTGCTGGCAGCGGGCCAGCAGGAGCCAGCTCTGAGGCGCATCGATTCCCTTGGCGAAAGCACGGCGAATATGGGTTTCCCCCTCGCGCCACTGACCAGCGGCAGCAAGCGCCGAGGCAAGGTTGTGTTCGGCGGCGGGATCGTTCGGCGCAAGTGAGACGATCTGGCGGTAGAGGGCGAGCGCCTCAAGATTCCGTCCCGAGGCATTCAAGGAACGGGCTTCGGATTCGAGGCGCTTGGCTTCAGCGTTTGTCACTCGCGGCAAGCCTAGCGGCGCCCGCGCCTGCGTCCAGTGCGGGCAATTGGCGCGCCATCCCGCCGCCTTGCCCCGGGCGCGCAAGTGGGGGTACCCTGACGAAGAATTTTTGGGTGCCGGCGAATGAAATTGCATGCTCGGTTCTTGCAGCTGCCAATCGAGTTCGACGCGGAGCTCTTGGCGCGGGAAATTGCCACAATTGCGCCGTCGGACTGGAAACCGCACCCGCTCGGGTTCGCCGGAAACGATTTTCTTCCGCTGATCGCCGTCAACGGCGATCCGGACAATGAAGGCTTTGCGGGCCCGATGCGCCCAACGCCGTTTCTCTCAGCGGATCGGCCCTACCTTACGAAGACGCTCGGGAGCCTTGGCGCCGTGCTGGGGCGCACGCGGCTCATGCGCTTGTCGGGGCATGCGGAGGTCAGCGAGCATGCGGACGTAAATTATTACTGGCGCGATCGCATGCGTGTGCATGTGCCCATCGTGACGCAACCGACCGTGAGTTTTCATTGCGCCAATGTGACCGTGCATATGGCGCCGGGCGAGTGCTGGGTTTTCGATACCTGGAGCCTGCACCGCGTCGTCAATGACCAGACACACGCGCGTATCCATCTTGTCGCCGACACCGTGGGCGGAGAGGGCTTTATGCGTTTGCTTGCGGCGGGACGTTCACCGGAGCGGCCAGCGCCAAATTGGTCGGCGCGCCTCCTAGAAGCCGGCGGCGCGCAGCCCGCCATGGAGTTCGAGGCGACGAACCTCCCCAAGGTCATGAGCCCATGGGAAATGCGTGAGCATCTCACTTTTCTCCTTGGGGAGGCGATGCCAAACCAGCCCGCCGCCGCTGACGTTGCGCGCGCATGCGGGGCTTTCCTGCACAGATGGCGCGCACTCTGGGCGGCGTTCGGAGAAGCCGAGGCAGGCGCTGCGCGGTATCGCGCGACCCTCAACCAGTTCGTGAGCGACTTGAAAGCGGCGCGTGCGGGCGATCTGCTCCTGAAGAACGAAGTGGACTTCCTTGAGACGTTCAACGGCATGATCCTTTCTTCAGCGCTGTCGATCAGCGCGCGCCCCGCCACGCCGGATCAATCTCGAGGCAACGCCGCTTAGCACCCATGTCAGGCCGGGACGGGACAGCGGAATTGTTGCGGGCGGCTTCGCTGTTGCACCAGCAAGGGCGTTTCGCGGAAGCTGCCCGCGGCTACCGCGCGGTCATTCAAAGTGCGCCGCATCACGCCACGTCGTGGTACAATCTGGCGCTCTGCGAACGGAATTCCGGGCAGCTGGAGCAGGCGCTGGCGAGCTATGCGCAGGCCATTCGCCTCGGCATCGACCGGCCTGAAGAAGCGCACCTCAACCGCGCCGTGATCTTCTCCGATCTGCTGCGGCGCGATGACGAGGCGGAACGCGAGCTGCGCAAAGCGCTGTCGCTGAATGCGCGCTATGTCCCCGCGCTGCTGAACCTGGCCAATTTGAGCGAGGATCTCGGCCGGCGCGAGGCGGCGCGCGAGCTCTATGAGCAGGCCATGGCCGCGGACCCGCATTGCTGGGAGGCTCTCTCTCGCTACGCCAACTTGCTCGACAAGGCCGCCGACCTGAGCAACGTCGCCCCGCGTTTGCGCGCGGCGCTTGCGGCGCCTTCAATGGCTGCGGCCGACAAGGCGGGACTTGGGTTCGCGCTTGGCCGCGCGCTGGACCGCCTTGGAGCGTTTCCCGACGCCTTCGCGGCGTACAAGCAGGCGAATGAGGAGAGCCAGCGGGCTTATGGCGCGCGCTATGACTGGGATGCGGCGGAACGGCTGATTGGCCGTATTGCCGATGCGTTCCCGGCGGATTCTGCGCCGCCGCCGCGTGGAGAGGGCGGGGCGCCGATCTTCATATGTGGGATGTTCCGGTCGGGATCGACTTTGGCGGAGCAAGTTCTCGCCGGGCATCGCCGCATCACGCCATGCGGCGAGGTCGACGTCATGCAGCAATTGGTGCGGACGTCCTTGACGCCATTTCCTGAAAAAATGCTGCAGGCGACAACGGCCACGTTTGCTGCGTTGGCGGAGCGTTATGACGCCAGGATCAAGCGGCTATTCCCGCGCGCCGATCTGGTGACGGATAAGTGGCTGAACAATTACTTGTACGTCGGCCTGATCAAGCGGATGTTTCCGGCGGCCAAGATTGTACACACTGTGCGTAACCCGCTGGACAACGTTCTTTCTGTCTATTTCCTGCATCTTGATGCGAGTTTTGGCTACGCCTCCAATCTGATGAACACGGCCCATCAGCTGCGGATGTCGCGCCGCCTCATGGGGCATTGGAAAACCTGTTTCCCCAACGATGTGATCGAGTTCAGTTACGATGATTTTGTGAGTAAGCCGCAGGAGACGGCCGAGGCGCTGGTGGCGGCGCTCGGTTTGGAGTGGGATCAGGAATGCCTGGCGTTCCATCGCCGTGACAACGCAGTGAAAACAGCGAGCGTTTGGCAGGTTCGCCAACCGCTCTATTCCAGCTCGTCGGGACGTTGGAAGAATTACGAGCAACAGATGGAGCCGGTGCGCGCCTATCTTGAGGATCTCTTGTAGCACGCGCCGGTGCGCAGATTTGAAGTATGAGGGGCCGTTATGATTCTCGAGCTAAAGGATGTTTTGAATCAAACCGAAATCGCGCGGTTGCGAGAGATTGCGGCCACCGTCAACTTCGTGAACGGCCGCGCCTCGAATGAGGGATTTTCGGAGAAAGATAATCTGCAGGCTGATCCAGGCGATGCACGCTCCTCGGAGGTTTCGCGGCTTGTGAGCGGCGCGCTGATGAGACAGCGCCAGTTCCTGGATTTTGTCTTTCCCAAGCGCATGATGCCGCCGCTGCTCGCGCGCTATGAGCCTGGGATGAAGTATGGAGCCCACGCCGACGCTGCGCTGTTGGCGACCCCCAGCGGGCCGCTGCGCTCGGATGTATCGGTGACGGTGTTCCTCAATCCTCCTGAATCCTATGAGGGAGGGGAGCTTGTGCTGCACATGGGCGCCCGCTCCATACCGATCAAATTCGAGCCGGGGGCGGCGGTCGTCTATCCCTCCACGACGCTCCACGAGGTGGCGCCCGTGCGCTCGGGGCAACGTTTGGTCGCCATCACCTTCATAGAGAGCTTCCTTCCGGACGAAGCCGATCGTGAGATCATCTACGAATTGGGTGAGATCAGCGCGCTGGAAGGCAACAATATGGATGTGGTCAATCGTATGCGGTTGGAGATCGTGCGGCAGAACCTGACCCGGCGCTGGGCGGGGCGGTGAGCGCTCACGCGGTGGCGAGAATGGCCTCAGCCCGCGCATTGCGAGCGGCGAAGGCCTCCAGCCATTTGGTGCCGCGCGTGATTTCTTCTGCGTGCGTGCGGCGTGCGTGCTCAAGACGCGCGGCTCGCGTCTGCGCAGAGTAGGCGGCGCCGGGATCTTTCGAGTATCGCGAAAGTATCGGATCTTGGGCGGCTTGCGAGATATCTGGTGCAGATGCTGGCAGCTGCAGGTGCGCGCAGATACGCCGCAAAGTCGCTTCGACATCCTGCAGGACATCGTCGAAATCGAGCGCCAATGTTCGCACGCGGTAGGTTTCGCGCACATGCGCGTGGGTGAGCGTTTCGACGGTCCATGCCATCGCGGCGAGTTCGCCCGCGCTGAGTGTATGGAGCGGTCTTCCCGGTTCGCCATAATTCCTGAGCCGCCGCATCCGGCTGGGACCATGCCCCCTGAGGTCGACGATGGAGTTTTCGCCCGACAGCAGCGCCGCCATGTATGGTTCAGCGCGCAAACTCAAAAAAAGCGCACGGGCGTTCGGCGCTTTGTCCAGTAGCACCGGCGCCAGACGCGACGCCGTGCTTGTGGTCTTGACCACGGTGGCAAGAGTGTCCGGGTATCCGCGGCTCCAGAGCGCGACTTGAGCATCGACGAGGGCCTCGAAGCGTTGCGGGCTCACCAAGCTGTCGGGTTGATCAACGTTGTCGGCGGCGTCGGCCAGCGTGCGCAGGCATGCCGGCTCGCGGATTCCCAGCACGGCGCCAGTGGCGTCGAGCAGCCGGCTCAGCAGTGTGGAGCCCACGTGACCTGAGTGGAAAATAAAGTGGACAGGGCGCGCCCGCTCGGCCCCGGCGAGGGCGGCGTCCAGTTCGTGAAAGCGCATCCAGGCGCCCTGTGTGTTGGGCGTTATGATTCTACCGTCAAGAAAGCTTGCACGTTGATAGTCTTCGCGTGACAGGTGCACAAACAAGACGAGCTCTTTGATAAGATCGATCTCATGCGCAAACAGGGTTGGATCGGCCAGGAGCCGGCGCTGAAAGTCGGATGGGCTCGTGAAGCGCAGGCTCATGGGGTCAGTCTTGCCTTGATCGAGCTCTCGCGCACACAGGCCGGGGGCTGGGGTTTCAAATGATTGTTTCTCACCGCAACAAATTCATTTTCACTGCAATACCAAAAACCGGGACCCATGCCGTCCGGCGCGCCCTGCGTGTGCAGATGGGCCCCGATGATCTGGAGCAAGTGGGCCTCTTCGTTGAAAAAATTCTTCCCTACCCGCCGCTGGCGGAGCTGCGTCATGGGCATATCAGCCTTGCTCAGATACGTCCGTTCGTCGGGGAGGAAATTTTCGCCGGCTATTTCAAATTCGCATTCGTCCGCAATCCCTTCGACCGCTTTGTCTCTTATTGCGCCTTCATGACCAGGGAAGACCGCGCGTTCGAGCGCGATCCCCGCGCCGTCATGCGGTATTTCATGTTCAAGGATCGCCCGGTAGATCACCTGCTGTTTCACCCTCAGCACACGTTCGTGACCGATAGCGGGGGCGCGCTGCTGACCGACGCGGTCGGGCGCGTTGAGCAGATGCAGGCTTCCTACGATGCGATCTGCGCACACTTGGGGTTGCCCACGGCGCCCTTGGAGCGAGTGAACTCTTCCCGGCGGGCGGACTATCGTGGTTATTATGACAGAGACTTGATCGAGGCGGTTGGGGATTTCTACCGCAAGGACTTGGACCTCTTCGGCTACAAGTTTGACGGGACGCCATCATGAACCTGGAACCAAACCCTCGTAAAACCAAAGATTTCCGTGATCTTGGCGCGGTGGATATCACCGCCCTGCGCGAAGCGGTCTTGGCCATTCCCGAAGAGGTCTGGGAGGCGGAAAATGGCGCAAAGCCAAACCGCTTCGGCGCACTCGATCAGGCTTCACACATCATTTTTCGGTTCGTGACCAATTTCGATGATTGGCGCAGCTCGGCCAATCACAGGCTCTGGCCGGAGTGGGGCCCCCGCCTGGAGCCGGTTCTGGCTCAGGCCGTCGCCGACTACCGTTATGCGCGGGGCGGCTTCCCTCGGATCATGCTGGCGCGTCTGCCCGCCGGTGGGGTGATCCTGCCGCACGTGGACGCCAACCCGGCCGCGAAGTGGCCCCACAAGATTCACGTGCCGCTCCAGACAAATGAGCGCGCCATGTTCTTCGTGAACGGAGTCGGCCGCCACATTGCGGAAGGGGAGGCCGTTGAGGTCAACAATCTGGGTGTGCACGCGGTGCGGAATGGCGGGAGCACGGACCGCATCCACCTCATCTTTGAATACTACGACATGGATCAGTCGCCCCCCAGCTGGGCCGCTGCAGTGGCCTGATCCGGGGGCCTGACAGACCTTCCAGCCGCAGCCCTGAAACGGGCTGCGTTGCCGCTTGATTTCCCCTGCACCGGCCTTTATGTGTCCGCCTTCGTTTGGGATGCCGGCCCGCCGAGGCGCCGGTTCGTCTCCAGCGCGACCAGAGACAAGTGCGCTCCAAGGCGGCTCGCGATGCGGGGCCGCCCGGGGCGTTTTTGGGATTTGTGGCAAACACCAGGGAAGAGAAAAAGGGCGCAATGCCGACGATCAACCAGCTGATCCGCAAGCCGCGGCACCCCAAGCCGGTGCGCAACAAGTCGCCGGCTCTGAAGGCGAGCCCGCAGCGCCGCGGCGTGTGCACGCGCGTGTACACCACGACGCCGAAGAAGCCGAACTCGGCGCTCCGGAAAGTCGCGAAGGTGCGTCTGACCACCGGCATTGAAGCGGTGTGCTACATTCCCGGCGAAGGCCACAATCTGCAGGAGCACTCGGTTGTGCTCATTCGTGGCGGCCGGGTGAAGGATTTGCCGGGCGTGCGCTATCACATTTTGCGCGGGGTGCTCGACACCCAGGGCGTGAAGGATCGCAAGAAGCGCCGCTCGCTCTATGGCGCGAAACGACCGAAGTAAGGAAGAACAGAGAGGTCCCGCCGTCACCGCGCCGAGCCGCGCGAAGTTCTGCCCGATCCCGTCTATGGCGATCTCGTGCTCACCAAGTTCATGAACTACGTGATGTACGAAGGTAAGAAGTCCGCCGCCGAGCAAATCGTGTATGGCGCTCTCGAAACCGTCGAGAAAAAGATGAAGCGTCCTTCGATCGAAGCGTTCCACGACGCACTGGCGAATGTCGCGCCCGCGATCGAAGTGCGTTCGCGCCGCGTCGGCGGCGCGACCTATCAGGTTCCTGTGGAAGTTCGCCCCGAACGCCGTCAGGCCCTGGCCATCCGCTGGCTCGTCGGCGCTGCGCGCGCGCGCAACGAAAACACCATGCAGGAGCGCCTGGCGGGCGAACTGATCGACGCATCGAACAATCGCGGAAACGCGGTCAAGAAGCGTGAAGACACGCACCGGATGGCCGAAGCCAACCGCGCATTCTCACACTATCGCTGGTAATCCCAACGGATCGCCGGCGCTCTTGAAGCCGGCTTCGCACCGGCCTCACAAAGCGCTGGTGTCCTGAACACACGGACAGAATTGTCATGCCCCGTCAGTACAACATCGAAGACTACCGCAACTTCGGCATCATGGCTCATATCGACGCCGGCAAGACGACCACCACCGAGCGGATTCTGTTCTACAGCGGCAAGAGCCACAAGATCGGCGAAGTCCACGATGGCGCGGCCACGATGGATTGGATGGAACAGGAGCAGGAACGCGGCATCACCATTACGTCGGCGGCGACGACGACGTTCTGGAACGGCAAGCGCCTCAACATCATCGACACGCCCGGCCACGTCGATTTCACCATCGAGGTGGAGCGCAGTCTGCGCGTGCTCGACGGCGCGGTTGTGGTGCTCGACGGCAACCAAGGCGTCGAGCCGCAGACCGAGACTGTTTGGCGCCAGGGCGACAAGTATCGCGTGCCGCGCATCATCTTCGCCAACAAGATGGATAAGACCGGCGCCGACTTCTACATGTGCGTCGAAGACATCAAGAAGCGGCTGGGTGCGCGCCCGGTGCCGTTGCAGTTGCCGATCGGGATCGAGAGCGGCTTCAAAGGCATCGTCGATCTGGTCGAGATGAATGCGATCATCTGGAAGGATGAGAGCCTCGGCGCGAAGTTCGACATCGTCGAAATTCCCGACGATCTGAAGGAAAAAGCGGCCGAGTACCGCGGCGCCCTGATCGAAGCGGCGGTCGAACTCGATGACGATGTCATGACCGCGTACCTGGACGGCCAGGAGCCCGATAAGGACACGCTGAAGCGCTTGATCCGCGCCGCGGTGCTGAAGGCGGCCTGGTACCCGATGCTTTGCGGCTCGGCGTTCAAGAACAAGGGCGTGCAGCCATTGCTTGACGCGGTTGTCGACTATCTTCCGAGCCCGCTGGACGTGCCTGCGATCAAGGGCGTCGATATGGACGATCCGGAGAAGGAACTCGTCCGCAAGTCCGACGACAAAGAGCCGCTCTCGCTGCTGGCGTTCAAGATCATGGACGACCCCTTTGTCGGCACGATCACCTTCTGCCGCATCTATTCGGGCGTTCTGAACGCAGGCGACGGCCTGCTGAACTCGACGCGCGACAAGAAAGAGCGCGCCGGGCGCATGCTGCTGATGCACGCCAACAACCGCGAAGACATCAAGGAAGCCTATGCCGGCGACATTCTGGCGCTGGCCGGCCTCAAGGAAGTGCGCACCGGCGATACGCTGTGCGATCCCAACAAGCCGGTGATCCTCGAGCGCATGGAATTTCCGGAGCCGGTTATCGAAGTGGCGATTGAGCCGAAGTCGAAGGCCGACCAGGAAAAACTCGGCGTCGCGCTCTCGAAGCTCGCAGCTGAAGATCCTTCCTTCCGCGTGTCCACCGATCAGGAAAGCGGCCAGACCATCCTCAAGGGGATGGGCGAGCTCCACCTCGACATCAAGGTCGATATTCTCAAGCGCACCTACAAGGTGGAGGCCAATGTCGGCGCTCCGCAGGTGGCCTATCGCGAGAAGCTCGGCCGCGCCGCGACCATCGACTACACCCACAAGAAGCAAACCGGCGGCTCGGGCCAGTTTGCCCGCGTAAAGATCGAGTTCGAACCGGGCGAGCCTGGCTCAGGCTTCGTCTTCAAGAACGCCATCGTCGGCGGCGCGGTGCCGAAGGAATACGTTCCCGGCGTTGAGAAGGGGCTCACCATGAGCAAGGAGAACGGCCTGCTGGCCGGCTTCCCGCTCATCGATCTGAAGGCCACGCTGATCGACGGCGCCTATCACGACGTCGACTCCAACGTCCTGACCTTCCAGATCGCCTCCCAAGCCGCGTTCCGCGAGCTGAAGGAAAAGGGCGATCCCAAGTTGCTCGAGCCGATCATGAAGGTCGAAGTCACCAGCCCCGAGGAATATGTGGGCTCGGTCATTGGCGATCTGAACTCGCGGCGCGGCATGATCCAGGGCCAGGACATGCGCGGTAACGCCACCATCATCAACGCGATGGTGCCGCTGGCGAACATGTTCGGTTACGTCAACACGCTGCGTTCCTTCAGCCAGGGCCGCGCGTCCTACGTGATGGAATTCGACCATTACGAGGAAGTGCCGCGGGCGGTGGCTCAGGACGTGCTGACCAAGCTGCGCGCCTAATCGCGCACCGGCAGATGATCAGAGAGAAGGCCGCTCGAAAGGGCGGCCTTCTTTCTTACGTTGCGGGCAAACAAAAACGCCCCGGCGGGCTGCCGGGGCGTTTCCGATTCACAGTGGACTGTGAGTATTACGAGCCGAACGAGGCCACGCCGACGAGGCCCGCTTGGCTGGCGCCGTTGCGGTCGCGGTCGCGGAGCGTGCCGCCCCAATTGTAGCGAACGCCGATTGTCCAGGTGTCGACATCGCCGCCGTCAAAGTCGGTGTTCGCGTAGCCGGCGCGCACCGAAATCGGCATGGAAGCGAACTGGTATTCGCCGCCCACGCCAAGGCGTGTGGCGTCGTTGTCGCCGCCGCCGGCATCGACATTGGCGTAGCCGACGCTGCCGTCGATACGGAAGTTGTCGTTGATGAACGCGCGCGCCTCGACATTCACGCCGTAGCCATCGGCGTTGGCGTCGTCATTGTTGCCGTAATAGACGGCGCCGGCGAGGGTCCAATTCTCGAAGTACTTGTTGGCTTCAAGCCCCGCCAGCCAGGTCGTGCTGCTGTCGGTGTCGCTCACGCCAACGAAGCCGCCGAAAAGGTGGCTGTCATTGCGCGCGAAAACGTGGCCGGTGAGGCCGTAGGTCGCGTCAGCGTCATTGCTGTCGGCCCAGCCCGCGTCGACCTCAAACGAGAGCGCGCCCGAGCCAGCGAAGGCGACCGCGCCATCAATGCCATAGAAGTCAGCATCGGCTCCGCCGCCTGCATCGGCGTTGCCGTAATTGGCGCCGACATAGCCCGTCTGAGCCATCGCGGCGCCTGGCGCTGCGACGGCCAACAAGGCCGCTGCGCCCAAAATCCAATTACGCATGAGTTCGATACCTTTGTTAGTCACCCGTTCTCGGGGCTCCACACATGTGCGCGGCAAGGGTGGGCGGCAATTGTTTGCACCAGTTGAGGCGGCGATTGAGGCGCGGACGATGCAACCGCGCAACAGAGTATGTTGCTATTTTGACAGAGTTTTTCGCCTCACGGGGGAAGAGGCGCTGGAGCTGTGGGGCGCATGAACGGAGGGCGCAATCGGGCCCGACGCGCCCGCTTTGCTCGCCGTCAGAATCCCTCCAACCATGAGGGAGACGACGCGTTTGGCGTCATGTGGAGGTGATGGCCATGCCAGCTGCGATTTCCTGCGTCACGGTGCCGGTGGACGACCTGAAAAAGTCGGTTGCGTTCTATCGCGACGGCCTGGGGCTCAAGGCCGAGGAGCAAGATGACGATCACGCCGCGTTTGATCTGGATGGCACGTATTTCGTTCTGCTCAATCGTGGCGACTTCGGGGACTATGCAGAGGGCGTAGGCAAAACGGTTGCCGGCAAAGGCAGCCTCTCGGCGATGCTCTCTTACTTCACGGAGTCGCGCGGGGATGTTGACGCCATGCTCGCCAAGGCCAAAGGCGCGGGCGCTGCGGTGACGGCGGCGGAAGAAGAAGAGGGCATCTACTCAGGCTATTTCACCGATCCGGACGGACATGCCTGGGAAGTGTTGTTCGACGGCGGCTGATCGTTTCTGCCGGAGTGTTTGCGCAACGGCGGCCCCGTGGGGCCGCCGTTTTCGTTTGCTGTTTAGGCCTGCAGAATGACTTCGAAGCCGCCGAATATCATTCGCTTGCCGTCGAACACTGGCGGTGAAGCGCCCGGCTGCATCAGCGGGTCCTGCATGGCCTTGGCCATGCCCGCGTCGCGCGTCGCCTTGTCGGGCCACAGGATCCACGAAAACACGACGGCCTCGTTGTCCTCACTTTTCACCGCCATGTGAAAGTCGGTGACCTTGCCCCTCGGCAGGTCGTCGCCCCAGCATTCGGTGACAGACAGGGCGCCGCAACCTTTGAACACTTCCGCCACTTGTGCAGCCATGGCCCGATAGGCGTCGCGCTTGTCGCGCGGGACCGGGATCAAATATCCATCGACGTAAGCCATCCTAAATCTCCCTAACCTCTAAACGCCGCTTCGAGTGTGGCGATGTCGAGCTTCTTCATCGGCATGAAGGCGGCGGCGACGCGGCCGACCTTTTCCTTGTCGGGGTCCGTCATCCACGCGCCCATCTGGCGTGGCACGATTTGCCAGGAGACGCCCCAGCGATCCTTGCACCAGCCGCACTGGCTTTCGTTGCCGCCGTTTGCGGTGAGCGCCTCCCAAAGGCGATCGATGTCAGCCTGCGTGTCGCACGCCACAACGATGGAAACAGCCTCGCTTTGCGGAAACTGCGGCCCGCCGTTGAGCAGCATGTAGGCGGCGCCATCGAGTTCGAGTTCGACCATGAGCGGCGTTCCCTCGGGCAGGGGCATGTTGGGGCCGTAGCGGCTCACGCTTTTGATGCGCGAGTTGGGGATGAGGGAAACGTAGTGTTTGGCGGCTTCCTCGGGATCGCCGTTGAACCAGAGGCAAGTGGAGATGCGTGAGGCGCTCATGCGGCTTGCTCCGAGGCGAGGGCCTTGGCGAGGTCGTTCAGTTGCGCGGCGGCGGCGCCCCAACCTTGCTCAAAGCCCATATTCTTGTGGGCTTCGACGTCCTCGGCGGTCCAGTGGCGCGCGCCCCAGGTCATCTTGGTGCGTCCGTCCGGCGTGTCTTCGAGTTCGACATAGCCGGTCATGAACGGCTTGCCTTCCTTGGGGCGCCAATCGCCGATGAAGGCGTCGGTGAACACACGCCGCTTGCCTTCGGCGACATCGACATACTGGCCGGGCAGCTTCTGTTCTTCGCCGTTGGGGCCGCTGAAGATCATGAAGCTGGCGCCGCCTGGGCGAACGTCGAGCTTGGCCTCGGAGACGAACCAAGGTTTGGGGCAATGCCATTGCTTCAGCAGTTCTGATTCAACCCAGCAGCGCCAGACCAGCGCCCGCGGCGCATCGATGATGCGCGTGATGGAGAGTTCGTTGGCGTCGCTCACAGCTTGATCTCCTTCGACTTGGCCATGTTCTCAGCGGAGGGTTCGTTCAGCGCCCAGTCGACGCCAAACGGATCGCGTAGCTGGCCGTAGCGATCGCCCCAGAATTGCTTTTCAAAGGGCGTGACGATTTTACAGCCCGCATCTACGGCGCGCCGCCACCACATGTCGCCGTCGTTGATCACGAGCGTCATGGTGAAGCCGCGCCCGCCTTTCGCCGCCGGCTGTCCGTGCTCCGGGAAGTGGTCCGACAGCATCAACACGCCATCATTGATGACAAGCGTGGCGTTGGCGATTTTCTCCGTGCCCGGCATGTTGGCCAGTTCGCCAAACACCTTGGCGCCGAACGCCTTCTGATAAAAGTCCACCGCCCCGCGTGCGCCATCAATGGCGAGATAAGGGATGACGCCCTTCATGATCGATGCGTTGTCAGCCATGCTTTTTCCTCCGCTGAGATGGCGTCCGTTTGAATAAGAGTTCTACGTAACGGCGCAGGTGCACGACGGATTCGCGCGCAAGATTTGCGTCGCCGCTTGCCTTTGCCAGGATGAACGCACCCTGCAGCACCGCTTGTGTATGCCGCGCGAGCGAAGCTGAACTCCACTCGCCGCCGATCGCGTATTTGGCCCGCGCTTCATCGATGTCCGCTTCCAGCGTGCGGGCGTGGCTAAAAATGCTGGCTTCGCAGGCCGCACGAATGTCAGGATGGGAGGCGTAGGTTTCCTGCGCCATTGTGCCGACGAGGCAGGTAAAATCGGGCGCTTCGCCTTGAATAAGATCGCGGCGGAAATCGATGTAGGCGAGCACGCGCTCAAGCGGGTCGGCGTGATCGTGATAGGGCGCGCCGGCGAACAACTGACCGGTGATCTGCGACCAATAATCCGCAGCGGCGATCGCGAGCGCGTCCTTGTTCTGGAAATGATGGAAGAATGCGCCCTTGGTGACGCCGGCGGCCTGGCAGAGTTCGTCTACCGTGGCGCCGGCGTAGCCCTGGGTGCGGATCACCTGCAGGGCCGCCTCCAGCAGCCTGGTTCGGGCGTCAGGTTTGGCGGGGGCGGCGCCGGGCGGCATGGCTATTGACATACCGACCAGTTGGTATGTTGTCAATCGCGACGGGGAGCCGTCTGCGTTGACGGCGCGGCGCTTGCCGGGCTCTTGCCCTTCGGGCATAAGCGCCCACCTTGGATCGGCGGGCAGGCGCCCGGTCGATTGTGCTGTCATGCCTGCCAGAAGGGCGTTTGGCGTGCGGTCTAGGAGTGTAGCTCAGCTGGTAGAGCATCGGTCTCCAAAACCGAGGGCCGGGGGTTCGAGTCCCTCCACTCCTGCCACCTTCGGGTTTGTTTTTGGCGCGCGTGCGCAAGTGTTGGGAAGTTAGAAGCACAATGGCGATGGATCAGGCCGACCAAGAAATAGAGCCGCGCCGCAGAGGCGGGCCTTTCAAATTTTTCGGCGAAGTGCGCGCCGAGGCGCGCAAGGTGACCTGGGCGACGCGCCAGGAAGTGCAAGTCTCCACCATCATGGTGGTGGTGTTTGGAATTCTGGCGGCCGTGTTCTTCTTCTTCGTCGATACGATTATGCGCGCCCTCATTTCCTTGATCTTGAACCTCGGTTGAACGGCACAATGGTCGAAGCACAAGAAACCCAAGAGCAGACCAAGCCGCGTCATGCCGGCAAGGCGCGCTGGTACATTGTCCACGCCTACTCGAACTTCGAACAAAAGGTTGCCGAGGCGATCCGCGATCAAGCCGGCCGTCAAGGTCTCGAAGAACAGTTCGAGGATATTCAGGTGCCCACCGAAGAGGTCACCGAAGTCGTGCGCGGCTCGAAGAAGGTGCGTCAGCATCGCCATTTCCCCGGCTACGTGCTGGTGAAGATGGAGATGACCGACGAGGCCTATCACCTGGTCAAGAACACGCCAAAGGTCACCGGCTTCCTGGGTACGCAGAACAAGCCGCAGCCAGTGAGCGACCGTGAAGTCGAGCGCATTCTCGGCCGCGTGGCCGAAGTCGGCGCCGCCAAGCCGCGCCAACTCATCCACTACGAGGTCGGTGAACGGGTGAAGGTGTCGGACGGCCCGTTCCAGAGCTTTGAGGGCTTGGTTTCCGAGGTGGATGAGGAGCGCGGACGGCTGAAGGTCGCCGTGATGATCTTTGGCCGCGAGACGCCGGTCGATCTCGAATACGGCCAGGTCGAGAAGCTGCGCTAAGGCGCGTTTTCGAAGGCGCTGTACGCCCTAAAGGCCAAGCGCTCCGCGCCAGAACTCGATCATGTCGCGCTTGAACTGCGCGGGCTGATCGGCCTTGGAGCCGATCGTCGCGCCTTGGCCGCCAAAGCCTGCCTTCATCGCATAGACCATGAAATCGCGATCAGTGGTATTGGCGTTGGCTTCGCCGCTCACCGGATCGACCATTGCGCCGTCGTCGGCGAGAAAAATGGTTGGCGCTCCCAGCGCGACAACCGCATCCGGCAATTTTTCAACGCCTGTCTCGCGATCGAAGCTGTGACAAGCGTCCGCGAACAAGCGGAAGCTCACATCGCCGCCGCGCAGGCGAATGGCGTTCACGTGGCCTTGCACCTGTTGGGGCGAGCACCAATCGTCACGCTCGCCGATGACAGTGCGCAGGCGCGTGGCGCCGATATCGGGATCGAGGAATTGCTGGCCGCTCCACGGATAGGCGGCGTAGGCCGCTTTCAGGCGCGGGCCGGCGCCCATGACCGGATCGGCGAAACGGCGCATGGCGGCGTTGACCACGGCGGAACCGCCGCGGCTGTGTCCCTGTGCGCCGATGCGCGCAGGATCGATTTCCGGCATCGCAGCGAGCAGCTTCATGGCGGCGAGAACGTCATAGGCGCTGGCCGCGAACGAATACTGGGTTTGGTTGGCGACCGTGGAGGTGACGCCGCGCGCGCCGAAGGGATCGATCACCAGCGCCGCCGCGCCGAGCGTTGTGATCGTCTCCGCGTGGCTAAGGTGTGAGACGGCGACGCCAAGCGATCCCGGCGTAATGATGACGGCGGCTAACTTGTCGGGGGCGCCCTTGGGTGTGAACAGCTTGGCGTCGATCGAAGTTTGTTCGAGCGCGTCCGGTGTGGTGATGGCCTGATGGTAGTTGATCGGGTTTGCAGTGGGCACGGCGATTTCTCGTGTATCCGCGCCGGGAAAACTGATGCGCTGGTCGCGAAATCGTGGCGCCTCTGGCATGGCTGCGCTTCCTCGTTTCTTTTGCTTTGGCGTTGCATTTAGGTGGGTTACAGCGGCGCATGGAACCCCAAAGCTCATCTCCACGAAAAAAACTTCGCGTTGCGGCAGTGTGGGCGGGCGCGGCCGCGCTCGTGGCCGCGGTGGCTGCGCCCTTCCTGATGGCGACAGGAGCTGGGCGGCTGATCGGTTCTCTCTGGGTTTCAGTGTTGGGAGCGGTCGCGGCGATCCTCGGCGGTCTGTTCGCTGGCTGATAGATTGACTAAGTTCCCGCCGTGACCAATCCAGCGCCGACGTCATCGTTCGAGGGCAAGGAACCCTGGTCAGAGCGCGTGTTTGAGGCCGCTCCCGCACTGGCGGCGAGCGCTGCATTCGCGGCCGGTGCGTTGACCTTGGTCTCGGTTGCAACGCCTGCCTTGCCACATGTGCGTGGGCTGGACACGCTGGAGCGCCTTGCGGCCGAGATGCCCGAACTCACCGCGAGCGTCGCGGGCGTTGCGCTCATGGGCTTGGCGAGTGGCCTTGTCCGCCGCATCGATGCGGCCTGGGCGATGACGACGGCGCTGTTTGCGGCCGTGTGTGCGTATGCTCTGTTACGCCATGGCGATACGACGGCAGCACTGGCGGCAGGCGCCGCCGCTTTGCTGCTCGGCGTGTCGCGGCGCGCGTTCTACCGTCATTCGCGCCTGGCGGAGTTGACGCCCGATCCGCGCGTCGCAGTCGCAATCGCGGCTGCCTTCGGCGTTGCGTTCGTGGGCGCGCTGCTATGGGCGGGTTCGCGGCCTTCCTTTGCGGGCGCGCCATGGTGGGCGTTGATCACCGATCCGCATCTGGGACGTCCGGGCCGCGCGCTCATCGTCGCCGCCGGCGCCGCCACGGCATGGCTTGCGAACCGCTATTTGTTTTCCCGTCCGAGGCGGGCGCCAGCGCCGCCGGCCAGCGAGGATTTCGCGCGCGCCGAGGCGCTAATCGCAAGCGCCGAAGACGCGCTGCCCGATGCGGAATTGGCGTTCACCGGCGACAAGAGTTTCATTTTCGCGGGTGACGCCTTCATGATGGCCGCGCGCGCAGGCACGAGCCTTATCGCCATGGGGCCGCCGGCGGGCAAACGCGCAGCATGGGCCGGCGCCTTGCGCGCTCTGCGCGAGGAAGCCGAACGTCTCTCCTTGCGCCCGGTGGTTTACGCCGCGCCCCCGGCGGTGCTGCCCGATCTGCTGGAGATCGGTTTTCGCATTGAGAAGGTGGGTGAGAACGCGATCATCGATACACGCGCATTTTCGCTTGCCGGTTCGGCGCGCCAGAAACTGCGCACCGCGCGCCGGCGTTTCGTCGAACGCGAAGGCGTGACCTTCGAGGTTCTGAAGCCTCCGCACGAGCCGGCTTTGTGGGCGGAGTTGCGCGGCGTTTCAGATGCGTGGCTTGCCGATCATGGCGGACGGGAGAAGGCGTTTTCGCTCGGCGCCTTTGATTCTGCCTATTTGGGGCGCAGCGCCATCGCGGTGGCGCGCCATGAGGGCAGGGTCATCGCTTTCGCCAATCTGTGGCGCACCGCTGATGGCGCGCGCGGCGCGCTTGATCTGATGCGCTTTATGCCGGGCGCGCCGAACGGATTGATGGATTTCCTGTTCACCGAAATTCTGCTCTGGGCGCAAAGTGAGGGCATGGAGAGATTCGACTTGGGCATGGCGCCGCTGGCGGGCCTGCCTGACGACAAATACGCCTCGCTGTTCGCGCGCATCGGCCGGCTTGTGCACGAGCGCGGCGAGGCGTTTTACGGTTTCCAGGGCTTGCGCGCCTTCAAGAGCAAATTCGGCCCGCGCTGGGAGCCGCGCTATCTGGCAGCCCCCGGCGCCTGGACGCTGCCGATCGTCCTAGCGGAAGTGGCGATGCTGACGAACGGCTAGGGGCGCGTTTCGCCGATAGGCGACATTCGGCGCGACGGGATGCGCCCTGATTGCTACACTGCGTCATGATCAGTGTTGCAACAGACCCTGGCTATCACCGCGTATTTGACGCGGTGGCGTGGGTCATTGGTTTGGGTGCCGGCTGGGCTGTCAGCCGCTGGCGACTCCAAGATGCGCGTGCTGCTCTTCCGCGATGACATCGAGGTCCGGAAATCGCTCGTGCATTTGCGTAAGCATGCGGATTGCGCCTTCATGCCCGCGCGGCCAATTTGGCTCGTTGGGCGCGTGCAGTTCGAAGTCCTCGGTAAAGAGCGTGCGGATTGCCGCCGCATTGGGATTGCGCAACAGCTCGGAGAAACGCCGCAACACGGCCTTATGGTTCTCCACCTCCACAGACATGGGCTTGCTCCGATCGCTTCGCGCGACAGAATCTACGCCGGAATCCAATGTCCACGAAGGGCCGTGGACCGCCGGGAGGCAAATTTAGCCAACAGGCGGGGTAGCCCGAAACCAGCCGCCGGTCATGCTGCGCCCGCTAAGGCCGGCTCTCGCCGGTTACAGACATTGGACGCGTGTGCGCCGCGGCGCTTCGGCCTAGAGCGCGTTTGGTTCAGTTTGAATCGCATCGTCATTTTCCCCCGCCCCTCTAGGGGGGGGAGGGTCAATCTGAACAGGTTCTGCTCCAGCTGGCGCAAAGCGCGCGGGTGGTGGAGCCGACTACGAGCACCAATGTGCCTGCGACGCTTAACGGGGCAGATAGCGTTCCCGCGCCTCGATCGGATCCACGCTTCTAATCTTGCGCGCGCGATAATAAGCGGCGTTGGTGAGGCCCGGCGCTGGCTTGGCAGGGAAGTTTACGCTTGGGTCGGTCAGCGGCGTAACGTCGCCGAACCCGGCCGCCTCCAACATGCGCTCGAACAGCGCCCGCGTCGGATGCCAGCCGCTGATCGGCTCTTTGTGGTTGTCCCAGAACGCCGCCGGCAGCACGCGCGCGTCTTTGCGGTTCACCAATACGAGCTCATCGCCTGCATAGGTTTGCTCAGAGATGATGAGGTCGGCCATATCGAGCGTTGACAGATAGTCGAGCACATATTGCGGATCGCGAAAATGGTAGACGAGGCCAAGGCATAAGACGGTGTCGAAGCGGCCCAGGCGCGAGACCTGAAAAAGACCGTCATCGACAAGCTCAAGCTCCAGGCGTTCATCGGCGATGACGCTCTCAAGCGTATCTCGCGCTATCGCTTTTGAATTGCGGTAAGGGTCGGGCTCTGCGGCGCAGACAGAAGCGCCGTGGCGTGCGATCTCAACGCTCAGACCCGAAGTATTGGCGCCGATGTCAAGCACGCGTCGGCCGCGCCAATAGGCGCCGTCCTCGCCCGTAACCGCGCGATAGAGCGCGCGCGGATCCCATTGGCCAGGGAAGAGTTCAGCGCCTTGGGCGCTGTAGATCGACTGGCAACCTGAGTGTACCATGGGGAACTTCTTAGGATTGTGACCCGGCCCCCGCAACCCCTCGCTCGAAAATGAGGATCACAAGGCCCAGCAGGCAAGCAACCGCAAAGTTTATCTCGCAAGCTTAGCGTCAGATCCCCGCAAGGTTTGCATGGGCCAGCGATGGCCACCCTCGCCCAAAATCCGATCAGGCAAGGTAGCTCGAAACCAGCCGGATGGCATCCTACGCCGTTCGGGGCAGGCCTCGCCGCGGACGCTATCGATCTCGCGGCGGGTTCAGCTTCCGCCACACAAATGCAACCGCCGCGAAGATCAAGGCGCCATAGACAAAGACGGTCATCGCCGAGACAGGCGACTCCACGAACTGATCAAATGCGACAATGCCGGCGATCAGGGCCAGCGCAGCGACAAACCCGATCGTTTGTGTTCGTTTGGCTTCGGGCGTCGGCGGGAGCTCCCCGGAATGAGCACGCGTTGCGGCGTCTTCGATCTTGTGCTGCGCCAGTGAGCTATACAGGGTAGGAAGAATGATCGGGAGAGAAGGATGCCGCCAACTATCCAAACGGGCACCGCGCTTCCCTCGTAATTTCGAGGCATCGCGCGTGCGATAACGACCACGGCAATGAGGACGGCGGCAAGCGCGCCCCACTTAATCAAGCGCGCCCGGTTCAGTTCCTGACGCGCGGCTTCGTTTCCCTCCAGGTACGCTTTTTGCTTTGGCTTTAGCTCGCGTTCGCGACTTCGCATCATCAAGCCGCCGAAGATGAAAATGCCGGGAAATGGAAGCGCCAACAGCGCTCCGAGCAAGTTCGTGGGCCAATCCTGACCGCGAACCACAGCAAGAAGGCGCAGCCGATGACGCCTTGGATGATATGCCAAATCCACATTCGCGTGTAAGTAGCAGGGTCGGGCCGCCCAGAGGAGAGTCTCCTTCGGGCCAGTCCTGTCCGCTTATCCCAAATCCGATCCGGCAAGGTAGCCCGAGACCTGCCGGATGGCATCCTGCCCCGTTTGGGGCAGGCCATCGCCGGAAGCGGTCAGGCTTCTAGTCAGACAACCGCGCCAGTCCCATTGAGGCGAAGAAGGCAGAACTGCCCTCGATGACTTCGCGAACATTCTCACCAACGCTCATCCGCCTGACGGCGACTATGTTCACGAACTCTTCCGAGCGGCCCTTGAAAAGCGGCCCGCTTCCCCCGAGAGCACAGGCCAAGCACGTTTGTGGCGATGTCGGACCCCGTCGGGCTATGCTTCGCTTCCAGGACGAAGGTAGGCATGGCCTTGCAAAGCAACAGGTCGTCTCGCACTCCGTGGGCCATTTGATAGCGGATGTATCTCTCACCCGAGAGTTCGAACTCGAAACCGTCGGGATCATCATCCAGAGAAAGGTGTATCTTCAATTCGAGCGCCCCGCGCCAAGAGCAGCGTACGCCACCTCATCATTGTAGGCGTCACCTCAGCAAACCGCCAATGCCACGGCCAGCCCCATGGCCATAAATCACGAACGGCAGGCGCGCCCAAGACCCGCCATCGGTAATGCTGCATGAGCTAAGTCCGGCTGTCGCCCGGAGCGGACGTTCACAGCTTGCCCTGCGCGGCGCGCGCTATGGTCTCCGCATATTGGTGGTCATCAAACTCAAACGGCCCGACTTGGGTGTAAGAGGCGAAGTCCGCCGGGTACTCAGCAATGCCCGTTTCAAATCCGAAGTTGCGCCACACGACCTTGTCACCGACCCGAATTGCTTCGCAGGTGAGCGCTCCACAACCCAAGTCGCCGCATTCCGGACAGACATAAAGCGAAAGACGAATGCCACCGCCGCCAAGTTCGCTGAACAATGCCCGTGTGGCTGCATTTTCGTTCGTTCGACGGAAAATTTGGTCGCGCTTTGTTAGGAAGACACCAGACAAGGCGCGCTTCCGACCTCCGAGCAAATCGTAGAGCGAACGACCGCCCACCAAAAAGTCCACGCTCCAGCGTTCGCTTCGGAAGCCGTGCCGGTCTGTTTCTCCGGGCCGATGCAAGCCCCCGATATCGAGCACTTCCGTCATTGCATCGTTTCCCCGGGGCGCACGTCGAAACTACGCCAGCTAGCGAATGTCTGAAATGGGCCAAGTGCGGACGCTCCGACACGCCCAGTTCATCCGAAAACCCGAAACCCCAAGGCCGCCCCAAATCCCCAGCTCCGCCCCTAGCCAAGGCAGGCCGGCGCCCTTATAAGCCCCGCTTCCCGCGCGGGAGGCTGGCCAGCCGCACCGCGCATCCACTCAGGCGGGCCGGTTTAGCGATCGTCCCGCGTTAAGCGAGAGGCACAACATGGCTAAGAAGGTTCTGGGGCAGATCAAGCTCCAGGTGCCGGCGGGTGCTGCGAACCCATCGCCCCCGATCGGCCCAGCGCTGGGTCAGCGCGGTTTGAACATCATGGAATTCTGCAAGGGCTTTAACGCCCGCACGCAGGATATGCCCAAGGGCGACCCGTGCCCTGTGGTCATCACCTATTACCAGGACAAGTCCTTCACCTTCGAGATCAAGACGCCGCCTGCGTCGTTCCTGATCAAGAAGGCCGCGAAGATGGCCACGGCCAAGAAGCCGGGATCGGGCTCCAAGAAGCCGGGCATCGATGTCGTGGGCAAGATCACCATGGCGCAATGCAAGGAGATCGCGAAGGCCAAGCAGAAGGATCTCAACGCCGCCGACCTCGACCAGGCCGCGAAGATGATCGCGGGAACAGCGCGCTCCATGGGCGTGCAGGTGGTGGAGTAGGGGCATGTCCAAGCAACCCAAGCGTCAGCAAAAGAGCCACGCCGACATCGACAGCCGCAAGCTGCACACGCTCGATGAAGCGGTGAAGCTGATCAAGGCGCGCGCCAACGCCAAGTTCGACGAGACTGTTGAAGTGGCGATGAACCTCGGCGTCGATCCGAAATATCCCGATCAGCAAGTCCGCGGCGTCGTCTCGTTGCCGAACGGCACAGGGCGCACGGCGCGCGTGGCCGTGTTCGCGCGCGGTCCGAAGGCCGAAGAGGCCAAGGCCGCCGGCGCCGACATCGTCGGCGCGGAAGACCTGTTCGAGACCGTCAATGGCGGCAAGATCGACTTCGAGCGCCTGATCGCAACGCCGGACATGATGGCTCTGGTGGGCCGTCTCGGCAAAGTGCTCGGCCCGCGCGGGCTGATGCCGAACCCGAAGGTCGGCACCGTCACCATGGACGTGAAGAAAGCCGTCGCCGACGCCAAGGGCGGGGCGGTGGAGTTTCGCGTCGAGAAGGCGGGCATCGTTCATGCCGGCGTCGGCAAGGCCAGCTTCAGCGAAGAGCAAATCCTCCAGAACGTGAAAGCGTTCGTGGACGCCGTCGCCAAAGCCAAGCCATCGGGCGCGAAGGGCACGTTCGTGAAGAAGGTCGCCATTTCGACCACCATGGGCCCAGGCGTGCGCATCGATCCTGCGGCGGCCGTCGCCGCTGCGCAGGGCTGATTTCAATTATTTGGAAATGTGAAGCGCCCCGGTGAAAGCTTGGGCGCTTTTCTTTTCAGCCTTTGCGCCACCTGAATACGCGCTCGAGCGGGGCGCCGAAGGCATCGGCGATGCGAAAAGCCGCTTCGAGCGAAGGGGCGTACTTGTTCTGCTCAATCGCGATGATGGTCTGCCGCGTAACGCCTACGCGTTCGGCGAGCTCGGCCTGGGTCATCTCGCCGTTTTCGAAGCGCAAGCGGCGGATATCGTTCTCGATCGGCATTAGGCGGCCACACGAAGTTGCACGATGTGCGAGGCCGCCTTTGTTATTTCGCCGAGCACGAGCACGCCGAGCAAGGCGTTCGCAGCGAGCGCGCCGGTCAAGCCCAGCATCAATCCAGCAATGACACCAAGGGCGCCTGCGGTAACGATGGCCGCCGTCAGGTTGGCGGCGCGCAGCTGCACAAGGCGTTCGCGCTCGTCGAGCGGCGCAGCCGCTTCCTTTGGCGCGCTGGCGGCGGCGGCAACCGCCACGGCAATCGACAGCACTACAAGCGCCACGACCGCAACGGCGACTTGCGCAAGCCCATGGCCTCCGCCCGCCGCCGCCGAATTCCAGTTTCGAGCCAAAGTGAAGAAGTAAGGGCCGAAGACGATGATGTGGGCGGCGAGCGATCCCCAAGCGAGTTTTTCGCGAAATGACATGATCGCCCCCTAATGTCTGGTATAGCGTACTCAATGTAAAAAATACCGGACATTTCGTCAAGCTGTTCTTATGAGGGAGCAGCGGCGGGGGTTGAGGTCCGACCAGGGCCCAGCCCAGCAGCGCCGGATGGCGGATCAACTCGCGGCGCGGAACTCACGGATGATGCGGGGAAGCGGCGCGTGTGTCGCGGCGGCGGGTGCGTAGCTTGAGGGCAGGCGCAGCGTAAACGTGGAGCCCACGCCGGGTTCGCTCTCAACGCCGACGTCGCCGCCGAGCAAATTCGAGAACCGCTTGGTGATGGCCAAGCCCAGCCCGGCGCCGCCGAATTGGCGTGTAATGGAGCGGTCGATCTGCGCGAAGGGTCTAAACAAGCTCGCGGTCTGCTCCGGCGTCATGCCGATGCCGGTGTCGCGCACAACGAAAACAAGCTCGGCGTTGTCACCGCGTATCACGCGCGCGAGCGAGACGCTTATCTCGCCCTCTTTGGTGAATTTGCAGGCGTTGGCGACCAGGTTGTACAGGCATTGCCGCAGCTTCTGCCCGTCCGTGCACGCTGCTGCGCTCACGGGGCCCGTCCAGGAAAGCCGGGATTGCTGTTGCTTCGCAAGCGGTTGAAGCGATGTGATCACCGCATCGAGTTCCGCTGCGGCATCGAAGCTGGTGGCGTGCACCTCGACTTTGCCGGATTCGACCTTCGATAGATCGAGGATGTCGCTGATCATCCCGAGAAGGTGGCGGCCAGCGAACATGACCCGGTCGAGATCCTGCGCCGCGCCGCTGCCGTCCTCCACGTCTTCGCGCAGCATTTCAGAATAGCCAATGATGACGTTGAGCGGCGTGCGAAGTTCGTGCGTCATCGTGGCCAGGAAGGCGGATTTTGCCTCCGACGCAATCTGCGCCTCGCTCAGCGCGTCGCGCAGTGCGCTTTCGCGCGCGACGGCTTCGTCAAGCAGGTCTTGGAAGCGCCGGGCGAGGGCGCCGATTTCGTCGGCTGATCCCGTTTCCTGCAGTGGCTGAGGGCTTGCAGATGTGCGCGAGCGCTCCAGCGCATCGCTCATGGAAGTAATTCGGCGGACGATCTTACGATCGATCACCCAAACCATCGCCACCACGCCGGCAATGAAGGCGATCGCGAGCAGAAGTGTCGAGACCAGACTTAGCACGGCCTGATTGTAGAACGCCCGAGCGCGTTCGGGCTGGGCCTGTGCGGTGGCCTCGGCGAGTTGTTCGATCGGCCGGAGGATGTCGTCGACTGATGCTGCGAGTTCGCTCGGGCGGGCGCTTTGCCGCGCGAGTGCCTCCAGCCGCGGCGCCAGCGTCGCGTCGATGTCGCTCACAGCTTGCCGCAGGGCGGGGGGTACGCCGAAACGCTGCGAGCGCATTCTTACCTCATCCCAGGCTTCCAGGACGCGCGTGCTGTGAATGTCGGCCTCGGCGCGTGCGCTCTGGCGCCCGTGCCCGGCAATGAGTTCATCGCGCGTGATGTGTTCCCGCGCCGCGACAATGAGGCGGTGCATCTTGTTCAGGTTCACAACGTTCACCGGCATGGTGACGCTCTCGGGAAACGCCATCGGATCGAGTACAGCCCAGCGGTCGAAGAGCTCCACATAGCCATCGGAGACCTCCGCTCTGTCGCGCGGACTTGCGGCGGCGTCAGCGCGTGCGCGCAGGGATTGAAGGGCGGCAAGCCGTTGATCGAGTGCGGCGTGAAGTTCATCGACCCGGCGTATGCCCGAAGCGCTGGCGGCAAGTTCGCTGATGGTCGCCACGCTGCGCGTGGTGGCGCGCCGCTGTTCCGCCAGAGCCGCAACAAGCGCGGGCGTTTCGCCGAACAGGTCACGGCGTTCGGTCAGCGAACGCTCGCGCGAAACCTCGAGGTTTGCGCTGTAGATGGCCGAGAGCACACGAATTGAACCCAGCGCCGTATTGGCCCCGGATACCCGGTCCCAAAGGACGCCCGCCACGCCCGACACAAGAAGGCAGGCAAAGGCGATGAGGGCGGCGCTGGCGCCCAGGCTTATTTTGCGGATCGACACGTGCTTTCGCCTTACTTGCGAACAGTGATCGCAGAGGTTGCAGGCGCGACCCTCAAACGAGGGTTAATTTGACCTGTAATTGGCAGGACGATGCCGGGTGGGGCGTTTTGGCCGCAGGCTGAGGCCCAGACTTGCCAAACACAGAAAACTGTGTCTGCGCCTCTTGCGGCGCTGCAACAAAGCGTGCATATCGCGCGATCCGGCGGGGTTAACGCCCCGCCGATCCTGTCCGAGACTGCAGGCGCCGTGCATATGGTTTGCCCGAGAGGGTTCTGTGCGCGCGGCTTAATACGTTGAAAGACCTCGTCTTTCACGCCCTGCAATAGACAGAGCTGACGTTTTTCGGGGCGGGCTGTCAAGCCCGTTCCCGCAGGCCCGGCCTCTGGGACAGGCAGCGCGTGGATCGCGCGCCGACTTGGGGGTTTTCCGCCGGCCGGCTGGTCCACGCGCGCTCAAGGGCGCGCCGGATTGGCCGGCGGCCCAACTGAGGAGACCGCAATGGATCGTGCTCAGAAGGCCGAAACGGTGGAGGCGCTGAAAGGCGTATTCGCCGGGGCGGGCGTGGTGGTCGTCAGCCACTATTCCGGCCTGACCGTTGCGGATTTGACGGTGCTGCGTAACCGCCTTCGCTCTGAAGGCGGGGCGCTCAAAGTGGTGAAGAACCGGCTGGTGAAGCTGGCGATCGGCGACACGCCCAAGGCGGCAGCTGCTGAGCTGTTCACCGGCCCCACGGCCATCGCCTATTCCGCTGACCCGATTTCGGCCGCCAAGGTCGCCGTCGCGTACGCCAGGAAAAGGAACAGTTCGCCATCCTCGGCGGCCTGTTCGGCGATCAGCTGCTCGATACGACCGGCATTCAGGCGCTCGCCACCTTGCCGTCGCTCGACGAGCTGCGCGGCAAGATCATCGGCCTGGTGCAGGCGCCGCGACCAAGATCGCTGGCGCGCTCGCAGCGCCCGGCGGTCAGCTGGCTCGCGTTCTCAACGCCTACGCCACCAAGGACGCCGCCTAACCGTCAATCCGCATTTGCTTGAAAACACACACTAAACGTCAGGAACAAAGATTATGGCAAACCTCGAAAAGATCGTCGAAGACCTTTCGGCGCTGACCGTCCTCGAAGCTGCTGAGCTGTCGAAGATGCTGGAAGAAAAGTGGGGCGTTTCCGCCGCTGCTCCGGTGGCCGTCGCCGCCGCTGGCGGCGCAGCCGCCCCAGCCGCCGCCGCTGAAGAGAAGACCGAATTCACGGTCATGCTCACTGCGGCCGGCGACAAGAAGATCGAAGTCATCAAGGAAGTCCGCGCGATTACCGGCCTGGGCCTGAAGGAAGCCAAGGACTTGGTTGAAGGCGCGCCGAAGGCTGTGAAGGAGGGCGTGAACAAGGCCGATGCCGAAAAGTTCAAGGCTCAACTTGAAAAAGCCGGCGCGAAGGTCGATCTGAAGTAGCTCGCACAAGCACAGACGGAAGCAGGGGCCGGTTCAACGGCCTCCGCTTCCGCCATTGCGCGTCCTGGAACGGGCGCGCCGGAGCGTCCACCGCCCGTGGCGCTCTGAAGACGGGTCGGGCCTGTGGATTTTGTCCGCGGGTTTGATGGGCGGAAGGCGGCTCATGCAGCCCGCACTGGCGAACCTTACGGCCGGAGGTTCGCACTCGGCGCGGGACGCACATGGGGAGAGCAGATGGCTCTGTCGTACACTGGTAAGAAGCGTATTCGTAAGTCCTTCGGCAAGATCCCCGAAGCGGGGCGCATGCCGAACCTGATCGAGGTGCAGAAGAGTTCCTACGATCAGTTCCTGCAGAAAGACCAGCGCTCCTATGAGCGCATCGATGAGGGCCTGCAGGCTGTCTTCAAATCCGTGTTTCCGATCCGCGATTTCTCGGATCGGGCCGTCCTCGAATATGTCTCCTACGAATTTGAGGAGCCCAAGTTCGACGTCGAGGAATGCCAGCAGCGCGACATGACCTATGCCGCGCCGCTGAAGGTGAAGCTGCGCCTGATCGTGTTCGAAACCGATGAGGAAACGGGCGCGAAGTCGGTGAAAGACATCAAGGAACAAGATGTCTATCTCGGCGACATCCCGCTGATGACCGACAAGGGCACGTTCGTCGTCAACGGCACCGAGCGCGTCATCGTCAGCCAGATGCACCGAAGCCCGGGCGTGTTCTTCGATCACGACAAGGGCAAGACCCATGCTTCCGGCAAGCTTCTGTTTGCCGCCCGCGTTATCCCTTATCGCGGCTCCTGGCTCGATTTCGAGTTCGACGCCAAGGACATCATGTTCGTGCGCATCGATAGGAAGCGCAAGCTTCCGGCGACCACGCTGCTCTACGCGCTGGGCATGTCGAGCGAGCAAATCCTTTCAACGTTCTACCAATCGTCCACCTACAAGCGCACGCGCTCGGGCTGGACCACGAAGTATCGCGCCGAACGCTGGCGCGGCGTGAAGCCGACATACGATCTGGTCGATGCAAAGACCGGCAAGGTGGTCGCTGAGGCGGGCAAGAAAGTCTCCGCGCGCAACGCCAACAAGTTGGTGGAGGACGGCGTCGTCGACATCCAGGTGCCGAGCGAGGATCTGTTCGATCGCTTCATCGCCGAGGATATCGTCAATCCAGAGACCGGTGAGATTTACGTCGAGGCCGGCGATGCGCTCAGCGAAGCTGTGTTGGCGACATTGATCGAAGCCGGCATCGACGAACTGCCGATCCTTGACATCGACGCCGCCACGGTTGGGCCTTACATCCGCAACACGCTGAAGCTAGACAAAAACGAGAGCCGCGAGCAGGCGCTGTTCGATATCTATCGCGTGATGCGCCCCGGCGAACCGCCGACGATCGACACCGCCGAAGTGTTGTTCAACGGCCTCTTCTCCGATTCCGAGCGCTACGATCTTTCCGCGGTCGGCCGCGTGAAGATGAACATGCGCCTTGGCCTCGATACCGACGACAGCATCCGCATTCTGCGCCTGGAGGATATCCTGGGCGTGCTGCGTACATTGACCGATCTGCGCGATGGCCGCGGCGAAGTCGACGACATCGACAACCTGGGCAACCGCCGCGTGCGCTCGGTTGGCGAGCTGATGGAAAATCAGTATCGCATCGGCCTTCTGCGCATGGAGCGCGCGATCAAGGAACGCATGAGCTCGGTCGATATCGAGACCGTGATGCCGCACGATCTGATCAATGCGAAGCCGGCCGCGGCCGCGGTGCGTGAATTCTTCGGCTCTTCGCAGCTGTCGCAATTCATGGACCAGACCAATCCGCTCTCGGAAATCACGCACAAGCGCCGCTTGTCCGCGCTGGGCCCGGGCGGCCTTACGCGCGAGCGCGCTGGCTTCGAAGTGCGCGACGTGCACCCCACTCACTATGGCCGCATTTGCCCGATCGAGACGCCTGAAGGGCCGAACATCGGCCTGATCAACTCGCTCGCGACGCACGCGCGCGTGAACAAGTACGGCTTCATCGAAAGCCCGTACCGCAAGGTGAAGGACGGCAAGCCGACAAGCGAGATTGTCTATCTGTCCGCGATGGAAGAGGCCAAGCACAAGATTGCGCAGGCCAACGCCATCATCGACGAGAAGGGCAAGCTGGCCGAAGATCTCGTGCAGGCCCGCGAAAACGGTGAAGCGCAGCTTATTCCGCGCGAAGAAATCGACCTGATGGACGTGTCGCCGAAGCAGGTGGTTTCGGTGGCGGCGGCGCTGATCCCGTTCCTTGAGAACGATGACGCCAACCGCGCGCTCATGGGCTCGAACATGCAGCGCCAAGCGGTGCCGCTGCTGCGCGCCGATGCGCCGATCGTCGGGACCGGTATGGAAGGAACGGTTGCGCGCGACTCGGGTGCTGCCATCACCGCCCGCCGCACCGGCATCGTTGAGCAGGTCGACAGCCAGCGTATCGTCGTGCGCGCGACCGAGGAAAAAGACCCTACAAAGCCGGGCGTCGATATCTATCGCTTGCTGAAGTTTCAGCGTTCAAACCAGAACACCTGCATCACCCAGCGCCCGATCGTGAAGGTGGGCGATACGGTGCGGGCCGACGACATTATCGCTGACGGTCCTTCTACGGAGCTGGGCGAGCTGGCGCTTGGCCGCAACGTGCTGGTCGCGTTCATGCCGTGGAACGGCTACAACTTCGAGGACTCGATCCTGATCAGCGAACGCATCGTCAAGGACGACGTGTTCACTTCGATCCACATCGAGGAATTCGAAGTCGCCGCTCGCGACACCAAGCTCGGCCCGGAAGAAATCACCCGCGACATCCCGAACGTCGGTGAAGAGGCGCTGCGCAACCTGGACGAAGCTGGCATCGTCGCCATCGGCGCCGAGCTGGAGCCGGGCGACATTCTGGTTGGGAAGGTTACGCCGAAGGGCGAAAGCCCGATGACGCCGGAAGAAAAGCTTCTGCGCGCCATCTTCGGCGAAAAGGCCTCCGACGTGCGCGACACCAGCTTGCGCCTGCCGCCTGGCGTCAACGGCACGGTCGTTGAGGTGCGGGTGTTCAATCGGCACGGCGTCGAGAAGGACCAGCGCGCGCTGCAGATCGAGAAGGAAGAAATCGAACGCCTGGCCAAGGACCGCGATGACGAGCTTGCGATCCTCGAACGCAACATCTTCGGCCGTCTGCAGGAGATCCTGATCGGCAAGACCGCTGCTTCCGGCCCTAAGGGCTTCAAGAAGGGCGAGATCACCGCCGAGGCGCTCGAGCCGTTCTCACACGGGCAGTGGTGGCAGTTCGGCCTCGAAGACGAAGCTGCCATGGTCGAGATCGAGGCGCTCAAGAAGCAATACGACGACGCCAAGAAGCGCCTCGACGCACGCTTCGCTGACAAGGTGGACAAGCTCACCCGCGGCGACGAGCTGCCGCCGGGCGTGATGAAAGTGGTCAAAGTGTTCGTGGCGGTGAAGCGCAAGCTGCAGCCGGGCGACAAGATGGCCGGCCGCCACGGCAACAAGGGCGTCATCTCCAAGATCGTGCCGGTCGAGGACATGCCGTTCCTGGATGACGGCACCCACGTTGATATCGTGCTCAATCCGCTCGGCGTGCCGAGCCGGATGAATGTCGGCCAAATCCTGGAGACCCATTTGGGCTGGGCCTGCGCCGGCATCGGCAAGCAGGTGCGCCACGCGCTCGAAAGCTTCGAGCGCGACGGCGACAGGAAGCCGCTCGAAGGCAAGCTCAAGGAAGTCTACGGCAAGGAAGAACTGCCGAAGACGACCGAGGAGCTGAAGGAGCTTGCTCAAAACATAGCCAAGGGCGTGCCAATTGCAACGCCCGTGTTCGACGGCGCCAAGGATGCTGACATCCGCGAAATGCTGAAGAACGCTGGCTTCGCCGAAACAGGGCAGGTGACGCTGCGCGACGGCACCACCGGCGAGACGTTCCGGCGCCCGGTCACTGTCGGCTACATCTACATGCTGAAGCTGCACCACCTCGTGGACGACAAGATCCACGCCCGCAGCATCGGCCCGTACTCGCTTGTCACGCAGCAACCGCTGGGCGGCAAAGCGCAGTTCGGCGGACAGCGTTTCGGCGAAATGGAGGTGTGGGCGCTCGAAGCTTATGGCGCCGCCTACACGCTGCAGGAAATGCTGACCGTGAAGTCCGACGACGTCGCCGGCCGCACCAAGGTCTACGAGGCGATCACGCGCGGCCACGACACGTTCGAAGCCGGCATCCCGGAATCGTTCAACGTGTTGGTGAAGGAGATGCGCTCGCTTGGCCTCAACGTGGAGCTTGTCGATGGCGCACGCTTGAAGGCCGCCGAGTGAACGAAATGTCCCGCGCGCTGTTCACGCAGCGCGCGGGGTCTGAATTGAAGATGCCCCCGCCGGTCCCGGGCCGCACAACCGGGACGAAGGAAGGTAGAAAAGCATGAGCGCTATGAACCAGGACCTGATCAACAACACGTTCGGCAACAACCAGCCGCCTGCACCTGTGTTCGATCAGATCAAGATCTCGATCGCCAGCCCCGAACAGATCAAATCGTGGAGCTACGGCGAGATCAAGAAGCCCGAGACCATCAACTACCGCACGTTCAAGCCCGAGCGTGACGGTCTCTTCTGCGCGCGCATCTTCGGGCCGCAGAAGGACTACGAGTGCATTTGCGGCAAGTACAAGCGGATGAAGTACAAGGACATCATCTGCGAAAAGTGCGGCGTGCAGGTGACGCTCCAGCGCGTGCGCCGCGAGCGCATGGGCCACATCGAGCTGGCTGCACCGGTCGCGCACATCTGGTTCCTGAAGTCGTTGCCCTCCCGCATCGCGCTGATGCTCGACATGGCGCTGAAGGACATCGAGAAGGTGCTCTATTTCGAGCAGTACATCGTGCTCGAGCCGGGCTTGACGCCGCTTGAGGCCAAGCAGCTGCTTACCGAAGAAGACTACATCAAGGCGCAGGACGAATACGGCGAAGACAGCTTCACCGCGTCGATCGGCGCTGAAGCCGTGCGCGAACTGCTGATGGCGCTTAACCTTGAGAAAGAGGCTGAGCAGCTGCGTAAGGAGATCGCGGAATCGACCTCGGAGCTGAAGCCGAAGAAGCTGGCCAAGCGGCTGAAGCTGGTCGAAGCGTTCATCCGCTCGGGCAACAAGCCGGAATGGATGATCCTGACGGTCGTGCCGGTGATCCCGCCGGAACTGCGCCCGCTGGTTCCGCTCGATGGCGGCCGCTTCGCGACCTCTGATCTGAACGATCTCTATCGCCGCGTGATCAACCGCAACAACCGCTTGAAGCGCCTGATGGAGCTGCGCGCGCCTGACATCATCATCCGCAACGAAAAGCGGATGCTGCAGGAAGCGGTGGATGCGCTGTTCGACAACGGCCGCCGCGGCCGTGTCATCACCAGCGCCAACAAGCGTCCGCTGAAATCGCTTGCCGACATGCTGAAGGGCAAGCAGGGGCGTTTCCGGCAAAACCTGCTCGGCAAGCGCGTCGACTATTCGGGCCGTTCCGTCATCGTCGTCGGGCCTGACCTGAAGCTTCACCAGTGCGGTCTGCCGAAGAAGATGGCGCTCGAATTGTTCAAGCCGTTCATCTATTCGCGCCTCGACATCAAAGGCCTCTCCGGAACTGTGAAGCAGTCGCGCCGCATGGTGGAGAAGGAGCGTCCGGAAGTTTGGGACGTTCTCGAAGAGGTCATCCGCGAACACCCGGTGCTTCTGAACCGGGCGCCAACCTTGCACCGCCTCGGCATCCAGGCGTTTGAGCCAAAGCTGATCGAAGGCAAGGCGATCCAGCTGCACCCGCTGGTCTGCGCTGCGTTCAACGCCGATTTCGACGGCGACCAGATGGCCGTTCACGTGCCGCTCTCACTGGAAGCTCAGCTCGAAGCGCGCGTGCTGATGATGAGCACGAACAACATTCTCTCGCCGGCCAACGGCAAGGCGATCATCGTGCCGTCGCAGGATATCGTCTTGGGCCTGTACTACATGTCGATGATGAAGGAAGGCGAGCCCGGCGAGGGCAAGCTGTTCGGATCCATCGGTGAGATCGAGGCCGCGCTCGAAGCCGGCGTTGTGACGCTGCACACGAAAATCAAAGCGCGCTTCGATACGGTTGATGAAAACAACAAGCCGGTGCGCAGGACAATTGAGACTACGCCGGGGCGGATGAAGCTCGCGGAACTGCTGCCGCGCCACCCGAAGATTAGCTACAGCCTCTTGGATCAGACGCTGACCAAGAAGGAAATCGGCAACCTGATCGATAACGTCTATCGCTTCTGCGGCCAGAAGGCGACCGTGATCTTCGCCGACCGCATCATGCAGCTGGGCTTCAAGGAAGCGGCGAAGGCGGGCATCTCGTTCGGCATGGCCGACATGGTTGTGCCGAAGGCGAAAGAGACTTTGGTCGAAGACACGCGCAAGCGGGCCTCCGAGTATGAGCAGCAATACGCCGATGGCCTGATCACCAAGGGCGAGAAGTACAACAAGGTCGTCGATGCATGGTCAAAGTGCACCGACAAGGTCGCCGACGCCATGATGGAGGAGGCCTCCAAGCCCGCGAAGTTGAAGGACGGCCGCACGGGCGAACTCAACTCCGTGTTCATGATGGCGCACTCCGGGGCGCGCGGTTCGAAGAACCAGATGAAGCAGCTCGCCGGCATGCGCGGCCTGATGGCCAAGCCGTCGGGCGAGATCATCGAGACGCCAATCATCTCGAACTTCAAGGAAGGCCTCTCGGTTCTGGAATACTTCAACTCGACCCACGGCGCCCGCAAAGGCTTGGCCGACACCGCGTTGAAGACGGCGAACTCCGGTTACCTGACCCGCCGCCTGGTGGACGTTGCGCAAGATTGCATCATCACCGAAGAGGATTGCGGCACACAGGACGGCATCATGATGACCGCGGTCATCGATGGCGCCGATATCGTCGTCAGCCTTGGTCAGCGCATTCTGGGCCGCACGGCCGCGCTGCCGGTCAACGATCCGGGCACGGGCCAGCCGCTCGCGCCGGCGGGCGCCTTCCTCGACGAGGACCTGGTGCTGGCGATCGAGAAAGCAGGCGTGCAGGGCGTGAAGGTGCGCTCCGTGCTCACTTGTGAGACGCGCACCGGGGTGTGCGGCGCATGCTACGGGCGCGACCTCGCGCGCGGCACGCGCGTCAATATCGGTGAGGCGGTTGGCGTCATCGCGGCGCAATCGATCGGCGAGCCGGGCACGCAGCTCACGATGCGGACGTTCCACATCGGCGGCGCCGCCCAGCTTGCCGAACAATCGGTCATGGAATCCGCGCACGACGGCGCCATTCGCTTCGTCGACCGCAATACGGTCAAGAACGCGCAGGGCGATCTCATCGTGATGAGCCGCAACATGAAGATTGCGGTCGTCGATGCGGACGGAAAAGAGCGCCAGAGCTTCAAGCCTCCGTTCGGTTCGCGTTTGAAGGTCGATGAAAAATCGAAGGTGAAGCGGGGTGACCGCATCGCCGAGTGGGATCCCTACGCGACGCCGATCCTCACGGAAGTGGCGGGCAAGGTGAAGTTCGAAGATCTGGTCGAGGGCGTTTCGGTCCGCGATGAGTTCGACGAAGCCACCGGCATTTCGTCGAAGGTCATCATCGATTGGCGTGCGACGACAAAAGGATCGGACCTCCGGCCTGCCGTTGTCGTGCTTGACGGCAAGGGCAAGCCCGCCAAACTTTCCAATGGCTCGGAGGCGCGCTACACGCTTCCAGTTGGCGCGATCTTGTCGGTCGTGGATGGCGATGACGTCACACCCGGCCAGGACTTGGCGCGGATGCCGACCGGCGGCGCCAAGACACGTGACATCACCGGCGGTCTGCCGCGCGTCGCGGAATTGTTCGAAGCCCGCCGTCCGAAGGATCACGCGATCATTTCGGAATCCGATGGCCGCGTCGAGTTCGGCAAGGACTACAAGAACAAGCGCCGCCTGCGCGTCGTGCCGGAAGATGAAAGCCTTGAGGCGATCGAATACATGATCCCGAAGGGCAAGCACATTCCGGTGCAGGAAGGCGACTTCGTGAAGAAGGGCGACTACCTGCTCGACGGCAACCCCGCCCCGCAGGACATTCTCTCGATCCTGGGCGTGGAGGCCCTGGCCAACTACCTCGTGGAGGAAATCCAGAAAGTCTATCGCCTGCAAGGCGTGCCGATCAACGACAAGCACATCGAGGTCATCGTGCGCCAGATGCTGCAGAAGGTTGAGGTCATGGAGGCCGGCGACACCGAATTCCTCAAAGGGGAGGCGGTGGATGCGCTCGACCTTGAGGACGAAAACGGCCGCGTGAAAGAACTCGGACTGAAGCCGGCGACCGCCCAGCCGATGCTGCTTGGCATCACCAAGGCTTCGCTGCAGACGCGTTCGTTCATCTCGGCGGCCTCCTTCCAGGAGACGACGCGCGTGCTGACCGAAGCTGCCTCCTACGGCAAGTCGGACACGCTCGAAGGGCTGAAGGAGAACGTCATTGTCGGCCGGCTTATCCCGGCGGGCACCGGCGGACAGCTGCGCCGTTACCAGAAGCTTGCCGCTGAGCGCGACGAGCAATTGGCCATTGAGCGCGCCGAAGACGCGCGTTTGGCTCAATCGGAAGCGGCCGAATAATCAGGGAAGCAGAAACGTCCTAGAAACGGCCCGGGATCACCTCCCGGGCCGTTTTGCATCCGGCGCTCACTGCGCGGTCCGAGAAGTTGGCCTATGATGAGCGCCGGTGCGAATCGGGATTGTCATGAGTGCATCCGTCTCAAAGGCGCTTCAGCGCGTAAAGCCTTCAGCCACGCTGGCCATGAGCGCCAAGGCGCGCGCTCTGAAAGCCGAGGGGCGCGACTGCATCGCGCTTTCCGCCGGAGAACCTGATTTCGATACGCCGGACAACATCAAAGAAGCAGCGATCCGCGCTATGCGCGAGGGCAAGACCAAGTATACCGATGTCGATGGCGTGCCGGAACTGAAGGACGCGGTCATCGGGAAATTCAAGCGCGAGAACGGCCTCGACTACACGCGCGGCCAGATCAACGTTTCGCCAGGCGGCAAGCCAGTCATCTTCAACGCCTTTGTGGCGACGCTCAATCCTGGCGACGAAGTGATCATCCCAGCGCCGTATTGGGTGAGCTATCCCGATATGGCGCTCCTGTGCGGGGGGACCCCGGTATTCGCGGAAACGCGCATGGAAGACGGTTTCAAACTTAAGCCGGACGTGTTGGCGAAGGCGATTACGCCGCACACAAAATGGGTATTGCTGAACTCGCCCTCCAACCCCTCGGGCGCGGCCTACACGGCGGAAGAGCTGAAGGCGCTCGCGGCCGTGCTGCTCGACTTCCCACATGTACTGGTGCTCACCGACGACATGTACGAACATCTGACCTATGGCGGGTTCAGCTTTGCGACGATCGCCCAGGTCGAACCGCGGCTCTATGAGCGCACGCTCACGATGAATGGCGTGTCGAAAGCATACGCCATGACCGGCTGGCGCATCGGCTATGCGGGAGGGCCGCAATGGCTGATCAAGGCGATGGCGAACGTGATGACGCAAACCACGTCAAATCCGTGCTCGATTTCGCAATGGGCGGCCGTGGAGGCGCTGAGCGGGCCGCAGGATTTCATTCAGAGGAACACGGCGCTGTTCCAGGAGCGGCGCGATCTTGTCGTGTCCATGCTCAATCAGGCGCAAGGGCTGCAATGCCCGACGCCCGATGGCGCCTTCTACGTTTATCCATCTTGTGCAGGTCTCATTGGCAAGAAGACGCCAGCTGGCAAGGTGATCGACACCGATGAGATCTTTGCACTCGAACTATTGGAGGCGGAATGCGTTGCGGTCGTGCACGGCTCAGCTTTCGGGCTTGCACCGAATTTTCGGATTTCCTACGCGACCTCGACCGCTGAGCTCGAAGACGCCTGCGCCCGCATCCAAAGGTTCTGCGCAAGTTTGAGCTAAGGGCGCAGCCGCCGCGTCAGGCCTGCGTGGCGGGGGACACCATCGCCATGACCCAATTCGACAGCAGGACCAACGCAGCGGCCACGAAACCCCCGAGCATTGATAAGCCTGTGCGGCACTTTTCGAGATCTTTTTCCTCGAGCCCATAATAGATCTGCGACGCGCCGATGAAGGCGACGAACCCGCCGAGGACGAGAACGCCGGCGCCGTCTCCGAGGCCCGGGACAAACGACAGCGCCGCACCCAGGACCAATGCGATCGGCAGCATGACTGCACCCAAATTTGCGAGCAGGACGATCCCGTCCCACGCCTCTTCAGGGTAGCTCGGCGGCGCCAGTTGATACACGGCGCCGCCCAGCGCGACGCCCAGCAGCAACAGCCCCAACGGAACCGCGGCGATCAAGCTCTGCGCCCACCACGCATCGACAAAGGGAAGCAATCCAACGCCAAGCGCCGCCACCAGCGCACTTGGACCCATGAAACAAAACACCAGCGCCGAGGTGCCCCACCGTCCATCACGCCACATGGAGCGGATAGGGCCGAGCACAAACACCATGGCGAGCACAAACAAGGATTGCCAAAACGGCTGCAGATGCACGTTCCAATCGAACTGAGCATTGAGCCAATCCGCGACCGGTTGAAAACGCGGCTCCACCAAAGCGCCTATGAGCGAGGTTATGCGATGGTAGCCGTCGAGGATGATTTGAAACGGCGTGGCGAGCGTCAGGTTGTCGAAGACGATGCGCTCTGAGATGTCGATGATGGAAAGTCCGCCGCCAATGCTGAGCAGGGTTAGCGGCAGCCAGCCGAAATCCTTGAGCGCGCCGAGCAGCGTCAGTGTTTTGGGCGTTTCCGCCATGTGAGCCCCCAAGCCCTGGGCGGCACGATAGCGGGCGCGGGCGAAACTGTCATTGGCAAAGGTGGGCGGCCTATTGCGCCAACTTGAACGTCAGCCCGGCCTTTTCCTGCAGGCGCGCAATCAGCGCATCACCCATGGCGGCGGCTGGCGTCCAAACACCGCCCGGCGTGGCCTGACGGCTGACGCTGTTCAGGCAGAGCGCAGCCTCGGAGATCATCTTCGAGGTAGAGCCATAGCCGGGGTCCCTGTCGCCCGAGACGCTGGCGCGCAGCGTTTGGCCATCAGCGGTTCTGCCAACATAGAGCACTTCGTAAAGCCCGGTTTCGCGCTCCTGCCTGCTTGGACCCTGGCCGGGCTTCGGCAGTGCAAATTGCCTCAGCAAGGCGCGTATGGGCGCAAAGCCGAGCAGGGTTCGCTGCAGCTTCGCCTGATTATCGGCGGCGCGCGCCCGTTTTTGGCCGCCGCGTCCCGGGCCGGTCACCATCATCTCGCTGTAAGTGAAATCGCGCCCATAGGCGTATGCGCTCAGGGCGTTGGTGCGATGGACGTTCTTTGTGTTGATCGGCGCCATGACGAACGGCGCTGCCCAGGACTCAATATCATCATCATAGGCAGGTGTGTCGCCATCAGGTTGCGGGCCGGCTCGTTCCGGACACAGCGCATAAGGATCGGCGAGCACCGCGGCGATGTTTGGATCGCGCCGCACCGCATCCATGGTCGCCAGCATTGAGGCAAGCGTTCCGCCGGAGAAGCCGCCCTTCATCTTGCGCACGCGCCCGCGAACGTCGCGCGCAGGCTGATTGAAACGCCGTTTGCACTCCTGCTGCAGAAACCAGACGCCGCAATCGAAGGGAATGGAGTCAAAGCCGCACGAGAACACGATGCGCGCGCCGCTGCTTTTGGCGGCGGTGTCGTACCGGGCGATCATGTCAGCCATCCAATTTGGCTCGCCGCAGAGATCAACATAATCGGTTCCGGCCTTCGCGCAGGCCGCGAGCAGGCCTTCGCCGTAGCGCTGATAAGGGCCGACAGTCGTGATAATCACCCGCGCGCGGCGGACGAGGGCGTCGAGCGCGCTTGGATCGCCCGCACCCGCCGCAATAACCGGCAGTGATGGCGGCGCGCCGATCTCTGCGCGCACCGCCTCCAGCTTTTGCGTGTCGCGCCCGGCCATGGCCCAGCGCACCTGACCTTCCGCCCCGTAGGTCTTGAACAGATACTCCGCCACCAGACGGCCGGTGAAACCGCTTGCGCCATAAACGATGACGTCGAATTCCTGTGCGCCCATGGCAGCCTCCGCTGCGTTCGCCCTAGCACGTTGCATTGGCAGAGGGGAGGCGCCCGATTATCGGGCTTCGCGCTGGCGCTGCGCCGTGCTCTAGTGCGCGCCTCTCATGCCGCCTCTTGCTATCGCCGCTGCGCTGACGTCAGCAATCGTTCACGCAAGCTGGAACGCGGTGCTCAAGGGCGGCGCCGATCGCGTAACCGACTCGTTTCTGATCGCGATCGCTGGTCTGGTGTCGGGCGCTATTCTCATTGGCTTTCTCGGCGCGCCAGTCGCGGCGGCCTGGCCCTACATCGCCCTCTCGGTCGCCATTCATCTCCTTTATTGGCTGAGCTTGTTCAAGAGCTACGACCTTGGCGATCTCAGCCACATCTACACGCTTGCGCGCGGCTCGGCGCCGCTCCTGGTGGCGCTCGGCGCGGCCGCCGCCGCTGGCGAGGTGCCGCCGCCGCTCAAAGCGCTGGGCATCGCTCTGGTGTCAGCCGGCGTTCTGGCCGTTGGCGTGAGCCCGCATGCGCCGCTGCGGGCGACGCTGTGGGCGCTTGGCTGCGGGCTTTGCATCGCTTCATATTCCCTGGTTGATGCGCTTGGCGCCCGTGTGGGCGGAGACGCCGTGCAATATGTCGGCTGGCAGATGGCGCTGCAGTCGCTTCCCATGATGGTGTTCGCTTTCACGCGCCGCGGCCGGCGGCTGTTTACAGACGCAGCGGTTGCGCCGTGGCGCGGGCTGGCCGTGGGTGTAATCAGCTTTGCAGGTTATGGGCTCGTGCTTTGGGCGCAGACCTTCGCACCCATCGCGCAAGTGACCGCGTTGCGCGAGACGTCGGTGGTATGGGGCGCGTTGATCGCATTCCTGTTCTTGCGGGAGAGGTTGGGCGCGCGCCGCTGGGCAGGCGCCGCGATTGTGGCCGCCGGTGCTGGCCTGATCGCGTTTGGATGATTAGGCTGGCGCGCATGGCAGATGGTCACATGATCCGCATCGATGACGCCAAGGCGCTGGTGCGTGTGGGCGTGCCCGATCCCGAGCGCGCCATTCCCCAAGAGGTGCGCATCTGCGTGACGTTGGCGATCGCAGAGCCGCCAGATTTTCCGGGGCGCGATCGCATCAGCGAAACCGTCGACTATGATCGCGTTTTGCATTTCATCCGCGACGATCTCGGCGCCCCCGCGCATCTGATCGAAACCCTGGCCGATCGCGTCGCCGGGCACTGCCTGTCATTGTCGGAGCGCGCGTCCTGGGTGGAGGTCACTGTCAAGAAGCCGTCCGTCCTCTCCGGTGATGGCCTGGTCGCGGTGACGATCCGGAGGGAGAAGCCATGAGCTGGGCGCTCGTCACTGGCGCGGGCCAAAGGCTGGGGCGCGCGGTCGCTCTTGATCTCGCGGGCAATGGCTGGGGCGTTGTCGTGCACTACAGGCGCTCGGCACCCGAAGCCGAAGCTGTTGTCGCGGAGGTGCGCGCCAGCGGCGGCGCAGCGGTGAGCGTGGGCGCGGATCTGGAGGACGCATCCGAGCGCCATGCCTTGATCTCCACTGCGGTGGAAGCAGCCGGCGCGCCGCTCACCGCCCTTGTCAATTGCGCGGCCATTTTCGAGCATGACGATGTGCAGACCGCGACCGAGACCGCGTTGCAGCGGCACATGGCCGTCAATGCATTCACCCCTGTCGTGCTGGCGCGCGAGTTTGCCGAAGCGCTGCCGGAAGGGGTGCGTGGAGCGATCGTCAATTTTCTCGATTTCAAGCTCGCGAGCCCTTATCCCGATCACTTCACTTACACGTTGTCGAAATATGCGCTGGCGGGCGCCACGGAATTGCTGGCGCGTGCGCTGGCGCCAAACGTGCGCGTCAATGCAGTCGCGCCGGGCTACGTGTTGCCGGCGCCAGGGCAGGCGGAAGCTGATTGGCGCCGGCTGCATGGCGATACGCCTTTGCAGCGCGGGCCGACGCCCGATGATGTTGCTCAGGCCGTTCGCTTCCTGATCGAAAATGAAGCGGTGACCGGCCAGACGATCTACGTCGATAGCGGCCGGCGCTTCCGCAGCTTCGATCGCGACATGGGGTTCATGTAGGCGGCGCGCGAGCGTCAAACCCGCAGTGGACGCTTCAGCATATTGACGGTTGGTCAAAAACAGAAATATGTTTCTGTTTATGAGCGGCAACCACGTCCATAAGCCCCTCCAGGAGCGGGGCCGCCAATCGGAGCGCCTAGTGCTTGAGGCGACGCGCCGTCTGTTGGCGCGCCGTTCTTTCGATGATCTCTCAATCACGGATATCTTGAGAGAGAGCGGCCACTCTGCGGGGCGCTTCTACGCCCGCTTCAGCAGCAAGGAAGCTGTGTTCGAGGCGCTTTGTCAGCAGCTCGCCGAAACGGAGCAAGGCGCTGCCGCCAAGGAAATCGCGCAGTGGAAGGCGTTTGATCTTGAGGGGCGGTGCTCACGGTTTGTGATGTTTTGCGCGCGGCTGACGACGGCGGATCGGGTGCTTCACCGCTCGATTCTCCTCCGCATTTGGCGCGACCCCCGACAGCATACGCGCCTTGCCCGCAGATTTGGTGACGTGGGATTTGATGCCAGCATTGTGCGCGCTCTCCTCGCTGATGAGGCGGTCAGTCCGCGCTCGGTGACGGCCGACGTGCGATGGCCGATAGAGATCGCGATCGACAGCTGCCGTCATCAACTCTTGTTTGGCCGGTTCGCGAACGCGCGGCTGAGTTCGGCTCCTGTCAGCACCTATCTCGAGGCTGTTGCGCACGGGTTGGCGAGTGCGCTTGGGCGCGTTGGGGAGGTGCGGCGTGGATAGAATTATCTGGCCGATGTTCAGTCAAAGCGCGGCGTTCTGGGATATCGGCGCGCTGGTTGCTGTGCTCATTTTGGTTGCGCTGGTGAAAGCAGTTTGGGTTCAGCGCGTGCTCGGACTTGATGTGCGCCGGCCGCCGCTTGATGACCCCCGTGTTTTCGCGACCGAATACATCATGGTCGTGACCCTAGTGCCCGCCATGACTTGGCTCCTGGCGCGCCGGGGCCAGAGCTGGCAAGACCTCGGATTGACGCTTCCTTCCGGACGCTGGAGCGAGTTTGGGATTTCCGCGCTGGCGCTTGTGGTCGCTTTGCTTGTGCTCAATGGCGCGCTGCGTGCGCTCGCTCGCCGGCTTCAGGGCAGGCCGCCGCGGTCGCCTTACGAAGTAATAGCTGGGCGCTGGAAGCCTTGGCTTGTGATGTTTGTGTACGCTCTGCTGTTTGTGGGTCTGGTGGAGGAGCTTGCTTTTCGCGGCTTTCTCATTAGCCGAGCCGCTTCGCTCTTGGGCGGAGGCGTCAATGCCGCCTTCGTCGCATCGGTTATTGTCGCGTTGGTCTTTGGACTTCTTCATGCCGGCGGCGGATTGCTTATGGCGGTGAACGCGGCGGCTATCGGTGCGGTACTTAGCGTAGTCTATGTCGCGAGTGGCGATCTTACGCTTGTCGTGGTGGCTCATTCGATCTTCGATGCGATCAAGTGCACGCTGTATTTTCTGCGGCCCTCCCGGCGCGCCGCCGCCGCAACTTCTTAGGTTGCCGGGACTCCCGCTTGGCCTGTGCCCGCGGTCACAGCGATAGGGCAAACGGCCTAGTACCTTCCTCTCATCGGATCACGGTGATCCGAGCCAAGAGATGGAGCTGCAAATGACCAAGTTTTTCGCCCTCGTCGCCGCCCTGGCAGTGTTCGCCCCCGCCGCGTTGGCGACCCTCAACCAAGCCGCGCAGATCGTCGCGTAAGTCTACAAACCCGGGAGAAGAAAATGACCAAGATTTACGCCCTGATCGCCGCCTGCGCCGTGTTCGCCCCCATGGCGATGGCGACCCTCAACCAAGCCGCCCTGATCGTCGCCTGAGCCAGCGCCCATCCAGAGGGATTTCATGACATTACCAATCGCCTGAAGGGCGCCGGCGCAAACCGGCGCCCTTTCCATATGTTCTTGTATTGTTCTTAATACTAGGATTATAATCCCATGCATGTCACGCGATCCTCTACGCGGCCGCGGGGCGCGCACCAACGCCAGCGGGCGCTATGAGCGCTTCTCCCGGGAGGCCTTTGACGACGGTTGGGCCGACCAGGACGTCGCCCCGCTTGAAACGATCGTCACGCCGGAACTGGCCAAGAGCATCATCTCCACCAATCAAAGCCCAGACATCTCCTTCGATCAGTCGATCAATCCGTATCGCGGCTGCGAGCATGGCTGCGTTTATTGCTACGCGCGCCCCAACCACGCCTATGTCGGCCTGTCTCCGGGGCTTGATTTCGAGACCAAGCTTTTTGTGAAGACCAACGCGGCCGAATTGCTGGAGCAGGCTTTCGCCAAGCCAGGTTACCGGCCACGGACGATCATGCTGGGCGGGGTCACTGATATCTATCAGCCGATCGAACGTGGTTACGCGGTTACGCGCTCGATCCTGGAAGTGATGGAGCGGTGGCGTCATCCGGTGGCGCTGATCACAAAATCCCAGCTGGTTATGCGCGACATCGACATTCTGGCGCGCCTGGCTCAGCGCGGATTGGCGAAAGCGGCGATCTCAGTGACGACACTTGATCGCCGCATCGTGCGCGTGATGGAGCCGCGGGCGGCCGCGCCGCACCGGCGCATTGAAGCGATCCGACTGCTGAGCGAGGCGGGCGTGCCCACCACTGTGATGGTCGCGCCAATTGTGCCGGCCATAAATGACAGCGAGATCGAAGCCATCCTCGAAGCCTGCGCTCAGGCGGGCGCAAGCGCGGCCGGTTATGTGGCGTTGCGCCTGCCGCACGAGATCAAAACTCTGTTCCGCGAATGGCTTGCCGAGCATTTTCCTGATCGCGCAGCGCGTGTCATGGCGCTGGTGAGACAGATGCGCGGCGGACGCGACTACGATCCCGAGTGGAGCAAGCGCCAGCGCGGCGAGGGTCCTTACGCAAGGCTCATCGCTGGCCGCTTCGCCCGTGCTTGCCGCAGCCTCGGGCTCGATAGGCCGAGGCTGGCCCTCGATCATACGCAGTTTCGTCCGCCTTTTCGCGATCAGGCCGACCTGTTCTCCCCGGAGTAGACCTCCATGGCGCTCGCGCGCTAAGAGAAGCGGCCAGGGCAGGAGAGGACGCTCACATGCGCACAGAGAACCAGCGGCCGTCTGACAATTTCGAGGATCGCGGGCGTGGCGGAGGCGTCGCCGGCGCGGGAATCGGCGCGGCCGCGCTGTTTGCAATCATGCGGCGCATCGGTTTGCGCGGAACCGTCATTGCTATTGTGGCGCTGGGCGCGATCTATCTGTTCAATCCGTTCGGCATTCGCGACGCGGTGTTTGGCGCGCTGGTCGGGGGCGTGCCCGGGCAGTCGCAATCGGCTGGCTCCGGTCAGGTTTGCGATACGCATGGCGAGGCATGCCTGTTCTCGCGGCGCATCCTGGGCTCGACCGAAGAGGTGTGGGCCCAGCAGTTTCAGCAGGACCGCTTGCCAAATTACCGCACACCGCATGGCGCATACGAGCCGCCGACGCTGGCGGTGTTCACCGACAACGTGAATACCGGATGTGGCGCTGCGCAATCGGCGATGGGGCCGTTCTATTGCCCCGCCGACCGTAAGCTTTATGTCGATCCCACGTTCTATGATGTGATGGCGCAGCGCTTGAATGCGCCGGGTGACTTTGCGCAGGCCTATGTCATCGCGCACGAGGTCGGCCACCATGTCCAGAATTTGATCGGCGCTACGAACATCCAGGTTCAAGGCGAAACCCAGAACCAGACCTCAGTGCGCGTGGAGCTGCAAGCCGATTGCTTTGCCGGCGTCTGGGGCCACACTGCCCAGGCCTCGCTCGCCATCGATGATTCCGATCTCCGCGAGGCGGTGAACGCTGCTCACCAGATCGGCGACGATACGCTGACGCAAGGCCGCGCCGATGAGAGCCAGTTCACCCACGGCACGAGCGCCCAGCGCATGGCGTGGTTCCGCCGCGGCTTCAACTCGGGCGATGCGCGCCAGTGCGACACCTTCGCCGTTCGCGATTACAGGCAACTCTGAGGGCGTTGCATTGTTCGATCAGGCCTCCCAGTCCGAAGCCTGATCGATCAGGAATTGCCTGAAGGCGGCGATCCGCTTGGAGCGCTTGAGGTCGCTCGGGTAAATGAAATAGACCTCGAAGCTGGGGCCCGGCAGGTCGGGCAACACTTTTACAAGCGCCGGGTTTTCGCGCGCCATGTAATCGGGAACGCTGGCGATGCCGAAACCGCTCTCCACGGCGCGCAGCATGCCGTAGACGTTATTGATCTCCAGCAGCGGCGGGCGCGGCTTGTTGTCCTCGCGGCCGGCGCGCTGCGCCCAATCGAGTTCGCGCATCGGTGTCGGTACGCCGGCCTGGTAGGCGATGATGCGGTGATGATCGAGGTCCTCGACCTTCTTCGGCGTGCCGTGCTTTTGAAGGTAGCCCGCTGATGCGTAGAGGCTGACGCGCACTTCCAGCAGCTTGCGTTGAATGAGATCGGCGTGCGTGGCGGCCCAGAGACGGATTGCACACTCGGCTTCGAGCTTCAGCAGATCGTACTCCCGGTCATCGAGCAGAATTTGCAGACGGGTTTCGGGGTAGGCGTCAGCGAACGCCCCGAGCCGCGGCGCCAGCCAAGTGGAGCCGAACGCGACCGGCGCCGTTACCTTCAGGTCACCGATGACCTTTTCACGCGCGTCCTTGAGCGTCGATTCCGCGATCACCGCCGCGCCCGCCATTTCGCGCGTGAACTCCCGCAGCGCCATGCCGGGGCCGGTCAGGAGCAATCCGCGCGCATGGCGTTGAAACAGCGGCACGCCCATGTCGTTTTCGAGCGCAGCAATCTGGCGGCTCACCGAGGACTGACTGACCCCAAGCTTTTCGGCCGCAGCCGTCAGGCTGCCGGTTTCCGCGGCGAAGTGGAAAGTCTTCAGTTTGTCCCAGTCCATGGGCGATGCGCCCCCTCACACGCCTCGTTGGCGGCCCGCTCTGCAATATTGCATAGCTGGCGCGGAGGGTCGAGAGCGCTACCAGCGCCGAACGCGCCCAACATCGACATGAACAAAACCAGGACTTGGATAGTAGCCGACGCCGCCGCGCCCCAGCTCCAGCGCTGCTTGTTGGATGGTCTCTGTGGCGATCCCTTCAACGGCGATGTCGATGGCCATGCCATCCATGTGCAGGCTGTGGCGCGCCACGCCGCTGCTCGCTGCAGCCAGCGCTGCGTTGGTGGCGGGTGATCGATAGCCAGAGATCACCAGGAGCGGCGCTCGCGTCTCAAGCGAAAGCGAGAGATCGTGGAGCAGGTCGAGCAAGCGCACGTCCATCTGGTGCGCCTCACTGGTACGATGATCGCGCAAAAGGTGATTGATCGCGATTAAGGCGTCAGAGTCATAGGCGCCGTTGCGCCAATACTCGGCGTCGAGAGACTCTCCGGTGTGCAGGTTGTAGAATTTGAGCCCGCGCGCTCCGGTTTGAACCGCATGCGCTGTCGCGGGCAAGCCGGCGGTAAGCGCTGCTGCGGTGAGGAGGATATTCCGGCGTGTCAGCATTGGAGCCAGCCTATGCGCGCCCCGCATGTGCGCCAAGGCGAATAACGCAGCGACGCAGCGCGGCATTTTCGTGGCGGCATGTCCTTGTGGTCGGCGCGCTTTTGGCGCTGACGGCCTGCGCCGCGCCGCCGCCGCCCGCGATAGCGCCACCGCCGCCGGCGCCGACGCGGGCCTGGAGCGCCGGCGCTTTTGCCGATTTGCGTGCAGCCGCAACCGCAGCGCCGGACGAAGGCTTGCCCGCAATGGATGACGTTCTCGCCCGGTTGGATCGCCTTGATGCAGACTCCGTTCATGACGCCGCTGCCGCACAGCGCTTCGACGCGGCGGCTGACGCGTTGTTCACGCGTCTGGCGCTTGGTCTTGCTCAGGGCGGTGCGGACCCTGCGCGCGCTGATCCAGAGTGGGCCATCGCCCGCGCAGGCGCTCCTGATCTTGCTCAGTTGCGCGCAGCCATCGCAGCGGCAGAACGCCCTGCGGCTTTGCTTCGCGCGCTGGCGCCGCAGTCAGGAGATTATTCCGTGCTGGCCGCTGAGTTGGCGCGCCTGCGCGGCGAACCGGGTGGTGCGGACACGCAGGCGCAGATCACCAGCCTGCGCGCCACGCTTGAGCGTTGGCGCTGGTTGCCGCGTGATCTTCCCGCGCGCCGCATCGAAATCCTGACGCCGCATTTCATCTTGCGCTTTCCAGGCGCGTCTCCCGCTGAACCCGAGCATGCGGTGATCGTCGGCGCGCGCGCAATGGCGACGCCCAGTTTCACCGCCGTCATTGAGTCAATTACGCTCAACCCAAGCTGGACGCCCCCGGACAGTATCGTAAGAAATGAGCTATTGCCGCGCTTCCGGCGCAATCCGGCTGCGGCCGCCGCTGAGGGCTTCGACGCAATCGACGCCGCTGGCGTCGCTGCCGATCCCGCCGTCATTGATTGGAGCGAGCGGCCATTTCCCTACACGCTGCGCCAGCGCCCTGGCCCCGGCAACGCGCTGGGGCGCGTGCGCTTCGACTTGCCCAACCCATTCGCGATCTACCTGCACGATACCCCCAGCCGCGGCTTGTTTGCGCGCGCCGATCGCGCCCTGAGCCATGGCTGCATACGTGTGGCCGATCCGGTTGCGCTGGCGGCGGCGGCATCGAGCGATCCGGCCTGGAGCGCCGGAGCGCTTGATGCGGCGATCGCGGAGGGAAGCACGCAGACGCTGACTTTGCCGGCGCCCTTGCCCGTCTATGTTTTGTACATGACTGCCCGCGTCGGCGCCGATGGCGCCGTCAGCTACGCCGATGATATTTATGACCGCGATGCCGCCGTCGTCGCCGCCTTGGATGCGCCTTCTCCGCCGCAGCGGGCTTCAGCTCCGCACGGGGGATGCGGCGTCTAAGCTGTGTGAACCAACGCGCGCCTACGCGTGTTCGAGCGCCGCCAGGAATTTCTCTGCTTCGAGCGCGGCCATGCAGCCCAAGCCGGCGGCCGTCACCGCTTGGCGATAGGTGTCATCGGCGACGTCGCCAGCGGCGAAGACGCCTGGAATGTTCGTCGCCGTCGTACCTGGCTTCACGATGATGTAGCCATTGTCCTTCATCGCAACCTGGCCCCGGAACAGCTCTGTTGCAGGCGCGTGGCCAATGGCGATGAACACACCGTCGATGCGAACTTCGCTCTTGGCGCCGGTTTTGACATTCTTGATTACGACGCCGGTCACGCCCGGGGGCTGGTCCGCGCCGACAATCTCCTCGACCGCGGAATCCCAGATCGTCGCGATCTTGGGGTGATTGAGCAGGCGCTCTTGCAGCACCTTCTCCGCGCGCAGAGTGCCGCGCCGGTGGATGAGCGTCACCTTGCTGGCGAGATTGGCGAGGTAAAGCGCTTCTTCAACGGCGCTGTTGCCGCCGCCGACGACAGCGACTTCTTTACCGCGGAAGAAAAAGCCGTCGCATGTTGCGCAAGCGGAAACGCCAAAGCCGGAAAACTTCTGCTCGCTGGGCAGGCCGAGCCACTTGGCCTGCGCGCCGGTGGCGATGATGACGCTGTCGGCGGTGTATGTCTGGCCGCTGTCGCCGGTGAGCCGGAAGGGGCGCACGCCGAGCTCGGCTTTCACGATTAGATCTTCAACGATCTCGGTTCCTACGTGAAGCGCCTGGGCGCGCATCTGCTCCATGAGCCAAGGCCCCTGAATGGTTTCTGCGAAGCCGGGATAGTTCTCGACGTCGGTCGTGATGGTGAGCTGCCCGCCCGGCTGCAGACCCGCGATCAGAAGCGGTTTACGGAGCGCCCGCGCCGCGTAGACCGCCGCCGTGTAGCCGGCCGGGCCTGAGCCGATGATGATGACGGGAGCGTGCCGGGCCTTCGGTTCGGACATGAAACAGCCTTTGCAGAATCGGAAGCGCAATATGGCGCGTGGGCCGCTGCCCTTAAAGCCCGCGGAATAGCTGGCGGAGGCGCCTGTAACTCGCGGCGGCGGTCATGCGAAGCCGGTTCGATGGATATCGCCCGCCGCTGCGCCGCCGAATTCGGCGGGTCTCTTGTCCTGTCCGCGACCGTGATCGGATCGGGCATTATGGGCGAGCGGCTCGCTGGCGGAAACGACGCCCTGGCGCTCCTTGGCAACACCTCGGCGACAGCCGCGATCCTGTTCGTGCTGATCTCCGCGCTGGGGCCGGTTTCGGGCGCGCACTTCAACCCGGCCGTGACTTTGGTTCAGATGCTTCGGCGGGCGCTGAGCGCGCGCGCCGCTTTGCTCTATGTTGTTTTCCAGTTCGCGGGTTGTGTATCCGGGGCGCTGCTGGCGCACGCCATGTTTGATCTCCCCCTGGTCCAGTTGAGCGCGCACGCGCGCGCTGGCGAGGCTCAGCTGTTGTCGGAGGCGGCCGCGACGTTCGCGCTCGTCGCTTGCATTCTTATGGTCAGCCGATTCAGACCGGAAGCGGTCCCCGGCGCCGTCGCGCTCGTCATCGCCGCCGGCTATTGGTGGACAAGCTCGACCTCATTCGCCAATCCGGCAATCACTGTCGCGCGCACATTAAGCGACACCTTTGCGGGCATCAGGCCCGGGGATGCGCCGGGCTTCATCGCAGCGCAGATTGCTGGCGCGCTTGCGGCGGGAGCGTGCGCCGGCTGGCTGCTTAAGCCTGCTTTGCCCGTGCGGCCAAAGCCGTAAGCACCGCGGCGGCGACGCGATCTGTCTCCAGCAGCGGTGGATAGGACCAAGCTTCGAGTTTTCCTTTGTAAGGGCGCGCGCAGCCGCGCCGCACAAGGCTCTGGTGAAAGCGCGCAAGCTTTCCCGCGCCTCCATCGACGTCGAGGATATGGACAGGTTTTCCTGTCGCGGCCGCTTCGGTGGCCATGTTGACGCTATCGGCGGTGACAAAGATATGGTCCGCAGCGCCGAGAATGGCGGGATAAGGATTTGCGCCTTCGTCTTCGTAGAAGACGCTGCAATGGGGCGCCAGCCAGGCGCGGAATTGCATGCGCGCTTGCGGCTGTGTGCGGCGCGAGAGCGTGACCATCAACGAGCCACCGGTTTCTCGCTGCACCGCCGCCAGGGACATGGCGATTTCGCGCGCGCGCTCCGCTGAAATGTCCTGACGCTTGGACTTTCCGCCGATGAGCACTGCGAAGCGCGGCGAGGGCAGTTCCTCAAGGTTCACCGGCGCATAGTCGCGCGCAGCCTGCTGGATGCGCTCTGGCGTCGCGCGGTGGCAGGCCCCGATGATGGATAGAACGTTTTGCCCCTCCAGGCCGTCGTGCAAGGGCGGCACGACGACGTCGAACTCGCGCGGATTGATGCGGGGATCTTGCAGTTGCACAACGAACGTCTTGCCTCTTGACCACTCGCGCATGCCAAGCGCGAAGGGCGTCGAGGCGCGTCCGCAGCCGATGAGGATGTCAGGCCAAGGGGGATCGACCTCATCGGAGTCTTCGGTGATCGCCGCGCGCGGCGCCGCCACCAGGCGTGGCGGAAGCCACGACCAAGGAGAGCGCAGACGCACGCGCTTGGTGGTGATCGCAACCGGGGTCCGGCGCGCGAGGGCCTCGGCCAACCCCAAGGCCTGAGCCTCGATGCCGGCGCGGCCATCGGTGAGGGCCCACACATTCAGAGGTTCGGCGGGCTGGTACCCGGCGCTGCGCATCAGCCCGGCTCCGGCTCACGGGTCAGAGGTATTTCACCTTGACGATCTCATAGGATTTCGGCCCGCCGGGCGCCATGACCTCGACGACGTCGCCCTCTTCCTTGCCGATCAGGGCGCGCGCGATCGGTGAGGTGATGGAGATCTTGCCGCCCTTCACGTCGGATTCGTCTTCGCCCACGATCTTATACTTTGATTTTTCACCGGAATCCTCGTCGAGGAGGTTCACCGTCGCGCCGAATTTCACCTGCTTGCCCGAGAGCTTTGACACGTCGATGACTTGGGCGCGCGCAATCTTGTCCTCAAGCTCGGCGACGCGGCCTTCAATGAAGGCCTGGCGCTCTTTCGCCGCATGGTATTCCGCGTTCTCTGAGAGGTCGCCATGGGCGCGCGCTTCCGCGATCGCCTGAATCACGGTCGGACGCTCCACTGTCTTGAGACGCTTTAGCTCTGCGTCGAGGGCCTGATAACCCTCGGCGGTCATTGGTATTTTTTCCATGGGGGTGTGTAAAAGTCCGTCTGGGATAGGGGAAGGGTGTACCCGCTCCGGCCAAGCGTCAAGCATAGGGCGGATGGGTCAAAAATCCTAGTGGGTGGCGTCTTCGGCAGCCCAGGCCTGACGGAGGGCCGCGGTAACCTGTTCCCGAAGCGCGGCTCTCGCCTGTGCGTCGTAGACCCTGCCTCTGGTGATCACGGTGTCCACCGAGCGCACGTTCGCGATGTCTTGAAGAGGGTCCGCTGTGAGGATGACAAGATCCGCAACATACCCTGGCTCAACCGCGCCCATGGAGCCGTCCTGATTGAACAGCCGCGCCGGCTGCGCTGTCGCGGCCAGCAGCGCCTGTGCTGGCGTCAGTCCCATATAGGCGACCAGGCGCTCAAGCTCGTCATAGAGTGCGGTCTCGGGGGCCACGAACGGGGCGCCGAGATCGGTGCCGGCTGTCACCGGCACGCCGGCCTGCGCCATGGTGGCGGCGTCGCTCTCCGCTTGGCGCACGGCGCTCACCCATCCTGGCGAGCCGCGCTGTTCTTCAATGCTGTAGCGCAATCCGTCCGCCCAGCTGAGCAGCAGGAGAGGTGAAATCGCCTGCGCCGCCGCAGCGTCGTGGGTGAGGGCATCGTAGCGCGCTTGGAGCGCAGTGATCGGAGTGGTTGCAGGCGCCCAAGCCACCAAGGTCGGGGTCAACGCAACATGAGAATCCACAAACGCGCTGAGGATCGCCGCGCGCTGGTCTTCCGGCAAGGTGGCGAAAGGATAGGGATAGAAGATGTGCTCGTAGGTTTGCGGGCCCAGCGACAGCGCCATTACGGGATCGAAGCCGTACGGAGGATGGCCGGCAACCGGCAATCCGTGCTCGTGGGCCGCCGCAAAGATTGCGCGGTAGGTTTCTTCATCGCGCACCGAGCGCACTTTGATGCAATCCACTCCGAGCTGGGCTTCTTCAGCGACCACCTCGCGCGCCTCCTGCGGCGTTCTTATGACCCGATGGCTTTCACGATTGACCGGGAAGTCGTCCGTGGCCTCCAGCATGAGGCCGCAAAACTTGAGTCGCGGTCCGACCAGCTCACCGGCCTCGATGCGTCTCCGCCACGAAGCGAGTTCTGCCGGCTCCCCACCCATGTCGCGCACTGAGGTTATGCCGAGCGTGATGAGCAGCGGAAATGCCGGCTCTGTGAGGTTGTTCATGTGGACATGCGCATCCCATAAGCCGGGGATAAGGTAGCGGCCCTGTCCATCGACGGTGCGGCTCCCGCCGCGCCAAAATCTGTGTGGGCGGACCGCGGTGATGCGCTCGCCTTGAACCTCGACGTCCATATGAGGATGCAGCGTGTTTCGGGCTGCGTCGACGATGGTGATGTCGCGGATCAGGATCTCCTGCGCCGGGGCCGCACAAGCTGACAATACGAGGGCTGTGAGTGCAAACAATCGTCTCACGCTGGTCTCCAGTCAGCATCCCTTGTCGATGCAGCCTGCTTCGCGGTGCCGCGACCTAGCAAGCGCCACGCGACGAGTGGGCGGCGCCCGCGACGGCGGTTGAGCCCGCAGCTCCGTTCGGCCCGATTAGCCGTAGGCTTGAAGCGCCCGGACGCCTAGGGGCGCCCCGCTCTTGAGCAGCCTGATTGCCTGTATCGCCGCGCGCGCGCCGGACACTGTCGTGTAATAGGGAATGTTCTGTGTCAGCGCCGTTCGCCGAATGGAATAGCTGTCCCGGTAGGATTGAGCGCCTTCAGTGGTGTTGAACACGAGTTGGACCTCGCCGTTCTTCATGGCGTCCACGATGTGAGGGCGCCCCTCGGCCACCTTGTTTACGCGCAGGACTTCGATCCCCTGGCGCTGCAGGTAATCGGCTGTGCCGCCGGTCGCCATGACCTTGAAGCCGAGTTCGGCAAGTTCGCGCGCCACCGGCGCCAGCGCCTTCTTGTCCGCATTCTTCACCGAGATGAAGCAGCAGCCGTGGGTCGGCAGGTTCACGCCGCAAGCAATTTGGCTCTTGGCGAATGCAGCCACGAAGTTGGCGTCGAGGCCCATGACTTCGCCGGTGGAGCGCATTTCCGGGCCCAGCACCGGATCGACGCCGGGGAAGCGCGCGAACGGGAAGACAGCCTCCTTCACGGCGACATGCGCTTTCGAAGGCCGGTCGAGCTTCAGCTCCGAGAGTTTTACACCCGCCATCACTTTCGCCGCCGCCGCCGCAATCGGGCGGTTGATGGCCTTGGCCACGAACGGCGCAGTGCGCGATGCGCGCGGATTGGCTTCGAGAACAAAAATTTCGCCGTCCTTCACTGCGAACTGGATGTTGATCAGCCCGCGCACATCAAGGGCGCGCGCGAGCTTTTTGGTTTCCTCCTCGATCTCTGCGACCAGTTTCTTGGGCAGCGTGTAGGGCGGCAATGCGCAGGCGCTGTCGCCGGAGTGCACGCCTGCTTCTTCAATGTGCTCCATGACCCCGGCGACAAAGACATCTTCGCCATCGCAGATCGCATCGACATCCACTTCTATAGCGTCGCGCAGGTAGCGATCGACCAGCAGTGGCCGCTTATCGGAAACCGCCAGCTCGGAAGGGCCGCCGAGCGCGCGCGAAATCTGGATGATGTACTCGTCGAGTTCTTCTTCGGTATGCACGATGCGCATCGCAAGCCCGCCCAGCACGTAAGAGGGGCGCAGCATGACAGGATAGCCGATCTTGCCGGCGGCGGCGCGCGCAGCGTCGGGCGAAGCGGCGATCGCGTTGTCGGGTTGTTTCAGGCCGATCTTGCGCAGCAGCGCCTGAAACCGGTCACGGTCCTCGGCAAGGTCGATTGCATCGACGCTGGTTCCCAGGATCGGCGCGCCTTCGTCAGCCAATGGCTGCGCGAGCTTCAACGGCGTTTGTCCGCCGAACTGGACGATCAATCCCATGACCTCGCCGCTGACCTTCTCCGTTTCCAAGATCTCCAGCACGTCCTCGGTTGTGAGCGGCTCGAAATAGAGCCGGTCGGAGGTGTCGTAGTCGGTGGAAACGGTCTCGGGGTTGCAGTTGACCATGATCGACTCAACGCCGATCTCGGCGCATGCGAACGCGGCGTGGCAGCAGCAATAATCGAACTCGATGCCTTGGCCGATGCGGTTGGGGCCGCCGCCAAGGATGATGATCTTCTTGCGGTCGGAGGGTTCGGATTCACATTCCGCCTGGGCTTGGCTATAGGCGGGAAATTCATAGGTCGAGTACATATAAGGCGTCGTGGCGCGGAACTCCGCCGCGCAGCTGTCGATGCGCTTGAACTGCGGGCGAACGCCGAGCTTGCGCCGCGCCGATCGCACGTCGCGTTCGCGCTGGCCGGTGAGCTTGGCGAGGCGCGCATCGGAAAAACCTTGCGCCTTGATCGCACGAAACGCCGCCGCCTCCTTGGGCAGGCCGTTGGCGCGGATGTCGGCTTCGGACGCGATGATTTCGGCGATCTGGCGCACGAACCACGGATCGTAGTGCGACGCCGCGCAGATTTCCTCAACGCTCAGCCCGCGCCGTAGCGCTTCAGCCGCGACCAGCAAGCGATCGGCCTTCGGGGTCACCAGCCGCGCGCGGACGGCGGCGCGCCCGCTATCTTCATCGCCGGCGCCTTCGATCTGGATTTCGTCGAGCCCGGTGAGGCCGGTGTCGAGAGAGCGCAGCGCCTTCTGAAGGCTCTCCTGAAACGTGCGCCCGATCGCCATGGCTTCGCCCACGCTCTTCATGCTTGTGGTCAACGTTGTATCGCTGCCGGTGAAGCGTTCGAACGCAAAGCGCGGGATCTTCGTCACGACATAGTCGATAGTCGGCTCGAAACTGGCGGGCGTGGCGCCGCCTGTGATGTCGTTGGCGATTTCGTCGAGCGTGTAGCCGATGGCCAGTTTCGCGGCGACCTTGGCGATGGGAAAACCCGTCGCCTTCGAGGCCAGCGCCGAACTCCGCGAAACGCGCGGGTTCATCTCGATCACCACCATGCGGCCGTTCTTTGGATTGACCGCGAACTGCACGTTCGAGCCGCCGGTCTCGACCCCGATTTCGCGCAGCACAGCGATGCTCGCGTTGCGCATGATCTGATATTCGCGGTCGGTCAGCGTCAGCGCCGGCGCGACAGTAATGCTGTCGCCGGTATGCACGCCCATCGGGTCGATGTTCTCGATCGAGCAGATGATGATGCAATTGTCCGCCTTGTCGCGGACAACCTCCATCTCATACTCCTTCCAGCCGATGATGCTCTCTTCAACGAGCACTTCGCTGATCGGGGAGGCGGCGAGGCCGCGCTCGATAATCTCCTTGAACTCCTCCAGATTGTAAGCGACGCCACCGCCCAGGCCGCCGAGCGTCAGCGATGGCCGGATGATCGATGGCAGCTGTACGTACTCGAGCGCCTCGAGCGCTTCCTCCATGGTGTTGCACAAGCGCGAGCGCGGGCTCTCCAGCCCGATCTTGTCCATCGCGTCGCGGAATTTCAGCCGGTGTTCCGCCTTTTCGATCACGTCGGCCTTGGCGCCGATCATCTCAACGCCGTGCTTTTTCAAGACGCCGGTGCGATCGAGCGCCAGCGCGCAATTGAGCGCGGTCTGCCCGCCCATTGTCGGCAGGATGGCGTCTGGCTTTTCGGCTTCGATGATCTTTTCAACCATCTCCGGCGTGATCGGCTCGACATAAGTGGCGTCCGCCAGCCCCGGATCGGTCATGATCGTGGCCGGGTTGGAATTGACCAGGATGACGCGATAGCCCTCGGCCTTGAGCGCCTTGACGGCCTGCACGCCGGAATAATCGAACTCGCAGGCCTGGCCGATAATGATCGGCCCCGCGCCTATGATCAGGATCGAGGAGATATCGGATCGTTTCGGCATGCGTCTCCGCCCGCTTTGTGCGGCCTGGGAATCGATCCTTTCGGCGGATCGCGCGTGGATAGCCGTCGAGAGTGCGGCAAGCAAGGCCTGCGCTGGCAGTTTCGGCCCGGGCCTGGCCATCGACACGTTTGCTTCCGGCGCGGCGCTGATCGCGGGTCTTGCCTAGACTATCTCGGAATCAGGACGGCTCGGCATCCGGCTCCGCCGCGGGCTTAACGCCGCGCGCGCGTAGCGCTTCACGCAGGAGGAACTCGATCTCGGCGTTGACGCTGCGCAGGTCGGCGTTCGCCAATCGGGCAATGGCGTCATAAAGCGCGGGATCGAGCCGCAGCGCGAAGGCTTTGCGTTCAGTCGCCATCGGCCCTTACTGGTAGAGTGATCCGGTGTTGACCACAGGCTGCGCGTCGCGGTCGCCGCAGAGCACCACCAGCAGGTTCGACACCATGGCCGCGCGGCGCTCGTCGTCGAGTTTGACGATGTCGCGCTCGGAGAGCTGCTCCAAAGCGTGCTGCACCATCTCCACCGCCCCCTGCACGATATAGCGGCGCGCGGCGAGCACGGCTTCGGCCTGTTGGCGGCGCAGCATGGCGCCCGCGATTTCGGGCGCATAGGCGAGGTGGCTGAGCTTGGTCTCGTCCACCACGACACCCGCGACGGAGGTTCGCTCCTGCAGCTTCTCGCGCAACAGCGCCGAAACCTGGTCGGCGTCGCCGCGCAGCGTGGGCTCTTCGGCCTCGGCGTGGTCATAAGCGAAGTGACTGGCGATCTCGCGCACCGCGGTTTCGATCTGGATGTCGACGAAGGTCTGATACTGATCGACGTCGAAGAGCGCCTGGGCGGTGTCGGTCACCCGCCAGACCACGACAGCAGCGATTTCGATCGGGTTGCCGCGCTTATCGTTAACCTTGAGCTTCTCGCCGGTGACGTTGCGCACGCGCAGCGAAATCTTGGTGCGCTTGTACCAGGGCAGCACCCAGCGCAGGCCGGGAATGCGGTCCGTGCCCTTGTAATTGCCGAACAGGGTGATGGCGGCGGCTTCGTTGGGCTGCAATGTGTAGAAGCCGCTGATCGAGAGCAGGAAGCCGATGGTGGCGAGGATCGTGATCAGGCCGTTGGGGCCGCTCTCGCTCGCCACCAGACCCACGATCGAGCCGACCATCACAAAGAACAGCACCACCGCCACCAGCAGCATCAGCCCTCCGTTTGAAGTGCTGGCCTTCCGTTCGCGTGTCTGATTGAGCGCCGTCGCAGCCATTACAGAATCCCCTATGGCATCAGAATGATATCATCATAATAGCAAATAGGCCGGATCGGCAAGGAAAATCGGCGCGTTCACCACGTTCCCAAATCGGGCGTTAAGCGCGCTCTGATACCCAGGAGCACTCTCTAAAGGTCCGTTTTTGGGGCTGAAAATGGTTAGCGGTGTATGGACGGGCGGCAGGCGGGCGGGCGCATTCAAGCGCGACCGGAGCGGCAACGTCGCCATGATGTGGGCGCTGATGGGATCGGTCATGGTTGGCCTGATCGGGATGTCGGTGGATTTCACCCGCGCCCAGGCCATCCGCAATCAGATGCAGAACGCCGCCGACGGCGCGGCCCTGGTGGCCGAACGCAGCGCCAACCTGACCATGGCGGAGCGCCAGGCGGCCGCCCAAGCGTTCTTCGATGCCGAAATGGGCGATCTGGCCAGCACGGCCTCCTTCTCGGTCGTGGAAATGGAAGAGGGCGGCCACCGCGTTGAGGCCCATGTGCCGATGCCGCTAAGCCTGGCCGGGATCATCCGCGACGAGCCGTGGGTGATCCACGTCGAGGCCGAAGCCGAAGCCAACGCCAGCCCGCCCATCGAAGTCGCGCTCGTGCTCGACAACACCGGCTCCATGCAGAACGACATGCAGGCGCTGCGCGACGCCGCATCGAGCCTCGCCGAAATGCTGCTCTCGCTCGACGGCGACACCGTGCACGTCGCGCTGGTGCCGTTCGTGGCTCAGGTCAACATCGGCAACGAGAGTTCCCATCTTGCCTGGATCGATCAGACCGGCGCCGCGCCCTATAACGGCGAACTGCTCGAGAACCGCGCCATCGCCTATCGCTCATCCAGCGGCACCAGCAATTGCACCACGCTCTCGGATCTGCCTTATGCCGGCTACACCGGCCCCTATCGCATCACGTGGCGCCAGGGCACGGGCGGCACAGGCGGGCGCACCAATCGCTGCTACGCGTGGACGCCCGATGACGGCGTAAGCCATCTGGCGCTGTTTGATCTTATCTCCAACACCGAGTGGAAGGGCTGCGTCGAGGCGCGTCCCGAGCCGTACGATGTCAACGACGCCGCGCCCAGCGTGGGCACGCCGCAATCCATGTTCGTGCCCTTCTTCTGGATGGATACGACCGATGGCTATACCAACTCGTATCTCTCCGACACCGATGGCGACATCAGCGGCGCAAGCATGGGCGTGTCCATGGGCAGCGGCAGCGCGACCACGCAGCAGCAGCGGCAGGGGCGCATGTTCAATCCGTTCAAGTACAACGGTCAGAGCGGCTCGATCAGCAACAGCGCGCCGAACGCGACGGGCCCCAATCGTGGTTGCCCCACGCCGATCGTGCCGCTGACCACCAGCAACAGCCTGATCCAGACCAATATCGCAGCGATGCGCCATTGGTCGGGCGGCGGCACCAACCAGGCGGAAGGCCTGGCCTGGGGCTGGCGCGTGCTTTCGCCCAGCGAGCCGTTTACCGAAGGCGCGCCCTATGGTCCGGACGTGCGCAAGGTGATCGTGCTGATGTCGGACGGTGAAAACACCAATGTCGGTTCCGATCCGGTCGTCGCGGGCGATTATTCCGCCTACAACTTCCTTGGCCTCTGGCGCGACTTTGCCGATGGCGCTCTGCTCAATCAGACCATCGGCGGCATCCTGCAGGGCATTCTGCCGCCGCAATATCGGCGCAACATCAACTCATCGACAAGCTACGTGAACTACGTCAACGCGCGCGAAGCCGAGGTCTGCGATAACATCAAGGCGGCCGGCATCGAAATTTACACGGTGGCGTTCCGCAATCCTGGAAACTCAACCGAAGCGTTGATGCGCGCGTGCGCCACCAACGATGGGCACTATTACGACGCCGCTAACGCGCAGGAATTGCAGGCCGCGTTCGACGCCATCGGCACCGGCATCGGCCAGCTCCGCTTGACGCACTGACAACCGCCTGCTCGCGAAACGAAACGCCTCCCTCACCGAGGGAGGCGTTTTGCTGTTTGTGTTTGCGCCTAGCGCGCTTGGAAGTTGATGGCGATGCGCGACGTCGAGCCTACGGCGCTCGACCCGTCCGACAGCGTCGCGCGTGCACGATAGGCGTTCGCGGCCGAAAGCGCGGCGCGCCCGAAGCCTTCGCCAGCCGGCGTTTCCGATGCTACTGAGCAGGTCACCGAAAGATCGCTGAGCACGCGGCAGTTCAGCACGACCCGGCCGCCCGTGCCTTCACGCAACGCGCGCGAAGGATAGAGCTCGGAGATGCGCCGCGCTGAAGGGCGCTGTGTCCACACCACCGCGGCCGGCGGCGGCGCCGGGCGCTGAACGGACGGCGCCGGATCGATGCTCGCCACCTGCGTGGGCGCTGGATCGAGGCTGGGGCCAAGTGGGATAGGGCCACCGCTCGTGGTTTGCTGCTGGCCTGGCGAGAGCGAAACCGGTCCGCCGGAGGAATTGCTGGCGCTCTGGGTCGAAGGTGCGGGGCGTTCCTGCGCGGGCGCGCGCTCGGCCTGCTGGCGGGGTTCTTCGCGTTCGCGGGCTGGCGCCGGCGGCGCTTGCCGCTGCGGCCGGTTATCGACCGCCTGCGAGAGCGGCACGCTTTGCGCTTCTTCAATGCCGCCGAGATCGGCGGGCTCGCCCGCGCTTTCCCCCGGCGGAGAAGAGGCTTCTATCACTTCCCCGCTCGGCGCGCTTGGCGTGCCGGCGCCGCCGCCGAAATAGAGGCCCGCGGCGAGCGCTGCAGCGCCGAGAAGCCCGATCAGGATGAAGGCGCGGACGGGGCCGCCTTCGCCCTTCGGCGGGTCGCGGAGATCGCGCGCGTAGTCGCGTTCAATCGGCGGCCTGCGGACAGGCGCCGCGGGCCGCGTTGGCGGCGCCGGCTCCATGCGCCGTGTCGGCGGCGCGGCTTGCCCGCGCGGATAAGGTGAACGCGGCGCGGCGGTCCGCATACGCGGCGCCGGTGCGCGCGTGTCGCTGGGGCCGGTCAATTGTTTCAGGCGAAGCTCGGCGACCTCGGAAAACGCGCCGTCAGGCCCGTAGCGCGCGAGGTAGTCCATAAAGTCTGCGGGATCGCGGCTGTCGCGAATGGCGCGCCAATGTTCGGCTTCTGAGCCAAGCTGATCGGGGGAGGGCCCGGCCGGCGTCTGGCGGTAACTTGGCGCGGCGCGCGGTGCCGGCGCAGGACGCGCGGGCGGCGGCGGATCGTAGGGAACTTCGCGAACCGGCGCCTCGGCCGCCGTAGCGCTGACCCCGGCGCGTGCAGCGTTCACCATGCGATCAACTGCGAAGAAGAGAGGATCGAGCGCGGGATCGTTCGGGTCGCCATCCCAGCGCGAAAGATCGAACGCTGGCGAGTCGCCAATGCTGGAGGGCGGCGGCGGCTCGATCAGGCTCGCCACGACCGCTTTTTCAGCATTAATCACACGCTGCGCTGCATCGAGAAACGGCCGCGACCGGATCGACGCCTGCGACCACACCACGACGCCAGCGCCGCTGGAGCGGAGCGCCGCGTCGTTCGATGGCGCCCCTCCAATAGAAAAACCCGCGGCTTCGAACATGTCGGCCAGAGCTTTGGCCTGTGGTTCGTCCTCGCGGACACAAACGATGAGCACGTCCGCCATGACGTCTCCTGCGCCCTTGCCCCTGTCCCAGCTTTAGGGCCCATAACACAATTCATGCCGCGCCCACTACCAGGGACACGCGCTAGCACTGTGAATTCGCGTCAAAGCACTGGTTGGAACGCCCCTGAGGCGGAATCCAGCAGTTCCAGCCCCCCATCCGCCACCCCGTAACGCATGCCGACAAGGTTAAGGCCGCGCGATTTGATGGCTTCTTGGATGAAGGGAAAGGTGGCCAGGTTCTCCAAAGTCACCCGAATGGACTCGTGTTCAAGGTCGGAGGCGCGGTCCCCGTGGGCGCCGATCCGGGCCTTGGCGGTGTCGAGCAAGCTGATCCAGGCGTCGAGAAAGGAGTGCGGGTCGCGCGGGCGGTCTTCAAGAGCGGCGGCCACGCCGCCGCACTGGGCGTGGCCCAACACGAGAATGGTTTCCACCTTAAGCTGAGTGACCGCGAACTCGATCGCCGCGCTCACGCCGTGAAAGCCGGGCGCATCTTCGAACGGCGGCGCCAGGTTCGCGACATTGCGCACGACGAAGAGCTCGCCGGGCCCGGCGTTGAAGATGGTGGCTGGATCCACGCGGCTGTCGGCGCAGGCAATCACCAGCGTCTTGGGCGCCTGGCCGCGTTCGGCCAGCTGCTTGTGCAGCGCCCGCAATTCCGGCCAGCGCCGCTCGCGATAGATTCGGTAGCCCTCGATCAGGTATTCCATGAGCGCTCTTGAAGCGCCGTCTCTCGCCAAGAGCAAGCCCTCTTGCGCGAACTCGCTTGGCGGGGCGCGCGTCTGGCGCAAACTGGCGCACCGAGGAGGGCGCATGCGATCCGTGGCGGCGATTCTGGCGGCGTTATGCTTGGCCTCGTGCGCGAGCGCGCCGGATTTGGTTTCAACGCGTGAGCGGCTGGCGCGGCGCATCGCTGATGACGCGGCCGGCTTCAACGAGGCCTATGCGCAGGCGGTGTCCGCGCAGATTCTGTTGAACGTGTTGCGCTCGCGCGACCGGCTGCCGCGCTATTACCTAGCAATGACCGGCATTTCCGATACGCCCTCTTGGCGCTATCAGCAGACGCTCGGCGTTGGCTCGGTTCCCCTCGGCGAAGGCGCTTCGCCTTGGGGCGTCGGCAATGCCGGCGTACAGCGCGAGACGCAGTCGCGGCCGGCCTATGCCGTACAGCCATTCAGCGCCGACGTGCTCACGCGCACGGCCTTCCAACCTACGCCGCCTGATGTATTCGAACATTATTGGCGCAGCGGCTGGCCGCGCGACCTGCTGATGCTGGTGATGGTGGAGTCGATCGAGGTGAGCGAGGGCGGGGCTCGCCCGCAAGTGTACACCAACGAGGCCAACACCATCTTCGATGATTGCCAGGGGAGCGTCGAAACCGAAGGGTGCGCGTTCGTTCGCGAGATGCGGGCCGTGCTCGCTGTGCTCGATCAAGCCCCTGCAGAGGGTGCTGCCGATTCCGAGAACGGGCGCCCGGTTTGCGGCCTGATCGAGGCCGTGACCCCTGCGGCGCCGGTGCGGCGCGTCGCGCAGGGGAGCGATTGCGACCCCGCATTCGCGGTGGGCGCATCGACGCTTCGCCTGCGGCTGCGTTCGCTTGACGACATGATCTATTATGTCGGCGAGCTGATGCGCGCGGGCAGCATGCGCGCAGAGTCTGGCGAGGCTATCGAGGCGCAGGTTACGGTGCATGCCGCCGGCCTGCGAGGGGGAGGGCGCGGCGTGCCGCTGTTTCGCATCGTGCCCGCTCAAAGCGCAGCCGGCGGCATCTATGCGGCGGAGGTCCAATACGGCGGCGCCCGTTATCGCGCGGGCCCCGCGATTGGACGCTCATGCGGGCGGGCAAGCAGCGATGGTCTTTGTCGCGACTCTGCCGAGACCGGTGATCGCTCGTCCTCAGTATTGTCGTTGATTGCGGAAATCCTGGCGTTGAACCAATCGCCGGACGCGATCCGTGCGCCGAACCGTTTCATATCGGACTAGGGATTGCGCAAGCCGCCGCCTTGGCTCTAAGTGCGGCGCATGCGTGGCACGATCTTGGGCGTCCATGACGGGCGCGGCGTTTTGCTTGGCGAGGGCGAGCGGCGGCTGGAATTTCCGCTGAGCGAATGGCGATCAGCCGGCGCGCCGGCAGCGGGCCAGATTGTCGATTTCATGGAAGAGGCCGGCCAGGCGCGCGCCGTCTTCGCTGTGCCGGGCGCCGTCAGCGCTGGCGCGCAATCGGGCGCTCGTGTGCTGGGCATTGTCGGCCTGGTCTGCCTCGTGCTCGGCTTCATTATTCCCTTCATCCCCACCATCGCCGCGTTCGTGCTGGGCGTCATTGGCGCCGGTCAGGCGCAGACCGAGCATGACGATACGGCGCTGCTGCTTTCACGCATCTCCTGGATCGGCGCCCTGGTGCTGCTGATTATCGGCGTGCTTGTTGTGCTTTCCGTCTTCGCCTTGATCGGGACAATTGGAATAACCGCGATCACGCACGGCGATTTCTAGGCCGGCTTTGCGGCGTCGATGCGCCACGGCGGATAGCGCCGGTTCTCGCCGGCATTGAACAGGCAGATCGCGTTGCCCGCGGGGTCACGCAGCCACGCTTCCCGCCAGAGCCAGCTCTGCATTTGGGGAGCCCGCTCGAACGCCACGCCCACGGCCTCCAACCGTGCAGCCTCCGCATCGACATCGGCCACCTCGAAATAGATTTGCGGCGCGTTGTGCTGAGGAATGTCCCCGTCGGCGACATGAAGTGAGAACGTCGCCTCGCCTTCCGGCAACTCAAAGCGCGCATAGTGCGGGCTCTTCACGATCAGCCTGAGCCCCAGCGTTTCGTAGAAGGCGATTGAGGCGTCGAGATCGCGCGCGGCGGCGGTGATTTGATTAAGGCGCATGGAATGGCGAGGCTAGCACAAGGTCCGTTTCCGGCCAGCCATGCGCGCCAGGTTCTGCAAGTATTCGGGCATGACCTTCCGATTGTCTGGCGTCGATCCCGCCCCGTTTGCAGCGCTCCACGCGCTTTCCGACGCAGAGCTTGCCGCGCGCGGCGTTGAGCGCGTGCGCGTTGATGAAACACCTGGCGCCCCATGCCGGATCACTCTCGATGACGCCGAAATCGGTGAAACTGTGCTGCTGCTGAGCTATGCGCACCAGCGTGCGGAAACGCCCTACAAGCAACAGGGCCCGATTTTCGTACGCAATGCGCGCGAGCGCTTCGACGCGTGCGGCCTCATGGCGCCGGCTTTGGCGCGGCGTACGCTCTCGCTGCGCGGTTTCAACGCCGCCGGCGCCATGATCGAGGCTGACCTGTGCGAAGGCGCACACGCTGCGCCTCTGATCGAACGATTCTTTGCAAATGCGGCGGTCGCGTACATTCACGCCCACTATGCGCGGCGCGGCTGCTTCGCTGCGTTGATCGAGAGGGCCTAAGCGCTCAGCAGCGCCGCTCCAAGCGCCTTCATGGCGCGCGAGGCGTTCATATGAGCGGTCGAAGAGGCCTGGGTCTTCGACAGAATAAATGCGCCTTCCATCGCGGTGACAAAGGCGGAGGCGAAAATATCAGCGTTTGCGGCGCTCATGCCGCGCGTGGTGGCGGCAGCGGCGATTTCGCGTTCCCAGGAGGCGAACGCCTCACGCACCGCCTCGTGCAGTTTGGGGTTGTTTTCGCGATCGGCTTCCGCCGCGATCACGGCCATCGGGCAGGTGGCGAGGTAACAGCGATCTTTGGATTCCTTAGCTGTGGTCTTGAACACGACATCGACGAATTTTTCGAGGCTGACATTGGATTGCGCCAGTTCGCGAAACCGCTCCGCCGCGCGCACGCCAAAGCGCTCCACCACCTCCGCGCCGATCTGTTCCTTGCCGCCTGGGAAGTGGAAATAGAGCGAGCCGCGCGGCGCGCCGGCTTTGGCCAGCAGTTCGGCCACTCCAACGCCCTCATAGCCGCGGGCGCGAAAGAGTTCGCCGGCAACGCAGAGCATGTCCTCGCGGGCGGATGAAACTTTGGCCATCGACGAAAAATAGCACTTGTATGACGACCGGTCTAGTGATAATTGGTCAATTGACCGGTCATCATAGTGCTGGCCGGCCGCGCAATCTCCCCGGAGCGTGATATGAAGAATTTTGCTATTTCCGCCATGGCCTTAGCGGCCGTTTTGGTGCTCCCCAGCGTCGCCAGCGCCGATGACGCGAGCGATCGCTCGGCGGCCATCCGCCTCTGCCGCGGCCAGGTTGAGGCTCAGGCCGGCGCCGGCGCGACCGTCAGGCTTGATCAGGCCCGCGTGCGCGGGCGCTCGATCCGGATTGATCTCGATGTGTGGCGGGACGGTCAGCTGCAAAACATCCGCTGCGATGTCGCCCGCGGCCAGGAGCTGACCATCGCCGCCATCACCCCTGCGGTGCAGACCGCGTCGCTGCCGCAATAGCTCTGCCCTGAAACTCGCGTCTATCGCCTCCCGCGCGACGCGACCCTGGCGCCCTCGTTCCCCGAGGGCGCCATTTTTTTGAGCGAATGAAATTGCGCGGCCGCGCGGCGCGGATATGAGACGCCGATGGCCGAGATCACGACGCTGTTCGTCACCAAGCTTTATCGTGCGCGCCTTGAAGGCGCTGCGGCGCTGAATGCGGACCTCATGAAGGCTTGCCGCAGCATCGCCGCCGAGGACAAAGCCGGGCAAGGCTGGAGCCGCGAGAAGGGTTATCGCGGCTATACCTCCTACGCCTCGCTCAATGACTTGCCCAAGCGCGATCCGACGTTTTCCGCGCTCAAGCTGATTTTGGACAAGCACGCCGCCGCTTTTGCGCGCGAACTCCACTTCGATCTCGGCGGGCGCAAGCTCAAGCTCGACTCGATATGGATCAATGTGCTCGAGGCGGGAGGCGTACATACGGGTCACATTCATCCCAATTGCGCGCTGAGCGGGACATACTATGTCGCCACGCCCTCAGGCGCTTCGACGCTTAAGCTGGAAGATCCCCGCCACGCCATGATGATGGCGGCGCCGCCGCGCGCCGAGGATGCGCCGGAAAGTGAGCGCACGTTTGTCTATCTGGCGCCCGCGGCAGGCGAGGTGCTGATGTGGGAAAGCTATCTGCGCCACGAGGTGACGCCGAACGCCGCGAGGTCGGCGCGCATTTCTATCAGCTTCAACTATTCCTGGTAGCGCGCTTGGTGGCCTTCGCGCGGGGCGTAGTGCTTTCCAGTGCGCGCATCTCTCGGATGAAGTCCGGCCCGCAGGAGAGTTTCTTGGCGAGCGGGGAGGCCGGATCGATGACGCGCCAGAAGGGCGCCGTCTCGGCGGGTTTTGCGCCCGCGGCCATGCGTTCGAGCGCGGCCTCGGCTGCGATGCGCGCGAAAATGCCCGTCGTCATGGGGCAGGCCGCATCGGCCTTGTGTTTGCGGGCGATCGCTGCGCGCAGATCGTCCATGGTTCGCGTTTTTCCCGCCGGCACGCGCTTGAAGAAAGCGCTGATCTCTTTCGGCGTGGCGATGGCGATGGTCTGCCCGCGCTTGAGCCCCCACATCGCCTTGTTGAGCTTTTCGACGTGCGCCGGAAGTTTGTGATTGTCATGTTTGTCGATGAACGAGCGCGCCATGGATCACCTTCGGAAGCGCCAGAATAGCACTGCGGCGAAGCAAGTTCCATCGTGACCGCCGTCACGGCGATGTGTGCGCCCAGCGTCTAATCGGAACGCCAACAGCAGCCCGCTCGCGTTGAAAGCGGGAGACATGGAGATGCCCAATGCTGCGTTACGCCCTTGCCGCCTGTGCGCTGTTGGCCGCCGCGCCAGCGTTCGCCGAAACCAACGCGCCGGCTGCGCGCTGCGAAGCGATGTCGTTCCGCGTTTATTTCCCCCACGGTTCGGCGCAGCTCGACGAAACAGCCGCTCAGGTTCTCGATCTCGCTGCACGCAACGTTTCCGAGTGCGCCTACGCCGAACTCAACGTGGCGCTCGATGGTGCAAGCCCGCTCGCGCGCGACCGCGGGCAATCGATCCTGGCTGCGGCATCCGGGCGCGACTGGAACGCGGTGCGCCTTGAGGCGCGGCCGATGAGTCAGCGTGCTTCGCTCAGCGACGGGCCCGAATACGCCGAAGTGCGCATGACGCCTTTCGCTACTTCTGCGGCGCCTGCTGAGTCCACGATGGCACGGCGCAGCGAGACCGGCGTCTAATCTCGCGCATGAAGCTGAGTTAGGCCGGCGCCATCGCCGCCCGGTCGAACTCAGCTTTCCATTCGGCCATCAGATCGCGATTGTCCTGATCCCATGGATGGAAGCCCGGCCTGTACCAGGCGAAATAGCTGCGCCAGCCGCGGCTGAAAATGCCGGGCTTCTTCCAGACGAACTGCTTCACCGCTTTCAGCGCGTCCTTCGGCGCATAGCCGTCCGCTTCCAGGAGCCGCGCCGCGTAATGGGTGATGTTGCGCGTGAACAGCACCGAGATCACGCCCATGGCGATGCAGCGGCGCAGGTAGCGCTTCAGCGGCGGCCAATCGCGCGTCACATGCATGTACACATCATACGCGACCGCCTTGTGCTCGGTCTCCTCCATCGCGTGCCAGCGCCACATCCGCTCCAGCCCCGGCTCGACGTTGTCGAACAGATCCTTATGCCGCGCGTGCATTTCAGCCATCATGGCGGTGAAATGCTCCAGCGCGATGGTGGCGATCAGCATGCGCATTGGCCCGCGCGCGCGCGAAATGGCGACGCGCTCCTGGATGCTGGCCTCAACCTCGTGCGCCGGGTAACGATCGCGGTCGATCAGCTGGTTGAGCGAATGGTGCTCGCGCGCGTGCACCGATTCCTGGGCGATGAAGCCCTTCACATCGTCAGCCAGTTTGCCGGAAAGCTCCCCACGATAATGCTTCACCGCGTCGATGAACATGCGCTCGCCATCGGGGAAGGTGAGCGACAGCGCGTTGAACACCGCGGTGCCGACCGGATCGCCGCCGAGCCAATGGCCCCGGCGCGCGGCCTCGACATCAAAGTGAATGTCGCGCGGGCGGACGTGAACGTCGTCGGGCGTGTGCTTGGTCATGGGGGGAGTTTAGCAGAAACCGCGCATGGCGTCATGCGCCGCCCCAAAAGCGTACTTGACGCCGCGTTGGGGCAGGGCAATTGGTGCGACCGCCCACCGTTGCCGCGCGAGAAATGCGGGCAAGGCGGCAGCGATGCGGCGTTGGGCTCTGTTTAGTAGGTGTGCCTAGATTTGAAATTCACGGCGGAGAATTTCGACTAGGCGACGAGCACTTGCTTCATCAAGTTGGATCGTTTGGCTCTTCTTGCCGGGTATGGCCCTGGTAGAGCGTCCGCAAGTGTCAATTTGCACGATCTTGCGGTCGCCGTCCTGGAACGAAGTGAACGTGGCATGGATCGAGTCGTGAATTTTGTTGCGTTCCAAGTCCTTGCGTTCAAAGCATTGGATCATCGCCATGGAAGCGCCCCCTAATTATCCAAGAAGCTCCGCAACTTCCGGCTCCGGCTCGGATGTTTCAGCTTCCGCAGCGCCTTCGCTTCGATCTGGCGGATGCGTTCGCGGGTGACGCTGAATTGCTGGCCGACTTCTTCGAGCGTGTGATCGGTGTTCATGCCGATGCCGAAGCGCATGCGCAGCACGCGCTCCTCGCGCGGGGTGAGCGAAGCGAGCACGCGCGTCGTGGTTTCACGCAGATTGCTCTGGATCGCGGCGTCGACCGGCAGGATGGCGTTCTTGTCCTCGATGAAGTCGCCGAGGTGTGAATCCTCTTCATCGCCGATCGGCGTTTCCAGAGAGATCGGTTCCTTGGCGATTTTCATCACCTTGCGAACCTTCTCCAGCGGCAGGCCGAGCTTTTCAGCGAGTTCTTCCGGCGTCGGCTCGCGGCCGATCTCGTGCAGCATCTGGCGCGACGTGCGCACCAGCTTGTTGATGGTCTCGATCATGTGCACGGGGATGCGGATGGTGCGCGCCTGGTCAGCGATCGAGCGCGTGATGGCCTGCCTGATCCACCACGTGGCGTAAGTGGAGAACTTGTAGCCGCGCCGATATTCGAACTTATCGACCGCCTTCATCAGCCCGATATTGCCTTCCTGGATCAGATCCAGGAATTGCAGGCCGCGATTGGTGTATTTCTTGGCGATGGAGATGACGAGGCGCAGGTTCGCCTCCACCATTTCCTTCTTGGCCTGGCGCGCTTCGCGTTCGCCCTTCTGAACGGCGTGGACGATGCGGCGATACTCGTCGATCGGCACGCCGGTTTCCTGCGCCAGCACGCCGATTTCGGAGCGGATGTCGGCGATGTCGTCGGCTTCCGAGGCGATGAACTTGCCCCAGGCCTTCGACTTGGCGGCGATCTTCTCGGTCCATTTCGGATCGAGTTCGTGGCCGTGATAGGCTTCCAGGAACTGCCCGCGCGGCACGCCATTGGATTCGGCCAGCCGCATCAGCTTGCCTTCCAGCTGAATGAGCTTCCTGTTGATGGCGTAGAGCTGCTCAACCAGACTCTCGATGCGTGCATTGTTGAGCTTCAGCTTCTTCAGCTCTTCAATGATGGTGTTCTGCGCGGTTTCGTAATTGCCGGCCTGCGCGGCGGGCAGGGATTTGCCCTTCAGGCGCAGATCGATGCGTTTTTCCTGCAGCTTGCGGAACTGCCCAAACGCTTCGGCGATGGCGTCGAGCGTGGTCATCACGCCCTCTTTGAGCTCGGCTTCCATCGCCGACATCGAGATCGCCTGTTCGTCGTCGAAATCGCCCTCGCCGTCGCCTTCGCCATCGCCGCCTTCGCCGGGCTCCTTGTTGGCGGCTTGCTCGGCGGCCTCGGCTTTCTTGCGCTCGGCCTCGGCGATCTCGGCCTTGGCGGCTTCAGGATCGACCAGACCATCGGCGTTCACGCCCGGCGCCGATTGCGGCACGATGCCCATCTCGGCGCCATAGGTGGCTTCCAGATCGATGATGTCGCGCAGCAGAATCTTCTGCTCACGCAACTCGTCGCGCCACACCATGATGGCTTCGAAGGTCAGCGGGCTCTCGCACAAGCCGCGGATCATGGCGTCGCGGCCAGCCTCGATGCGCTTGGCGATGGCGATTTCGCCCTCGCGCGAGAGCAGCTCCACGGAGCCCATTTCGCGCAGATACATGCGCACAGGATCGTCCGTGCGATCGGCGTCCTCGCGGGTGTTGGTGACGGCGGGCTTGGCGGGCTCATCGCGCACCGCGACCGCCTTGGCGTCTTCCTCGGCGGCTTCGCCTTCTTCCTCGTTATCGACGACGTTGATGCCCATCTCGCTGAGCTGGGCCATCACGTTCTCGATCGCCTCGGAATCGAACTCGTCGCTCGGCAGGACCTTGTTGAGCTCTTCGTGGGTGACAAAGCCGCGCGCCTTGGCGGCTTTGATCATCTTCTTCACGGCGGCGTCGGAGAGATCCAGGATCGGCCCTTCGGGCGCTTCTTTTTCTTCCGTCGCTGTGTCTTCGGTCTTGCTCATCAGAACTTTGCTCTTCCACTCTTGGAAATAGGCATCAATGCGTAGGCGGCTAGTCTGCGGCGCCGCCATTCTCTGCTGGTTCGTCCAGCTTGCTCTCCCGGGCGCGCGCTTCGATTTCGCGCGCTTCGCGGCTCAGCGCCTGAAAGCGGGCGAAAGCGTCGTCGTCCCCTTCGGCGGCCGCTCTGCGCAGTTCGGCCAATTCCTCCCTTATCGCCGGCGCGACGACCTCGCGGGTCGCCAAGGCCAGCCACTCCGCCTCGACGTCAGCCCCCTCGGCGGGGGCTCTCGTCTTTGGCCAGCGCGAAATGCGCGCTGCCGCGCGTTCCTGACCCGATCGGGTCAAATGGAGGCTCAGGGCCTCACGGTCAATGGCCCCATCGCCTTCATGGGCATCTGAAAGGCCAATCAGCGCCGCCCGGATGACCGCCAGATCGGGATCAGTGATGGCCAGACGGTCGATCCAGTCGCCGTAACGGGTCAGCACGCCGGGGTGGTCGATGGCGGCGCGGAGGAAGTTCTCGGCTGCGGGGCGGGCGCTGGCTGCGGCGTGAGCCTTCAGCTCAGCTGTGGCCCCCGCTGGGCCAGCGCCGCCGCGCTGGTAGCCGGCGCCCGGTACAAATGCGGGACGCTGGGCTTTGAGCAGCGCGCTGGCCCGGCCCATCAGGTCAGAGAAATAAGCGCGCTTGGTGTCGGGATCGGCGATGCGGTTGGCGGCGTCTTTGAGCGCTGCCTGGAACGCGGCGCGCGCTTCCGGCGTCGCCAGGCCATGGCGCGCCTTTTCGCGTTCGAACAGGGCGTCGGACGCTGGCGCGGCTGCGGCCACAAGGGAGGCCAGTGCGTCAGCGCCTGCGCGGCGGAAGATATCATCGGGATCCTCGCCCTGCGGCGCATATGCGATGCGAACGGTGCGGCCAGGGCCAAGATGGGGAAGCGCCAGATCGAGCGCGCGGTCTGCGGCGCGCCGGCCCGCGCTATCGCCATCAAAACACAACACAGGTTCGCCGCCCGCGCGCCAGAGCAGCTGCAGCTGCTCTTCGGTCAGCGCCGTGCCGCACGGCGCCACTGCCGCGATCCCGGCGCGCTCAAACGCGATGACGTCAAGATAGCCTTCGCCGACGACGAGCCCGTCCGCCTTGGTTCGGGCCAGCAGCTCGCGCGCCTGCTTGAGCCGATAGAGCACGCGGCTCTTGGAATAGAGCGGCGTTTCCGGCGAGTTGATGTACTTGGCCTTGGCGTCGGCGGCGAGCGCACGCCCGCCAAAACCGATCACTTTTCCGGCAGTGTCGGTGATTTCGAAAGTGATGCGGTTGCGGAAAGTGTCGATGGCGCGTTTGCCGTCTTCGCCTTCGCGGCCTACGCCCGCAGCAACAATTTCATCCAGCGCAAAGCCTTCGGCCTTCAGTTTGTCGAGCGTCCAGGTCCATTCGTCGGGCGCGAGCCCGATGCCGAAGCGCGCCCACTCGTCAGGCCCAAGCCCACGCCCCTGCAGGTACCTGCGCGCGTCCGCCCCGCCAGAGGACCGCAGCGCATCGGCATAGAGCTTTGCGGTGCGCGCAGCGATCGAAAGAAGGCGCTTGCGCCTGTCGCTTTCGCCGCGGTCTTCCATCTGCTCGCGCGGCAGCTCAACGCCCGCCATCTCCGCGATCTTCTCCACGGCCTCCGGAAAGGAGAGCCCTTCGAGCTTCATCGCGAGTGTGAAGATGTCGCCCTTCTCGCCGCAGCCGAAGCATTTGAAGAGCCCCTTATTGTCCAGCACATGGAAGGAAGGGCTCTTTTCCTGGTGGAACGGGCAGCAGGCCCAATAGTCTCCCGCCGAGGGGCGCGTCTTGGCTTTGTTCCAGCTCAGCCGCTTGCCGGCGTAGTCCGCGATGGACACGCGGTCTCGCACTTGGCGCAGGAGTGTGTCGGAAAAGCGCAAATCATTCGGTCCGGGCGGAGCGTTCGAGTCTACGTGATTCGGTTTCCCGATTGCCGAACTTGCTGCGATGGCGGAACCATTGCTCGCGGCTGCGGTTGGAATATTCTGGCAAAGATCCGGAAAAACCGTTCGGAAGCCGCAATTTAGCCTGCAGGCGGCGCAATCTGGGCCGCTGAGGGAAGAAGAAAAGGGGAACTTCCATGCATTTGATCAAGGCCGTTGCAGCCGCAACGATGTTGGCGGCGATGGCGCCCGCCGCGCCGGCGGCGGCCCAGCAAGCAGACCACCACCCCATGATCGAAGGAACGGTGCTGACAATCGCTGCTGAGGGCCGCGTTGAGGCCGCGCCCGACATGGCCACCGTGTCGCTGGGCGTCACAACCGAGGGCGCGAGCGCGCAGGCTGCGCTTCAGGCCAACGCCCGTCGTATGAGCGCACTCAGCCAGTCGCTGCGCCGCGCCGGCGTCGCCGAGCGCGACATCCAGACGTCGAACGTCTCGGTCAACCCGCAATACGTCTACGCCGAGAACCAGCCTCCACGTGTGACGGGTTACCAGGCCAACAATCAGGTCTCAGTGCGCGTGCGCAATCTTGATCGTCTCGGCGCGATCATCGATGGCGCCGTCGCCGCCGGTGGCAACACAGTCAATGGCGTGTCGTTCGGCCACGCCGATCCCGACGCTCAGCTGGATGCTGCACGTCGCGAGGCTGCGCAGGCCGCGCGCCATCGTGCTGATCTCTACGCGCAGGCGTTTGGGATGCATGTGCAGCGCGTGATCGCGATCAGCGAAGGCGGCGGCTATGCGCCGCCCGTGCCGATGCCGGTGATGATGCGCGCTGAAGCCATGGCCGACGCCATGCCCACGCCCATCGCGCCGGGCGAGATCGCCACGAGCGTCACCATTAGCGTGACGTACGAGCTGCGCTAGATATTGCGCCGCTTGTTCCCCTGAACTGCCGAGGCGCGG
>JAWKUY010000004.1:0-214965 GCA_041398345.1 Hyphomonadaceae bacterium | reverse complement strand
ATCGCATGTCCGCAATGGATTCGCCCGAAGCGCCCATTTCGCACCACTGGTTCGACAGCACCCACATCACATTCGGCGTGCTGACCGCCGGCTTCGTGCAGGGCGATTGGAAACTGGAAGCCTCGCGCTTTCATGGCCGCGAGCCTGATCAACACCGCTACGACATCGAGACCGGCGCGCTCGATTCAAGCTCCGTGCGCCTGAGCTGGAATCCCGGGCCGAACATCTCGCTTCAGGCCTCGTGGGCCGACATCGCCTCGCCTGAGGCGCTCGAACCCGACGAGGATGAGGAACGCTGGTCCGTGAGCGGCAGCTATGCGCGGCGTGTGGGCGAGACAGGCTGGTGGTCCGCGACGGTGGGCCTGGCCCAAAAATCCCGCAGCGACGGCGTTTCGCTCAACGCCTCTCTGATCGAAGCGGCTTGGCATCCCAATGACCGATGGACCGTATTTGCGCGCGCCGAGGCCATCGAAAGCGACGAACTCTCCGGCGTCCACCATGGCCCCGTAGACGACGCGGCGCGGATAAGCCTTGGCGCCATTCGCGACTGGCGGCTCAGCGAACATGCCGTGCTCGGCGCCGGCGCGCTGGCGCAGCAGCACTTCGCATCAAGCGGGCTGGAGGCGGCCTACGGCGGCGACCCCGCAGGCGCCATGGCTTTCGTACGGCTGAAGATTGGCTGAGAGGCGCGCCGCGCCTCCCGCCAATGGTGCGCTCGAGAGGACTCGAACCTCCACGATGTTACTCGCCAGCACCTCAAGCTGGTGCGTCTACCAATTCCGCCACGAGCGCATCAGGCGCGCGGGGGTAGCAGACCCGCCGCGTACGAACAAGGGCCGCGGCGGCAGCCGCAGCCCTTGTCACAGGCCTGCCTCAAGGGAGCGGGCTAGTAGCTGGTCAGTTCCGAAATCGAAAGCGTCGCCGGCGGGTAGTTGCCGCCCGTGGCGCTGTAGGTGCCGACCCAGATGTCATAGAGGCCGCTGATCGGATTATCGATGCGCATGCCGGGATTGAAGCCGTTGAAGCCGCCGTCATCCTCGCACAGCCAGCGCCCGTCCGGGGTGTGGACCACAAGGGTCGTATCGGTGGCGGAGTTTGCCGAAATGACCAATGGGAGGGCGCCGCTGCCGGCAGTCCAGTAAAGGTCGAAATCGGGCGCGTTGGCGATGAAGCCCGGGCAGGCGTTGCCGAGGGCGGCCCTTGAATCGATGTTGCCGCCGGCGGCGAGGTTCACCGTGAAGGGGTCGGGCTGGAAGCCCGACCGGAGCTGGATCGACCCGTAGGTCGGATTGGCTTGCCAATTCTGCGCTGAGGCTGCGCCTGCGCTCAGCGCAACGGCCAGGACAGCTGCCGCGGCCGCGATACGCGTCTTGATGCTCATGTGTGCTTTCCCCGTTTGAGCGCGCCGGCTCAGGCGCGCAGCATGCACAGTGGCGTCCCACGCCTGAGCCCAGCATGAACGGATTGGCAATCTTGCGTCCAGCCGAAAATTTGGCCGCGCCTAGCTTGCGGCGTTAAATTCGTGAACGTCAGCGGGCTCGGTTACCGTGATACAGAGCCGCTCGCCCTGAATGGTGATCTCCCCCCGGGCGATGGGGTGGCCGGCCGCCAGAATCCAGAGCTCGTCTGACTCCTTGGTGTCCAGCGGGATCACCGCGCCGCGGCCCATGCGGAGCAATTGGTGCATCGGCATGCTGCAGCGGCCCAAAACCACCGCCAAATCGATACCGACGTTGTGAACTTGCGTTTTGCCTGGCACGGAGACGGCCCCATCTGATTCTGCTCTAGTCGAACCTGAAAGGGTTGCGAGCGCGTGAACAAGGACCTGATCGGCTGGGCGGTTTCGCCGGGGCTGACCGAGTACGGGGCGGCCGTCGCCGCGATGGAGGCGCGCGCGGCCGCGATCGCCGCGGGCGAGGCGGGCGAGCTCATTTGGCTCCTGGAACATCCCCCGCTCTACACCGCCGGCGTCAGCGCCAAGGACGAGGATCTGCTCGATCCGGATCGCTTCCCGGTTTTTCGAAGCGGGCGCGGCGGACAATTCACCTATCACGGCCCTGGCCAGCGCGTGGCCTATGTCATGCTCGATCTGCGCAAGCGCGGCCGCGACGTGACGCGCTTCGTGCATGACCTGGAACGTTGGATCATCGGCGCGCTGGCGCGCTTCAACGTGGCGGGCGTGGTGCGCGAGGGCCGCGTCGGCGTCTGGGTCGAACGCAAAGGGCCGGGCTGGACCCGCGAGGACAAGATTGCAGCTATCGGCGTGCGCCTGCGCAAGTGGGTGAGCTTTCACGGCATCGCCTTCAATGTTGAGCCGGAGCTCGAACACTTCTCGGGCATTACTCCTTGCGGCATCAGCGCTGCGGAATTTGGCGTCACCAGCCTGGTGGATCTCGGTTTGCCGGTGACGATGGCCGACGCCGACGCAGCGCTGCGCGCTTCGTTCGAGGAGATCTTCGGCGATACAATCATCGCCGCGCGCCGGGAAGTTTGATCCACACACGCCACTTTGCCGGACAACGCCTGTGCGTTTCCGGTTTCGCCGTGGTTTCCAGCTCCCGCAAAGGGAGCGCAGGGCGCGCCTCAAGCTGCGCGCTGGGAAGAAGAGTGCGGGGTGTGCCTGAAGCGCGCCCTGCGCGGATCGTTCATGCAACCGGCGGAAGCGCGCGGCGTTCGATGTCCGCGCCGGCGGCCATACGTTTCAGGCAAGACGGGCTTGGCAGCTCGACCGGCGCGGTCTCCTCCCGCTGGACTGGTTTCCCAGACCGGTCACCCGCGACGCTGGGGTTCCGGACGCGTCTTAGCGCCGTGCTTCACGTTCCCGGCAGGCGCGCAGCGGAAGCACCATACTTCCAACGGAGCCTCCAGCTTCCTTTCAACTCGCTGGAGCTAACAATGCCAGGTGTCGCCACTTCGCATTGCATCGCGCTCAATCCGCATCCCGGCGACGTTTGGCCTGGTGCACGCAATCGCCTCCCTAGCCGGAACCTCAACAGCATCGCACAAAACCAAACCACGCGGATTGAAACGCCCCTATCCCCCTATTTGACGCGCTTTCCGGGGGGCTGATTTCAAAACAGCGATGGACGCGCGAGCATGAGCCAAACAATCGCGAGCACGCTGAAGAACGCGGGAAATCCGCACAGGAACCAGGCGCGGTAGAGCTGGTGGTAGCGCGCAGGAAGCGGCTGGTTCTGTTCGCAGGCCGCACGCGCAAGATCGCGCATCTGATGCTGCATCCAAAGCACGGGCAGCCAGAAGACGCCGGTGAGTGCGTAGAGCGCCAGCGACAGCACGATCCAACCCTCGTCCAGCGGCCATCCCAGCGCGCTGGCGAGCAGGAGGCCTGTGATGGGCTGAGCGATCACCGCGGTCGCGGTGAAGAGCCAATCGGCGATGACGACGACGCCGGCGGTGTGCGCGATGATGCGCGCATTCTTGGTGCGATCGGCCATGACCATGAAGAAAGCGATGCCAGCGCCCGTGCCGAGCAGGACGGCCGCGCCAATCACATGCAGCCAGCGCAGCAGGACAAGCGCGTCCCCCATTTAGCGCTCCTCAATCAGGCAAGCGAAGGCAAGCGCCAGGGCAATTGCGGGAATGACTTTGACGAACGGCCCCAGAGGATCGGCCCAAAGCTGCGGCGCCAACCACGTCCCGATCCCAAGATAGCAGAGTGAAACCGCAACGCCGGCGAGAGCGGCGGGGCGCGCCGTCTTACGCACGCAAACAGCTGCGCCGACGGCGATGTCAAGCAGCGCCCCTGAGATCACGATGGGCATGGCGTGCTCTTCAAGCGCAGTGTCTCTCAGTTGGCCAGCGGCGGCTTCCGCGTGAATGAGCGCAATGACGCCCGATGCGATCCAAAACAGCGCGAGCGAAAACGCAAGCAGCGGGAACGCCAGTTGCGCGCGCGCGAACACGCGCTCCTGCATGGTGGAGGGCAAGGCCGCGAGCGATTGCTCCATAGTCCTCAGCGGGCGCCCGAGCGCCGCTTCGCCCTGGTCTGGATCGCCCAGCACGTTTCCGGCGAGGACCTTTAGCGCCGTTGTCCGCAGCGGAGAGCGCCATCCCAACCAGCCTGCGGCGTCGGCGCAACATCCGATGGCGGCGCTCAAGAGGCGCGGGGCGGCGAGGGCGAACCTCGGGGCGCCAAAGCCGAGCCAGCGGCGAAATGCGGACACCGCCGCAGCCAGCGTGTGCGGCGCGCGCTCAACCAGATCCACGTCCCGGCGCGCGAGGCGATCGGTCGTCAGCGCAACGGCGACAGCTTCGGCGACGTCATCGGCGGCGACGGTCTGCATCTGCGCCTGCGGGAACGCGAGCAGCTGCACCGCAGGGAAGGCCGCCAGCATGCGGAGAAGCGCCGTGCCGCCATAGGCGTAGGCGCTGATCACCAGCCCCGGCTTCAGGATCGTCCAATCGAGCGAACTAGCGCGCAGGGCTGCGTCAGCTTCGGCCTTCGTTCGCATGAACGCCGTACCGGCGCCTCGCTCAGCGCCCGGCGCTGAAATTTGCACGAAGCGCCGCGGGCCGCTGCGCGCGCATGCTTCGATGAGGGCGATGATGGCCGCTTGCTGCGAGCGGCTCAGCCTGTCGATAGCGCCATCCTGCAAAGCGCCCGACGCGTTCACGACCGCATCCACGTCCTGCAGATAGGGAGCCCATTGCGCAGGACGGCACAAGGCCGCCAGATCTGCGCCGAACCAGGCGATGTCGGGCGCGAGCCGTCTGCCTTTGGCGGCGGAACGGCCAAAACCGACAACCGTCAAGCCATCAGCGCGCAATCGGCGCACGATCTCCGACCCGATGAGCCCGTACGCGCCCAACACCAGCACACGCATGAGAGTCAGCTAAAGGCCTTGGCCGGGCCAGGCAAAGCGGCCGATCGTCCGGTTTCGAAGAAATCCGCTCACAGCCGCCAGCTCAGCGCCAATGCGCCGAAATCCTGGCGCGTGGGCTGGGTGGAGAATTCTTCGGTGCGCCACACGTAGGTGTAAGCGAGGCGCCAATCGCCGGCGCTGATCGAAAAACCGGTCTGGAAATCGGCCACGTACGGATTGCGATCGACTGAAGCGCTGTCCTGGAAGGTGTTGCCGTCCAGGAAAAGGTTGTGCGCAACCGCGCGGCCTTGAACGCCAGCGAACAGCGACCAGGCGAGCGGGCCGCCGCTGAAATGCTCAACGCCGGCAAGCGAAGGGCGCACGCGCGGGGGGCCATAATCGTTGTCGATGCGCTGGCCGATGCGCGCCGTGAGCCCGACGCGCGCTTCATCGCGCAACGTGCCGAGCGTGGCGCCGGCGCTCGGCGTCAGATCTGCTTCGATGCCGCCGGGAACGACGTCGGCGAAGACGCGCAGCGCCCGCCAGCGGCGGTCAAACGAAAGCGCGAACGCGAACTCATCGTTCAGCTGGCTGTCCCAGCCATTGGGGTGGGGCGCGCCCAACAATTGGTGGATGCCGCTCTGCGCTTGCCGGCCAAGTGCGGACGGGCCGACAATGCCGAACTCCAGTTCGTAAGTGTCGAGATAGCGCGGCGCGCGGCCATCGCTGCGATCCTCTTCGGCGCCCACCATGATCTGCATGTAGAGCCAGCCGGCATAAGGGTGCTGATCGGGCGGGGCGGGATTGGCTTCGATGTCTTCCGGCGTGAAGATCGATTGGCCGATGGAGATGCCCCAGAAATCCGGGTTTGATCCCGAGAGCGCACGCGTGAAGCCGCCCGCGCCCTCGAGCCAGTCGGGAACGCCGGCGCTTGGGGAAACATAGGCGAGCTTGATGCCGGAAGTGTAATTGCGGTCAGCGCCGGAGGAGAGACTATCGTTCTCCACCGCGAGCGAAAGCACGCCCTTTTCCTCGGCTGGCCGGTCTGCGTAGGCGGCGCCGGGCAGGGCCAGAACCGCCGCGCCCGCAAGCAGGCTCAGGCGATGATGTCGGGCATGAGCCTGTCTTCGATCCATTTGATCTGGTCCCTCAACACCAGCTTGCGCTTTTTCAGCCGCGCCAGCTGCAGCGCATCCCCGCCGCTCTGCTCTTGCAGTGCGAGAATGGCGCTGTCGAGTGCGCGGTGCTCTTCGCGATACTCGCCGAGGCGAGCCTTGAGGGCGCGCTTCTCGGGCGTATCGCTAATGTCGAAGCCGGTGCCGTCTTCGCCGTCCATCGCCCATGCCCATCTGGTGCGCGCGCCGCCCCCTCCAACGCGCTCACGGCTCAAGCTAAGCCACGCTCCGCAAGCTGTGTAAAGCTGTCCGATTTCCCCAATTTCGCCAGGGAATCAAAGCGCCTGTAAGAAAGTTTATTTTTGTTGACGATGTAAGGAGACAACACTTCAAAATGGGAGCATCCTTCTTTCGCCCAAGCTAAAGGAGGCGCCTTCGATGGCTATCGAGCAGCGTTTGCGCGAACTCGACGCCCGGCATCGGGATCTGGATATCATCATTGAAAACGAGGCCAAAAGGCCGTCCGCGGACATGACGCGGCTCAGCGCGATGAAGCGCCAGAAACTCAAGCTCAAAGAGCAAATCGAAGAAATCCGACAGAAGTTGCAACATCATTGAGGTGAGCGCGCCGCGAACGGCGCGCTGCTCAACTCAGTCAGCCTTCGTCGCCGTGATACGTTTCCGGCGGCACCGTCTCCTGCGCGGCCTTCAACGTCTTCGCTTCAGCCTTGGCGGCGCGCGCTTCGGCGCGGGCCTTGGCGGCGGCGGCGTCGGCGACGACGGCGTCGAGTTCGATCTGCGTGCACAAGCCGATGGTGACCGGATCGACTGGCTTGATCTGGTTTGAGTTCCAGTGCGTGCGATTGCGGACCTGCTCGATCGTGGCCTTCGTCGTGCCGATCAGCTTCACGACCTTGGAGTCCGGCACTTCGGGGTGGTTCTTCAGGAACCAGGCGATGGCGTCAGGCCGATCCTGGCGCCGCGCGATCGGCGTGTAGCGGGCGCCGCGCTTTTTCACCTGCGGCAGGTCCACGCGCTTCTGCTCAAGCGGCTGCAGCTTGTAGGTCTCGTCGGCTTCGCCCTTGGCGATCTCTTCGCGTGAGAGAAACCCCCCCGCGATCGGATCGACGCCGCGTATGCCCTTGGCGACGTCCTCATTAGCGATGCCCTGAACTTCAAGCGGGTGCAGCCCGCAGAATTCAGCGATCTGGTTGAACGCGAGGGACGTGTTCTCGATCAGCCAAACGGCGGTGGCCTTGGGCATCAGGACGTTGCTGGTCATGGGGCAGGCTCCGAAAATGCAAAAGCGCCCGGCTTCGTCGCCAGGCGCTGGGCCAGATGGAGCAACGGGCTGACGAATCCAGGCGCGGACCAAGTCAGTTGCGGGGGGATATATCCCCGGCAGCCGCCGAAGGGAAGGGGCGCGTTGCGGGCGAGGCGGTCGAGCCAGCGGTTGCATCAAAGCTACTCCCTCCGCCAGGATGGGGGCGGAGGGTTCATGTCGGACAATGTTGTTGCAGGGCGCTCGTGCGGCGGCTGCACCTTGTGCTGCAAGCTGATTGACGTCCCGGCGGTCCAGAAGCCGGCGCTGCAATGGTGCAAGCACTGCGTGATCGGCGAGGGCTGCGGCATCCACAAGGACAGGCCCAGCGAGTGCAGGGCGTTCAATTGCGCCTACCTGGTGAGCGCAGCCCTCGATGAGCGGTGGAAGCCGGTCAACAGCAAGTTCGTGGTCGCCATGGATGAGGTCAACCGCACCATCTACATCTATGCCGATGCGCACGGGAACGCGTGGCGCAAGGAGCCCTCTTACAGCCAAATTAGAAAGTGGGCGCAGCGTTTTTGGCCGCTGGGCGGACGCGTGCTGGTCTGGGGCCGCGAAGTCATAGCGGTGTTGCCGGACCGCGAAGTGAATTTGGGAGCGATGCAGGAGGGCCAGCGCATCAACGTGCGTGAGACGGCGACGCCGCTCGGTTCGACTTTCGAAATCGAGCTTGTTCGGGACGGCTGAGCTCCCGTTCAGAACGGTCCGGCCGTCAGCACGATCTTGCCGGCATGGGCGCCGCTCTGCAGGCGCTGATGGGCGGCATCGGCATCGGCGAGAGGAAAAGTCGAGTCGATCACCGGCGCGACTTTTCCCGCTTCGATCCAGGGCCAGACCACGCGTTCGACCTCCGCGGCGATGCGCGCTTTCTCCTCGGGCGCGCGCGAACGCAGGGTGGATCCGGTCAGCGTCAACCGTTTCAGCATCAGGCGCATCAGGTTGAGCTGCGCCATCGGCCCCTGCAGGAACGCAATCATCACCAGGCGGCCGCGATCCTTCAGGACGTCGAGATTCTTCTGCACGTAGGGGCCGCCTACCATGTCGAGGATTACGTCGGCGCCGCCGAGATCGCGCACGACCGTTTCGAAATCTTCGTCCCGATAATTGATGGCGCGTTCGGCGCCGAGCTTTTGGCAGAGCGCGATCTTGTCCGCATCGCCGGCGGTGGCGAACACCCGCGCGCCGTGGGCCTTGGCCATCTGGATCGCGGTTGTGCCGATGCCGGAGGCGCCGCCGTGCACCAGGAAGGCCTCGCCCAGCTTAAGCGCGCCCGCTTCAAAGACATTGGCCCAGACGGTGAAGACCGTTTCCGGAAGGGCGCTCGCCTGCACGAGCGACAGCCCTGCCGGGATGGGCAGCGCCGCGCCCTCGTGCGCGTGCGCGTATTCAGCATAGCCGCCGCCGGCGAGCAGGGCGGTCACCTTCTCGCCCACGCGCCAGCGCGTGACGCCGGCGCCAAGCTCGACAATCTCTCCAGCAGCCTCCAGGCCCAGGGTCGCCGGCGCGCCAGGCGGGGGCGGGTAGAGCCCCGCCCGCTGCATCAGGTCGGGCCGGTTGACCCCGGCCGCTGCCACCCGGATCAGAATTTCATGCGGCCCGGGGCTGGGCGTATCGGCCTCGATGAGCGTCAGCGGCTTATCAGGCGCATGAGCAACGCGGCGCATGGTTGACGGCTTCAGCATCGCGGAGCTCCTTAGACTGGCGGCCAATCCAGGCTATCATGGCCGAAACGGAGAATGTCCCGATGATCGAAGACGATCCCTTTGCGCCCCCGGTCAAGAAGGCTGTGCCGCTGGAAACGCAACTGGAAAACGCCTCGATCGGGGAGCTTGAAGCTCGCATTGAACGCCTCAAGAGCGAAATTCAACTTTGCGAGAACGCCATCCAGGCTAAGCGTGCGCAACGCGCGGCGGCGGATTCCGTCTTCGGTGCGCGACCAACCTAACCTTCTGGCCGGTGACGGCCCGCCCTTTGCGAACCCCGCTGGCCTATGACCGATACGAACCAGACTTCCCCTCCCAGAGGACAATTCGACGCCAAGCGCGCGTCGGAATTCGCCCGATCGGAGCTTTTCGAGCGCACCTTCAAGGAAGGGATGGGCCTGGTTGAAGAAACCGCCGCCTACCTCGACGGCCCGGGCCGCGCCGCCTCCAAGCGGCTCTCACGCGCCGCCGCCCTGGCTTATGCGGGTGAAAGCATGCGCTTAACCACGCGCCTGATGCAGGTGGCCTCGTGGCTGCTGGTGCAGCGCGCGGTGCGCGATGGCGAAATCGCGCTGAACGAAGCGTCGAGCGACAAATACCGGCTGATCTCGCGCGACGCGCAGCCGGCGCAAAATTTTGCCGGAAGCGAGGAATTGCCAGAAGCGCTGAAGACGCTGATAGCGCGTGGCGCGGCGATTTATGAACGCGTGCGCCGTCTCGACGAAACCATGTACGAAGGTGGTGAAGACGCCGCCAATCCGGTGTCGGACCAGATGGCGCTGCTGCAGCAGGCGTTTAAGCGCTAGGCATCGAACAAGCACAAAAGACAAAGGGCGCCGGATCGCTCCGGCGCCCTGACATTGTGCGCGGCGAAGGCTGGCCTCAGCCTTCCTTCTTCTTCATGAAGCCGCCGAACTTGTCGTTGAAGCGCGACACGCGCCCGCCGCGGTCGATCAGATGCTGGTTGCCGCCGGTCCAGGCCGGGTGCGACTTGGGGTCGATTTCCAACGCCAGCGTCGCGCCGTCGTCCCCGTAGGTGGATCGGGTCTTGAAGGTCGTCCCATCCGTCATCTGGACGGTGATGAAATGATAGTCGGGGTGGCCTTCGGTTTTCATGACCGGCAATCCTGTGGCCCGCGATAGGGCGGGAAAATTGGAAGCGGCGCTGATAGCCTAAAGCCTCCAAGGGAGCAAGGTGGGCGCATGTGGTGGTTGATTCTGGCGGGGTTGAGCGGATCTGTGGTGATCGCCGTGGCCGCCTGGGCGCGCGGATCGCGGCAAAAAGCCGAGGCCGAAGAGGCCGAACGGCGCGAACGGCGCCGCCTTCAAATGGAGGAGACGGCGCTGCTGGCGCGGCTGAAACGCCCCGATGAGGGGCAGGGCTGATGCCGGCGGGCTATTCCAGCGCGCCGTTGGCGAAAAAGCTGGGGCTGGCGGACGGCGCTGCGCTCTGGGCCCGGTCCATGCCCGAGAGCGTCCGGGCCGAGATCGAGGAGACCGCGCGGCCGCGCTATCTGGCGCGCCCCGGCAAAGGGGTCCCCGCCGCTCATATCTTTCACACCAAAGCGGCGGCGCTGGAGGGCGACCTCGCCCGGCTGCGCGCGCTGCTTGCCGCAAACGGGATGGTCTGGGTGTCGTGGCCGAAGAAGGCCGCGAAGGTGAAGACCGACATCACCGAGGATGTGATCCGCGCGCTCGCGCTGCCGCTGGGCTTTGTGGATGTGAAGGTGTGCGCGGTGGACCAGACCTGGTCGGGCCTGAAGCTGGTGATCCGCAAAGAGCTGCGCTGACCGGAGAGTTGTTGATGGCGGACCTGATTGTCACCGTTCACGGCACCAATGACGGCGCCGATGCCGATGTCGGGAGCAAATGGTGGCAGCTGGGATCGCCGTTCATCAAAGAACTGGTGCGTTTCTGGCCCGGAGAAACCGAAATCCGTCCGTTCCATTGGAGCGGTGCAAACAGTGAGAGGGCGCGCGCGGCGGCGGCGAAGGCGTTCGTTCAGTTCCTAAAAACCGAAGCTCAAGGGCGCGAGGACGTTTTCATTATTGGTCACAGCCATGGCGGCAACGTGATCGCTCGCGCGGTGCGCAATGGGATCCCGGGCAGGCCCGAACGCTACACGATCGCCACGGTCGGCGCACCGTTTCTGAGTTCGGGAACCAGCGATCAGAGAAGGTGGGGCGAAAATGCATTCTGGTCAGTGATCAACAATGTGGTGCTGTGGCCGGTGGCCGGCACGCTTGGCGCCCTTCCGTTTGCCCTGTTGGCTTCCCGGTTCGCGCCCTGGGCGCCCGCCTGGGCCGTAGCAGTGGCCGGCTTTGCTTTCGGGCTTGCGGGGCTTGCAGGGCTGCGCGTCGTCTTCGCCAAGCTGCGTTCAGCACTGATTGCGCGGCGCGCCAAGCGCTACGCTGATCCGGATATTCTCTTTCGGCGCAGGCTCGCCGTCATCTACCACAACGAGGACGAGGCGATCTCGCTCTTGTCTCGCGCTCTGCTGGAGCGGGGCCCAGTGGCGCCGGAGGGGTTCGCGATGCGCTTTCTTGCGCCCGCGCTCTTCGCGGCTCTCGTCGTCGCCGCGGTCGCCTACGTGCCCTATTCGGCGCCGCGACAGCTTTTCGAAGGGAGCTGGAACGGGCCGGCGGTGGTCGCTGTCACTCTGGCCCTGGCGGGCGTTCTGCTGCTGGCGTTCCATTCGGCGCTGCTTTCGCCGGTGCGCCGCGGCGTGCAAATGGCGCTCACGGCTGCGCTCTCGCCCCTGCTGGACAAGGTCTCACGCCGGAGTTTGGACGGGGTGTTTCACCAGATCCTGCGGTCCAGCATCTTCGGCGCCGACGCTGATGGCGAGAGCGTGACGCGCGTGTCGGCGAACCTTGACGAGTCTTGGCGCTGGGCGCCGTTGCAGCAACCGCATCATGATGCGCTCATTCGCCATTGCGAACCCCATGTCATCAATGCGTGGGAGCGCTTTCGATCGGGCTTTGCTTTGTCCAGAGCGAATATGGAGACAGCGCCCCCGGGCGAGAGCAGTGCGCTGACGAACCTGAACTTTGCGCCCACCTGGCGGGAATTGCTGCACACGTCCTATTTTGATGTGCCCGAGCTGCAGAAGCTCATCATCTACGCGCTTGTGGAGCGCGCCCGCGGCGATCTGAGGGCCCAGGTCCATTTCGGGAGCGAGTTCCACGAAGTGTTCGAGCCTTACGCGGCGATGAGGGCGACTGACCGGTACACGCCAATCTATTACATGCTTTTGGAGTGGCGCGGCGCCAAACACGCTCACCTGGATTTTGCGAGAATTGACGATTGGCTGTTTCCGGAGGCGCTGCCCGCCGAGGCGCGCACGCTCGACGCCTGGTGGGCGAACGAGACCAACCATTGGTGCGGGCCGACATACGCCTGGCGCGATGCTGGCTACCGGGTGGTCCGCGTGGACAGAGCCGAGGGCAGGGTAATTTTTGAGGCGGATTAGAAGCGGGGCGCTTTGCTCAGTCAGCGGCCGCGCGCGCGCCTGGCGCCGGCAGATAACGCAGCAGGAAGGGATTGGCCGCGATCGTGATCAAGGCCGCGGCGAGGATGAGGTTGTAGGTTTCCATCGAGACGACGCCGAGCGTGCGGCCCATATTGGCGAGCACGAACGAGAACTCGCCGATCTGAGCGGTGCCGAGCGCAACGAGCCACGTGGCCTGGCGGGATTGTCCCATGACGTGCATCGGCCAATAGGCGAGGCCCGCCTTGCCCACGATCACGACAGCGACGATGGCGGCCAGGAGCAAGGGCTGACGCAAGACAATGCCCGGATCGAGCAGCATGCCGACGGCGACGAAGAAAAGAACCGCGAAGGTGTCGCGCAGCGGCAGCGAATCTTCAGCTACGCGGTGCGAGAACCGTGAGCCGTTGAGCGCAAGCCCGCCGAGGAAGGCGCCGAGCGCAAAGCTCGCGTCGAAGAAGGCGTACGCCGCCCAGGCCACGCCCAACGCCAGCGCCAAAGTGCCGAGCGAAAGCAGTTCGCGCGACTTGGTGTGTGCGATTTGCACGATCAGCCAGGGAAACAGCCGCGCCCCGATCAGCAGCATGAGCACCACGAACACCGTGATCTTGGCGAAGGTCACGCCGAGGGCGGAGAAGATGCGCGCGAGCGAGGCGCTCTCGCCTTCGCCGGAGAGCGCCCACACCAAAGCCGGCATCACCACGATGGCGATGACGATCAGAAGATCTTCCAGCAGCAGCCAGGAAACGCCGATGCGGCCTTCCTCGGTCTTCATCAGGTGGCGCTCTTCCAGTGCGCGGAAGAACACGATCGTGGACGCGATCGAAAGCGCCGAGCCCATGATCAGCGCTTCCGCCAATGGCAGCTTGAACAACAGCCCAACGCCTGCGCCCAGCAGAGCGACCAGGATGGTCTGGGCCAGCGATCCGGGGATCGCCACCCAGCGCACCGACCAGATGTCTTCAATGGAAATCTTCAGCCCGACGCCGAACATCAGAAGAATGACGCCGATCTCGGAGAGCTGCAGCGCCAGATCGAGGGACGCGTCAAAGCCTGGAATGTAGCGCCCGCCCGCGGCGACGCCCGCGACGAGATAGCCCACGATCGGCGAAAGCCTCAGCCGCTGGGCGATGAAGCCGAACACGAACGCCAGCACGATCGCCGCGACCAGCGTCGTGATGAGTGTGTTGTGCTCCATGGCTCCATAAACGGGAGTTTGCCGGGCGGTGCAAGGCGGGCTGGCTTGCGCCCGAGTCCTGAGTTCGCCGTTGGCGCGCCAATCACTCCGCCCTTCGACTTTGCTCAGGGCTCTCGGTCATGAATGTCCAGCGGCCTGAGCTTGTCGAAGGCCGGAGACGTGACATCGCGCCTTAGAGGTTTGCAGCCGCCAGAGCTTGTGTCTGTTTCTGCGTGAGCGCGTCCACCGAAAAGCCCTCCACGCTCTCCGCGAACATGGCGCCGAAATTCAGCTCCGCGCGCAGATGCAGGAAGGCCGCGCCCAGGCCGATGGCGGCGCGGTCCATGAACACAAACTCGCGCGGTATCAGCACCGGGCCGAGCGTCTTCAGCCGGCGGCGCACTTCCATCGCTTCGCGGCGGCCGTATTCAGCCGGCGGCACGTCATCGGCAATGGTGCGCACGCGCTCGTCGAGCAGGGGGCCGTAAATGAAGCGCGCCCACATGGTCAGCGCCTCGATGAGCGGAGTGTTGAGGTTCTTGAAGCCCCAGACCTCGTAGGCGTGCGCAACCTGCTCCATATCGCCGGCCTTCAGCCCGCGATAAAGCCCGACGACGCCATCGAGAAAGCGCGGCGGGAAGATGCGCACGCAGCCGAAATCAAGCAAGTGCAGGCGCTCGGCGTTGCCGGTGAGCGCATAATTGCCGAGGTGCGGATCGCCGTGGATGACGCCGTAATGCGTCATCGGCCCCCACCAGGCCTTGAACAGCAATTCGGCGATCCGGTTGCGGGTTTCCTGCGGCGCGTCGAGCCAGTGCATCAGGCCGCGCCCGTCGAGCCAGGTCATGGTGAGCAGGCGCCTGGTCGAAAGCGCCTCAACCGGTTCGGGCACGGCGATGCGCGGCTCATCGGCAAGCAGCGCCGCGAACAGACGCATGTGCTTCAACTCGCGCCCGTAATCGAGTTCTTCGCGCAGGCGTTCGCCGACCTCCAGGATGGCTTCCGAGGAATCGATGGAGCCGTCCATGCTTTTGAACAGGCCAAGCAAGGTCCTGAGCTGACCGAGATCGGCTTCGACGGCGCTGGCCATGTCCGGATATTGCAGCTTGCAGGCCAGTGCGCGGCCATCGTGGGCGCTGGCGCGATGCACCTGGCCTAACGAGGCGGCCGCGGCTGCTTCGCGCTCGAAGCTTGCGAACTTGGTTTCCCAATCGTCACCAAGCTCGGCGCGCATGCGCCGCTGCACGAACGGCCAGCCCATGGGCGGGGCGTGCGCCTGCAATTTTCGGAACTCTTCGGCGTAGGCTTGTGGGAGAAGATCGGGGATTGTCGAAAGCAGCTGCGCCACCTTCATCAGCGGCCCCTTGGAGCGGCCAAGCGCCTGACGCAGCGCCCGCGCAAGCGCGGCCTGATCGGCGCCCGCAACGCGCGCAGCGACAGCGCCCGACATATTGGCGCCGACGCGCGCCACGCGCCCGATGCGCGCAGTGATGCGGTTGCGTTCGGGATCGCGGGGATCGCTCATGCGGGTTTGGACGTGGTGAACACGGCGTTCATCTAATGCCTATGAAGGCTTACGGAAATCTCGAAAAACTGTGCCATTTTAACGCGACCTGAACTTCCGATCCGTAAGGTGGCCCCATGACCAGCGTTTCCGGCAGAGAAACGCGGCAAACGAATTGGTGGGTTTCATGGGCAAGACGATCCTGATCGTCGATGACGATCCGGCGCAGCGCCGTCTGTTGCAGGCGGCTGTCGAGCGCAACGGTTTTCTGACACGGGCGGCGGAGAATGGCGCGGCGGCTGTCGCGGCAGTGGAGACGCACGCCGATATCGACATTGTGCTGCTGGACCTGGTGATGCCGGGCATGAGCGGCCAGGAGGCGCTGAAGGAAATCCGCATGCGCCGCGGCGACCTGCCGTGCATTGTGCTGACCGCCTCGGGCGGCATCGACACGGTGGTGCAGGCGATGCAGGCCGGCGCCAGCGATTTCTTCGTCAAGCCGGCGAGCCCCGAGCGGATCATGGTTTCGATCCGCAATGCGCTCGAAATGTCGAACTTGAAGACTGAGGTCGTGCGCATGAAGAAGCGCGTGGCCGGTCAACTCTCGTTCGACGACATGGTCGCCAACGCGCCGGTGATGGCGCCGGTGGTGCGCATGGGGCGGCGCGCGGCGGGCTCCAACATTCCGGTGCTGATCACCGGCGAAAGCGGCGTCGGCAAGGAATTGCTGGCGCGCGCGATCCAGGGCGCGTCCGAGCGTGCGGGACGCCCGTTCGTGACCGTCAATTGCGGCGCCATTCCGGAAAACCTGGTGGAATCGATCCTGTTCGGGCACGTGAAGGGCAGCTTCACCGGCGCCACTGACAACCACGCAGGCAAGTTCGTTGAAGCCAATGGCGGCACGCTGTTCCTCGATGAGGTAGGCGAGTTGCCGCTCGACATGCAGGTGAAGCTGCTGCGCGTGCTGCAGGAAGGGGAAGTCGATCCCGTTGGCGCCAAGCGGCCGGTGAAGGTCGATGTGCGCATCATCAGCGCCACCAACAAGGACTTGTCGAAGCTGGTCGCCGACGGCGGCTTCCGCGAAGACCTGTTTTACCGGCTCAACGTGTTCCCGATCGAAGCCCCGCCGCTGCGTGAGCGCAAGGAAGACCTGCCCGCGCTGGTGCAGCGCTTCGTGGCGCGCTTCAACGCCGAAGAAGGCCGCAACGTGCGCGGCGCCTCGCAGGCGGCGATGCAGATGCTTTTGGACTATGACTGGCCGGGAAATGTGCGCCAGCTGGAGAACAGCGTCTTCCGCGCTGTCATCCTGTGCGAAGGCGACATGCTGGCGCCGGAGGACTTCCCGCAAATCTCGGGGCTGAAGCCATTGGCGGCCGCCAATGATACGCACCCCGAGGAGACGCCGCTTCCCGCCAACGACCATCATGTCAGCGCGGCGCAAGCCGTGGTGAGCGCAGCGATCGCTCACGCCGCTGACGTTGCGGCGGCGCCTGTCGAAGTGTTCGATGGCAAGGGCCATCTGCGCCAGCTTGAGCAGATCGAGCGCGATCTGATCGAACTCGCCATCGATCACTACGCCGGGCACATGTCGGAAGTGGCGCGCCGCCTCGGCATTGGCCGTTCGACGCTCTATCGCAAGCTGCGTGAATACGGGCTCGAGGAAAAGGTGGCGGCGGAGGGTTAGGCTGCGGACACGCGGCTTTGCGCGATCGCGGTATTGGCCTCAAGCAGGGCTTCGAGTTCTCGAACGACGTCGAGCAGATCGTCCATCGCTTTGAGGCCGCCGGCCTCGACGCCGATGGCGACAATGGCCGCTTCGATCAGGCCAACCGCCTTCACCAGCTTCAGATGCTTGGTGTCGGCGCCCCAAATGTCCCCCATCGCGGCGGGGCAATCGTCGGGCCCGAGCGCCGAGCAGACGAAGAGCGCCACGCGCTTTTCGCAGGTCGCGCACGATGAAAACTCGGCGGGCGGGAGCCTACTCGACGTCACAACACACTCCTAAACCCAGGATTGTGCTCGCGACTGGTTGATCAATCGTAACGGGGGTTCAGCAGCAGGCGCCGGCCGCTGCCTCGGCCGAGGCGGCGGCAAACGGCAGGTCCGTCCCGCAGCCCTTGAAGATGCCGAAGTGCGTGCTGGCGTCGCCGAAGAAATCGAAGTACGGCGCAAAGCGCGTGTCGTGCAGCATGGCGTATGTGTTGCCGCAGACGGGGAATAGGCGCCCCGCTTCGATGACATGATGACCGTCGAGCACGAAGGCGGCTTCTTCGCCAGCGACGCCGCCCTTGTAGCGAACGGCTTGGCCGTAATCTTCGCAGGCGCTCTCCAGGCCGTCGAGCTTGAACAGGCGATAGGTGGCTGAATAGAAGCGCGCCGGCGCAAGCCTGCCGGCGATGGCTTCATCGCCGATGCCGAGCGGGCGCGAACTCACCAGGCGGGGGTCGGCGAAGCCAGCGGCTTTCGCAATGCGCAGGAAATCGTTCCAGTAGAGCGCGCCCGAGAGGCATTCGCCGTGCAGCACGGGATCGTTGCGCAGCGCCGCCGGCAGACGCCGGTCGGCATAGACATCGGAAAAATACACTTCCCCGCCGGGCTTCAGAAGCTTGTGCGCCTGCGCGAAGACGGCGGCCTTGTCATCCACAAGATTGAACACGCAATTGGAGACGATGACGTCGAACGAGTTGGGCTCGAGGCCGAGCGCGTCGAGCCGGGCAATGTCGCCTTCGAGGAAGGAAACGTTGGAGGCTGAATACCCGAAGCGTTGGCGATGCCAGTCCAGATGTGCGCGCGCCGCCGAGAGCTGCTCGAGCGTCGCATCGACGCCGGTCACGGCGCCGCGTTCGCCTACCAGCTGCGCCAGCACATAGGCGTCCTGCCCAGAGCCTGAGCCAAGATCGAGCACTTGCGCGCCCTCAAGGCAGGCAGGGGCAATCAGCCCGCAGCCAAAATAGCGCGCTTTCACCTCAGGGTGGACATTGGCGAGCGCGGCGCGAACGCGCGCGTTGGGCGCATCGGCTGTGCAGCAGGCGTCGGTTTTGAGATCGGCGGAGCCGGTCAGCACCTTGCCGTAATAGTTCTGCGCGTTGGCGAGATCGTCCATCAATGAGCTCCAGGACTGCGGGGCATGTTACGGATGGAGGGCAGGGGCGGTTTCACTCGCCGCCGCCGGGCCGCTGGCGATTTTTCCAGCCGAGCGGCTTTTTGGTGGTGAGGCCCTTGCGCCTCTTGCCCGAACCGCCGGCCTTGGCCTTGGCCGCGATCTCTCTCAGCTTCGCCGTCTGCAGCATCGAAAGCGCTTCATCCTTCCGTCCTTTGGATAGATCGTGAAAGGCGGAGCCGTATTTCTCCAGGCGTTGATCGACCTCTGTCAGAAACTCATTTTCCCATTGCGAATAATCGACCGCGCCTTCGCCGGGCTTCACCTCGCCGGTTTCGGGATCGATTGTCTCGGGCGCCGCCCCTTTGGCGGCAAGCTTGCGGATGAGCCGCAACGCCTTGCGTGTTCGCTTCGGATCGACCTCGCGGGGCATCGCGCGAGCCTAGTGTGCAGGCGCGGCCGTGTCAGCGGCGATCTGAAGATCGATGATCAACGGCAGATGATCAGAGCCAATGCCGGGCCCCACGCGCGCCGACGCCTGCGCGCCGTTGGCGGTGAACACGTGATCAATGGGCAAGCCAAGGATGGGCAACGGCGCCATCCAGGTTGAGCTTGCGCCAAGGCCGGCGCGCTCTACGCCGCCGCTAGCGAGGCCTTGGCGAAAGCGCATGGACCACGAGGTGGTGTTGAAATCACCCGCCAGCAGGGCGGGCGCATCGGCTGCGCGGAGCCGCGCGAACGCGGCGGCGATCGTTCCGTCCCGTGCGCGCTGTTTGAACGGGCGCGTCGGCACCGGGGGATGCACGGCCAGGAGCTGCAGCGGCCCCGCCGGCGTCTGCACACGCGCGGCAAGGCTTTGCCGGTAATGCTGCTCGGGCGCCTCGAACGGCTCGACCGCTTGCAGCGGCGTGCGGCTGAAGAGCGCGACATTGACGCCGCGCATGGCGCCGCGGCCGGCGTGATAAGGATAGCCATGAGACAGCGCGCTGCGTTCAGGCTCACGCATGCGCGGCAGTTCGGCGATCATGACAATGTCGGCGCCTTCAGCGCGGGCGAGGTCCATGGCGCGGGTGAAGGCCTGGCGCTCATTGAGCACATTGGCCCACACCACGCGTACGTCGCGGCGCTCAATTGGCGGCGCGGGGGGCTCGAAGAGTTCGCGCGCGCCATACCCGCAGAGTGCGACGGCGGCCAACGCGCACAGCCCGACATCGGCCCGGCCGAGCATGAAAGCGCAGCCGGAGAACAACAGCGCGACAAAGCCGATCTGAGGAAGCAGGCTGGCGGCCAGCTCAAACGGCCAGCCGAAGCGGGAGAGCACGATCCCCATCAGCGCGCTTGCGGCAATGAGGCCCAGCCAGAACCATAACATCATGAGGGCAGCCAGTTAGCGCCGCCGGCGCCTCCAGCTCAAGTGCGCAGCCTAGATTTCGCCAAGCGCGTGCAGATAAAGATCGCGCACCTGCTCCTGTTCCTCGCGCTCCTGGCGGTCCTGCTTGCGGATGCGGATGACCTGACGCAGCACTTTGCTGTCGAAGCCGGTGCTCTTGGCTTCGGCGTAGGTTTCCTTGATGTCGTCGGCGATCGATTTCTTCTCTTCTTCGAGCTTTTCGATCCGCGCCACCAGCAGGCGCAATCTCTCCTGCGCGCTCTGCGTCAAAGACTGCGGGGCTACTGTTTCTGTCCCACCAAAATCCGGCATGGCCTCATCCTTCGTTCGAGACTCGAATCGTTGGGCCAAGGCTAGTCCTGCGCGGGCGGCGCCGTCATCTCGTTGACACGCCGAATCGCGGCGACGACCAGATCGGTGCGCAGCCTGTGCGGCATGTGGCCGGTGTCGGGCGCGATCACGAGCTCAGCCGCAGGCAAATCAGCGGCAAGCGCGCGGGCGTGACGCTTGGGGCTGACGATCTTGTCCTTCTCCGCGGTGACGATCACGGCGGCCGTGAACAACTCGCCATAGCGCGGCGCCTGCGCGGCGAATTCCCTGTTCGTGGCGACGACGTCGCGGGCGCTGGCGCGAAACGCGCGCGGGCGGAAGATCAAAGGCACGCCCGCTGCTTCGGCGTAACCGATGGGGACTGGCGCCGGCCAGAAATTGCTGGCGATGGAGGCGTCGCTCATGAGCGGGCCGAGCCAGGGCATAAGCAGGCCGCAGAAGGCCGCGCCCAGCACCGGCGCTGCTGACAGCCGCGCCCACCATGCGGGCTTGCCGGGGTAGGGGCAGCAGGCCGGCGCGATCAGCACCAGCCCGCGCACGAGATGGGGATGATCGAGCGCGAGCCTCAGCGCGACAGCTGCGCCAAGCGAATGCGCCACGATGAGCGCGGGCCCATCGCCGCTCGCCTCGAGCACGCGCGCGGCGCATTGGGCCTGCGCGGCGAGCGTCTCAGCGCCGCGTTTGGCGCGTGCGGAATAGCCCATGCCCGGACGGTCGTACGCGATGACGCGATGCAAGGGCGAAAACTCGCCCGCGAGCGGGCCCCACAATTCCAGCAAATTCGAACTGGCGCCGTGGATCAGCAGAATGCGCTGCGCCCCCTCAGGACCTTCCTCGCGCACGTGCAGGCGCGCGTCTTCGCCGCCAATGAAGCGGCCCTGCGGAGGAAAGCGCGCCTCGACGCGGCGCGTGTAGGCGCGCGCGTGCGCGGCAAGCACGTACGCAAGCAGCGCAACCGCGGCGGCGGCAACGCCGAGCCAAAGGATCATGCGTCGCGGCCGTCGATGCGCGGTTCGAGCCGGCGCACGCCCTGCAGCGCCACTTCGTAGTGGGGGTGGATCACCAGCGCCGCGCGGAAGGCTTCGAGCGCGGCGCGCTGTTGGCCGAGTTCTTCGTAGATGAGGCCAAGGCCGGCCAGTGCGCCGAAATGGCGTGGCTCACGCTTCAGCGTTTCCTGGATCGCCGAGATCGCGCCTGCGAAGTCGTCCGCCGAATAGGCGAGGTTGGCGCGCCGGTTCCAGGTTTCAGCGTAATCGGGGGCGAGATCGCTCGCCTGATCGAGGAAACGCTCGGCCAGTTCGGCGTCGCCATCGTTCTCCGCGGCTGTGGCGCGCTCGAGCAGGATGTTCACGGTCGGCGAGCCGGAGTCGGCCCAACGCGCCCAGATCGCCTGCTCAACAGGGCCAGCCTGCGCCGCGTCCTCGGCGCGCTCCAACTGCGCGAACAGGGCGTCGAGTTCAGGATCGGGGCGAGACGGCGCAGGGGCGCCGGCGCTGCAGGCGCACAGCGTCAGGGCCGCGAAGAGGGCGATAAGGAAATTGCGCATCGCGAAATGAATCGCGGCCATGTTACCTGAAATTCACAAGGATCGCGAGTGGAACGCGCCGCGTGTGAGCTTCAATTGCGGCCTATTTCAGCCCTGCTTGGCCTTATAACGCGGGTCCACCTTATTGATGATGTAGACCCGGCCCTTGCGGCGCACGACCCGGCAGGCCCGATGGCGGGCTTTCAGCGACTTGAGCGACGACTTGACTTTCATGGCCGTTATTCCGGGGCGAAATGGAAGCGGGGCTTCTAAGGGGGCCTCCGCGCCAAGTCAATGTGGGCGGTGGTTGCCGCTCGCGGCGACGCGCCCTAGAGCCCTTCGGGGCTTCATGAACAGGGGATTTCCGATGGCGCGGGCCTTGATCCTTGCCGTGGCGGCTTCTTTGGCCATTGCCTGCGGGCCGTCCTCGGTGGTTGCGCAAGCGCCGCCGCCCCCGCCTTCGTTCGAAAGCTCGGGCGACGCCGCCTTCGACGCCTGGCGGGACGGTTTCGCCGCCCGCGCGGTGGCGCAAGGACGCGACCCGGCGGTGCTTGGCCGGCTGTTGAGCGGCATCGCGCCCGATCCACGCGTCATCGAATTGGATCAGCGCCAGCCTGAGTTCGTGAGCCCGGTTTGGGATTACGTGACCAATCGCGTCACCGAGCGGCGCATCAATGACGGGCGCGCGCTGAAGGCGGAGATCGCCGGCACCTTGGCCGCCGTCGAGCAGCGCTACGGCGTACCCTCCGGCATCATCCTCGGCATCTGGGGGTTGGAAAGCAATTATGGCGGCGCAGAGCTGAGCTGGGATGCGCAGACTGCTCTGGCCACGCTCGCGTTCGAGGGCCGCCGCCGCGCCCAGTTCGAAGGCTATCTGATGTCGCTGGCCGAAATGGTCGAGCGTGGCCTGGCCGATCAAACGCAGCTGCGTTCTTCATGGGCCGGCGCGCTTGGGCAGCCGCAATTCATGCCCGACGTCTATCTCACCACCGCCGTGGATTGGGACAATGACGGGCATCGCGACATCTGGACCAATCGCAGCGATGTCGCCGCTTCCATCGGAAATTATCTCGCCGACCGCGGCTGGCGCCGCGGCGAGCCTGTGTTCGAAGAAGTGACGCTGCCGCAGGGCTTCGATTACGCGCTCGCGGACGGGACCATGCGCACGCTGGCGGATTGGCAGGGCCGCGGCCTCGCCAAGATCGATCGCACGCCGTGGGCGGCCGGCGACCAGGGCCTCGATGCGCAGCTGTTTCTTCCAGCCGGCGCGCAAGGCCCGGCGCTGCTGCTCTACCGCAACTTTGGAGTGATCCGCCGCTACAACAATTCCGATCGTTACGCGCTTGTGGTGTCGCTGCTGGCGCGCGCGTTCGATGGGCGGGGCGGACTGGTCGCGGCCTGGCCGCGCGAACTCGGCGCGCTCAACCGCGAGCAGATCCTCGAACTGCAGACATTGCTCAATGGACTTGGCTTTGACTCCGGCGCCCCCGACGGCTTGTTCGGTTCCGGCACCCGCCGCGCCGTGCGCGCCTTTCAGGCCGAGCGCGGCCTGCCCGCCGATGGTTTCCCGACGGCGGCTCTGCTGGATCAAGTCCGCCAACGCGCGGGCGTAACGCCTGAGCCGCCGCGCGCGCCGCAGGGGCTCGGGCGCGGCGGCGTGCGCGAACTACAGCGCCTGCTCAATCGCCTCGGCTATCATTCCGGGACGCCGGACGGCCGGATCGGAACGCGCACGCGCAACGCCATTCGCGCCTTTGAGCGCGCGCGCGGCATGGAGGTGCGCGGCCGCGCCACCGATGTCGTACTTGAGGCAGCGCGCGCGGCGGCGGGCTAGGGGGAAGCGGGATCGCCGGGCGCCGTCTCGGCGGCGGAAGCGTCACGCAAGCGCCTGCTCCTCAAGGCGAACGCGAACATCGCCGCAAAGCAAAGCCAGCGTGATGATCAGTGGCGCGTCCATGCCCGCGCGCTCGTAGACCACCCGCCGAGGAGCGGAGAAAAGATGAAGCCCGCTCCGTTGCAGGCGACAACAAGGCCAGCCGCTGCGCCTTGTTCGCTGGGGCGCACGGCCACGGATGCGCCGCCTGTGAAGCCCGGGCGCGCAAGGCCGGCGCCGAGCCCTTGGAGGGCCTGCGATAGCATCAGGATTTCAAGACTAGGCGCAACCATTTGCACGCCGACGCCTGCGGCCATGATCGCTGCGCCCGTGATCATCAAAGAACGCGAGTTGAGATTGAGGCGCGGCAGGATCAGCAATTGTGTGGCCAGCATGGCGAGCGCATTGGCCATGAACCCCCAGGACGTGAGCTGGGTGCCCGCCGCGCCGCTCGCGCCGAGGCGGTCCATGGTGAAGAGCCCGAACACCTGCACGGTCACGCCCGCGACGATCGAGAGCGCAAAGCCGTACAGCAGATAGGCGGAAAGGCGCCTGTCGGTGATCAGCGCCAGAGATTGCCCGACGCTGGCGCGCTCCCGCTTGGCGTGAGGCGCGGTGCGTTCGGGCAAGAACAGCAGGATCGAGATCGAAGCCGCGAAAGCAAAGCCGCCCACCAGCCAGATCGGAAACACTAGACCGAAGAGCGAAGCGAGATACGCGCAGATGCCGGGGCCGAACGCTTGGCCGACCGCGAACGCCGAACTCAAGCCGGCGAGTTGCGCTGTGCGCTCGAAGGTCGACGTGCGGTCGGCGATGTAGGCCTGGGCGGAGGGCGAAGAGGCAGAGCCGAAGGCGCCGAAAATGGCGCGCGCCAAAACGAGCGAGACGAACACCGATGATCCGGCGATCGCGCCGGTGAGGCCGAGCATCACCACCGCGCCAAACGATGTCATCGACACGCCGTAAGCGCCGAGACCGAGCGCGATTATGGGCTTGCGGCCCAGATTGTCCGAGAGACGGCCCCAATAGGGGCTCGCAAACACCCAGAGCAGCGCCGACAAGGAGAATATCCAGCCGACGCTTGAATCTCCCAAGTGCAGTTGACGCACGAGCGGGGGCGCGACGGCGAGCAACATGGAATTGCCGGCCCCGATCACGAGCAGGCACACCCAGAGCAGCCGGAACTGCCGGTTTTGCCCGATGGGCGCGTTGGCGGCCGCCGCCGGTGCGGCAAGCGGCTCAGGGGCTGGGGAATCCGCCATGGGAAGGAACGCCGTTGCTAGGGCCGGTGGCAACGTTCGCCAAGATGGTAACCATAAGGAAACTGGCAAAAAGCGGTGCGGGCCGAAACGGCGCGTTAAGTGCGTTAGGGCATAAGACGGGCTGGCTCAGTTTCTCGGTTAACGCGCGTTATCCATGTTTTCCATTATCGGCATAGTGGCGGTGCTTGGCATTGTCTTCGGCATCTTCTTGGTCGAAGGCGGCAGCTTCGAAGTGCTGGCGGAAGCTGCGCCCATGGAATTCGCGATGATCTTCGGATCGGCGGTGGCGGCGCAATTGATCGCCAACGATCTGAGCGGGCTGATGAAGATGGGCGGAGGGGTCATGCAGGTGATCTCCGGGCCCAAATGGAAGAAGCAGGACTATCAGGATCTGCTGTCGCTGTTATTTCAGCTGACCAAATTGATGAAGACCAAGGGCGTGGTGGCGCTGGAGGCACACATCGAAAAGCCCGAGGAAAGCGCAATTTTCCAGAAATACCCCAAGATTAGCAAGGACCATCACGTCACCCATTTCATCTGCGACACGCTGCGGATGATGACGATGAACCTCGACGATCCTCACCAGGTCGAGGATGCGATGGAGAAACAGCTCGAAAAGCATCACCACGAAGCGCTCGAAGCGCCGCACGCAATGCAGAACATGGCCGACGGCCTGCCCGCGCTCGGCATCGTCGCGGCGGTGCTCGGGGTGGTGAAGACCATGGGCCACATCAGCGAGCCGCCGGAAGTGCTGGGCCTGCTGATCGGCAAGGCGCTGGTCGGCACGTTCCTGGGGGTTCTGCTCGCTTACGGCATGGTGGGCCCGCTCGCGTCGCGTCTCAACGGCATCGTCGAGCACGACTCCCAATTCTATAAAATTATCCGTGATGTGCTCGTTGCGCACTTGCACGGCAATGCCGCTCAGGTTTCAGTGGAAATCGGACGCGGCTCGGTCCCGTCCACCCTGCAGCCGAGCTTCGCGCAACTCGAAGAGGCGCTTGCTGCGGCTACTGAGGCCTGACCTCCTGACTCTGCGCTATGCAGATTTGCATAGACATGCGCGCCTGTAACGCTTGCCATCGCCGTTAATCCTTGGCATGGAGTCCCTTCCCGCGTTGGGGGTAGACCCCGACGCTGAGACGAGGGGTAGAACCTATGACGAAGTTCAAGTTGGGCATGGCGGCTGCTGCCGCTGCCGTTCTCGCCTTCGGCGTCGCGGCCTGCGGCCAAACGACGGCGACCACCGAAGAGGCTCCGGCGGCGGTTGAAGAACCGGCGGCGACCACTGAGGAAGCTCCGGCGGAAGCTCCGGCTGACCCGGCGGCGACCACGGAAGCTCCGGCTGACGCCGCGGCGACCACCACGCCGTAATCTGCACGCAAGTGTAGTTTTGCGACGAGCCGCCCGAAAGGGCGGCTCGTTTGCTTTTGGGGTGTCTGATGACGCGTCTGCCGCCGGCGCCGGATTTGGAGTGGAGCCCTGACGGGACCGCGCTGAGGGCGGCCGGCTTCGGCGACGTTTACTTTTCCAGCGATGGCGGCCTGGCCGAGGCGGACGCGGTCTTCCTGGCGGGGGCAGGCTTGCCCGACGCCTGGAAAAACAAGGATCGTTTCGCCCTCTGCGAACTCGGTTTCGGGACGGGTCTTAACGTTTTGGCGGTCTGGCGGGCCTGGAAATCGACCCGTCCACCCCATGCGCAATTGCATATCTCCACCATCGAGGCATTCCCTCTGGCAAGGGCCGACGCGGCGCGTGCGCTCGCTCATTTCCCGGAGGTGGGCGATCTGGCCGCGCAGCTTCTGGAGCGCTGGCCGGTGCGCGCTGGGGCGTCGCAACGTCTGTGGTTCCCGGAGGACGGTTTCTCGCTCACCCTGTTCACAGGCGATGCCGAGGCGGCGCTTGGGGGGATGAGCGGCGCCTTCGACGCCTGGTTTCTCGATGGCTTCGCGCCCGCGCGTAACCCCGAAATGTGGTCGCCCGCCGTGCTCAGTCACATCGCCCGCCTGAGCGCGCCCGGGGCGCGCCTGGCGACGTTCACTGTGGCTGGCGAGGTGCGCCGGGGATTGGAGGCGGCGGGGTTCGAGGTGCGCAAGCAGGCCGGCTTTGGCCGCAAACGCGAGCGGCTTGAGGCGCATTGGAGAGGCGAGCCGCCGTCTGCGCCGCGGTCGCTCTATCCGTATGGGGCCAGCAACCCCAAACGCGTGGCCGTGCTGGGGGCGGGCATTGCCGGGGCCGCCGCGGCGCAAGGGCTGCTCAGGCGCGGCGTGGAGACTGTCGTTCTGGAGGCTGCGCGTGGCCTCGGCGCCGGCGCCAGCGGCAATCCCGCGGGGCTGGTGATGCCGCGGCTCGACCGTGGAGGCGTGCTCAGCGAGTTCTATCTCGCGGCCTACCTTTACGCCGTGGCTGCGTATGCGGCGCTTGGCGTGATTGAGAGCTGCGGCGTAGAGCAACGGGCGCTCGAGAGCGGCGAAACGGCGCTCGCGGACTTGCTGGCCGATCCGCCCCTACCGGAAGACTGGTTCGCCCCTGGGGCGGACGGCGCGGCGCTTCATCCGAAAGCCGGCTTGGTGCGGCCCGTCGAAGCGATTGAGCGCATGCTGGAAGGCGCAACCCTCGTGTGCGAGACGCCCGTGCGGACGTTGGAGCCATCGGGCGAGGGGTGGATTGTGCGGGCGCCTGACGGGCGCGCTCTGCTTAAGGCGGACGCCGTCGTGATCGCGTGCGGCGCGGCGTTGAAGCAATTCGCTCCAGCGTCGTTTCTGCCGCTGGCTCTCTCGCGCGGGCAAATTGAGTGGGGACGCGCTCCCGCGCCCGAGCGCGCGCTGACGCGTGGCGCCTACGTGGCGCCGTTCGAAGACGGCGTCTTGTTCGGGGCCACATTCGATCACGCCGAGGCTGTTATCGATGACGAACCGGAGGCGATCGCTGCGGAGGCGCGGGCGCGCAACATCGTCGCGCTGCATGCGCTCGCGCCCGAGATCGCCGCGCAGCTCGATCAGGCGAGCCTGCGCTCGCGGGCATCCTATCGCATGACCACGCCTGACCGCGCGCCGGTGGCGGGCCTCTTGCCGGACGCGGAAGCATGGCTTGCGCGCTATGCGGCGCTGGCTCATGGCGGGAAGGCCGATGAAGGCGCTGCGCCGCCTGCGCACGACGGCGTTTACGTTATTGGCGGGCTGGGCGCCCGCGGCCTCACTCTGGCGCCGCTGCTTGGCGAGATTGTCGCCGGCGAGATGTGCGGCGAACCATCCATGCTGTCGCAAATCGCGCGTGACGCGATCCACCCGGCCCGATTTCTGCATAGAGCGCTGAAACGGCGTTAATGCAGCATTCGGGTTAATGGATATGGCGTTCGATGGCGGCGTCCGCGGTGCGGACAAAACAAATTTTCTCGATCTTCAATTCAGCGGCGCGGACATCGAGACCGCGCTCGACGCGGTCACTGCGCATGCCAGCCTCGACTTGCCGTTCGCATACGTGACTGCGGCGGACATCGACCAGGCGGCGGCCGCGGCGCGCGATCCGGCCGGGCGGGCCCTCTACGACGCCGCCTGGATATTGCTGAACGAGAGCAGCGTGTTGCGCAAGCTTGCGGCGCGCGTGGGCTTTCAATTGCCTGTGGCGGGCGCGGGCAATTTGGCGGCGCGCTTGTTGGCTACGGTGATTGATCCTGAGGAGCCCGTGACGATCATTGGAGCCAGCGCAGAGAGCGTCGAACGGCTTGAGCGCGTGTACGGGCTCCTTGATGTGCGCTGGCGCCAGACGCCGCAGGGCCTCCTGCAGGATCCCGGCGCCATCGTGCGCGCGGCTGCTTTCGCAGCCGGGCAGGGCGCTCGCTTCACCTTCATCTGCACCGGCGCGCCCGTGCAGGAAATGATCGCCTACGCGATCGCCCAGCATGCGGGCGCAAGCGGCGCCGGCATTTGTCTAGACGGCGGCCTTGAAAGCGTGTTCGCCGCCGCGCGCAAGCGCTCAAAGCTGCGCTTCGTCAGCCCGGCGCGACTGTGGCGGCGTTACTTTGTCGATGGACCCAAAGCTTCGTCGTTGTTTGCTGCGTGGCGCGCTTCGATGGCGGCGTGAAGCGCAGCCTGCGCTTTCTCGTCGAGCGGGTAGTTGCGCAGAGCCAGCGCCGCGAGCAGCGACAGCGCGATGGGGACCACGACGAAGGCTGCGCCCAGGGCCATCAGCACAAAGGGCGCGTTGTGATCGCGCAAAGTCGCGTCGAACCCAATCAGCTGCAAGACGACGACGGTGAGCGGTCCGGCCGTGATGCCCGCCTTTGAGGTGGTGAGCAGCAGGCCAAAATAGAGCCCGGAGCGGCGCGAACCGGTGCGCAACTCATCGTCATCGACGACATCGGCCATGAGCGCGCGCGTGAGCAGAATGCCCCCGCCCTGAGAAAGCCCGGCAAAACCCATCAGCGCGGCGACGACGGGAAAATTGCCTGCGGGCGCAATCGGGATGAGCGCGGTTGTTGCGGCGGTGTAGATCAGCGCGCCCTGCAAGGCGGCGTGCTTGCCGTAGCGGCGGCCCGCCCAGATCCAGAACGGGACGCCCAAAAGGCCGGAGACGAAATAGATCAGCGACAGCGATTGCGATTGGCTCTCGAAGCCAAGGATGAACTGGAAATAGAAAAGGAAGAGCGAGCCCGCGACGCCCTGCGTGACGCCGAGCAGCAGGTCGACGCCGAGCACCTTGCGCGCGAAGCCGTTGCCGAGCACGGCGCGGAAGGATTGGCTGAGCGTGAGGTGCGGCTGCGGGGGCAGACGGCGCTCTGGCGCCAGAATGACGGCGATGGCGATGGTGAGCGGCAGCATGATGATCATGCTCCATCCCATCACCTTGATGGCGGCGGCGTCGGAGCCCCCCGGTTGCAGCCGCACAAACGTCGCCAGCGCCAGGATCGCGACTTGTCCCAGCAGGCTGAGGATTTGGATGGCGCCGATGACACGGGTGCGGCCGTGATAGGTGGGAATGAGTTCGCCCGCCCAGCTCAGGTGCGCGATCATCATCGTCGAGAAGGTGAGGAACATCGTCACCACCGCGAACGTCGCAGCGACGATGCCCGATTGCGGCGTGAGCCCGATGAACGCCCAGTAGATGAAACCCATCAACAGCGGGCAGGCCAGCACCAGCCAGAAACGCCGCCGGCCCCAGCGCGTCTGCGTGCGATCCTGCCAGCCGCCGATCATGGGATCGATGAAGATATCGAGCACGCGCGCCAGCACGAAGATGGCGGCGCCGCCCGCGAGTCCGAGATCGGTCAGATAATAATGCGGGAGAAAAAGGATGGTGGGCAGGCCAAGCGCCAGCAGGGGCGCGGCCGGCGCCGCGAAGGCGGCAATTTCCCATGCGGAGACTTTGCGCCCTTTGGCGTCTGCCTGCGACACGCAACCTCCCCGCGCCTTGCTCCCGAGTGTCTACGAGGTGCGCGCTGCGATCAACCGCCGCGCAGCGTTTGCGTGATCTGCGGCGTGAGCGCCGTGTTTGACGCAACGATAGCGCCGGTCTTGAGGAAATCGCCGCCGTCGATGTCGTTGACCACGCCCCCGGCTTCGCGCACCAGGATCGCGCCTGCAGCGACATCCCAAATGTTGAGGCCGCGCTCCCAGAAGCCGTCGAAGCGGCCGGCGGCGACGTAGGCGAGATCAAGCGCCGCCGAGCCGAAGCGGCGCACGCCGGCTGTCCGCGCGATGACGCGTTCGACCTCAGCGAGAAACACCTCGTGTCCCGGCTTGCCGTGGAACGGCGTGCCGGTGGCGAACAGCGCTTCGCGCATGTCGGTGCGGCCTGCGACGCGCAGGCGGCGATCGTTGAGATAAGCGCCCTGGCCCTTCTCGGCCCAGAACAACTCATCGCGGACCACATTGTAGATCACGCCGGCCACGAGAATGCCTTCGCGCTCAAGGCCGATGGAGATGGCGAAATGAGGAATGCCGTGGAGGAAGTTGGTGGTGCCGTCGAGCGGATCGACCAGCCAGCGATTGGTTTTGTCCGTGCCTTCGACAACCCCGCGCTCCTCCATGACGAAGCCATAGCCGGGGCGCGCCTTGGAGAGCTCTTCGAACAGCGTCTTCTCGGCCTTGAGATCGGCGGAGGAGACGAAATCGCTCGGGCCCTTGCGAGAGACCTGGAGGTTTTCGACCTCGCCGAAATCGCGCGCCAGCGAACGCGCAGCCTTGCGCGCGGCGGCGATCATCACATTGAGGAGGGCGGAGGCCTGGGGCATGGGAGGCGCGGTGCTAGCAGGGGCGCCGGCGGCCCGCAAGGCAAGGCATGGATCATCTCCAGCGCGCGAACCAGTCGAGCGTGCGGGTTAAGGACAAATCACGGGCGCCCGCGTTGAAGTCGTTGCTGCCTTCGCGGCAAAAGCCATGGCCCGCATCATAGAGATAGATCGGGGATTCGGGCGCCGCCGCGCGCACGCTTTCGACGTTCTCAGGCGGGATCGACGCGTCATGGGCGCCATAGTGAAGCATGACCGGGACGGCGGGCTTGCGGTCGAGGAGGTTGGCGATCAGGCGCCCGTAGAAGCAAGAGGCCGCCTTGAGGCCGGTGCATTGTGCGGCCGCCACCCAGGCCGCGGCGCCGCCATAGCAAAAGCCCGTGACATAGGCCGGCTGCGGCAGCGCATTGATCGCCGCCTGCATGTCGCCCGCCGCCTGCGGCCAGGGGCTCGCCATGACGGCGGCGATCCCTTTCTGCACGCCCTCGGGATCGTGGTTTGCTTGAAAGCCGCTCTCGACACGGTCAAACAAGCTGGGCGCGATAGCCTCATATCCTGCATCTGCGAAATGCGCGCACATGGCGGCGATGTGGCTGGTCAAACCGAAGATTTCCTGCAGGACGAGCACGCCTCCCCGAACAGCGCCCTTGGGGCGGGCGCGGATCGCCTGCAGGGCGAAGCCGTCATGGGCGCTTGTGAGGGTCAGCTTTTCGATCATGGCTTTCCGTCGCATGCCGGTGCGCATTCGTCGAGCGCTCCCGGGAAGTTGAGCGCGATGCCACTAGCGCGGGCCAGGCAAGCAACGCATGCTGAGGCGATGGGTCGTCGCAGAGATTTCGCCGCCGCCTTGTTTGCGGGTTTTTTGATGCTTGCAGGACCGGCCCATGCGAGGTGCGAGAGAGCCCCCGATCTGGCCGATTACGCGACGCTCAACGCAAGCGACATCGCGGCGGGGCCAACGGTGATGGATCGCATTGGCCGCGTTGTGGCGTCGGTCAACGTGAATGGGCAGGGGCCGTTCCGGTTCATTGTCGATACGGGGGCGAACCGCTCGGCGGTGTCGGACGCACTCGCCGAAAGCCTCGAACTCGCGCCGACCGGAGAAGGCGAGGTGCATACGGTGTACGGCGTCACCCAGGCGCCGATGATTCAGGTCGACTCATTGCGCTACGGCGACATCTCGGTGAATGCGGCGGCGCTGCCTGTGCTGAGTGGCGCGGTCTTGGCCGGCGAGCATGGGCTCCTGGGCGTTGACGGCATGAGTGACCGGCGCTTGCGCATCGATTTTGACCGCCGCTGCATCGAGATCGCGCCCTCGCGCGGGGTCAGGCGGCTCGGCGGCTGGACAACGGTTCGCGGCGAATTGCGCTTTGGCCACCTTGTCGTCATGCGCGGGGCGGTAAACGGGATTCCGGTGAGCATGTTTCTCGACACCGGGTCGAACTCGACGCTCGCCAACATCGCGCTGCGTGACGCACTGCGAACGCGGGCGGCGCGCACAGTGCATGTCGATCGCGTGCACGCTTACACCGCCGGCGAACCAGTTGTGCTCGATACCGCCATCGCTCTGCCGCGCGTTTCACTTGGACAGGTTGACGTGAGGAATGTGCTGGCCTTCGTGGGCGATTTTCACATTTTCCACATCTGGGACCTGGACAACGAACCGGCGCTCCTGGTCGGGATGGACGTGCTTTCAAGAACGCATGGCGTGGCGATCGATTATGGCCGCGCGACCGTACAGTTCGATCTGCGCGAAGTGCGGACCGGCTCGCGCTTGCGTGGGCAGACCTCGGCCGGGGCGGCGGTTACGCGTTGAACCGGAAGTGCATGACGTCGCCTTCGCGCACCACGTAATCCTTGCCTTCGAGCCGCATCTTGCCGGCCTCCTTGGCGCCTTGCTCGCCATTGCAGCGGATGTAATCGTCATACGAAATCGTCTCGGCGCGGATGAAGCCTTTTTCGAAGTCCGTATGAATCACGCCCGCGGCCTGCGGCGCCGTCCAGCCCTTGTGGATGGTCCAGGCCCGCGCTTCCTTGGGGCCGACCGTGAAATAGGTTTGCAGGCCTAGCAGATCATAGCCGGCGTGAATGAGGCGGGTGAGTCCAGATTCTTCAAGGCCGGCCGCCGCAAGGAATTCGTCTTGCTCTTCGTCGCTGAGTGCGGCGAATTCAGCTTCCATTTGCGCGCAGATGACGACGCAGGCCGCGTTCTCCTGCTTGGCGCGCGCCTCGACGCGCTTGGATTGCTCATTGCCGCTGGCGGCGTCGTTCTCGTTGACATTGCAGACATAGAGGACCGGCAGCGCCGTCAGCAGCTGCAGCATGGCGAAGGCCTTTTCTTCCTCCGCCGCGCGCTTGGTGTGGCGCGCGGGCTTGCCGTCCTCCAGCAACGCTTTGGCGCGCAGCACCAGATCGAGCGTCAGCTTGGCTTCCTTGTCGCCGCCCTTGGCCTTCTTTTCGAGATTGGTGATGCGCTTTTCAAGCGACTCAAGATCGGCGAGCATCAATTCAGTCTCGACCGTTTCCAAATCCGCAATGGGATCGATGCGGCCTTCAACGTGCGTGATGTCGTCGTTCTCGAAGCAGCGCAGGACGTATGCGATGGCGTCGCATTCGCGGATATTGGCGAGGAACTGATTGCCAAGGCCTTCGCCCTTTGAAGCGCCGCGGACGAGCCCCGCGATATCGACGAAGTTCATTCGTGTCGGGATGATTTCCTTCGAGCCCGCGATCTTGGCGAGTTCGCCCAGGCGCGGTTCAGGCATCGCCACTTCGCCAACGTTCGGCTCGATGGTGCAGAACGGATAGTTCGCCGCCTGCGCCGCCGCCGTCTTGGTCAGCGCATTGAAGAGCGTGGACTTGCCGACGTTCGGCAAGCCGACAATGCCGCATTTGAAACCCATGATCGCGTTCCCTGTCTCAGTTCCGTCCCAGCGCCCTGGCGGCCAGGTCGCGCCAGATGCGCGCTTCCGCGCGCAAGGGCGGGGCGATCTTCTGCAGGCGCCGGTCGAGTTCCGCCAGCCCAATCTCTGCGTCTTGTCTGCGCCCGGCCCTGGCCATGAACGCGACATAGCGTCCCCCCGCTTCAAGTCCGGGTACGCGATCGGCGGCAAAGCGATACGCGTTGTCGGCCTCGTCGTTGCGGCCAAGGCCCTCATATGCGCGCGCGAACGCGAGCACGGCGACCGGCGTTTCGCCTTCGCGTCCGAGGGCTTTCAGTTGCTCCAGCCGCTGGAGCGCTTCGTTCCAGCGCTCCAGCTCAAGGAGCGCGTGGGCGTGGCCGAGCAGGATGGCGGGGTCTTCGGCCCATTGGCCCTCAGCGCAAAGCGCCCACTGCGCCTCGGCATCCTGCCAGCGGCCCAGCGCCGAAGCGGCCTGCGCGAGCTTCATGCGATTGCCGACAGTGGGCGTGTCGTCGAGCGCGCGCAGGGCGTTGCGATAGTCGCGCTCGGGATCGAGCGCTTGGCGCGCGGCCTTGCCAACGCCACGCGCCGTGCGCCCGCCGAGCAGCTCCGGCACGATGATGGCTATGAAATAGATCGCTGCGCCGAGCGGACCTGCGATCACGAGAATCCAAAGCCAGTAGAGCTCGCGTCCAGTACGAACCACGTGAATGCCGCACAGCAGGGCTGGGAGATAAGAAGCGATAAGCAGAAGCATGCGGGGATCAAGATTGTTGCGAAACCGGAGCGTTGTAGTCGCATATCTTGGCGACAAGCGCGAACACCTGTACCCGAATCGGACGGCATTTCCATCGGACGGAGGCGTTATGGCGCAGTCAGGCTGGAAGAGGCGCGCACCCGATTGGTTCGATGCGCCGCCGGACAATCTCTATGATTTCGAGCCTGCCCTGGCGCGCCGCAGAAGGCTGGCGCAACAGGCCAAGGATGGCAAAAAGGCGCTCGAAATCGATCGAACGGGCTCGGACCGGCACCTGGAGCGCGCCGCCAAGCGCCTCAAACACGTCAAGGCCGTCGATCGCGTCCTGTACGTGCCGCAATGGGATATGGCCAAGGCTGAGATCGCCATGCGCCGCGCGGGCGTGCGCGGGGCGGTCAGCAATCTGTGCGGCTCGCAGCGCAAGCGCATCAAGGGTAGGGTGCGCTAGGCGCGGCGGCCAGGGCGCGCGAAGAACGCGCAAGCATGGCAAGCGATCACGACACCATTTTCGCAACGCTTGAGCGGCTCGCCCAGGCGCATGGCGATCCGGCGGATGTGATTTACGCCCGCTTGTTTGAGCGTCATCCCGAATTTGAGCGGCTTTTCATCCTGGATGCCCAAGGCGCCGCCCGTGGAAACATGTTGGCTTACGCATTCGAGGTATTGCTCGACATCGCCGGGCCACGCCGGTTCGCCGCAAGTTTCATGCTCGCCGAGCGCATCAATCACGAGGGCATCGGCGTGTCCGGCGCAGCCTATGCGCACTTCTTCGAGATCATGTTCGAAAGCGTGCGCGATCTGCTGGCTCGCGAATGGACGCCTGAGGCGGATGCAGCCTGGCGGCGCGCACTGGCGGAAATCGAAGCCGTGCTCAGCGGGGCGCAGAATTAGTCCTGCTGCGCGGGCCGGCCGCGCACATTCGACTTTTCCGCCGGCGCCAGGCGCATGACCTCGGCCTGGAACTTGTCGTCCTCGCCTTTGGCCAGCATCGGCGCGGCCGCCGCTACAGCGGCGAGCAGGTCCGAGACCCAGGCCGCGTCGGCCTTTGGAAAATCGCTCAGCACGTAGCCATGCACCTGGTCGGCGTGGCCGGGATGGCCTGTCCCAAGGCGCGCGCGGCGAAAGCCATCGTCGTCCAGCCACGCCGCAAGCGAGCGCACGCCGTTATTGCCTGCCGCGCCGCCGCCGGTCTTCATCCGGAAGCGTCCCGGCGCAAGATCGATTTCGTCATAGAATACGACGATGTCGCGGGTCGGGATTTTGTAAAAGCGCGCAGCTTCCGCCGCGGCGTGGCCACTGTCGTTGTAAAAGGTCTGCGGCTTCATCAGCAGCGCGCGAACCCCGGCAATGGCGCCTTCGGCGACTTCGCTGCGGAATTTCTTCTTCCACGGCCCGAAGCCATGCGTGCGCGCAATCGCATCGACGGCCATGAAGCCGATATTGTGCCGGTTGCCCGCGTATTTCGCGCCGGGATTGCCGAGGCCGACCAGAAGCAGCATGGGCGCTTTTTACTCTTTCCAGACGCGGAAAGCGAAAGCGCCCGCCGCTTACTTCTTGTCTTTGTCCGCGGCTGGAGCGGCGGCGGCTTCAGCCGGCGCTGCGCCTTCGGCCGGAGCGGCTTCGGTCGTGGCTTCGGCCTCGGCCTTGCGTCCGACGACAGTGGCGATGGTGAAGTCGCGATCGCGGATCACGGGGCGGGCGCCCTCGGGCAGCGCCACCGAAGAAATGTGGATCGAGTCGCCGATTTCGAGACCCGTCAGATCGACCACGATCTCCTCGGGGATCTTGTTGGCCTTGCACTTCAGCTTGACGGTGTGGCGCACGATGTTGAGCGCGCCGCCGCGCTTCAGGCCCGGCGAAGCCTCGTGGTTCTTGAAGTGGACCACAACGTCGATCGCGATCTCAGCATTTTCTTCGACGCGATAGAGGTCGATATGGATCGGCTCATCCGTCACCGGATGGAACTGGATCGCGCGCGGGATCACCGGTTGCTTTTCGCCTTGGTGGTTCAACTCCACCATGTGGGAGACGAACTTGCCCGAGCGCAGCGCCATCTTCACGTCGGCGGCCTTGAGCTCAATGGGAATGGCGCCGCGGGGGCCGCCATAAAGCACGCCGGGAATGAGGCCCGAATTGCGGGTCGCGCGGGCGCCGCCGGTGCCAGTTTTTTCTCGCTTTTCAACGTTCAGAACAATGCCAGCCATGGGGCCTGAGCCTTCAAATCCGGGTCGGTCGGGAAAAAGGAAGCGGGGCTTCTAGCCGAACGCGCTGGACAGGGCAAGGCGGGGGCCCGCGCCGTTCGGTCATTTGCGGCGCTTAAACATGTCGAGCCGGATGCCGATTGCCGAGCATGCGTCCAGGTAATGCATGCGGATGAGCTTGGAGAGGGGCGCCGGCCGGGGCGGGATCGGGGGATCGCGGAGGTCGGCGAAGCTCGAAAACCAATTGTGCAGCCGGGGCCGGGGACCGTGCTTCACGAACACCTCTTCGGCGAGCCGGAACGGAATGCCGCTGGCGCGCAGGGCCCGCAGGGTCCGCCACTTGGCCCAGGCGCCGAACGGAGATTTCACGATGTCGAAATCCACGACCAGGCTCTCGATCCCCGAACCGCCCTCGGCCAAAATGCTTTCAACGATCGGGACTTCGGCGCCCTCGGCGTTGATCTTCACCCACAGTCGGGCGCCGCGCAGGCCGTATTGGTCAAGCAGGGCGGGCCAATCGATGAGAGCGATCTCGCGGCTCGTGCGGTCCTCAGGCGCAAATTTCCCCGCCACGATGGAGGCGCCCCCGCCGGAATTGTCGCCAAACAGGCGCGCGGTTCCGATGCGATCGGAAAGGCCCACCGGCGCCACGCGATAGCGCCCGCTCGCCACCTCCGCCTCGAACCGCTTTTCAAGATGGGCGACCATGTCCGGATCGGGCTCGACCGAAATCAGCCTGTCGAAGGCGTAGCCGCCCTCAACGGCCATGGCGATAGAGCTGCCGTCGTGCGCGCCGATATCGACGAACACGCGCGGTGCGGCTGTCGCCGGCGCCCTCTGCATCTATTGCGCGGCGACGGCGGCGCTCTCCTGCGCTTCCGCCTGAGAGATGGCCAGCTCCACCGCGCCAAGCAGCGCAGTGACGCAACACGCGTTGAGGAAGTGATCGCCGCCGGGCACGGTGATCAGGGTATGTCCGTACTGTTCGGCGATGCGCTGGTCGGCCTCGAGCGGCACGAACGTGTCGGCGTCGCCGTGTATGAACACGATGGGCTGGCGCAGTCCGCGCAGCGCCTCCCACACCGATGGCAATTGCTCGGTCTGCGCGGTCACCTCGGTGATTGAATTGCGCAGATCGCGCGGGAGCAAGCCGTGGAAAATCCGGCCCGCGCCGATCATCCGCCGGGCCGTCGGCCCGCGATCGCCGAAATAGGCGGACACCAGCACGACCGCGTCGACGCGGTCGGGATAGCGAGACGCCATCAAGGTCGCGACCGGGGCGCCGAAGCTCTGGCCAATGACGAGCACCCGCTCGCCGTCGTGCGCCTCCAGCATGGGGGCGAGGGCGTCGGCCTGTTTGGAGAGATCGCGCACGGCGCCCTCGGGCTCGGAGGTGCGGAAGCCGGGACGATCGGCGACGATCATTTCACGCGTCGGCGGCAAGGCCGCGATCGTGGGCGCCCAGTACTCGCTCCAGGACGGCGTGCCGGTGATAATGACGACCTTCCACGTCGCGTCCGCCCGCTCGGGCGTGCGCAGCGCCGAAATCCGCCAGCCCTCCGGAACCCCAGCAGTGAACTCTGTGCGCTCCATGGTCCCCGGCGGATAGGACGAGGAAGTCGGGAAGCGCTGATCCTCCGGCGCGGCGGCTGTCTCGGCGCTGACGGCGCAGGCGCTCACTAAAAGGGCGAGAAGGGCGGCAAGGGCGCGCATGGGCCGCCATCTAATCCAAGCCCGCCCCGTCTGCACAGGGCGATTGATCGAGATCAATGCGCACAAGGGCGCTTGGCGCTTCCCATTAAAACTTGACGCATGCGTCATTTTTAGAACAGGGAGGCCAAAATGCGCGTCACCATCGTTGAGCAACCCCCGCAAGAGGTTCGCACCTTTGACGACGATCTGGCCGACAAGCTGACGCCGGAAGATGTCGAGACCATCCGCGAAATCTTCAAGACGCCGCTGACTGGTTCGTTCAACTGGGATTACGACAGCGCCAACGCCAAGATTCGGCGTCTCTATGAATTGGGCAAGGTCCACAATTGGAACTCGACGCTTGATGTCGATTGGGATGCGCCCTGCGACATGAACGATTTCCCAATGGACAGCGCCATCGGGGCGCTCAACGGCTATCCCGAATACGAAGCGCTCAGCCACGAAGAGAAAGTGCGCTTCGCCTGGAAGGGCCATGCGCAGACGATGAGCCAGTTCCTGCACGGCGAGCAGGGGGCGATGTTGGTGGCGTCACAACTGGTGTCGTGCGCGCCGACCATGGACGCCAAACTCTACGCGGCCTCGCAAACGTTTGATGAAGCGCGCCACGTCGAGGTGTTCAACGAATACCTGCGCCGGCGCTGCAAAATGGTCTATCCGGTCAACAAGAACCTGAAAGCGCTGATCGACAAAGTGCTCGCTGACGAGCGCTGGGACCTCAAATTCATCGGCATGCAGCTGATCATTGAAGGCCTCGCGCTCGCGGCGTTCGGCACTCAGGTGCGCACGACGCGCGATCCGCTGCTGAAGCAGGTCGTCGAGCTTGTGATGCGCGACGAAGGCCGCCACGTCGCCTTCGGCGTCAACTACCTTGAAGACTGGATCAAGGTGCTGCCGCAGGAAGAGATCGAAGATCGCGCCGAGTTTGCCTATCAGGCCTGCGTGATCATGCGCGACCGCCTGTTCGGCATGGATGTCATGCGCGAGTACGGCTTCGATCTCGAAGCTGCGCGCAAGCACATTCTCGACAGCGTGGTGATCAACATGTTCCGGGAGCTTCTGTTCGAGCGCATCATGCCGAACTTGAAGCGTGTCGGGCTGCTGACCGATCGCGTGCGTCCGAAATACGAGGTCCTCGGGGCGCTCAAATATGAGGATCTCGCCGGCGACGTGCTGATCGATTGGGGGCAGCTCGAAAAGCCGCTGCCGACCAAGGAAAATCTGGCGGCGGCCAAGATCGCCGCAGAATAAGTCCAGAACTCTCCCCCTGAGGGCGGCAGCGCGCACCCGCGTTGCCGTCCCATTTTTTGTCGCACGGGAGGGGCGTTTCCTCGCATTGGGGTCGGCGCAGGGCGTCAAATCTGTGATCATACAGGTCACTGGAGGACGCCCGCCCATGACGCTTCGCCCGCTCGCCGCCGCCCTTGTTCTCAGCGCGCTGCCCGCGCTGGCCGCCGCCCAGCAGCAGGCCCAGCAGCCGCCAGAGCCCAGCACAATGAGCCGTCAGCAATTGCGCGAGGAGGTCACGCGCCTGCGCGGCCTGGTTCAGGGAAGAGCTGTTCTGCCGCAGCGCCCGGCTGGGTGCGTCAGTCCCGAGAGCCGCCAATTCGATTTCTGGATCGGCGAATGGGATGTGTCGCCGAGCGGGTCAACGACCGGCGCAACCGTCGCTGAGAGCTCCATAACGTCGCGCGACCAGGGATGCGTCATCATGGAGGAGTGGCGTCCGTTCGGCGGCGGCCACGGTCACTCGATCAACAATTACGATGCCGATGCGCAGAGATGGCATCAGACCTGGGTGGATTCCACGGGCCGGCGCACCGAATACGCAGGCACGTTTGAGAATGGCGTCATGTATCTCGACGATGTCGCCGGGACAGGCCCAGGGGCGACGCCGGGTCAGCGCGCGCGCATGAATTATCAAGCGCTTGACGCAAATACGGTCCGGCAATGGGGTGAGACGTTGGACCCCGCAACCAACACGTGGACTGTCACGTGGGATCTGACCTACCGCCGCCGGGCAGGAACGCGCTGAGCTTTCTTAGAACCGCATCCGTAAGCCGCCGCGCACCAGCGCTTGATCGTCCGCCCCGGCGACATGCCCTGGATCGTGAATGAGCGTGGCGTCGAGGAATGCCGAGGCTGAATTGGATTGCGCGTGCGTGTAGCTCACGCCGAATTGGAGTTCGCGCCCAGACGGGGTGACGTCGATCAAGCGCGGCTCGTACGTCAGGCTTTCGCGCCCGTAGCGGGTCGCGGTTGGAAGCAGTGCGCTCAGAAGGCCGTATTCAATCCGCAAGGGCTGCCGCACCGAGAGCGACAAGAAATTATCGCCGCTCAGGCCCAGCCACGGCGCACGCCGGCGCGCTTCGAGCGAGAATGCGGTCGTCGCGACGTCGCCGCTCAACCAGCCGCGGGGCGCCAGCGCACCGGCGCCGAATTCGCCGCTGAGGGCCAGGCGCCAGCCCGCCGGAAGGGCGAACTGCCCCGATAGCGCCCCGAAACGCACTTCGCCTGCGGATGCGCCGCCGAGCGCATCGTCCCACGTTAAGCCAAGCAGGCCGCGCTCTTCCCTCATCTGGCCATAGCTAAGCGTGAACGCGTTGCTCCCCAGCGTGAGCGTTGCGTCGATCAACTGGGCGGAGCGCCCGGCTTGCTCACTCGCAAGCAGGTCGTTCGAGCGGGTTTCAAGCGCTGCCGAAACAGTCAGGCGTTCGCCAAACGCCCGCGTCAGGCGCACGGTTTGATCGGCGTTGAGATAGGCGAGATGACCGCCGGAGGCGGGCGTTTCGACGGCGGCGGCGTCTGCGCCGTCCGCTGCGAACGAAAGCGTCAAATCAGGCGCGAGCTGTGCTTGGATGCGCACCGCGGGGCGTTCGATATCCTCTCGCGATATTTGCAGGCGCAGCGAGGCCGGCATGGCGTCGTCCGCCGGCGCAATCTGCATGGAGGCGATGCTGGCGTGCGCTTGGCTCCAGAGCGCGGGCGCCTGGGCGATGAGGCTGGGGCCAGGCGCAGGGCGGCGCCAGTTGCTGGAGAGGTCTAGCGCGTAAGTGCGACCAAAGGCGTCAAAGCCGGCAACGGCCCATTCGCCGGGATCATCGCTCATGCCATCGCCAAAGGCCGCGCCAACAACCCCGAGGGGAGTGCTGGCGATTACGTGGGGCAATCCGGCGACGAGCGGCGCTGCAACCGTGCCTATGGGCTGGAAGGCGCGACCGAGATTGAGCCGCCCGCGCCCGGTGACTGAATCAACGCCGGCCGCGCCTGTGTCGTCTGTCGACTGCAGGAGTATCTGCACAACTTGCTGCGACGTGAGACCAGGGAACGCGCTCATCAGTATCGCGATGGCGCCGGCGACGTGCGGGGACGCATAGGACGTGCCCTGAATTTCGACGAGCCCGGTGCAGTTGTTTGGATCGGGCCAGCAGCGCTGAAACCCGGGAAGAGGTCCTGGCGGACCATAGTCGGGCACAACGATGCCCCAGCCCGGCGCGGTCAGATAATACTGAAGCGTGCTGCCGGCTGGATTGGAGCGGGTGTTGAAACTGCCATCGGGATTTGTGCCGCCCGCGACCAGCACAAGGCCATGCGCAACAGTTGGATCGGTCGCAAGAAAACCAGGATAATTGGGCTCCGTGGCCGAAGGCCCGTCATTGCCCGCTGAAACCACGATGATGACGCCGGCATTCGTCGCGCGCTGGATGGCATCCTGCAGCACGCCGGGCGTCGGGTTGCTGCTTCCAAGCGAGAAATTGACTACCCGCACGCCATGCGCGACGGCGTAATCCAACGCCGCCGCGAGATCGCCGCCGTTGAAACCTTCGCTGCCGTTGTCGGCGCGCACGGCCAGGATTGTGGATCCGAAAGCAACGCCGACCGTTTGGCCGCCATTGAAATTAGCGGCGACGATAGAGGAAACCTCGGCGCCATGCGTGTTGGTGGAGACCAGCGCGTTGCGGCCCGGCACGATGTCGGTGGATTCCGCCGAAATCCGCCCTTGCAGCTCCGGGTGATCGAAGATGATGCCATCATCGATGATGCCGATGAGGACGCCTTCGCCGTGCGCATTCTCGTACTGCCAGGCTGCGTCAGCGTTGACGCCTTCAACACCCCAATTGTTGGTGTATTCCGCCGACGAACTGCCCGGAAAAGTTCCCACCGCCGCTGGCGGCGGCAATGGCGGCACGGCCACTGGAGGCGGCGGTGGAGGAGGCGGAGGCAGCGGCGCGGGCGCTGGCGGCGGTGACACAGCGCCCGATCCTGCGCCGCCCCCGCCGCCTGATGCGCAAGCGCCCAGCGTCAGCGCGATGAGAACGTGCAACCAGGCGCGGGCGAACGTGGCTGTGGTCATGACCATTCCTCAACCGGACGCGCGGATCGCCGCCGCCACTCGCGTACGCCCAAAAATATTCGCCGGCTATGAACCGTGCAATGACTTCGAGAGCACAACAAATGCGAGATCGGTGGTTTTGGGAACCCCGAAGCGCGGATCCCCCACAGGGAACGGCTCTTCACGGCCAGTATCGGCGTAGCCGCGGCGCACATACCAGTCGATGAGCTCACGGCGGCTTTTGATGACTGTCATTTCCATGACATCGGCGCCAAAGCCGCGCGCGTGATTCTCCGCCGCTTCGATCAGGCGCCGGCCGAGCCCGCCGTCTTGCAGGTCCGGGGCGACGGTCAGCATGCCGAGATAGCCGACGCGGACAGCGTCGCGCATGCCCTTGTCGGCGACAAGCACGCAGCCGACGAGCGCGCCTTCATCTTCCGCCAACAGCAAGCTCTGATCCGGCGCGGCAATGATCGCGGCAAGCGCCTCTGCGTCCGTGCGCTGGCCGCCCAGCAGGTCAGCCTCATGGGTCCAGCCGCGCTTGGCGCTTTCGCCGCGATAGCCGCTTTCGATCAGGGCGTGCGCGGCCGGAATGTCTGCAGGAGACGCAGCACGTACGCGCATTGCATTACTCGAACAGAGAGCTGACGCTTTGCTCATTGGCGATGCGCCAGATCGCGTCGCCCATCAAAGGCGCGACGGAAATGACGCGCAATTTCTGGCATTTGGACTTGCGGCCTTCGGGATCGATCGAATTGGTGACGACAAGCTCCTTCAGCCTGCTTTCGTCCACGCGCTTGGAGGCGCCGTTGGAGAGCACGCCGTGGGTGATATAGGCCGAAACCGATTTCGCCTTTTCCTTCAACAGCGCATCGGCTGCATTGCAGAGCGTGCCGCCGCTATCGACGATATCGTCAATCAGGATGCAATCGCGGCCTTCGACATCGCCGATGATGTGCATCACCTCGCTGACCCCCGCCTTTTCGCGGCGCTTGTCGACGATGGCGAGATCGGCGCCCAGCCGGTTGGCGAGCGCGCGCGCACGAACCACGCCGCCGACATCGGGCGACACGATCATCAGCTTGTTCACATCCTTATGGGCTTCGCGGATGTCGCGCTCCAGCACCGGCGTTGAGAACAGGTTGTCGGTGGGAATGTCGAAGAAGCCTTGGATCTGGCCAGCGTGCAATTCCAGCGTCAGCACGCGATTGGCGCCCGCGGTGACGATCAGGTTTGCCACCAGTTTGGCCGATATCGGCGTGCGCCCGCCGACTTTGCGATCCTGGCGGCCATAGCCATAATAAGGGATCACAGCCGTGATGCGCCGCGCCGAGGCGCGCCGCAGCGCGTCAATGCCGATCAGCAACTCCATCAGATGATCGTTGGCCGGATAGGACGTGGACTGGATGATGAAGACATCCTCGCCGCGCACGTTCTCCTGGATCTCAACGAAGATCTCGTTGTCCTTGAAGCGCTTGAACTCGGACTGCGCCAAGGGCGTGTCGAGATGGTCGGCGATGGCCTGAGCCAGCGCGCGGTTTGAGTTTGCGGCGAGTAGTTTCATGGGAATGCGGCCCCACGCGTTCCTGGAGGCCCCCCTTTAGCCTCCGAGTCGGCAAAGGCGAAAGCTTTTGCTGCATTTTCGTGACAGCCGCCGCCGCCGTTGCGCCGACGCAACGCCGCGTCAGCGCATTTCCGTTCCGGCATAGAGCGCCTGCGGGCGGCCCGAGAGCTTGGCCCACATCTGATCGCCGAAGGAATAATGCCACCACTCGGTGGGGTTGGAGGCGAAGCCAGCATCGGTCATCAGCCAGTAGAGCAACCGCCGGTTGGCGCGCGCCTCCTCATCGGAAAAGCTGAACGCATCCGGCGCGGCGTTTGTTTCCAGCTGAGCGGTGTTGGCGACGGCGGAGGCGTCGTCAAGCAGCGAACCCATCCAGAGCGGATCGCCGCCGCGCCAGCGGATGGTGAGATCGACTGCGCCGCCAGTGGCGTGCGGGGAAGGGGCCTCACGCCTTGTGCTGGGCGCAGCCCAGTACTTGCCGGTCTCGGCGCGCACGCCTTCCTCGTCCAGATCGGGTCTGCGCACGCGGAGCTGGTCCGGGAGCCAATGCTCGTAGAAGAAGGCCTGCACAGCCTGCGGGCGCCAGCCATCGTACACGAAGAGCTCGAGATTGTGTTCGGCCAGGCGTGCGTTCACCTCCAGCAGCCGTGCGGCGACGCCTTCGCGCACCAGCAGTGCCTCAATCGAACCGGGGATGATCTGGTAGTAGGGCGGATTGCGCGCTTGCGCGTAGAAATTCTGGCCCGCGATGCCGCATTGGGCGAGATCGACGAGCGGCTCTGCGTTTGCGGCGGCGTCGAAGGCGATCGGAATTGCATGATAGCCATGTGCGTCGCCGGGCGCGGGAATAGGCTTGGCGCGCAGCGCGGCGAGTTTGCCGAAAATGCTCATGTCAGCATGATGGCGCTGCAATTGCGGCCATAATCGCCCCATCGTTCGTGCACGGAGCGGCGGTGCGAATGCAGTTTTGCGTCCGCATAGGTGTCGAGGCGCAGCGTCTCGATTGCATCCACCCCGAGGGCGTCCAGGCGCGCGGCGCAGAAACCGGGCAAATCGAATTGGCGGCGGTCGCCTGCGCCAGCGGTGAAGAAGCGTGCATAGGCGGCTTCGCGCGCGAGGAACGCGGCCTCAAATTCGGGGCCGACTTCGTATGAAGTTTGATGGATGCACGGGCCGATGGCCGCGGCGATGCGCGCAGCCCCATGCGTGCGCATCAGCGATACCGTCGCTTCGAGCACGCCGCCCAGCGCGCCTTTCCAGCCCGCGTGCGCGGCGCCGATCACGCCAGCGCGCGCATCGGCGAGCAGAGCCGGTGCGCAATCGGCGGTGAGCACCGAGAGAATTAGTCCGGGCGTCGCCGTCACCAATGCGTCGGCGTGAGGGCGTTCGCCGCTCCACGGCGCATCAACGAAAACGGCGTTCGCCGAATGCACCTGATGCACGCCGATGAGGTGGTCCGGATTTGCGCCGAACGCGGCAGCGATGCGCCGGCGATTTTCTTGGACGGCGTCGGCGTCATCGCGCGAGCCGGTTCCGGCGTTGAGGCTCGCATAAATGCCTTGCGACACGCCGCCTTCGCGGCCGAAGAAGCCGTGCGCTACGCCTGCAAGCGCGGCGGCGCTCCACGATGGCGGCGTGTTCAAAATCCGGCTGGCGGCGGCAGGTTGGGGCTGGACAGACATATCACTTTGAACAATGCGCCCATCGCGTCCTCATGCGTCAAGCGGTGGAGCTGCCGCTTAAGCTGTTCAGCGTGCGCGGGGTTGGCGCGCGCCAGCGATTCCGCGCGCACCTCGATGCCAAGCCCGCGCAGGAACGCCGCCTGGGTGATCGGCCCGTGCACCGCGAGACCGGCCTCGCCCGCCAGCTGGGCGATGCGGGCGAAATCGACGTGGGCGGTGAGGTCAGCTTCGCCTGGCGCGGTCAGCGGATCGACTTTCTTGTGCCGCTGCAGCGCCTGCAGCGTGTCGGCGCCCTCGGGATGCGCATAGCCATAGTCGATGAACAGCGCCCGCCCTGGCGCTTCGTGCAGGCGGCGCTCAATTTCGTAGATGATGCTTTCGAGGCCCGGCGCGATTTCGCGCACGGCGCCGGGCTCATCTTCGCTGTCGGGAGCGGGCAGGGCGGCGCTGAGGCCGAAGGTCAAGCGTTCGCTCTCATCGAGGCCGACGAGTTTCTCGCGCCAGCCATCTTCGCTCTTGAAGAACTGGCGTATCGGCAGGCAATCGAGAAATTCGTTGCCGATGATTAGCGATGGTCCCGGCGGGGCGTCTTCGATGCGCGGCGCCCACTCGGCGCCGGGTACGCGCTCGGACTGCTCTCCGCGCAAGGGGTCGCTGGTTTCGACCAGCGTAACGCTCGCGGCCTCGTGAAAGCCCTCGATCGAGCGCGTCGCGCGCAATGCGTCCTGCATCAGCACGCCGCGCCCGGGGCCAAGTTCGATCAGATTGAAGGCGGGCCTGCCCAGCGCTTCCCATTCGTGCGCGCACCAAAGCCCGAGCAGTTCGCCGAACATCTGGCTGGCTTCGGGCGCAGTGAGAAAATCGGCGCTCTCGCCGCCGATGCCGGGGCGCGTGGCGTAATAGCCATCCTCGGGATCGTAGAGGCATGCGGCCATGAATTCCGCGACCGTCATCGGGCCGTTGTCGCGGATGTGCTCGATCAGCTTCTGGGTGAGGCTCACGCCGCGGCCAGTTTCGGGCGCTTCAGCGCGCGGTAGATGAGCCAGGCGCCGGCGATGATCATCGGGATGGAGAGCAGCATGCCCATGGTGATAATTCCGCGCAGCGCTTCGGGCATGTGCGCATCGGGCTCGCGCACGGTTTCCAAGATGGCGCGGAAGAGCCCGTAGCACACCAGGAAAATGCCAACATTCATGCCGGGCCGGCGCAGCGTATCGAACTTGAGCGTGGCGATGTTGATGATGGTGAACAGCGCAATCCCTTCGAGCGCCGCTTCGAACAATTGGCTGGGGTAGCGCGGTTCATCGCCCGCCGGGCAAAAGCCGTTCTGCGCGATGATGCGGTCATTGCAGAAGATCATGCCGAACGGGCCGCCGGTGACGCGGCCCCACAGCTCGCCGTTGATGAAATTGGCGATGCGTCCGAAGAAGAGCCCGAGCGGCGCCGCCGCCGCGGCGAGATCGCCCAGGCGCAAAAGGTCAACGCTGTCGCTGCGCGATTTTTCGCGCGCGGCTTCGGCTTCGGTTTTCAAAATCCATTTGCCCTCGCCGAAGCGTTCGTACTTGCCGCCTTCTCCAGCAGGGGCTTTTTCAACAGCGTGTTTGGCGGCCAGCTTGGCGTATTGCTCTTCGTTGACGTGCTTTTGGCGCGTGAACCAGAGCGCCGCGAGCGCCACCCCGATGAGCCCGCCATGGAAGCTCATGCCGCCCTGCCAGATCTGGATGAGCTCGGCGGGATGCTTCCAGATCATGTCGGGCTTGTAGAAGAGCACGTAACCGACGCGCCCGCCCAGGATGACGCCCAGCGTCGCCCAGAACAGGAAGTCGTCAGCCTGGGGCACGCTCATCGCAGGGCGTCCGGGCGCCCACAAGCTGTCGCGCCGGATCAGCCACACCATCCAGCGCCAGCCCAACACCAGGCCCGCAATGTAAGCGAGCGCGTACCAGCGCAGGTGAAACGGGCCCAGATGCGCGCCAAAGAGCTCAAAGCCGGGCAGCGTCAGCGCCGAGGGATCGAGATTGGGGAATTGCATGGCTGCTTCGATCACGCTTGCCCACCTTCAGCTGATTGGCCGCATTGCCCGGCCCCGCGGCGCTTTCTAAGTAGGCGCAAAGGATCGGTCCACATGCAAACGACAAGCTCGGTGTTCGATGATCTGGCCCGTTTGATGACGGGGGCGATGGGGATGGCGCAGGGCGCCTCCGCCGAGGCCAAGAGCTTCATGCGCGCTCAGGCTGATCGTTTTGTCGCGGAAATGGACCTGGTCGGCCGTGATGAGTTCGAGGCGGCGAAGGAATTGGCCGCCGCCGCGCGCGCTGAGGCCGATGCGCTGCGTGAGCGCGTCGAGGCTTTGGAGGCCGCGCTGAAGACTTTGACTGAGGCCTGAGCACTCCAAAGCGGCCTGAGCTTGACGCCTTCAACGAGGCCGATGCGGCCGCGCGCCTGCGCCGCGAAGAGCTCACCATTGCGCAGGACCGCAACGCCCGCACCGTGTTGACCGCGCCCGCGACCGGCACTGTGCAGCAATTGCAGGTGCACACGGTTGGCGCTGTGCTGCGCCCGGCCGATCCGATCCTGGTGATCGTGCCCGACGGCTCGACTTTGGTGGTGGAGGCCAATGTCTTGAACCGCGACGCCGGCTTTGTTCACGAAGGCCAGGACGTGCGGGTGAAACTGGAGGCGTTTCCGTTCACGCGTTACGGCGTCGTCGCCGGAAGGCTGGCGTTTCTAAGCCATGACGCCGTGCAAGATGAAAATACCGGCCTGGTGTTCCCCGCGCGTATTGAGTTGGCCGACGTCTCGATTAACGTCGATGGGCGCGCGCAAGCCCTGACGGCGGGATTGGCGGTGACGGCGGAAATCAAAACCGGGCGCCGCCGCATCATCGAGTTTCTGCTCTCGCCCTTGCAAAGGCGCGTGGAAGAAGCGGGGAGGGAAAGGTGATGGGAAACTGTGGCGCGGCGGCGAAGAATGCGCATTTGATTGTTTGTTGCAGGTGATGGTTGCGCCATCATGAGTCGCGATTACAGTGGCGAAAGCGTGCAGCAGTTGATTGTGCAGATGCCTGCAAGAACAGTGTCGAGCGAGGATATCGTGGCATTCCAATCCGACTATAAGATGAAGCGAACTTGGGATCCTGATAGCGGATGGGAGTTGTTCGACGAAACAACCGGGCCCGGCTATTCGCGCTTTATTCTCAGGCATGCTACGCAGGCCCCCATACAGTTTTGGGGTGAGACTCTGTCGATAGAGAACACCGGTGGGCGCACTTCGAACGGTCACCTTGAGTGTCGCCAAGTTTTCAAGGTCCACGCCGTGAATGGTTGTGTGGGTGCGGCGGCTGTAGAGCGAGAGCGCGATCTGATTGAAGGCGCTTTGGGCGCGTACGGCAGCGCAAACAACGGGCCTCTTGGTCCTGTTGAAGTCATTTTTTCCGACTGACCGATTGCTTGGGATAAACGATGCCAAATTTGACGTTTCAGCAGGCGCTGGATGAGCTTGATCGAATTAATGGTCTGCCGTCGGAGCAGCGTTTGGCGGAGTTGGAATCGCTGGTCCAACAGACAGATGCAAGAGCTCCAACGGGAAGGGTGGGGGTGCTGTACAGCGGTGAATTTCGAACGTCGGCGAGTGGCCGCCCTTTTGGGTCGGACGAAATTGCAAGACTCATCGCGACCAACAATCCGCAGGTTGCGATAATTGACGATACGCCGCTGGGACGGCTGCTTTCGAGTCAAGCATTTAAGGATGCTCTGTTGGATGCCGTCGACGGCAATTCTGCGCTGCAGCGGGAACTTTTGGGGGGTGCGTCATTCGCCGGGCACACACCGTCGTCATTTTGGGGGCAAGCGTCTCAGCGTTTCGTGGGTTCTCTCAGTGGTCCGATAGCTACTCTCGTTGGAAGCGCGGACCCAGGAAGGATATTCGGTGCGGTCGAATTGCAGGCAGCGCTCGCCAACCCTAATGTAACGAGCATTGCGGGTATTGATGCGAACTATCTGCGGGGGATTAACAACATCGACGAGGGAAAGGGTGACACACACTTTTTGAACGCTGTTGCGCCGAGGAACAAAACGTGTACATTGTGCGCGGGAGAAAGCGAAATGGCGCGATTGGCCAGGATCGTGGCGCCCAACACGCCTCATCATGTCACGCAACGCGGCAATCGCCGCCAGCGCACGTTCTTCAGTGAGGCCGATTATCTGCGCTACTTGCAACTTGCGTCGGAATGGTGCGCGAAGGCTGAGGTTGAGTGCTGGGGCTATTGCCTCATGCCCAATCACGTTCACCTCATTCTCACACCAAAAGGCGAGGCCGGCCTGCGCGCAGCAATCGCCCCGCTGCACTGGCGCTATACGTTCGAGGTGAACAAGCGCGAGGGCTGGCGCGGCTATCTTTGGCAGGGGCGCTTTGCTTCTTATCCGATGGACGAGGATTATTTCGTGCAGGCCAGCCGCTATGTCGGGCTCAATCCGGTGCGTGCTGGGCTCGTCACGCGTGCAGAGGAGTGGCCTTGGTCCAGTGTGCGCGCGCATTTGTCAGGGCGTGACGACGCACTTGTGCGTACACCGCCGCTTTTGCGGCGATTTCCACGTGGGTTCGGCGGGTTCTTTGAGACGGACGTCGGCGCTGAAGCACTGAAGAAGTTGCGCCGCGCCTCCTCGACCGGGCGCCCGCTCGGCGGTGCTGAATGGGCCAAGGCGGTGGTGCGTTGCACGCCATGAAAGTGTTGCGGCGCCCGCGTAAATGCCCCGGTAACTTTTCCCGCGTTCCCTAGTCGCAGGGGTCTGATTCGAACGCGTTGACGCAAAGCGCGCATCCCAAGGGCGAACGTGACGATCTTCCGGCCGCGCGGCGGCCCCTGAGCGTGAAGGGGATGCTCATGGATCTGTGGCTCGACGACGAGGCTGAGGCGCCGTCCGACCCAATGGAGACGGTGGAGGCCGTGATCGGCTCCGACGACCGCTTCCAGTGTGAACGCGCCGAGGACGGCGATGTTCATTTCTCGTTCAAATGCTCGTGGGGCGAGACGGTCGGCTATTTCTCGTACCGGCACGAACTGCCCGCGCTGCTGTTTACGCTGGGCTTCGACATTCAGGCGCCGGTGTCACGGCGCGTCGAGGCCGTGCGCCTGGCGGGGCTGATCAACGAAAATCTGTGGCTTGGGCATTTCGACGTGTGGTCCGATGACGGCACGATCATTTTCCGTCACGCCATGCCGATGATCGGGCGCGATGAAATCTCGATCGGTGAAATTCAGGCCATGCTGGCGGCCGCACTTGATGCAGCAGAGCGCTTCCAGCCGGCGTTTCATTTCCTTATTCTCGGCGGCATGTCGGCCGAGAGCGCATCGCAGGCCGCTCTGTTCGAGACCTGCGGAGAAGCGTGAGCGATCTTGAAGCCCCGTCCATTGCACTGGTCGGCGCCGGCGCCATGGGCGGGGCGCTCGTGCGCGGCTGGCTTGAAGCTGTACGCAAGGGCGGGGGGCTGACGCTCACAGTCGTCGAGCCAAACTTCGATCCCGAACTTGAGCGCGAACTTGATGCAGCCGGGGCGGTGCTTAATCCCCCCGATCCGGGGCCCGCGGACGTCGTGGTGCTGGCGGTGAAGCCGCAAATGTTCGCCGCCGCCGCCGCCGGCGCGCGCCGCTTCGTTGGTCCCGATACGCGCATCCTTTCTGTGATGGCCGGCATTCCCATCGAAACGCTTTCGCGCGAACTGGGCGCTCAGCGCGTGGTGCGCTGCGTGCCGAACACGCCTGCGCGCATCGGGCGCGGCGTGACCGCCTATGTGGCGTCTCCTGCATGTACGGAGCAAGACAAGCGCCTGGTGGAGCAATTGCTGGCGCCGTTGGGCGCTGTCGAACCGCTGACGGCGGAACGGCTGCTGGATGCCGTAACGGCGGTGTCTGGCTCGGGCCCTGCCTATGTGTTCCTGCTCGCAGAGGTGCTCGCCGCCGCGGCCGAGCAAGAAGGGCTCGACAAGGAAACCGCCGTGCGCCTGGCCAACGCGACGGTGGCGGGCGCTGGCGCGCTGATGCTGGAGACCGGTGAGAGCGCCAGCGTCTTGCGCAAGCAGGTGATGTCGCCCGGCGGCACCACAGAGGCCGCGCTCGATATTCTCGCCAGCGCCGATGGCCTGGGCCCGCTGCTGCGCCGCGCCGTCGCGGCTGCCGCGCAGCGCTCGCGCGATCTGGGCAAGGCTTGACGCGCGCGCGGCGCCGGGCCTTGATCGGCGCGTCTGAGGCTCGCCCCGCGAAGGATTTATGTCAGCACTCACTGATCCCGCCATGCGCCGCGACCTGGCGCGCGCCGCGCTTTCCCTGGCTTCGTCCACGCCTTGGCGCGAGGTGACTTTGGTCAAGCTCGCCGACGCCGCCAGCCGCCCGGTCACCGATTATTATGGCGCCAGTCCCGGCGAGGCCGTGGATTGCGTGGAGGAAGCGTTCGATCGCGCCATCGGCGACAATCTCGACCAGCTCGATCCCACGCAGAGCGTGCGTGACCGGCTGTTTGAACTGATCATGCGCCGCTTCGAGGCGATGGAGCCCCATCGCGCTGCGGTGATGGCGATGGAGCACGGCCAGGACCGCGACCCGACGCTGATGGCGGCTGCCCATCAGCGCCACGTGCGCTGCGCGCGCTGGGTGCTGGCGCTGGCCGGGCTTGAAGCGGACGGCATGACCGGCCAAGCGCGCGCGCAAGGATTGGGCGTCATCGTCGGGCAGGCGCGCGCGGCATGGCGCGGCGACGATGCGGGCGATTTCGCCAAGACCATGGCCTCGCTCGACAAGAACCTGCGCCGCGCGGAGGAAATGTTTGGCCGCTGGGCCGGATTTGAGGCCAAGGCGAAGCCGGACGACGCTGCTTCGGCATGAGCAAAATCCGCGCTCTCGGCGGCGGCCCGGCGGAGGTTGAAGCGATCGCGGCCGATCGCCTCGTCGAGGGCGCGCCGGTTACGGAAACGCGGCTTGATTACGAGAAGGACGGCATGTTCGCCGGCGAATGGTCAGCCGGCGCGTGGCGCGTGCGCTACGACGAGTGGGAGTTTTGCCACATGCTCGAAGGCGAGTGCGAACTCGCGGGCGACGATGGCGATGTCCGCCGCTTTGCGGCAGGCGACAGCTTCATCATTGAGCCGGGCTTTTCGGGGGTATGGCGCGTGATTGCGCCAATGAAGAAGCGCTTCGTCATCCGCGCACCCTGAACTGCACTTGGAGTGCGCTGCGCGCTTGCGTAAACCTTTTGGTGAGCACTTGTTTACGCTTCGCGCGCAAAGTGACGCGCATTAGCCAGAGGCGTCCATGCTCACTGCTGCTCTCAATCGACTGAGCAAAGGACACGCGTGCGCGGTGCTTGACGCGCAACGGCGCGCGCTGGCGGGGGCGGCCTTATGGTGCTGGCGATGGCGGCGATCCAATACGACGAACTGGTGGCTGCCCGAACTCGCACGCTTGAACACCGGCTGGTCCCACGCCGCCACCGATCTCGGCCGCAAGCTGGCCAGCTTCACGTTTGCGCCGGCGCCAAGCAGCAACGGCTTCTGGCGAGCGGTGTGGCCCAAGCATCCCGCCATGGCGCAGCATTTCGATCTCATCGTCATTGGCTCCGGCCCCGCCGGGCGGCGCGGCCGTGCAGGGCAGCCAAGTTCAAGAAGAGCGTGCTCGTCATCGAGCGCGGCCATGCCAAGTCGGCGGCGTTTGTGTCCACACCGGAACAACCCTGTCGAAAACCCTGCGCGCGAAACCAGGCTCAACCTGTCGGCTGGTCGCGAGCGGGGCTTCTATGGGCGCGCGTGCATCGCAACACCAAGGAGTGACATTGGCCGCCGAGGATTTGCGCTGGCGCTTGCAGATCACGCTCGACCGGCGCGAGGTGGAGGTGTTGGAGCATCAGTTGGTGCGCGCAACCAGGTGGTCTGGTATGGCGCGGCGCGCGCGCGCTTTCTGGGCCGCATGCCATCGAAGTCACCAGCGAGAACGGGGACGTGCGCCACCTGGCTCATCACGGCGAGCGCGTCATTTTGGCGGTTTGACCCAGCCCTATCGGCCCGCCCATATTCCGTTTGACGGCGAGAGCGTCGTCGATGCTGACGAAATCCTCGATCTCTGCCGGCTGCCGCGTTCGCTTGCCGCCGTTATCGGCGCGCGAGCGTGATCGGCATTGAGTACGCCACCATCTTCTCGGCCCCGGGATGTGAAGGTGACGTGGTGGAGCCGGGCGAGAGCCTGCTGGGCTTTGTCGACCGGGAATTGGTGGATGCTGACCATCCACCATCTGCGCGATCGCGGCGTGAGCCTCAGGTTCCAAAGCAAGGCCAAGAGCGTTGAAAAGATCGGCGCTCGCGTGCTGCAGCTTGAAGATCACCGCCAGATCGCCGCTGACATGGTTTTGTTCGCGGCCGGACGCACGGGTTCGACCGCATCGCTCAACCTCGCAGCGGCGGGCTGCACGCCGATGAGCGCGCGGCCGCATCAGCGGACAAGGCGACATTCCGGACGAAGGTCGATCACATCTACGGTGGAGATGTCGTGGGCTTTCCGAGCCTTGCGTCCACCTCATAATGGAGCAGGGCGCATCGCGGCTTGCCACGCTGAGAGGCCGCGCACGCCGCCGGAATCTTCCCCTATGGCATATATTCGGTGCCTGAAATCTCGACCGTAAGGCGACCGAAGAGCAGGTGCGCGGAGAAGGCGATCCCCTACGAGACCGGCATCGCCCGTTTCCGCGAAACGTCGCGCGGCCATCATGGGCCTCAATTCCGGCTTCATGAAATGATCTTTGCGCTGGAGACGCGCCGCCTCCTGGGCGTGCACATCGTGGGCGAGGGCGCGACCGAACTCATTCATATCGGCCAGGCGGTGCTCAATCTTGGCGGCGGGCTCGACTATTTCGTCGAGAACACCTTCAACTATCCAACGCTCGCTGAAGCCTACAAGATCGCGGCTCTGGACGCCTACAACCGCATGCCTACGCCAACCGAGCACGGGGCGCCTTGAGAAACCACAGAGCGGCTGGCGGCGCGCGGGCGCTGTGCAGGCGCGCGGGCATCATCTCGACAAGGGCATGCCGCTGACGGACATCGAAATCTGCGGGAAGACATCGCGGAGCGAGACATCAACGCTGGTGTAGAGGGGTTGGTACAGCGCGCTTATGCGCAGCTTCAGGCCCCGGGCCACGCCGGGTTGCCGGCAAGCTGCGAGCTGCGCCAAGGTGGAAGATGCGCGCCGCCCGGCCAGCACGATGTCGATGGTGTCGGCGCCGCGCGCACGCGCTGCGACGGCGCGTGCGGTGTCATGGCGATAGTCTGGCCCAGAGCGGCCTGGTGGTACGTGCGTGTGTGAAATTGGGGTCGTCTGTAGCTCTTCGCGCCGATGAGGTTGATCGTGCGCCAGCCCATTTTGAGCGTGCACTTCCCGTGCCTGAAAATGTCTTTCTTGAGGTCGCGCGCGGTGAGGGCGCGCGGCGCGCAAGGTCTTGGCGTCTTCCCTGCACGTTACCGCCGCCGATCTTGCGCAGCATGAGCCTGGATGAGAATGCGATCAACCTCATCGCCCGCCAGCGCACTGCATTGGCGCGCTTCGCTTTCGATTTCGCTCAAGGCTGAGGCTCGTCAAAATCGAACGCGGCGATGTCGGTGGTGCCGGCGCCGATGTCGACACTGACCGCCACGCGGCGGTGACAACGATGCAACAGCCGCGGAGTTCAAACATCGCCCGTCTCGAGGAGAATTGCCGCTACCGGGCGAAGCGGCTGCACGATTGAGCGCATCCGGCGCACTGGGCGATAGAAATGCCTTCCTGCTGTTCAAGGAACAGCTTTGCGGCGAAGAAATCGCAGCGCCCTTGTTGAAGATGGCTTCGAACGCCAAATCCACATTGCCGCCGCGCCGCCATACCGCTCGTATAGCGGCGCCGCGCATTGGCGACCCCGCGCGGCATGTTAGGCGCCAGTTCAACAGCCTCGCGGATCAGCTGGTCGCGAGATAGGCGAGATAGAGCACCAACGCGTCACGCTGACGGAACGTGCCGGTCGGATCCATGGAAGGACGGGCTTGCGACCAGCGCTTCAACATTCGTGGCGATCCCAGCACCGTCTTGAATGGACAGTATGGCACGGATCGCGTGCGTCCTCGATGCCGCGGCGGGCGCGTTTCCGGGCGCAGCCGGGCCAAATAGAGGCGCCCGCATCGACATAGAGCACCGAAGGCGTCAGCAGCGATGCTGCTCGGCGCTCGATATCGCCCCGATTGGAAGCGGCTTCGACGCCGACCTCGAGCCGGCAGGGTGGGGTCAAGGCAATGCTCGCCTTTGACAGCGCGCAGCCAAAGTCGATGCAAATCCTCGCCCGGGACCAGTCGCGCTCGCCGATATCGTCCATCGGATGTCCTATACGCCGCCCTGAGGCGCAGCGCCAACCTCGCCGCAGCCCGCCGCGGCCCGGCAATGCCAGCCTTACTCACAAACCTTAGGCTGGCCGTGGGATGCGAGTATGGCTGCACGCATTCGCCAAGCGCGCTGCGGCTGGAGGAATGTCGCCGCCATGGCTGCGCGCCACGTCGCGCGCGATGGCCAGGCCGAGCCCTACGCCTTTCTGATTGCGGGAGCGGGTTTGGATCGAGGCGAGAAGGGGCGGAACGCCTCTTCGTAGAGTTCTTCGGGCATGCCCGGGCCATTGTCGTCGACGGCGACCGTGACAACCTCCGGCGTGCTGGCGATGGAGACCCGCACCTTGTCGCCATGGGCCGCGGCATTGTCGATGAGATTGGCGAGGCAGCGCTTGAAGAGCGGCGCGCGCGCGCCCCGGCGTCGTCACCTGGGCGGAAGTCTCCACCGCCATCGTCGGCGCCGCTGCGCACGTTGTCGGCGACGATTTCGCGGACCAGCGCCCCGATATCGACTTGCTCTGGCGCTTCCTCCGTCAGCCCCTTGGCGAACGCGAGATATTCCTCAAGCGTCTGCTCCATCTCGGCGAGATCGCGCTTGGCGTCCTCGATTTCCGGAGATTGCGGCATCATCGCCAGCTGGAGCTTCAGCCGCGTCAGCGGCGTGCGCAAATCGTGACTGACCCCCGCCAGCAATTGCGAGCGCTGCTCGATGTGACGCTTGATGCGGTCACGCATGTCGTGAAACGCAAGCGCGCGGCTGTTCGCGCGCCGCGACGCGAAACCAGCCGGAATCCGCCGCGCCCAAAGCGCTCCATGGCGTCAGCCAGCTTCGATGGGGCGCACCTGATTGCGAATGAAGATGATCGACGTGACGATCAGGAACATCGTCGCGCCCATGATCCAGGCTACGAACAGCGGGCCCGCGAGCGCCTGCACCCGGTCCCGGTGGTAGGCTTTGAGCTGGCACGCCGTCCTGGGTCGGCACGCGATAACAATCACTTGCGAGCCGGGGCAGGTGGAATCGTACCAGACGTCGCGATTGACGTCCCTGCAGCGAGCGCAGCAGGTATCGATCGAGCGTCGAGTTTCACTGCGCTGCAGCGCGCAATCGCCAGCGGCGCGCCCGCGTTGCAGCTCTATTTCAAGCCGCAGCGGCCGCATCGCATAATCGCGCAGCGCTGCGAGGTTTTCCGGCGTTGGATCGCGCTCATAAAGTTGAAGAACGAGCGCGACATCGGCGGCGACGCCTTGGCTCATGCGCTTCGGGAAGTCGCTTGCCACTGGTCGTCCAAGAACACCAGCGTGATAATGAGCTGCAGTAACATCGCGGCAGGGGCCACGATGATCAGCAGCGTGCGCCAGTACAGCCCCTTGGGGAGAAAGTCGCGAAACCGGAAGCGTTTGGGCATCAATCGGCCGCCAGCTTATAGCCGACGCCGCGCACCGTCTGCAGATAGATGGGCGCGCGCGGATCAGCTCGTCTTGCGGCGCAACCGCGTGACTGTCCACTGAGCGTTCGAGCACGGCTGGTGCGCTGGCCAGCTCCTCCCGGCTGGCCGATCACGTCGCCTGGGCGCGGCCAAGATGCGCAACATCGCGACTTCCGCTTCTGTCAGCCGCACGGGCGCGCCTTCGCGGGTGAGTTCCCCGCGCGCGCCGTTGAAGGCGAACGGGCCAAATGTGATGATTTCGGCAGGCTCGCCCCGCGTGCTCACCGTCCGGCGCAGAATGGCGTTGATGCGAAGCGCGAGTTCGGCGGGTTCGAACGGCTTGGCGACGTAGTCGTCGGCGCCGATCGAGAGCCCGCGGATGCGGTCCTCCGGCATGCCGCGCGCCGTGAGCAGCACAATCGGCACCTTGGATGTCCTGCGCACGCTTTCGGCGAGCGAGAAACCGTCTTCCACCGGCATCGTGACGTCGAGAATGAGCAGGTCGAAATCCATTCCATCGAGGAGCCGGCGCGCTGAGGCGGCGTCGGCCGCGGCTGACACCCTGGCGCCGGCGCCCGCAAGGTAGCGCTTAAGCAGTTCGCGAATGCGGTCGTCGTCATCCACCAGCAGCAGGTGCGGCGGCCGGCCGAGCGCGTCGAAGGCGGGCGCGGTGTTCATATGCGCCAATCCGTCCGGCACAGACGGTGGTGAGAACAAAATATCCATGGAAGACGGCAATTGAGGGTAAATATTACCGGAGTTCCTGGCAATCGATTGACAGACATGCCGCGTGAAACCAACAACCTAGAAAATAAGCCTCAATCGGCGCGGACCATTCCATCAGAGCGGGCCGCGCCGCAAGACCAATATAGCAGGAGGAGCCCATGGCGGCGCAGGCCTTTGACGATCGCGACGGCTGGATTTGGCTGGACGGAGAATTCGTCTCCCATCGCGACGCCAAGATGCATGTGCTCACCCACGCCATGCACTATGCTTCTGCTGTGTTCGAAGGCGAGCGCGCTTATGGCGGCACAGTCTTCAAGAGCCGCGAGCACAGCGAGCGGTTACGTCAGTCTGCGCGCATTCTCGGCTTCTCGCTGCCGTACAGCGTAGAGGAACTTGATCGCGTCAAAGCTGAGCTGATCCTCAAACAGGACATGCCCGATTGCTATGTCCGTGCGGTGGCATGGCGCGGCTCCGAGCAGATGGGCGTCTCCGCCAAGCGTGACGATGTCCACGTCGCTGTCGCATCCTGGCTCTGGGGCGACTATTTCGCCGATCGCATGAAGGGCATCCGCCTGATGATCGCGCCGTGGCGGCGTCCTGCGCCCGATACAGCGCCCGCGAACGCGAAAGCGGCCGGCCTTTACATGATCTGCACGCTCTCGCGCCACGCCGCCACCGACAGCGGCTTTGATGACGCGCTGATGTTCGACTGGCGGGGCCAGATTGCGGAGGCCACCGGCGCCAACATCTTCTTTGCGCGCGATGGTGTGTTGCATACCCCGACGCCGGATTGTTTCCTGAACGGCATCACGCGTCAGACAATCATTGGACTTGCACGCAGCCGCGGGATCGAGGTCATCGAGCGCGCGATCTTTCCCAATGAATTGGCGACGTTCGAGGAAGCGTTCCTGACCGGCTCGGCGGCAGAAGTTACGCCGATCCGAGAAATCGCAGGCCTTCCATTCAAACCGGCGGCGATTTGCGAACAGATGGTCCACGATTATGCCGCGCTGACGCGCCGCAAGAACGCCGCCTAACTGCTCAAGCCGGGCGGCGGTCAGCTCTCGCCGGCCTCTTGCGGCAGCAGAAAGTGCCCGTGCATGGACGCAATGGGCGCGCTGCGCTCGTTCTGCCAGGCCTCCGCCTGCACGTTGGCGATGCGGCGGCCGATCTTGGCGACGCGCGCACGCGCGTACGTGTCGATAGGGCGCCCCGAGCGCAGATAGTCGATGCCAATATCGATGGTCTTGGGAAAAACCTCGCTCTTGGAGGAGATGGCAAGCTGCGTCAGCGCCGTCATTTCCATCAGCGCGCCCACGACGCCGCCGTGCAGCGCCGGCAGTAACGGATTGCCGACCAGTTCGGGGTTGAACGGCAGCACCAGCGTTAGCTCATCGCCCTTAAGTTCGGCGTGAAGGCCAAGAAACTTGGCATATGGAATGCGCGCCAGTGCAGCGGCGACGCGTTCTTGCTGAGCGCTCACGACTTCTTCGCCCGTAAATTGGCGCCCATCTTCCGGCCCGCGCTCGAGTTGACCATGAAGGCGGCCGCTACATGCGCGACGGGATTGTCCGGTGTTTCGTCGTACGCGACTGCGCGCACGAAGGCGATGCTGCGGCCGAGCTTATAGCAATGGGCTTCGGCCAGGACGTCCTTGCCCGGCGCGGCTGGGCGCATGTAGTCGATGCGCAGGTCAATGGTGGCGACTGTCGTCGGGGTTTCCATGGCCGCGACCGCGGCCGCGCCGCAAAGCTGATCGAGAAAGGTAGTGATTACGCCGCCCGCGATCACGCCCGTTTCGGGGTCGCCGACCAAATCGTCGCGATAGGGCGCCCGGCCCCATATCCGTGCGGGCTCGACCTTCGTGACCTCGATCCCCAGCGCGCGGGCGTGCGGCGTGAACTGAAACATCATGCGGACCCGCTGCAGCGGATCGTCGCCTGCGTCATATCCTGGCTTTGGGGGGTCTTGGGCGCTCATCGCCCTAGCTAGCAGCGCGCCACGCGCGCGGACAATGCCGGAAGTTGACGTGTCGTCATTTTTGTGACGCTATGACATGAAACCGAAGTCACCTTGGAAGCATGCATGAGCCAGCCAGCCGCCGTCGAGCCGATCGGCAAGCGCGAACGCACGAAGGCGGCCAACCGTCAGGCCATCCTCGCGGCGGCGCGGCGCGTCTTCGCGCAGCTGGGCTACGAGGCGGCGACGGTTCGCGACATCATTCGCGGCACTGAACTCGCCTCGGGCACGTTCTACAACTATTTCAAGTCGAAAGAAGAAGTCTTCGAGGCGCTGGCTGACGACGGCGCCCGTCGGTTCAAGCCGATACTGCGCCGCGCGCGCGAGAATGCGCGCTCGTTCGAGGATTATTTGCACAGCGCGTTCGTCGCGTACTTCCGGTTCATCGTCGAGGACAACCAGCTTGAAGGCAGGCCTATCGACGAACGCCGCCCGCACCTGCGGCTCGACACGCCAGAGATGATGGCCGTCTACCTGGAAGTGCGGCAGGGCCTTGAGGAGGCGATCGCGCATGGGGACGCCCCGCGCGTTGACGCCGACTATCTGGCTTGCGCCTGCATCGGCATCGCGCAAGAGGTAGGCACGGCGATGTTGCGGCGCGTGCCGCCCGATATCGACGCCGCGGCGGATTTCGCCACCGGTCTGATACTGAAGGGTCTTGGCGGCGCCCCGCGCCAGTCATGACGTAAGGAGACGGCGATTGTCCTGGCTGCGCAAAGCGCTTGTCCATCTTGCCTTGGCGCGGTCAGACGCTGCCTTGATCAGGGCCTCCGGCGGCGCCCCGCGCACCGTGCGAGGCATGACGCTCGATGCGCGAATGCAATTTCTGGAAGCGCAGGCGCGCAAGCGCGCCATTCCCTGGGAACAGATGACCGTCTCCACCCTGCGCGCGCAAACCGATGCGGGCGCGGCGCTGTTCGGCGGCGGACGCGTCTCTGGGGTGCGCACCGAAAAGATCTACATCACCGGCAGAAGCCACTCAGTGCCCGCGCGGCTCTATTTGCCGACAGTGCGCGACAACACCGCCGCGATGATGGTGTACTACCACTTTGGCGGCGGCGTGGTCGGCACGCTGGAGAGCTGTCACCGGCTTTGCGGCCTGATCGCCAAGGAAGCGGGCGCGCCGGTGCTTTCGGTCGATTACCGTCTGGCGCCGGAGTTCAAGTACCCAACGGGGCTTGATGATTGCATCGCCGCTTATCTGTGGGCGCTCGACAATGCAGCCCGCTACGGCGCGCCGGCGGGCAAGGCGGCCGTAGGCGGCGACAGCATGGGCGGGCACTTCTCCGCCATTATCGCGCAGGAGCAGCGCGGAGCGCGCGGGCCTGTGCTGCAGCTCCTGATCTATCCCGGCGTCGATCTCGTCAGCGAGACGCCATCGATGCATGATTTTGCCGACGCTTGGCCGCTGACGGCGGAGACGCTGTCTTTCTTCATGAAACAATACATGCCGGCGGGCCTCGATCCGAGCGAGCCGCGCATGTCGCCGGGGCGCACGCAGGATTTGCGCGGCGTGGCGCCGGCTCTGATCTACACAGCGGGCTTTGACATTCTGCTCGACCAGGGCAGCGCCTACGCGGAACGTCTGCGCGAAGCTGGCGTGCCCGTAACCTACACCTGCTTTGAATCGCTGCCGCACGGCTTTGTGGCGTTCCCTTCGGCTGCGCCGGCCGCGGAAGCCGCAATCCGCCGCATCGCGTCCGAGACCGCGGAAGCGCTGAAAGGCGGGCGCTAGCTGGAAAGCAAACCGATCATCGATCGCGGCGCTTGGAGCTGGGCGCTGTTTGAATGGGCCCGCAATCCGTACGTGCTCCTGTGCACGATTTACGTGATGGCGCCTTACATCTCGACAGTGGTGATCGGCGATCCGGTGCGCGGTCAGGCGATCATATCCGGCTGGCACAAGACGTCGGGCATCATTATCGCTTTGACCGCGCCGTTCCTGGGCGCGGCCAGCGATCGCATGGGCCGGCGCAAACCGCTGTTGGGCGCGGCGGTGCTGATGCTCGCTGGCGCCACCCTCGCGCAATATTGGGCCTTGCCGGCAGGCGAGGGCGGCCTGCCGCTCTGGCTGATCGGCGCTGCCGTGACGTTCGCGGGCGTGATGTTCGTCTATACCGAGGTGTTTCACAATTCGATGCTGGTGCGCGCCGCCCACCCCGAGGTGTTGCACCATGTCTCCGGCCTTGGGCTGTCGCTCGGCAATCTCTCTTCGGTGCTTCTCCTGGTTTTTGTGCTCGTTGGCGTCGCACTGCCGGGCCAGGTGCATTGGCCGTTTGTGCTCGACGCGCCGCTGTTCGGGCTTGATCCCGCCAAGCACGAACCAAGCCGCGTTGTTGCGCTGATCTCGGCAGGGTGGTTGCTGGTCTTTTCTGTTCCGCTCTTCCTGTACACGCCGGACCTGGACACGACGGGGGAGAAGTTCGGCAACGCCTTGCGGCATGGGGCAGGCAATGTTCTACGCACGCTCCGCAAACTCAGCCACTATCGCAATGTGGCGCTGTTTCTGTTTGCGCGCATGCTTTATGCCGACGGCAAGACGGCGATCCTGATCTTCAGCGGCGTCTACGCTGCGGGCGTGATGAGCTGGGGATTGATCGAGATGCTCGCCCTCGGCGCGACCTTGACGCTCTTTGCCGTGCTGGGCGGTTTCGCCGGCGGCTGGCTCGATCACCATGTCGGACCAAAACGTGCGGTGATTGTTGAGCTCGTCATGGCGCTCACGAGCCTGATCGCCATGGTGTCAATGGCGCCGGGGCGGATGTTCTTCGTGCTTCCTGTGGATGCGGATGCGCACGTGTGGAACGGCCCGGTGTTTCAAACCGCGCCAGAGCTGGCTTATGTCGGCGTCGCGATTTTTGCGGCGATTTCGATCACCGCCGCCTATGCATCGAGCCGCACGCTGATGGCGCGGCTCGCGCCCAAGGGCATGGAAGGGGAGCTGTTCGGGCTCTACGCTCTGTCCGGCTCCGCGACGGCGTGGTTGGGCCCGCTTCTGGTTGAGATATTCACCTCCGCCTATCATAGCCAGCGCGCTGGCTTCGCCTCGGTGGCCATCCTGCTTGTGGCCGGCCTTGCCCTGCTTCTGTTTGTGCGGCCGCCCCCGGCTAACGGTGCTCCTCAAGCGCACCGATAATCGTGATCTTTTGCCAGATCTTGCGGCCCAGGCCGGTGGTCAGATTCTCGATGTCGTTGACTGCTTCGATCACGACGCTGTCGCGCGTGCGCTCGGCGTAGAGCGCGCCCAGCTTGCCGATCAGCGCCAGCATCTCGGCGCAATAATCCAGGTACCGCGTGAGCTCGAACCGCGTCATGGTCCGCTCCGGGGAGGCGCCAGTGCGGTTGGCGCCGGCCAGGAGCACCGTGGGGTCCTTCGTGAGCTGGTGCATGTCAATGACGTGCGCAAGCGAGCGCAGTCGGTGCAGGGCGCCCAGCACGCGCTCACGCTTGGCGCGTTCTTCAAGCGTCAACAAGAACCAGATCGCGCCGCCGAACAGGATGAGCAGATTCACCGCCGCTTCCAGGCCCTGCACAAGATCGGGAGCGCTCCAGTGCTGATCTTCCAGGTGCAGGAACCGGAACGCCATCACCTGCGCGGCGACGCCGCCGAGCGCAAGGGCGAGCGCCGCGGCGCGCCAGACATAGTCTGGCCGCGATAGCTTGGCTGCGTCACGGGCGCAGAAACGGGCGGTTTCGATGAGGCTTGTGCAAACGTGCGCGAGGCCCGCGTTGGAGAAGCGCTCGACAATGCGCAGATTAAGCTTTTCAAGCGTCTCGATGATGCGTTGAGCGCTCAGGCGCGTGTAATGTTTCGTACTCATGGCCCCCATCCGTGAGTGGCTTCATTGCAGGTTGCGTGCGCGCTGTGTGGTGCGCTCGTCAAGGGCCTGGCCGAAGGCGGATCCATGGATTTCGGCCACGGTGTCGGCCGCATAGCGCCGCCCGTTCGGCGCTGTCTGGCAAGAGATGGTGAGGTTGAAGCGATCGATGCGCACCAGGGGCATAGGGCTCACCGGCGATGGCGTGTAGATGCGCAGGCGCGTAATGTCCGGATTGTCCTTGGTGAGCGTGACTTCGCCGCGCATGCGGTCGGCGAAGTTGCGCGCCTGGGCGCCGCGCACGCTTTCGCGTGTGGGTTGGAATGAATAGGTCACGGTGGCGTCGTCCTCGCGCAGGAGGCGCACGTCACGGACCTGGCCCATGCCTTCTCCTGCACACCAGGAGACGCCCTCGAATTCTTCCGCCATGCGGTCGAACGCGCGGCGTTGATCGTTTGCCAATTCGTCGCGGTTTGGCGCCACTAGCCGCAAGCGCGGCGTGGCGCCAGGTTCGAACCGCGCACGCCAGCTGGCGTCAGCGCTGGTGAGCTCAAAGTCGAAGGCGTAATCGGCCTTCGCCGCCTGTGTCGCCGCGATGGCCTGCATCAGCATGGCAGGAATTGCCGCATTCTGCGCAGAAGCGGAGGCGGCCAGCAGGGTGGCGAGGGCGGCAAGCGCCGAGATGCGAACGAAGCGAAGCATGCCGCAATTCTGGCATTGCGAATGTGGCGGCTCAACGGCGGGCTTCGGCGGGCGGGAATTTCAGCTAAACAAGAGATCATGGACGCGCCCACGCCTCTGCTTCCGCCAGCGTTCGCCGCCTGGTTCGGCGCGCGCGGCTGGTCGCCGCGCCCACACCAGCTTGAACTTGCCCGGCGAGCTCGCGAAGGCCGCTCGACGCTGCTGATTGCGCCTACGGGCGCGGGCAAGACGCTGGCGGGCTTTCTTCCCAGCCTCATGGCGTTGGCCGGGCGCGCCGATGAAGGGGGCGCGCGCAGGCCTCACCGCCTGCACACGCTTTACATTTCGCCGCTGAAGGCGCTGACCACCGACATTGCCCGCAACCTTGAAGCGCCGGTGTGCGAGATGCAGTTGCAGCTGCGCATAGAGAGCCGCACGGGCGACACGCCGCCCCACAAGCGCCAACGCCAACGCGCGCACCCGCCTGACATCCTGCTGACGACGCCGGAGCAGCTGTGCCTGCTTATCGCCTCGGAACATGCGCGCGTGTTCTTTGAAGATGTCGAGACGGTGATAATCGACGAAATACATGCGCTGGCGCCGACGAAGCGCGGAGATTTGCTGGCGTTGGCGCTTGCGCGGCTGCGTGCCTGGGCGCCCAAGCACAAACGCATTGGCCTGAGCGCCACGGTGGCCGATGAACCGGCCTTGGCGCACTGGCTCACCGGAGATGCGCAGGCCGACATCATTGTGCGCGCGGCGCGCGGCGCGGCGCCGATCATCGATGTGCTGGACTCTGACGCGCGCATCCCCTGGGCCGGCCACACCGCCCGCCACGCGATCCCTGAGGTCTATGAGGCGATCAAGCGCGCCAAGCTTGCGCTGGTGTTCGTCAATACGCGGGCGCAGGCGGAAATGACGTTTCAGGAATTGTGGCGCGCCAACGATGATGCTTTGCCCATAGCGCTGCATCACGGCTCGCTTGACGTTGCGCAGCGCCGGAAGGTGGAGGCCGCAATGGCGCGCGGCGAGCTCAGGGCCGTTGTGTGCACATCTACGCTCGATCTGGGCATCGATTGGGGCGATGTGGATCTGGTCATACAGATTGGCGCGCCGAAGGGCTGCGCCCGGCTGGTGCAGCGGATTGGACGCGCCAATCACAGGCTCGACGAGCCTTCGCGGGCCCTGCTTGCGCCGTCCAACCGGTTCGAGGTTCTTGAGTGCAGAGCCGCGCAGGACGCCGTCGCGGAGGGGGCGCTCGATGGGGGCGGGCCGCGCATGGGCGGCCTCGATTGCCTGGCGCAACACATTATGGGCTGCGCCTGTGGCGAGCCGTTCAAGGCCGATGAACTCTACGCCGAAATCACCGCGACGGCTCCTTACGCGGGCCTGGCGCGCGCGCAGTTCGATCGTGTGCTCGATCTCGTCGCCACGGGCGGTTATGCGCTGCGGGCCTACGATCGCTACAGGCGCATCGTGAACGATCCGGCGACGGGCCGCTGGCGCACGCGCAACGCGGCCGTCGCGCAACAACATCGGATGAATATCGGCGCTATTATTGAGAGCGAGATGCTGGACGTGCGTCTTGCGCACCGTGCGCGCGGAACCGGGCTCGCCGGCGCCCCGGCGCCGCTCGTCGCAGGCCGGCGCCTCGGGCAGATCGAGGAATATTTCATCGAGGGGCTCACGCCGGGCGACAGCTTCCTGTTTGCGGGCGAGGTTCTGCGGCTTGTCGGCGTACGCGACACCGACGCGCTGGTCGTTCGTGCGGCGGGCCAGGAGAACCCATCCATTCCTTCGTACGCGGGCGGTAAATTTCCGCTCTCGACGTTCCTGGCTGAGCGCGTGCGCCAAATGCTGCACGATCCGAAGCGGCAAAAGGCGCTTCCGCCGCAGGTGCGCGAATGGATCAGAATGCAGAAGCGCAGCAGCGTCGTGCCTGCACCGCACGAAATGCTGGTCGAAACCTTCCCGCGCGCGCTCAAGCACTATCTCGTGTGTTACCCGTTTGAGGGCCGTCTCGCCCACCAGACACTGGGCATGCTGATCACGCGCCGGCTTGAGCGCGCAGGCAAGCATCCGCTCGGCTTCCTGGCAAGCGAGTACGCGATGTGCGTGTGGGGGCTAGAGCCCATGGGCGATGTCGGTCTCGCCGCATTGTTTGACGAGGATATGCTGGGCGACGATTTGGAGGCGTGGCTCGCTGAAAGCACGCTGATGAAAGCGACGTTCGGCAAATGCGCGCAAATCGCCGGCATGATCGAGCGCAAGACGCCGGGGCAGGCGCGCAAGTCCGGCAGGCAAATCTCGTTCTCGTCGGACCTCATTTTCGATGTGCTGAAGCAATACGAGCCCGATCATATTCTCCTGCAGGCCGCCTTTGCCGACGCGGGGGAGGGTTATCTTGACATCAAGCGCGTGGGCGCCTTGCTGCAGCGCGCCCGCGGCAACATCGTCCATCGCGATCTGGCGCATGTGTCGCCCTTTGGCGCGCCGGTCATGCTCGAAATGGGCCGTGTGCCCATCCAAGGGCAGGCTGAAGAGGCTATTCTCGCGGAGGCGGCAAGTTTGATCGCGGAAGCGATGAGCTGAAACCAGGCGGGCACGTTCACCTTACGGCACGGTGCGGCTGCGATGTTGCCGCGCACGCCAAGGCGGCGCATGTTGGCGCACGCATCCGGCCATGGAGGGGATTATGCGCGCATTTTTTGTCGCGGCGTTGCTTGCAGTAATTCCCGGCTTGGCGCACGCGCAGGTCAGCGCAGCGACGCGCGCGGCAAATGCTGCGATGTCGCAGGCATTGCCATCGAGCGACCGCGAGGATGAAGATTTTGCCGCGCGCGGCTTCATTGCCGGGCCGACCCAGACTGACATTCGCGGCGCCGACGGCCGCTTGATCTGGGATTTCAACGCTTACAATTTTCTGCAGGGCGAGGCGCCTGAGACGGTCAATCCGAGCTTGTGGCGCCATACGCGCCTGCTGGCGCGTGCGGGCCTCTTCCAGGTGAGCGAGCGCATCTATCAGGTGCGGGGTTTCGACGTCTCGAACATGACGATCGTGGTCGGCGACACCGGGCTCATCCTCATCGATCCGCTGACCAGTATGGAAACCGCGCAAGCAGCGCTTTCGCTTGCCCGCGGAACTGTGGGGGATCGCCCGGTGCGGGCGGTGATCTATACCCATTCACACGCCGACCATTTTGGCGGCGTGCGCGGCGTTGTTGACCCTGCCGATGTCGCCGCCGGGCGCGTCGAGATCATCGCGCCGGAAGGGTTCATGGAGTACGCCGTCACTGAGAACGTCATCGCCGGCAACGCCATGGGCCGGCGCGCGCTTTATCAGTTCGGTTCGGGTCTGGCGCCGGGCCCCGAAGGGCAGATGAGTTCGGGTATCGGTCTGGCGGTGTCGGCTGGCACGTACACGCTCATCCCGCCGACGCGCACTATCGGGCGCACAGGTGAAACACTCACCATCGATGGCGTCCGCATCGAATTCCAGGTGACGCCAGGCGCCGAAGCGCCTGCTGAAATGAATTTCTTCTTCCCTGATTTTGCCGTCGTGTGCATGGCCGAGAACGCCAACGCCACTATGCACAATATCCTGACCCCGCGAGGGGCGCTTGTGCGTGACGCCAAGGCCTGGGCCGATTATCTCACCGAAAGCCTGCGCCTGTTCGGCCCGCGCGCGGAGATCATGATCACGAGCCATGCGTGGCCGCGTTTTGGCGGCGATCGCGTGCGCGATTTTCTCGCCAGCCACCGCGATGCGTACAAATATCTCCACGATCAGACCGTGCGCCTGATGAACGCGGGCTACACAGATCGCGAGATTGCCGAGCAGGTGCGTCTGCCGGAGCCGCTCGCCAGCCGCTGGTTCAATCGCGGCTATTACGGCACCATGATGCACAATTCGCGCGCTGTGTATCAGCGCTATATGGGCTGGTATGACGGCAATCCCGCGGATTTGAATCCACTGCCGCCGGAAGAAGAAGCAGTCCGCTTTGTGCGCGCGATGGGTGGCGGGGCGCGCGTGCTGGCGGAGGGCCAGCGCGCGTTCGATGAAGGCGATTTCCGCTGGGCGGCGCGTGTGCTCAACAATCTGGTGTTCGCCGAGCCGGAAAACCGGGACGCGCGCTTGCTGTTGGCGCGCACCCATCGCGAAATGGCGTGGCAGGCCGAAAGCGGCATCTGGCGCAACATGTATCTGGTTGCGGCGCGTGAACTCGAGAACGGCCCGCCTGCGCGCGGTTTGCCCATTCAGAGCAATGACCTGGTCGCGGCGACGCCGACCAGCTACATCCTCGATCTGCTGGCTGTGCGCCTCAATCCCGAACGGTTGGGCGCACGCCGCTTCGCGTTCAATCTGGTTTTTCCGGAGCGCAATGAACGTTTCGCGGTCACGATCGAGAATGGCGTGCTTGTGCACGAGCGCGATGTGACGCTTGACGATGCGCCAACCATCACCGCGGCCCGTCCGGCGTTTCTGCAGGCGATGGCGACGCAGACAATGACGCGCGCCGTGCTGGCGGGACGGGTTCGCATTTCCGGCAATCGCCGCTCATTGCAGGGACTGGGTGATGTGTTCGACACGCCCGATCCAAACTTCGCGATTGTGACGCCGTGACGAATCCGTTCTGATCGCGAAATGCCGCTGCTCGCCCGCCCAACGTCCAGGCCCCCGCGCCCGCACCGCAAGCCTGCGTTTGCGCCGCCGCCGATGGCGATGCTGGGTGCAGGGGTGGAGGTGATCATCGCAGATGCGCCAGTGACTGCGCTGCCTGATGGCGCACTCTGGATTGCCGACGCCAAGACGCTGGTGGTGTCCGACCTGCACCTGGAGAAGGGCTCCGCGTTTGCATTGGGCGGCCAGATGCTGCCGCCCTACGATACACATGCAACACTCTCCAAGCTTGCCGCGCTCATGGATACGCTTGCGCCCGACATCGTGGTCTCTCTCGGGGACAGCTTTCACGATGGCGGCGGCCCGGCGCGCATGGATGCCGAGGATCGCGCGCGACTGCATGGGCTGATCGCGCGCGCCGATTGGATTTGGATCGAAGGCAATCACGATGGCCGCGCGCCGGAGACTCTCGGCGGCGCCCTGCGCGAAACGCTTCAGATCGGTGCGCTGGTTCTGCGTCACGAGCCGGGCGGTGCGGCCAACGAAGTCGCAGGCCATCTCCATCCATGCGCACGGGTTGCGGGGAGAGGGCGCAGCGTGCGCCGCCGCTGCTTTGCGACCGATGGCGCGCGCTTGATCATGCCGGCGTTCGGCGCTTTCACCGGCGGTTTGAACGTGTGCGGCGAGGCATTTGCTGGAATTTTTTCAGGCGGCTTTACGGCGCTCGTGCTCGCCAAGGATTGCGTGCTGCCCGTTGCGCAGGAGCGCCTGCTCGGCGACTAGAAGCGGTGGAGCGCGTTCGCAAGCGGCACAATCAGGCACACCAGCATCGCGCCGCCTGTCATGACTTGCCGCAAGACAGGGTACCAGGCCGGCGCTCCGGCGTCGGCGGCGCTGCGGTGATCCCAGGCGTATTGCGCAGCGAACAATCCAGCGAATGCTGAAGCCGCGCCGCCAGCGGTTGGAACCAGCACGACGAACAGTGCAAGCATCCAGCCTGCCAACGCTGGAACGGCGCTGAACACAAGCCGGGGCGGGCTGGGCGCGGATGGCGCGCGCATAAGTTCGAAGCCACAGCGCACGCCGCCCAGAAAGGAAAGCAGCGCAGCGGCATAAATGGAGAAACTCAGCACGGCGATGTGGGCCGTCTCGAAGTGACGCGAAAGCGAAACCAGCGCGCTGATCGCCAGCGGCGCCAGAGCAAGAAAACTCAGGCGCAGTGCTGTTCGCGGCGGGAAAGGCGGTGTGGCGTTCACGAGCGGCGGAATAGCACCGAAGCGCCCCAGCCCGCGAGCAGCGCCAGCAGAACAGTCACAATGCCGTAGAACCACGAGACGTTGGTGGCGAGATCGTGGATGGTGCGTTCAAAGCCGACGCGTGAAACCGTCACCGGGATGCGCTGCGATGAAATCAGCCGGCCATCGCGGAAGAGGTAAGTATCGGCGTGATATTGCGCGATCGGCGCATTGGCGGGCAGGCGCACGACAGCGCGGAACAAGCCGCCCTGATAGAGCGTCAGCCCGCCGCGTTCGTTTTCGCGCGCGCGCCCGGAATACCATTGGTAGAGGCCTTGTTCGCGCCGCAAACGCACCAACGCTGCGCGATACGCAGATGGGTCGCCGCCCGCGGGCACGGCGCTGGCGAGCTGAGCGGAAGCGGCGGGATCGAGCTGATAGCGCCAGATGGAATCGGCGTTGGCGATTTGGCGCAGCGGCCTGTTGCTCAGCACCGCGAAGAATTCCGGCGCCTGGCTGAAGCGCACCGGATCGCCGTTGATCCAAAGGCCGAACACGCGCCGCTTACGCATCACCGTGGCCGCTTCGTTGGGGCCGCGCAGGACGACGACGATATCGCCGCGCCCCCGCCGGTCAGGGTTGAGCCCGAAGACGGTGATGTAGGATCCGCGATAGTCCGAACTGACCGAAATCTGCTCTTCGGCCACAGCGGCGGGGAGGTCATTGGCGACATCGCCCGGCTGTTGCGCGCGCGCGGGGCTGGCCAGCAGCGTGAGGGCGAGGGCGATAAGCGCGGCCCTCATCCAAGGCCTCCGCCCAGCACGTAAGTCTCCGCCGGCGTGATCACGAGGTCGAACAGAAATTTCGCCGCCGCCCCGACAAGCAGCGCGCCGAGCATCCCGCGTATGTGCTCACTCTTCATGCCTGCGCCCAGGCGCGCGCCAATTTGCGCGCCCACAACGCCGCCGAGCATCAAGAGCGCAGCAAGCACCAGGTCCACGGTCTGGGTCGCGGCCGATTGCAGGATGACGATGAGCGAGGTGACGATCAGCACCTGGAACAAGGAGGTGCCGATGACGACGTTGGTGGGCATGCGCAGCAGATAGATCATGGCCGGCACCAGGATGAATCCTCCGCCCACGCCCATGATGGCGGCCAGGGCGCCAATGCCGAACCCAAGCGCCAGCGGCGGCACGACCGAAACGTAAAGCCCTGAGCGCGGAAACCGCAGCCGGAATGGCAATGAGTGCGCCACCGTGCGCAGCGGCCGGCGCAGGATCGAGACGCTCTTTGCGGTGCGTCCGCGCCACACGTGGTAGCTCTCGCGCAGCATCAGCACGCCGACGCCCGCCAGCAAGACGAGGTAGAGCAGGGAGATGATGAGATCCAACTGGCCGATGCGCAGCAGCCGCTCGAACAGCGCCACGCCGCCAACGCTGCCAATCACGCCGCCGATGGAAAGCAGCAATCCCATCCGCCAATCGACGGACTTGCGCCGCGTCTGAGTCATGATACCGGAAAACGAAGTCGCTGCAATTTGGCTGGCGCCTGTCGCCACCGCCACGGGAGCGGGCACGCCAAGAAAGATCAAGGCCGGCGTCATGATGAAGCCGCCGCCGACGCCCACCAAGCCCGACACGAATCCGACGCAGCCGCTCACCAAAAGGACAAGCAGCACGTTCACCGGCATTTCGGCGATCGGCAGGTAGATCAAATGTCCAGCTCTGAACTTGGGAGGCGGCACGCCCCCGCGCCCAAGGCTCTTATGCGCACGCTCGCGCGCCGTGGCAACGCCGCAGCGCGGCGATTTCCCGAGTGAGTTCCAGCTCCAGGCTCAGGCGCCGGGGCGGGCAGCCCAAGGCCGTTGCCCAAACTCGCCATTGGCGACAGCGCTCGCCGCACGCGGGCGGAAGGCCTGCGCGCGCGCCTGGGCCTGCTCCGTCTGCATTTGCGTGAGCTGCGCCTCCAGCGCCGTTGCGCGCGCTGCGGCGTCCTGATCACCCTGGCGCGCCGCCACCATGAACCAGAACAGCGCCTCCGATGGCGAGGCGTTCACGCCACGGCCTTGTTGATAGAGGACGCCCAGATTGTACTGGCTGTCGGCGACGCCAAGCTCAGCGGCCTGGCGGAACCACCGGAACGCGGCCGCTTCGTCCAGTGGCGCGCCCTCGCCACGGGCGAAATAGACGCCGAGATCGTGCATGGCGCGGCGATTGCCCGCCGCCGCCGCGCGCTCGGTCCATTGGCGGGCCACCGTGAGGTCTGCCGCGACGCCTTCGCCGCGCTCATAGAGCTTGGCCATGCGGTACTGCGCCATCGGGAAGCCCCGGTCAGCAGCGCGGCGAAGCATGGTCACGCCCTCCTCGGTGCGGCCTGCCGCGATACGCTGGAGCGCCAGTTCGTATTGCGCCGTGAGGTCCCCGCTCTGGGCCGCCTGTTCAAGCGACACGTTTCGCGCGGGAAGCGGCCCCGCGACGACGGGCTGAGTGCTGGCGCCTTGGGCGTTCGCAGCCACCGGCGTTTCCGAGGCGGCCGAGCCCGGAACATCCGGCGCGACCCCTTCCACCGGCGCCTCCGCGAACGGATCGGCCGATGGTGATGCAAGCCCATCCTGCGCGGTGGCGGGCGCCGATGGCGGCGGCGTTGGCGCGGGCTCGGGCGCGACATTATCGGCTGCCCGGTTCATGTAGTAAGCGCCGCCAATCAGCAGCGCCGCAACGGCTGTGGCCGCGCCCCACAGCACGACGCGGCTCGATCCGCGCAAGCTGAGCTTGGGCGCCTGCGCACCCTTGTCAGGGCGCGTTTTGGGCAAGGACTGCGCCTGCGCGGCCTTACGTGCATTGGCGAGATAATCATTCTTCGCCGGCGGCGGCGCGGGCTCGTCCAAGAGCTCCAAAGCCGGCGCCTCTGTATGGGCGAGCGGCACGTCGTCATAGCTGTCGCTCAAGGCGACGGCGTCCTCTGCCGGGGGCTGCGGGCTCTCTTCGCTGGCCAACGCATCCTCATCGGGGGTCCAGAACGGATCGTTGCCGACCTCCGCAGCAAAAGCCTCCGGCTCAACGGCGCTCAGTTCGACCTCCGGCTCCTCGATCAGCAGATCATCGTCCGGGGAAACATCGAACTCCGCAGGCTGCGGCGGCGTGTATTCTTCAGCGTCCTCGAGCAGGTCGTCGATCTCGACATCGTCTTCGGCGAAATAGATATCGTCGTCGATCGGCGCCTGCGGCCCGTGCAGCGTGTGCAGAGGCGGCAATGGACCTGCGCGCACCGGTTGGGCGGCGTCCAGCGGCGATACGTAGGGCTGCGGTTCTGGATCGCTCAGATCGAAGCGGTCCTCATCGCTGGAGAAGGCGGAATAATCTTCAACGCGCCGCGACGGCGTCGGGATCGAGGGCAGGGGCTCCGCCGCCTGTTCGCCGCTCTCTATGCGCTCAAGCTTTGAGGCGACGCTCGACACCGCTTTCTGAACCGGCGCGATGGCTTCCTGCGAATGCTCCTCGACTTCCGCCAACCTTTGCATGATCGAGCTGATCGCTTCAGTGACGCGCTGGCCTGCGCGCTCTTCGCTGTCGAGCATGCGCTCGCCCAGCTCGCGCGCCATCATGTCCTGGCGCTGATTGAAGCGCTCAGCCATGCGTGCGACTTGTTCGCCGACGTGCTCAATCGCCTGGGCGCTGCGTTGTTCCACCGCGCCGACGCGCTCTTCCAGCCGTTCCGACAGCCGGCCGACCTCGAGCCCCATCCGGTCGAAGGCCGCGGCTTCGCGCCGCTCAATCTCGTCGAAGCGTTGTTCCAGCGTCGCGGCCATGCGCGAAAGCTCTTCGCGGACCGCGGAAGCAGCCGCGTCGTCATTGCGCGCCTCGACGCTGCGCAGGCGTTGATCGACGCTTTCAGACATGCGGCGGATTTCGATGGAAATCGCTTCGATCGTCTGCGCCTGGCGCCGTTCGGCTGCGGCCAGACGCCGGTTCACATCGGCAAGCGCGTCTTCGACGCCTTCTCCGCCCGCGAGCGCCTGCTGGATCTGGTTGCTGAGATCTTCGCGCACCGATTGCGCCATCGTGTCGAGGCGCTGCTCGAGCATCGCGCGCACGGCTTCGGTTTCCTGAGCGGCGCCGCCTTGCTCCACGCGCGCGCCCAGCGAAGAGACTGTCTCCTCCAGCGTGCGGATCGCCGTATTGGCGGTCGATTCCGTCTCCGCGATACGCTCCGCCAGACGTTGCATCGCCTGATCGAGCGATTGCACGCTTTCGCCGATCTCTTCTATTTTGGCTGCGCCGTCGCCCGCGGCCTCGATGCCGGCGATGCGCGCCTCAAACGCCGCAAGGGCGTCGGCGACCGGATTTTCACCAGTCCTTTGCTCCAGGTTGGCGAGGCGTTCGGCGATATCCTGTTGTGATTGCCGAAGCTCGCTGAGATCGGTCGCGCCCGATGCGCTCGCGGCGTCCTCGACCTGCTTCAGCCGCGCGGTCAGCGTCAGCTGGGCGTTGCGTAGATCGGCGATCGCCGCGCCGGCCGCTTGGCGCAGGCCCGCGGTGGATTCCCGGGACGCCGCTTCGGCGCGCTCAATGCGCGCGATCAGCGCCGCTTGTTCCGATTTCAGCTGATCGACGGCGCCGACGCGCTTGGCGATTTCGCTTTCGAGCCGGACGACCTCTTCAAGCAGCGCCTCGCGTGCGCCGCGCGTTTCGTTGGCGGTCTCGGAGCGCACTTCCGCGATCGCGGTTTCGACTGCGCGGCGTGTCGACGTCTCGGACTCGATGAGCCGCTCGCTCAGTTCTTCCTGCAGGCGGCGCAATTCGTTGACCGCGTCGGCGGATGCCTCGCTTGCCTGCCGCGCGGCCTCTTCGGCCACCGCGCGCGCTTCAGCCAGGGTGTTGGCGATGGCGCTCTCGCGGTTCTCCATCTCGGAGGTGAGGAATGAAGCCGCCGCTTCGGCGCGGCGCGCCACTTCTTCAGCCACCGCCACCTGGTGTTGGAGGCGTTCTTTCACATCATTGATGTCAGCAGCTGCACCTTCAAAAGCGCGCCGGCTCTCAACGGTTTCCTGCTCAGCGCGCTGCAGCTTGCCGCTGAGCGTTTCGCCTGCAGCGCGGAATTGCTCGAGCGCCTCCGCGAGGCGGTCAACAGCTTCCGTCGATACCGCTTCGGCATCTTCGATGCGTGCGGCCAAGCCCAAGACCGAACGGTCGATGGTGGAAACGGCGCGATCCAGGCCCGTGACGGCGAGTTGCGTGCGACGCTCTATGGATTCAATACGCTGCGCCAACCGCACGGGATCTGCTGTCCTGTGCGGGCCGCCAACGTGCCAATCGTCCTCACCGTCCAGGTCGTCATGCGTCAGCGCGTAACGCCCGAGCCGGGCGCGGGCCGGCGCCAGGGGATTGTGCTGCTGTGGCGTCTCGCCATTGCGGTGCTGGCCGGCCAGCGCCTGGTTCAAATATTCGCCGAGGCTCATACCCTGTCGGGCGGCGGCTTCGCGCGCAGCTTCCCGCACTTTGGGGTCTATGCCCTTGACGCTCCAGCTTTGCGCACCGCTCATTTTGCCCTCGCCGCGTTGTCGCCGCGCGTCCGCGGCTCACGCCCAACCCCAGGGCAAATTCCCCAAAACTGAGAATCGCCCATGAAACTGCAGTGTCGATCAAAGTCGGCCCGGTGTTAATGGCGGGTAAAATGGTAAACGCGCGTTAGCCACAGCCGAACGCTTTGAAATCGTTTTGGTTTCGATGCCGGATCGTCCCGCCTTCGAGAGGACCTCGGGTCGCGGCAACCCCATGCCGCCCCGTGCTTCGGGGCGCCGATTGTTGACGTGTGCGTCATCTTTGATTGACCCTTCCGTAAACGGAAGCTAGCGTCGCGCTCCCTCGGGCACTTTTGTCGGGATCAATGAGCCATGACCAAGAGCGAGCGCACCTACACAATTTCGCAGTTGGCCCGCGAGTTCGCCGTGACGCCGCGCGCACTGCGGTTCTACGAGGACAAGGGGCTACTCAATCCGCGCCGGGAGGGGATGAACCGGGTCTATTCCCATCGGGACCGCGCTCGTTTGCAACTCATTCTGAGAGGCAAGCGCGTTGGGCTGTCGCTCATCGAAATCAAGGAAATCCTCGACCTCTACAAGGTCGATCAGCGGGCGCAGGCGCAGACGGCGCTCAAGAAATACCGGGATCGTATTGTCGCGTTAGAAGCTCAACGTGAGGATATCGACGCTGCGATCGCGACGCTCCAGCAAAGCATCACACTGACCGAGAAATTTCTTTCGAAGCCCGCGCCGGCGGCGGCTCTCGGCGCTGCGCGCGCGTTCGAGGCTGAGGCCAAGAAGCGGCTCGAAGACGCACATTGATGCGCCTATAGAAGAACAAAAATAGGAGGAGCAGGTCATGCCGAGCTACAGCGCCCCGCTGCGTGAATACCGGTTTCTCCTGAAGGATGTTCTCGACATCGAGCGCTATTCGAACTTGCCCGGCTTTGCCGAGGCGCCGATGGATCTGGTCGATCAGGTGCTCGAAGAAGGCGCCAAATTCTGCGAAGGCGTGCTTGCGCCGCTGAACAAGGTGGGCGACGAGCACGGCTGCACGCGCAATGAGGACGGCTCGGTCGTGACGCCGCCCGGGTTCAAGGAAGCCTACCGGCAATTCGTGGAGGCTGGCTGGCCGGCGCTGTCCAGCGATCCGAACTATGGCGGCCAGGGTTTGCCGCACGTGGTTGCGATGGCGTGGAGCGAGATGTGCTCAAGCGCCAACATGGCCTTCACCATGTATCCGGGGCTGAGCCACGGCGCCTACGAAGCCATCCACCAACATGGCAGCGATGCGCAGAAGGATCTTTACCTGCCCAGGCTGGTGAGCGGCGAGTGGACCGGCACCATGAACCTGACCGAGCCGCATTGCGGCACCGACCTGGGCATGTTGCGCACCAAGGCCATTCCTCAGGCCGACGGAACCTATCGCATCACAGGGCAGAAGATATTCATCTCCGCCGGCGAGCACGATCTGGCTGAGAACATCATCCACCTGGTGCTTGCGCGCATCGAGGGCGCGCCGATGGGCACGAAGGGCATTTCGCTGTTCATCGTGCCCAAATTCCTGGTGAACGAAGACGCTTCGCTGGGTGCGCGCAATGGCGTCGTTTGCGGCAAGATCGAAGAGAAGATGGGCATTCACGGCAACTCGACGTGCGTGCTCAATTACGATGACGCCATCGGCCATCTGATCGGCGTGGAGAACAAGGGCCTCGCCGCCATGTTCACAATGATGAACGTGGCGCGCCTTGGCGTTGGCCTGCAGGGGCTTTCGCAATCGGAAGTCGCCTACCAGAATGGCCTCGCCTACGCCAAGGATCGCCTGCAGGGGCGCTCCATCACCGGCGCCAAGAATCCGGACGGTCCCGCCGACCCGATCATCGTGCATCCCGACATCCGCCGCATGCTGATGGACGCGAAGGCGTTCAACGAGGGCGCACGCGCATTCGCGTTCTGGACGGCGCTGAACGGCGATCTTCTGCACGCATCGCCGGATGAGAAGGTGCGCGAAAAAGCCGAAGACTACATGGGCCTGATGACCCCGGTGATCAAAAGTTACCTCACCGATATGGGCTACGCCAACGCTACCAATTGCCAGCAGATCTTCGGCGGCCATGGCTACATCGAAGAACATGGCATGAGCCAATTTGTGCGCGATGCGCGCATCGCCATGATCTATGAAGGCGCCAACGGCATACAGGCGCTCGACCTTGTCGGACGCAAGCTCGGCGCCAATGGCGGGCGCGCCATCTTCGCGTTCTTCAATGAGATCGACGACTTCGTGCATGCGCACGAAGGCGAGGCGGGCTTGAACGAATTCATCGAGGCGCTGAAAGCGGCGAGAGCGCAACTGCAGGACGGCACGATGTGGCTGATGCAGAACGGCATGGCCAATTTCGACAATGCCGGCGCCGCCAGTCATGATTATCTCAATCTGTTCGGATTGACGGCGCTTGCCTATATGTGGGCGCTGCAGGCAAAGGCGGCGCTGGCCGCGAAGAAAAATGGCGGCGCCGGCGATCCCTATTATGACGGCAAGCTGGCCACGGGGCGTTATTTCCTGGCGCGCATGCTGCCTGACGCGGGCGCACATCTGGCCAAGCTCAAATCAGGCGCCGATCCTGTGATGGCGCTGGCGGCGGACGCATTTTGATGAGCGTCTATACCGCAACTCTCACCTGGAAGCGTGGCGACCAGCCGTTCAGCGACGGCAAATATTCGCGCGGGCACGAGATCGCTTTTGACGGCGGATTTTCGATCCCGGCGTCTTCTTCTCCGCACGTCGTGCGCCCGCCTTTGAGCCGCGAAGACGCCGCCGATCCGGAGGAATTGTTCGTGGCGGCGCTTTCATCGTGCCATGCGCTCTTCTTTCTCGATTTTGCGCGCAAGGCGGGCTTCATCGTCGATTCTTACGTCGATGCCGCGGAAGGGGTGATGTCGAAGCGCCCGGGCGGCAAGATCGCCATCACAAAAGTGACGCTGAAGCCGGTCGTCGCGTGGTCGGGGGACAAACGTCCCAGCCCCGCCGAGATCAGCGATCTGCACCACAAGAGCCACGATGTCTGTTTCATCGCCAATTCGTTCAACGGTGAAGTGGTGGTCGAGGGCATGGAGGTGCGCGAGGACCGCGAGACGGTGCTGGCTGCGCTCAATCACGCGGTTGAGCGGCGCGCGCGCGCAGATGAGCGTCTGCGTGCGCTGAGCAACGCCGAGATCGAAGCCGCCGAGGATCCAATCGCGCTGCAAGACATGGAGCGCGACCTCGATGTGCTCCGCCACGAGATCAATGCGCTCGATGTCGAAATCGCGGCGCTGGAACAGAAGGCGTCGGACCTTGGAGGGCCGGCGGTGTGATTTTGCCGCGCTGCTGCCTGCCCGGCAGCAGCGGTCAGCGGAGTAGGCGCGAAGACTTCGGCGCCAGGGACGACTCCGGTTCCGCCCAGGGCGACGGCGGCGCGAACGCGCCGCGAGTTGGAGTAAAGTACGATGCGTGAAGCTTATATCTATGACGCGGTGCGCACCCCGCGCGGCAAGGGCAAGAACACCGGTTCGCTGCACGAGGTGACGGCGCTTTCGCTGGCGACGCAGGCTCTCTCGGCGATCAGGGACCGCAACAGCCTCGACACCTCGAAGATCGATGACGTTTATCTCGGCTGCGTTTCGCCGGTGGGCGAGCAGGGCTCCGACATCGCCCGTATCGCTGTGCTGAACGCCAATTACGCTGAAACGGTTGCGGGCGTGCAGGTGGATCGCTTCTGCGCCAGCGGTCTGGAGGCCTGCAACATCGCCGCCGCCAAGGTGAAGTCCGGCGAAGCGGAAATGGCCATCGGCGGCGGGGTTGAAGCCATGAGCCGCGTGCCGATGGGTTCGAGCGGCGGCTCGTGGGCGACCGATCCCTCCATCGCGATGAAGACCTATTTCTCGCCGCAGGGCATCGGCGCCGACACCATCGCCACCAAGTACGGTTTCTCGCGTGATGACGTGGACGCCTACGCCGTGCAGAGCCAGCAGCGCGCGGCCAAGTCGTGGAAGGAAGGCCGGTTCAAGAAATCGATCGTGGCGGTGAAGGATCAGATGGGTGCGGTGTTGCTCGATCATGACGAGCACATGCGCCCAGACACCACGATGCAGTCGCTGGCCTCGCTGGAGCCCAGCTTCAAGATGCAAGGCGAGATGATGCCAGGCTTCGACGCCGTCATTCAGCAGCGTTATCCGGAAGTGGAGCGCGTCAATCACGTGCACCATGCCGGCAATTCCTCCGGCATCGTCGACGGCGCAGCCGCGGTGTTGATTGGGACCAAGGAGATGGGCGAAGCGCTTGGCCTCAAGCCGCGCGCGCGCATCCTGGGCGGCGCCTCCATCGGTTCGGAACCGGCAATCATGCTGACGGGCCCGGAGTTCGTCACCAAGAAGCTGTTGGACAAGCTCGGCATGGGCAAGAAGGACATCGACCTTTGGGAGTTGAATGAGGCCTTCGCTGCGGTGGTGCTGCGCTGGGTGCAGGCGTTCGATCTCGACATGGAGAAGGTCAACGTCAATGGCGGCGCTATCGCCATGGGCCATCCGCTTGGCGCAACCGGGGCGATGATCCTCGGCACCATGGTCGATGAACTTGAGCGCGCCGATAAGGAACGCGCGCTGATCACGCTGTGCGTCGGCGCCGGCATGGGCACCGCGACCGTGATCGAGCGGGTCAACTAGCAAACGTGAGCGCGGGCGGCCTGCGCCGCCCGCGTTCAATCACAAACAAGAGGGTAGGTCCGATGGAAAACTTCAAGATCGACGTCGATGCAGACGGCATAGCGCTCATCACATTTGACGTGCCGGGCCGCTCCATGAACACGATCACGGCTTCGGTGATGCGCGATCTCGCCGAACTGGTGAAGACGATCAAGACCGACGCCAACATCAAGGGCGCTGTGATCGCTTCGGGCAAGGAGAGCGGGTTTTGCGCCGGCGCCGATCTTGGAGAGATGAACCAACGCGGCGCGGCCCAGGCTGCGGCGCCCGCCTCGGAAGACGAGAAGCTGAAGAAGCAGTTTGAGCAGAGCTTCTCGCTCAATCGCGCCTATCGCGATCTTGAAACCTGCGGCAAGCCGGTCGCGGCTGCAATCGAAGGCCTGGCGCTGGGCGGGGGCCTGGAAATGGTGCTCGCCTGCCATTATCGCGTCGCTGCCGACAATCCGAAGATCAAGCTTGGCTTGCCGGAAGCCAAGGTGGGCCTGCTTCCCGGCGCGGGCGGCACGCAGCGTCTGCCGCGCCTGATCGGCGTGCAGAACGCGGCGATGATGATCCTGCAAGGCCAGGACAAGCCGCCGCAGGAAGCGAAATCGCTCGGCTTCATCAATGAGGTCGTGGCGCCGGGCAAAACCATCGAAGCCGCGAAAGCTTGGGTGAAGGCTAATCCGAAAGCGATCGCGCCGTGGGATGTGAAAGGTTACCGCGTCAAGGACGGCCCGTTCACCCCTGGCGGCGCCATGGCTGCTGTCGGCGGCAACGCCATGGTCTCCAAGCAGACCAATCTGAACTATCCCGCACAGCGCAACATTCTGTCCTGCATCTATGAAGGCATGCAGGTGCCGATCGACGCAGCGCTCCGGATCGAGAGCCGTTATTTCATCAAGACCGCCAACACGCCGCAAGCCAAGGGGATGATCCGCTCGCTGTTTGTCTCGATGCAGGCGCTCGGCAAGGGCGGCAACCGGCCCGAGGGCTTCCCGACCTATGAGATCAAGAAGGTGGCGGTGCTGGGCGCGGGGCTCATGGGCGCGGGCATCGCCTACGTGCAGGCCAAAGCCGGTGTCGAGACCGTGTTGCTCGATGTCAGCCAGGAGAGCGCCGAGAAGGGCAAAGCCTATTCGCAGCGCATCGTGGATAAGGATGTCTCACGCGGCAAAATCACAAAGGAGAAGGGCGAGGAATTGCTCGCGCGCATCACGCCCTCGACGGATTACAGTTTGATCAAGGGCGCCGATCTTGTCGTCGAGGCGGTGTTCGAGAACGTGCAGCTCAAGGCCGACGTGACCAAGAAGGCTGAGGCATATCTCGCAGAGACCGCCGTGTTCGGCTCCAACACTTCAACGCTGCCGATTACGGGCTTGGCGGAGGCGAGCGTTCGCCCGAAGAATTTCATCGGCATCCACTTCTTCTCGCCGGTCGAGCGCATGGGCCTGGTCGAACTCATTCGCGGCAAAGATACCACCGACGAGACCTTGGCCAAGGCCATCGACTACGTTCTGAAAATTCGCAAGACGCCGATTGTCGTCAACGATCATCGCGGCTTCTACACCTCGCGCTGCTTCGGCACCTATCCCGCCGAGGGCGTCGAGATGCTGATGGAAGGCATAGCCCCGGCGATCATCGAGAATGTCGGGCGCCAATGCGGCATGCCGATGGGGCCGCTCGAAGTCTCCGACAGCGTTGGCCTCGATACCGCGTTGAAGATCGGCAAGACCAACGCCGAGCTTTCGCAGCAGGACTACAAGAAGGATCCGCGCGCCAATCTGCTGTCCTGGATTGTTGAGGATAAGGGCCGCGTCGGCCGCAAGGGCGGCAAGGGCTATTATGAGTACGGCGAGGATGGCAAGCCGGCGCGCATCTGGCCTGGGCTTTCCGAGAAGATCGAAGTGAAGGTAAAGGAGTGCCCGCCGGCGATGAAGGAGGAGCTCACCAAGCGCTTCCTGTTCCGCCAATGCATCGAAGTGGCGCGCTGCTTCGAAGAGGGCGTGATCACCGATCCGCGTGATGCCGATGTCGGATCGATCTTGGCCTGGGGCTTTGCGCCGTATTCGGGCGGCTGCATCTCCTACATGGATCTGTTCTGGGGAACGAAGAAATTCGTTGAGGAGGCCGATCGTCTGGCCAAGCAATACGGCCCCCGCTTCGAACCGCCCAAACTCCTGCGCGACATGGCCGCCAAGAACGAGAGCTTCTACGAGCGCTTCGGCGCAAAGGAGAAAAAGGCGGCTTGAGGCGGGCGTCAGACATGCCTGAGCCCGCACGGCCTTCGCAGCAGGAATATTGGAATTCCAAGGTTGGCGAGGAATGGGCCAGCCACGCCGACCGCATGGATCGGATGCTGCAGCCTATGACGGCGCCCACGTTCGAACTCCTCGCGCTTCAGCCGGGCGAGAGCGTGCTGGACATAGGGTGCGGGGCGGGCGCCACTTCTTTGGCGGCTGCGCGTCAAGTGGGCCCCGGTGGCCGCGTCGTTGGCGTTGATCTTTCGCGCCAATTGCTGGCGCGCGCCCGCGAACGCGCGGAGGCGAGCGCTGCAAACGTCGAATTTCTCGAAGCCGAGGTCGGGTTGACGCCCATAGCAGGGGCGCCGTTCGACGGCGCGTTCTCGCGCTTTGGCGTCATGTTCTTCAACGAACCGGCCGCGGCATTTGCGCAGATCCGCGAAGCGATGGCGCCGGACGGGCGGCTGGTTTTCATTTGCTGGCGGTCTTTCGAAGAAAATGTGTGGTCGCATGCGCCGCTGACGGCTTTGACGCCGCTGCTCAAGACGCCCGTGTCGCCGCCCGACCCGGACGCGCCCGGGCCGTTTGCGTTCGCGGACAACAGCAGGGTCAACCGCATCCTCGGCGCGGCTGGCTGGCGCGATATCGCCATCGCGCCGTGGAATGGCGATGTGCTGGTCGGCGGCGGTGGTGACGCGCATGAAGCCGCCGAGTTCCTGCTCAGGATCGGGCCGTGCGCGCGCGCCATAGCCGATCAGAAACTGGACGTGCCGGCGGCTCGCCGAACGCTGGCCGAATTTTTGGCGGAGCGCCAATTGCCGGACGGCGTTGCGCTGCCGGCGGCGTGTTGGATCGTCAGCGCCCGCGCCTGAAGGATGGTGATGCATTTGTTTGAGCCCCTATCGCTTCGCTCCGGCGCCACGCTGAAGAACCGCTTCGCTCTGGCGCCGCTCACCAATCTGCAAAGCGCGCCGGACGGCGTTTTGTCCGACGATGAGTACAAGTGGCTGACCATGCGGGCGGAGGGAGGCTTTGCGCTGACCATGACGTGCGCGGCTTCGGTGCAGGAGGAGGGCGTAGGCTTTCCCGGCCAGCTTGGCTTTCACGATGAGGAGCATTTGCCTGGGCTGACGCGTCTCGCCAGCGGCATCAAGGCGCAAGGAAGCCATGCCGTGGCGCAACTTCATCACGGGGGCCTGCGCGCGCTGAAGGCGCCGAAGGGCCCATCCGCCGATGAGAAGCTGGGCGCCGCCGCCATGACCCTCGATGACATCGCCCGCGCCCGCGATTGCTTCATCGCCGCCGCGCGGCGCGCTGAACGCGCTGGGTTCGACGGCGTGGAGCTGCACGGCGCCCATGGTTATCTGATCTGCGCATTCCTGAGCGCCGAACTCAACCGCCGCGAGGACGCTTACGGCGGCTCGCCGGAAAATCGCGCGCGCCTTCTGTTTGAACTTGTCGATGGCGTGCGCGCCGTCACGGGGGCGAGCTTTTCTCTCGGTGTGCGGCTTTCTCCCGAGCGCTGGGGCATTGCGCTTCCTGAAATCGTGGAGGTCTCACAGCGCCTGATGCACGAGGCGAAAATCGACTACCTCGACATGTCGCTTTGGGACGCGCGCAAGGAGCCGAACGACGAAGCGTTGCAAGGCCGCACGCTCGCTTCTTACTTTACCGGGCTTGAGCGGGGCGCTGTGCGCCTCGGCGCGGCGGGCAAGATCACGAGCGCACAAGATGTACGCGATGTTCTGGCCGCCGGTTTTGATTTCGCTCTCATTGGCCGCGGCGCCATTTTGCATCACGACTTCCCCAAGCGCGTCGAGGCCGATCCCAATTTCGCCTCAATCGCGCTGCCGGTCAGCGCTGCTCACCTGCGGGCTGAAGGGTTGGGCGAGCCTTTCATCAATTACATGCGGACGTGGAAGGGGTTTGTGGCCGACGATGCAGGCTGAGCGGCTAGCCCCTTTGTGTTATTGACTTCTCAACCCTTAGCGGTCATATGCCCGCCCAGCGACCGTTCGCGGCTCTAACGCACGAACGCGGTCCCCCGGAACGCCACCATCGACGTTCGGCTTTGAGCGCAAGATCAAGCAGCTCGCCGCCTTTCTTCGCCGTCGCATCGTTCCTGAACTGTTGAGCCCACGCGAGCGCGCGTGCCGGCTGAAAGACTTTACGTGACTCAATTCAAAGACCTCGGCGTTTCCGCGCCGATCCTGAAGGCGCTTGACGCCGAGGGCTATGCCCAGCCGACCCCCATTCAGATGCAGGCGATCCCGATCGTTCTCAAGGGCCGCGATCTGATCGGCCTCGCCCAAACCGGCACCGGCAAGACCGCAGCCTTCGCATTGCCGATCCTCGATCGCCTGATGGAGAACCGCAAACACGCGGGCGAAAAATCATGCCGGACTTTGGTGCTGGCGCCGACGCGCGAACTGGCTGCTCAGATCGGCGATAGCTTCCGCGCTTATGGCCGCTTCCTTGGCCTCTCGACCGCGGTCGTCTTTGGCGGCGCCTCGATGTTCAAGCAGAAGCAGGCGCTTTATCGCGGCGTCGATATCCTGGTTGCGACGCCTGGGCGGCTTCTCGACCATGTCAGCCAGCGCTCTGTGCGGCTCGACAAGGTCGAGATCCTTGTGCTCGACGAAGCCGACCACATGCTCGACATGGGCTTCATCCACGATCTGCGCCGCATCGCGACCATTCTGCCGCGCCACCGCCAAACCTTGTTCTTCTCTGCGACCATGCCGGCGCCGATCGCCGAGTTGGCCGCGCAATTCCTGGACAATCCAGAGCGCGTGGCTGTGACGCCGCCCTCGACCACTGCTGAAAGGGTCGAGCAGGCGGTCGTGCACATCGATCAATCCAAGAAGCAGGACCTGCTGCACGCGCTCCTGGCCGACAAATCGATCAAGCGCGCGCTGGTCTTCACCCGCACCAAACATGGCGCCGATCGTGTTGTGAAAAAGCTGGAGAGCGCCGGATTCGAGGCCGAGGCTATTCACGGCAACAAGAGCCAGGGACAGCGCACCCGTGCGCTCGACGCTTTCAAGAAGGGCAAAGCGCGGCTGCTGGTCGCCACCGAGATCGCCGCGCGCGGCATCGACGTCGATGATGTCAGCCACGTCATCAATTACGATCTTCCCAACGTGCCCGAGCAGTACGTGCATCGCATCGGACGCACCGCGCGCGCGGGGCAGGGCGGCATGGCGATCTCCTTCTGCGCCCCAGACGAACGCGCCTACCTGCGCGATATCGAGCGCCTCACGCGGCAGGCGGTGCCGGTGCTGGAAACGGATTTGTCTCTGCGGGCGCCAAAGCCCGATGAACGCGCTCCGCGCCCTAAGGGGCCCAGCCAACGCGCGCACCCTGCACGCAAACACGCGCCCAAGAAGCATCACGCTTCAGAGGCGCACGGCCACGCCCATGCCAAGCAGGGCCACGCACCGTCACGGGCGCGCGATGACGGCGATCGCCGCGATCGCAAAGGCAATTCTGTGTGGTCCAACAGCGGCGCGCCCGCGAAATACCGCAAGCAGCGTAAGCCTGACCGCGCCTGAAGCTGCGCATTTTTCACTTGCGGCCATGCGGGCGCGCGCCTAAACCGCGCGCCCCATGCGCAAGGACATGTCAAAGGTAATTGTGGAGCGGCCGCGCCTGGGCCGCTCGGCGGCGGGCCTCCGCCCAGGCCGTACGCGCGCCGTCAGCGATGACGACGGCGAACCGGTGCGCGCTGTGCGCGGCGCGCGCGCCCCGGCGCACGACAAACTGCAAAAGACCAAATCGCTCAACGAGACCCTCAATCCGCTCAAGCGCTATCTGGCCGCCAATGTCGGCCGCCCATGGAATAAGGTCTACTCGGAGATCAGCGCCCATCTGAAGCCGTCTTCCACGGTTCAGCAGCACGTGCGCGACCACCTCCAGGATTTTGTCGCGACCAAGACGCGCATGAAGGACGGCGCTGTGTTTGTCACTGGGCGGTTCGGCGGCGAACGTCCGCTCGCGGAAGACTACAGTCTCTATTACGTCCACCCGCGTACGGGGCTGCTGCGCAAGAATTCCAAGCGCGTCTCCTACGCCAAACGCTCGCGGGAGCGCCGCGCCGCCGCGGCCGCGGCTCTGGCTGAGCGCATGCGTGTGGTCGATGAGACGACCCAGTTTCATCTCTTCGATGGCGCCTGGTGGGAAGTGAAGCTTGCAAAGATCAAGCGTCACCGCCGCAAAGATCCCGATGGCCGCGTCCGCCTGGTGGAGGAGCGCTACACTGATGTCGTCCGCCGCGCCAAACTTTCGCGGATGGCGGGCGAAGAGCTCTATGGCCGGACCGGCGTTTATGCCTGCGAAAAACGCCAGCTTTCAAAAGCGGAAATGAAGCGCCTAGGCCTTCGCTAGGCTTTGGCCGATCAGCCGGACGCTGCGTCGAGTAGCAGAAAAGCGCGCGTCGCCTCAGCGCTCATGGTTGCGCGGCCGCGTGCGATCAGTTCGGCGATGCGCGCGCCTTCATTGCGCAGGAACAGCATCGATTCCTGATTGGCGCGCTCGTCCTGGTTCAAATGCTCCGAGAGCCGCCGCACGGCGTCAGGCGCTGCGTCAAGGACGGCGCGCCTGCGCGATTGCGTGCCCGCGCGGGCGCGTTGTGCGATGCGCTCCAGGGCGGAGGGCGAGAAGGCTTCGTCGATGTTGAGCCCGGCCCGTTCGATGGCGGCGATCACGGGGAGGGCAGATTCCGTCGCCGAGCGCGGCATGGGAACCTGCTTGCGCATGTGCCCAACAGGATCTTCCGCCGCTTCGCGGCGCCCCGTTGCGGGGCGCTGGGCCGGTTCATCGACATTGGAGAGGAGATCACGCCACGTCCAATTCCCCGGCGGCGGCGGCGCGCTTGTGGGCTCGCGCGGCGGGCGTGGTCCTTCGAGCGGATCGGGCTCGTCTCGCCAGGAGCGGTCGTAGCCGGGCGTGTCGGGCGCGGCCTCGACGCCGCGCTTGCGCACGCGCGGACGCTGCGCGGAGTCCTCGACAGCACTGCGCGCGCCAATTGCGGCGCTGCGCGCCGCTTCCGCAGCGTCGCGCAGACGCTCGAGCGCGGTGGCGGCCTCACGCTCGACTGTAACGGCTTCGCCGCGGATCAGCTCGGCGGCCCGTTTGGCGTCGTCAATGGCGCGATGGGTCGTTTCGCGTACGGCCCCCGCGGTCGAATTGGCCGCGAGCGAAGCGGCCTCCGCCGATTGGCGCGCGGCGTCGGTGAGGTTCGTCGCCTTCGCCAGGATGTCGAGCGCGTTGGTGAGCGCTTGTTCCAGGCGCAAGGCTGAATCGGCGCTGGCTTGCGCCGCCGACGAAAGCCCGCTGGTGCGGTCGCTGATCAAAGCGGCGGCCGCGCCGAATGAAGTCAGGCGATGATCGAGCGCCTGATCGGCGGCGCGAACCTCGGCTTCGGCTTGCCGCGCGGCTTCTGAGATTGATTGGGTGTGCTTGGAGATGCTGTTGCCGATGGTTTGGGCCTGACTGGTGAGTTCGCGCGATATGCGCATGAGTTCTTCGCGCTCGCGCTCCATGCCGGCGATCATTTGATTGGCGCCGGCCTTGGCTTGGCCCGTCATCGCATCGACGGCTTGCGCTTGTTTCGAAATCTGGCCTTCAACGTCCTGCAGCCGGGCCAGCGTAGCTTCAAGCGCGCGATCGAGTGTCGAGATTTCTCCGCGCACCGTCAGCGCCAGCTGGCGCGCGGCGCTTTCGGCGCTTCGTTCGGGGTTGAGGAGGCGGTCCGCGGCGTCGGCCAAGCGGCGTGCTTCGGCGCGGGCGCGGGCGCTGTCGCGCGCGGCCATGCCGGAGAACCAAGCCATCATCGCCGGCAGCACCGCCACCGCCGCCACCGCGCCGGCTTCCGGGATGGTCAGCGCGCCCACACGGCCGGGGCCGATCAGAACGACGGCCGCGGCGAGGCTGCCCACGATCCAAAGCACGCCGACGGCTGCGCCAAGCCAGCCGATCATGGCGCCAGGATCGCGCGCCGCTGCGGCTTCAGGCGTCTCGCTCGTCATATCGATCCCATCACGCGCACGCGCGCGTCAGGCTGAAACGGAAACGAAAGAAGTAAGGCCATTGAAGGGCGGGCGCAGGCAAGCGCAAGCGCCCATATGGTTAGGCGGATTCAAAAATTAGCGATCGGCATCCTGTTGGCAGGCCTCGCCGGCGCAAGCGGACTGCCGTTCGCCCGCCGCCTGAAGCGAGACGCCCACCCAGGCGAGCGCCATGGCCACCAGAACGTCGCGAACCGCTATCAAAAACGCAAACATCGTCCTCGACCTCTGCCTCTCTTTCTGCGCGCATCCTGTGACGGCAGCAAGATGAATGCGGGTGATAATGGTGAAATCTCTGACACCGCTTCCCGCGCCTTGACGGTGGGCGAGGACATGCGTACTTGGAGGTGATGTTACAACATAACAGTGCGCAATCGGGGCGCGGGGCCCATCTCGCCCATGCCGCGGTCATGGGGATGCACGCCTTTTGTTGCGGCATGCCCGCCTTGGCGATGCTGGCCGTGGCGATCTCCGGCGCCGCCTCTGGAGCGGTCTTACTATCTGAAACATTTGCGAAATTACATTCATTCCTGCATGGCAATGAAATCTGGATTCTGGCGATCTCAGCCTTGTTGGTGGCGAGCGGCGGCTGGTTGGAATTCAGAGCCCGCCGCCAGCACACCCACGGGTTTCCCTGGCTGTTTTCGCTTTCTGTTTTCTGCTTCCTGGCGAATGTGACCATCCTCGCGCTGCACCGGGCCTGAGCCCCGCCACAGCATTTAGGGCTAAATTCACCCTGCGCTGGCAGCGTCGCCGGGCATGATGCATTTGCCCCCGACAGCGCTTGAAAACGCGGCGGAAACCCGTCGGCGCGAGCTGCCGGCGACGATTGCGCTCGCGATCCTGATTGGGGGCGTGGCGGCAGCCATTGTGGGCGAACCGTGGCCGGTCGCGTGGTCGGCGGCGATGGCCGGTCTGCTGATGGCCGACGCGGAAATCTATCGCCGCCTCGACGTGGCGGGAACGCCTCTCCAGGGCCGCACCCTCGCCGCGCTGGCCGCGTGGGGCTTTGCGGCGGCGGCATTTTACGCGGCTCTGCCGATGTCGCTTTGGCTTCACGGGGGTGCCGCAGGAGCAGCCGCGGCCATGCTCTTATGGATTGTCGGTGTTGTGCGGTGCCTTGGCCCCGGCGCGTCCGGGGCGGTGGGCGTGGCTGTGGCCGCCGCAGCGCCGCCTGGGTTTTCGTTGCTGATGTCGCCGTTCCTGATGGCGATGACGGCGCGCCCCGACTGGGACATGGCCTTCATAGTTGCGGTGGGCGGCGGTGCGCTGATGGCTTACGTGGCGCTCGCGCGCGTTGGCGCCATAGAGGCTGAGCAGAAATTGCGCGCCGCACACACGCGGAGCGGTCACGATGATGCGCTGGCAAAGCTTCTGCTTGAGCAGGGCGAGGCCGCCGCGGCTTTGATCGATCGCGAAGGCTGCGTTGTGTCCATGAGCGAGGCGATGCGGCGCTCGCTCGGTTTGGAGGATGTCGCAGGGCGCAGCTTCGAGCAGCTGATCACTTGGGAGCCTGATCGTTGGCGTGAAGTTTTTGCGCGCGCACTGAAGGGCGAGCAGGTTCGGTTCGAAGAAGACAAGACGCGCACCGCCGAAGGGGTGGCTTGGTTCAACTGGGAGGCGCGCCCGTGGCGCGACGCTGAGGGCCGCATCATGGGCGTGTTCGCCCATGGCGCCGACGTCACCCCCTCCGTGACCGCGCGCCAGGCATGTGCGGCGAGCCAGGATCGCCTGTCGATGGCGCTCGAAGCCTGCAGCGGCGTCGTATGGGAGATCGACTTCAAGAGTCAGACGATCACCTGGCATGGCGATCCGCGCCCGCTCTATGGCGGCCCCATCAGTTTTGAACAATTTTCAACCAATACGACAACCGTCCTTCATGAAGGCGATCGCGAACTGCTCCGGCAGTACTTTGCCGATGTCGTGAGTGGAGGGGAGCCGCGCTTCATCGAGCACCGCGCTCTGCGCGGCGGCGAAGCCGGTTGGGTTGAAGGCTGGGCGCGCGCCATACGTACACGATCGGGCGAGGTTCGAAAGATCCTTGTGTTTTCCCGCGACATTACGGAGCGCAAGCGGCGGGAAGCCGCCTTCATCGCCACGATGCATCGCGCGGAGGCGGCGCTGAAGGCCAAACGCGCGCTGTTTGGCGAGGCCGCGGCGCCGGTGGAAGAGATCGATGAGGCCGCCGTCAATTTGGCCGAGATGTATGAACGGCTTGAAAGCCTGTTGGCCGAGATGGATGCGCGCGACACGGTCCTGGCGCAAACGCTTGCAGACCTGCGCGCCGCGCGAGAGTCCGCCGAAGCCGCCAACGCATCCAAGTCGCAGTTCGTGGCGGTCATCAGCCATGAGTTGCGTACGCCGCTCAACGCCATCATCGGCTATTCCGAGATCCTCCACGAGGAGGCGGAGGCCGAGGGCCGCGATCGTGACATCGCCGACATTGAGCGCGTTTTGGCCGCCGCGCGCCAACTCCTCCATCTCATCAACGGCTTGCTCGACCTGTCCAAGATCGAGGCGGGCCGTATGGAAATTTCAGCCGCCGAGTTCGACGTGGCCGGCTTGGTGCGCGAAGCCGCCGCAACCGTTCGTCCTTCCGTGGAAAAGAATGGCAGCGCGCTGACAGTGGAAATTGCGGCCGACATCGGCATTGCGTGCAGCGACGCGTTCAAACTCAATCAGTGCGTGCTCAATCTCCTGGCAAACGCAGCGAAGTTCACCAAAGCCGGCGAGATCACGTTGACTGCGCGCCGCCACCGCGCCGACGGAGGGGATTGGATCGAGATCGCCGTCGCCGACACCGGCATTGGCATGAGCGCAGATCAGGTGCAGCGCCTGTTTGGCGTCTTCGTCCAGGCTGACGCTTCGACTGCGCGCCGCTTTGGCGGAACCGGACTTGGCTTGGCGCTGACGCGCAGAATGATCCAACTGCTCGGCGGCGAAGTCGATGTCCAGAGCACGCCCGGAAAAGGGTCAACCTTCACTTTAAGCCTGCCCGCCCGTTTGCAGGCGCCAGCGCAGGCGCCGCAGCGCGCACAGCAAGCCTCCCCGCCAACCGCTGCGTCGGGGCGGCTTGCCCTCGTCATTGACGACGAAGAAACCGCGCGCGATCTCGCCGCGCGCTCGCTCACACGGCTGGGATTTGATGTGCGCGGGGCGGCTTCGTGCGCTGAAGGTTTGGAGCTGGCGCGCTCGCTTCGGCCCAGCCTCATCGTGCTCGACATCAACCTGCCCGATGGGGCGGGGTGGGATGTTCTCACCATTCTTTCGACCGGCGACGCCGCCGATGTTCCTGTCATCGTGCACTCGGTCGATGATGACCGACAACGGGCATTGGCGCTCGGCGCCTGCGAGCATCTGCTCAAGCCTGCTGACCGGGATGTCCTGGCCGCCGCTGCGCTACGCTATGCGCGAGCGCCCGAGTCTACACCGCAAACGCATTCTCCGCCTGAAGCTGCACCCATCGCAAAAACCGCCTGAAGGGGTAAGTCCATGCGCATTCTCATTGCCGAAGATCATCCCGACAACCGCGAAATGCTGACGCGCCGCCTCGAGCGCCGCGGCTATGAGGTGCACGTAGCCGAAAATGGCGCTGAGGCTGTCGAGAAGGCGAAGTCGTGTGCGCCAGATCTCATTCTTATGGATATCTCAATGCCGGTGATGTCGGGCATTGAAGCGACGCGCGTGTTGCGCCAAACGCCGGTCGTGAGCAGCGTGAAGATTGTGGCGCTCACGGCGCATGCAATGGAAAGCGCGCGCCGGGAATGCCTTGACGCCGGCTGTGACGATTTCGCGACCAAGCCCGTCGATTTCGCCGGCCTGGTGGCGTTGATCGAAAAATATGCGGCGTAGGCGGGCGCGCTTATGGTTAGCGCGCATCAAGGTTAGCGAAAGCTGTACGAAGAAATAGTCCGACCACAGCGTGCGCATTAGCGTGGCTTCAACCTCCGTACGGTAAATTGAAAAGCTGGTATGGGTTTTTGTGGGTGCAGGGGGGCGAATGTCCTCGGCGCAAGGCAATGATGGCGCGCCGCCGGCGGCGCGGTTGGGGCGCATTCTGCTGGTCGATGACCAAGCGCAGAACCGCGACATGCTCGGCCGCCGCCTGGAGCGGCGCGGCTACGATGTCGTGCTGCGCGAGAGCGCCGTCGGCGTCGAAGACGCAATTGTCGAGCTCGGCATAGAGCTTGTTCTCCTTGACTGGATGATGCCGGAGCGCTCAGGCGGCGATGCGTTGGCGGGCATCCGCGCCCGGTTCGATGCAGAACACGTCCCGGTCATTGTGGTGACCGCGCTCGACGACGCAGACGTCGTTTCGCAGGCACTGGAGGGCGGCGCCAACGACTATATCACCAAGCCAATTGATCTGCGCGTGCTGACGGCGCGGGTGAAGGCGCAGCTCGATCGCCGCCAGGCGGTCCTTGAGCTGGACGCCATTCGCAATGATCTCGAGCGCACCGTGCAGGAGCGCACCCAGGATCTCGTCACCGCGAACCAGTCGCTGTCGGCAGAAATCAGTGAGCGCGAGGCCGCCGAGGCCCGCGCTCAATCGCTGGCGCGCCATGACCCGCTGACGGGCTTGGCCAACCGGCGGCACTTCCTCGAGGAGCTGGAGCGCAGGCTGGCTCTGGTCGGCGACGAAGAGAGCGCCTTCGCGCTGATGTTCGTCGATCTGGATCGGTTCAAGCCCATCAATGATGTGCATGGCCACGCCATCGGCGATCGGCTGTTGCAGGTCATCGCAACGCGGCTCACGGGTTGTATTCGCGAAGACAGTTTTGCGGCGCGCCTCGGCGGCGACGAGTTTGCTGTGCTGCTGGAAGATCCCGAGGGACGCGATGGCGTGGGCGTGGCGGCGCGGCGGATTCTGCATGAGCTGTCGGCGCCCATCCAGGTCAATGGCTTGAAGCTCACCGTTGGCGCTTCGATCGGGATCGCACTTTGCCCTGATGACAGCCGCGACGCCGCCGAGCTGCTGCAGCGCGGGGACGCAGCCATGTTGCGCGCCAAGGAAGACCGTGGCGCCTACAAGTTCTTCGATTCTTCGATCGACGAAGAGATGAAGTCGAAGGCGGCGCTGGAAAGCGAATTGCGCGCGGCCATTCCCAATGGTGACATCATTCCGTTCTTCCAGCCAGTCGTGAACCTGGCGAACGGCGATCTCGCGGGCTACGAAGTCCTGGCCCGCTGGCCACACCGCGAGCGCGGCATGATCTCACCCAGCCTGTTCATCCCGGTGGCGGAGGAGGCGGGGCTCGTCGACGCGATGTTCTGGACCCTTCTCGCGCAAGCCTGCCGCAAGGCGCTTGATGCGCCGGGTGAGTTCGTGCTGGCTGTGAACATCTCGCCCAGCCAAATCCGGGACCAATGGTTCCCCGAGAAAATCCTGCGCACGCTGCGTGAAACGGGATTCCCCCCGCAGCGCCTCGAGATCGAGGTGACCGAAAGCGCGATGATCGGAGATGTCGCGCGCGCAAAATCGGCGCTGCTGTCGCTTAAGAACCAGGGTGTGCGTGTTGCGCTCGATGATTTCGGGACGGGCTATTCGTCATTGTTCCTCTTGAGGGAACTTCCGATCGATAAGCTCAAGATCGATCAATCCTTCGTTTCGCGCCTAACGCGGGATCGCGAAAGCGCGACAATTGTCGGCGCATTGGTTGGCCTCGGGATTGCGCTGGGCCTCAAAGTGACCGCGGAAGGCGTGGAAGATGAAGCCACGGGCGCGGCGTTGCAGGCCATGGGCTGCGAATTCGCGCAGGGTTATCTCTACGGCGCCGCGGTCGAGTTGCCTTGCTATGGCGATGTTAAGGCCCGCGCGGCCGGCTAGGTCAGGCGGCCTGGTAGGCGAACCACACGTTGGGTTCCACGTAGCGGCCGCAATCGTGATCGAGATCGATTGAAACCGGCGTCAACGCACCGTCGATCTTGTAGTCGCCGGAGGCTTCGAATGGGCGCCCGCTCCACATCTCCCAAAACGCCACCGGCTCATCAACGACCATCGACCGCTCAGCCGGCTTGATTATACGCCCCCCAGCAGAGGCATGGCTACGCAGCCATGGGTCGAACAAGCGGCCTTTTTCGTCATTCCAGGTGATGTACTCGTCGATGGGAATGTAAGGGTGCAGGTGCTTGGCGGAGGGGCGCACCGGCGCCACGACGCCGTCGAGGCCCTTGGCCTGCGCCAGGTTGCGGAATTCCTCGATCATCCGGCGAGCCAAGCCTTTGCTGCGATGGATGCCTGGCACCGAGATCGCCAGCGCGCCGAGGGCGTTGCGGGGTTTTGCGCCCCCGTTCGCCGCTGTCTCGACGATCCAGTCCCAGCCCTCGGGCGGGAGGTTGTCGAAATCACAGGCGATGGGCACGCAATTGCCGACCGCGACCGGATATCCGGTCGCTTCATCGACCAGACAGAGCTGGCAATCCGCGTGCTCATCCAGCAATTGCTGGTAGTAGGCGAAGTGAGCCCGGGTGAAATTCAAGAAGCCGAGCGCGCCCCAGGCGGCCTGCTCAATCGCCATTGCCGCCTTGCGCAGCTCTGGACTGTCGGCGCGTGTCTTCACGGCGTACCGCGTCATGGGTCACCCAAGCTCTCGTTAACTATACTTGCGCCCAGCCAGCGAATACCCGGATTTGCCCCAGCACTTCTTCCCCGGGCGCGCTTTCCCTAATAAAGGGTAAAAAAAGAAATGACAAGCCTGAATGTGTATTTAACTAAGGTTAACAAAGGTCTGTGAGGAGCCGGCTCAGGCATCGCCACTTATGGTTATCAAAGTATTCGAAGGCCGTAATTTCAAGGGAAATGCCGCGTGCGTAACATTATATTTGTATTGTGAGAGTTATTATTTGCGCGAAAATTTGTGCAATTTGTATTTACTTTGGCTTAGTCATGACGCCATCAAGCGCAAAAACCGCTCATTACAGGAACGATTTGCGCCGCCTGACCGCAATGATCGGGGCTGCGCTTGTTCTCTTCGGGACGGTGCTTGTCGCCGTTGTGGGTTACGCGGGTTGGTCGGCCAACCGCACGGCGGTTGTGCGGGAGCGTCAGCTCGTTGAGAACGCGCTCGACCAGAGCGTGAGTCAGGTCCTCGATCAGCAAAAGGCGATCGCGTTTTGGGACGACGCCGTGGTTGCCGCGCAGCGCCGCCCGATGGACGTGGACTGGCTCGAGACCAATTTCGGCGTCTACTTTCACGAGACCTATGGCCATGACGAGGTTCTGATTGTCGATGGCCAGGACCGGCCCGTTTACGCGAACGTCAATGGCGAACTCAGCGATCCAGTGGCCGCTTTCGCCAACCATGAGGACGTGCTGAACCAGATCATCGCTGAGGCGCGCCGCGGCCATAGCTCCGGCCTGCGCAGCCGTGATCGCGCTTTCGCAGAGAGCCAAGGCAACTACAACGCGCTTCTGGGCGCGAGCTTCGGGCGCTGGGCGGGCCATATCATGAGCGTCGACGGCGAACCCGCCGTGGTCGCGGTGCTCTCCATCGTCCCGAATCTCGATGCGAACTTGCTGCAGGGCGAGCCGCACCTGCTGATCAGCGTCGTCAAGATTGACGAAGGCTTCATGGCGCAAGTCGGCAGCTCGCTGCTGATCCCCGATCTCACCATTTCAAATCAGCGCTCGCGCTCCGGCAGCGTGCTCACCGAGCCCTTCGTCGCCGATGACGGGGCAGGGGTGGGTTACATCAGCTGGACGCCGCGCCACCCCGGCCGCACGTTGCTGCTGTTCATCCTGCCTCTGGTCGCGTTGGGCGTGCTTGGCGCCGGCTGGGGCACTTGGGTGATGATCCAGCGCCTCAAGCGCGCCTCCAGCGATTTGGCCGATCGCGAAGCGTTGTCGCGTCACCAAGCGCTGCACGACTCACTGTCCGGTTTGCCGAACCGCCATCATTTCGTTGAGCGGCTGCAGGAATGCCTCGATACGCTGGTGCAAACCCGCAATAACGGCCGCATCGTCGTCGCGTACGTGGACGTCGATCGCTTCAAGGATGTCAACGACACGATGGGGCACGCCGCAGGCGACACCTTGATCATGTCTGTCGCCGAGCGACTCAAAAACGTTCTGACCCGCGAGGATTTTCTCTCGCGGTTTGGCGGCGACGAGTTTGCGGTATTGCGCCAGGCCAACAGCCCGGAGGCGGCGGATGAACTTGCCGCCCGGTTGCGCTCGGCGTTTGAAGAGAATTTCGATCTCTACGGTCAGCACGTGCGAATGACGGCTTCGATCGGCATCGCCGTCAGTCCCGATCACGGAATGTCGCCGCAGGAACTGATGCGCCACGCCGACATTGCGCTTTATCAAGGCAAGAACCAGGGCCGCGATCGCGCCATGGTGTTCTGCGCGGAGATGGCCGCTGAAGTTCAACAGCGCCGCGATATCGAACTTGATCTTCACGCCGCAATCGAAGCGCGCTCGCTCAATCTGTTCTATCAGCCGCTGGTGTCGTGCCATGACGGCCGCGTATGCGGCGTGGAAGCGCTGTTGCGCTGGACCCATCCGCAGAAGGGACCGATATCACCTGGCCTTTTCGTGCCGATTGCCGAAGAGGCCGGGCTAATGCCTGCGCTGGGCGCCTTTGTGCTGGAGCGAGCTTTCGAGGAAGCCAAAAACTGGCCGGATCTCGAAGTGTCCATCAATCTTTCGCCGGTTCAGTTCCGGCACGTGGATCTCGTCGAGTTGCTCGAGCAATTGCTGGTCAAACACGCGATCGACCCCAGGAGAATTGTGCTTGAGGTCACCGAAGGCGTGCTGATGGAGTCGACCGATCGAAACCGTCAGATATTGGAATCGGTGCGCGCCTTGGGCTTCAAGATCGCGCTCGACGATTTCGGCACCGGCTATTCCTCGCTCCGCTATTTGTGCGACTTCCGGTTCGACAAGATCAAGATCGACCGCGCCTTCGTGACCGGCATCCATGAACGCAAGCGGGCAATGACAATCATCCAATCGGTTGTCACGCTCGGTCGCGGCTTGGGGATGGACATAGTGGCGGAGGGCGTGGAAACCGAAGCCGAAGCGTCCGTCATGCGTCTGGTGGGCGTGACGGAACTGCAGGGCTTCTTCTTCTCGCAAGCCATTCCCGCGAATGAAGTCCAGGCTCTGACAACTCGGTTTGAGCCCGCCATACCTGAAGCTGCTTCGGCGCCGCTGGCCGACTTGCGCGCCAAGCGCCGTTCGTAAGCGCCTAGGCGGCGCGGACCCCCGGCGCCGGTGCAATCGCGCGGCCTTCCGCATTGCTGGGGCCTTCCCACAAGCGGCTGTCAGGCTGCATGGGCTGATCGCGATGGCGCGCGGCCAAGGCGTCGCGGTAACAATCATGGTAGCCTGGGCGGGCGCCGATATCTTCGGCGTCGTGGTTGAACGCAGCGCCGATCTCCAGATAGGCGTCGAGGTTGGCTACGTTCGGCTGGGGCAGGGCGCCGGCCTCATATTCGCGGGTCATGCGCGCATAGAGCGCCTCCAACTTGCGCGTCAGTCCCTCGATATCAAAGAGCGTGCAGGTGTCGCGATTGGCGGCGAGGCGATCTCGATAGCTCTCCAGGCTGAGCCTGTCGTCGGTGGCCAGCGCGACGGCGCGGGCGATGAAAGCCTCGGGCGTGGCGCAGATGGTCTCGGGCAGGCCCGCTGCGCGCAGCAAGCTGCCGCAAACGCGTGACGCGAAGCTGCGACCGGAGAGGGTCAGCACCGGCACGCCCATCCAGAGCGCGTCGGACGCAGTCGTGTGAGCGCCGTAAGGCGCGGTGTCGAGGAACAGGTCGGCGAGCGGGTAGCGGGCCAAGTGGCGCGGATTGGGAATCTTCTTGGCGAAGACGAGGCGATCGCCGGCGACGCCATGGCTTTCAGCGGCGGCGCGCAGACGCGCGTTGGTTTCACCATTGTAGTCAAGCAGCCAAAGGACGCTGTCGGGGACCTGATTGAGGATCGCCATCCAGCGTTCGAACGAAAAGCGCGTGACCTTATGCGCGGCGTTGAAGCAGCAGAACACGAACGCGTTGTCGGGCAAGCCATGATCGCGGCGCTCGGGCGGCGCCTCGTCAACAATGCGATTGCGGTCGTTTGGCTGATAACAGGGCAAACGCAGCACGTGCTCGGAAAAGTAGAGTTCGTTTTCAGGCGGGACGATCCAGTCGTCGGCGATGATGTAGTGATGGTACGTGCTGCCCATCGTGCCTGGATACCCAAGCCAATTCACCTGAATGGGCGCAGGGCGGCGTGCAAAGACGCCGAGACGTGCGTCGCGCGTGTGGCCGTTCACGTCGATCAGAATATCTATTTCGTCTTCAGCGATCCTGGCGGCTGCTTCATCGTCGCTGAGCTTGCGGATGTCGGTCCAGTGCTCGGCCGCGCCCTTGATGCGCTGATGGATGCCGTCGTCGGCTGGAATGCCGCAATAATAAACGAAAATCTCGACGGCGCTGCGATCGTGCGTCTCGAACAGGTTCGCCATCAGATAGCCAACGGCGTGCGCGCGCAGATCCGATGACACATACCCCACGCGCAGCCGGCGGCCCTGACCCAAAGGCGCGTCACGGCGATCGCTCGTGCGCGCGATTCCGCGCGGCGGCGCGACCGCGTTGGCATAGCGATGGGCAAGGCCCAAATGCTGGAGCGGATCGTCGGCGTAGGCGCACGCCGACAGCGGATGAAACCGTGTGATGAAGCTGCTGCGCGTGAGCTTGGTCGGGGTCTCCGCGATCGGCCACTTGCATTGCGCAAGGCGCATGGCGGCGTATTGTTCGACCACGTCGCGCTGATCGATGTTGAGATCAAGGCACTGCATCAGCGCGGTTTCGGCGCCATCGTGCTGTTGATTGTCGCTCAGCACCCGGCTGACCTGCTTGAGCAGGGTGATCTTGTATTCAATGCTGTCGCCGGTGATCGCCGACATCCGCTCAAGCCCGGCCTTCCATTGCTCGACGGCTGCAGCCGCGTCTCCCTGGCGTTCGAGGGCGCTGCCAAGGTTGATGTGCGCCGGCGCGAAATCGGGATTAACGGCCAGCGCAGCCCGCAGCGAGGCCAAAGCGGCAGCCGTATCGCCTTGCTGCGCCAGCAGCGTCGAGCAATTGAAGTGCGCGATGAAGAGCAGGGGGTGGTCGCCGTTCATGGCGATCCACACCTGATAGAGCTGCCGCGTGAGGTCGGGACGGCCAGCTTGGGTGAGCTGTTGCGCCGCCGCGATGAGCTCGTTGAGCGAAAGCGCGCCCGTGGTGGCCTTCTGCAAGGCGGCGGCGAACGCAGTCTGAGGCATTGGTGCAAACCTGAAACGAGCAGGCCACACGCCCGCGGGCGCGCGAGGCTCGGCTGATTTCGGTTGCCGATCTCTTAATGCAAACGCCCGGCGAGCCTGGCGCCGGGCGCTGCAAGGAATACTGGCGGTGCCGCTTTAGAGCGCGCCCAGATAGGCCTCGATCTGAGCGCCGTCGAGGCTCGCCACCTGCGTCGACGTGAAGGCGTAGAGCTGGGTGGACGAGAATGCGGCGATGTTGGTCGTCGACAGGTAGTCGAGCTGGGTCGCTGTGAACGCCGGCACTTGGGTGACGGCGAGCGCGGCGATGGTGTTGGCCTCCAACTCGTTGATGACATCGGTCGACCAAGCCTGGATTTGCGCGGTCGTGAAGGCCCCGATCTGAGTGTCGGTGAACTCGGTGATGTCGGTGGAGGAGAGCGCTCCGATTTGCGTCGCCGTGAGCGCCTGGACCTGAGTTGTTGTCATCGCGCCCACCTGGCCGGCGTCGAGGGCGACAACGACGTCGGAGCTGAGGCGCGAGACCTGCGCGGCGGTGAAGGCCGCGATTTGAGTGTCGGCGAGGGCGGCGACATTGGTTTCCGTCAGCGCCTGGATTTGGGTTGTCACCAGAGCCGCGAGTTGGGTCTCGGTGAACTCGGCGACATCGTTTGCGCTCATCGCATCGATCTGAGTTGCGGTGATCGCGCGTGCTTGGGTCGTGCTCAGGGCCGCAACCTGCGTGGCCTCGAGCGCGGCGAGCGCGGCGTCGGTGAAATTCGCGATCTGCTGAGCGGTAAAGGCGCCGATCTGGGTGACGGAGAGGGCCCCCATCTGGGTCTCGGTGAGCGAGGCGATATTGGTGGTGTTGATCGCCGCCAGCTGCGCGTTGGTGAGCGCCGCGACCTGGGTGTCGGCAAGCGCCGCCAGGTTGGTCCCGGAGAGATTGCGAATCTGAGTGGTGGTCAAGGCTGCGATCTGGGTGTCGGAGAATTCCCCGACATCGGTTTCGTTCAGCGCCTGGATTTGCGTGGTGTTCAGCGCCGCAACTTGCGTGACCGTAAGCGCGGCCACCTGAGTATCGGCAAGGCCGGAAATGTTCGTTTCCGAGAATTGCTTGATCTGGGTGGCCGTGAACGCCGCGATCTGGGTGTCGGTGAAGGCGGCCACATTGGTTTCGTCGAAACCGCGGACCTGCGTGGTGTTGAAGGCCGCGATCTGCGTCTCGGTGAACTCGGCGATGTCGCCTGCGCTCAACTCGTTCAGCTGGGTTACGGTCAAGCCGCGGATCTGGTTCGCGGACAGTGCGCCGATCTGGGTCTCGTCCAGCGCCGAAATGTCGGTAGAGGAGAGCGCCGCCAACTGGCCGGTGGAGAGCGCTGCGATTTGGGTGGTCGTGAAGGCGCCGACCTGCGTCTCGTTCAGTTCCGCAAGATTGGTGGCGCTTATCGCCCCCAATTGCGTGGCTGTCAGCGCCGCCACCTGGGTGTCGGCGAACGCCGCCAGGTTGGTGCTGGAAAGCGCCTTGATCTGGGTCGTCGTCAGTGCCGCGATCTGGGTGTCGGCGAACTCGCCGATGTCGGTTTCGTTCAGGCCCGCGATCTGGCTCGTGGTCAGCGCCGCGATCTGGGTTTCGTCCAGAGCCGCAATCTGCGTGTCGGCGAGAGCGGAGGTGTTGGTGGCGTTCAGCGCCGACACCTGCGTGGCCGTCAACGCCGCGACTTGGGTCTCGGAGAGGTCGGTGACGTTGGTTTCGCTGAGGCCGCGAACCTGCGTGGCCGTGAGCGCCGCGACTTGGCCCGCCGAGAACTCGCTGATGTCGCCCGAGGTCAGCTCATTCAGCTGGGTGACCGTCAATGAGGCGACCTGGGCGTTGGTCAGCGCCGCCACTTGTGTCGCATCGAGGGCGGACAGGTTCGTTGTTGTCAGCGCGCGCACTTGCGAAGTGGAGAGCGCCGCAACCTGGGTGGCGGTCAGTGCGGTGACCTGAGTTTCCGTCAGTTCGGCGACGCCGGCTGTCGAGATGGCCTGGATTTGCGCGGCTGTCAGGGCCGCGATTTGGGTGTCGGCGAGCGCCGCCAGGTTCGTGGTGGAAAGGTGCGTGATTTGCGTCGTGGTGAACGCGGCGGCCTGGGTTTCCGTGAATTCCAGCATGTCGTCCGTGTCGAGCGCGGAGAGCTGGGTGGAGGTGAGGGCGCGAATTTGGGTCGTGCTCATCGCCGCGATCTGAGTGTCAGCGAAGGCGTGGGTGTTGTCAGTCGAGAGGCCCGCAATCTGCGTCGCCGTCAGCGCGGCGGCCTGCGTTTCCGTGAACGCCGCGATGTTGCCGCTCGAAAGCTCGTTCAACTGCGAGGTGGCGAGCGCGGCGATCTGCGTCGCTGTCAGCGCCGCGATTTGGGTATCGGCCAGGGCGGCCAGGTTGGTTCCCGAGATCGACTTCACTTGCGTGGACGTGAACGCGGCGATCTGCGTTTCTGCAAGCTCGGCGATGTTGGTCTCGGTCAGCGCCTTCACTTGGGTCGTGTTCAGGGCGGCCAGCTGAGTCTCGGTGAACTCGGCGACGTCAGTCGCGCTGAGGTTCGAAATCTGGGTCGAGCTCAGGGCGCGGATTTGCGTGAGGGTCAGCGCTGCGGCCTGATCGGCGTCGAGCGCCGAAACCGCTTCCGTGCTGAGCCGGCTCACTTGCGCGGCTGTGAAGGCGGCTGTCTGAGTGGCTGAGAATTCCTCGATGTCGGTGGCCGTGAGGGCGGAAACCTGCGTGGTCTTCAGCGCCGCGATCTGCGTCACCGTCAGCGCCGCCGCCTGGGCGTCGTCGAGTGCGGAGATGTTGGTCTCCGAAAACGCCTGGATCTGAGATGCGCTGAACGCTTGGATCTGGGTGTCGGCGAGGCCGGCCAGGCCGGTTTCGGTAATGGCCTGGATTTGCGCCTTCGAGAGCGCGCCGGCCTGGGTTTCCGTGAACTCGCTGATGTCGTTGGCTTCCAGCGCCGCAACCTGCGTCGTGGTCAGGCCGCGCATCTGGGTGGTGGTCAGCGCCCCGATCTGTGTGGCGTCGAAGGCGATCACCGCCTCGGTCGAAAGCCTGGAAATCTGGCTGGCGCTGAACGCGGCGACCTGGGTCTCGTTGAGCGCGGCAAGGCTGGTGTCGGTGAGCGCCTGCAATTGGCTGGTGGTCAGCGCCGCCAGCTGCGTCGCCGCCAATTCGGCGATGTCGCCGGCGGAAAGCGCCTCAATTTGCGTGGCTGTCAGCGCTCGAATCTGGCTGGTGTTGAAGGCGGCGACCTGCGTTGCATCGAGAACGGCGAGATTGGTGTCGTTGAGCTCGCGGATCTGCGTGGCCTTCAGGGCCGAAATCTGCGTGGTTGTCAGTGCGGCCGCTTGCGTTTCGGCCAACGCGCCGATGCTGGTCGCCGACAAGACGGCGATCTGCGAAGCGGTGAACGCAGCGATCTGAGTTTCTGCGAATGCGCCCAACGTCGTTTCGTCGAACCCGCGCACCTGAGTGGTGGCGAGGGCGGCGATCTGTGTCGTGGTGAAGTCGCCGATGTCGGCGGACGTCAGTTCGGAAAGCTGAGTGGTGGTCAGCGCCGCGATTTGTGAAGCGGTGAGCGCAGCCGATTGATCGGAGTCGAGAGCCGACAAATTCGTGCTGGTCAGCGCGCGCAGCTGCGTGGTGTTGAGGCTGGCGACCTGCGTGGTGGTCAGCGCGCCGGTTTGCGTCTCGGTCAATTCCGCGATCTTGGCGGAGTTCACCGCGGCGAGCTGGGTTGTGGTCAGCGCCTCGATCTGAGTGTCGGCAAAGGCCGCAAAGTTCGTCGTTGAGAGCGCGTTGATCTGGGTGGTCGTGAGCGCCGCAACCTGGGTTGCGGCGAGTTCGAGCACATCGGTTTCGTTGAGGGCGCCGATTTGCGCAGCGCTGAAGGCCCGGACCTGGGTGGTCGTGAGCGCGGCCACTTGGGTGTCGGCCAGTGCGGAAATGTTCGTGCCGTTGAGCAGGGCGATCTGGGAGGCCGTGAAGGCCGCGACCTGCGCCGTCGTCAGTGCGTTGATGTTTGTCTCGTCGAGCGATTGCACCTGCGAGGACGTGAAGTTCGCGACCTGCGTCTCGGTGAAAGCGGCGATCTGGGTGTCCGCAAGATCCCGGATATTGGTGGTCTTGAGCGCTTTCACTTGCGTGGCCGTCAGCGCCGCGATCTGGGTTTCGGCCAGTTCCGCGGTGCGCGCCGTGTCGAGCCCTGACACCTGAGTGGCTGTGAGGGCGGCGATCTGCGTGGTGGTGAAGTCGCCGATGTCTGTGGCGTCGAGCGCATTGAGTTGCGTCGTGGTCAGCGCCCGCACTTGGGTCGTGCTCAGCGCGCCAAACTGGGCGTTGTCGAGGGCGGCGAGCGTCGTCGTCGCCAGCGAGGCGATCTGGCTGGCGTTGAGTGCGCCGAGCTGGGTTGTGGTGAAGGCGGCGATGTTGGTTTCGTTCAGGCCGCTGACTTGGGTGGTCTTCAGCGCCGCAATTTGCGTGGTGGTGAGCGCCCCGATCTGGGTGTCGGCCAGCGCGGCCAGGTTGGTGGCCGAAAGCGCCTGGATTTGGCCCGCCGTGAATGCGGCGATTTGAGTTTCGGCCAGGTTGGCCATGTTGGTTTCCGTCAGCGCCGCGACTTGTGAGGTCGCGAAGCTGGCGAGCTGCGTGGTCGTGAACTCGGCAATGTCTGTTGCATCGAGTGCGCCCAGTTGCGTCGCCGTCAGCGCTTTGATTTGAGTGCTGGTGAAAGCGGCGACCTGGGTGTCGGCGAACGCCGACAGTGTCGTTGCAGTCAGCGCGGAAACTTGCTGGCGGGTGAGGGCGCCCGCTTGCGTCTCGGTGAGCGCGGCAATCTGGGTGGTGTCGAACGTGGCCAGGCTCGTCGCTGAGAGAGCGGCCACCTGCGATGCGGTCAAGGCGGCGATCTGGGTATCGGCCAGGGCGCCGACGCTCGTTTCGTTGAGTGCGCGGATCTGGCTGGTGCTCAGCGCCGCGATCTGAGTGGTCGAGAAGGCCAGCAGTTGTGTGGAGTCAAGGGCGGCGATCTGCGAGTTCGTCAGCGCCTGCACCTGGGTTTCGGTCAGAGCGGCGACCTGGGTGTCAGCCAGGGCGCCGATATTGGTGGCGTTGAGGCCCCGGATCTGGGTCGTCGTGAACGCCGCGATCTGGCCGGTCGAGAACTCACCGATATCGGTGACGGTGAGCGAAGCCAGTTGGCTGGCCTTGAGCGCGTTCAGCTGGGTATTGTCGAGCGCGGCGATTTGGGTGTCGGCGAGAGCCGACAACGTGGTGGCCGTCAACGCCTGCATCTGCGAGGCGGAAAGTGCGCCGACCTGGGTTTCGCTGAAGGCGGCGATGTTGGTTTCGTCGAGGCCGCGGATCTGATTGGTTGTCAGGGCGCCGACTTGCGTGGTTGTCAACGCGGCGAGCTGGGTATCGGCGAGCGAGGTGAGTATCGTCGAAGAGATCGCGGCGATTTGCGTGGCCGTGAAGGCGGAAATCTGGGTGTCGGCAAGCGCCGCCAAGTTGGTGGCGTTGAGCGCGCGCACTTGCGTTGTGCTCAGCGCCGCCAGCTGGGTGTCGGCGAATTCGGCGACGTTGGTCGCGTCGAGCCCGCTTAGCTGCGAAGACGTGAACGCTCCCACCTGCGTGGTGCTCAGCGCGGCGACCTGGGTGTCGGTCAACGCCGTCAAGTTGGTGGCGTCAAAGGCCTGCAATTGCGTGGCCGTCAGCGCGCCGACCTGGGTTTCGGTCAAGGCCGCGACGTTGGTTTCCGTAAGCGCGCGCACTTGGGTGGTCGTGAAAGCGGCGACCTGCGTGGCTGTGAACTCGTTGATGTCGGCTGTGTCCAGCGCGGCGACCTGGGTTGCGGTCAGCGCGCGCACCTGAGTGATCGAGAGCGCTGCGATCTGGGTGGCGTCGAAGGCGGCGGCCGCTTCGGTGTCGAGCTTGGCGATCTGAGTGGTGGTGAAGGCATGGGCCTGAGTAGCGGAAAGCTCGCCGATATCGGTGGCCGTGAGGCCCGCGACCTGCGTGGTCGTGAGGTTCGAAATCTGCGTGGTGGTGAGCGCGCCCGCCTGGGTCTCGTCAAACGCCGAGATGTTGGTCGCCGAGAAGGCCTGAATTTGTGACGCAGAGAAGCCGGCGACTGAGGTGACGTCGATGTTGGTGACAAGCGTTTCGGTGAAGACGCCGAGCTGCGCGCTGTTCAGAGCCAGCAATTGCGCAGTGGAAAAGGCGATGTCGCTGGAAAAATTGGGGATTTGGGTGGTCGTGAACGCGCGCACCTGGGTGGTGTTGAGCGCGGCGATCTGCGTGTTGGAGAGCGCGCCAATCCCGGTGACGCTGATGGCGGCGATCTGGGTCGCTGCAAATTCGCTGAGCGTAGTCGGCGACAGGCTTTGAATAGCTGTGGCCGAGAGCGCGCTAATCTGCGCGGTAGACAGACTCGAAATCGACATCGCCGGACCATCCTGGTCTAGAGAGCCGACATTCGATCGGCCCACGCGCACTCCTGGCACTTCTGCGCCATGATGCGAGCGGTAGGGATTTACGATGAATGTGTTTCCGATCTCTTTCCGGTTGCGGCGCGGTCGAGATGTTTTGCGTTACTCAAAGGTAAACGGCGGGCTTGACTTCGCCCGGGAAGGACGTACCGCCAAGGACGATGACCGGCGGCGAGAAAACACCACCGATTGCGCAAGACGCACTGGCCAGTCAGCTCTACGCCAGCCTTGAAACCATGGCCGATGGCTTCATCCTGCTGGATGGCGCTTGGCGGGTGACCTACCTGAACTCTCAGATCGAAAAGCTCCTGCGCCGCACGCGCACAGAGCTGCTTGGGCGCAACATTTGGGAAATGTATCCCCACGGCGTGGGCTCGATGACCCACGAGCACTTCGCCAAGGTGAAGGAGGAGGGCGGCTCGGCCACGTTCGAGGTGCAGGGCGCCCGGCTGGAGCGCCGCTTCGAGGTTCGCGCGTTCGCTTCCCAGGAAGGCTTGGCGGTTTACCTGCGCGACATCACCGATGCGCACGCCACGCGGCGGCGCGCACGCCTGCTGCAGGAGGCGGTCGCCCAGCTGCAGGATTTCGTGATGATCAGCCGCCTTGAGGCGGAAGATGCGGTGATCGAATTCGTTAATCCGACGTTTACCGCCTTGACGGGCTACGCGGTCGAAGAGGCCATTGGGCGCACATCTCATTTCCTGCGCGGGGCGAAGACCGATCTCGGCGAAATCCGCCGCATTCGAAGCCAGGTCGCCGCGGGGCGCTCGGCGCGCGCCGAACTCATCTACTATTCCAAGGGCGGCGGCGAAATCTGGCTTGAGGTGAACGTCACCCCCTTCAGCGCGCGTCCTGGCGCGCAGACCCATGTCGTCACAGTGGCGCGCGACATTGCAGCCCGAAAAGACGCCGAGAGGCAGTTGCGGGAATCCACTGAACGCTTCCGCATTGTCGCGCAGGCGACCGATGAGGTGGTCTGGGACTGGAATTTGCTCGACGATACGATCTGGTGGAGCGACGCCATGCGTGCGCGCTTCGGCTATGGGCCGGAGGACCTCCCGCCGACGTCTGAATCCTGGACCGATCATATTCATCCCGACGACCTGCAGCGCGTCACCGCCGGCATCCACGCCGTGATCGATGGCGCCGACGAGAGGTGGGCGGACGACTATCGCTTCATGCGCGCCGACGGGTCGATCGCACAGGTGATGGACCGCGGCTTCGTCATCCGTGACGCGGCCGGCAAGGGCACGCGCATGGTGGGCTCGATTGTTGATGTCACTGCCCAGCGCGAGCTTGAGGCGCAGCTGCGCCAGTCGCAGAGGCTCGAAGCGGTTGGCCAGCTCACCGGCGGCGTCGCGCACGATTTCAACAATCTGCTCACTGTGATCTTGAGCAACGCCGAATTGCTCGAGATGCGCCTCGCGGGCGATGAGCGTCTGCGCATGTTGGCGGAGATGACGCGCCTGGCCGCTGAGCGCGGCGCCGAACTCACGAGCCGCTTGCTTGCGTTCTCCCGCCGCCAGGCGCTCGATCCAAAGCCTGCCGACATCAAGGCGCTCGTTTCCGGCATGGAGCCGCTGCTGCGGCGCGCCGTCGGCGAGCAGGTCGATATCCGCATCGCCGCGGCTGAAGACGTGTGGCGCGCCCACATCGATACGCTGCAGCTGGAAAGCGTGCTGCTCAATCTGTGCATCAACGCGCGTGACGCGATGCCTGACGGCGGCGATCTGACGATTGAAATCGCCAACGCGCTGCCCGGCGCCGCGGGCGAAGCGGGCGATTACGTCTTGCTATCGGTGAGCGATACCGGAACCGGGATGAGCGAGGCGACGCGCGCGCGCGCGTTTGAGCCGTTCTTCACGACCAAGGAGGTTGGCAAGGGATCGGGGCTCGGCCTCAGCATGGTGTATGGCTTCGTGACCCAATCGAAGGGTGCAGTGAAGATCGACACGAAGATCGGAGAGGGCGCCAAGGTGACGCTCTATCTGCCGCGCACGAAAGAAGTGGCGCGCGAGGGGAGTGATCGCGCCGTTCAGAATGCGGCCAGCGGCCGCGAGCGCATCCTGCTTGTCGAAGACGACGATCTGGTGCGCGCCCAAGCCGGCGCGGAGTTGCGGGGGTTGGGCTATCGCGTGGTCACCGCGCGCGGCGGCGCCGAGGCGTTGGAAATCCTGCGCGCAGGCCAGGAGTTCGATCTGCTGTTCACCGATGTCGTGATGGCGGGCGGCATGAACGGGCGCCAGCTTGCCGAGGCCGCGCGCGCGTTGGCGCCGCACCTGCCGGTGCTCTACACGTCAGGCCATCCCGAGACGGTTTTGAACGAAGCCGATCACATCGCGCCCGGCGTCAAATTGCTGCGCAAACCGTACCGCCGGCGCGAACTCGCAGCAAAGCTGCGCGAGGCGTTTGCCAGCTCTTCCACGAGCTGCGGCGGCGCGGAACACTGACGGCGGCGCGGCTGGTGGGTGTAGCAGGATTCGAACCTGCGACCCGCTGATTAAGAGTCAGCTGCTCTACCAACTGAGCTATACACCCAAGACTCGCGAGCGCACGGACATAAGGGGATTGCGCCCTTGCGTCCAGTGCAAGGGGGTTTGACGGCGCGCTTCGCAAGGTGCGAAGGCGCGGGCTGGGCCGGGTCGCCCATGGAGGAGGGTGCAGGTGAACACGTTTGCTTGGGCGCTGGCCGGTTTCGTTCTGATCCATATTGGCGTTTCAGCCACGGGGCTGCGGGCGGCGCTGGTCAATCGCATTGGGGTGGGCCCCTACCGCGGGCTGTTTTCGTTGGCCTCGGCGGCGCTGCTTGCGACCATGATTTATGGCTTGGGCGTGATGCGCGCGGACCCCTTCGACGCGCTGAATGAAGCGCTCTGGGCGCCGCCGGCATGGCTAAGGTGGCCCGCTTACGCTTTGATTTTCTTTGGAGTTAGCCTCGCATTTGCAGGGCTCTTTACGCCAGGCCCGACGCTGGCGGGCTACGAAAAGCGGGGGCTGGCGCAGGCGGAGCCTGCGCGCGGCGTGCTGCGCATCACCAGGCATCCATTCTTGTGGGGCGCTTCGCTTTGGGCCGCTGGACACTTGCTCGTCAACGGCGAGCGCTTCGCCTTGATGCTGTTTGGCGCGCTGGGGCTCATGGTTCTGCTGGGCGCACGCTCCATCGATCGTAAGGGAAGGGCGCGCGACCCTGAAGCCTGGGCTCGGTTCGAGGCGGTCACATCGAACATGCCGTTCGCCGCGATAGCGCAGGGCCGCAATACGCTGGCCCTTGGGGAGATCGGGTGGCGTGGTTTGCTCGGCGTCCTCATTGCGGCAGCTATCGCGGTGTTCCACCAGCAAGTGATCGGCGTGGCCGCTTTCTCAACTCAACCTTAAGTCTCCGCCTGGAAAGATCGATCGATGCTTGTGCTGGACCGCGCGCACTTCGACCACATGACCGGCGGCGACCGCGCGCTGCAGCACGAGATATTGGATTTGTTCCTGGGGCAGATCGCAGGATGGCGCGCCGCCATCAGCGCCGGCGAAGGCTGGCGCGATGCGGTGCATACGCTGAAGGGCTCCGCGCGCGGGATCGGCCTCGCGGCTTTGGCGGCGGCCTGCGAAGAAGCCGAGCAGGCCAGCGACTCCGCGGCGGCGCTTGCGGGCGTCGGGGCCGCGCTTACGCAGGCATTGGCCGCTCTGGAACAATTCGCCGCTGAGGCGGCGCCGCGAGGCGTGCGCTAAGTTAGCGGCATGGCCGCCGAAATATTCATTCAGCGCTTCCCCGTCGATGCCGCCGATATCGATGAGCTTGGCCACGTCAACAACATCGTCTACCTGCGCTACGCTCAGGACATCGCCACCGCCCATTGGCGCAGCCGCGCCGCGCCGGACATGCTTGCCTCCTTCGTTTGGGTGGTGGCGCGGCACGAAGTCGATTACCGGGCCTCGCTCGAACTTGGCGATCAAGTGGAAGTTCGCACCTGGGTCGATGAAGCGCCGCGCGGCGCCGCGTGGGTGCGCTTCGTTGAGGTTTACAAGGCCGGGGAGGCCAAGCCCGCGGCGCAGATCAAGTCGAACTGGTGTCTGCTCGACGCCGGCACGCGGCGGCTCAAGCGTGTGCCGCCCGAGATGGCCAGCCGCTTTATGACCGACAATCAGAACGGCGGGTGATTGGGATCGGGCGCGGACGTTTGCCCGGTTGCGATGCGCATCAGGTCGCGCACTTCGCCGAGGCGGTCATAGGCCAGGAACGCGAGCATGAAGAGTTCGCAGAGAAAGCGCCAATAGACGAACGCCACTGCGCCCACCGCGGGCGTCGCCAGCAATTGCATGACGCCGGCGCCCAGATTGCCTCCTGCGAGCGCCAGCACCGCCATCAGCATGCCAAACAGGCTCACCAGCACAATAACGGCGGCGCCAAAAAAATAGACCAGCTTCACCAGTGACGGCCCGAGCAGCCGCTCAAATCCAAGAAATCGTTGCAGGATGGAAGGCATGGTGACCCCAAGAATCGCAGGCGTTCATCCGATCACAGCGTTGCCGCGCCGTCCACGATGAGCGTGACGCCGCTGACAGGAGCGTCATCGCTGATCAGGCTTACGATGCTGCGCGCTATGTCGCCCGTGGGCGCAAGGCGCGCGAGGGCCGGTGGCGTGGCGCTGAGCCGGTCGAAGCCGGCGCGCTCGCTTCCCGCTTGTTGCGCGAGCTCGTGAAACCAAGGCGGAGCGAGGTCGCCCGCAGGCGCGAGTCCGCCGGCGGCCACCGCATTCACGCGCAACTTGTCGACAGAGCCTTGTTGCGCGGCGGCGCGGACGAATTGCGCAAGCTCCAGTGGTCCGGCCTCAATGGGCGTTGTCGCGGTGATGACGATGGCCCCGCCCTGAGTATTTTGACGAACGATCGGCGCGACGGAGCGCAGCGCAAGCAAAGCGCCGTCCAGCCCTGGAGGGACGGCGCGCCCGAATTCGACGAGTTCCGAGTGGGGCATCGGCGCAGCGTCGAGGATGGCCCAGTCGATGCGTCCATACTGGCTCTGAACAAACTCCATCGCCTGGCGCCAGCGGGCGGCGTCGGTTGGGTCGAACGCCAGCGTCGAGACGCGCTCCGGCGCGAGCCCCGCATTGCCGAGGTCGTCGGCGAGCGCGGCGAGCGCATCTTCGTCATGATCGGCCAGGATCAGGCCGCCGCTTGATCGTGGCGCAAGCGCGCGCGCAGGCCCCGCCGGGCCCCGCGCCCGCGCCGGTGATCAATGAAACGGGGTTGAGGCGTATTTGCACTTCCGGTCCCATAAGCCAGCCGTGCGCGCGCCTCAACTCTCCGTCGCCATCGCCGCCGCGGCGCGCTATAGGGCCAGAGCATGACACGCTTTGCTCTTCAGTTCGGCCAGACGCAGCCGGGGTTGACCTATATCGAGCGCATGAGCGCTTACGGTCTGTGTTCCAGGGGCGAGGCGCAAATCGCGGTGGCGCAGATTGGGAAAAAAGCGCCCTACGAATACGATTTGCCCGGCGGCGGGATCGAGGCGGATGAAGACGAAGCTGCGGCGCTCATGCGCGAATTCCTCGAGGAAACCGGCCTCACCATCTGGCCGACGCGCATCATCGGCCGCGCCGGGCAGTTCTGGATCAACAAGACCGAGCCGCGCAATTCGCTGGCGACTTTCTATGAGGTCGAACTTTCGGCCGACGACAGCGCCCCGACAGAACCCGATCACGAGCTGGTTTGGATGAGCCCAGCGGAAGCGCTGATCAAGATGCGCCACGAGGCGCATGCTTGGGCGATCATGCATTGGGTGCGAAGGCGCCGCGGCGGCTAGCCTTCGTCCTGGTTGCGACGCAGCGGATTGAGCTCGCGCAGGCGATCCAACAAGGTCGGTTCGCGCACTTCGTCGAGCGAGGCGAGGCGTACCGGTTCCAGGTCAAGCTGCGGCGCCGCACTGAGCGGACGCGCGCGCAGCGGCTGAATATCCGGAATGAGCAGATCCTCGATTGAGGCCGGCTCGACCGAATAGACCGCGCCGCCCATCGCTATCGCTGGCTCTTCTTCAACCTTTGCGGTCTGCGTTTCCTGCGCTGGCAGATGGCTGGGCGTTTCGTTCAGCCGCACCCCCATGGCGACGCCGACTGCAGCGACGCTGGCCATGCCCATGGCGAGAGCCGCATGTTTCGGCGGCGGTTTCGCCGGCTCCACAATGCGCGCCACCGCGCGCAGGCGGTCGTTCAGCGCATTCCAGGCGCGCCCGCCGCGTTCGCCGCGCCAATTCGAGAAATCGATGACCGGCGCTTTGCGGGACATTTCGGGCCAGCCCGGCGCAATGGCGATTTCCACGAGCCGTGACGGATCAATCGCCGACGCCCAGTCATGCATGTAGGACTGCGTCAGGGCCGAGGGCGACCAGACGATCAGCACCGCATCGCGCGACGATTGCGCCGCCTCGATATCACCGACCGACTGCCGCCCGAACGTCAGACGCGTGTCATGCTCCTCAGCGCAGAGGAGACGCACGAGCGTGTCGGCCAGCTTCCTGGCTTCGTACGTGCAGACGATGCGAATACCGATCATGGGGCCGGGGGTTGCCTCTACTCCTGGGTTGAAGGCTTACCACAGCGCTGGGCGCCGGCTAGCGGCGGCGGGGCAGGCTTTTGTGCATAAGTGGAATCTGATTCGGGGGTATGGCCTGGGCGCCTCGCCCTGGCGCGCCGCCGCGCCGCAGAGCGCCGGATTTCCAGAAAATACCGTCAGAAGCGAAGATCGCGCCTGCCAGGCATTACGAACGCGCAATCTTCGTTGTGGATTTCTTGGGACCGACTAAGCTGGCCGGCGCGCGGACGGGGCGGGCCTTGGCGGATGTCTGCGCGAGAAGGGGAGCAATCATGGATCCGGCAATTCTTCAGTACATCGTGCAGGCTGTCGGCGGCGCCGTTGGCGGCAACATCATTGGCGCGCTGACGCGCGGCGGCGGCGGCATAGTCGGCCGCACGGTGATTGGCGCGCTTGGCGGCGTCGGCGCCGGTTTCGCCGGCGGCAACGTTGAGGCGATTGGCAATATCACGTCGATGTGGAGCAACCTCATCGATGGTGAAAATGGCGCGCATCTTGCCAATCTGATCACCGGCGCTGCCGGCGGGGGCGTCCTCGGCTTGATCAGCGGCCTATTGATCCGCGGCAACAACAACTAGGCGCCGCCAGGCGAAGACCTAAAGGTCTCGGAACAGCAACGTCAGGAACTGCGCATCAGACCAGCCGTGCGCATCGAGTGCGCGCGACTGACGAACCGCGACCACGCCTCTCGTCGGCGATAGGTACAAGCGTTGGCCGCCTTGGCCTGCCGCCATGATGAGATCCGGCGGCGCCGGCGTGGGAACGCGCCACAAATCCGTGTCGAGATCGTAGGTGTCTCGCCCGCGGCCGGCGCCCGCGAGCCAAAGTCCAAAACCGGCGCGCGGTTCGGCGACTGAACCGCGCAGCGCTTCGCCCAGGGCGCCATCGTCCACAAGCTGCTGCGCGCGCCAGACGCCAAGACGCCGGATCAGCTCGCCCGCTTGCGCCCAGCCGCGAGCCGAGACCGCAGCGCCGTCATCGAAGCGCGCCTGCCCGCCGGCGTCGCGCGCCCAGCCGATCGGTACGCAGCCAATCGGCAACAGCGTGCGCGTGGTGAGATAGCGCGCCGGATCGGACTCGCGGCCATCCTGTTCCAGCTTGCGGCGTGCGATTTCGTTGAACAGCACGTAAGGTGCGGCGTCGTCGCTAAATGCGACGCCGGGCGCCGCCGAGGGCTCAAGCGCCATGGCGGCCGCGAGATCGCGAGGGCCTTCACGCGCGAATGCGACGCCGCTGGCGCCGCTTAGAAGCATGCGGATCGAAATCATCGACTTGACGGGATGCGCGCCCCAATCGCCGAGGGTCAGCGCCACCGGTTCGTCGAGGCTCATCAGGTGATCCTCGACCAGCGATGCGGCCAGGAGCGGCATGAATGTGCGTGTGCCTGTCCCGATTGGCCAACGCGTGTCGGCTGCGCCTGCGCTGTACTGCTCGGCCAGGATGACGCCATGCCGGGCGAGCAGGAAGCTGGCCCCTTGTTGCTCGGCGCTGTAGGACGCCGCTGCAGAAAACGCGCCGCCGGTCTGCGCCCGCGCCAGTTGCGCTGTCGAAGCGCTCAGCACGCTGCTCGCCGCAACTGCGGTTAGGAACGACCTGCGATCCATACGACTCCCCACGGGGGCATTGTCGCCAAACTGATCCGGGGCGGCAAGCTGGCCGTAGCATTCCTATGCGGAAGCTTATTTCTTTGCTGGCTATCTGCGCTGCGGCGGCGTGTGCGGGGCAACCGGTCAATCGTTCGTCCACAGCTCCGCTGCCGGTCGCGGCGGTGGAGACAGGCGCATACTTGGGCTTGTGGCACGAGGCGGCGCGCCTGCCGAACCGCTTTGAACGCGACTGCGTGGCCGCGACCGCTCAATATGACCTGCGGCCCGAGGGCGCCCTCTCGGTTCGCAATACCTGCTACCGGGCCGAGGGCGGAGTGCGCGAGGTGGTCGGACGCGCACGCCGGACGAGCGAGACGGAAGGCCGGCTCAAGGTCAGTTTTTTCGGCCCGTTCTGGGCTGATTATTGGGTGTTGGCGCGCGCCGAGGATTACTCGTGGAGCATTGTTGGCGAGCCCAGCGGACGCTACCTCTGGGTGCTCACTCGCAGCGCCAGCGTTTCGCAAAGCGAACGCGCTGATTTCGAAGATCGACTGCGCGCGCTAGGCTATGATCCTGCCGCTTTGATTTGGAATGGCGCCTGAGCGAGGCGAAGCGGTTTCTCTATCAGCGGCGCGCGGCCACCCGCAGCCAGTGTGTCAGCTCGTCGTCGAAGCCTGTTCCGGTGCTGCGGGTGATCGACGCGCTTGCCCACCCGTCAACCAGCCGGCCGAGGGCGTCCGCGTCCATGGCGCAGAAGAACCTGCCGAACTTGTCGCGCCGATCTTCCGCGCCTTCCTTGAGAGAGGCGTGCAGCAACCCGCCCGGCTTCAACGCCCGTCTCATCCGCGCAAAAATTCCCGGCAAATCGGCGCGCTGCGCGTGATGCAGTGATGCGTTAGCCCAGACGCCGTCGAAGCGCTCGACCTCATCGAGGTCGGCGAAGTCGAGAACCCGGACATCGACGTTCCAGCGTCTCTTGGCTTCCTCCGCCAAGGCGCGGGAGGCGTCCATCGAAACAACGTCAAAGCCCGCATCGCGCATGGACGCGGAATCCTGCCCGGCGCCGCACCCAAGGTCGAGAATTGTTGCGCCCGCGGGAAGGGCGGTTGTGAACTCATTGAGATGCGGCGGCGGCTTTGCGCGCTCGGCGTATGCCTGTGTTTGCGCCTGGTAGAAACTCAGCGTGCGAGCGTCCGCGCTCAACGGCTGAGTTCCTTCATCGCCCCATCAAGGCCTTGGATGGTGAGGGGGAACATGCGGTTGGGCCCGATGATTTCGCGCACAAGCTGGATCGAGGCGGTGTGGTCCCAGTGCTGGCGGGGCGTCGGGTTGAGCCAGACCAGGCGTTCATAGATGTCGGCGACGCGTTGGAGCCAGACAGCGCCGGGTTCCTCGTTCCAATGCTCAACCGAGCCGCCCGGATAAGTGATTTCGTAGGGGCTCATGGTGGCGTCGCCGACAAACACGACGCGATAGTCGCTCGGGAACTTGTGCAGCACATCCCAGGTGAGCGTCTTCTCGTCATGGCGACGGCGATTGTCCTTCCACACGCTCTCATAGAGACAGTTATGGAAATAGAAGAATTCGAGACTCTTGAACTCGGTGCGCGCAGCGCTGAACAGCTCCTCGCAGAGCTTGATGTGTGAATCCATCGAGCCGCCGATATCCAGCAGCAGCAGCACTTTGACGGCGTTGCGCCGTTCCGGCCTGAGCACGATGTCGAGGTAACCTTCCTTGGCGCTTTTGGAGATGGTGCCTTCGAGATCGAGTTCATCGGGCGCGCCTGTGCGCGCGAATTTGCGCAAGCGCCGCAGCGCGACTTTGATGTTGCGAACGCCGAGCTCGACGCTGTCGTCGAGGTTCTTGTATTCGCGCTTGTCCCATACCTTCACGGCGCGGCGCTGGCCGCCTTCGCCGCCAATGCGAATGCCCTCTGGGTTGTAGCCGCTGTTGCCGTACGGGCTCGTGCCGCCCGTGCCGATCCACTTGTTGCCGCCCTGATGGCGGTCCTTCTGCTCCTCGAGCCGCTCCTTCAACGTCTCCATCAGCTTTTCCCAGCCGCCGAGGGCCTCGATCTGCGCCTTCTCTTCCTCGGTCAGGAACTTTTCTGTCAGCGCCTTCAGCCACTCAGCCGGGATTTCCGCGCTGACAGCCTCAGCGGCGTTGTCCAGGCCCTTGAAAACGTGCCCGAACACCCGATCGAATTTGTCGAGATGGCGTTCGTCCTTCACCAGCGCCGCACGCGAGAGATAGTAGAAATCCTCGACGTTGGGCGCGATCGCGTCCTTTTCGAGCGCTTCCACCAGCACAAGATACTCCTTGAGGCTGACGGGCACGCGAGCGGCGCGGAGTTCGGTGAAGAAACGCTGGAACACGCGCCATACTAGCTCACGGCGGTGGTCCAACCCAAGAGCGGACGGGGCGCCTGCAAGAAAAGGGGCATCTCGCTTGCGCGCCGGGGTGTGCTAACCTAAGGTAGAGCACCCAGAACGGGGGCGGGGTGATGGAAGGCGGGGGCAGGAGGTCGCGGACGCCGCGGCGCCATCTGAGCGCGTTTGAGCGCCATGAGCAATATAAGATCATCCACGGGCGTTCCCACCGCAAGTCGCCTGCGCGCGTCGGCACGCCGGCGCTTACACGCCACCTAGCGTTCTGGATCCCTTCCGTTGGCGGCGACGATCGCCCATTTCGGGACCGCCGCGAAGATTGGATCGCGAATATCGATTGGTTCTTGGCGTCTTTCATTCTCAACGCTTATGAGCGTTGGCAACAAAACCTCGATCGCGTTTATCGCGAACATCAAGGCCCGGACTATGCAAGGCGCCTGGCCTTCGCAAAATCCTTGCGGCCAATGAGCTTCAATGCGGATCAGCAGATCGGCGGCGGTCCTTGTTACCGCTTCCAATTCTTCCGGTACACGGCGCGATACACGGCAAACAACGATTTCTCGAAGGGAGAGGTCGCGTTCGAACCCCAAGAGTCTTCCCGTGACGCCGAGGATGTCGCGCTCGCGGAGGGCGACCGGTTTGAGACGGTTTCGTTCCGAGTGTTCTATGGCGTTATTCCAGTCAAGGTGCGCGCGGAACTGCACACCGAGTATTTCACGCTGTCATTCACGGCCGAACTCGACAGCGAAGATGGCGCGGCCGTGGCGCCCGACGATGAGGTGCATCGGATCAAGGAGTATTTTGAGGTGCTGTCGCGCGTAGCGGCGCGCCGGTGCGTGGATCAACATCACTTGCGCAGCCGCCAAGACGAGTCGGCGCGTGCGCAGACGGATGTGAAAACCGTGATGCCAGCATGCACGCATCTTATGGAGAAGTTCTGGTGTGACATCGAAGAGACCTTTATCAAACCGGCGCTTACGCCGACCATAAATGGTCCACGTGAAGCGCCCGGTCCGAGAGGGCCGCAACCTTCCCTGCGCGACCGGTTGGGCAAATATTTCACCGATTGCAGGGGGCTGGTGCTTGCTGTCGAAAAGGGCCCTGAAGAGGGGAAGCTCTCTGCTTGGCGCCTAGCCACGCCGTTCAAGGCGCCGCAGCGCGGCAGCGCCATCGACTACGTCGGAAAAGCGAAGTTCGAAGATGACGAGGCCATAGACATCTTTGGCGCGCTGGAGCCGATCATTGACGCTGGCCGCCAAGCGTGCGCCAGCGCCAAAATGCGCCGTGACGCGCGCAACCGGCCGGACAAGCGCATCTTCGAATACACGGTCTCGAAAGTGCAGCGCGAACGCGCTCTCTACGTTTCGGCGCTCGGCCCGCAGCCACTCTGGGAAGATTATCACGAACCGCTGTGCTACTTTGTTATCACGCGGCATCGCCATCGTTGGCAGATTGGCCGCTTCCTCGACCGCATGAACATGCTGGGCACGTTGCGCGTCGCTTCGCTGATGGAATATCCGGCGCTGAACAAGGCGGGCTTCAAGCTGCGCCAGATCGTGCAGAGGCTGCAGACAATTGATCCCAATGACCGCACTGACTTTGAGCGCCTGAACGAACAGTTTCGGGAAGCTCAACGCGAAGTGGGCGGGGGTGGCCTGCGAAACCGCACGGAGCGGGCACTTTTTTACGTGCGTAACTTCCGCGCTGAATACAAGGCGATCAATTTCCAGCGCGTGGAAGGTTTTCAGCCCTATCCGTCATTCGTCGAGCGCAGGCTTGGGCAAACCTGGGATTTCATCGCCGTTCTCAACCACCGCGCCCAGGAGATCGGCAAGCGGCTCGACGCCCTGAGCAACGAAGCGCGCGCCGCAGAGGAATATGCCCAAGGAGAGCGCCTGGAGGGGTTGCAGCGGTTTGCCGAGCGCGCCGCCTCAGTGCCAATCGCTTATTACGGGGGCCATGTGCTCGAGCATCTGCTCCATCCGTGGACAGGCTACGCGATCTGGTGGGTGCTCAAGCATGTCACGCCGATCGGGTTCATGATGCAGCCTGAGCCAGAGCATGAGCATCCGTATCTAGCGATTTATACTCTGCTCGCTGTAGTGCTCTATTTCTGGAGCGTTCACATGTTCAAAAACGCGGAGGCGCGCGCCGCTAAGTCCCGCCGCGCTGCTCGCGCCGCGCCAGAAACGCCAGACGCTCAAACACCATGACGTCGGCCTCGTTCTTCAGCAATGCGCCGTGCATTGGCGGGATCAGTTTGCTGGGATCGCGTTGTTTCAGCGTTTCCGGATCGACGTCGTCGGTGAGCAGGAGTTTCAGCCAGTCGAGTAATTCGCTGGTGGAGGGCTTCTTCTTCAAGCCTGGCACTTTGCGCATGTCATAGAAAATTTTCAGCGCCTCGTTCACGAGTCGTGTCTTCACGCCCGGGAAATGCGATTCAACGATCGCGCGCATGGTTTCATCGTCAGGGAAGCGGATGTAGTGAAAAAAGCAACGGCGAAGAAATGCGTCCGGCAATTCTTTTTCGTTGTTCGACGTGATCATGACGATGGGGCGAACCGCGGCCTTCACCGTGCGGTCGAGTTCATAGACGTAGAACTCCATGCGATCGAGTTCTTGCAATAGGTCATTCGGAAACTCGATGTCGGCCTTGTCGATCTCGTCGATCAGCAGCACGGGCCGTTGCGGACTTTCGAACGCTTCCCACAATTTGCCGCGCTTGATGTAGTTGCTTATCTCGCTTGCGCGTTCGTCGCCGAGTTGGCTATCGCGCAAGCGCATCACGGCGTCGTATTCGTAGAGCCCTTGCACGGCCTTGGTGGTGGATTTGATGTGCCACTCGATCAAAGGCGCGCCGAGTGATTTGGCGACCTCAATCGCGAGCATGGTTTTGCCGGTGCCGGGCTCGCCTTTCACCAGCAGGGGGCGTTCCAGCGTGATCGCTGCGTTGACGGCGACCTTCAGATCTTCCGTAGCGACATAGTCTTTGGTGCCTTCAAACCGCATGCGCGCCTCTTGCTATCTGCGATGCACTTAAGGCGTGCGGGCGCCATGGCGCAAGAGCGCGAGGTCAGGCGGCGATGTGGGCGCAGCGCATGCATTGGCACTGCAGGCGGACTGCCGCCGCGGGGGCGGGCGGCGTGGGCGGGGGATCGCGCGGCGCCATGCCGAGTGCAACGCTGAGCCGCCGGAGGTCGGGATGATTTGGGTTGATGCGGGTGTTTCTGGGGCCTTTCACTTCGATAAAATATTGCGCCGCGGGCAACGGCGCCATCAGCACGACAAGGCCTTCGCCCTCCCGATCGCGCAGGACCCAGAACTGGCTCAAACCTTTGCACAAAGCGCCGCCATAGCCGGCCGAGCGCGCGGCGTTGGCCAGGCAATTGCGGAATTCGCGTCCCACCGCGCGCATTTCCGCCAGGGAGGTGATCCGCCGCCAGGTGCGTTCACACGTTGCGGGCACGCTCGCGGGAGAACACACGCTCTCGTAGTCAATCTCTTCGCCCCAAATCGCGGATAGCCGCGCAAAGACGTTGGCTCGCTGGCGCGCGACATCGAAATTCACGCGGTCAAACTTGTCGAGGAACGCCCGCGCTGACGCAATGGCCGGTGCGTATCCAGGGCGCGCCGTCTCCGGCGTTGCCGCGACCGCGCACGTTGTTGCGAGCCGGCGCGCGACAACGTGCATGCGCGCAATTGCGCTTCTGTGCACTTTGAACACGCTGACTTGCTCGCCGCGATCCATTGCGCGTTTCACCCAATCGGGCGCTGGGCGCAGTTCAGCCGGCCCGGCGGGGCGGAAATTACGTGGCTCGCTGAGTAGAAATCCAAGCGCCAGGCGCTCGAAGCGATCGGCGATGCGCTTCTCCGGTATCTTGGCGCTGGCGCGGCGCGCGCACGCGCGCACAGGTTCGATGTCGAGCACATTGGGCATGTGTTCTCCCTCCCGCCGCAGCAGGTCCTAAGTTGCGATCGTGTTTCGGTCCGGGCCCGCGCGCGCCACGCTCGGGCGGCGCCTGTCTTTCGGCGCTCTTCGAGGCGTCCGGTGAGGTGAGAATTGCGTCGGCGCGCGGCGAGATCAATCGCCTGTTGTTGATAATGTCGTGCTGAAACCGATCCGACACATGTTGCGGAACCGAATGCCGTGTGCACCTGAATCTGCAGCGGCTCGGCTGGCTCAGATCAACCTCGGCAACACCTCGTTAACCATCGTGGTGGAGTGTTAACGGTGATGGACTCCCAGAAGCGGGAGGGAGAGGGCCATGCCGCTCAAATTGTCTTTGCGCCCGGGCGAGAAGTTCGTCGTCAACGGCGCTGTTGTGCAAAACGGAGACCGCCGGGCCGCTCTGGTGCTGCAAAATAAGGCCTCGGTGCTGCGTGAGAAGGACATCATGCAGCCGGACGAAGCCGATACGCCTGCAAAGCGCATCTATTTTCCGATCATGCTCATGTACCTGGACGAAGTGGGCCGTGAAAAGGCTTACGCGGAGTTCGCATCCCGCCTGGCGGAATTCATGGGGGCGGTGCGCGACCCGGGCGTGCTGGCCGAGTGCATCGGCGTTTCCAAAGAAGTAATGAGCGGAGAATACTACCGTGCATTGATGCGCTGCAGGAAACTCATATCGTATGAGGCTGAGCGCTTGGGACTGGGGCATGCCGATCAAAGCCTACCAGCGCGCAGCCACGCAGGCTGATACGCCAAGAGACTTGGAGTATCGGGCCTTTGGGCAGGCGACAGCCGGCCTGGTTCGCGTGAAAGAGACAAAGGCCCCGGTCATCGAGGTGGTCGCGGCCATCAATGAAAATCGCAAGCTTTGGAATGTCCTGGCGGCCGATTGTTCGCTGCCTGAAAACAAGCTTCCGCTGACTCTGCGGGGGCAGATCATTTCGCTGGCCATGTGGGTGGCCAGATACTCCAGCGAAGTGCTGCGTGACGGGGCCGATGTAGAGCCCTTGATAGAGATCAATCGCACCATGATGGAAGGCTTGGCCGCGCGCGCCGGCTAGGCAAAATTTGCCGGCCGAAAATCGTTTCGGCGCTGACGCGTTGTTAACCTAGCCGCCTTACAAACACTCGCAACGCAAAGCGCCCGTGTCCCGCAAGGGCCGGGCGTGCGGAGATTTCCGTGCGGATCGGGCGGCGACGTCCAACTGGCCAAAATGGCCGGTCAACTTAGTCCAGAAGGACCTTGAAGATGACAAGCGTTAACACGAACTACAGCGCCCTCGTCGCGCTCCAATCCCTCAACCAGACCACGATGCAGCTGGCGGAAGTCCAGAACCGCGTGAACACCGGTCTCAAGGTGTCTTCCGCGAAGGACAACGGCGCTGTGTTTGCGATCGCCGAAGGCCAGCGCGCCCGCGTGGCGTCGCTTGGCGCTGTCATGGACGGTATTGACCGCGCGACCTCGGTGATCGATGTCGGCCTGTCGGCTGGTGAAGCCATCGGCGACATCCTGAAGCAATTGAAGGAAAAGTCGGTCGCGGCCCAGGCCACCGACCTCTCGGCCGATCAGCGCGCCGCGCTGCAAGCCGACTTCGACGCGCTGCGCAACCAGATCGACCAAATCGCCAACGCCGCCACGTTCAACGGCGCCAACCTGGTCAACGGCACCAACACTGGCTCCAACGCCTTCTCTGTGCTGACGACGGATTCCGCCGGTTCTACGGGCGGCCGCTACGACATCACGGGCACGGCGCTGCTTGACGCCGACAGCCAGCCGTACTCGGTCTACGCCAACCTCGAGACCGCGTCCGGCCTCGACTTCACCGGTGTTGCGGCCGATCTGCGCTTCTCGATCACGACTGGAAACGTCACTGAGACGATGACGGTGACGCTCGACGCCGCCGACACGATCAATGACTTCATTTCTTCGGTCGCCTCGCAGTCGAACGGCCGGGTCACTGCGTCGTTTGACGCCGAGACTGGCGAGATCTCGCTGCACTCGAACGAGCAGTTCACCGTCACCTATTACGAAGACGACGCTGTCGCCGACGATTCCAACGTGTTCGGCGCAGGCGCCGCCGGCACCGACATGACGGAATCGGTTGCGCCGGGCACGGGCACCAACGTGCTCAACGTGAACGGTTTCAACTTCACGCTCGGCGCTTCCGGCCAGGCACTCGAAGAAGTCACCGCCACGCTCGACATCTCCACCGCGAGCGGCGCGGCCGCGGCGACGACCGCAATCGACACGGCGCTCACCAACCTCGACCGCGACCTGGCGACGATGGGTGCGCAGTCGAAGGCTCTCGGCGTCCAGAAGACGTTCTTGGGCAAGCTGTCGGATTCGATCGAAGCCGGTATCGGCAACCTCGTCGACGCGGACCTCGCCAAGGAATCTGCTCGCCTGCAAGCGCTGCAAGTTAAGCAGCAATTGGGCGCGCAAGCCTTGTCGATCGCCAACTCGGCGCCGTCGATCGTGCTGTCGTTCTTCCGCTAAGCGGAAACGGAAAGAGGCGGGGAGCGCAGGCCGCTCCCCGCCGATTTCGCCCGGGTATGAGTTATGGACGCCATCACTCCTCCCAAGCCGGCCCAGGACGCAACGGCGCCGCTGCGCCAGTCTTCGTCTGAAGCCGCGCCGGCCGCAGAGGCGGCCCAGAAGCGCATCGCCGATCACGCGGCCGCGCAGCGGGACGAACTTGTTCCCGATAAGCTCCAGGTCCAGCTCGACAGAGCCGCTGGCCGCTTTGTGCAGACCCTGAGCGATCCCAGCACCCAGGAAACCCTGCGCCGCTACCCCAGCGAGTCTCAGCTCGCCTATTCGCGCGCCGTCATGGCCTATCTCCGCGCACTCGCGGCGCGGTAAACAAGACGTAAATTTATTTGTTCCGCATGCGTTACCGTTAACGTTTCGTTAACGCATTTACGCTTCCTTCACGCGTGCGGCGAAGTCCGCGGCGCGGGCCTTTTTGGCGTGCGCGATCCGAAGGAGCGGAAGATGGTGTCGAGCATCGTCCCAGGTGCGGCGGGCGCGAATGCGCTCGGCGTCGATACGCGTTTGGCGAGAGGCGCAAGCCCGCAACGGCGTGAAGAGGCAGGCCAGGGCGATCGTGTCGATCTGAGCGGCGCCGCACTGAACGCTGTGCGTGAAAGTGTGAGGGCGGGGATGGCGCAAGTGCACGAAGCGCTTGCTGCGGGTCACGACGCTCAGGCGATGCTGGTGAAGCTGCAGGGATTGGCGCGCGCCGGCGATCGAGCTGGGTTCGCTGAGACGCTGGCCGGTTTCTCACAGCGCCTCGAAGCCGCCATCGCGCGTGGCGCAACTGTCTTGTCGGGCGAAGACGTCGCTGTTCAAGCCGAACCCGGCGCCTCCGCGGTCACGATTCCGGGCATCGATCTGCGCGTGAAGCAGCAGCCAGCCGCGCAAGACGTGATCGGCGTGGCGGCGGACGCACAGGCCGGCGATCCTGCCCTCAGCCAGACCATCCAGAAATCCCTCGAAGCGTTGCAGGACGCCATGAGCCGCTTGCTCGACGCAGCACGCGCGCTCGAAGCTCACCAGGGATTTGTCGGCGCGGCCGAAGCGGGCGCGCGCGGTGATCTTGACGCCGATGGCGCCCGTTTGCTGGCGCTCCAAGTGCGCCAAGGATTGGAAACGGCCGGCGCGGCGCCGATCGCCAATGCCGAACCTCAGGCTGTGCTGTCGCTCTTCCGCGTTTAGAGCGGGCGCCAATTATTGACGCTGATGTCCAACAACTCGCTCTCGTAATCGTCGTCGGCGTCCTCGACGCTTGCGAGCGTGTTTCTCGTCAGCTGGTAGAGCTTGAGGGCGATTGCGGCGACGAGCCCCAGGAGCGATAGGCCCGCAGCGGCAAGGGCGAGGATCAAATCCCGGTTCATGGCCAATTCGCCGCGCGCGGTGGCGACGAGGCGTCCATCCCGCGGCAGGCGCTTGGCGGCTGCGGCGGCGCGATCGCCAGCCGTGAGCGCCAGCAACCGAAGCCGCGCAATGTCGCTCTGTCCGCTCGCATGAGTGAGCATCGTGGCCGCGGATTCGGGCGAAGTCGCCAGGGCGATGTCACCGATGGCGGCGAGCAATCCCCTCAGCCGCGCACCCTGCTGCTCATCGACGCTCGTACGAAATGCCTGAGCGGCGTTTTCGTAGGCGCCGGCGTCGCCACGCGTCACCTGTGAAGCAGCGGCGCGGAACGTTTCTATGGGTGCAGCCTGCGCGGCCAAGCCCTCGATGTCCGCAGCCAGCGCATGAGGAAAATCGTCCCGGCGCGACGCCGCAAGCAACGCGACGGCGCCGGCGTTCATGCTCGGCGACATTTCCCCCGCCAACCCCAGGCTAAAGCCGGTGAGCACGAATTGCAGAGGATCTGTTTCGGGTTCCGAAAGCAGGGCGCGCGCCATCAGTTCGAAATCGCGTGAATCTGCCAGCGTTTCTTCGGGGCCCGGCGCCGGGCGTGCGCGCGCCGGACGCAGCGAAAGCAAGGGGACGATCGCCTGGTAGCGCTGGCGCGTGCCGGGCGTCAGCAATTGCAGTGCAGCGACTTCGATGGCGGCGTCGCCAGCGCCATCAGCGGCGGCGCGGCGCAGGATGTTGGCCATGCGCGCCGGCAACATCTCTTCGCCTGAAAGCAGAAAACCGCGCGCGGCGGAGGCGTCATTCTCCATGAGCTCCATGGCGACGAGATTGTCCCATTGGCGCAGGCGGTCGAAATCGACCTGGATCAGTTCGCCATTCAGGCGCTCAACGCGCGTGCTGATCGAGCGCGCGCCGCCCTCGGAATACTCGTAGGCGTAGAGATGATCGCGCCCGATCACGAGGACCGCAGCCGCAGCCGCGATTGGCAGCAGGAAGAGGCAAAGGTTGAAGACGAACGCATTCAGCACCCCCTCAGGGGTGGGTTTGGTGCGATAGGCCCGCACCGGGCGCCAAGCGCGTGTTGGTTTTGCGTGCTTCATTCCGCCCACGAACCGCGGCGCTACAAAAACGGCAAGGAAGCCACAGAGCAAGATGAATTACAGGAAAGGCGAATTCGTCGTCGTTTCAGGGATCGCCTGGCGCGTTTCATCAGGCGCTGCGATCGAGCACAGTGGGAGCCGGCGCCGCCGAAGGGGCGAGCGCCCCACGAGCGCCATAGTTCGCGCCTGCGTTGCGCTGACGCGCAACTTCCTCAGCCATGGCGTGCACCAGGCCCTCTGAGAGCAACTTCACCGCGCCCAGCGCCGCCTCGTGATCGGCGAGGGTTTCGTGCAGCGCAACCGTGCTCGCGCGGAGTTGCGTCAGGGTTGCCGGCGCTGCGCCTTCCAGCAGGCTGGGCTCCTGCTTTATTCGCGCCAGTTCGAGGCGGTAAGCGTTGGCGAGCCGGTTTTTCTCTTCGGCCTCCGCACCTTCGAGCGGCGGCTGGCGCGCTTCGATGCGAGCTGTTTCTTCAGCGGCCAGCGCCGCCAGACGCTCTGTCAGGCGGAGCAATTGCTCGGCGCGGTCCTGCGCGTTGTCAGCGATCAACGCCATCTGGGGCCTCCGGTACGCTGGCTTCCTGCATGCGCATCAGCTCGCGCACGATGCTGTCGGCGATGCCCACGCCGCCAGAATGAGAAAGGGCCTCCGCGTAGCGCTCAACCAGCATCGGACGAAAAATCTCTTCACCCATGCCGCCGCCGCCGAGGCCGTCGGTGTCGAGCCCTTCGAACATCGAGCGCCAGCATTTCGAGAGGAACACCGCTTCAAACTCTTCGGCGGCGCGGCGCATTTCATTCTGGGCGCGGGCGTGCGGCTGCTGCGCGGCTGGCGCCATGCGTATTCATGGGCAGGGGCGCGCCCGGGAGGGCGATTGCGTCGGGCATCACATGACTTCAATTTCGGCTTGGATCGCGCCTGCCGCCTTGAGCGCCTGCAGGATGGAGATCATGTCGCGCGGAGTGACGCCCAAAGCATTGAGCCCGTTGACGAGTTGGCGGAGCGGCACGCCGCCGGGCACCACGACAAGCCCGCCTTCGTCTTCCTGCACATCGACGCCGGAGGACGGCACTACAACAGTTTCGCCCCGGCTCAACGGTGCGGGCTGGCTGACGAAGGGATCTTCCTGGATCGAGATCGTCAGGTTCCCTTGCGCAATGGCCACGGTCGAGACCTTGACGTTCTCGCCCATCACCACGATGCCCGAGCTTTCGTCGATCACGATGCGCGCGGGCGTATCGACCTCAACCTCGAGATTTTCGATGCGTCCAACCAGCGACACCATGTCTCCGGCGTAGTCGGCGGGGCGGCGCAGCACGACGGCCCCCGGGTTGGAGGCGCGCGCGGCGTCGGCGCCGACGGCGGTGTTGATGGCGGCGGCGATGCGCTGCGCGGTGGTGAAGTCTGGATTGCGCAGCGAAAGCCGTAATTCCTGCTGGCTTGCGATATCGAACATGATCTCGCGCTCGACCAGCGCACCCGAGGCTATCCGCCCCGCAGTTGGCACGCCGCGAGTAACCGAGGATCCCGATTGCCCCGAAGCGGAGAAGCCGCCGATTGCGAGCGGGCCTTGTGCGACAGCATAGACCTGCTGGTCCGCGCCCATCAGCGGGGTGACCAGCAATTGTCCGCCGGCAAGCGAGCGGGCGTCGCCGAGCGCAGAGACAGTGACGTCAATGCGCGATCCTTGCGCCGCAAACGGCGGCAGGTTCGATGTCACCATGACGGCTGCGACGTTGCGGGTGTTGAGATTGCCGTCGGAGGCGTTGACGCCGAGGCGTTCCAGCATGGAGGCCAAGCTTTGGCGGGTGAACGGGGAGTTGCGCAGGCTGTCGCCTGTGCCCGCGAGGCCGACAACGAGCCCGTAGCCCACGAGCTGGTTCTCGCGAACGCCTTCGAAGTCGGCGACATCCTTGATGCGCGGTCCCGCCCAGGCGGCTGGCGCAGCCACCGGCGCGGCAACAGCGGCGACCGAAGCGACTGCAAGCAGCGCCGAGCGCGCCGCGCGTTTGGCAAATCCCATGCTCCCGATACGCCGCCAGTTTGGTTAACGACCGGTTCAAGTCTGAAACATTAATCAATCGGAAACGGCCGAAGCTGAGACTCTCCCCCATGAAGATCGAATCCGGCCGAGGAGTGGGGGCGACGTCGCCTGGCCGCAAGGCCGGAGGAACAGCCGCTCCCGGATTTGCGCCGGCCGCTGAAGGCGTTCAGCGGACCAGCGCCTCGGGCCCCGTCACATCCGTCACTCCGCTTGATGCGATCCTTGCGCTCCAGGCTGGAGAACCGCTGGCCCAGCGCCGCGCGCGGCAAGCCCGGCGCGGCGGAGCCGCGCTCGATTTGCTGGAAGAACTCGAAAAAGGCTTGCTCCTCGGCCGCGCCCCCGCGCACCTGCGCGCAGGGCTCGATACGCTGCAGCAGGGCGCGGAGGCCACCGGCGACGCCGGCCTGGATGCGGTGATGCGCGAGATCGACACCCGCCTCGCGGTTGAAGCCGCCAAGCTCGATCGCCAGCTCGGGCGCGTCTGACGCCGTAAGATACGGAAAACAGGGAATGTTTGGCGCCATCCTTGCTCCATGGACGCGCCAGGACAGCAACGCTATAAGGCGGCGCCTTGCGAGGGCGGCCCCCGGAGTTCGGAAATGGCTTCGACCGTGACGAAAGAATATCGCCCCAGCGACGACGAGCCGTTCATGAATGAGCGGCAGCGCGAGTTCTTCCGCCAGAAGCTGCTGGCCTGGAAGGAGGAGATCCTCGAGGAGTCGCGCTCGACCATTGCTTCTCTGCAGCAGGATACGGTGGCCGAGCCTGATCTGGCTGACCGCGCGACGAGCGAAACCGACCGCGCTCTGGAGCTGAGGACGCGGGACCGGCAGCGCAAGCTGATCGCCAAGATCGATGAGGCGCTTCGGCGCATCGACGACGGCAGTTATGGCTATTGTGAAGAAACCGGCGAGCCGATCTCGCTCTCCAGGCTGGAGGCGCGCCCGATCGCAACGCTTTCTCTGGAAGCTCAGGAGCGTCACGAGCGCCGCGAGCGCGTGCACCGCGACGATTGAACAGCGCTTACGCGGGGGCGACGATGCTCTGGCACGACGCAGGCTTGGCGTGGCTTCACTTTGTGTTTGCGTTTATTCTTGTCGGTGCGATCAGCGCCGAATTGTTCGTGCTGCGCCTTGCCGTGACAGGGCAGATCGCCCGGCTGCTGCTGCGGATTGATCTCTTCTACGGGCTATCGGCTGTGCTGCTGATTGTGGCGGGCGTCGCGCGCGTGATCTGGGGCGCCAAGGGCTGGGCGTATTATCAGGGCGACCACTTTTTCTGGGCCAAGATCGCAGTGTTCGCGCTTATCGGCGCCGTCTCCGCCCTACCGACCCTGACGTTCATGCGCTGGAACAGAGCGGCGGCGGCCGATCCGGCCTTTATCGCCTCCAGCGCCGAGGTGAAGCGCGTCCGGCGCCTCGTCATGATCGAGGTCCATCTGGTGGCGCTGCTGCTGGCGTTCGCCGTTCTAATGGCGCGTGGCTTGGGCCACGTTTAGCGGCTCCACAAGCGCGCCATCTGGCCTAAGCTCAGGTCTGAGATGGGAGGCCCCGGCATGGCCGCTTCGATGAGCCCGGAAGAGTTCGATTTGATGCCCGCGGTGGCCGACGTCGTTCGGCATCACGGACGCACCCGGCCCGGCCACGCCGCGATGAGTTTCGAGGGCCGCCACACCGACTACGCCACGCTCGACGCGCACACCAACCAGATCGCGCAGGCCCTGATCGCGGCCGGAGTAAAGCCCGGCGAAGGCGTCGCCTTTTTCGGAAAGAACAGCGATCTCTATTTCGAGATATTCTTCGGCGCCGCGAAGGCGAGGGCGTTCCTTGCGCCGGTAGGCTGGCGTTTGGCCGCGAACGAGGTGGCCTATGCAATCGATCTCGCCCAGGCGAAGATCGTGTTCGTGGGCGCCGAATGTGCGCCGTGCCTCGCAGAGGCCTTGGGGCAGACCAGCGCAAAGCCGCTTGTGATCGCGATGGAGGCAGGCGCACATGACTATCCTTTGTTCGAGCCCTGGCGCGACCGCGCGCCGGCAATCGACCCGGCGCTGCCTGCTGCAAGCGATGACACCGTGCTGCTGTTGTTCACATCGGGCACCACGGGGCGGCCGAAAGGCGTGATGATCAGCAACGGAAATTTGCTGCGCTCGCGCCGCGCCATGGCGGAGAACAAGCTGGGCTGGAACGAATGGGAGGCAGGCGAAGTCAATTACGTCGCCATGCCCATCGCGCACATCGGTGGGACGGGATGGGGTTTCGTCGGGCTGCTCAATGGTGTGAAAAATGTGATCGCGCGCGAGTTCAACCCAATGGAAGCCCTCGAATGCATCGAGCGCGAGCGCATCGCCAAGATGTTCATGGTTCCGGCGGCGCTGCAATTCGCCATTCGCCAGCCGCGTGCGCGAGAGATCGATTATTCGAGCCTGAGAGTCATCCTCTATGGCGCGTCGCCGATGCCCGTTGCGCTCTTGCGGGAGTGCATTGAGATTTTCGGCTGCGATTTTTGCCAGCAGTACGGAATGACGGAGACGGCCGGCACAATCGTCTATCTGCCGCCGGCCGATCACGATCGAGGTAGCAATGCCGCATGTCCAGCGCCGGCACCTCTGCCTGGCGTGGAGTTGCGCATTCTCGACGCAGCAGGCAATCCGCCGCCCCGGAAATGTCACCGGGAGATAGCGACGCGCTCTGGCTGGCTGTCGCGGCTATTGGCGCAACGCCGAGAACACCGCTGGCCCATCGGCAGCCGATGGATGGCTGCGCACTGGAGGAGACGCCGGCTATGTTGACGAAGACCGTATGTGCCTCTATTCATCAAGACCGGATCAAGGACATGATCTGCTCGGCGGAAAACATCTATCCCGCCGAAGTGGAGAACGCGATCAGCCATCCAGGCGTCGCCAGAATTCGCCGTCATTGGCGTGCCGGATGACACCGCAAGGGAGAAGCCGTGAAAGCGATCGTAGTGCCCAAAACCGGGCGCGAGCGCCGAGGAAATAGCGACGACATCATCGCGTACGCGCGAGATCCACGCCCACTACGGCAAGAGCCGTGGTTTCTTGGATCGTCCGTTGCCGCGCAGTGCGTCGGGCGAAGTGCTCCGCCGCGAATTGCGCGAGCCTTATTGGGCTGGCGCAAGAAGCGCGCGTCAACTGAAGCCTCACCACGGCGTCAGCGCATCGCCCAGCCTCTGGCCCCAGCCGGGGCGCTGCACTGCCGGAAATCTGCCGCGTCATATAGAATGCGTGCTTCGGCGATCTCGGTGTGGTTGATGATGTTGTTGGCGATGTCTTCGGGGCGGATGATGCCAGACCGTCAGTTTCGCGCGCACTTCGCCGTTGATGCGAACTTCCTGACGTCAGCAAGAACCAGATTCGCCGTTGAAGACGATCGACGATCACGGCGGCGACCGTGAGTTCGATCTTTTCGGCGCGATTGATGGCGCCGGTCCGCTGTGTGGAATCGGACTCCGCCGTCACAAGGTTGGAGGTATCCGTGCCCAGCATACTGCTGACAGCGTCCTCCAGGCCGAAGAAATTACTGAATCCCGATGACGTCGAGCCGCTGCGTGAGCGGTTCGATGTGTTCGACACCTGCGCCGAATCATCAATTTCGATCATCACGGTGAGGATGTCGCCCATGCGTGAGGCGCGCTGATCGTTGAAGAAGCTGCGCGAACCGGAACGCCACAGCGAATTGGGCGCGCCTTGCTCGTAGGCCGCGGGCTGCGGTTGCGGCATGGTTTGCTGCTCGCCGCCAGTAAGCGGCGCTGGCGTGCTGACAGGATGGAGCGCGGGAGCCGCCACGGCGCGGCGCGCGGCGTCATACGCCATGCCTGGCGCTGCGGCTGCATCTTCGGCGAAGTCACGCGCTCCGCTGCCGACGCTGGCGCAGCCGGCTGCGCCGGCCGCGAGCGCGAGGAGGGCGAGTGTGCGCATGCAAATATCCTTGCTCATGGGTTCGCCCGCGCGGCGCCTGGCCCGGTCACCGTGGCCTCGATTGTGCGATTGGATGAAGTGTTCAGCAGCCTGACGCTCTGCCCGATGGCGCCGTCTTCAAGCGCGCGCGCGCGCATTGCGAGCGACATGCCCGGCATTTCATAGACCAGCTGCACGCTTTCGCCGCGGCGCACTGCGGCGTCAGCGATTGTGCGCGCGCCTGTCGTTGAAGGTAATGTCGCGCGCGCGCCGCCCGGGCGCACGACCTGAACGGCGCTTACGCCCGGAGGCGCTGTGAAGTCGAGACCGGCGGCCGACGCTGCCGCCGACAGGACCGGCATGGAAAGTGAAGACACCTGTCCAGCTGGCGGGGCCGGGGCCAGCGCTCGGCCGGCGATATTTGCGGGCGCACCGTCGAATACGTCGCCCATCGTAACCGCGGGTCCGCTGGCCTCGATGCGCGGACGAAGCGTGACCGTTTGCGCCTCCGCAACGCTGGCGGCTGCCAATGCGTAGACGCAGGCGGCGAGGCAGAACCGGCGAAACATTGCTCACTCCCTCAGCGCAATTGGGTGGTGGATTGCAGCATCTCGTCGGCGGCGGTGATGACGCGCGCATTCATTTCATACGCGCGCTGCGCCACGATCAGTGCAGAAATCTCTTCCACTGCGTTGACGTTCGAAAGCTCAAGGTAGCCCTGCATGAGCGTCCCCATGCCCGGTGAGCCGGGTGTTGCGACATTGGCCGTCCCGGATGCCGGCGTTTCCAGATAGAGGTTGTCGCCGATGGCCTCGAGGCCCGCCGGATTGATGAAGCTCGCAAGCTCGAGCTGACCGACCTGCTGGGGGTCGGTTTGCGTGGAAAGCGTGACCTCAACGATGCCGTCGCGGGTGATCTGAACAGCGGTGGCTTCTTGCGGCACCGTGATAGAAGGCTCGATCGCGTAACCGTCGGCGGTCACCATCTGGCCGTCCGCATTCACAGCCAGATTGCCAGCGCGCGTATATGCCGTTTGCCCCGAGGGCAGCGTCACTTGCAGAAAGCCGCGGCCGTTGATCGCCAAGTCGTACGGATTGCCGGTTTCGGAAATTCCACCCTGTTCGGTCACGCGGCCCACCGCATCGGCGCGCACGCCTACGCCGAGCTGAACGCCCAAGGGCAGGATCGCGCCGGAGGCCGCCGACGTCGCGCCTGGCCGCTCCATATTTTGGTAGAGCATGTCCTGGAACTCGGCGCGCTGGCGCTTGTAGCTCGTCGTGTTCATGTTCGCGATGTTGTGCGAAATCACGTCGACGTTGAGCTGTTGAGCCTGCATGCCGCTGGCGGCGATCGATAGTGCGCGCATGGGGACGGTTCCTATTGTCCGAGTGTTTGGATCGCGCGCTGACGCAGTTCGTCGGCGCCGGAAACGATCCGGGCCGCGGACTGGTAAGCGCGCGATATTTCGATGAGCCTTGTGAGCTCGATAACCGGGCGAACGTTCGAACCTTCGAGCGCGCCTTGCAGCACGACCCCTTCGAACTCACCCGGTGCTTGACCTTGCGCGTCCCAAAGGTTGTCCCCGACCTTTGAGAGCGCGCCAGGCGCGGCGAAGCTCGCCGTGCCTATGCGGCCGGCTTCGACGCCGGCCACCCGTATTGCGCCGTCGCGCCCGATCGAAGGGCTCTCGCCCTGCGGATCGAGCACGATCGGCGCCCCCCCGGAGCTAAGGACTGCATGACCATCGCTGGTCACCAGACGTCCTTCCCCCGTTAGCGTGAACGCGCCATCGCGCGTATAAAGCGGGCCGTTTGGGCCCTCGACCATGATGAAGCCCGAGCCTTCCAGCGCAACGTCCAGCGGATTGCCGGTCATCGCGATCGGGCCTTGCTCCATGTCGTGCATGATGCCGATGTCGCGCACAAAGCGGACTTCGTCTGGATTGCCTTCAGCACTTGCGCCGGTGTCGTCGAGTTCTTCCAGGAGCAGCCCGTCAGCCTTGAAGCCGCTGGTTGCGACGTTGGCGAGGTTGTTGGCGGCAACATCCATACGCCGTTGCATGACGCGTTGCGTCTGCAGTGCGAGCATCAAGGTGTTATCCATCGCCGTTAACGATGCAAGGCTCGGGCCAATGCTTAACGCCTTGATTTGTATGGGTTGAGTATCTGCCGCGTGGTGAATGGCCGGTCCGGTTCCTGCCGGGTGGGCGGCAAGTTTTGCCGGGCCTCCACCAATCCTTAACCAGGCCTTGCCACCAAGGATGCGGATTAACGCGCAGGCGATTCCGTCATGTTTGGTAAGTCGAAGAAGAAGAAAAAGGGGGAAGCGCCGGAAGCCGAGGAGGCTGAGGACGCGCCCAAGCCGGAGGCGGGCGCCGAAGGTGAAGAGGGCGCGGAAGGCGAAGCTCCCGCCAAAAAGAAGATGTCGGGGAAGAAGCTCATCCTCTTCATCGTTCTGCCCGCCGTGCTTGTTCTCGGCGGCGGTGGGGCAGCGGCTTACATGTTGCTGTTTCAAGGCGGCGGCGAGCAGCATGCCGAGGCCGATGCAGGCGAGGGACACGGCAAAGCCAAGAGCGGCCACGGCGGCGGACATGGCGAGGAAGAGGGCGCGGGCGAGTCGGTGCCGGGCCCTGCCGGAACGATGATCATGCAAGGCGACGACGTGATCTTCGTTACGTTGCCGGAAATACTGGTCAATATCACGGGCCCTGACGGGCGCCCTGCCTATCTCAAATTGAAGCTGACGCTTGAAGCGCCTGACGACGCCACGGTAACGGCGCTCGGCGAGCACATCCCGCGCGTCACAGATCAATTCAACGGCTTCCTGCGCGAAATGCGAACCGACGATCTTGCTGGATCGGCCGGCGCTTATCGGTTGCGGCTCGAGCTGCTGCGGCGGGTGAACCTCGTGATCGCGCCGCTGCAAATCAACGCCGTGCTCATTGAAGAGATGATGGTGAACTGATGAGCGCGGAAGCCGCAGCCGAAACCCAGGAATGGGCCACTGGCGAGGACGCAGCGCCGGCGCCGGATGCGTCCGAGCGCATCCTCAACCAGGATGAAATCGACAGTCTTCTCGGCTTTGGGCTTGGAGAAGAGGAGTCCGACGGCCGCACCGGCGTTCGCGCGATCATCAATTCGGCGCTCGTGTCGTACGAGCGCCTGCCGATGCTCGAAATTGTCTTCGACCGCCTAGTGCGGCTGATGACGACGAGCTTGCGCAATTTCACCTCCGACAATGTCGAAGTCAGTCTCGATCAGATCAGTTCGGTGCGCTTCGGCGACTATCTGAACTCAATTCCATTGCCCGCGATCATTGCAGTCTTCCGGGCGCAGCAGCTCGACAATTTCGGGCTCGCCACAGTCGACTCTTCTCTGATCTATTCGATCGTGGACGTGTTGCTCGGCGGACGCCGCGGCGCGGCCGCGACCCGTGTTGAGGGCAGGCCGTACACGACAATCGAGCGCACGCTGGTCACGCGCATGATCGAAGTGGTGTTGAATGACGCCCGCCAGGCGTTCGCGCCGTTGACGCAGGTCGATTTCACGCTTGACCGCATTGAGACGAACCCGCGCTTCGCAGCGATTGCGCGTCCGCCCAATGCTGCGATCATCGTGAAGCTGCGCGTCGATATGGAGGATCGCGGGGGGCGGCTTGAGCTGCTGTTGCCCTACGCAACGCTTGAACCGATCCGGAAGATGCTCCTGCAGCAATTCATGGGCGAGAAGTTCGGCCGCGACAACATCTGGGAAGGTCACCTCGCCAGCGAATTGTGGAACACGCAGCTGGAGGTGCGCGCTGTGCTCGACGAGCACAAAGAGCCGCTGCGCCGCATACTCGATCTCAAAGTGGGCGACACGCTTCTGCTCGACGCGCCGCCCGACGGGCCAGTGACGCTGAAGTGCGGCGCCGTTGATCTCAGTAATGGACGCGTCGGCCGCATGGGTCACAACCTCGCTGTCCGCATCGAAAAGGCCATCACGCCGGCAATGCAGCAGGCGGTGATGAAGTTAGGAGCCTCGAAATGAGCCCCATCACATTTGGCATCGAACTGGTGCTTGCGATCATGCTCGCGGCCTGCCTCTTTTTTTTCTGGCGGCTTGACCGCAAACTTGCGGCGCTGCGGTCTGGGCAGGATGGCGCGCTCGCCGCCGCCGCCGAGTTGGCGCAGGCGACAGCGCAGGCCGAGGCCGCCGTGCGCTCGCTGCGGCTCACTGCACAGGAATCCGGCCGTGACTTGCAGGCGCGGATCAATGACGCACGCGCGACCGCCGACAGGCTGGGCCTGGGCGCTGGCCGCATGCGATCGTCTGCGGACGCTGTCATGCGCGGCAGGGCGTGATGGCTAACAAGACGTCCAAGCAGCCCACCGGAGTGAGGCTCATGCCTGCCGTCATGGTGACGGTCGCGACCTTGCTTGGGCTCAAAGCCGTGGCAATGGCCGAGAGCGTCGCGGAGACCGCCGCCGGGCATGAAGAGGCGGCGCAAACCGAGGCCGCGCCGCCACAGCAGGCGGAAGACGGCGCCGACGCGGCGACCGCGCAATGCGCCGCTCCAAGCCTGGCGGAAATGGCCGGTCTCTCGCAGACTGAAGTGCAGGTGCTGCAGGCGTTGGGCGCGCGGCGCGAAGCGCTCGATCAGCGCGCCGCCCAGGTCGAGACGCAAGACGCGCTGATGCTTGCGGCCGAGCAGCGCATGACCGAGCGCCTTGCTGAGCTGCGTCAGCTGGAATCCACGGTGAATGAATTGCTTGGGCATCTCGACGAGGCCCAGGAGCAACGCATCGCCGGCCTGGTTGATGTGTATCAGCGCATGCGGGCCAAGGACGCCGCGACGGTGTTCGATGGGCTGGACAACGACGTTCTGGTGCAGGTCGCGAGCCGCATGCGTCAGGCCAATTTAGCGGAAGTGATGGGCCGCATGGATCCCGCGCGCGCCCGCGAACTCACCCAATTGCTGGCAGACCGCGCCCGCCCGCCCGCTGGCGGGGCCGAGTTGCTCAGCCGCGCCAACCAGCCCGCGAATTCGGGCCGCTAAACCTGCGCTTAACCGCGCCCCGGGAGGATTGAAGCACTGCGCCGATGAAATCTCTGCGCTCCCCGCTTGCGATCGCCGCGGCCGCTGTCATTGCGGCGCCGCCTGCGCTTGCGCAGCCGCTGCAACTAACGCCGCCGCAGCAATCGGAAGAAACCGCGGCAAGCCCGCAGCAGGCGGCGTCTCCCGCGCAGCCGGAACAACAAGTCGAGCCGCAGGTGGCTGCGCAAGCGCCCGCTGAAATTCGTGGTCCCAGTGGTCCATTGCCGAGCGCGATGGATGTGGCGCTAACGGCGCCGCCGTCACCGCCGCCGCCTCCGCCGGCGCCGCCGCCAGCCCCGCCGCCGCCACCGCCGCCACCTCCTCCGCCACCACCGCCGCCACCGCCGCCGCGCATGGCCTCAGCGCCGACGGCGACTGTGAGTATTGGCGTGCAGCCTGAATACACGCGCCTTGCTTTTCAGTTTGAAGCGCCCACCACAGTGACGCCGCTTCTGCAGGGCAACCGACTCGATCTGCGCTTCTCGCGCGCGGCTGATATAGATATCGCCGAGTTGCGCTCGACGCCGCCGCCGCTGGTGCGAGAGGTGCGCCGGGTGAGCGCCGCGGGTGCGCCGGTTCGCTTGCAGCTCGTGCTTGACGGGGGTGTGCGCCAGCGTCAGTTCGTCGATGGCAATCGCGTTGTCGTTGATTTGCTGCCGCCGGAGGGCGGCGTCGACACGACAGTGGCCGACAATCAGGCGCCTGCGCCCGCCCCGGGGCATGCGCCCGTCAGCGGAACCGCCCACGTCGGGCTGGTGGAGGCTGCAAACGACACGCGCATCAGCGTCACTTGGCCCGCGCCGGCGCGCGCGGCCGCTTTCCGCCGGGGCGAGGCGATCTGGCTTGTCTTTGACGCCACTGGCCGCATCGATCTCGCTGGCGTCGCGCGCGTGGGGCGCCGTCATCAAGACGTTCAGGTCGTGCAAGGCGAAGGCGTGATCGGGCTGCGCATTCCGGCGCCGCCGGATGTGCTGGTGTCGGCGTTTGCGCAGGACAACACCTGGACATTCACGCTTGGCTCCCACGCCGGTGTCTCCACTGCGGCGCCGCTCGCGCGCGAAGTCAACGCAGAGGGGCAGGGCCGCTTGACCGCGCGCTTCGGGCGCGAAGGGACCGTGCGATGGATTCGCGACCCTGAGATTGGCGATCGCATTGCGGTGGCGCTCATCGGCGGCCCTGCGCGCGGCATCGACACACGCCGCGCCACCCTGGAGGCCGCCGTCCTGCCCGCGGCGCATGGCGCTGTTGTTGAGCCGCGCGCCGACGGCGTCACGGTTGCTTTTGACGACGGCGTCATGACGGTGAGCCGCGGCGATGGATTGATCGCGGCGGCGGCGCCTGCTCAGTCTGATCTTGAAGCCGGGCTAAGCTCGGCGCTGATGGATGATGCGCTCGGCGGAGCGCCGTTGGCCTCGCGTCAAAACGCCAATCTCGCGCAAGTGCGGGAGCATATCGATCTCTTGCTCCGCCGCGCCGCTGAAGAGGGCGTGCGCGAGGGCGCGCCAGTCGAAGCGCGCATGGCGCTGGCGCGGTATCTCCTGGAAAACGAACTGGCGCCGGAAGCGCTTGGCGCGCTGCGCATCGTGGCCATCAATCAGGGCGAACTCGTCGAGATCGATCCCGAGTACCGCCTGCTGCGCGGCGCCGCCAATGTCATGATGGGCCGGCTGAGCGCCGCGCAAGCTGATCTCTCCGCCTCGGCGCTCGTCAACAATCCTTCGGCGGCACTTTGGCGGGGCTATGCTGCTGCGCAGCGCCAGGATTGGTCCGAAGCGAGGCGAGAGTTGGAGCGCGGCGCCGGCGGGCTCGAAGAGCACCCTCCAGGTTGGCGCGCGCGATTTGAGATGGCGCTGGCGCAGGCGGCGATCGAACTCAACGACTACGCCGCGGCTGAGGCTGCGGCCCGCGCTGCTTCCGCGCAGGCGCCCGATCAGACTTTGCGGCTGCAGGCGCGCTTGATCGAGGCGCGGCTGGCCAATGCGCGCGGGGATGCGACACGCGCGCTGACCATGCTCGATGAGCTCTCTCACGTGCGCGATGAAGAGACGGCCGTGCGCGCGCGAGTGGAAGCGATCCGCATTCGCCGCGCTTCCGGCGTCATGCGCCCCATCGATGCGGTTGAGCCGCTTGAGGCGCTTCGCTTCCGCTGGCGGGGCAACTCCACCGAACTCGCCATCGTGGGCATGCTTGGCGAGGCCTATTCCGAACTTGGCCGCTGGCGCGAAGCGCTGGCCACGATGCGCATCGCGGCCGATCGCTTTCCGAACGATCCCGCCGCGCGCCACTTGCGTGCGGACATGTCGACCTTGTTCGAACGCCTGTTCCTTGACGGCGAGGCTGATCGCCTCGAACCGATCCAAGCGCTTGGCTTGTTTTATGAGTTTAGCGATCTGACGCCTGTTGGCCCCAATGGCGATCGCATTGTGCGCCTGCTTTCAGGGCGCCTCGTGCATGTGGACTTGCTGGAACAGGCAGCCCAGCTGTTGCAGCACCAGGTTGACGAGCGGCTGGAAGGCCAGAGCAAGGCTCAAGTCGCGGCCGATCTGGCCGCCATCTATCTGATGGATCACAAGCCCGATCGTGCGCTGGTGGCGCTGGCGTCTTCGCGTCAGCCAAATATGCCTCAGCTGCTGCTCGCAGACCGGCGCATCCTCGAAGCGCGCGCGCTCTTGGAATTGGGCCGCCTCGACGGCGCTGCTGAATTGGTCGAGCGTGACCGCAGCGAAGACGCCCAACGCGTGCGTGCTGAAGCGGCCTGGCGCGCCCGCGACTGGCCGCGCGCCGCCGCTGAGCTGCGCACGCTGATAGGCATGCGTGATCGCGCGCAGCCGCTCGATAAATCTGGCCGTCAGGCGGTGCTGCGTGCGGGCGTGGCGCTTACGCTTGCCGGCGATGAGGCCGGCGTCCGTGCGCTCTACCGGGATTTCGCTGGCGATATGGCCAACACCGATGAGGCGGATGCCTTTGAAATGGTCGCCGCCGGCATTCAGGCAGACGGCGCCGCCATTCGCGATGTCGCGCGAGCGGTAGCGCGCACCGACCTGCTGGATCGGTTCATGCAACGCCAGCGCGCGCGGATGACCGAGGAGGCGGCAGCAGCTGCTGAGGCGCAAGCGCAAGGCGGCCCAGCGGCGCCCGCGCCAGGCGCGCCAATGCCGGCGCCGCCTGCGCCACCCGCGGAGGCGGCGTTGCCTGCGCCAAACGCGCGAAATACGCCGCAAGCAGGCGCCTGATGGCGTTGAGCGTTAACGGCGCATCCCCGCGCCCGCGTTGTTTCCGCTTTACAACACGCGCGCGGCTTGGCGTCATTCGGGCATGAGCGGCGGACAGCTTTCTGTGATCATTCCAGCGTTGAACGCTGCGCGGCATTTGCCGCAGACGTTCGCGCCGCTTGTGCGCGGGGTAGCCGAGGGGCTTCTGAAAGAAGTGATCATCGCCGATGGCGGTTCGACCGACCAGACCCTCGCCATGGCTGACGCGGCGGGATGCTACATCGTTCACAGTGAGCGCGGCCGCGCCAAGCAATTGCGCGCTGGCGCCGCTGAGGCAAGGGGCAGGTGGCTGCTCTTTCTTCACGCTGACACCGTGTTGGCGTCAGGTTGGGTCGAAGAAACGCAGCGTTTCATCGCCGCGCCGGAGGCGCGCAAGCGCGCCGCCGCATTCCGCCTGGCCTTCGATGATCGTTCGCGCGCCGCGCGCCGCGTGGTGTTCTGGGCGCGGTTGCGCGCTCAGGTCATGAAGCTGCCTTACGGCGATCAGGGCTTGTTGATCTCCCGCTTCCTCTATGACGGTCTCGGCGGCTACACCGACATGCCGCTGATGGAAGATGTCGATATGGTGCGCCGCATCGGTCCAAAGCGATTGTCTCTGCTCGAAACTGAGGCCGTCACAAGCGCTGACAAATACCGTCGCGACGGTTACGACAAGCGTGCGTGGCGCAACCTCTCGCTGATGGCGCGCTACTTCATGGGCGCAGATCCGGTGGAGTTGGCCAAAGCCTATGATTAGGCCAGTGCTGATCGTGATGGCGAAGGCGCCGCGCATCGGGGCGGGAAAAACGAGATTGGCGGCGGAGCTGGGCCGCGTTGAAGCATGGCGCATCAATCGCCGTCTTCAGTCCCACGCTTTGCGTGTCGCATGTGGGCCGCGTTGGCGGACGCTGCTTTGTGTTGCGCCCGATTCCGCGACGGAGTTGGCGCTTCCCGGTGTGTGGCCGCGCAGCGTTATGCGTATCGCGCAAGGGCGCGGCGATCTTGGCCAACGTATGGCGCGCGCCTTCGCGCGGCGGCGGATGGTTGCGATGATCGGGACTGATTGCCCGGTGCTTACGCGCGCGCACATTCGCTCTGCATTCGACGCGCTGCGCCGGGCGCCTTTCGCGCTCGGCCCGGCCGAGGATGGCGGATTTTGGCTCATCGCTGCGCGCAGCGGCGCCGCGGCCGCACGCGCCATGGCGAACGTGCGATGGTCCACGCGGCACGCCGCCAGAGACGTCATCGCCAATATCGGCGCATCGCGCGTGGCGCTGTTGGCGACATTGCGCGATATCGATGTCGCGGCGGATTTGCGCGGCTAGCGGCGTGCTGTTCGGGAATCGAGCGGCGTGTAGAGGGCGGGCCCTCCTGCCGCGAGGCGGTCAAGCTCCGGCGTAGGCTGGCCATAGCGCTTGCGGCAAAGCGCCATGTGCGAAAGCGCGCGCTCCGCATAATCGCGGCTCTCTTCGCGGGGCAGAATTTCTAGCAACAGCAAGGGATCGATGTCGGCGGGTTGAGTTTGCAGCCAGCGCGAGAGCCAGCCGGGGCCGCCATTGTAGGCGGCGAATACGCGGCCCAGGTCGCCGTCGTTGTGGAATTCCGTGATGAGCCACTGCAAGTAATCCTGGCCCCAGGCGCATGTTGCGGCCCGGCTCGAAGAGCAGCGCCGGCGCGCGGCGATGGGTGTGCGAGCGGTCCATGTCGCGCGCCGTCGACGGCAACAGCTGCATTAGGCCGCGAGCGTTCGAAACGCTGACCGCTTTCGGGTTGAAATAGCTTTCCTGACGCACAATCGCGTAGATCAAAGCGCGGTCGAGCGAGAAACCGTTCTCCGGCTCGAATGAAGTCGCCGGGCAAAATCCAGCGGCTACGTCGCGCCCGCCGTATTCGGCGGCGCGCAGCTGCGCGGACGGCGCCTCAAGTGCAATGGCGAGCGCCAGAAACACGCGATCGTCATCGGGCGAGAGATCGGCGTGCAGGCGGCGCAATTCTAGTTCGACTTCAGAGAGCCGGCCCAATTGCGCGAGAGCCGCCGCCCGCCGCGCGGCGGGGTAGCGCTCAACGAAGCGGGCGATCGCATCATTGCTGACTTCGGGCGGCTCAAATTCCAGCGCGCTGTCGCGGCCCAGCTGCGTCTCCGCTAGCTGCCCGTAGAAAGTCCATGGACGTTGCGCGGCCGCGCTTCAGGTGCTGGGTGACGCCTTGGGTTTCGCCCGCGGCGAGGCGTGCCCGTGCGGCCCAATAATGCGCCGCCGCCATTGCCCAGCCGCCATGATGGGGCCACTGCGCCGAAGCCTCGAATTGGCGAACCGCCTCGGCGTAATCGTGCGTGTAGTAGGCGATGAGGCCGAGTTGCCATTGCGCCTGGCCGCTGCGCGGGCCATCTACGGCCGCGCCCGCAACCGCGCGCGCGCCATCCATGTCGCCTTCGCCGATGCGCTCGTGCGCGCGTTGGATGGCGGCTCGCGCCGCCGCGCTGTCGCCAGGGATGGGCGGGGGCGTGCCGGGGAGTGAGCGGCCGCGCCCTGCCTGCGGCGAGGGGCGCGTAGGTCCGATGCGGCGCGCCGCCGTGAACGGAATCCATGGCGCGGTCGTAGACGGCGTGCGCCATCCCGTAGTCGCCATAGCGGTTGAGCCAGCTTGTGTAATCGCTCCAGCCCGCCCGATAGGAGCGCGTCAGCAGCATGCGCCCGCGCACGACCCCGTCCAGCACATCGTCATCGGATCGCGAAAGCGCCGAGGCGACGCCGCGCCAATTGCCTGCCTCGATGGAAGCGAACGCATCGCGGTAAGCGGCTTCGTCATGCTCGGAGAGGACAATGACCCGCGGCTCAGCCGCGGCGGGCGCCACGATCGCGGCGACGGAGAGAGCGGCGGCGAGGGCGTATCGCATCGGCATTCTGCCTGGACTTGGTGACTAAAGGTGAGCGGCCCTCGCTACGCCCAGCTCTTCAAGCCAAGCTTCCGCGAGCAGCAAATCCGCCCACGCCAGCCGTTTCTGCTGCGGCTGACGCAGGAGGTATGCCGGATGAAGCATGACCATCGCGTTGACGGGCGCCGGTAACCCCTCCCGGTTGTAGAGTAGGCGCCTGCCCCTGAGTTTCATGACGCCTTCCTCGCGCCGCAACACCGTATGGGCCGCGGCTTTGCCCGTGAGGATCAGGAGTCTGGGCTGCGTCAGCTCGATCAGCCGCTCGACGAAGGGCAGGCAGGCGACGGTCTCTCCTTGCGTGGGATCCCGGTTGCCCGGCGGGCGCCAATAAATAGTATTTGAAATCAATACATTACTTCGCCTGTCCAAGCCGATAAAGGCGAGCATGCGGTCCAGGAGCTGGCCGGAGCGGCCGACGAAGGGGCGCCCCTGCTCGTCCTCGTCCTTGCCGGGAGCTTCGCCGATGATCAGAACCGGGGCGTCATAAGGTCCATCGGAAAATACGGTATTACGTGCCGTCGCCTTCAAGGCGCAGCCATCAAACTTATCCACAGTCGCCCTGAGCTCCGCGAGGCTCGCTGCCGCCGCCGCCAGTGATCGCGCCGTCTCAACAGCGCCATCGGCGGGTTGCAGGCGGGCCTTGGTTTGCGGTCTCGGCGCGGCGGCCTTTGGGGAAATTTGCCGGGGCGCGGGGCTCGCCGCGTAAACCGCTTCCGCCTCGTCCATATCGACGCCGGCGGAACGCCAAAAGGCAAGCAGGGCCCGTGCGGCGTCGCGGGAGGATGATTCCACGTTCATCGATTTGATTGTGCAAGGAATCGCGCAAATTGCCAAAGCGGCGCCGCAGCCTTGCGCCGGCGCGCGCGAGCTTTGATAACCCGATAACTCTAGCGAAGGGGTTGGAATGGCCGGGGAAGACGTTGCGCGCGAGGCGATGGAATACGATGTCGTCATCGTTGGCGCTGGCCCCGCTGGCTTGTCTGCCGCGATCAGGTTGAAACAGCTTGGCGCTGCTGCGGGCTCGGAGGTTTCCGTTGCTGTCCTGGAGAAGGGTGCTGAAGTTGGCGCCCACGTTCTCTCGGGCGCGGTGATCGATCCGTGCGCTCTGAACGATCTCATCCCCGACTGGAAAGCGAAGGGCGCGCCGCTCGATACGCCTGTCACCGACGACCAGTTCAAGATACTCGGGCCTGCCGGGGCGGCGGCGCTGCCGATGTTCTTGATGCCGCCGCTGTTCAGTAATCATGGCAATTACATCGTCTCGCTGTCCAACGTCGCCAAATGGCTTGGCGCCCAGGCTGAAGAACTTGGCGTCGAGATCTATCCGGGTATGGCGGCTTCCGAACCGGTGTTCGACGAGGCGGGCGCCCTGAAAGGTGTTGTCGCCGGCGTCTTTGGGATTGCAAAGGACGGACACAGGAAGCCTGACTATCAGCCCGGCATGGAGCTTCACGGCAAATATGTTTTCATCGCTGAAGGCGTGCGTGGTTCGCTCGCGAAAGTGCTGCAAAACAAGTATGATTTGTGCGCGAAGAGCCAGCCGCAAAAATTCGGCATCGGGATCAAGGAACTCTGGGAGGTTGCGCCCGAGAAGCACAAGCCCGGCCTGGTGCTTCACACGGTGGGCTGGCCGCTCGATGACAAAACCGGCGGCGGCTCCTTCATGTATCATTGGGGCGAACGCCAAGTATATGTCGGCTATGTGGTGCACTTGAACTACAAGAACCCGTATCTCTCGCCGTTCGATGTGTTCCAGCAGCACAAGTTACATCCGGAGATCCGGCAATATCTCGAAGGCGGCAAGCGCATCGCCTACGGCGCCCGCGCGATCACCGAAGGAGGCCTGCAATCGGTGCCGCAGCTGGCGTTCCCTGGCGGCGCGCTGATCGGGTGCTCCGCAGGTTTCGTCAACGTGCCACGCATCAAGGGCAGCCATAACGCGATGCGCTCGGGCATGCTGGCGGCGGACGCTGCGTTTGCCGCCATCCAAGCGGGGCGCCAGCGTGACACGCTCGAGGCGTATGGGGAGGCTTACCGCACCAGCGCGATCCGCAAGGATTTGCACGGCGTGCGCAACGCCAAGCCGCTGCTCACCCGCTGTGGGACGTTCTGGGGCGGCGTTGTCGGCATGTTCGATATGTGGATGACGACCTTGCTCGGCGGTTTCTCATTTTTTGGCACGCTGAAGCACGGCAAAGCGGACTATGCAGCCACTGAGAAGGCGCGCAAGCACAAGCCGATCGCCTACCCCAAGCCCGATGGCGTACTGACGTTCGACAAGGCTTCCTCCGTCTATTTGTCAAACACCAATCACGAAGAGGATCAGCCCGCGCACCTCACATTGAGGGATGCCTCTGTCCCGATCCGGGTCAATCTCCCCGAATACGCCGAGCCAGCGACACGATATTGCCCGGCTGGCGTGTATGAAGTGCTTTATGACGATGCCGGCGCAAATCCGCGTTTCCAAATCAACGCGCAAAACTGCGTTCACTGTAAGACTTGCGATATCAAAGACCCCAGCCAGAACATAAACTGGGTCACGCCCGAAGGCGGCGGCGGGCCGAACTACGCCAACATGTGACGAATTCCGCGGACGCGGAAGAAAGGACGAAAGAATGCGTAAGGCGATCCTGGCGGCGAGCATCGCGGCTGCGGCCTGCGTCAGCATGTATTCGCAAGCGGCCCTCGCTCAGCGGGGCAAGCCGGAAGAGGGCACGCCGCAGGCAGCCGGCAGCCGCGACGTGGGTGCTGCGCCAGCGGCGGCTCTGCGCGTCACCTCTCCGCCTGACGCCGCGCCGGGGCGCACGTACGAGACGCCCGAGGCAGCGCTTGAGCAAGCCGACATCGATTATCTTGTGCGTGAAGCGCGCCGACAAATCGCCCACAACGACAATGACGGCCTCTGGTACGCCGCCGCTTTCGCGGACGATCTGGCGTCCAGCCGTTTTTCCGAAGCGCGGAGTGTTCTGTCGCGCGCGCCGGGCGGTCTTTCGGGGCCGTTTGCTTCCATGCTCGAGCCCTTCCTGATGGCGGCTGAAGGCCATGTCGATCGCGCCGTCGAGCGCGTCGATTCAAGCGATGACGGCCTGCCCGCGCCGCTGCCGGAAGTCGCGCGCGCGCTGCTTTTTGAATCGGCAGGGCGCCTGGACGAGGCCGCCGCGGTCTATTCGCTGATGGTCGAGCGGATGGACACAACGCCCCCTGGCGATGGCGAGCCCCAAACGCCCGAGGAATTCAATCGCGCGCTTGGCGCGGCCCGCACCACGCACGCAATTTATCGCGCCGCGCTTGTCCAGCATCGTCTTGGCCATGTCGACGAGGCGCGCCGCTACTACAATCTCGTGCTGGGGTTCGCGCCGCGCGCGATCGACGTGATGACCAATCTGGCTCGTCTCGACGCAGGCCAGCCCCCGTTCGAGGCGCCGCTGACGCCGGTGACGGCGGCCGGCCGCTGGATGTTGTTTCTCTCGGAGTTTCAAACCCAGGCCGAAAGCTTGGCGGCAATGCTGGCGCAGCGCGATCCCGAGCCCGGTTTTGCGTCCGCCTCGGGCGCGGCGCTCCTGCAACTGGGCGTCCTTCTGGCGAGCGACGCCGATGACTGGCGTCTCTACGCCGCTCAGCAGACTCTGGACGCCGGCGGAATTGACGGCGCTCAGCGCATCATCGACCAGATGCCCGCCGTAAGTCCTTTTTCGCCGGATGCCGAAATCGTGCGCGCCTCGATCCAGATTGAGCGCGGCAATGACGAAGCGGCCGCGGCCGCGGCAGAGCGGGCCCTCGCCGCCGCTGGCGACCGCTGGTCCGTAATCGCCTCCGTCGGCGACATCTACCGCCGCATCGGGCATCCCGACCGGGCCATTCCCGCCTTCGATCGCGCCCTGGCCATGGTGCAGTCGGGCAAGGATCGCGCCGACGTCCTTGGGTGGCGCGCGTATGCAAACCGCTTTGCCGGAAATATCAGCGCCGCAACTGCCGACATGCGCGCCGCCTATGAAGCCGATCAGAGCCTCGACACCAGGCTGCTTTACGTCTCGATCCTGATGGACGATCCGCGCGCGTGGGCGGACGGCGTCACAATGGCGCGCAGCTTGTTCGCCGAGCAGCCGGATTCGGTTCTGCGTCTCAATGCGCTCGGTTACGCTCTCATCCAGCGTCCCGAAGGTTTGGAGGAGGGCTATCGCCTGCTATGGCGCGGCTTCACATTCAATCAGTCCGATCCTTCGGTCATCGATAGTCTTGGCTGGGCCTACTACCTCTACGGACGCTTCGAAGAAGCGAAGACGCTGATCGAACGCGCAACGGCGCTTTCCGTGGCCGATCCAAATTTCGAGATCCTTGATCACCTGGGTGACGTCTACTGGCGGCTTGACCGGCGCGACGACGCGCGCAGTACGTGGCGTCAGGCCATCGATGCGCGCCCCGACGCCATTCGCCGCCGCGATATTGAGCGTAAGCTCGAGCGAGGTTTGACAACGCCAGCGCCGCGGCGGCGGGAGTTGCCGCAAGTGTCGCTGCCGGATGGGCCGGCGCAGCGGGAAGACCTCTAATGCTTCGCGCCGGCGCGCTGGCTCTCGGCGTTGGGCTTGCCGCATGCGCCACTGGGCCCGGCGCGCCGGCGCCAGCGTCGCGGGCGTATGCGGATTTCCTTATCGGCCGCGTCGCCAGTGCGCGCGCGGACTATGCGGCTGCGTCGGATCGGTATTTCGCGGCGCTCGCACGCTCGCCTCATGACGAAGCCATGATTGATGGCGCTCTGATCGCCTCGCTTGCATCGGGCGATGTCGAACGCGCGCAGCGCGCAGCGCGCCTTGCCCCGCGCGCAGATGGGGCGGCATACGCACACATCGTTCGGGCGGCTGATGATCTGGGCGCGCAGCGCTGGGAATCTGCGGTCAATGAACTCGATCAGGTCCAAGGTACAGCGGCTGAGCAGCTTGTCGCTCAAATGTTGGCGGTTTGGGCCCGTGTCGGTGAAGGGCGCGAAGATGGCGTCATCGAAAGCCTCGCGCCTTTGGCGGCCATCCGCCCCTATGGCGGCCTGTTTGCGTATCAGCAGGCCATGGCGTTGGATTATGGCGGGCGTCAGCAGGAAGCGCGCACGGCCTACGAAAACGCCGCGCAGGGCGGGCTTTGGCTTCCCACTGGCATTAGCAGACATGCCAATCTGTTGCTGCGTCTGGGCGAACGCGAGCAGGCTTTGGCGCTGCTCAGTCAGGAAACAAATCTCGCCAATCCCGCCCTTGCCGCTGAACGTGCAAGCATCGAAAGCGGCGGGCGTGATAATCTTCCGCGGCTGACGCCGGCGCGTGGCGCAGCGGCAGGGCTTTACGGCCTGTCGGCGATTTTCCGTCAGGAGCACGATACCGCGGACGGACTGGCGGCGCTGACCTTGGCGCTCATTCTTGATCCAGATTTTGACGGCGCCAGGCTGTCGCTCGCGCAACAGCAATCCGAGCTTGGACATATCGATCAGGCGCGCGCGACGCTGGCGCAAATTGGCAGCGCGTCGCCATATGCGTTGAGCGCGCGCCTGCTTGAGACGTGGATGACGTTCGATAGCGGCGATCACGAAGCGGCGCTCGCCATGGCGCAGACGAACGCCGCCGGTGGGAACCCGCAAGCGCAGCGCTCGCTGGCGGACATGTATCGCAATGTGGGCCGCTACGCCGAGGCCGAACCAATCTTCACGAGCCTCATCGCGCAGCAGCCGGACTCATGGCGATACTATTTCGCCCGCGGCGCCACGCGCGAGAGGCTGGGCCGTTGGCCTGAAGCGGAAGCAGACTTACGGCGCGCGCTCGAGCTTTCGCCAAATCAGCCCGACGTTCTCAATTATCTCGGCTATTACTGGGTCGATCGTGGCGAGCATCTGCAGGAAGGCTTGGCGATGGTCCGGCGCGCCGCCGAGCTGCGCCCGATGTCAGGCGCGATCATCGACAGCTTGGGCTGGGCTTATTTCCGCCTCGGCGATTTCGTTCAGGCCGTCGATTGGCTTGAGGCGGCGGTACGCCTGGAGCCGGCCGATCCCACGCTCAATGACCATCTGGGGGATGCTTATTGGCGTCTCGGCAGGCGGATCGAAGCGCGCTTTCAGTGGGAGCGCGCGCTGACGCTTCATCCCGATGATCCCGATGCAGTACGCGCAAAGCTGAACAGCGGCTTGCCGGACTTGCCGCCGGCGCAAGCGGCCGCGCGGTGAGCGTTCGCGTCTTCGCGCCAGCGAAAGTCAACCTTACCCTGCAGGTCGGCGCGCCCCGGGCGGACGGCCTTCACCCGCTCAAGAGCGCGGTGATGTTTGCTGACATTGGCGATTGGATAGAAGCTGCACGCGATGACGAATTCCGGCTTTCTGTTTTGGGGCCATTCGCATCGGGTCTCGACGATGGGGCGGACAATCTCGTGCTGCGCGCAGCGCGCGCGCTTGCCCCAGAACGCGCGGCGTCCTTGCGGCTGGAGAAGAACTTGCCCGTGGCGTCGGGAATAGGCGGCGGCTCTGCGGATGCGGCTGCGGCGCTCAGGGCGCTGAATGAGTTGTGGGCGTTGCGCTGCTCCGAAGAAATCTTGTCGAGCGTCGCGCGCGGGCTCGGCGCCGACGTTCCGGTGTGTCTTTCCGGCAAAAACGCGTGGATGTCTGGCGCCGGTGAGATCGTCGGGCCTCTGCACGCGCCGAGGTTTCATGCCGTCCTGCTCAACCCGGGAAGGCCGCTCGCCACTGCGGCCGTGTACAAGAAGTTCGACGAGATGGACCTTGGCCGCGGCTTTCACGACGAAGGCGCGCCGGCGTGGGACACGCCGGACGCGGCTTTGGCGGACATCAAATCACGCGGAAACGACCTGGAGGCGCCCGCCGCTGTGCTGGCGCCAGAAATTGGCGCAGCCCTGCGAGAGTTGCGGAGCGAAGAGCGGGTTCTTCATGCCGGGCTCTCTGGCAGTGGTTCGACAATGTTTGCGCTCATGCCGACCGCGGAGGCTGCGGACGGTATTGCGCGGGCCTATGCTGCCAGAAACCCGCGCTGGTGGGTGCAGCCCTGCACTTTGGGTTGTGCTTGACCAAATACGCTTGTCCACGTTAGCTCCGCGCGCCCACAGGTGATTGCGTGCACGTTGACCTTACCCTTGCAGTTGCAGTCGCTTTCCTCGTCAGCATGGCTGTTTGCCGCGTGGTCATGGCTCTCGGGCCGCGTGACGGACCGACGGAAGATCGCAAGCGCCATCAGGCGCCAACGCCAACCAGCGGGGGGATCGGGATCGGCGCCGGCTTCGGCGCGGCCATCCTCACCCTGCTGATTTTTTCCTTGGTGTGGCGAAATCAGATTTCCAACCAGGGCCTGACGATGCTGTGGGTGTCGGTGCTCTTCGCCTACCCGCTGCTCTTCGTTGGCGTGTTCGACGATGCGCGGGGGTTGAGCGCCCAATTCAAGTTCGTCGTCTACGCCGTCTTGTCACTCGCCGCCGCCTGGATGATGGGGGTTGTAAGGGAAATTCACGTGGGAGAGTGGGTGCTCGTGCTTCCGTTTGCGGTTGGGTTGCTTGGCACGGCGCTCTGGGTCTTCACCGCTATCAACGTGGTCAACTTCATGGACGGCGCAAACGGACTGTCGATGGGCGCGGTCGCATTGGGCCTGTTGGCGCTGGCCGCCCTCGCCGCGGAGGGCGGCAGCGCCAGCGCGCTCGCTTTGGCGCTGAGCGGCGCTGGCGCGCTTGCCGGCTTCCTGGTTTGGAATTTTCCAAAGGGCCGCCTGTTCGCAGGCGATTCTGGCGCTCTCTTCGCGGGTGCGATCGCGGCGTTCTCTTCGCTTATTGTTATTGCGCGCACCGGCGTTTCGCCGCTTGTCGCCGCCATAGTTTTCTTCCCGCTACTTGCCGACGCTCTGCTTACGCTTACCCATCGCATCGCGAGCGGGCGTTCGCTGATGGTGGGGCACACCGAGCATTTGTATCAGCTCCTTATAGCTTGTGGCTGGAGCCACGCGCGAACGCGCTGACTTTTGTTGGATGGCGTCTCGGCGGTTGCGAGCGCAGTGTGGCCACGCGGCAGCGCAGGACGCGAAGCTTTCGGGCGCCGGCGGTCGCTTGTCGCGCTGACGGCATTTGTGCTGGTCGTCGATGCGTTGGTGCGGCGATGAGCCCCGCGCACGCGTCATCGCCCGCTAGTCGTCAGAAAGCACGCTGCACCACGAACTCGGGCAGCGCCTGCAGGGCTTCTCTGTATGCGTTCGAGGGCAGATCCACGAGCGCGGCCCGGGCGCTGTCGGCATGGGCTTGAGCCGCCTCAAGCGTACGCCCGATGGCGTTGTGGCGGCGCATCAGCGCGAGCGCGCGGTGGAAGTCATCGTCGGTGCGTTCACCGCTCATCGTGCGCCGCCAGAACGCGCGCTCAGATTCATCTCCGGCGTCGCGTGCGAACACCACCGGCAGGGTCACCTTGCCTTCTTTGAAATCATCACCGGTGTTTTTGCCCATGGTTGCGGCAAGCCCGCCATAGTCGAGCGCGTCGTCGATGAGCTGGAAGGCGAGGCCAAGTTCGCGGCCGTAGGTTTCAAGCGCGGCCGCCTCAGCGCCCGGCCGCCCCGCGGCGACAGCGCCCGCTTTGCCTGCGGCCGCGAATAGCGCCGCCGTCTTTGCCGCGACGATTTCCATGTATCGCTGGCGCGTCGTCTCGGCGTCGTTCGCCGCCGCCAGCTGCATGACTTCTCCCTCGGCGATGACGCTGGCGGCGCGCGCCAGGATGTCGAGCACCTGGATGTCGCCGGTTTCGACCATCAGGTTGAACGAGCGCGCGAACAAGAAGTCGCCAACCAGGACGCTGGCGGAATTGCCCCACAACACATTTGCGGCCTTCTTGCCGCGCCGCATGGAGGAGACATCGACGACGTCATCGTGCAGGAGCGTAGCCGAATGGATGAATTCCACGGCCGCGGCCAGCTTGCGCGGGCCGTCGCCGCCGCCGCCGAGCAGCCGCGCTGAAGCAAGGGTGATCAGGGGGCGGATGCGCTTGCCGCCAGCGTCGATGAGGTGTGCCGCAAGGTTGGGGATCACCCCAACGGGGCTCGCCATGTGCTGATGGATCAGCGCATCGACGGCGGCCAAGTCCTCCGCCAAAAGGGCGGCGAGCCGGTCCACCGCGTGGGGCGCCCCGGCGGCTTGTGTGGCTGGTCTGACCGCCGGTCCCATGGCTCTCCGCTTGACCTGTTTGCCGCGCCGACGATGGTGAGCGCGCGAGCGCCGGTCAAGTTGGGCCGGTGGCATCGCGCGAATGGGTCGCACATGCAGGAAATAGCGACATCCGAGGACCACTTGCTTGGCGGACGCATTCGCGTGCGCCAGCCTGTGCGCGGGTATCGCGTGAACGTCGATTCGCTTTTGCTTGCGGCTGCTGTAGAGGCGCCCTCGGGCGGACGCTTTTTAGAAGCTGGGCGGTGGCGTCGGCGCCGCGCTGCTGGTGGTCGCCGTACGCAACAGAACGCCTTCGTTTCCTGGGAGTCGAACGCGATCGAACGACCGCTGCGCTTGCATCGCGCGAAAATGTCGCCCTGAACGCGATGTCAGCGCGCGTTGAAATCGCGGCAGGCGATGCCCTTGATCGCGCCGCGTCGTGGGGCGTCTTCGACGGGGTTTCTCGCAAACCCGCCCATGAAGCAGAGGGCCGGGGCGGGGGCCTGATATTCACGCGCGTACGCTCACCTGACCGATCGCTCACTCACGAATGGTGGCCGCTCTCGCCGACCGCCTGACCGGAGGGCGCTGACCTTGATCCATCGCGCCGCCAAGATCCCTGAGATACTACGCGCCTTGATGCGTCTGGCGGGGCTGAGCTCATCCCGATCTTGCCTCGCGCCGACCAGCCGGCCCACTCGTAGGGTGCCTCCTGGGCGCGAAGGGCTCCCCGGCCGTTCAAACTGTGTCCCGCTTTGGTTCTCCACGACGACCTGGCCGCCAAGACACGCCGGAGGCCGAGGCAATTTTGCAGGGTGCGGCGTCACTTGATTTCCCGTGATTGACTCTGCCTTCGCAGGCGCACCAGTTTCCGCGCCGACGGTGCCGCCCGACGCGAGTCGGCTGCCCCGGCCAAACAAGCGAACCCCGTGGGAGAGAGCGCCGAAGACGCGCCCCCGAAGGAGCAACCGCCCCGGGAAACTCTCAGGGAACCGGACCGCGGGGATGAAAAACGCTGGAAAGCGCGTAGCCACGGTTACGCCGCCGAAGGAGTAAATCTTCAGGCGCCAGGACGGCGGGGGCTGCGTGCCAATTTGCACGTGCGCCGCGCACCTGGGATAGACATGGCTGAAACCGGAACACCAAAGAATCCCGCTTGACGCGCTCTGGCGCGCGCGCACCTCGAAGTTCGGCGATTTCGCTGGCTACGATATGCCGCTGCAATTTGAGGGGCTTATCCCTGAGCACCATTGGACCCGCCAGCACGCCGGCCTGTTCGATGTCAGCCATATGGGCCCATGCTTCTTCGCGCTGCCCAAGGGCCACGGGCTCGAGGGGGAAGAGGCGCACCGGAAAGTTGCCTCGCTGATCGAGCGGCTCGTCCCCGCTGACATTCAGGGTCTGAAGCCGGGGCAGGTGCGCTACACCATGCTGCTCAACCGACGAAGGCGGCGTGCTCGATGATCCATGATCGCGCGCCCTGCGGAGCCCGCTGCGGCCGAAGGGATCTTCACATTGTCGTCAACGCTGGCTGCAAACACCAGGATTGGGCGCTGATCGAAGCGGCGGTCAAAGGCGAGGCCAACCTTGTGCGCGCAGATGATCGCTGTCTCCGGCGCCGCAGCTGGTGCGGCAAGCGTCGCGAGCGCCGTGATCGATCCGGCCTTGCAGAGATGAGCTTCATGACGGTGAAGCGCTATGACGCGTTCGGCCGCATCACCGTGACGCGCTCGGGCTACACGGGCGAGGACGGTTTCGAAATTCTGGTGAGGGCCGAGCAGGCGCCCGCGCTGGCCGAGGCGTTGCTGGCCCATCCCGAGGTCAAACCTATCGGCCTTGGCGCGCGCGACAGTTTGCGGCTGGAGGCGGGGTTGTGCCTTTACGGGCATGATCTCGACCCGACGACATCGCCGATCGAAGCTGATCTGGGATGGACGATCCAGAAGCGCCGCCGTGAAGCCAAGGACTTTCCCGGCGCCGCGCGTATCTTGCGCGAGCACGCTGAAGGCGCCGCCCGCAAACGCGTCGGAATTCGGCCCAATGATCGCGCGCCCGCGCGCGAGGGCGTCGAGATATTCAAGGATGGCCGCAAAGTCGGCGTCATAACTTCAGGCGGTTTCTCGCCAATCCTCAACGCGCCAATTTCAATTGGCTATGTCGAGACCGCCTTGGCCGATCCCGGCGCAAGCCTCGATCTCATGATCCGCGGCCAACCGCGTCCCGCCACGGTGACGCCGCTGCCGTTCGTTCCGCACAATTACCATCGCCCGAAGAAGGGAAGCTGAGAACATGACCATGCGCTACACCAAGGATCACGAATGGGTCCGCCTTGATGGCGATGTCGCCACCGTGGGCATCACCGCCTATGCCGCCGAGCAATTGGGCGATGTGGTCTACGCCGAGCTCCCCGCCGTCGGCAAAAGCTTCAACCAGGGCGACGACATGGCTGTGGTCGAGAGCGCCAAGACGGCGTCCGACGTCTACGCTCCGATCTCCGGCGAGGTTGTCGAAGCCAATGCCGAGATCACTGGCGAGAACTGGCAGATCATCAACGAGGCGCCGCAAGCGGGTGGTTGGTTCGTGAAGTTGAAGGCCGCCGACAAAGGGCAGATCGATGCGCTCATGGATGAGGCCGCGTACGCCGATTACGTGAAGGGGCTTTGATGCGCTACCTTCCGCTCACCGACGCCGACCGCAAGCAGATGCTTGGCGTCATCGGCGCCAAGAGTATCGACGAACTCTTCGCCGATGTGCCGAAAGGCGCTCTGCTGAAAGATCTCGTCGATCTGCCGAAAGCGCAGGGCGAGATCGAGGTGCATCGCCACCTGCAGGCGCTGGCGGAGAAAAATACGCCCGCAGGCCGCACGGCGTTCTTCCTGGGCGGGGGCGCCTATCGCCACCACGTGCCCGCTACGGTGGATCACATCATTCAACGCAGCGAGTTCCTGACGGCGTACACGCCGTATCAGCCAGAAATCGCGCAAGGCACGCTGCAGGCGCTCTATGAGTTCCAATCTCAAGTGGCGGCTTTGCTCAACATGGAGGTGTCCAACGCTTCCATGTACGATGGCTCGACGGCATGTGCGGAAGCGGCGATGATGGCCGCGCGCGTCACCAAGCGTAAGAAAATTGTGTTCTCTGGGGGCGTGCATCCACACTATGTGGAGACAGCCCGCACGGCTTGCGAAGCGCTGGGGCTTGAGATCGTCGCGCTGCCGGCGGCTGTTGATGACGAAGCGGCGGTGACCAACGAGCTGAGCGCCGATGTCGCGGCCGTGATCGTCCAGTCGCCGAACGTGTTCGGAACAGTCACCGATCTCAGCAAGATCGGCGAAGCGGCGAACGCGCAGGGCGCGCTGATGGTGGCGACATTCACCGAATGCCTGGCTTTTGGGCTGATCGAACCCGGCGGCGCATATGGCGCCGACATCGTTTGCGGCGAGGGGCAATCGGTCGGCAACGCGCTGAATTTTGGCGGGCCTTATGTCGGTCTCTTCGCGGTCAAGGAAAAATACGTGCGGCAAATGCCGGGGCGTGTCGCCGGCGAAACTGTCGATGCCGATGGCCAGCGCGGCTTTGTTCTGACGCTCTCTACGCGCGAGCAGCACATCCGGCGCGAGAAGGCGACGAGCAACATCTGCACCAATTCCGGTCTCTGCCAGCTGGCGTGGACGATCCACATGACGCTCTTGGGTGAGAAAGGATTGCGCCAGCTCGCCCAGCTCAACCACGAAAAAGCGATCGCACTGGCCGACGCGCTGGCCGATGTGAGGGGCGTCGAGGTGCTGACAAAGCGCTTCTTCAATGAGATCGCAGTGCGTACGGCAAAGCCCGCGCAAGGCATTGTTGATGCGCTCGCGCAAAAGGGCGTGATCGCCGGCGTCGCCATGAGCCGCCTCGATCCAAGCGCCGGCATGGACGATGTCTTGATCACCTGCGCGACAGAAATGAACACAGACGATGACATCGCCGCCTACGCCAAGGCGCTGAAGGAGGCGCTGGCATGAAGCCCGAAACCACTTCCGGCAATCGCGGCCTGCTTCAGGCCGAGCCGCTGATCTTCGAGACCGGCGGCGCCGACAATACCGGCGTCGATCTGCCTGCGCCGAAGGGTGAAAACAGGTTGGGCGTGCTCCAGCGCAAAGCGGCGCTCGATCTGCCTGGTCTGTCCGAGCCGGAAACGATGCGTCACTTCGTGCGCCTGAGCCAAAAGAACTACGCCATCGATTTGGGCCTGTTCCCGCTCGGCTCTTGCACGATGAAGCATAACCCGCGCCTCAATGAGCGCGCGGCGCGATTTGAGGGCTTCGCCGATCTGCATCCGCTGCAGCCGGTCTCGACTGTGCAGGGCGCGCTCGAATTGATGGACGAGCTTGCGCATTGGCTGTGCACGATGACGGGCATGCCCGCGGTTGCGCTCTCGCCCAAAGCCGGTGCGCACGGCGAGTTCTGCGGCATGCTGGCAATCAAGGCGGCGCTCGATGCGCGCGGCGAAGGCCATCGCAAGCGCGTGCTCGTGCCGTCTTCCGCGCACGGCACAAACCCAGCGACAGCGGCCGCTTGCGGCTTCAGCGTTGATGAAGTGCCGGGCACGGATGATGGCCGCGTCGATATCGGCGCGCTCAAGGCCAAACTCGGGCCCGATGTCGCGGCGGTGATGGTGACGAACCCTAACACGTGCGGGCTGTTCGAACGCGACGTGAAAACTATCGCCGATCTGATCCATGAGGCCGGCGGCTACTTCTATTGCGACGGCGCCAACTACAACGCCATTGTCGGGCGCGTGCGCCCCGGCGATCTCGGCGTCGACGCCATGCACATCAATCTGCACAAGACGTTCTCGACGCCGCATGGCGGCGGCGGGCCCGGCGCCGGGCCGACGGTTCTCTCGGCCGCGCTGGCGCCGTTCGCGCCGGTCCCGCACATCGTGAAACACGCTGGCGTGCGCGAGCTGCGTGAGCACGCCGCGGGCACGCAGGCCTTCGGCCGCATGTGCGCGTTCCATGGTCAGATGGGCATGTTCACCCGTGCGCTCACTTACATGCTGAGCCATGGGTCGGACGGGTTGCGCCAAGTCGCTGAAGATGCGGTGCTCAACGCGAACTATTTGCTGGCGCGGTTGAAGCCTCATTTCAACGCGCCGTTCGGGGATGGCCCGTGCATGCACGAAGTGTTGCTCGACGACAGCTCCATCAAGCCCAAGGGCGTCGAAACCATAGATATGGCCAAGGCGCTGCTCGACGAAGGCTATCACCCGTTCACAACCTATTTCCCGCTGGTCGTGCATGGGGCCATGCTGATCGAGCCGACCGAGACCGAACCCAAGCGCGAACTCGACCGCTTTGCCGACGTGATGATTGCGCTGGCCGAACGGGCGAACGCTGGCGAAGTGGAGTTCTTCAAGCAGGCGCCCAGGCTCGCGCCGCTGCGCCGCCTGGACGACACCCGCGCGGCGCGCCAGCCCAAGCTGCGCTGGCGGCGCGGCGACAACAATCCGGGCGCCATGCGCGCGGCGGAATAGGTTCAGCGCAGCGCCATCCAGATCGCCCACGCGCCCGTTGCTGCGAGCAGGATCGCGGCTGCGGCGCGCACATGCCGCAGTGGAACGAATTTGGTGGCGGCTTCGCCAAGCAGCACCGCGGGAATGTTTGCGGCCATCATGCCCAGCGTCGTGCCCGCAGTGACGAGCGCGATGTTATGGAACCGAGCAGCGAGCAAAGAGGTGGCGATTTGGGTTTTGTCGCCGATCTCAACCACGAAGAACGCAGCAAGCGTGGTCAGGAAAACGCCGGAGCTGGTTGCGCCGGCGGGATGCTCGCCCGGTTTGTCGGGGATGAGCGCCCATGCCGCCATGGCTAGAAAAGCGGCGCCGACCACAAGCTGAAATGTTGCGCCGCTCAGCCAGTCCGCAATGAGGAAGCCAAGCGCCGCCGCGGCCGCATGGTTGAGCAATGTGGCGGCAAGAATGCCAAGAATGATGGGAATCGGCTTGCGAAAGCGCGCCGCGAGCACGATCGCTAGCAATTGCGTCTTGTCGCCGATCTCGGCCAGCGCGACGATAAGTGCGGAGGCGCCGAGCGCTTCCACGCAAGCGCCTAGTTGAAAGAGCGTTGCAGGTCGCTGACGCCTTGTTTGACCAGGTTGGCCTGAGCGGAGTCGTTCATTCGCTCGGCCAGCATGCGCTCGGCCGCCGCGATTGCCGCTTCCGCCGCCGCCGCGCGAACTTCATTCGCCGCTTTGGTCTCTGCCGCCGCGATGCGGTCCTCGGCCTGGCGTTCGCGCCGCTGCATCGCCGCCATCATTGATGTGCGGGTTTCTGCTGCAACGGCCTCGGCCTGCTCCTTGGCGCCGGCGACGATGGCCTTTGCTTCGGCCTCGGCGCCCGCGAGTTTTGCCTGGTAGTCGGCAAGCAGCTTTTCAGCCTCTTCCCGCATGTGGCGCGCGTCATGCAGTTCCTTGGCGATGGCTTGCGAGCGGGAATCCAAGGCGTTGAAGATCATGCCCGGCACCTTCAGGTAGGCGAGCAGAACGAAGAACAGCACGAACGCCACAAAGGCGATGAGGGTTGCGTCGATCGTCATGCGCGCGCTCCTTTTGGCGCGAGTTTGTCGGCGATGTCGCGCGCAAGCGTCTCCGCGATCGCCGGAACTTCCCCTAGCGCCTTCTGGCGTGCTTCGTTCACCTTAGCCTCAGCGGCGCCAATGCGTTGGGCGAGGCGCGTCTCGGCAGCTTCCTGTTCGCCGCTGAGCTTGGCCATCACGTCGGCGCGGGCGGCGTCTACCAAGGCGCGCGCCTCGGCGCGGGCCTTGGCTACGGCCTTTTCCATGTTCGCGCGCGCTTCTTCCGCCGCCGCGCCTTGGATGGCGGCGGCGTCAAGATCGCCGCGCACCGTCGCATCGCGTTCGGCCAGAACGCGCCCGATGTGGGGGAGTACGGAGCGCGAAAGCACAAAGTACAGCGCCAGGAACGTCAGCGCGAACCAGAACAGCTGGCTCGCAAACAACGTTGCATCGAACGGGGGAAAGCTGCTGGCGCCTTCCGCTCCGTGCGCGCCTGCCGTTGCGGCGTGGGCGTCGGCTTCTCCGTGTGGCGCAACCGCCATGGCGATCACATCCCGTAAAGCAGGATCAGCGCGATCGCGAGCGAGAAGATGCCGAGCGCTTCGGTCACGGCGAAGCCGAAGATCAGGTTGCCGAATTGCTTGGGCGCTTCCGACGGATTGCGCAGCGCGCCTTGCAGGAAGTTGCCGAAGATGATGCCGACGCCGATGCCGGCCCCGCCCATGCCGATGGCCGCGATGCCGGCCCCAATCAGTTTCGCTGCTTCAGCGTCCATGTTCTCTTTCTCCAAGTGTAAGCTAATCGGCCTTAGTGGCCAGGGTGAAGGGCGTCGTTGAGGTAGATGCAGGTGAGCATCGCGAAGACGTAGGCCTGCAGAAACGCCACCAGAAATTCGAGGCCATAGATCGCCACCGTCATCGCCAGCGGGATGACGGAGCCGAGTGCGATAAGGCCGCCAGCCGCTGCCATCGTCGGCACAAAGCCGGCGATCACCTTCAGCAGCAAGTGACCGGCGAAAATGTTGGCCCACAAGCGCAGCGAGTGGCTGAGCGGGCGCGAGAAGAACGAGATGATCTCAATGATCACCACGAACCAAAGGATGTACCAGGGCACGCCGGAAGGCACGAACAGCTTGAGGAATTTCAGGCCGTTCTTGGCGAAACCGACGCCGATCACGGTAAGAAACACAATGATCGCCATCGCCGCCGGCACGATCAATTGGCTGGTCGTCGCAAACCAATAGGGGAACATGCCCAGCATGTTGGCCGCGAAGATGAAGAGGAAGAGCGTGAAGACCAGCGGGAAGAACTTCTTGACCCCTTCCGCGCCCATGGTGTCGCTCACCATGCCGTGGATGAAGCCATAGGCGGTTTCGGCGACGACTTGCGCCCGCCCCGGCACCATGGCGGCCGGACGCATGGCCCAGCTCATGAAGGCAGCCGCCACTCCGACGCCCGCCACCATGAACAGGCTCGCGTTCGTGAACGTCGTGTCGATGCCGGGAATCTGCGGCAGTTCGACAATCGGATTGATATGGAACTGGTGGATCGGGTCGTTCGACAAACTCAAATCCTCAATCGTCGTCGTCCGGGATGGACGGCGCGTTTGGGTCCGGCGGATTGGCCCGGTTGTACGATTGCGCCACGCGCACAACGTTCACCACGCCAGTCACGAACCCCAGCCCGAGACCGATCATCAGCCCCCACGGCGCCGTGTGGAGAAAATAATCCGCCCCGTACCCGAGCAATGCTCCGACAATAATCCCAGCGCCGAACTCGCCCCCAAAGCGCATGGCCAGCGACGCTGGGCTCTGCAGAGGGGCCGATCTCGAGCCGCCATCCCCCCGGGCGGCGTCAACACGCCGGCGCAGGTTGGAAAGGGCGTCCTCGGGCGGGATTTTGTCAGCCATCGAACGGTCCACGCGCCCGCGGGGGCGACTCGCATGTGAGGCCCCCCGTTCGCGCGCGCGGAAACTAGCAGCGACTTCTCCAAGGTCAAGGAAGCCGCATGCGACATTTGCGGGTGGCGGGGCGCGTTATCGCGCAGCCCAGCCCTGCGCTGGCGCAGGGGCTGGGCGAGGCCTCAGAAAGTGCCGCTCAGCACCACAATGAACCAGGGGGCGGCCTTGAATTCCCGCTGGCGCAGGTCGCGATAGGCGAAGGCGCCGCTGCTACGGTCCGGCGCCGCGAAGAAGCGCCGGTCGCGGTTGATCGTGCCTGAGAAGATATTGGCTGCCGTCAGGCGGAGCTTCATGTTGTTGGGAAGCGCCGTGGTTTCGATGAAGGCGTCGACGTAAGGGCCTTCTTCCTCGGTGTCTGTTTCGTTGTAGCGGAAGCCCTGGGTTTCCCCTTGCTTGGTTGCTTCGAACCCCCAGGCGAAGCGCCAATCGGAGAGGTCCTGGCGGAAGCTGACGTTGACGTACGATTCCGGCGTGTAGGAGATGATCCTTGGCCGTCCGGTCACCGGATCAGTGACTTCGCTGTCGCGCAAGAAGCCTTCGACGGTGAGGCGCGAGCCAGGAATGAACGGAACCGGCGAAGAAAAGTTGACGTCGAATTGGGTGATTTCGCCGTCGCCGATATTCCCCGGCGCATCGTAGATGATGTCGTCGGCTGGACTGGGCGTGCCCGCGTCATCGACAATCTTCACGACGTCGGCGACGTCGCTGATCATGCGGCGGGACAATGTCAGCCCCAGCGCGGCGCCTCCATCGAAACGGAAATCTGCGCCGAGCTCGGCGATCCATGAGGTTTGCGGCGCGAGATCGGGGTTGCCGCCATTGATCAGCGCGTTTGTAACATCGGCCGCGGAAACGAAATCGCCGAAATCGAGTTGCCCCACATCGCGATAGATGCGCGCGCGGATCTGATCGTTGCCGCCAAACGTTCGCGACAGCTGCACCGATGGTTTCCAGTAGGAGAGTTCGACCGTCTGGTTGGTGTCGCCGGTGAAGGTCAGCGTGGAAGTTTCCCACGCCAAGCGGGTCTCGAGCGACCAGAGGTCCGCTGGCTGCCAAGTGTGCGAGACAAAGGCTTCGCCGCGTTCCTCCTCGACGAGCACGTTGGAATTTGGGATCGGTGGGCTGGGCGGGTCGGAGACGAAAGCGAGTTCCTGGTCGAGCGTGTTGAAGGCGATTTCGCCGCCAAATTCGATGCGCTGCCGCGGCGAGAGCGGTCCGCTCAACGTTGCACGCGCGATCGTTTCGCCGGCCTCCTGGTTCACATTTTGAGAATAGGACGAAGTGACTGCGCCGAGCCCATCGTAGAACACGCCGTTCTCTTCATTTTCATAAGTGCGGCGATTGAGCAGGCCGACGAGCGCGAGCGACCAGGGGCCGAAATCGCGATCGTAGTTGGCGCCGATCTCATAACGCGGCGTTGGGCGGCGCTCTTCGTAGTCTTGAATGACTGTCTGCGACGCTGCGTTCGCGGCGTCGAAGAAGTAGAGCTGGTTGTCGGCGTGAAACCGGAAAGAGTCGGTTTGGCCATTCAGGCTGAGGCGCCCGCCCGCGAGTGGAAACGCGAGATTGCCCGTGATCGACGCTTCCCGGAAATCCCGCGGCGAAGGCGTGTCGGCGCGCCCGTCATAAGTTTCGTCGGGGCCGGCATAGAAGCGCCGCCAGCCTGGCAAGCTCCGGTACTGGCTGTACACGGAAACGCCCAGTCCGTATTCGACATTGCCTGAGCGGCCGCTGTAGTTGATCTCGCCTTGCGGCGCGTAAACGCCGCGCGTGCCGTGCTCAAATCCGGCTGAATAGACGCCGCTGCCGGCGCTTTCCGTGCGAACGACGTTCAACAAGGTCGCCTGGCCTGAAGCATCGCCGGCGACAGCGCTTCCGCGCAGCACCTCGAGGCGAACCACTTGGTTGGCCGGAATGCGCGAAAGGATGCCGTCCAGCGACTGGCTCTTGGCGCTCGGGCGCACGCCGTCGATCAAGACATTTCCGACTGCGCCGGAAAATCCGCGCCGGCCATCGCCGTCGTCGAGCGAGAACCCGGGCGTTTGGCGCACCATGTCGAGCGCGGTCTGCGGGTTGTATTGCGCGAACGCCGCCGCTTCATAGACGACGCGATCGGCGGCGTTTGCGGGGGGTGTGACGCTGCACGTCGGCTGAGGCGCGCATCCTGGTGCGGCGTCGCCCGGCGTTTGCGCGTACGCGGCGCTCGTGAGTGCGATCGCCGACGCCATCATCCGTCCAAACATTGTCTCTCCCCGCGCGCTCGCTGCCTGGCTGCCTTGCCGCATCCTGTCTGAAACACCCTTGCATGTTTCAGGATGATTGCAGCTCCTGCTTTGGACGTATGGCTGCGGGCTTTTTCGGGGCAGGTCCCCGGCGTTTGCGACGAGGGGCTCAGTCAGCGCGACGATTCGAACGAAAGCGCCGCCGGAGCGGGAGCCCCGGCGGCGCTTGTTACTTACAGCGAGAAGAACTTACTTCTTCTTGCCTGCCGGCTTTTTGGCTTTCGCCTTGCCAGCCGACTTGGCGACCTTCGCCGTCTTCTTTTTCGCAGCCATAGTATCAACCTCCCCAAACATTGGGATGGCGCTAGCTTCTGCTTCGATTCTCGAATTTGTAAATGTAGCGCGCGCGCTACATCCCGCCGACGGTCAAGCCGCTGATGTAAAGCGTGGGCTGGCCAACGCCCACGGGAACGCTTTGTCCTGCCTTGCCGCAGACGCCGACGCCCTCATCCAATTTGAGGTCGTTGCCGACCATCTTCACCCGGGTCAGCGCGCTTGGCCCATCGCCAATTAGGGTCGCGCCCTTGATGGGGTGCACGATCTTTCCGTTCTCGACCAAATAGGCCTCCGTGCATTGGAAGACGAACTTGCCCGAGGTGATGTCGACCTGACCGCCTCCGAAATTAACGGCGTAAACGCCGCGTTTCAGACTGGCGAGAATCTCACCGGGATCACGATCGCCTGCGGTCATGAACGTGTTGGTCATGCGCGGCATGGGCCGGTGAGCATAACTCTCCCGCCGGCCGTTGCCGGTCGGCGCGACCCCGCTCAGACGGGCATTCATCCGGTCTTGCAGATAGCCCTTGAGGATGCCGTCTTCGATCAGAACGGTGCGCTGCGTCGGCATGCCTTCGTCGTCGATGGTCAGCGAGCCGCGCCGGTTCTCCAGTGTTCCGTCGTCCACCACTGTAACGCCGGGCGCCGCAACGCGTTCGCCCACCATGCCCGAGAACGCCGAAGTGCCCTTGCGGTTGAAGTCGCCTTCGAGGCCATGGCCAACGGCCTCGTGCAACAACACCCCCGGCCAACCGGGCCCGAGCACCACATCCATCTCGCCGGCGGGCGCGGGCTCGGCGTCAAGATTGACCAGCGCGATGCGCAACGCTTCGTCGGCCAGCGCCTTCCAGCGCTCAGGCGCGATGAAAATTTCGTAGGGTTCGCGCCCGCCGGCCCCTGCCGAACCGGACTCCCGGCGTCCATCGCGCTCCACTGTCACCGATACGCTGACCCGCACGAGCGGGCGGTGATCGGTCAGCTTGGCGCCGTCGGGGCGCAGGACGGTGAGCGCGCGGTGTGCGCCAGCGAGCGTGGCGGCGACCTGAACAACGCGCGGATCCCGCGCCCGGCAATAGGCGTCGATCTCGGCGAGCAGGGCAGTTTTGTCTGTGAAGGAGGGAGCGCTGATAGGATCGAAGTCCGCGTAGAGCTGACGGTTCACCCTGGGCGGATTCACATCCATGACGCCCGCGTGACCCAGCTTCACCGCCGCCGCCGCTTCCGCCGCCCGCGCCACGGCTTCAGTTTCCAGCACGCTGGCGTGGCCATAACCGGCGCGTTCGCCCGCGACGACGCGCAATCCAAAGCCTTGCGACGCGTCGAACGACGCAGATTTGAGCCGGCCATCGTCCCAGAAGAAGCTTTCGGTGCGGGAGTCTTCTGTGAATATCTCGCCGTCATCGGCGCCGTGCGCCGCGTCGGCCAATATCCGGGCGGCCGCATCCCAATCCATCTCCGCCGCCTTTTGCGTATCTGCAGCGCGCCCATCGGCCATGTCGTCAGTCCTTCCCGGCATGTCGTTCAGACAATCTTATATAGGCCGCGACTTGGCGCTGCCGCATCCGGAACGATGTCTGAGCATCAAACGATTGTTATTGTTGGCTATTGTCTTCGCCGAGGACGTCCGCCAAGTGCTCGCGTCGCGTTCGCGCGAAGCGCGCAAGCTCGGCATTGGCCGGTCCCCAGTCCGGTTCGATCTCCAGGGCGGTATTATAGTCCTCATAGGCGCCCTGAAGGTCTCCCAACGCTTCGCGCGCCGCGCCGCGGTTGAAATAGGCTTTATGCGGCTCTCGTACGCCCAGCCCCAGGGCCTCGGTGATCGCGGCGATGGCGGGTCCGTAGCGGCCAAGCTGGACCAAGGCGGCGCCCCGGTTGAGGTGCGCCTCGGCATTGCGCGGGTCGAAGTGAATGACCTGGTCGAAATCGGCCAGCGCCAGGTCATTTTCATTTCGGCGCATGTATGTGACGCCGCGATTGACCAGCAGCAGGATTTGGGCGGGACGCGTGATGCGCCGATACTCCAGGGCGGAGGTGCACGTCGTGACCGTCTCGTCGGACGTATCCCCGGCCAATACCATCGCGCCGCAACGGCGCGCATTTGCGTCATGGCCCAGAACGGTCACCGCGCTTGGGTCCTGAGCGGCGGCGCTGGCCGACATGAGGGCCGCCGCTGCGAGAATTGGAATCCCTCGCGAGAAGCGCCTTGGAAGCCAAGCGCGGCTCATGCTAGCACCCCATCCGGTTGGAGACTTACAAATCGGCAAGGCGCGGTCGAATGCCGCGCCCGGCGACTATAGGCGTCTGTGGCGGCGCACGCCATACCGGCGCTGAATCTCGAGGAGGACTGCGTGAAGCGAGGGGCTTTGATCGCAAGCATCGTGGCGTCCGTGGCATCCACGGCCGGCGCCGCGCAAGCCGCCGTTGGCGCGCCGACGCCGGGCGGGATCAATTTGCAGGAGCCTGCAACCCAGGTCATGCGCGACATCCACGCATTCCATGACGTGCTGGTGCCGATCATCGTGGCGATTTCCACGCTTGTGCTCGCGCTGCTGCTGTGGGTCATGGTTCGCTATAACCGCCGCGCCAATCCGACGCCGAAGAAATTCACGCATAACATGCTGGTCGAGGTGATCTGGACGATTGTGCCGGTTCTCATTCTGGTTTTCATCGCGTCCAAGTCTTTCCCGCTGTTGTACGAGGAAGAACGCATTCCTCCAGCTGAACTGACGCTGAAGGTCACGGGCAATTCCTGGTTCTGGAACTTCGAATATCCAGATCAAGGCGTCTCGATTGCGGCGAACTTGCTGCCGGAAGAAGACGCGCGCGCCCAGGGGCGGCCCTATCTGCTCGCCACCACCGAGCCCTTGCTCGTGCCGGTCAATACGACGGTGCGCGTGCTGGTGACCTCGAATGACGTCATCCACTCCTTTGCTGTTCCAGCGTTCGGGGTGAAGGAAGACGCCATCCAGGGGCGGGTGAACGAAACCTGGTTCAATGTCGACCATGAGGGCGTCTATTACGGGCAGTGTTCGGAGCTGTGCGGCGTCAACCATGCCTACATGCCGGTCGAGATTCGCGCGGTCAGCCGCGCCGAGTTTGATCAATGGGTCGCCGCGCAAGGCGGAACAATTACAGCAAGCGGCGCGGCAGCGCCTGCGACGGGTGAGCAACCGGCCGCGCCGGTTGCCGCGCCGGCGCGCTGAGACGGAGAGCACGAAATGACGCACGAAGCTGCTCATGCCGGAGGGCACGAAGACCACCGCCCCAGCCTTTTTGACTGGAAGCGTTGGGTCTATTCGACCAACCACAAGGACATCGGCACGATGTACCTTGTGTTCGCGATTTTCGCCGGCCTTATCGGTGGCGCTCTCTCTGGTCTCATCCGCTGGGAGCTGGCGGAGCCGGGCGTGCAGGTGTTCACCGAGACCTCGTGGATCGGCCAATACCTGAACATGAACTCCAACCACGCCTACAACGTGGTGGTGACGATGCACGGCCTGATCATGATCTTCTTCATGGTCATGCCCGCCATGATTGGCGGTTTCGGCAATTGGTTCGTGCCCCTGATGATCGGGGCGCCGGACATGGCCTTCCCGCGCATGAACAACATTTCGTTCTGGCTGCTGCCCGCGTCGTTCGGGTTGGCGCTGCTTTCGATGATGGTGCCGGGCAATGGCGATTGGCACGGCTTTGGCGGCGGCTGGACGCTCTACGCGCCGCTTTCCACTTCGCCTGCCCACCATGGCGGGCCGTCCATGGATCTGCTGATCCTTTCGCTGCACATCGCCGGCGCCAGCTCGATCCTGGGCTCGATCAATTTCATCACCACCATCTTCAACATGCGTGCGCCGGGCATGACGCTCCACCGCATGCCGCTGTTCGTGTGGTCGATCCTCGTGACTGTGTGGCTGCTGGTGCTGTCGCTGCCGGTGCTTGCCGGCGCGCTCACCATGCTGCTGACCGACCGCAATTTTGGGACGCAGTTCTTCCAGGCCGCCGGCGGCGGCGATCCGGTCATGTACCAGCATTTGTTCTGGTTCTTCGGCCACCCGGAAGTGTACATCCTGATCCTGCCTGGCTTCGGCATGATCAGTCAGATTGTCTCGACATTCTCGCGCAAGCCCGTGTTCGGTTATCTCGGCATGGCCTACGCCATGGTCGCGATTGGCGTCGTCGGCTTCGTCGTGTGGGCGCACCATATGTACACAGTCGGCATGGGCCTTGACCTGGAGGCCTATTTTGTCGCCGCGACGATGGTGATCGCCGTGCCTACCGGCATCAAGATCTTCTCCTGGATCGCCACCATGTGGGGCGGCTCCATCGAGTTCAAAGTGCCGATGCTGTGGGCGATCGGCTTCATCTTCCTGTTTACGGTAGGCGGCGTCACCGGCGTCGTGCTGGCCAATTCCGGCGTGGATACGTCGCTGCATGACACTTATTACGTGGTGGCGCACTTCCACTACGTGTTGTCGCTGGGCGCGGTGTTCGCGATCTTCGGCGGGTTTTTCTACTGGATCCCGAAGATGAGCGGTTATCGCTACAACGGCTTCCTGGCCGGGCTGCAATTCTGGATCATGTTCATCGGCGTGAACATCATCTTCTTCCCGCAGCATTTCCTCGGCCTTCAGGGCATGCCGCGCCGCTACATCGATTACCCTGAGGCCTTCACCTACTGGAACCAGATTTCGTCCTGGGGCTACGTGATCACCGCCGTCGGCGTGGTCGTGTTCCTGGTGACGCTGGTGGAAATGTTCATGGTGCGCCGCCGCGCCGGCGCCAATCCTTGGGGCGAGGGCGCGACGACGCTCGAATGGACGCTGTCTTCGCCGCCGCCGTTCCACCAATTCAATGAGCTGCCGGTGATCAAGCCGGACACGCATCACTGAGGTTGAAAGGCAGGATTGTCCTTGGTCGATATCGGGGTCACGCAGGCGCGGGGAGCTAGCGCAAGCGAGTATGTCGCGCTTCTCAAGCCGCGCGTGATGTCGCTTGTCGTGTTCACGGGCCTTGTCGGTTATGTGTGCGCGCCGGGCGAGAGCAATCTCGTGCTGGGCTTTGCAGCGATCTTGTCGATCGCCGTTGCCGCAGGCGCTTCCGGCGCGCTCAACATGTGGTTCGATAGCGATATCGACGCCGTGATGACGCGAACGCGCGTGCGCCCCATCCCCGCGGGGCGCGTGCCGCGTGAAGAAGCCCTGATGCTGGGGCTGACGCTGTCGGCGCTCTCGGTGGTGACCATGCAGCTTGCCGCTGGTCCGCTGGCGGCGGGCTTGCTGGCCTTCACGATCTTCTTCTACGCCGTGGTCTATACGATGTGGCTCAAGCGCTCGACGCCGCAGAACATCGTCATCGGCGGTCTGGCGGGCGCCTTGCCTCCGGCGATTGCATGGGCGGCTAAATCCGGCGCGCTTTCGCTCGATGCGGCGCTTCTCGTCGCCATTATCTTCTTCTGGACACCGCCGCATTTCTGGGCGCTGTCTCTGTTGCAGAAGGCCGACTATGCGGCGGCCAAGGTGCCGATGCTGCCGGTCACGCATGGCGCGAAGACAACGCGCCAGCATATCTTTGCGTATTCTCTGCTGTTGGCCCCGCTTGCGTGTGCGCCGCTGCTCACTGGCCTCGCCGGGGGAGTTTACGCTGTGGTCTCCGTGCTTGGGGGGGCGATGTTCGTCTTCCTGGCCGGGCGCGTTCTGGCTTCCAAAGCCGGCGAGGGCGTTCCCGCAGAGGACAAACACGCGCGCAATCTCTTCGCTTTCTCGATCCTCTACCTGTTCGCGCTGTTTGCGGCGCTTCTGGTGGAACGGGGGCTGGCGTGAGCGAGCCGGTCATCATGACGCCGGATGAACTCAAGGCGCGCAAGAGGCGCAGCTTTTGGATTGCGCTCGCCATCGGCGCCTTCGTGCTGCTGGTTTTCCTGATCACGCTGACAAAGCTCCAGGCGGGCGTATTGGATCGTCCGCTATGAGTTCGCCCCGCAACCCCAAACGCATGGGCTGGACGGCGGGCGTCGTCGTCGCTGCCGTCGTCGGCATGACCGGCCTGTCGTTTGCGGCTGTGCCGCTCTATCAGGCCTTCTGCAAAGTCACCGGTGACGGCGGCACAACGCAGGAGGCCGTTGCGGCGCCGTCCCGGATTTTGGATCAGCGCATCGAAGTGCGTTTCGATTCCAACATCGCGCCGGATTTGCCGGTCGAGTTTTCGCCCAATCAACGCTCGCAGATGCTGCGCATCGGCGAGACCGGGCTCGCGTTTTATCATGTGCGCAATACCTCCGACCACGAGATCGTGGCGCGCGCGACCTACAACGTCACGCCGCATGTGGCGGGCCAGTATTTCGCTAAGCTTGAGTGTTTCTGCTTCCAGGATCGCGTGCTTGCGCCGGGAGAAGAAACAGACCTTCCGGTAGTTTATTTCGTCGATCCCGGGATCGTATCGGATCCGGACACGCGCGAGATCGGCACTTTGACTTTGTCCTACACCTATTTCCGTTCGGCGGCGCCGCAAGCGCCGGCGGCGGATCCTTCAAGCTGAGGGGAGCCCAATGGCGCACGGCGACGTGAAACACGATTATCACTTGGTCAATCCGAGCCCGTGGCCGTTCGTGGGCTCGGTCGGCGCCTTCGTGACTGCGGTCGGCGCTGTCGCATTCATGCGCGGGCTCACGACCGAGGCGGGGAACTTCTTTTTCTCTCACGGCCAGCCGTGGCTCATGGCCATTGGCGGATTGATCCTGGTGTTCACCTGCATCGGCTGGTGGAGCGATGTGATCAAGGAAAGCCGCGGCGGCGATCATACGCCGGTCGTTGATATCGGCCTGCGCTACGGGATGATTCTGTTCATCGCCTCGGAAGTGATGTTCTTCGTCGCTTGGTTCTGGATGTTCTTCGAACTGGCGATCTTCCACGAGCACCGCGCGGGCTGGATGGTTCCAACGTGGGACGAAGCCACTGCCCAGGCCTGGGCCAACTGGCCGCCTCCGCATGTGGAGACGTTCGATCCCTTCCATTTGCCGCTGATGAACACGCTCATCCTGCTGCTTTCGGGAACGACGGTGACGTGGGCGCACCACGCGCTGCAACAGGGTGACCGTAAGGGCGCGCGCCTTGGGCTGCTGCTCACCGTGCTGCTTGGCATGATGTTCACGTACATCCAGTTCGGCGTCGAATACCCGGAAGCGGGCTTCGCCTTCGGCAACCAGGGCGATATCACCAATGCGTCCGTGTACGGTTCGTCATTCTTCATGGCGACGGGCTTCCACGGCGCACACGTCATCATCGGCACGATCTTCCTGGCGGTGTGCCTGCTGCGTCTGCTCGCGGGGCAGTTCACGCCGACCAAGCATTTCGGTTTCGAGGCGGCGGCGTGGTATTGGCACTTCGTTGACGTGGTGTGGCTGTTCCTGTTCACCTTCGTCTACGTGATGCCGTACCTGACGATGCAGAATTGACGCCGGCGCGTCCCTCTGCGTGGGCGGCGGGGGTGAGGCTCCGTTGCCCGCAATGCGGGCAAGGCGCGGTGTTTGAGAGCTACCTCAAGTTTCGTGACGCCTGCTCTGCGTGCGGTGCCAATTTCAAAGCCGCGGACGCGGGCGACGGGCCGGCGGTGTTCGTGATCCTGGTGGCGGGGGCGATTGTAGCGCCTCTGCTGATCATTCTGCAGGCTGGTCTGCGCTTGCCTGATTGGCTTGCGCTTGGTTTGACGCTGCTCGCGGCGGTCGCGCTGTGCCTGGCGTTGTTGCCGCCGTTCAAATCCGTGCTTTTTGCGCTGCAATGGAAACACCGCGCACGGGAAGCAACTCACGAAGACATCGGATGATCCGCTTCAAACCGCTTCCTTTGATGTCGCTGCTTTCGGTGATCGCGCTCGCGGTGCTGATCCTGCTCGGCCGTTGGCAATGGGAACGCTACGAGCAGAAGCTCGCGGCAGCCGATGAACCTGTCGCCGAGATGACGATCGCAGCCTATCAGTCCATTGGCAGCGGAATTCAGTTCGTACACGGCGTGCGCCCGGATACTCATGAACAGGGTTGGCGCGTGTTCGCGCCGGTCCAGTTTGGCGACACGGTCGTCTTCGTCGATTCGGACTTTGTCCCGGAAATTCAGCCGCCCGATCCCGCCGAGGTCCGCGTGCCCGCGTCGCTGCGTTTCGGGGCGCCGATCAACGGAGCGGCGATGCGCCCGGAACCGCCCGCGCCGCTCACGCTGGCGCCGCGGCCCCTGCAGCGCCTGTGGTTCGCGATCGACCTTCCGGCCATGGGGCGCAATGCCGGCCTGGGCGATGTCGCCGACTATTATGTAGCCGCCGCCTATGTCGGCGAGGACGGGCGCGCCGTCGCCAACCCGTTTGCGCTTGCGCCTGGCGCCGAGCCGTTGCCGCCAGCGCGCCATCTCGGCTACGCGCTCACCTGGTATGGCCTCGCCGCTGTCCTGCTGGTGATCTATTTCGCCTATCACATCAGCGTCGGCCGGCTCACGCTGGCGCCGCCGCGGCCGCGCGCGGATTAGACTTCGCCTCCCGTTCCGCTAGTGATGGACGCGAATGCGTTATGTCTCGACACGCGGCCAGTCGCCGCCCGTTTCGTTCGCGGAAGCCGCGTTGGGCGGCGTTGCGCCTGATGGCGGGCTCTACGTGCCCGAAACGTGGCCCTCGCTCGCTCCGCTGCTGACGCCAGCGGCGGCGCAGCCCTACGCAGTGACCGCGTCCGCTGTTCTTGGCTTGTTTGCGGGAGATGAGCTCACGCTTGAGGAGCGGCGGCGGATCAGCACGCAAGCGTATGGCGGCGGCCGCTTCGACTCGCCGGCTGTTGCGCCGCTCCACCAGCTGGACGGTGGGAGGTGGCTGCTCGACCTCATGCACGGTCCCTCGCTGGCGTTCAAGGATGTTGCGTTACAGCTTCTCGGCCAGCTCTATGAGCATTTGCTGGCGCGGACCGGGCGCCGGATTACGGTCGTCTGCGCTACATCCGGCGATACCGGGGGCGCGGCTGTTGAGGCGCTCAGGGGAAGCGAGCGCGCCGATCTCTTCGTTTTGACGCCGAAGAACCGCATCTCCGAGGTGCAGCGGCGCTTCATCACAACATCGGGCGCGGCGAACGTGCATGTCCTCGAAGTCGATGCGGACTTTGACCTCTGCCAGGGATTAGTGAAGGCGTTATTCACGGACGCTGATTTCGCCAGCCGCGCCGCGCTATCGGCGGTGAACTCGGTCAACTGGGCGCGTATACTCGCGCAAAGCGTCTATTTCGTACGCGCCGCGGCCGCGCTTTCCAGCCAAGGGCCAATTGACTTCGTGGTTCCCACCGGAAATTTCGGGGATGCCTATTCCGCATACGCCGCCAAGCTGATGGGCGCGCCAATCCAGCGTATCGGGCTCGCTGTCAACGCCAACGACATTTTGGTCCGGGCCCTGCGTGAAGGCCGCTATGAGCGCGCGCCGCATTCAATCGCCACCTCGTCGCCGGCAATGGACATCCAGGTCGCAAGCAACTTTGAACGCCTGGTGTTCGAGGCGTCCGGGCGGGACGCAGCGTTGACGCGAGCCTCATTCGAGACGCTCTCGCGCACGGGCGGGTTCGACATTCCCCAGGCGGCGCTGGAGCATATGCGCGCAAGTTTTGTCGCCATGTCAGCGAGCGAACCGGTGACAATGCAGGCGCTGAGCCGGCACTACATGCAGCATCGCCAGATGATTTGTCCCCATACGGCCGTTGGGTTCGGAGCTTTTCGCGGGGACGCCACGTGGAGCATGCACACGCCCTGCGTCTACCTGGCCACTGCGCATCCAGCCAAGTTTCCTGAAACTGTCGAGCGCGCAACTGGCGTACGCCCACAACTTCCCGCGAAGTGCGCGACCCTGTTTGCGCGCGAGGAACGGATCGATAGCATTCCAGCGACGGCCGAGGCCTTGAAGAATTTCATCAGCGAGCGGAGCCGCGCATGGACTTGAGTGCAAATCCCGAGCTTGTCACGCTCGCGAACGGCGTGCGGATCGCGCTCGACCCAATGCCGGGGCTCGGCACGGCGGCGCTGGGCGTGTGGCAGCGCGTGGGAGCGCGCTGGGAACCAGCCGAGATCAATGGCGTCGCGCACCTGTTCGAACATATGGCGTTCAAGGGCGCGGGCGGCCGCGACGCGCGCCAATTCGCAGAAGCGATCGAAAACGTCGGCGGCATGATCAACGCCGCCACCGGTTACGAGCGTACCGCTTACTATGCGCGTGTCCTGGCTGAGCACGCCCCGTTCGCGCTTGATTTGGTCGCCGACATCCTGTTCGCCCCACACTGGGAAGCTGACGAGCTTGAAAAGGAAAAAGGCGTGGTCGCGCAGGAGCGCGGCGACGCCTTCGACGCCGCCGGCGATCGTGCTTTTGAGCTGCACCAGAAGGCGATGTTTCCCGATCAGCCGCTGGGGCGGCCCATACTTGGCGAGGAATCGACGCTCGCGAATGTCACTGTTGAGACGCTGACCGAATTCGCCAGTGCTCATCTCTCGCCGGAGCGCCTGGTCGTCTCTATCGCCGGCGCCTTTGACCGCGATCGATTCCTCGACGCCGCCGAGCAACGTTTCGGGCGCCTTGCGCACAAGCCTGCGCCGTCATTCGCGCCTGCGCGCGTCGTCCCTGGCAAGAGCGCCGAGGCGCGCCGTATTGAGCAGACCCACCTTGTCATGTCTTGGCCGGCGCCGGAGGCCGCGGGCGAGCAACTCTATCCCGCGCGGCTGCTCGCTGATATTTTCGGCGGCGGCATGACCTCCCGCTTGTTTCAGGAAGTGCGGGAAAAGCGTGGCCTCGTCTACGCAATCGACGCTGGCCACGACAAGTTTGAGGATGTCGGCCGCCTCAGCGTCTACGCCAGCTGCGCCGCGCGCGATGCCGCAACGGTCGCAGAGATCGTCCAGGAGCAATTGGCGCTCCTGGCCGACAAGGGCCCCACGGGGGAGGAACTGGAACGCGCCAAGACGTTGGCCAATGCGGGCATGCTGATGGCGATCGAAACGCCGTCGGCGCGGGCCGAGGTGCGCGTGCGCCAGATTTTCCAGCGCGGGCGGTTGGGCGCTTTTGAGGAAATTCGCCAGAACATTGAGGCTGTCACGGCGGCCGAGGTGCAGGCCATGGCGCGCGCAGCGCTTGCGGGCCCGGCGGCAGGAGCCATTGTCGGGCCGAAGGCGGGGCATGGCGCGCTGGCCAAGTTTGGGGCAAACTCCTGACCCATGGCGCTTATGCGAAAAGATAATGACGGCGCGCGGCGCATCGACGGCGACGGCGTCTATCTGCGCGCGCCGGAGCCGCGCGACTACCAGGAATGGGCCGATCTGCGGGACGCCAGCAGAAACTTCCTCACACCCTGGGAGCCAACCTGGGCGCAGGACGAAACCTCGCGCGCTTCGTATCGTTACAAGCTGCGCCGCTACACTGAGGACGCGCGAGACGACAAAGCCCACGCTCTGTTCGTGTTTCGCGAAGGCGATGATGCGCTGGTCGGGGGCGTGACGCTCTCCAACATTCGCCGCGGCGTGGCGCAAACAGCCTCGCTTGGCTACTGGGCCGGCCAGGAGCACGCGGGCAACGGCTACACGACATCGGCGGTTCGCGCCGTGCTGCGCTATGCGTTCGAGGATCTCGATCTGCATCGTGTCGAGGCGGCCTGCCAGCCTGACAACATCGCTTCGCGCCGTGTGCTTGAGAAAGCCGGCTTCACTGAAGAAGGCAGGGCCAGCGCCTATCTCAAGATCAATGGCGATTGGCGCGATCACATCCTCTTCGGCATCGTCAATTCGCGCGCGTGACCGTGCGTGCGGGCTACAGCGCGTCCAGCCCTATGTCGAGTGATCGCGCGGAGTGGGTCAGGGCGCCGATCGAGATGACATCGACGCCGGTTTCGGCGACGGCGAACACGTTTTCGATGGTGACGCCGCCCGAGGCTTCCAGCAGCGTCTGGCCCTTGGCCATCTTCACCGCCGCGCGCAGGTCGGCCTGGCTGAAATTGTCGAGCAGCACTGCGCTGGGCCCGTAGGGCAGCGCCTGTTTGAGCTGATCGAGCGTATCGACCTCGATTTCAATGCAGGTGAGATGCGCGGCCGCCTCACGCGCGCGCTGCATGGCCAGCGCAACAGAACCAGCCGCGGCGATGTGGTTGTCCTTGATCAGCATGGCGTCATCGAGGCCGTAGCGGTGGGCCCCGCCGCCGCCCAGGCGCACGGCGCGCTTTTCTAGCGCCCGCAGACCCGGCGTGGTCTTACGTGTCGAAGCGATGATCACGCCCATGCCGTCTACGGCGTCGGCGTAGACGCGCGTCAGCGTTGCAATGCCTGAGAGCCGCCCGACAAAATTCAGCATTGTGCGCTCGGCCATGAGCACGGAACGCGCCGCGCCCTCGATTTCCATGATCGTATCGCCCGCCTTTATGCGCGCGCCGTCCTGGGCGGAGATCGTGAAAGCCATGTCGGGGTCGATCATCGCGCCGGCGAGAATTGCGGCGTCGAGCCCGGCGACCACACCAGCTTCGCGCGCGCGCATCGCCCAGTGGCCTTGCGTTTCCGGGTCGATGAGCGCGTCTGTCGTCACATCGCCGGCCGCGCCGAGATCTTCCGCAAGCGCCAGTTTGACGATGGGTTCGAGAACGATGTCAGGCAGCGGCGGGAGCGTGCGCGCCGTGCTGCGTGAGGAAGCTGCGTTGCGCCGGTGCGGCATCTGGATAGTCGCTCCTGAAGTGAGCGCCGCGGCTCTCCTTGCGGGCGAGCGCGGCGGTGAGAATGAGGCGGGCGGCGGTCAGTGCGTGCGCCGGTCCGTGAACATCGCAGAGCGCGTCCACGTGGTCGAGCGCCAGCGTTAATCCGATTGCGTTGCGCACAACGCCGGCGTGGGCCTGCATCAGCGCGCGTAGCTCGGCGCGCGCTGCCTCCGGCAGCGCCGGCGGAAGGCGCGGCGCCTCGGGCTTTGCCGCAGGCGCTGGAGCGCCGTCGCGCAGGCCCTCGGCGATGCGCTGGGCGAAGACCACCGCTTCCAACAGCGAATTTGAGGCCAGGCGATTGGCGCCGTGGGCGCCCGTCGAGGTGCATTCTCCCGCAGCCCACAGGCCTTCAAGCGTGCTGCGCCCCCAGGCGTCAGTGGCGATGCCGCCCATGTGATAGTGCGCGGCTGGCGCCACCGGAATCAGCGTGGTGCGTGGGTCGAGGCCTGCGCTCATGCACGCGGCGAAAACAGTTGGGAACTCTTCCGGGAAGCGCGCCCCAATCGCGGCGCGGGCGTCGAGATAGGCGCCGCGTCCGGCCTCGCGTTCGACATGAATGGCGCGGGCCACGACATCGCGCGGCGCAAGGTCGGAGACAAACGCTTCCCCCGCGTTGTTGACGATGTGAGCGCCCGCACCGCGCAGCGCCTCGGTGGCCAGGGGCGCCGGATCGCGCCCCACGTCGATGGCGGTGGGATGAAATTGTACAAATTCCGGATCGGCGATAAGTGCGCCCGCTCGCGCCGCCATGGCGAAGCCTTGGCCCATGGCTTCAGGGGGATTTGTCGTCACCGCGTAAAGGCCGCCGCTGCCGCCCGTGGCGAGGACGGTTTCGCCTGCCTCGAACCGCTCGCCGTTGTCGCACACAACGCCGCATACGCGCCCATTGATGTCCTGCAGGAACGCCTCGGCGCGCCGGTTCTCGATAATCTCGATATGCGCCGCCGCCCGCGCCGCCGCAATCAGCGCATCCATAATCGCCTTTCCGGCCAGGTCGCCGGAGACGCGCACGACGCGCGGGCGCGAATGCGCCGCCTCCAGGCTCTGAGCAAGGCGCCCATCCGGCGTGCGGTCAAACGGCACGCCCAGAGCGATCAAATCGCGCACGCGCGCGGGGCCTTCGCGCGCGATCAATGCTGCGATGGCGGGATCGACGAGGCCGGCGCCTGCTTGAATTGTATCTTGCGCGTGCAGGGCCGGGTCGTCGCCAGGCGCCAAGGCGGCGGCCAGCCCCCCTTGCGCCCATGCCGAAGACGATGCGCGCCCCAGCGGGGCAAGGCTCAAGATCGTCGCGCGCCGCGGCGCCAGTTTGAGCGCCAAGAACAGGCCCGCTAGGCCCGCACCCACGATGAGAACGGCGTCACGCGCGCTCACTGGCGCGCGCCTTGGGTCAGCGCAGGCGGGTGAAGGTGACTTGGCTGTTCGCGTTTGAGCCCAACACCCCCACGAGTTCGTCCGCTTCGCCCCGCTGAAGCACGAAGTCGTCGGGCGAATAGCCCTCCAGCGGTTCGGCCATCTGGCAGGTGATCGTCACCTGCGCACCGTCGTCCACGCCCGTGCAGGTCTCGCGCGCGGTCAGCATACGCGATTGGCCGGTGTCGCGGTTGACCAGCAATTCGTGCGCGAGGAGACGCACGTCGTAGTGACCTTGCGTCGCCCCCGACGTCAGTATCGCAGCGCCGCTCATCACCGCGCCCACCTGGTCGCTTCCATAGGATTGGGTTTGAAACGCCCAAGTGCCCGAGAAATCGCCGCTGGCCTGAGCGGCCGCCTGCTGCGGCGCCGAACATGCCGTCGCCAGTGCCAACGCCGCCGCTGCGAGTAATCCACGCATGCCCAACTCCATCGCTTCGCTCCTGGCGGCGCTTGGTGGGCGGCGAGTTGGGCGGCAATTGGGCGGTTCGCTTCAGACGAGTTCAACTGTCGCAGCCGGGCGCCCGGTATCGAAAGCGCGCGGCTTTTCCTTGGGCAAGTCGAGCATGCGCTGGATCGCCCGCGCGGCCCGCACGCGCACCTCTTCGGGGATGGTCACTTCGTGGCGCATGTTGGCGAGTGCGTCGTAAACGCCCTCGAGCGTGATCCGCTTCATATGCGGGCAGAGATTGCAGGGGCGGATGAAGTCGACGTCGGGCGCGGCTGCGGCGACGTTGTCGCTCATGGAGCATTCGGTCAGCAATACCACCTTGCCTGGCCGTTTTTCGGTGACATAGCTCTGCAGAGCGGCGGTTGAGCCGGCAAAGTCGGATGCGGCCATCACATCGGGCGGGCATTCCGGATGGGCCAGCACAACTACGCCCGGATGTGCGGCGCGCAGCTCGGCGATGTCCTCGGCGGTGAAGCGCTCATGCACTTCGCAGCGGCCATGCCAGGCGATGATCTTGACGCCCGTCTGAGCCGCAACATTCTTCGCCAGGAATTCGTCTGGCAACAGGATGACGCGATCGCTGTTCCAGGTCCGCGCCGCCCACTCCACCACCGCCGCCGCGTTGGAGGAGGTGCAGCACACGTCGCTCTCAGCTTTCACGTCTGCGCTGGTGTTGACGTAGGTGACGACAGGCACGCCCGGGAAGCGCTCCTTGATCAAGCGAACGTCGGCGCCTGTGATCGAAGCCGCGAGCGAGCAACCCGCGCGCAGATCGGGGATCAGCACGGTCTTCTCCGGCGCGAGGATTTTCGAAGTCTCCGCCATGAAGTGCACGCCCGCCTGCACGATCACGGCTGCATCCGTCTCGGCCGCCTCGCGCGCCAGCTGCAGGCTGTCGCCGCGAAAATCGCCAACACAGAAGAAGATGTCGCTGGTCATGTAGTTGTGCGCCAGGATCACCGCGTTCTTCGCGCGCTTCATGTCGTTGATCGCAGCGACCAGCGGGGCATAGGCAGGCCATTCAATCGCAGGGATGACATGCTTGACGCGCTCGTAGAGGTGGTCGGTGGCGGCCTTCACCTCGGGCGTATAGCTGAGCCCGCGCCGGGCGGCGGCGTCCAGAGCCCCCCAGGCGCCATGGACGGCGCGCGGATCGCAGCCAGAGCCGTCCGCTGAGGTGGTAAGGGGGGCGTCAATAATACGGGCCATGGCAGGGCCTCCCGGCGTCAGAGCGACGCTTATGCTCAGTCGGAGCATATATAGGGCGCAAAAGACGGCCGAGAAGCGCCTCGGCCTACCCCTTATGCTTCAACGGAGCATAACTGTCATGAAACTTACTCCCAAGAGATTCCTCGTGCAAGCGAAAGGCGACTGCGCCGCCAGGTGCGCATAGGCTCAACGCGGAGCAGCGGAGATCGTTCATGCGGCATGCATCCCTGGCTTTGGGTTCGGCCTTGGCGTTGGCGGCGTGCGCGACGGCTCCGGGCGGCGGGCCCGTCTCGCCCGCGGGTCCGCAAGCGGAGGCTCAGTTTTCGCTGACGCCTGCGCGTTTCTCGGATCTGCCGGGGTGGGGAAGCGCCGATCTTGCGCCGGCCCTACTGGCGTTTCGCCGCGCCTGTGAAGGGCGGCGCCTGCGCGCGCTGGACGCGGCGCTGCCGGGCGGTGGGCGCTACGGCGGCGCCGTCGGCGACTGGGCGAGCGCCTGCGCGGCGGCGCCCTCGGTTGCGCTTGGCGGCGAGCGCGTATTTTTCGAAAATTACTTCGTTCCCAACTTGGTGCGTGGACCGGGCGAAGCTCGGCTTACGGCATATTTCGAGCCCGTTGTTCAGGCGCGCCGTTCTCCAGACGCGGAGTTTTCCGCGCCGCTGCTGCGCAGGCCGGGCGACTTGGTGACGATCGACCTCGCAGCATTCGCGGAAGCTTATGACAATGAAGCGCTGCGCGGTGCGCCGCGCGCGCTGACCGGCCAGTTGCGCGGCGATCAGGTGCGTCCCTATCCGAGCCGCGCCGAACTGACGCCGTTGCCGGATCAAGCGTTCGCCTGGGCCCATCCAGTCGATGTCTACAATCTGCAAATCCAAGGCTCAGGGCGCCTCGCCTTTCCAGATGGCGCGCAGGAGCGCGCGGCGTTCGCGGCGCAGAACGGATACCGCTGGCGCTCGGCTCTTGGCGCGTTGCGCGATTCAGGTCAGCTGCAAGGCGGCGCGACTTGGGCGAACTTCAAGATGTGGAGCGATGCACATGGGCCTGATGCGACGCGCGCCGCGCTGAACGAGGATCCTTCGTACGTGTTCTTCAACGAAGAACCGATCGAGGATCCAAGCGCAGGTCCGCGCGGCGCGGCCGGCGTGCCGCTCACTCCGCTCGGTTCGATTGCCGTCGATCCCGCGTTTCATCCTTACGGCGCGCTGGTATTTGTCGATGGCGCGTATGAAGGCCAGCCGTTCCAGCGGCTGCTTGTGGCGCAAGATACGGGCGGGGCCATCCGGCGAGGGCCGCTGCGCGGCGACGTCTTTTTTGGCGCGGGCGCGGAGGCAGGCCAGGCGGCCGAGCGCATGAACGCCCCCGCGCGGTGGTGGACGCTGCTTCCGCGCGGCGCGCCTGTCTCCTGAGGCTGCGCCTGGCGCTTCTGACGGGATTGTCATTCAGCTAACGTTCATGCGCCGGCGCGATGCTGGCCGTTTGTTTCAGGGCGGATCGATGCGTCAGGTCGCATTCAACATGGCTGCAATGCTGGCGCTGGCCGGCTGCGCCGTCACCAACACGCCATACCCAAGGCCGGCCCTGCCGGGGCCAAGTTACGCGCCGCCCGCGCCCAACATCTACACCAGCGCGCCGCGCGCGCCGCTGCACAGCCAACTGTTTGCCTGCGCTTCGCGCGGCTCCAACTTGGGCGAGATCGGCTACGATGGCGACGTCGTGCAGTACGCGCCATACATCGATACGCCAGCAGGCGCGCTTCTGCGCCTGCCGGTCGAGGCGGCGTGCTTGTCGTCAGGCTTTGGCTGGCGCGGTTCGCTGGAGGCCGGCCGTCAGCACAACGGCGTCGATCTCGCTAACCCAAACGGCGGCTTCGTGTTCGCGGCTGGCGATGGGTGGGTGCGCTCGGCGGATGTGCGCGGCGGTTACGGCAACGTGGTCGAGATCGATCACGGCGACGGGGTGCATACGCTCTACGCCCACCTGGCGGAGATTGATCCGAACTTGCATCCCGGTTCGTTCGTCGCCGCCGGAGCCGCAATTGGGCGCATGGGCATGACCGGCAACGCCACGGGCGTGCACCTGCATTATGAGGTTACGGTCGATGGCCTGCTTGTCGATCCGCTCTACTACGGACGCCCGCCCGTCTTCGTTTCTGCCCCTGCGCCGGACGACGCCAGCATAGATCGTTGATCAATCACCGCGCGGCGCCGGCACATGCACCCCGCCCACGGGGCGCTCGCTCAAGGTTTCGCCGCGCGCGCGGAAGAGTTCCGCGGGGCGCCCGCCGGCGCTTGCATCGAATTCGCCGGTGCCCTCCACCAGGCCGGTGCGTTCGAGCAGACGGCGAAAGTTCTGTTTGTGAAGCGTCAGCCCGGCGATCGATTCAACAATGCGCTGCAGGTGCAGAAGCGTGAATTGGACGGGCGCCAATTCGAACACGACCGGGCGATATTTGATCTTGGCGCGCAGGCGGCCGATGGCCGTTGCAAGGATGCGGCGGTGATCGGAGGACATTGGCTCGCCCAGGCCGGGCATGAGCGCCATCGCCGGCGCTGGCTTGCCTTCGAAGCGCGCGCGGTCGCGCGCCGCTTCCGGCGCTAGGCCCGCCTCGTACAGGAGCTCATAGCGCTCAAGCGCCCGTTCTTCATTCCACACAGCGCCATCAAGCGCGAACGCCAGACGGATGCGTGAGCGCCGCTGTGCAAACACCTCGCCGTCGGCCGCAGATTGCGCCCAAGCGGTGAGCGCAGGACGGATGACGTCGTCGATCACACCGGGGCGGCCCGAGCGCCAGTCTTCCCAGGGGAAAAAATCGTACCAGGAGCGCCAGCGCGCGCCTGCGCGATCCAGGACAGCCCGCGAGGGCGTAAGCGCCAGGTAAGAGATGGAGATGACGCGGTCAGGGCCCGCGTTCTTGATGTCGGCCAGCGGCATCTCGCGGCCGCGATCGCCGAAAGTGTAGAGTTGCTCGACATAGCCGATGGTGAAGCCGGTCTGTTCATGCACCCAGCCGCGAAGCGAAAGCTCCAGCGTGCGATCTCCAGCGGGATCGAAGGGCCCGAACGGCAGGCCCGAGACGGCGCCTTCCGCGTCCCGCGTCACAACGACGAACGGCGCATCCTCTGAGACAGCGACGATGACCGCCGACAATCCGATAATGACGCGCGCTTGGGCCATGACGCTGAAGCCTAGGCCGGATCGATCAGCGAGCGGAAGCGTTTCAGGAAGGCCTCCTGAACTTGCGCTGTTGAGCCTGGCTTCAGAGCGAGCTTCATGCCGCGTGGCGGTGCGCCAAAAAAGCGCTTAGCTTCCGCTTCCGTGAAGCCCGCGAGCTGCACCGCCTCGAAATAGGCGCAGATCACATCGGCTCGTTTGATCACGGATTTCACCACCTGCGGCGCTTGCGCCGGCAGGCCGAAGCGCAGGTGGATAGCCGCTTCAAGCTTGGCCTCAAAGGCCTTGTAGTCCAGTCCGAGCGCAGCTTTGAATGGGCTGATCATATCGCCGATGACATATTCCGGCGCATCGTGCAGCAGCGCCATCAGCCGCCGCGGACGGTCCCAGCCGGGCGCCAGCTTGCGGCAGAGGTCTTCCACGACCAGCGAATGTTGCGCCACCGAAAATGCGTGCGCGCCGATGGTCTGCCCGTTCCAGCGCGCCACCCGCGCGAGCCCGTGAGCGATGTCTTCGATCTCGATGTCGAGCGGCGAGGGATCGAGCAGATCCAGGCGCCGGCCCGAGAGCATGCGCTGCCAGGCGCGCGGCGCCTCGCCCTTGGCTGAAATCTGCGCTCGCGGGGCGCGGACCATGGAACCTCTCGTCATTGCGTGTGGTCAATGTAAGCTGTGCGCCTGGAGCAGATAAGCGGGTTCGCCGGAAGGAGCATCTGAATGATGGGTTTGACGCGTGTAATTCTGAGGCTGGGCCGCAACCCGGGGGCAGGGTTTCCTGACGGGAATGATGATTACGGCTATGTGATCCACGCTCCGCTCGACAACAACGGCAAGCTCGATCCTGCTCTGTGGCGTGAGAAGAAGGAACAATGCACCGTGCGCCGGTTTCACCCCCACGAGGCGGCGTCCGACGGCTGGCTGCGCCATCGCGGGGACAATTGGTACTTCTGGTACGACGAGGAAGACGAGGGCCCCGAGGAGCCGTTGGTCAAACTCGGCGCCCACGAGCTTCGCGCGGGCGAGTACATCACAGTGCGCGAGGGCGATGGCGATGTGCTGACGTTTCGCATTACCGAGGCGGCGCGGGTCTAGGGGCTGAATGCGGTTGCAAGCCCTGCGCGATAGCGCCGGCTGCCAAGCACGCTTGCTCCGCCGCTCAAGCTGATCTCCACATCGCCCGATGGCGTTGGCTTCAGCGCGGTGATCATCGCGCGATTGACCAGCCGCGACCTGTGTACGCGAACAAAGCCGTGAGAAGTCAGCCGCGCCTCCCAGGCGGCGAGCGTGCCGCGCACCAGGTGGGTGCGCGTTCCGGTATGGAATTCGACATAATTGCCAGCGGCTTCGACGAGCAAAATTTCGCTTGGGGCCAGGAAGATCGCTGTCCCGCCGTCGCGAATTTCGATGCGGTGATCGCCCGGCTGCTCTGGCGGAGGACGTTCCGCCCGGCGTTGAAACCACCAATACACTGCCGCGATGGCGGCATAGGTCAGCACGTCCTTGCGCCACTCGTAGAGCAGGATGAGCGCTACGCCATCGTCAAAGAAGCCGTAGCGGGCCCCCACCGCCCAGTAGGCCGCCTCGCGGCTCAGCCAGATGGCGAGGATGTGCGCCAACGAAAAGGGGACGGTGAGGCCAAAGTGCAGCAGGCCGGAGCGTAGGAGATTGTCCTCGCGCGGCGGCAAGCGGCGCACCGCCATCCCAATGAACGGCGCCAGCGCGAGGATCGATACCGCGCTTGTGGTTTCCCAGAGCACCGGCGCGACCCACGGGGTGTCGGAACCTGCCCGCGCCTGCTCCATGATGTCCGAGGTCGCGACAACCAAGCCCGCGACAACGCCAACCAGCGCCACGACCGTCCAGGGTCCGATTTGGCGGGGCCCGCCGCTCGTCCCGCTCAGGCCGCCGCTGGTCACTCCTGCCTCCCCGTTCGTCCCGGCCAGCCGCCGGGCGCGGCGCCAGGGTAGCGGGGCGCCGGCAAATTCGGAAGAAGCGGGCGACGCAGGGAGACGCCCATGCCGGTTTCGCGCCGCTACGATCTTGATTGGCTTCGCATCATCGCGTTCGCGCTGCTCATTCTTTACCACGTGGGCATGTTCTACGTGACCTGGGACTGGCACGTGAAATCACGCGCCGCCAGCGCCGCCATCGAACCGCTGATGATGCTGGTGAACCCGTGGCGGCTCACCCTTCTGTTCCTGATCTCCGGGGCCGCCACCCGTTTCATGGCCGACAAGATGAGCGTGTGGCGGTTTGCCTCCGCCCGCATGGGCCGGCTCTGGCCGCCGCTTTTGCTTGCGGTCTTCGTAGTGGTTCCGCCTCAATCTTATTATCAGCTGGTCGAGGCCTTGCAGACGATGGGGCAGCCTCAGAGCCCGGCGCTCGACAATTTCTACATCAAGTACGTCACCGCATCCGGCCATTGGTGCCGTGAGGGCGATTGTCTGACCACGCCGACCTACAATCATATGTGGTTCGTCGCCTATCTCATCATCTACACCCTCGTCTTGCTGCCTTTGCTGCCCCTGCTGCGGCGGCTTCCCAAAACCGCAGCTGCGCTGATTTCGGGCCCGTGGCTGTTTGTGACGCCGTGGCTGTTTCTGTTCGCTTCGCGCGCGGTGCTATTTCCTACGTTTGGCGAAACCCACGATTTCCGATCCGACTGGTATTTGCACGCCACGTATTTCGCCACGTTCCTGTTCGGCTTCGCAATCGCCAAGCACGGTCCGTTCTTCGAGCGCTGTGCGCGCTGGCGCTGGCTTGGGCTGGTGATGGCGCTCGCGTCGTGGGCGGCGATTATGGGCGCCTATTCAGTCTACAATGAAACCAACATGCCTCCGGATTGGCTCCGTCAAGTGTTCCGCGGCATTCTCGAGTTGCAGGCTTGGGCCGCGATCGTCGCCGCCATTGGCTTTGCCCATCGCCACCTGCGTGAGGCAGACGGCCCCTTGCGGCGGCTGCTGACCCAAGCGATCTTTCCGTTCTATCTGGTCCACCAAACCATCATCGTCGTGGCGGCCTACAATCTCGATAGGCTGGAGATGCCGCTTTGGATCGAGGCGCCTGCGCTGATTGGGATCACCGTATTGGGGTGCTGGCTCTTCTTTGATTTGGGGCGCCGCCTGGCGCCGCTGCGCGTGTGGATCGGTTTGCCCTCGAAAATCAGGGAGATGCCTGTTAGCATCCAGCCTTCGGCAACTGGGGAGGCGCGTTAGCCTCCGGCGGCGCCAGTCCTGGCCCGCCCCGTGGAGCGGACATGTTCTTCTGGTTTCTTGTCGCCGTCGGCATTGTGGTGGGGCTGACCATCCTCGGCGCTTACATGACGCGTAATTCTGGCGGCTGGGATCACGACCACGGCGGGCCGATGGGCCCATGGGGCGACCACTAAGCGAAACCCGGGCGGGTTTCGCTTGCTTCAAGGGCGTGCGTGCGCCTTACATGGGAACCCCAAGGGAGTCCGCCGCTGCATATCCGACGCGCCGTACCTCGCGACGCAGACGCGATCGCCAAGCTTGCCGCTGAGGCCGCCCGGGAAGAGGGCGTGGCCTCGGTTCTGGAGGCCGACCGAATCCGCGCTCACGCGTTCGGCTCAGCCGCGCTGTTTGAAGCCTGGGTGGCTCAGGAGCGCCCTAATTCTCCGATCATCGCGCACGCCGTCATCACCAAGAGTTATGATGTGCGCCGCGCCTGCCCGACCGTGGTGTTGAGCGAACTCTATGTCGCGCCGGAGCACCGCCGCGGTGGTCTGGCGCGAAAGCTGATGTCCGCTGTGGCGCGCCGCGCCCGTGACTTAGGCGCCCGCGAGTTGACGATCACGACCGGCGTCGAGAATGAAGTGGCGCAGCGTTTTTTCGCCGCTGTCGGCGCCCATCCCCGCCAGGCGGCGGTGTTTATGATGTCGGCGGACGGCATCGAGTGGCTCGCCGCCGAGGGATTCTAGAAAGCGCTTACGCTGCCTTCTGCACGAAGATCGAGCCCGCTGAATAGCCGGCCCCAAACGAGCAGATGAGGCCTCTGTCGCCGGCTTTGAGATCGGCGCTGTGGTTGTGGAAGGCGATGATCGAGCCCGCGCCGGCGGTGTTGCCGTAGACATCGAGCACGGTGGGGGCCTCATCCTGGCTGGCCTCGTGACCCAGCACGCGTTCGGCGATCAGGCGGTTCATGTTGGAATTGGCCTGATGCAGCCAGAGGCGGCGCATATCCGCAGGCGCCAACTCGAGTTCGGCCATGTGTTCGAGGATCATCTGTGAAACCAGCGGCACCACTTCCTTGAACACTTTGCGCCCCTGCTGCGTTATGAGCTTGTCGGGCATGTCGCGCCACTGCGGATCGCAGCGGTTGAGGAATCCGAAATTGTTGCGGATGTTGTTGGAGAAGACGGTCTTCAGCTTGGTGCCGAGGATCGCCCAGGCGCCCGCGGGCGCGATGTCGGCGCGTTCAACCAGGATGGCGACGGCGGCGTCGCCGAAGATGAAGTGAGTGTCGCGGTCGCGGAGGTTGAGGTGTCCGGTGGTGAGCTCTGGATTGACCACCAGCACCGAACGCGCGTGGCCGGCGCGGACGATGTCGCTGGCGTTCTGGATCGCGAACGTCGCCGATGAGCAGGCGACGTTCATGTCATAGCCGAAGCCGCCGGCGCCTAAGGCGTTTTGCACCTCGATCGCCAGCGCCGGATAGGGTCGCTGCAGCGACGAGCATGAGCAGATCACCGCATCGATTTCGCCTGGCGCGCGCCCTGCGCGTTCCAGCGCCTGTTTGGCCGCCTTCACCGCGACTTCGGCCATCAGTGAAAGCTGCTCGTTTGGCCGCTCGGGAATGTCGGGAACCATGCGCTCAACGTCGAGCGAGCCCCGCTTGTCGAGCATGAAGCGGTGCTTGATCCCCGACGCCTTTTCGATGAACTCAACGCTGGAGGGCAGCAGCGCCGGCAGAACGCCATCGGCGATGTCGGCGGCGTGCGCGGCGTTGTAGCGTTCTACATAGGCGTTGTAGGACGCGACCAATTCGGCGTTGCTGACGGACTCCGAGGGCGTCCACAGCCCGGTCGCGGAGATGACGACGGTCAAGCGCGTATTCCTCAATGGCCCCACGGCTGGGGCGCGGTCTTCGCCGTTAGACCCCCAACGCCCGGCCCGTCAATTGGAGCGTCGCGTCTCACGGCGCCTCCCGCTGGGGAAGCGCCAGCCATGGCGGGGGCGCGAGGCGGACGGGGCGGCCGCCGGCCGTCAGCGCTGGTGCGGCCAGCGCCCGGTCGAGCCTCAGGAGGGCGATGGCGCGCCCCGGCGCGCCCGTGCGAACGGTCCCGATCTCGGCGTCGCTCGCCAGAACCGGCGTCCCAAAATCCAGCGCATCGCCGTCGAAGACGAGCGGGCAGAATTTCTTGCGCGTCGTCGCGCGCCGCTTCATGCGACTGACGTTCTCCTGGCCGATGAAGCAGCCCTTGTCGAATGCGACGCCGTTCAGCTCCTCGAGCAAGGCCTCAAGGGCAAAAATTTCATCAGGGCCGGCGTCGCGCGCGAGATCAGGAACGCCCTGCGCGAGGCGCATGGCCTCATAAGCAGCAGCGCCCTCTGCGCACGCGGCGGCGCTCTCCTGAGTATCAATTTTGCGCCATCCTAGGCCGGGCAGTCTTGGATCACGGCGCGCCCCGTCGAACGGTTGCTCCGCAACCAGCACGGCCCAGCCTGATGTCACATCGCTCAGGGCGGCTTGGGCGCGCAGCTTGTACATGGAGAGGCGGCGCAGCAGGGCTTCGCCGCGCGCTGGGTCTGCGTCCAGAATGAAGCTGCCGTCCTCACGCGCCCATGCCAGCATGTCGGCGCTCACCTTTCCCTGTGGAGAAAGCAGCGCGGCGTATGTGACGCCGCGAGGCTCCAGGCGCTCCAAGTCCTGGGTGAGCAGGTTGTTGAGGAAGCTGCGGGTGTCGGGACCGGAGACGGCGATCAGCGTGCGGTTGATGCGGAAGGGGCCGGTCATTGCGCCAGACTTGGCGTGCATCCCGCCGTCGAGCAAGCCTTGCCTCCAACTGAGCGCGTTGACTTGGCATTTACCCGAACTGCGCCTAACCGCCCGCGTATGGCGGATATCCTCTTTCTGGCCCCCGACGATCTGGGCGAAACAGTGCTTGCGACCGGCGCGCTCGCGCACGTCCTGCGCGAAGGCGACGCGCTGACCATTTGCGCCGGCCGCGAAGCCAGGGCGCTATTTCGCGCCGCGCCAGGGATGCATGATTTCATTTCCGCGGAATCGGCGCTCGCTGAGGGTTTGACGGCGCGTCTGCGCCTGCGCCGCTTCGATGCGTTGATCGATGCGCGCGGCGATCTGGCAGCGCGCGCATTTCCGGCCGTGCGCCGCTACGCGCTCACGCCCAGCCCCATTCTCCGTCATCGCTGCGAAGCATGGGCGGAAGCGGTGGGGGCGGAACGGCCGCTGGCGGCGAAGCTCTGGCTCGACGATGCGGCGCGCCGGGCCGCTGGTGCGCTCGACCCCGGTGACGGGAGGGGTCTGCTCATACTGGCGCCAGGCGGCGTCACAGAGGGCAAACGCTGGCCGCAGGAGCGTTTCGCCGCAGTGGCGCGGCGCCTGGCCAGCGGGCCGCTGGCGGATGCCGGCGTGCTGGTGTTGAGCGCGGCGGCGCGTGACGCGGCCGTAGTGGCCGGCATCGTGCGCAGCCTTGACGCTGATGGCGTCGCGGCGCGCGGCATCGGCGTCGAATTGGATTTGCTCGCAGCGGCTGCGCTGATGGAGCGCGCCACGCTTTGCCTGGGCAATGACAACGCTTTGACCCATATCGCCGCCGCCATGGGTGCGCCCGTGCTGGCGCTCTTCGGTCCAACTGATGAGCGCGTGCGCGGCCCGCACGGCCCGCGCGCGCGAACGCTGCGCGGGCGCGCGTTCGAACTCGCCGCGGCCGGATCGGAGCTGGACGCGCGCGCCGCGATGGAGGATGTGAGCATCGATGCGGTCGAGGCCGCGGCCCTGGAAATTCTGCACGCCGGAGGTTTGAGGTGAGTACATTTGATCTGGTCGTGCGCGGGGGGATCGTCGTCAACCACGCCGGGGAAGGGCCAGGCGATGTAGGCGTGATCGGCGGCAAGATCGTCGCCATCGGTGATTTGGCGCAAGCCTCAGCCGGCAGCGTCGTTGACGCCAAGGGGCTGCATGTTCTGCCCGGCGTCATCGATACGCAGGTGCATTTCCGCGAGCCCGGCAACGAGCACAAGGAGGACCTGGAAACAGGCACGCGCGCGGCGGCCCTGGGCGGCGTCACTGGCGTTTTTGAAATGCCCAACACGGCCCCGCCGACGACAAGCATCGATGCGCTGAACGCCAAGGTCGCGCGCGCAACAGGGCGCGCCCACGTCGATTTCGCATTCTACGCCGGCGCCACTGAGGAGAACGCCGCGCAGCTGGGCGAGATCGAGCGCACGCCGGGCTGCTGCGGCGTGAAGACCTTCATGGGCTCGTCCACTGGCACGCTGCTGGTTGGCGACGATAACGGGCTCGAACGCGTTATCCGCAACATCAGCCGCCGCGGCGCCTTCCACGCTGAGGACGAGGCGCGGTTGAATGCCCGCAAGGCGCTGGCGCGCGAAGGCGATTGGACCAGCCACGCCGAAGTGCGCGACGATCAGGCCGCGCTGATCGCCGTGCAGCGCCTCATCGCCATGGCGCGCAAATATGGCAAGCGCGTGCACGTCCTGCATGTTTCATCCGCCGCCGAGATGCGCTTTCTCGCTTCCGCCAAGGATGTGGCGACGGTGGAGACGTTGCCGCAATTTCTCACCTTCGCCGCGCCTGCGGTGTACGAACGTCTGCACGGGTTCGCGCAGATGAATCCGCCGATCCGTTATCCGGCCGATCAAGCCGCGCTCTGGTCTCTGGGCATCGCGCAGGGCGTGGTCGATATCATCGCCACCGATCACGCGCCGCACACGCGCGAAGAAAAGGCTCAGCCCTATCCCAAATCGCCCTCGGGAATGCCCGGCGTGCAGACGCTGGTGCCCGTCATGCTGACGCACGTGAATGAAGGGCGCCTCACGCTGCAACGTTTTGTCGATCTATCCAGCGCGGGCCCGCAGCGCGTTTTTCAGATCGAAGGCAAAGGCCGCATCGCGCTTGGCTATGACGCCGACTTCACATTGGTGGACATGAAGGCGCGCCGCGTCATTCGCAATAAAGATCAGGCTACACGCTGCGGCTGGACGCCATTCGATGGATTCGAGGCCAAAGGGTGGCCGATGGCGACCATCATCCGCGGCCAGATCGTGATGCAGGATGGCGAAGTCGTCACTCCGTCAAGCGGGGCGCCGCTACGCTTCCTGGAGGCGTTAGCTGGCGCCTAGGCCTTTGCGGTAGATTGCCGCGTCTTCTTCGGTGAAGCAGCAGAACACGATGCGCTTGAGGCTGGGCGCAGATTCCAGCGCTTGCTCACATGCGGCGATGGCGATGGCGCAGGCGAAGCCTCGCGGCCAGCCGAAATTGCCGGCGCCGAGACAGGGAAACGCGAGCGAGCTGAACCCGCGCGATGCCGCCATCTTGATCGAAGAGGAATAACACTTGGCCAGGCCTGCTACTTTTTCGCCCTCCGGCCCAGGTTCGTTCCAGATCGGCGCGGCGGTGTGGATAATGAAGCGCATGGGCGCATCGAAGCCCGGCGTGATGACGGCTTCTCCGGTGAGGATCGGGGGAATCTTCGCCGTGCATTCCGTCAGCTTTGGCCCCGCGGCTGCGCGCAGCGCGCCATCGACGCCGCTCCCGGGCAGCAATTGCCGGTTGGCGGCGTTCACCACGGCGTCGAGCGGCAGCGTCTCGATCCGCCCCACCATGATTTCAAACGGCGCGGTCATGTCTCAGCTTTAGCGGCATTTGCGAAATTTGTCGCGACGGGATTGGCGCCGGGGCGCGTTTGATGATGGCGAGGACCTTATTGAGGAGAGGGACGCCCATGCCCCCGACACATCGTTTCGCCGCTATTGCGGTGGCCGCTTTCACTGCGCTCGCGCTTACATCGGCATTTGACGCCGCAGATGCGCGCACCCGCCGAGCCCACGTGACCGGTCAGCGCGGCGCGGCGACGGGCGAGGCCACGACCCATCGCCAGCGCGGTGCGCGCACGCGCGATGCGACGGTTACCGGGGCCAACGGGCGTCAGCGCACGGTCCATGACGAGCGCACGCGCGACCGCCAAGCCGGAACCTATACGCACGATCGCACCACCACGTTCAGTGATGGTTCGCAGCGCACCGTTGACGCCGATGTCCAGCGCACCGGCGATGGGACCTATTCCGCTTCGCGCCAAGTCACGACACGCAGCGGCGAGACGCGCACGCAGACGGGTGATTTCGCGGTTGAGCGCACGGGCAACGGTCGTTCGGTGAGCGGCGATATCCAGACCAGCAATCGTGGCCAGATCGATTATCAGCGCGACGTCTCGCACGACAATGGCGTGCGCAGCGTCAATTCGTCGGCCGCATTCGAGGATGGAACGTCGATCGCGCGCTCATCCAGCGCTTCGTGTGCGAGCGGCGCATGTTCATCCGCCGGTGTGATCAGCGGCCGCGACGGACGCCAGACGAGTTGGGAGCAAACGCGCACGCGCACCGAAAATGGCGCCCTGCTGGAGCGCGAGGTCGCGTTGCCTGACGGCGGGACGCGCACTGTGGAGCGTGAGCGTATCGGCAACGGCGACGGAACGGGGACGATCACGCGCACCGTAACCGGCGCCGACGGTGAAACCCGCACGCAGACCGGCGAATATGAGGTCGACGGCGGGGTCCCTTGACGCTTCCTCCCATGCGCCGCTCTTTGCTTAGAGGCGCACTTGCGGCGATATTGTCTGGGTGCACAAAGACATCCATCGCATGGGCGCCGGCGAGCGGCGCAATCTGACCGCTGGCGAGACCGCCTTAGGGCGCGGCGTGTTCGGCGATGAGATCGATTGGCCGCGCGTGCGCGTGCTGCAGGCGCCGGCCTTATCGTTTGGAGCGATGGTGCCGCTGGGGCGCACGATCGTCTTTTCCAAGTGGCGCGCGGCTCGCGATTTCGCCGCCGCATCCTTGGGAGAGCAAGGCTGGCTGGTGCATGAGCTTGCGCATGTATGGCAGGCCCGGCGTGGCGTGGTGCTCGCCGGCGCTAAGCTCGGCGCGCTCGGCAAGCGCGCCTACGCCTACCAAGCGCGCGCTGGCGCTAAGCTGATCGACTACAATATCGAGCGCCAGGCTGAGATTGCACGCCATCTCTTTCTGGCTCGCGCGGGCGCTGCTGAGGATGCAATGCCGCCCCTGGCTTGGCTTGAGCAGGTGTGGGCGAGCCGCTAACGCGCGCTGAGCGTAAATTCGCCGCGCCGCGTGCGCTCCGGCAGGCTCTCGCAGAATTCCGCCACCGCATCCGCGCCGTAGCGATCGACCATGTCCGCCAGCGCCGCGTAAATGGCCACTGAAGCGATGACCTCCGGCGAAGCGCCTTCTGCGAGCGCGTTTTCCCAGGCGTCGAGGATCAGCTCGAGGGCGCGACCCTTGCGTTCGGGATCGTCTTGCATGGGCGCGTCAATCCGCGTGGCGGGCGCTCAGCGCCTGGGCGACGCGAAGACCGCGCGCACGCAGCTCCGCCTCCATTTGGCGCGTGGTGGCGTCGCAGACCGGGAAGCGCGCCTCTTCGTTGCGATAGCCGCGATTGAACCCTTCCACCAGCAGGCCGTTGTAACGAGGCTCGCGCTGGATCACGCCGCGCATGTAGTCGCGCCAGCGTTGATCGCCGCGTCCGTCGCAGACGATGCGCAGATAATGTGCGCCGCCCAACACCTCCGACAGTTCAACCAGCTGCCCGCGATACCACTCCTCGCCGCCCGCGGGGGGCGCCTCGGTTTGCTGCTGGGGCTGCTGTCCGCGCGTCTGCTGTGCGGCTGCCGGCAGGGCCGCAGCCGACAGCGCAAGCGCGCCTGCGAGAGCGGTGAACTTCATGATCTGGCGGTAGTGCCGAAAATGGGCGGGAGTGTGAAGCACGGAGTTCAGCCTGCATGAACGCCAGGTACGCGGCCGGCCCAGGGTTGGGCCTGTTCGAGTTCATAGGCAAGTTCGAGCAGACGCTGCTCTTGGCCCTTGGCGGCGGAGAAATGAGCGCCGATCGGCAAGCCGTCGCTCGACCACGCCAAAGGCACGCTCATCGCGGGGGCGCCGGCGACATTCTGCAGAGGCGTGTAGCCGACATAGTCCGGCAGTGTGGCGAACACAGCCATGCCCTTGGCGCCGTCGATGGTTCCGAGCGGCACCGGCGGTTTGGCCAGGACCGGGGTCAGGAGCACATCGGTTGTGTTGAAGAATTCAGCGTACGCCGCTTCGACGCCGCGCAGCCTGGTGATCGCCGCGGCCAGCGCCGCTGGCCCTTGGCTATCATAGTGCTGGCCAAGCTCGATGGTGAGCGGCTCCAGCAATTGATCGAGCGCGGCGTCGGGCCCAGCCTGCTGGCGCACCATGGCGACCACTTCGGCGGCGCCCGCCGCCCACAGCAGCACGAAGTCGGACGAGAATTGCGGTCCGTCGATCTGGGGTCTCGCGTCGCGCACGTCATGGCCAAGTGAGCGGCAGAGTTCCGAGGCGGCCTCGATTGCGGCGCGCACTTCGGCATCAGGTTCATGACCGAGCGCGTTGGGAATATCGACCGCGATGCGCAGGCGCTGCGTGTTGGGGCCGGCGATAACGCCAACAGGGGCGAAGGTCGCGCCGTCGCCGGTCTGCTCGGTGGCGGCAAGCCAGGCGGCAGTGTCGCGCACGCTTCGGCTGACGCAGCCATTGACCGAAATGTCGATGCCGCTTTCGGGGCGCCCGCCCGCGACCGTGCGTCCGCGCGAGGGCTTTAGTCCCAGCAAGCCGTTGCACGATGCGGGGATGCGGATCGAACCGCCGCCATCGCTTGCATGTGCGACGGGAATGACGCGTGAGGCGACGGCGACGGCGGCGCCCCCCGAGGAGCCGCCGCTCGATCGCGAAGTGTCCCACGGATTGTGCGTGGCGCCGCTCAGCAGCGTTTCGGTCGTCGCGGTCAGGCCGAACTCGGGCGTCGTCGATTTGCCGAACGGCGCCAGGCCCGCCGCCAGCAGGGCATCCATATAGGGCGGCTGCTGGTCGGGCACGAAATTGGCGTAGGCGCGGCTGCCGAACTTGGTCGGATAACCCGCCATGGGCATCAGATCCTTGATCAGCGTCGGAACGCCGGCGAACGGGCCGCTGAGCGTTTCGCCAGCGCGCGCGCGACCGGCGTCGTAGAGCGCGGTGGCGATGAAGTTGAGTTCCGGATTGAGCTGCTCGCTACGCGCGATGGCGGCTTCCATCGCCTCTGAGGCGGTGATCTCGCCGCTGCGAATGCGCGCCGCAACGCCGGTGGCGTCGAGATCGCCCAGCGCGTCGCTGGCCGTTGCGTGCTGCGTGCAGGCGCCTGCGCCGGCGAGGGTGCTCAAAGCGGCGGCGTTGGCCATCAGGCTGCGGCGTGAAATGTGCATTGAGCGTTCCCCCTTGTCGGCCGCGACCTTGCGCGGGCGGCGGTTTCTGATCAAGGCCTTGCCTTGAGGTAAGGCCCTCGGGCAAGCAGCCGGAATGGCCCGCATGCGCGCCGATCTCTTGCTGGTTTCCCGCGGCCTGGCCGAAAGCCGGGCGAAGGCTCGCGCCGCGATTGAGGCGGGCGGCGTGCGTGCCGATGGCGCCTCCGTTTCCAAGGCTTCGGAACTGATCGACGAGGGCGCCGCCCTGGAGATGACGCCCGCCTATCCCTGGGTGTCGCGCGGGGGGGTGAAGCTGGAGGCTGCGCTCGATGCGTTCAGGATCGATCCCGCCGGGCGCGTCTGCATCGATATCGGCGCATCGACCGGTGGCTTCACTCACGTATTGCTCGCACGCGGAGCCGCGCGGGTTTGCGCAGTCGATGTTGGCGTCGCGCAGCTGCACCCGTCGCTGCGCGGCGATGCGCGCGTGGTAAGCCTGGAGCGTACCGACGCGCGCGCGTTGTCGCGTGCGCACATTCCAGAGCCGCCGTCCCTTCTCGTTTGTGATGCGAGCTTCATCGGCGTCGCCAAGGTGCTCGTCGCGCCATTGGCTCTGTGCATGCCGGACGCCGATGCGATCGTGCTGATCAAGCCGCAATTCGAGGCGGGGCCCGGCAAAGGCGGGGTGCTGGCTGAGGCTGATGCGCGCGCGGCGGCGCAGGTCGCGCTTGCAGGGCTTGAGGGCTTGAAGGGCTTCCGCTGCGTGGCCGCCATCGATTCACCAATTCGCGGCGGCGATGGCAATCTCGAGCGCCTCGCACACCTGGCGCGGAGCGGATAAGCCCCGCGCTGGTGCGGTTGCCACGCAGCGGCGAACTAATTGGCGTCCAGCGCGGCGAGCGCACGCGTGGCGCGGGGGTGGCCAGGCTCGAGCTGGAGCGCGCGGTTGAACTCGCGGCGAGCGTCGTCAGTGCGGCCCACGGTGGCGTAGGCGCGCCCCAAGGCAAACGCTGAGTCCGCTGCGTTGGGATTGTCGGCGGCGTTGCGCTCAAGCAGCGCGATTGCCTGCTCGTGTTGGCCCATCTTCAGTATCTGGTAGCCGATGATCTCTCCAGCTTCCCGGGTGTCGACGCCTGGATGGGTGCGGCGAAAGTTGTGGTAAGTCCAGAGAACCGCCGAAGCATCGGCGCGCTGATTGAACATCTGCTCCATGAACGTCTGCAATGGCGTGTGCTCAAACTCGGGCGGCGAAAACCATGTGATTGGAATTTCGCGATTGGCCTCGATCGTTCCCCATTGCATGGAGTTCAGTTCGCGGCCGGTGGCGATTTCCACTTCGGAGCTGCGGAACGGGAATAGCACCCCCGCGACCCGGCGGAAATCGCCAAAGCGCGTTTCGGAGGCGATGCGCGCCCCGAAGGCATGGACAGAGGCAGTGTGGCGCGATGCAATGATCATGTACGTGCGACGGTCGATAAAGAAATCCGTTTCGTAGCCATCCATCATGGTCAGGCGCACCTGATAAGCGCGCCTGCCGCCAATGGTTTCCTCGCCGGCCAATTCAACGCGGCTGCCCTTGGCGGCGTAGTCGAGGAACGGACCTTCGACATCGGCATAGTGGCGGGCGGCTTCGGAGGCATCGCCCGTTGTGCGCAGAACAATGCCGGGGTCACGATACCATTCCCAGGCCGCGCCGTCATAGCCTTCCATGAAGTCCGGGTTGCGCTCGGGATGGCCGACAAGCTTGAGATAGGGCCGCATCAACATCATGGCAGCGTCGCCATGCCCGGTATAGCCCGGCTCGCTATACGTGCCGCCGTCAAACACCAGAGAGTTGATGGCGCGGATTGCCGCTTCGCCGCCGCGCGCTTCGATGTGGCGGGCGACGATTGTGTCAACATCGGGGCGGCGCGATTGCGCGCTCGCCGCTGGCGCGGACGCCAGAAACAGTGTCGCCAATATCATAAGTAGTGTGCGCAGCATGCGAGGAATCCTCAAATTGATGCGACGAATGCTGGTGGGCGCGCGTTGCTGAAGCAAGTCGGGTTGGATAAGAAGTAGATAAGAAATGCACCGGTTCGCGGCCCGCAAGAGCGTCAGCAGCAGGATTTTCGAGGTTTTTCGTCATGACCCTTGAGCCGCCGCCGATGTTGCGCGCGGGGCCGTTTTCGATCGATCGCGATCGTATGCGCGTCACACGCGGGCCGGCCGTGATCGCGCTGAGTGGAAAGCCGCTGCAAATATTGTTGGCGCTGGTGAAGGCCGGCGGCCGCGTCGTGACTCGTGAAGAGCTGAGGCTATTGCTTTGGCCCGAAGCGGGCCGGATCGACACGGGGCGGCGCCTGAACACAGCGATACGCGCGCTGCGCGAAGCGCTCGACGACGGCGCGGAGACCCCGTTGTTCATCGAGACCGTGCGCCGGCGCGGCTACCGTTGGATAGGAGACGCCGCCGCGCCCCGGGTGGGCCGGCTGGCGGCGGTCCGGCCGGTCGCGGCCGCGCTGTCCGCCGTCGCTGCGGCGTTGCTCGTCGGTTCAGCTCAGCTTGGCGCCGCGCCGTCCGCCGCGGCGGACCGAGAACGCCTTGTGGATATTGCGGCGTTGGCGAACAACCAGCCGGACGCGGCTGCCGCGGCGCTCAATCAATTTGTCGAGACAAGGCCGCGTGATGCGGCAGCGCAAGTGCTCCGCGCGGAACTGGCGATGAACTCATGGCGCGCTCGACCGAGCGCGGAGCGGCGCGCCGCGGCGCGGTCGGCCAGTCGTGAGGCGCGGCGGGCGCTCGGGCGGAACGCTGATCTCGACGCGATCGATGCGGACCTGACTTTGACCGGCGATTGGGATTGGCGCGGCGCTGAGCGCCTTTATCGGCGCGCGCTGGCGGCGGCGCCGGACCATGAGCGCGCGCGAACCGGTCTGGCCTGGCTGCTGTTGAATGCGGGGCGCGAAACGGAGGCGTTCGCCGTAGCCGCGCCTTTGGTGACGCGCGCCGATCTTGAGCCGGCGTCACGCGCGCAACTGGGGTGGTTTCTGTTGCGCTTGCGACGCAACGACCTGGCGGCGCGGGTGTGCGCTGGGGATGCGCATCATGTCAATTTGCTCTCGTGCCGCCATACCGCGCTGGCGCGGCTGGGTGATTATGTCGGCGCGCGCGATGCAGCGTTGACGCTGATGCAACGGCTCAACGCCGGGCGGCGTGATTTGGCCGAAGTTCGCGCCGCGAACGCTGGCGCAGGTTATCAAAATTTCCTGCGCTGGCGCGCGGAGCATTTTAGCGTGTCTGAGGCCCAGCACTTCCAGCGCGCCCAGATCGCCGCCGACGCCGGGCGCCTCGACGAAGCCATGGCCCAGCTTGATCAGGCTTTTACGGCGCGTGATCCGGCGCTGGTGAAGCTGCGCACGACGTATGAGTTCGCGGCGCTTCACCAATGGCCCCGCTTCGCCGAGATGCTCCGCACGATTGGCCCAGCCTGACAAGGGGCCTAGGCCCCGGAGGACTGGATCGGCCAGGGTCAGGCTAAAGCCGGAACGATTGCGCCGCGCCCTGGCATTTCAGCTGCGCAACGGGCGTGAATCGTGGGACCCTGGCTGGCCATGTCCCATGCACCTGTCCTGCTCGCAGAAGCGATGGAGGCGCTCGCCCTGAAGGAGGGCGGCGTCTACGTGGACGCCACCTTCGGCGGTGGAGGTTACAGCCGCGAAATGCTGGCCCGGGCCGATTGCCGGGTCATTGCTTTCGACCGCGATCCCGACGCCATCGCCCGCGGTGCTGAATTAGTCGCGGCTGCGCATGGTAAATTCACGCTTCATCAAGGCCGCTTTGGCGATCTCTCCCCGGGTGAACTGGTGGACGGCGTCGTTTTCGATCTCGGCGTGTCGTCTTTCCAGCTCGATGAGGCCGCGCGCGGCTTTTCGTTTCAGGCCGATGCGGAATTGGACATGCGCATGGAGAAGGAAGGATTGAGCGCCGCGGACGCCGTGAACCGGTTCAGCGAAGCCGCGCTCGCCGACTTGATCTATCAGTACGGCGAAGACGATGAGAGCCGGCGCATTGCGCGGGGCATCGTGCAGGCGCGTGCGGCGGGAAAGATCGCGCGCACGTTGCAACTTGCGAAAATCGTCGAGGACGCGGTCGGCGGGCGCAAGGGTGCGCGCACCCACCCCGCGACCAAGACGTTTCAGGCGTTGCGTATGCTGGTCAATGATGAGCTCGGCGAGCTGGCGCGTGGGCTCTCGGCGGGCGAGCGTGCGCTGAAACCGGGCGGGCGGCTGGTTGTTGTGTCGTTCCACTCGCTGGAAGACCGCATGGTCAAACAATTCATGACTGCGCGCGCGGACGCACAAGGGCGTGGCTCGCGCTATGCGCCGGATCTCCCACCCGAGCGGGCGCCGAGTTTCATGCTGGAGCGCAAGCGCGCGACAGCGCCGGGCGATGCGGAGATCGCCGCAAATCCGCGTGCGCGCTCGGCGAGTCTGCGCTGGGCGGTGCGCACCAGCGCGCCCGCTTGGGACGAATTGGAGGCGCCAGCGCTGGCGCCTCGCGCGGAGGCGGAATGGCAAAAGCTCAATTGATGCGCCTGCTGCACGCCGCTGCCGCTGCGATCATCGTTGCGCTGGCCGTGGGGCTCTATCGGGCCAAGAGCGACGCCGCGCGCACAGAGGCGCATGTGCGTGAGCTCAACACCGAAATCGCCGACCGTGAGGCTCGCCTGCGCGAGTTGCGCGCCGAGATCGCGGAGCAGGAAAGTCCTGGAAATATTGAAGCCCTGAACCAGGAGCGCCTCGGCCTTACCGTGGGCCGGGACAGCGCGGCGCTGCCGGAGCACGCACTGGACGAGCGTTTGCCTGCGCCACGCGAGCACAAGGGCCGCGAATGAGGCCGTTTGGGCCAGATGTGGTTCGTGCGCCGGGCCTAAGAAGCGCGCTTGAGGCCGCGCCGGCGCGCAACCGCGTGCGTTTTCTGGCTATCGGCATCTTTGCGCTGCTTCTGCTTCTGGCCGGGCGCGCCGTGCAACTTGCGTTCGCTGGCGATCCCCTGGCTTCCCCGCGCCACGCAAGCGCCGCAGTAGAGCTGCCGCGCGCTGACATCGTCGATCGCAACGGCGTGCTGTTGGCGACGACCGTACGCACTTATGCGCTGACGGCCGAGCCCGCGCGCGTGCGCGATCCCGCGCGGACCGCGGACGCGCTGCTGGCCGCGTTTCCCGATCTCGATCGCGCGGTCACGATGCGCCGGCTCACAGACGATGCGCGACGCCTTGTGTTTCTCGACCGTGGGCTGAGCGAAGAGCAGCGCGATGCAGCGCTGGCGCTCAATCTGCGCGGCATCGGCGCCCAAGCCGAACACCGGCGTTCATATCCGCAGGGCGCGCTGGCGGCGCATGTGCTGGGCTTCACCAACATTGATCTTGAGCCGCAAGCGGGCGTGGAGCTTGGCCTTGACGAAGAAATTCGCGCCGCTGGCGCGGCAGGCCACGCCGTCCAGCTTTCGCTGGACGTGCGCGTGCAATATGCGCTGGAGCAGGAACTTGACGCCGCTGCGCGCGCCGCGGGCGCCTCGGGGGGCGCGGCCATTCTGCTCGATGGCCGCAGCGGAGAAACGCTGGCGATGGCGTCGTGGCCGGCCTTTGACTCCAATCAGGCGGGGCGGGCGCCTGAGAACACCCGCCGCGATCGTGTCGCTGGCGATGTTCACGAACTTGGATCGACGATCAAGCCGTTCACGGTTGCGATGGCGCTGCAGGAGCGGCTGACGACATCGGGGGAATTGTTCGATCTGAGCCGTCCACTGACGATCGACACATCCACCATCACCGATCACGAACCGATTACGGGCTTCGCCACGCTTCGCCAGATCATTGCGCGCTCGTCCAACATCGGCGCGGCGCGCTTGGCGCTCCGCGTCGGGGGCGCGCGCCAGCGCGCTTACCTCGAGCGCCTGGGTTTGACATCGCCGGCGTCGCTGGAGCTGGGACGCAGCCAAGCTCCGCTGGCGCCGGCGCCGCAGGGACGCCGTGACGTCGCTGCACTCGGATTTGGCTATGGACTGGCCGCAACGCCAGCCACCTTGGCGGGCGCCTATACGGTTTTCACCAACGACGGCGCGCTGGTCCACCCCACTTTGCTGGCGCGCGCGCCGGATGCGCCGGTCGAGCGCACAGAGGTGTTCAGGCCCGAGGTGGCGCGGCAGCTGATCGGTTATCTGCGCGCCACCGTCACCGAGGGCACAGGCCGCGCCGCCGATGTGCGCGGGCTCGCGGTTGCGGGAAAAACCGGGACCGCGGAAAAGCCGGGCGGCGCCCAAGGTTATGACGAGAGCCGCAATTTTTCCTCTTTTGCAGGCGTATTTCCGGCCGGCGACCCGCGCTATGTGATTGTCGTCGCGCTTGATGATACGGGCGCGGGCGAGGCAGGCGGGCTGGTGGCCGCCCCAGTGGTGGCGCGCACGCTACGGCGCATAGCGCCCATGCTTGGATTGCGTGTGGAGCCAGATGCGCCTGCGCGCTAGGGAGAGGCAATGAAACTCGGCGATCTCATTCAGAGCGGTGTTCCCGAGGGCGCCGCTGGCATCGAGATTTCCGGCCTCACCGCCGACTCGCGCAAGGTCCGCCCCGGATTTCTGTTCGCGGCGCTTCGGGGCGTTGCCGCTCACGGGCGCGACTTCATTGCGCAGGCCAAGGCCAACGGCGCTGTCGCGGTTCTTTCCGCGGGCGATCTATCGGGCGATCCCGGCGTGCCGCACGTGACCGCCGGCGATGCGCGCCACGCGTTCGCTCTTGCGGCGTCGCGCTTTTATCCGCGCCGTCCCGAGACGATCGTCGCCGTCACCGGCACGAACGGAAAGAGCTCAACAGTCGATTTCCTGCGCCAAATCTGGACGCATGCAGGCAAGCGCGCCGCCAGCCTTGGCACGTTGGGCGCCATTGGGCCCGGCGGGGTGATCGATTTGGGCCACACCACGCCTGATCCGGCGGCGGTGCATGCGGTTCTGAGCGCGCTGGCGGAAGAGGGCGTTACGCATGCGGCTATGGAAGCATCGAGCCATGGGCTGGAGCAGCGGCGCATCGATGGCCTGAGCTTCGCGGCCGGCGCCTTCACCAACCTGACGCAGGATCACCTCGACTATCACATCGACATGAGCGCCTATCGCGATGCCAAGCTGAAGCTGTGGCCGTTGGTGCGTGCTGGCGGCGTCGCGATCGTCAACGCTGACGCGGCCGAATGTGCGCCGTTTGAAGCGGCGGCCAAGGCGCAAGGGCTTGACGTCGTGCTGTGCGGCTGGCGCGCGCCGCGCGAGCACGCGCTGAAGATCGTCGAAATCCAACCGCGCCCGAACGCGCAGACGATGACGCTGCTTTGGGCGGGAAAGGAAGCCAAGGTCGAACTGCCGCTGATAGGGGAGTTTCAGGCGCTGAACGCTGTGTGCGCCGCCGCGCTCGCGCTTGCTTTGGGCGAGAGCCCGGAGGCGGTGTGGGCCGGGATGGCGAAGCTCAAGCCGGTCAAGGGACGCATGGAGCATGTCGGCCAGAGCGCGTCGGGAGGCCACGTGTTCGTCGATTATGCGCACACGCCCGACGGGCTTGATGTTCTTCTGCGCGCAGCGCGCCCGCATGCGCCGGGGCGCATCGTCGCCGTGTTCGGCTGCGGGGGCGATCGTGACGCCGATAAGCGCGCCAAGATGGGCGCCATCGCCGCCCGTCAAGCCGATGTCGTCATCATCACAGATGACAATCCGCGCGGCGAGGACGCCGGGTCAATCCGCGCTCAGGTCCTCAAGGCGGCGCCCGGTGCGATCGAGGTCGGGGACCGCGCACAGGCCATCCGCGAGGCCGTGGCCATGCTGCAAGCGGGAGATGCATTGATGATCGCGGGCAAGGGTCACGAGACCGGCCAGATCATCAAGGGCGTCACGTATCCCTTCTCCGATCAAGACGTGGCGCGCGCCGCGCTGGAGGCCCAGTTATGAGCGAACTCTGGACCGCGCAAGAGGCGCAGGCCGCCACGGGCGGACGGCTGATCAATGGTGAAGATTGGAGCGCGACGGGCGTTTCCATCGACACGCGCGCGCTGGAGCCAGGCGATCTCTTCGTGGCGCTGAAGGATGTGCGCGACGGCCACGATTTCCTGGCGCAGGCCTTCGTTTCCGGTGCTGCGGCCGCGCTGATTTCCGATGCGCGCAAGGCCGAAGGGCTCGGCCCGGCTCTGGCCGTGCCGGATGTCCTTGAAGGTTTGCGCAAGCTCGGCGCGGCTGCGCGCGATCGCTGCGCAGCCAAGCGGGTGGCGGTGACGGGCTCGGTCGGCAAGACATCGACCAAGGAAGCGCTGGCGATTTGTCTGGCGGCGAGCGGGCCGACGCATCGCTCAGTGAAGAGCTACAACAATCATTGGGGCGTGCCGCTCACTTTGGCGCGTATGCCGCGCGAGAGCGCTTTCGCCGTGTTCGAGATCGGCATGAATCATCGCGGCGAAATTCTGCCGCTGACGCAATTGGTGAAGCCGCACGCCGCGCTGGTGACCACCATCGCGCCCGCACATGTCGAAAATCTCGGCTCGCTTGCCGCTGTGGCCGACGAGAAGGGCGACATCTATGCCGGGCTTGAGCCCGGAGGCGCAGCGCTGGTGCCGAACGAGGCGCCGCATGCCGATCGCCTGATTGCTGCCGCGGAACGCAATGGCGCCACTCTTGTGCGCTTTGGGCGCGGGGCTGAGTGCGAGGCGCGGTTGCTGAAATTCGACATGGACGAGCAGGGCTCCACCGCCGAGGCGGAAATTCTCGGCCGTAGCATACGCTATCGCGTAGGCGTGGAAGGCGCGCACTGGGCGCTGAATTCGGTGGCGGCGCTCGCCGCCGCTGACGTCGTCGGCGCCGACCTGGAAGCGGCGGCTCACGCGTTGGAACACCTGCGCGCCTTCGATGGGCGAGGCGTTGCGCAAACGATCACAGCCCCGTTTGGCGATTTCGTGCTTGTGGATGATTCCTACAACGCCAATCCGGCTTCAATGGCGGCCGCCTTCGCCACGCTGGCCGCGCGCGGGCCCGCACCCGGCGGCCGACGCATCGCCGCCCTTGGGGATATGTTGGAGCTTGGCCCTGAAGAGCACGCCTACCACGCTGGTTTGGCGCAACCTTTGGACGCGGCAGGCATTGATTTGGTGTTCGCCGCGGGCCCACGCATGAGCGCGCTAATGGAGGCGCTTCCGCAAGCGCGCCGCGGCGGCTATGCCGAGAGCGCGGACGCGCTGATTCCAGCGCTTGCAGGATCGTTGCGGGCGGGAGACATCGTGCTCGTCAAGGGTTCGAACGGTTCGAAGATGAGCCGGGTGGTCGAGGCCCTTCGGCGCTTGAATGGGGGCGGTTGATGCTTGAGCTCTTGGGGCAATTCGAAGAGCGCTCGCAATTCTTCAACCTCTTCAACTACATCACATTCCGCACTGGCGGCGCGATGTTCACCGCCATGATCATCGCGTTCGCGATCGGGGCGCCTTTCATTTCGTGGCTGCGGAAGAAGCAGGGAAAAGGCCAGCCCATTCGTGAAGACGGCCCGCAGGGCCACCTGCTCACCAAGAAGGGCACGCCGACCATGGGCGGCCTCATCATCTTGATCAGCCTCGGCGTTTCGTCGTTGCTGTGGTCGAACCTGCACAACCCATACGTATGGGCCGTGCTGGCGGTGACGTTGGGCTTCGGCGCCATCGGTTTCGTTGATGATTTCGCCAAAGTGACCAAGCAGCACCATGGCGGCCTGTCCGCCAAGCTGCGCCTGGCGTTTGAGTTCACAATCGCGCTCGGGGCGGCTCTTGTCATGCTGATCGCGGAATGGATCGCAACGACGCCGGGACAGGCGCACGATGTTGCGGGTTTCTTCAGCGCGATGATGGCGGGCAATCCGCTGACGTCCGTCGCGCTGCCGTTTGTCACCGGCTGGGGCATCCAGCTGTTGGGCTTTTATCTCATCTTCGCGATGGTGGTGATCGTCGGCTTCGGCAACGCCGTGAACCTGACCGACGGCCTCGACGGCCTCGCCATCGTGCCGGTGATGATCGCCGCAGGAACGTTCGGCGTGATTACCTACCTTGTCGGGCGGGTTGATTATTCCCAGTACCTGGGCATTCCTCACGTGGCTGGCGTCGGCGAGATCGGCACCATACTGGGCGCGCTGATCGGATCTTCGCTGGGGTTCCTTTGGTACAACGCCCCGCCCGCGCGCGTGTTCATGGGCGACACCGGATCGCTGGCGCTCGGGGGCCTGCTCGGCGCCGTGGCGGTGGCCAGCAAGCACGAAATCGTGCTCGCCATCGTCGGCGGTCTGTTCGTGCTCGAAACGCTTTCGGTCATGGTACAGGTGGCGGTTTACAAACGCACCGGCAAGCGCGTGTTTCTTATGGCGCCGGTCCATCACCATTTTGAGAAGCTTGGGTGGCAGGAGCCCACAATCGTCATCCGCTTCTGGATCATTTCGATGATCTTCGCGCTGGCGGGCTTGGCGACATTGAAGTTGCGTTAACGGCGCGAAGCAGCGCACACCCGCACCTCTTCGATTGGGAGGCGATCGGATGATTCCGATCACGGAATTCAAAGGACGCGACGTTGCGGTGTTCGGGCTGGCGCGCACTGGGCTTGCGGCGGCGCGCGCACTCAGCGCTGGCGGTGCGCGCGTGCATGCCTGGGACGATAGCGATGTCACCCGCGCCATGGCCGAAGCCGCTGGCGTGCCCGTTTCCGACATCAACAGCCGCGATTGGCGCAGCTTCGCCGCGCTCGTGCTTTCCCCGGGCGTGCCCTTGACCTTCCCCGAGCCGCATCGCGTGGTCACGCTGGCGGAAGCCACCGGCGTGCCGATCCTCAGCGACATCGAATTGTTTGCGCGCGCGGTGAACGCGTTGCCGGCGGCGCAACGCCCAAAGCTCATCGGCGTCACCGGCACCAATGGAAAGTCCACAACCTCAGCGCTGATAGCGCACATCTTGAAGGCTGCTGGCAAGGATGTCCGTCTTGGCGGCAATATCGGCGAGGCGATCCTCGATTTGGCGCCGCTACATGCTGGCGCGTATTACGTCATCGAGTTGAGTTCGTATCAACTCGATCTCACGTCGAGCTTGCGCCTCGACGCGGCGGTCTGGCTCAACCTGACGCCCGACCACCTTGATCGTCATGGCGATATGGCGGCGTATGTCGCCGCCAAGAAGCGCATCTTCCTTAACCAGGGCGCGGCCGATTGGGCGATTATCGGCGTTGACGACACTTATTGCGCCATGGCGTGCACGGCGCTCACGCGCGCGGGCGTGCAACACGTGGCGCCCATCTCGGCGGGGCAGGTGCTTGGGCGCGGCGTCTCCGCGCTCGACGGCAAAATCGTCGATGCGCTCAATGGGCGCTCCGAAGTCGCGATTGATCTGGCCAGCGCGCCTGCTCTGGCGGGCAGGCACAACGCCCAAAACGCCGCGGCCGCGTACGCAACGGTGCGTGCGCTCGGCGTAGACGTGCGCATTGTCGCCGAAGCGATGAAATCCTTTCCCGGCTTGCCGCACCGCCTGGAGCGTGCGGGCACGGTCGGCGGCGTGCGCTTCATCAACGATTCAAAAGCCACCAACGCCAACGCCGCGGCGCAGGCGCTTGCAGTTTATCCGCGCGTTTACTGGATCGCAGGCGGCGTCGCCAAGGATGGCGGGATCGAGGACCTCGCGCCGTTCTTTCCGCGCATGGCCAAGGCTTACCTGATCGGCCAATCGGCCGGCGATTTCTCCGATGTGCTGCGCGGCAAAGTCGCCGTGACGATGGCCGGCAATCTGGAAGCTGCCGTGAAGCTTGCGTTCGCGGACGCCAAGGCGTCCGGGGAGCCGCACCCTGTTGTGTTGCTTTCGCCGGCGTGCGCTTCGTTCGACCAGTTCCGCAGCTACGAGGACCGCGGCGAGCAATTCAAGAAATTCGTCGCCGCTCTCGTGGCCAAGCCAAACGGAAAGCGGACGGGAGGCGGCGCTTGAACGCGCTCGTGGCCGAACGCTTCGGCGCCGCCCTGGACCGCGCGCGCACTTATGACCGGCCGCTTCTCGTCATCGCCGCGATCCTGTTCACGCTCGGCATTCTGTTTTCAATGTCGACCAGCCCGGTCGCGACCGCGCGCATGAGCATCGAGGCTGCGTTCTACTTTGCCGGCCGGCAAGCCGCCTATGCGGGCTTGGGTGTTATCGTGATGCTGGGCGTGGCCATGGCTGATCCCCGCCAGCTGCGCCGCGCCGCTACGGTTGTGGCAGCTGTCTTTCTGCCGCTCTGCGCGCTGGCGGCTGCGTTCGGGCCCGAGGTCAAGGGCGCGCAACGCTGGTTCGATTTCGGCGTGTTTTCTCTCCAGCCCTCGGAAATCCTGAAGCCCGCTTTGATTGTGGTTTGGGCGTGGATGTTGAGCGAAAGCATGAAACAGCCGGGATTTCCTGGCCGCTTCATTGCTGTTGGTCTTTACCTGCTCACGGCGGCCGCCCTGCTGGCGCAGCCGGATATCGGCCAGACGGCGCTGCTGGGTTTCTGCTTGGCCGCTTTGCTGATCTTGTCGGGGGTTGCGCTGCGTTGGGTTTTGGGCGGCGGCGTTTTGGCGGCGCTCGCGGCCTGGGGCGTGTACACGTTCTACCCGCATGCGCGCGAGCGTGTGGACGCTTTCCTCAATCCGGAGGGCGATGCGGCCTATCAAGTGACGCGGTCGTTGGAGGCGATCGCCTCGGGCGGCGTGTTTGGCCGCGGGCCAGGCGAGGGCGTCATCAAACGTTCGCTGCCGGACGCGCATGCCGATTTTGTGTTCGCAGTCGCCGCAGAGGAATTCGGCCTGATCGCTTCGCTTGGACTGATCGCCTTGTTCGGCGCTCTGGCGTTTCGCGGATTCTCGCGAGCGAGCCGGCTGAATGAGCCGTTTGAGCAATTGGCCGCTTCCGGGCTGGTCGCGCTATTGGTGGCGCAGGCGAGCATCCACATCGCCGTGAACTTGAGCCTGTTGCCGGCAAAGGGCATGACCTTGCCCTTCATATCCTTTGGCGGCTCCTCAATGATCGGTTCGGCGTTGGCGTTCGGGGCCTGCCTTTCACTCTTGCGCGACAGGCCCGGCGCCTTTCTCTATGTTGGGCGCCGGCGCGAATAGATCATGGCCAAGAAACTCGTCGTTATTGCAGCGGGCGGCACGGGCGGGCATCTGTTTCCGGCCGCCGCGTTCGCCGAAGAAATGTTCAGCCGTGGTTGGCGCGTTGTTCTGATGACGGATGCGCGCGGACGCCGCTACGCGGAGAACTTTCCGGCCGAGCGCATCGAAGATGTCGCCGCCGCTTCACCAAGCACCAACCCGCTCAAGGCGATCCCGGCGCTGCTCAAGATTTGGCGCGGCGTCAACGAGGCGAAGCGGCGTTTCGCCGAGTTGCGCCCTTCGCTGGCGGCAGGCTTTGGCGGCTACCCATCATTCCCCGCTTTGATGGCGGCGCGCGCACACAAAACGCCGATCCTGATCCACGAACAGAATTCCGTGCTCGGGCGTGTCAACCGCGCGATGGCGACGAGCGCCCAGATCCTCGCCTGCGGGTTTGAGCGGCTCGATCGCTTGCCCGCCAAGGCGCAAGGCCGCAAGCGCGTCGTCGGCAATCCTGTGCGTCTGCCAATCCTCGCGGTGCGCGAGCGCCCTTATCCGGATGCTCCCGCCGGCGGGCGGCTGAATCTGCTCACCATCGGAGGCAGCCAGGGTGCGCGGCTGTTCGGCGAAGTCATTCCCGCCGCGGTCGCTTCGTTGCCCGAGGCGCTGCGTCAGCGGCTCGACATCGTCCATCAGGCCCGTCCCGAGCAGGTGGAAGCGGTGAAGAACGTGTATGCCGCCGCCGGTGTCTCGGCGGAGGTGGCGCCATTCTTCAATGACATGGGCGCACGGCTGGGCGCGGCGCACTTGGTCATTGCCCGCGCAGGCGCCTCCTCGGTGACCGAACTCCAGGTGGCTGGACGGCCGGCTATTCTGGTTCCTTTCGCCGCCGCAGCCGACGACCATCAGACCGCCAACGCCGAGGCGCTCACTGTTGTGGGCGCCGCCGATGTCTTCACCGAAGCAGCCTTCGAGCCGATGGCGCTGGCGGCTTTGCTGCGTGAGCGGCTGAGCGATACGCACGGTCTGGCCGTGCGCGCCGCGGCTGCGCGCTCGACAGCCAAACCCGAAGCCGCCAAGACCCTGGCGGATTTCGCCGAGAGCGTCGCGCTCTAGGCTGGGGAACGTTCCCGCCTATGATCGGCCGCATCGGCCAGTTATGGTGGCCGCCCATTTGAGGACCTCATGATCCGACGCGCCATTCCGTTCGACACCGGCCCGATCCACTTCGTGGGCGTCGGCGGCATTGGCATGTCCGGCATTGCCGCGGTGATGAAGAACCTTGGTTATGAGGTCACCGGTTCGGACGCCAAGGAAGGCGCCAACACGGAGCGTCTGCGCGCGCAGGGCGTTCGCGTCGCGATTGGGCATAAGGCGGAGAACGCCGCTCATGCCGGCGTGGTGGTGATTTCATCTGCGATCAAGAACGGCAATCCGGAGGTCGATGCGGCGCGCCAGCGGGGCGTGCCTGTGGTTCGCCGCGCCGAGATGCTGGCGGAAATCATGCGCCTGAAGTGGACCGTCGCGATCGGGGGCACCCACGGCAAGACGACGACGACCTCGATGGTCGCTGCATTGCTCGACGCAGGCGGCAAGGACCCCACGGTCATCAACGGCGGCATCATCAACGCATACGGCGCCAACGCCCGCATGGGCGAGGGCGAATGGATGGTGGTGGAAGCCGATGAAAGCGACGGCACTTTCACGCGCCTGCGCGCCACCGCCGTGGTGGTCACCAATATGGATCCTGAGCATCTCGATCATTACGGTTCGGTCGAGGCCATGAATGCGGCCTACCAGACGTTCGTCGAGAACATTCCGTTCTACGGTTTCGCAGTGATGTGCCTCGATCACCCGCGGGTGCAGGCGCTCGCCGCTCAGGTTCGTGACCGGCGCATCATTTCGTATGGCTTCAATCCGCAGGCGGATGTGTGTGCTGTCAATGTTCGGCCCTCGCGTGAGGGTTCGACGTTCGATGTCGTCGCGCGGCGCAAAGGCCAGGGGCCGGGCGTGACGATGCACGATCTCTTTCTTCCCGTTGCGGGGCGGCACAATATCCAGAACGCCGTCGCCGCCATTGCCGTTGCGCGCGAACTCGGCGTCACCGACGCTGGGATCCGAAATGGCCTTCAGGGGTTCGCTGGCGTGAAGCGCCGGTTCACGACCACCGGCTACTGGAACGAGGTGCGCATCGTGGACGATTACGGCCACCATCCGGTCGAAATCGCGGCCGTGTTGTCGGCGGCGCGCGAAATGACGGAGGGCCGCGTACTGGCCGTCGTGCAGCCGCACCGCTACACAAGGCTGCGCGACCTCTTCAAGGAATTCTCAACCTGCTTCAACGACGCCGACATCGTGGCGGTGTCGGATGTCTACGCGGCTGGCGAACTCCCAATCGAGGGCGTGAGCGCCGATACGCTGGCGGCCAGCTTGAAAGGGCATGGCCACCGCGACGCGCGCCGCCTCGCAAGCTTGGACGAATTGCCGGCTTTCGTGCGCGCCGAGGCGAAGCCTGGCGACATCGTCGTGTGCCTGGGCGCCGGCGACATCACGCAGCATGCCAACGCCCTGCCGGGGAAGCTCGCGGCGGCGGCGGCGTGATCATTCACGGCCAGACGCCATGAGCCCGGCCGTTCTTTCCACGACAGTGCTGGCCATTGCGCTTGCGTTGTTCGCTTCGGGCAAGGTCCGCCACGATCTCGTGGCTCTGCTGGCGTTGGCGGCTTGTCTGCTGCTCGGATTGACGCCGGCCGCCGAGGCGTTCTCCGGTTTCGCCGATCAATCGGTCATCGTCATCGTCGCGGTGTTGATTATCGGGCGGGCGATAGAGCTCACCGGCGTCGCCGACGCCGTCACAGACAGGCTCGCCGCGCTCGACGCGCCCTTTCCACTGCAGCTTGGGATGCTGCTGGTCACGGCGGCTGGGCTTTCCGCCTTCATGAACAATATCGCTGCGCTCGCGATCACGATGCCGGCGGTGATTGGCATTTGCCGCGCCCATAATCTCCCGCCGGGCGCGGGGCTCATGCCGCTGGCGTTCGCGACCATTCTCGGGGGCATGACGACGCTGATCGGCACGCCGGCCAATCTTATTCTCTCGTCCGTGCGCGAAGCTCAGCTCGGCGCGCCGTTTGCTTTTTTTCAGATGACTCCAGTGGCCGCAGCGGTGGCGGCGGCGGGCGTCATTTACATTTTTGTGCTTGGCTGGCGGTTGGCGCCCCAGCGCGCGACCGGCGCCGGCGCCCCCAAATTGGCTTATGTTGCATTTGAGCTCGGCCCGCTGTCCTCCGAAGAAATGGACGAGGACGCCGAAGCAGAGCTGATTGAATCGCTGAAGGGCGCGAAGCTCGCTGCGCTCGCGGTGCTGCGCGGCAGTCGCGTGCTTGAGTTGGCCACTGCGCGGCCGCTGCAGCCGCGTGACCGCCTGCTGGTCGGAGGCAGCGTCGATCCTTGGGAGGCCGCCAAGAAGCTTGCCCTGCCCATGCATGTGCAGCGCTCGGAAGCCGAGGACGCGGTGACGGTGGTTTGCGTTGTGGGCAACGGTTCGCCTTTGATCGGGCGCCCGTTCGACACTGTGCGCTGGGACAGCAATGGCGAGCTTGCGGTCATCGCGGGCGGGCGGCGCATGGCGCAGGCGCGTCAGCCCTTGTCGCGCATGCGCGTTGAGGCCGGCGATCAGCTCACCTTGCACGGCTCGGCTGAGCGCGTGGCGGTGTATGCGCGTTACGGGCGCCTGCTTGAGGTGGCGCGCCGGCCCATGGTGCGCATCGACCCGGGCCGGGCGGCGTTGGCGCTGGGCGTATACGGCGCCGCCGTGGCCGCCTCGGTTGCGCTGGGCATGCCGACTGCATTCTCTTTCGCGGCCGCCGCCGCCGTGGTGGCCGCGCTCGGCTTTCTGCCGCCGAAGGAAATCTATTCATCCGTCGATTGGTCGATCATTGTGCTGATCGGCGCGATGATCCCGGTAGGGGAGAGTTTTCAGACCTCCGGCGCCGCGCAGCTCTTCGCCAACGCGCTCGCAGGCGTCCTCATGGGCGCGCCGGTCTTCTGGGCCTCCGCGGCGATCGTGACCGCGACAATGCTGCTGTCGATCTTTCTCAACAATGTCGCGACGGCGATCATCATGGGTCAGATTGCAGTCTCCGTCGCGCAGGCGATCGGCGTTTCGCCCGACGCGCTCCTGATCGCGGTGCTGATCGGGGCGTCATCGGATTTCCTCACGCCCATCGGCCACCAGAACAACCTGCTGGTCATGGGTCCGGGCGGTTACCGTTTCTCGGATTATGCGCGCGTCGGCGCGCCGCTGGCGCTCATTGTCATTTTCGTTTCGGCCAAGATGATTGAGCTGGGCTTCGCCGGCTGACGCGCCCGCCTGATTCTTGACCTTGCATGCGACTCAGTGCGCGAGGGAGTGATGGCAGACACCGCTCACCGCAAGTCCCAGCCCCTGCGCGCCGCCATCGTCTATGATTTCGATGGCACGCTGGCGCGCGGCAACCTGCAGGAACGCAGCTTCATTCCAGATATCGCCGGCATGAAACACGCCGATTTCTGGCTTGAGGTGAAGCGCCTCGCCAAGGCCGAGGACGCCGACGAAATCCTCGTTTACATGCACCTCATGCTCGATCGTGCGCGTGCGGCCGGCCATCCCGTCACGCGCAAGCAATTGCAGCAGACCGGCGCAGATCCGGATTTTTTCGATGGGCTCGATCACTGGTTCGATCGGGTCGATGCATTTGCAGACGATCTTGGCCTGCAACTCGATCATTATGTCGTTTCGTCCGGCATCTATGAGATGATTGAGGGCTGCCCGCTCTTTCCCCGCTTCCGCAATGTGTTTGCCTCGCGCTTTCTGTACGACAAGAACGGCGAGGCGAAATGGCCCAGCGTTGCGATCAACTACACGACAAAGACGCAGTTCCTGTTTCGCATCAACAAGGGCATCGACAATGTGTGGGACACGGAGTCGATCAATCGCTGGATGCACGACGACGCGCGCTCGCTGCCGTTCGAGCGTATGATTTTCATCGGCGACGGCGACACCGACATTCCATCGATGCGTATGGTCACCAGCCAGGGCGGGTGCGCCATTGCCGTCCTCGACCCTTATCAATGGACAGAGCCGCGCAGCCTCGACAAGATTTCGCGTCTGATTTCGGAAGACCGCGTGAGTTACGTTGCGCCCGCTGACTATCAGCCCAAGAGCCAGCTGGACGTGATCGTCAAGGGCGCGCTAGGGCGCATCGCGCTGCGCGCGGGATTGCCGGCAAACGTACGCTGACGCTTGCGCCTCAGCTGCCTTCGACGGCGGGCTCAGCATCGGGCGCGCGCTCAATGCCGTTGATCGGGTAATTGCGTTGTGGCTGCCCGCCGATGATTTGGACGCCCAGGCCGTTGCCGGTGCAGATCCAATTGGAGGTGGAGCGGATGGCGATCGCCTGGGTCCAGTCCAGGTCGCGGGCGTTGAACGCCGTGGAGAGTATGTAGCGGCGATTGGCGCCGACCGTAACGGCAACGTGGTTTGCGTCGATGTAGCTGTAGCCGCTCACGTTGTCGGCGTGGAAACAATCTCTCGGCGTGTTCGCCGTTTCTGTGGCGCTTTGGGTGGCGCAGGCCCCGAGGCTCAGAGCGGCGGCGGCGGCAAGGACTGTGCGAAACATGGGGGGCTCCTCTTCTCGCGGCCAATATGGCCCTGCGCGTTAGCATGCGCGAGCGGGTCTGCGCGTTGACGGGGCTCAAACGCCTGCGATAGGCCATCAACAATGAGTGATCTTCACTTGCCCGAAGTGCGCGGCCAGCTGCTTAGTGGCGAAATCCTGGCGCCCTTCACCTGGTTTCGCGTCGGCGGACCAGCTGACGCTTTGTTCATCCCGGCCGACGAGGAAGATCTCGCATCTTTTTTGGCGGCGCTGGCGCCCGATGTTCCTGTGCTGCCCATCGGCGTCGGTTCCAATCTGATCGTACGCGACGGTGGCGTCGCCGGCGTTGTCGTCCGCCTGGCCGGGCGCGCGTGGGCCAAGATTGAGACGAAAGATGGCGCGCGCGTCAAAGCTGGCGCCGGCGCCCTCGATTCGATGGTTGCGAAAGCGGCGGCGCGGGCCGGCATTGGCGGGCTTGAATTCTATGTCGGCGTGCCGGGCACAATCGGCGGCGCGCTGACCATGAACGCGGGATGCTATGGCCGCGAAACCAAGGAGGTCCTGATCGAGGCGACGGCGCTGGACCGCGCCGGGCGGCGCATCACGCTGAGCAACGCTGATTTCGGGTTCGGCTACCGCCACAACGCCCT
>JAWKUY010000003.1:0-216534 GCA_041398345.1 Hyphomonadaceae bacterium | reverse complement strand
GATCTTGTCCTTGCGGTCATGCTCCTTCATCGCGTGCGCGCCGTTGCGGATGAGGTTGCCCAGAATGCGGTGGAGATGATCTGGGTCAGCGATGCAGGCGAGCTTGGGCTCGATGTCGGGCTTGTATTCAACGCCGGCAAACCCGATCAGCGATTCCGCAGCGGCCTCTTCAACCGCCTCTGCGACATCGACCTTCTGAAGCACCGGCGCCTGCTCGTCGGCGCGCCCGTATTTCAGCGTTGATGTCGCCAAGCCCGCGGCGCGGTCGATCGTGCGCTCGAGGCGCGGGGCGAGCAGGCGAACGGCGGGATCTTCCGACTGCGACATGCGGTCGGCCACCAGCTGCGCCGTCGACAACATGTTTCTGAGGTCGTGCCCGATGCGCGCGACCGCCGCACCGAGCGCGGCGAGACGTTCGTTCTGGCGCAAGGCGTTGCGCACCTGCTCCGCCATATCGGCGGCGGCGCGCTCCGCGCGGCCGATTTCGTCAGTGCGCTGGCTGCGCGGGAATGCGATGGACACATCTTCAGGCCGGTCTCGGAAGCGCTCGATTGCATCTGTGAGGTCACGCATCGGGCGCACGAACACGACGCTGAGCGTCAGATAGATGAGCGCGCCCGCCGCCATGAGGATCAGCATGGAGACCCGCGCGAAGCGCTCTGCGAACCGGTAAATGGCGGCCTTCAGCGGCGCTTCGTTCAGAACAATCTCGATGAACTCGCCGCTCTCGAAGCGCGGCCGCGAGAGCACACGCAGAACACGCCCCGGCGGCGCAAAGAATGTGTCCAGCGCAAAGCCGAAGCGCTCAAGACCGGTCGCGCGCGTGTAGTCGAAGACAATCAGGTCCAGATTGATGGCGGCGTTTGGATCTTCGAGCAGCAAGACGCGCTCGCCCTCGCGCTGTATCGCGACGCGCTGAACCTGCGCGTTGGTCAGAAGATCGTACTCAAGTGATCCCGTAACCTCGAGATCGGGCGAGACCTCAAGCGCGAGCGCGGCGATCTGGGCCAAATTGATCCGCTCACGCAGCCAGCTCTCGTGAAAACCCGCCAGCGCTGGGGCGAAAACGAACACCTCCCCGGCCAGCACCGCCAGGGCGGTCAATCCAAGCAGACGGCCCGCCAGGCTCTCGACGAACTCCCGGGCGCGCCGCCAAGGGCCGCTGCGGCGGCGTCTGGGATCGTCCGGGGCGGTCATCCGGTCTAATGGGTAGCCCAAGCGGACGGATTCTGCATCGCCTGCTCGCCTTGACGGTGCGCAGGCGCTGGGGTAAGCCCCGCGGCTTAATTTTCCAGGCCCGATGGGCGGGTTTTAGAGACAGAGGCGCGTCGTGAGCACCAAGCGGACCTACCAGCCGAGCCGGCTCGTTCGTAAGCGTCGCCACGGCTTCCGCGCCCGCATGGCGACAAAGGGCGGCCAGAAGGTGCTCTCGCGCCGCCGCGCCAAGGGCCGCAAGCGGCTCTCGGCCTAAGCCTGCCGCCGGGCTAGAACCCGGCTCGATGGCTGCCAAACCACCCCTGCAACAGCTGACGAAGCGCGCGCAATTCCTCTTCGTGCGCCAGGGCCTGCGTGCTGCCCGCCCTACCGTCATGGTGGAGGCCAGGCAGCGCGGTGAGCCCGGCGGGCCGATCGGCGTGGGCCTGACGGCTGGCTTCGCGAAAGGTCGGCAGCGCCGGTCGTGCCTGCAACCGGGCGCGGCGGCGGCTTCAGCGCCGCCAGCCGCTGCTTGTTGCCCGAACTGGGGTGGCGGGCGTCGATTATGTGCTGGTGGCGCGGCAACAGACCCCATATGCCCCCTGGCCTAGTTTGCTTGACGATTTGAGAAACGCGCTGATAAGCCTCCGCGCCAATTTGGAAGCTGGCGCCCGCCCGCCGGGTCAGCGCCGTGGACCGGCCGCACGGTCGAAAAAATCAACCGAAAGCGAATAAGATCCGATGCAGAACCCAGGCGGCCCTGCTCCAGACGAAGTCCGTAACGTCATCATCGCGATCGTCCTTTCGGCGGCGATCATGCTCGGCTTCGAGGTCTTCTATAATGGCCCGCAACGGGCGCGCATCTTGCAGGAGCGCGCGCAAGCGGAAGAACAATTGCGCGCGGCCGAGGCGCAGGCGCCAGCTGGGGAAACCGGCGGTGAATCGCAAACGCCGCCCGCGAGTTCGGGGCCGATCGCACGCGACCAAGCGCTGACCCGCGGAGGACGGGTGGCCATCGACACCGACGCCATCGACGGATCGATCTCATTGCAGGGCGCGCGCATCGACGATCTCAACCTGCGCCGGTATCGAGAAACGATTGATCCGCAGAGCGATGAGGTGACGCTGCTGTCGCCGATCGACACCCAGTACGGACACGACGCCTTTTTTGGCTGGGAGCTGCAGGGCGGCGGCCAAGTATCGACACTGGCGGACGCGTTCAGCAATTGGACAGCGGAGCAGAGCGCGCGGCTGACGCAAAATCAAAGCGTGACCCTGACGCTGAACACCAGCGACGGCCTGACGATCACACGCACCATCGCTGTCGATGACAGCTTCATGTTCACCATCACGGACGTCGTGCGCAACGCAAGCGGCGCGGACGTTCAGGTTCGCCCGTTCGGGGCCGTCCGGCGCCAAGGCTTGCCCGAGCACTACCGGCGCAGCGCCATCGTGCACCAGGGGCTCATCGGCGCTTTCGGACCAGAGAACCACCTGCACCAGGTCAATTTCTCCAATGCCGACAAGCACGCCCGCCAGCGTGCGCGCGGGCGCATCGGCGAAGACGAGCGACTAGAGGATTTGCAGGGCCAAGGCGGATGGTTCGGCATAACCGAGCACTATTGGCTCACGGCGTTGGTGCCCGATCAGAATGAACGCGTTTCGACCTATTTCGACAGCCGTCAGGAAAACAACGTCAACGACTATCGCGCCGCCTATCGCGGCCAATGGCGCGATCTGCCGGCCGGTGGCGAAGTTTCCTACACGCAGCGGCTGTTCGCAGGCGCCAAGCGCTACGAAATTCTGCGCGACTATCAGAACGGCGACGCCGCCCGCAGCCAAGCCCCCATCCCCCGCTTCGACGACGCCATCGACTGGGGCAATTTCTGGTTCCTGACCCGACCCTTCTTCCTGTGGCTGCTGCACCCGCTGGCGCAGTTCTTCGCGGGCCTTGGCGTGAGCTTCAATTTCGCGCTGGCGATCTTGGCGACAACGGTCGTCATCAAGGCGCTGATGTTTCCGCTGGTCTACCAATCGTTCAGCTCAATGGCCAAGATGCGCGGGCTGGCGCCAAAGATGAAGGAAATTCAGGAGCGCTACGCCGCCGACAAGCAACGGCAGCAGCAGGAAATCCTGAAGCTCTACCAGACCGAGAAGGTGAATCCCGTCGCGGGCTGTCTGCCGATGCTGCTGCAGATTCCGGTGTTCTTCGCGCTCTACAAAACGTTCTCGGTGACCATCGAGATGCGCCACGCGCCGTTCGTGGGATGGATTCACGATCTCTCGGCGCCGGACCCGACCTCCATCTTCAATCTTTTCGGGTTGCTTCCCGCCATCGGCCTTGATTTTCACGCGCTGCCGCTGGTCGGCGCATTGCCAGCGATTGGCGTGTGGCCGATCATTTACGGGCTTTCCATGTGGGCGCTCCAGGCGCTCTCGCCGCCCCCGACAGACCCGACGCAGGCGCAAATCTTCCGCCTGATGCCGATCCTTTTCACTTTCATGTTCGCCACATTCCCGGCCGGGCTCGTGATCTATTGGTGCTGGTCGAACACGCTGTCGATCCTGCAGCAATATGTGATCATGCGCCGCCAGGGGGTAGAGACACAGCTCGACAAGTTCCTCGCAACGCGCATGAAGCGAGATCCCACAGCGGCGGAGTAAGCCGCATGGATGACGGTGATGCAGAGCGGCTTGAAGCGGGGCGGTTGTTGTTCGCCGGCCCGGTCGCGTTCGAACGCGGCGTGCCGAGCATGGAGCACCTGCCCGATGCGAGCCTGCCCGAAGTGGCGTTCGCTGGACGCTCGAATGTAGGCAAATCGAGCCTGGTGAACGCGCTCACCGGGCGCAATAAATTGGCGCGCGCCTCCACCGAGCCGGGACGCACGCGCGAACTCAACTTTTTCCGCATGGGCGACAGGCTGCGCCTCGTCGATCTGCCTGGTTATGGCTACGCCAAGGCTGCACGCAGCGACATCGGCCGCTGGACGGCCCTCACGCGTGACTATCTGCGCGGGCGCCCGACGCTCAAGCGCGTCATCCTGTTGATCGACTCCCGCCATGGCGTGAAGCCGCATGACAAGGATGTCATGGATGCGCTCGACACCGCGGCCGTGAACTATCAGCTGGTGCTCACGAAGGCTGACAAGGTCAAACCGACCGAAATCGAGGCGCTTTTGAACGCCACCCGAGCGCTCATCGCCAAGCGCCCGGCGGCGCACCCCGAGATCATTGCGACCTCGGCGGAAACTGGGCTGGGGATCGACCTCCTACGGGGTGAAATCGCGGCCTTGGCGTAGGCGGCGTTACCCCTTAGGAACCGCGCGTGAGCAAGCTGCCGCCAAAGGACCGCCTCAAAGCGCTGGAAGACGGATTGGCCAAGGCCAAGACGCTCGCGGAGGCTCTGCCCTTTATCCAAATCTACGATCGCGAAACAGTCGTGGTGAAATATGGCGGACATGCCATGGGCGACAGCGAAACCGCCCGCAAATTCGCCGCAGACATCGTTCTTCTGAAACTCGTGGGCATTCATCCAGTTGTCGTGCACGGGGGCGGCCCGCAGATCAGCCGCATGCTCGACCGGGCAGGCGTGAAGTCGCAATTTGTCGATGGCCTGCGCGTGACCGACGCCGAGACAATGGAAGTCGCCGAAATGGTGCTCTCGGGCAGTGTGAACAAGGAACTCGCGCACCTGATCACCGCCGCCGGCCGTGAGGCGGATGTGCGCGGGGTGGGTCTTTCCGGCAAGGACGCACGCCTGATCACTTGTGAGAAGGCGGTGCGCACGCGCAAGGACCCAGACAGCATGATCGAGCAAGTCGTCGATCTGGGATTTGTCGGGGAGCCGAGCGACGTCGATCCAACGTTGCTTCAGGCGCTCATCAACGCCCCGGAAGACTACATCCCGGTGGTGGCGCCAATTGGCGTCGCCACCGATGACAAGACTTACAACATCAACGCCGACACCGCCGCAGGCGCAATTGCAGGCGCGCTCTCGGCAAAACGCTTCCTTCTGTTGTCAGACGTGCCCGGCGTGCTCGATGGAAACGGCGAGCTGATCCGCGAAATGTCGATTGACGACGCCAGGAACGCCATCAAATCGGGCGTCGCCACGGGCGGCATGATCCCCAAGCTCGAAACCTGCATCGCCGCGCTGGACAATGGCGTCGAGGCGGCTGTTATTCTCGACGGGCGCACGCCGCACGTCCTTCTCATGGAATTGTTCACTGAACATGGCGCCGGCACGCTCATTCATTAAAGCCGGCGGTTTCGTCGCGCTGACCGCCGCCGTCTGCGCGGCCCTGTTCGCGTTCGCGGCGCCCGCGGGCGCGCAGCAACAGCAACAACAACAGCGCCAGGTCAATGGCTGGCAAATCTGCAACGAGACGACCTACGTGCTCGAGGCCGCCACAGGCAGGCCAGATGGGCGCACCATTCAAGTCCAGGGCTGGACCCGGTTGCGGCCCGGCGAGTGCAGATTGGCCGTCAACGCGCCCCTGGCCCGCGGCACGCACTATCTCTACGCGCGCACCTCTTCCGCGCACCGGGGCGGGCGGCGGCAATGGACCGGCGACGCACGCCTCTGCGTCGATCCCACCGATCAGTTTCAAATCGAAAACCCGCCGCGCTGCGTCGATACGTACGAAGAGCGCCGCTTCCGCCGCGTGCAAATCAACAAGCGCGACAGCTGGCGGACGGTGTTTTCGGAGGACACGCCCTACTCGCAGGCGCGCGCGCGCCAACTAGGGCTGCAGCGCCTGCTGGAAGACGCCGGCTATGACGTGCGCGAAGGCCGCCGCGGTATTGACCCGCGCCGCATCGCCCAGGCGATCGCGCAATTCCGCAGCACTGCACGGCTGGCGCCAGGCGCCAATGAAGATCAGTTGATCGACGCGCTTGAGATCGCCGCGCGCAGACGCGCGGGCCAAGTTGGGCTGACGCTGTGCAACCGCACGCGCGGGCGGGTGTGGACCGCAGTCGCGCGCAGGCGCGGCGAAGGCTGGGAGAGCCGCGGCTGGTGGGCGCTGGCGCCCGGAGGATGCGTGCGCACAATCGACGAAGTGCTGATCCAGGAAGTCTATTACGTGCACGCAGCGCTCGATACGCCTGCCGGTCCGCGCTACCTGGCGGCCGGGGGCGAGCCGTTCTGCACAAGCCCCGCGCGATTTGCGATCCTAGGACGGGAGAATTGCAGCGCGCGCTATTACGATACGGCGCTGTTCACGCGCGTGGGCGCACGCAACCGCGAAGGGCTTGTCGTGGACTTTGAAGATCGCGATTTCCTCGAGGCCGGCGTCGCTCCGCGCGAACTTTCGCCAGCCTCGGGCGATGCGCCCGCGCCAGAAATAGGCCCGCGCCGGGGGCTGGCGCCGCCGAGCGCGCCGACGCAAGACAGGCCGGGATGAGCCTATCGGACATTCGCGTCTGGGTGTTCGATCTCGACAACACGCTGTACCCGGCGCGCACGCTGTATGACGAAATCGGCGAACGGATGACGGCGTACATCGCGCGCGCGCTCGGTGTCGGCCCGGCGGAAGCGCTTGATCTGCGCGAGCGCTATTTTCACGCCTATGGCGCGACCGTCGTCGGCCTCGCGCGGCATCACGATATCGACGCTCACGACTTTCTCCACGATGTGCACCAGGCAGACCACTCGGTGCTGACCCCCGATCCAGAATTGCGGGCGCTGATCGAGGCACTGCCAGGGCGGCGGATCATCTTCAGCAATGGCGGCGGCGGCCATCCCCGGCGGGTGTTGGAAAGCCTGCGCCTGGACTGCCTGTTCGACGCCATTTTCGATATCGAAGCGGCGGGCCTGGCGCCCAAGCCGCAGCGGGTCGCCTACGAGCGCCTGCTCTCGGCTTGCGGGATCAACGCTCGCGAGGCGCTGCTGATCGAAGACACGCTTGGAAATCTTGAACCGGCGCACGATTTGGGTTTCACCACCGCGCTCGTTGGGCCAGTGCACCCCGATCCCCGGCCCGCCTACGTGCATCACTACGCACATGACGTGAACGCGCTTCTGCGCTTGGCTTTGGCTGACAAAACGCGCTAGCCATGCGCGATGACCACGACTGATCTCGCCGCACACATCGACAGCGCCTGGGAGCGGCGCGCGACACTGACGCCGGCCAGCACAGGCGCTGATGTGGAAGCCATCGAAGCGGCGCTCGACATGCTCGACAGCGGCCAGGCGCGCGTGGCCGAGCGAAACAGCGAAGGCGTATGGACGACGCATCAATGGCTCAAGAAGGCAGTCTTGCTCTCATTCCGCACCACGGCGAACCAGCTGCTCGGCGCCGCCGCGGGTAATGGCGACCCCTCGCCGGGCCCCTGGTGGGACAAAGTGCATTCCAAATTTCTCGGCTGGGGTCCGGGCGCCTTCGAACAAGCTGGCTTCCGCGCCGTTCCGGGCGCGGTGGCGCGGCGCGGCGCGTTCATCGGCAAAAACGTCGTCCTGATGCCAAGCTTCGTAAACATCGGCGCCTTCGTGGACGAGGGCGCCATGATCGACACCTGGGCGACCGTCGGATCATGTGCGCAAATCGGGAAGAACGTGCATATCTCCGGCGGCGCCGGAATTGGCGGCGTGCTTGAACCGCTTCAGGCCAATCCCACCATTATCGAGGACGGCTGCTTCATCGGCGCCCGCTCGGAGGTCGCCGAGGGCGTAATCGTGCGCGAGGGCGCCGTGCTGGCCATGGGCACGTTCATCAGCCAATCGACCAAGATCGTTGATCGCGAGACCGGCGCGGATACGCGCGGCGAGGTGCCCGCTTTTTCCGTGGTTGTTCCCGGTTCCCTGCCCGATCCGAAGGGCGGGCCCTCGTTGGCCTGCGCGGTGATCGTCAAGCGCGTCGATGAGCAAACCCGCGCCAAGACAGGCGTCAATGAGCTTCTGCGCGACTAGCACGCGCGAACGGAATGGCGCGCTGGTAGGCGAGGCGCCGCCAGACCCATTCGAGCGGGCCCATTTCGAAGCGCGACAGCCATAGCGGCGACCACACCAATTGCAGCACCCAGACCGCCGCCACCAGGCTCCACAAGCTTGGGCGGTCCATCTGGCCGAACAGCGCCAAGCCGCGCCCTCCCCAGAAAATGGTCGTCATGATCAGGGATTGCGCGATGTAATTGGTGAAAGCCATGCGCCCGGCGGCGGCAAGCGGCGCTGTAACGAAGCGGGCCCCGCTTCTCGTCAGCACGATGCAGAGCCCCGCATACGCGATGGAAACGAAGATCGAGAGCGCTTCATTCAGCGGCGCGGCGTGCTGTTGCATGTAGAGGAAATCAAACCTGAAGAGCCAGCTGCGCCAGGCTTCCCAGCCAAGCGCCATGAGGGCGCAGGCGCCCGCGGCCAAAGCGGCGCCATAGATCCAGGCGGGCGAACGCCCGCTCATGAAGCCGGTTTTGAATAACGCCATGCCAATCATCATCACGCCAGCGCTGCGTACGACGATGGAGACCAGACCGCTCTGCATGAACAGCGACCATGTGGCGAAGTTCTCCGCCATCGCTGTGGCGAGACCGGTGCGATAGGCAGAGATGGCGCGCGCGATCTCCGCCGCCGGCGGCGCCCATACCTGCGCTTCAATTTCGGCGATTTCGCTTGCTGGAAAGCTGTGCGCCATCAGCCCGAACAGGCTCATAAGGACAACCGAGGCCGCAAAGATCGCGCTCCCCATGACCGCCAGCGTGATGGCCGGCCAGGAGCGCGCGCGCATAACGATCATCCCGGTCAGCGCATACGTGACCAGAATGTCGCCTGACCAGATCAGCGTCGCGTGCAGCAAACCAAATGCCAGCAGCCAGAACAGGCGCCTGCGCAGCAGCGCGCTCCGTGCGGGTTCTTCCCCATCGCCGCCCACAAGATAAATGCTGACGCCGAACAGCAACGAGAACAGGGTGATGAATTTAAGTTCGAAAAAGACATGCATCACCAGCCAGGACCACAACGTGTCATGGGTGACGCCAAGCGGCGCCAGCAACGGGTTCTGCATTGCCTGCCAGGGCGCGGCGAAATAGCCAGCGTTGACCGCCAGGATGCCCAGGACAGCCAAGCCGCGCATAACATCGAGGCTCTCTATGCGCTCGCTCTTCCGCACCGGAGAAAGCGCCGCTGCAACCGCTTCGTTCAAGAGCCGCCCCGTTTCAACTTCACCCTTTTGCGCCGCGCTGCCCGCCGCTAAACCAGGGCGTCATGGACGCCCGCACTCTTACCGATCCGATCCCGCTCGCCCAAGCGCTGATGCGCCGCCCCTCGATCACGCCCACAGAAGCGGGCGCGCTTGATGTTGTGGAGGCCGCATTGGGCGCGCTCGGGTTTCGCACCAAGCGCTACAAGTTCGGACCTGTGGACAATCTCTATGCACGTCTGGGCACCGCCGCGCCGAACTTCTGCTTTGCAGGCCACCTCGATGTCGTCCCCCCCGGCGACGGCTGGAGCAGCGATCCCTTCGCGGCGGAAATCCGCGACGGCGTGCTCTATGGACGCGGCGCGGCAGACATGAAGACCGCCATCGCTGCAATGATCGCGGCCACGGAGGACTTCCTTCTGGCCGGGCAACCGAACGGCTCGATTTCCTTCTTATTGACCTGCGACGAAGAAGGCCCGGCAGTAGACGGCACAAAAAAGTTGCTGGAGGCGCTGACCGCAGAAGGCGAGACAATAGACCACTGCCTGGTCGGCGAACCCACCAGCGAACAACGCGTCGGCGATGTGATCAAGAACGGACGCCGCGGCAGTCTCAATGTTGTCATCGTCATGGAGGGCAAACAGGGGCACGTCGCCTATCCCCATCGCGCGCGCAATCCGGTGACGCCGCTGATCGAGGCGCTGGCCGCGCTCAAGGCTCGCAAGCTTGACGATGGCGCGGCGGGCTTTGGACCCTCGAATTTGGAGGTCACCAGCGTCGATGTCGGCAACGCGGCCCACAATGTCATTCCCCAGCGCGCAAGCGCGCGACTCAACATCCGCTTCAACACCCATCATACCAGCGGGAGCCTGCTCGCCTGGATCGAAGACATCGCGGCGAAGGCGGCTGCAAGCGCGGGCGTGAGCCATTCGCTCAGCGTGAGTTCGCAGAGCGTCGCTTTTTATACCGAACCAGGGGCCTTCACCGATTTGCTCAAGGCCGCCGCTCAGGATGCATTTGGCTTGATGCCGGAGCTGGCGACAACCGGGGGCACGTCCGACGCGCGCTACATCCGCAATTATTGCCCCGTGGCGGAACTCGGCCTGCGCAACGAAACCGCTCACATGGTGGATGAGCATTGCGCCATCGAAGACGTACGCGCGCTCGCGCGTTGTTACGGCGCAGTGTTGCGGCGCTATTTCGCGTAGTCCACGCGCATCAGATACAGTCCATCGGGGGGCGCCACAGGCCCGCAGCGCGCGCGGTCTCGTGCCGCCAACGCGTCCGCGAATTCCGGGGTGCTCATCCTGCCGAGGCCGACCTCCGCCAATGTTCCGGTGATGGATCGCACTTGCCTATGCAGGAAGCTGCGCGCTTCGAACCAGAGCTCGATTTCGTCGCCAGCACGCACGACCCGCGCGGCGTCTAAGGTTTTGACCGGGGACTTCGCCTGGCACTGGCTGTCGCGGAACGTCGTGAAGTCGTGCTGGCCCACGAGGGCTTGCGCCGCTTCGTGCATGGCGGCGGCGTCGAGCGGGCGCGGCGCGCGCCAGGCGTGGCCACGCTCGAGCGTCAGCGGCGCGCGGCGATTGACGATGCGGTAGCGATAGACCCGGCCGATGGCGTCAAAACGGGCATGGAAGCCGGCCGCCGCAACCTCTGCGCTGAGCACGGCGACCGGAAGCGGCCGCAAATGCGCGTTGAGCCCGTCGCACAGACGCTGCGGCTCAAACTCCTTTTCGATGTCGGCGTGAGCGGCCTGTCCCATCGCATGAACGCCAGCGTCGGTGCGTCCCGCGCCAGTCACGTCGCTACGGCGGCCAGTCAGCTTTTCGATGGCGTCTTCCAGCGCGCCTTGCACGCTGGGCGCATCCGGCAGGCGCTGCCAGCCCTGAAAAGGCCCGCCATCATATTCGAGCGTGAGCTTGTAGCGCATGCGCGCCAGCGCTCAGGAGCGCCGGTATTCCAGCATGGGGCATGCGTGAGCATCCGCCGCGCCAGGCGCAGCGCCGGAAACGCCGAGCAACTTCATGGAGGGATCGCCGGGCGCGGATGGTTCCCACATGACGACATACGCTGCCGCGGCGCCGCCGCAGAGGCTGGCGCCGGCAGCCTGGGTGATGCGATAAACCAGCACCTGCGGCTCCTCCACCGGGATCGAAAGCAGAGCCCGAAGCGTCTGCCCATCGATCTGCGTCGCCGGTGAAATCGCGCCGGTGATCTGCGCTTCGATGTTGAGACCCGAGCCGCCGCGCAGGGTGAGGACTTCCTGTATGTCGGCATCGACCGCGTCGGGCAGCTGCTGCGTCACCGAGACGGTGAGCTCCGGCGCTGTGGTGCGCGCGGCATCGTTGGCCGCCGCAAACACGCGCGAGGGTTCGGATTCCGGCGCCGGAGCGTCGAGCTGGGCGCTGTCGCCGCCATCGGGCGCCTGCGTCGCCGGTTGCTGATTGCAGCCGGCCAAAACCAGCGCCAGCGCAACCAAAGCCATGCGTGCGTTCATGAAATCGTCCTCCGCGCGGCCGTTCTAGCCCCATGAGCCACGCGCTTCAATCTGAGGGTCAGGGCACGCGTGTTCCAGCTGGCACAGGCTGTCCCCGCAGGAAATCTTGCGCCGGGAGTGCGGCGCGGCCCTCGCGCTGCACTGTGAGTAACCGCACCGCCCCTTCGCCGCACGCAATCAAGAGCTCATCATCCAGCGCTTCGCCGGGCGGCGCACGGCCGCCCTGGCCAAGCCGCGACATCAGCGCCTTCACGCGCACGCCATCCAACTCGAACCATGCGCCCGGCGCGGGCGATAGCCCCCGGATCATGCAATCAACCTCGCGCGCGGAACGCGACCAGTCGATGCGGGATTCCGCAGGCGAGATCTTGTGAGCATAGGTGACGCCCTCGCCGGCCTGGGCCGCCTCCATTGCGGCGCCGCGTTCGAGCTGCGCGACTGCGTCCGCCAGGAGCGGCGCGCCGAGTTGCGACAGGCGATCATGCACGGTGGCGAACGTGTCGCCGGCATCGATGCCGGTCTCTGCGCTCGCGAGCACGGGACCAGTATCGAGGCCTTCCTCCATACGCATGACTTGAACGCCCGTAACGCGATCTCCAGCCATGATCGCGCGCTGGATGGGCGCCGCGCCGCGCCAGCGCGGCAACAGCGACGCATGCAGATTTATGGCGCCGAGCCTTGGCGCCTCCAGCACCGCCTTTGGCAAGATGAGGCCGTATGCAACAACCACCGTGAGGTCGAGGCCGAGCGCGGCGAAGGCCGCCTGCGCTTCCGCGGTTTTCAGGGTCTTCGGCGTGCGCACCTCAATGCCTCGCGCCGCCGCAAACGCCGCGACGGGCGTTGGCCGCTCCTGCTTGCCGCGCCCAGCGGGCCGCGCCGGCTGTGAGTAGACGCAGACGATCTGATGACCGGCGCCTATGAGCGCCTCCAGCGTGGGCAAGCCGAAGGCAGGCGATCCCATAAAAGCGATGCGGAGCGTCATAGGCCCAACATAAACATTCCCCCGCGTGCGCGGGAGCGCCAAGTCAGTGGCTGCAGCCTGCGCCGCTTAGCAGGCCATGCCTGTTTCGCGCTGCATGCCTGTCAGGAAAGTGCGCAGCGCCTCCGCCAGCTCGCAGGCTGCCGCATGTGCGTCCGCGCGCTCGCTGAGGGGCAGCGCGTCCAGCAGTTCGCGGCACACATCAGAGTGCTCAATATCGGCCTCTTCATGCACTTCGAAGAATTTCAGCGTTCGCGGCTCGGCCACGCCATAGCGCTCCACCAGACCTTTGATCTTGGTCTTGGCGATTGCCGGCAGCTGGCTCTCGTAAGCGTAGAGCGCTCCCAGGCCCGAGGCATAGGAACGGCGCGACAAGCTGCGGAACGTCTCGATCAGGTTTTCGGTTTCCGGGTTTAGCGCGCTCGCGCGCACCTCCGCCTCGTCGGCGCCCATGCCGGCCGCAAAGCCCAGCCACAGCGCAGCGTGATCATCCTTGCCGGCGCCAATGCCTTCTTCCTCGGCGAGGTTCTCGGCCAGCAGGCGCCGGCCTTGCGCGCTGGGGCAATTGGCATGCACCGCGCTCACCGCGCGCGGAAACGCCTCGACGTGGTGGAAGTACTGCTTCGCATAGGCCTTCAACGCATCCGCGCTGAGCGCGCCTTCTTCCCAGGCTTGATAGAATGGATGCGCGAGCATCGAGCGCGAGGCGACAGCCGCATCGATCGCCGCCGACGTGCAGACATATCCACCAAAAGCATCAGACATGGGAACCCCCTTATGGGACGCGGCGCGCGCCCTGTTTCGCGCGGAACATAACGCCTTCCGCCAGATTCGAAAGGCCTCAGAGGCGGTGATCCTTGCCGCCGTCCTGCTCCGCCTTCCGCGCCTTTTTCAGCTTGCGCAGCGCGTTCTCGCGCTTCAGCCGCGAAATGTGGTCGATGAACAGCACGCCCTCGAGATGATCCATCTCGTGCTGGATGCACACCGCATAAAGCCCCTCGGCGTCTTCCTCTATCGTTTCCCCGGCATAGTTCATGTAGCGCAGCTTCACCCGCGCCGGGCGCTCGACTTCCTCATAGAAATCGGGGACCGAGAGGCAGCCTTCCTCGTAAGGGGCGATATCCTCCGATTTCCAGAGAATCTCCGGATTGACGAAATGGCGCGGCTGCTTGGGCTCATCCTCACGGGCGAGATCCATCACGATGATGCGGAGCGGTTCGCCGACCTGGATCGCGGCAAGGCCGATGCCAGGCGCTGCGTACATCGTCTCCAGCATGTCATCCATGAGCGCGCGATGGGCGTCGGTCACCGGCCCTTCAACGGGCGCCGACTTCTGCTTTAGACGCGCATCCGGCGCGATCAGGATGGGGCGAATGGCCATGCGCTGGAGGTATGAAAGGGCGGCTGCGGCGTCAAGCACGGCGGCGTCAACGCGCCTGCGGGAGCCCTGAAATCCCCCTTTTTCATAACGGGTTGCGAGGCGCCGCCGGCTCCGGCAGGCTCGTCGCAAATGGACAATGGCGTGCTTTTCAGGCTCTCGGGGCTGGCGGCTGCGGCAGGAGGCGTCGCACGCGTGCTGGCCGCATTTCCGCTTCTCAGCGATCCCCTGGCCCTGGAATGGCTCTACAGCGCCATCGATGCGCTGCTGCTGTTCGGGCTGATGGGGATCTATCTTTGCCGCGCAAGGCGCCTTGGCTGGCTGGGCTTGGCGGGATTCGCGGTCGGCGTCGCCGCACTCTCCTTCATCGGCGGCCCGGACGCCGATCCGTTCGGCTTCAGCACCTATCAAGAAGGCGCAGCAGCGCTCGCCATCGCGATGGCGGGCCTCTCGCTCGCCTGGCTTCGGGCCGGAGAACGGCCACGCGCGCCCGCGCTCTGCTGGTTTGGCAGCGTCATCGCCGCAGGCGTGCTCAACATGCTGCCCGCGCCGCTGCCGGACTTCGGCCTACAGGCGGCGGGCGTGCTGTTCGGCCTGGGCTTTCTGCTCGCGGGGTTCGACCTTGCGCACCGGAGACCTTGAAGCGGGAACGGCAAACGGCGATATGGGCGTCGCAGGCAGGCGGCGGACGGCCGCCCCGCCAACCCGGTCAGGTCCGGAAGGAAGCAGCCGTAACGGGTTGCGTACGGGTCGCCGTCCTGTCTGCACTTTAGGCGGTGGCGCTGAACGCCTCTGATTCCACGGGCAGATAGAACGTGAAGGTGGAGCCCTTCCCAGGCTCGCTCTCCGCCACGACGTCGCCGCCCATGAGCCGCGCGAGCCGGCGGGTGATGACCAGACCCAGGCCCGCGCCTTCGTGCGCGCGTGCGGCGCCTTCGCTGACCTGAACGAACGGCTGAAACAGTTTCGAGAGATCTTCCGCGCTGATGCCGGGGCCGGTATCGCGCACAGCGAAAGCGATTGCAGGGGCGCCTGCGAACTCAGCGGGCTTCAATTCGAGCATTACACGGCCGCGCTGAGTGAATTTCGCCGCGTTGGACAATAGATTGAGCAGACACTGACGCACCCGCACTTCGTCTCCCGCCACCGGCGCAAGGCCGGGTGCGGCGTTCAGGTGCACAGATGTGCGGCTACGGGCGCCAATCGGCGCAACAGTATCGACCGCGCTTTTCGCCAAAGCCACAACATCAAGCGGCGCAAGGCGCAGATCGAGCTTTCCGGCTTCAATTTTGGACAGGTCGAGCACCTCTTCGATCAGGCGCAGCAGATGAGAGGCGGAGGTGCGGATGCGTTCGAGATCGGTCTCGCACATGGAAGTGTCGCCCGCAGCGATGTCCTCGCCCACGATCTCGGTGTAGCCAATAACGGCGTTGAGCGGCGTCCGGAGTTCGTGGCTCATATTGGCCAGAAACGCCGACTTGGCCTTGTTGGCTTCCTCTGCCGATTTGGTCGCCTCCATGAGCTCGTACGTGCGCTCCTGCACGCGCTGCTCGAGATGGGACACCGCGTCTTCGGCGGCGAGCCGCGCGGCGATGAGTTCGCGGAAACTGGCCGCCCCGCCGCGGGCCGTCACGATTGCATTGACCGCAAACGTCACGCCGACCGCAGCGACAATCAACCCTGACTCCGGCCCCGCCAACGCAACGGCGTTGGCGATCACGCTGACGCCGACCACCGGAAATGTGTACAGGATCATCGTCGACGTCATGACGTGCATCGACGTGATGATCACCGCGGTGGCGGCGCAGAACAGCAGGCCAATGACCGGCCCAGGCGCCGGCGCGAAAGCCAGCGCTCCGTATGGCGCGCAATAGCAGGCGACCATCAGCGCGATGGAGGCGATATGCCCACCGCTTAAGGCGCGCAGCGCGTGCTCATCCATGGCCTCAATCTCGTTGGCCATCCGTGTGAACACCACCCGGGCGCGCGTATCTATCAGGACGCCGACCAGGTTGCCCGCGGCGCACCAGAGCCACCAGGGCCCGGGAACCGCCACCATGACCAGCAGCGGCAGCACCGCCACCGACGCATAGCGTGTCGGCCCGTGGCGGGTCCAAGCGATCTGGACAAATCTCCGGATCGTCGCAACCAACGTGCGACGCGCCGTTCCTGCCGGCTCCATTACCCACCCCACTGCCGCGGTCCGCTGGCGATCAACCCGGCGAACGCTACACGCTTGAGGTAAATTTCCGCCCAAACCAGATGGATTTCCGAGCAAAATTCGGCGTGTTTTGTGGTTTCAGATGGGTTCTGAGCCCCCATTTTCGGCCTGAGAGGCTGTCTGCCGCTCGCACGGACGCGTCCCGGGAGTGTAAGATTGGTTGATGAGCGGTGAATCAGAGCCCGGCCTTTTTGGCGGCGGCGCAGCGAGCGCGGGCTATGTCGTGCTCGCGCGGAAGTACCGGCCGCGCACCTTCGACGATCTGATCGGGCAGGAAGCGATGGTGCGCACCATCGCCAATTCCTTCGCGCTCGGACGAATCCCGCACGCCACCATGCTGACCGGCGTTCGCGGCGTGGGCAAAACGACGACTGCGCGGCTCCTGGCCCGCGCGCTGAACTACAAGCGCGGCGAAATCGACAAGCCGAGCATCGAACTCGACCCGCCGGGTGAGCATTGCCAGGCGATCATGGAAAGCCGCCATCCGGACGTATTCGAGATGGACGCAGCTTCCCGCACCGGGATCAACGACATCCGCGAGATTTTGGAGTCCGTGCGCTACGCCCCAGTCATGGCGCGGTACAAGATTTACATCATCGATGAAGTCCACATGCTCTCGACGCAGGCCTTCAACGGTCTGCTGAAGACGCTGGAAGAGCCGCCGCCGCACGTGAAGTTCATGTTTGCGACGACCGAAATCCGCAAAGTGCCGGTGACTGTGCTTTCGCGCTGCCAGCGCTTCGACCTGAAGCGGATCGGCGGCGAACAGCTCGCCGCGCATCTGGGGGCGATCTGCGCCAAGGAAGGGGTTATGGTCGACGCCGATGCGTTGGCGTTGATTGCGCGGGCAGCGGAAGGTTCCGCGCGCGACGGCCTCTCCCTGCTGGATCAGGCGTTGGTGCAGAAGCCCGGCGCGAGCGTCAGCGCCGGCGACGTGCGCGACATGCTCGGCCTAGCGGACCGTGGCCGCGTGCTCGACCTGTTCGACGCAATCGCAAAAGGCGACGCCCGGACCGCAATCGAAGAAGCGCGATCGCAATATGACAGCGGCGCCGACCCCGCGCTCATCCTTCGCGACCTGCTCGACATCGGCCACGAAGCCGCACGCGCGCAGGCACTGGGCGAAGGCGCCCAATTGCTCGGCGGCGCCGACTGGACCGCACGCGTGCGGGCGCTCGCGGCCCAGCTTTCACCGGCCCAGCTTTCGCGCTTATGGCAAATGCTGCTGAAGGCCCTCGAAGAGGCCGGCAAAGCTCCTGACCCGATTGCCGCGGTCGAGATGGCGATGGTGCGCTTATGCGCAGCGCAAAGCCTGCCGCCCCCGGAGGACGCCGCGCGCATGCTTCGCGAAGGCGCCGGCCCCGCGCACACTCCTTCAGCGCAGGCGCCGCCGCGGGGCGGGACGGGCGGCGGCCCAGCCGCAAGCGCCGACACGCCGTTCCGCACCTTCGAGGACATCACCGCCCGCGTCGCGCAGGAGCGCGATGTCGAGCTTGAAGTCGCGCTCGACAGGCTGCGCGTAATAAAGTTCTCGCCGCATGGCGAGCTGGTGTTCGCCCCGAGCCCTGACCATCCGCGCGATCTTGTGCGGCGCTTGAAGGCATTCCTCGAAGAGCACACGCCGTTTGAGTGGAACGTGAGCGCCGCCGCGCCAGCAGCCCCGGTTGAGAGCCTGGCCGAGAAGCGCAAGCGCGAATCCGCGCGCGCGCTGGAGGAATTGAAACGTCACCCGTTCGTCGCGGAGGCCTTGAAGGCGTTTCCACGCGCCGAGATCGCGCGCGTCACGCACCCGGCTGACGAAAACGCTGGCGGCGGCGACGTGGTTGCGCTGCCATCTCCCGGCGCGCCCGCAGCTCCCGCGCGCAAGAAGGAAGTCGACCGATGAAAGACATCTCGCAGATCATGCGCCAGGCGCAGCAGATGCAGGCCAAGATCAACGACGCGCAGAAGAAGCTGGAGGCGATGGAAGTCGATGGCTCGGCCGGCGGGGGCATGGTGAAGCTCCGGCTGACTGGAAAGAATGCGCTACTGGGCATCGCGATCGATCCTTCGCTGATGACCCCCGGTGAGCACGAAATCCTCGAAGACCTGATCCAGGCCGCCCATGACGACGCACGTCGCAAGCTCGAAGATGCTCAGAACGAAGAGATGAAGGGCCTCTCCGGGGGCCTCGGCATCCTGCCCGGATTCAAGATGCCGTTTTGAACCGCCGCCCGCGCCCAGGGAGCGGCCTATGCCATGGAAAATGGGATTTGAGATTGAACTGCTGGCCCCGCCCGGGCTCAGCCGCCGTGATCTCGCGCAGGCGTCCGCGCATCGGTGCGGCGGCAGCGTAGAGAGGATCTTCCATCAGCAGGCGGAAGTGAGCGCGACGCCGGGGCGGCACGTATTCGAGAATCTGACGCTCGGCTTCAAGGTCGTAAATGCAGCGGGGGCGCCGGTCGCCACGTTCGTCGATGATCTCACGCTCCAGGCCGATCTCGCCAAGGACGCCGCCCCGCGCGAGGGATGGTATCGCATCGTCGCCGACGATGCCCGTTTGCTCCGCCTCACCGCCCGGCATTGCGATGCGGCGGCCCCGCTTCACACAGTGCTCGCGCCACTCGCCGCCTTGTTCGGCACAAGCCCGCAACCGCATGCGACGGGTATGGTGCGCGTCGTCGATGACCGCGGCGCCTCGGTCGCCATCGGCGCGCCGCTGCCAGGCGAGCGCGAGCGGCCGTGCGAGATCGTCACCGCGCCCATTGAGGCGAGCCACGAGTCCAGACTGCAGGCCCTGCTGGATGACGCGGCGGCGCTTGGATTCACCGCCCCCAAAGAGGGCGCGACCCACATTCATTTCGACGGCGCCCCGCTGCAATCGGCGCCCGTGTTCGCACGCCTCGTGAACATGTTCGATTCTCACGGCGGCGCGCTGAAGCAACTGCTTGGTTGCAACCCCAATTGCGTGCGCCTCGGGGCCTGGCCGGCCGCGCTACGCGAGGCTGTCAACAGCGAGGCGTTTCAATCGATGGATTGGGCCGATGCCGCCGCAGCGTTGAACAAGATCGGGCTCAGCAAGTACTGCGACTACAACGTGCTCAATCTCGTCATCGATGATCCCGACAAACGCACATTCGAAGTGCGCGTTTTGCCCACACATTTGACAGCCGCGCCCATCATGGAGGCCGCGCAGCTGATCGCGGCCATGCTGCGATGGTGCTGCGATACCGGCGCGGAGACTCCCGCCGCTTTAGGCGAGTTGATCGCGCGCCTTGCATTGCCCGAGGCGAGCCGGCAGCGATGGCGGGCGGGGCTCGCGCCGGCGGCGTGACGTTGTGCGCCGAGGTGCGCTCCGCTAGTCTGACGGGCTTGGTGGGAGTGGGCCGATGACAGACGTCTTCATAAGCTACAAGAAGGAAGATGTTCAGCGCGTGCATCCGATCGCGCTGGGCCTGGCCAACGCCGGCTATGAAGTCTGGTGGGACCACCGCATTCCGGCAGGCCGCACCTATCGCGATGTGATCGGCGCTGCGCTCCAGACCGCCAAGTGCGTTATCGTGGTGTGGTCCAATCTCTCCGCAAACGCCCAATGGGTGCTTGACGAAGCCGATGAGGGAAAAAAGCGCAACGTCCTGCTGCCCATCCTTATCGACGACGTCTCTCCGCCGTACGGCTTCCGGCAAATCGAAGCCGCGCGGTTGGTGGGCTGGAGCGGCGACGCCAAAGATCCTGAATGGCTGAACGCGCTCGCTTCTGTCGAACATTTCGTGGGCCGCCCGCCCGGCGGGCCTCCGAAATCGCTCTCGGCCCCGCCGAAGCTTTCCGAAGCGCCCCGCGCGTCACGCAACGAAGCCCCTCCACAGCGCTCCGGCGCCGGCTTGATGCCAGTGTTGGGCGTCGCCGCGGCCGTGGCTCTGATCGGCGGCGGCGGATACTATGCCTGGAGCACCGGGCTGTTGAATCACAACGCTGCGCCGAACCCGAGTGACGACACGATTGATGTCGCGATTTCCGATCCCACCACAGATGGCGGCGCTGTGACAACCGATGCGCCCGCATCGAATTCCGGCGGCGCGACGCCGACAAATCCCGGGCCAACAACGCCCACGACACACGCCCCGGCGGTCATCGTCCCAGGCGATCCGCTGCAAACTTTTTTCGCCTCCGGCTACCAGTATTGCGACGCCAAACTCGTCGCTGAATTCTGGGGCAATGATATCGGGGAAACCAAGGTCAATATCGGCTGGAAGATCATCAATGGCCTCGCTGATGCGGTGCCTGAAATTCTGGATCTCAGCCGCCGCGCCGGCCACAGCTGCGATTGGATCGACACCGGTTATTCCTACGCCGACGCCGAAGTGCTGGCGCGGGTCTGGGGGCTCGCTGAGCCCTATCAGGCCAAGCTGCGGGTGCAGCAGCTCGTCACTGCGGGCCAGCGTCTTACAGTGGAGCGCGCGCTGGGCCGCTGAGCAGCACGCATTTGCGCAACCGGAACGAATGTCGCGCCCTCGCGCCTGCGCTCCCAAATCGCTACATCAGTGCCAATGCGTTCGAAATCCGCCATCGCCGCGCCCGAGATTGAGGCGCTGATCTCCCTGCTCGCCAAAGTGCCGGGCCTTGGGCCGCGCTCGGCGCGGCGCGCGGCTCTGCAATTGCTGAAGAAGAAGGACGCGCTGATGGCGCCCCTTGCGGCGGCTCTCACCGAAGCGGCGGCAAAGGTTGCGCCCTGCTCCAATTGCGGCGCGCTCGACACCCAAGACCCGTGCGCGCTTTGCGCCAATCCGGATCGCGATGACTGCCTGATTTGCGTCGTCGCGGAAGTGGGCGATGTGTGGGCGTTGGAGCGCGCCGGCGCCTTCAAAGGCCGTTACCATGTGCTTGGCGGCGTGCTTTCCGCACTCGATGGCGTGCGCCCGGAGGATCTGCGCATCGCCAAGCTGCTCGAACGCGCCTCCGCACCCGGCGTGCGCGAAGTGATCCTGGCGCTCTCGGCGACCGTGGATGGCCAGACCACCGCCCACTATCTGGCCGAGCGGCTGCAGCCGCTCAACGTCACCATCAGCCGCCTATCGCACGGGGTTCCCGTTGGCGGCGAACTGGACCTGCTGGACGATGGAACGCTGTTTGCGGCTCTGCAAAGCCGGCGGCCATCATGAATTGCCGTGACGCTCGATGCACTGCGTGCGCGCCCGCGTGATGTGAGGATCCATCAGGCCGGTCTCGCGAAATGCCTGCAGCGCGGCATCATACTGTTCGTAGGACATCGTGCGCGTGATCCTGTCCCAGGTGCAGGTGCACACAAGACTCTCATGCGGGCACGAAGCCTCAAACTGCGCGTGCGCACTTTCCGGATAGGGGTTGGGCGCATGCTGGCCGCATGCCGCCAACGCCATGCTCACAAGCGCCACACACCAACGCATTGCCGTAAATCCCCGCAGGCAGAGTCGCCGCTGAGCCATTATGCTCCAACTCGAGTTTGAACAAAACGGGGCGATTAGGGCGCGGGCGGCGATTCGGGGTCGGGGACCGGGGCGAACTGCGCTGCGCAGGCCTGCACATACTGATTGATGCGGGCAGTTAACGGATCTGCGTCGCGCTGCGGGCCGGGCAGTCGCTCAAGCGCATCGAAGTCGCGCCGGGACACCTCGGCCTCGATCCTGTCCCAAGCGCAGGCGCACATCTCAGGCCCAGAGCCTTGAGCTTGGCACGCATTCACAAAGTTCAGCCGGTAGTCGGGCGAAAAGCCCTCTTCAGCGGCCCGGCGCTCGCAGACGCCCAGCGAAACTGCAAGAATAAGCGCAAGTGCAGCAATGGCGCGCATCTGGTCCTCGTGGCCGAAACCGCGCCAGCATAGCCTAATTCGCGCCTTCCTCCAGCAGCCGGCGGCCGATGACCATGGCCTGAATCTCACCGGCGCCCTCGAAGATGTTTAGAATCCGGGCGTCCGCCAGAACGCGGCTGATTGGATATTCCACGGCGAAGCCATTGCCGCCATGAATCTGCAGGGCGTTATCGGCGGCGGCCCACGCCACGCGCGCAGCCAGGAGCTTGGCCATGCCGGCCTCAAGGTCGCACCTCTTGCCGCTGTCTTTGCGGCGGGCGGCGAAATAGGTGATCTGGCGAGCGGCCATGATTTCCGCCGCCATCATCACGAGCTTGTTCGCCACCCGCGGGAAGGCGAATATCTCACGCCCGAACTGCTTGCGTTCGATCGCGTATTTCAGCCCCAACTCCAGTGCGCTTTGCGCAACGCCGACAGCACGCGCCGCTGTTTGAATTCGCGCACTCTCAAACGTCGCCATCAATTGCTTGAAACCCTGGCCCTCGACGCCGCCCAGAAGATTGGCGCCGGGCACTCTGAAGGAATCAAAGCCGATCTCGTACTCCTTCATACCCCGATAGCCGATGACTTCGATTTCCCCGCCCGACATTCCCGGCGCCGGAAACGGATTCGCATCGCTGCCGCGCGGCTTGGGAGCGAGCAGCATGGAAAGGCCATTGAAGCCGCTTGTTGCAGGATCAGTGCGGACCAGGAGCGTCATCACGTCCGCGCGCGCGGCGTGAGTGATCCAGGTCTTGGCGCCAGTGACAAGATAATCGCCGCCCTCGCGCACGGCGCGCGTGCGTAGGGCGCCGAGATCGCTGCCAGTGTTCGGCTCTGTAAACACCGCTGTCGGCAGAATTTCCGCGCTCGCGATCTTCGGCAGCCACTCATCTTTCTGCGCTTGCGTGCCCCCGATCAGGATCAGCTCCGCCGCGATCTCGCTACGCGTGCCAAGCGAGCCCGTACCGATCCAGCCGCGCGACAATTCCTCCGACACCACGCACATTGCGGTCTTGCCGAGACCGGAACCGCCATAGTTTTCAGGAATGGTGAGGCCGAAGACGCCGAGCGCGCCCATCTCCTCAACGATTTCGATGGGAATAAGCTCATCCCGGCAATGCCAGCCATGGGCGTGAGGGACGATCCGATCGTCGGCAAATTTCCGGAACTGGTCGCGGATGAGCTCAAAATCGGCGTCGAGATTTGTGTTCTCGAACGTCGCGCGGCCCTGCGCTTCGTGCAGCAGTTTGGCCAGGCGCTCCTTTTCGTCCCGCGAAAAAGCGACCGGCGTTGGCGGCGCAGCGACGCCAAAATCGGCGGGCCGAATGATTTCGACCTGCGACATCGGCAGACCGCCAGCAAGCTGCGCGCCATATTCGGCGGCCAGAAGTTTTGCGAGCAAACGCTCAGTTTCGCCAAGCGCGCCGGCACCAGCCAGGGCGCCCGCCCAATCCCGCACTTCGCGCAGCGTCTCGGCATAGGTGGCGATCCAGGCGAGCCCGTGAACGATGTGCTGTTCACTATCCATCGCCGCGCGGTCACCGCCGATGCGCGCCCGCACGGCAGCGCGCACATCGTTCGCGTACGCTTCCGCTACGTCAGCGGCTGCCGCCAGTTGTGTTAAGAGTTCGCTCGACATCGCCCCTCGCACTTGGACTCAGCGTAGACGACGGCTTCGCACTTGCGAAGGCCTCACACCATCGTGCCGAACAGCGAGCCGATTGCAGCCGTGGCGGCCATCGCGAACGCGCCCCAAAAGGTCACGCGGCCTACGGCCTTCGCCACCGGGGCGCCGCCAGCACGCGCGCTCCAGGCGCCGAGCAACGCCAGAAAGAAGAGCGAAGCGATCGACACCGACCATCCCGCCGACTGGAGGGGCGTGAGCAGCGCAACGCTCAGCGGCAGCACGGCGCCGGCTGCGAACGAAAACGCTGAAGCCACAGCCGCCTGCACGGGCCGGGCTGTCGAAAACGGCGAGATGCCCAGCTCATCGCGCGCATGCGCTGCCAGCGCATCCTTTGCCGTCATCTGGACAGCCACCTGGCGCGCAAGGTCCCGTTCCACGCCGCGCCCGACATAGATCTCCGTCAACTCGTCGAGTTCGAATTCGGGATCGGTGGCCAGCTCGCTGCGCTCGCGCGCGAGGTCGGCACGCTCGGCGTCCGCCTGCGAGCTCACCGAAACATATTCTCCCGCCGCCATCGACATGGCGCCGGCGACCAGCCCGGCCACGCCGGCGATGACAATCTCGTTGCGCCCCGCCGCAGCCGCCGCGACGCCGACGATAAGGCTCGCGGTCGAAACGATGCCGTCATTAGCGCCGAGAACGGCAGCGCGGAGCCAACCCACGCGATCGAGCAGATGGCGTTCTGTGTGATGGACCATGGGGCGGACTCTCTCGTGAACGCAGGAGGGTGTACGTAGCCTCGTCCCGCGCCCGCCAGCAAGCCAGACAGGCCTGCTGCAACGAATTCGCAAATCGCGCTAGCTCATCCAGCGCAACGTAGTCGGTTCGATCGGGTTGACGAACTCGCGCCCTTCTTCGCGGCTCTTGCTCCACTCGCGCTTGAGCTTGAGATACCACTTGGCCTGGACGTCGATGTCGTCAATCCAAAGCATCGAAGGCGAGTACTGCAAGCCCGCATTCTGCAGATCGACCATGCGGCCGTCCTGATCGAGAAATTCACGGCCCGCTGGAACGAGAATGGGCTTCATCACGTCAAGCAGAGGCGCATTCCTCCAATACGTCACCTGCGTGATGCGGGTCGAATTTTCGTTCTCCGGCGTCAGGCAAGTCAGTGTGAAGAGCCGTGATGTCGGGTTCTCCACCACCTCCCAGCGATAGCCCGGGAGCATGAAGCAAATTTCGGTGGTCACGGCGCCGCCAAAGAGCAGGCGATAACCAAGCGAGTTGCCCGATGGGGCGTGGCGTTCGATCGCCCAGCCGCGTTCACGCGGCACGAAACGCTTTTCCTTGAGCTTCTTGCCGGCGCTGGGCGGGCGCCACCACCACTGATTATGCACGTACGGCACGTGCGCGGGATCCATCAGGCCGACGACGGCGTTGTCCATGTTGGCCGCGAAGATCCGGTGGATGACAAATTTCGGCGCGCAGAAATCTCCCAGGTCGAACGCTGGCGGCGGCGGCGGTTCGCCGGCAAAGCGGGGGTCAGCGGCGACGAAGATGAACACGACGCCGTTCGCTTCATGGGTTGGAAAATGGCGCACGCGAATGCGATTTGCCTCATAGGGCTGGCCGTCGACCAAAGACGGAATCTGTTTGCACACCCCGTCCCCGGCCCCAAAGCGCCAGCCATGGTAAGGGCACTCGACGGTCTGTGCGCCGTTGGTTTCGACTATGCGCCCGGCCGAAAGCGGAACAGACCGGTGCGGACAAATGTCGCGCAGTGCAAACGCGCGGCCCTCAGCGTCGCGACCCAGAACGACCGGTTCGCCCAAAATTTCGCGCCGGAACATCGCCCCGCGTTTCAGCTCGCGCGAAACGGCGGCGAAGTACCACATATCCCGAAGCAGATCGCTCATTGCTGCGCGAGATACATCAGCGCGGGGATGGCGACAAAGCCTGTGGCGGCGGATGCGACGATGCCGCACAGGCAAAGCGCCGCCAAAGCCGCCCGGCGGCGTCGCAACTCGCGCGGACGGGCGCGGTTGAAGGCCCCGCCGGCAAAGTAGAGCGCTCCAAGCGAGCCCGCGACCACCCCCGCGACAGCGAGCAAATACACAAGCGTCTGCGCCAGCAAGATCACTGCGCCACAATCGTAACGCGGAACACGTCCGCCGGGGGCTCATTACTTTCCCATGGCCGGCGCTGTTCGAGCACCAATTCCCCCGACCCCGGTTCGGTGGCGGCGAACATCAGCACCTCCCAATGATTGCCGCCGGCAAACCCGGGCTGGCTCTGTTCCTGCGCTGTGTTGCCGGTGGCTTCGCCCGCGCGCGTGATGAAAGCGGGAACCTGCGCCGGCGCCCAGAGATAGCCAGCCGTGGGCACGCCGATGAGTTCGACCGCGAAGCGCTGGTTTACGCCCACCTGCACGGTTTGCCCGTTCTGGGCCGCCGTAACGCGGACAGCCACGTCGGCCGGCGTCGGCGCCGCAATTGCGCCGTTACCGGCCATCTGCTGGTCCTCTTGCGAGGGCGCGCACGCCGCCACGGCCAAGGCGGCCACAAGCAAAACCAATCTGATCATTGCATGGCTCCTGCTTCCATGAGCGCGATGTAGAAGCGGATGATCCGTTCGATGTTGGCGAGCGAAGCATGTTCGTTGACGCCATGTATGCCCTCAAGATCTTCCTGGGCGAACATCATAGGCTGAAAGCGATAGACGTTCTCGGCCACATCTGAATAGTGGCGCGAATCCGTTCCGGCCAACACCAGGCCGGGCGCGACTGGCGCCTCCGGCAGTATTTCGTGAGAAAGCGCAGCCAGAAGCGCGTAGCTGGAGCTGGTTGTGCTCGATGTCGCAGTGGCGTCGCGCGGCGGGTCGTCCCATTCCACATCGACATCCTCCATATCGGCGACCGCAGCGCGCGCACGCTCCAAAATACCCGCGGCGGTGTCGCGTGGATGAAAGCGATAGTTGATCATCGCCGTCGCTTCCGCAGGGAGCACGTTGGCGCGCGTTCCGCCTTGGATGATCGTCGGCGCGACTGTCGTGCCCAGCAGCGCCCGCGCTGTCGGGTTGCCGCTCATGCGCTCGCGCAGCATCGGCGCGAACAACCACTCGTTCGCGACCGCGACGCGCGTCGTCGTTGAAAGCTCAGGCGAGAGAGCACGCATCATTTCGATTGCCGGACCGCCTTCGAGACGCTGCTCGATTGGCATGTCATGAATGCGCACCACAGCTTCCGCGAGGGTTGAGACGGCCGTCTCCGGCGGCGGGATCGAGGAATGTCCCGGCTGCCCGATGGCGTGCACGCGCAACGTGCCGAAACCGCGTTCGGAAATGCCGATCATGGACGCCGGGCGCCCGGTGAGCGGGTGTTCGGTGAGCGCGGCCATGCCCTCGTCGAGCGCAAACCATGCGCGCACGCCGCGCTGAGCGAGCAGAGCCGCGATCTGGATCGCGCCATCGCCGCCGCCGACCTCCTCGTCGTGGCCGAAGGCAAGGATAACGGTGCGAACCGGCCGCTTGCCCTGTGCAGCGAGATATTCCGCCGCCTCGAGCAAGGCCACCAGCGAACCTTTATCGTCAATCGATCCCCGCCCCCATACGGCGTCTTCGCGAATGGCGCCGCCGAAAGGATCGACCGACCAAGCGGCGCGGGTGTCGTCGGGGACGGGCACCACGTCCTGGTGCGCCAGCAACAGCAGCGGCGGCTGGCCGGGATCACTGCCTTCCCAGGTGTAGAGCAACGAAAGACCGCCAACCACTTCGCGCCGCGCCACCGCGTGGAACGCAGGGTATGTGCGCACCATCCAATCTTGGAACTGCGTGAACGGCGCCGGATCGTCACCCTCAGCAACCAACGAGACAGTCTGAAAACGGACAGCCTCGCCCAGGCGCGCGGCGGCCGCGGCTGTATCGATCTGGTAGGATGAAGCGTCAGGGAGCGTCACCGCCGCTGGCGGCGGCGGGGCCGTGAACGTCATCGTGCGGTAACCGACAAATCCGGCGATCGCCGCGAATGCCACCACCAGGCCGGCCAGAAGAAGACGCAACATTTCTCATTCCCCTTGCTGAGATGTGCGCCCTTGCGGGCGGGCCCGTCAACGGGTCAGCACTTCGATCGGCTCCTCATTGCGCCTGCACGCCGCCCCGCCATGTTGGCGGCGGGCGCCGTCCAATCGCAACTGCAACAGCCGCGCGCGCCAGTAGGCGTGTGGAATCCAAAACTGGAAGCGGCGACACCTCAGGGGTGACCAAAAGCGGAATCTCCGTGCACGAGAGCGCCACAGCGTCGCAGCCGGCGCCGCGCATCCGTTCGATGATCCGCACGTACGCGGCGCGGGACTCCTCGCGGATGGCGCCCTGGCAGAGCTCATCAAAGATGATCCGATCGATGATGGCGCGTTCCTCGGCCTCGGGCGCTACGAGTTCTACGCCCGCGCGCATGAAAGCGGCGGGATAGGCGGGGCCCGTCATCGTCCAGCGCGTGCCGAGCAGGGCGACGCGTTTGCGCCCATCGGCTTTGGCGCGCTGGGCGACCACATCGCAGATGTGCAGCCCCGGCAGCGGATAAGACTCGACCGCAGCGTCAAAAGCGATGTGGGCGGTGTTGTCGGGGCAGACGAAAAAATCGCAGCCGGCGTCGGCGAGGCGTTGCGCGGTTTTTCGGAGATGCGCGTTGACCGCCGCGAGATCGCCCTTGTCGTAAGCGTCAAGCGTAGGCCCCATGGGCAAGATCGAAAGCGTGATTTCCGGATGCTCATGCGCGCCGAGTTCGCGGCCCGCCTCGCGCACCATTTCCAGGAAACACAACGCCGCGCCGTCAGCCGAATGCGCGAGAATGCCGATGTGCAGCATTGCTACGCCAGCCCCGTGCGAACCAACTCAAGCTTGTCCGACAGTACTTCTGCTGAGCATTCCATCGCGCCCAAACGCTTCAACCCCGACAACTTGATGGTCTTCTGACCGCCCGGCAGGGCGGCAGCCCCCAGCGGGTAGAAACTCCATTGGTTCAGGTTTCGATGATCGGCTTGGGTTCGGTCCTCGATACCGTGCCAAGCGAATACGTAGACGCTCGCAGGGCGCGCAGGCGCCTTATAGAGATGGAACGCGCCACCTTCCCAGTGACCCTGCTTTTCCTCGATATTGAAGGTGGGGTTCCGGGTGGCGCCGCCCTCGTTTGACCAACTTTGAACAAAAGCTGATTGCTTCAACTCCAGCCTGGCGCCGCGCTCATGCTGAAAGTCCCACGAGGACCAGTCATCACCGCAGTGCCGCCAACCGCGGTCGAAAAGCATTGGCGCGATCAGTTCCTCAACAAAGGCGCCCCGAAAGGAATTCTGAATTAGCGGCCTGTCGAACAGGCGTTTGGCGAGCCGCAACGCTACATCCTGCATCGTCTCTACCTTGCCCTCCAATTGACGAGCTTCCGTCATTCCGGGCTTGCGAAGCAAGGCCCGGAATCCAGGGGTCGTAGAGTACGCCTGTTGCCCCTGGGTTCCGGATCGCGCTGCGTGCGTCCGGAATGACGGAAGCGGATCATGAGCGCGCGGCGCTTCCCTCCAGCACATCCTCAAACGTGCGCAAGCCACTGCGCTGCGCGTTCACCAGCACCGCCATGTTTCCGGGGGCATGTTTGTTATCGAGCATCTTCTCGTGCGCGTCGGGGATTTTCTCCCAGGGCAGCACCTCGCTCATCGCCGGATCGATGCGGCGGTCAATCACCAGCTGGTTGGCCTGGCTGGCATGATATAGGTGCGCGAAGTGTGAGCCCTGCACGCGCTTTTGGCGCATCCAGAGGAAGCGTGCGTCCATGGTGAGATTGTAGCCGGTCGTGCCAGCGCAGATCACAACCATGCCGCCGCGCTTGCACACCAGAACCGAGACTGGGAACGTCGCTTCGCCGGGATGCTCGAACACGATATCGACATCCTTGCCGCCGGTGATTTCCCAGATGGCTTTGCCGAACTTGCGGCTCTCCTTCATGTAGTCGGCGAATTCCGGGCCGTTCACTTTCGGCAACTGGCCCCAGCACTTGAACTCATTGCGGTTGAGCACGGCCTTGGCGCCCATCGACAGCACGTAATCCTTCTTGTCGTCGGAAGAGACGACGCCGATGGCGTGCGCGCCCGAGACCGCGCAGAGCTGCACGGCGAACACGCCAAGCCCGCCTGACGCGCCCCACACCAGCACGTTCTGGCCCGGCCGCAACACGTTTGGGCGCCAGCCGAACAGCATGCGATAGGCGGTCGCCAGCGTCAGCGTGTAGCAGGCGCTCTCCTCCCAAGTGAGATGTTTGGGGCGCGGCATGAGTTGGCGCGCCTGCACCTTGCAGAATTGCGCGAACGAACCGTCGGTGGTTTCGTAACCCCAGATGCGCTGAGAGGGCGAGAACATCGGGTCGCCGCCGTTGCATTCCTCGTCGTCGCCATCGTCCTGATTGCAGTGGATGACGACCTCGTCGCCGGGCTTCCAACGCTTCACCTTCGAGCCAACGGCCCAGACGATGCCAGAGGCGTCGGAGCCCGCCACATGGTAAGGCTGTTTGTGAACGTCGAGAACTGAAAGCGGCTCACCGAGGGCGGCCCAGACGCCGTTGTAATTCACGCCCGCGGCCATCACGAGCACCAGCGCCTCATCCTCGCCGACCTGGGGCGTGGGCACTTGCTCCAACTGCATGGCCTGGAGCGGGCGGCCATGGCGCTCCTTGCGGATCGCCCACGCCCACATCTTCTCAGGCACATGAAACTGCGGCGGGATTTCCCCGATGCCGTAAATATCCTTCACCCCGACCAAGCTCGCTTGCGCCATTGCCGCCCTCGCATCTTTGCTGCAGCGCACAATGGTCGTGGTTTTGGCGCGAGGTCAAGCTTGGGACGGATGATTGGCGGCGTCTGCGAGCCTGGGCTACATATTGCGGGTCGATAGAGGTGAGATCATGCGCGGACCCATGGCGAATCTCGCGGCGTTATGTTTCTTCTTCATGGCTGCAGCGTGCGCCACCGCGCCAACGTCGGCGCTTCGCAGCGATCCGACCGAGGCAAGCCTTCGGGCTGCTGACGCTGAGCAAATGCGCATCATTGTTGAGGAGGACGCTCCCGCTCAGCAGGCGTTCATGCACCCAAATTACATGCTGAACGGACCGGCGAACATAATAAGGCGCAAGCCGGAAGTTGTAGACATGCTCGCGCGGGGCGACATCGCCAGCGAAAGCTTCTCACGCCAGATCGAAGGCATCGCAATCACGGGCGACGTTGGCATCGTCATGGGAAGCGAGATCGTCACGCCTGCACCCAACAGCAATCTGGGCCGCTTGCATCCCGGCCAAACCCTGCATCGGCGGTACACCAACGTCTTCCTTTGGGAGGATGGCAGGTGGCGTTTCCTGGCGCGTCAAGCGACCATCGCCCCGCCCTGACAGGCTCAGCCTCCTAACCCCCGCCGGGCGCCGAGTTCCGATTGAAGCAGGCCAGCGCGCTGGCCTGCCTACCCCCGCTTCCTTCGCGTCATCGCAACATTGGCTTGCCGCCTCGCACCGGCGCATGTTTCCTTACGCGAGTGACGCCTCCTCCTTTTCAGCACCCTCCCGATCCACCCTGGATCTTCCGCACCTATGCCGGGCATTCGACGCCAGCGGAGAGCAACCGGCTCTACCGCGCCAATCTGGCGAAAGGGCAAACGGGCCTCTCGGTCGCGTTCGATCTGCCAACTCAGACCGGTTATGACAGCGACCACGAGCAGGCGCGGGGCGAAGTCGGCAAAGTCGGCGTGCCCGTGGGCCACCTCGGCGACATGCGTGCGCTGTTCGAGGGCATTCCCCTCGAAACCATGAACACATCGATGACGATCAATGCGCCCGCAGCTTGGCTGATCGCGCTCTACGCAACGCTGGCGCAGGAACAAGGCGCCGATCTCAAGAAGCTCGCGGGCACCACGCAGAATGACATCCTCAAGGAATACCTCTCGCGCGGCACCTACATATTTCCGCCCGCGCCAAGTCTGAAGCTGACGGCGGACACCATCGCGTGGTGCCTGGATGCGACGCCCAAGTGGAACGCGATGAACGTATGCTCCTACCACTTGCAGGAAGCAGGCGCGACGCCGGAACAGGAACTCGCCTTCGCGCTCGCCGCAGCCATCGCCGTGCTCGATGAAGTGAAGGCGCGCGGCGAAATCGCCCCCGAACGTTTCGCCGATGTGTTCTCCCGCATTTCATTCTTCGTGAACGCGGGCCTCAGGTTCATAACCGAGACCTGCAAAATGCGGGCCTTCGGCGTGTTATGGGACGAGATCGGCCGTGAGCGTTACGGCGTAAGCGACGCCAAGGCGCGGCGCTTTCGCTATGGCGTGCAGGTCAATTCGCTCGGACTGACCGAGAACCAGGCGGAAAACAACGTTTATCGCATCCTGCTGGAAACGCTTGCTGTCACGCTATCGAAGAACGCGCGCGCGCGCGCGGTGCAATTGCCGGCCTGGAACGAGGCGCTTGGCCTGCCGCGGCCATGGGATCAGCAATGGTCGCTCCGAATGCAGCAAGTCCTGGCCTACGAGACCGACCTTTTGGAGTTCGAGGACATCTTCGAAGGCTCGAAAGTGATCGAGGCCAAGGTGACGGAATTGATTGCGGGTGCGCGGGCGGAACTCGCCGTGATCGCGGAACTCGGCGGTGCAGCGGCGGCGCTGGACTACATGAAGGCGGCGCTGGTGGAATCGAACCGCTGCCGCGTTGAAGCGATCGAGCGGGGCGACGCCAAGGTCGTCGGCGTCAATTGTTTCACCGAGGCGGAGCCCTCGCCACTCGAAGCCGGCGAAAAGAACATCCAAACCGTCGATCTCACGGTAGAGGCCGAGCAGATCCAGCGATTGAAGGCCTGGCGCGCTGCGCGCGACCAGCAAGCGGTGGACGAAGCCATCACGTCGCTGCGCGCGGCGGCGAATGAGTCCCGCAACGTGATGCCAGCTTCGCTCCAGTGCGCCAGAGCCGGCGTAACCACCGGCGAGTGGTCGCAGGCGCTGCGGGAGGTCTATGGGGAGTATCGCGGCCCCACCGGCGTCGCGCTGGTGATCGACAGCGGAGGCGACGATCTCGAAGCCGTGAGGCGCGATGTCGATGCGCTTTCGCAAAAGCTGGGCCGTCAACTCACGTTGCTCGTCGGCAAGCCAGGCCTCGACGGGCACTCAAACGGGGCCGAACAGATTGCCGCGCGCGGACGCGCCGTAGGGATGGATGTGCACTACGAGGGCATTCGCCTGACGCCGGCGCAGATCGTGGCCGCCGCCAAGGACAAGCGCGCTCACGCCATTGGATTATCAATCCTATCGGGAAGCCACCTCGACCTTGTCCGGGAGGTCCTCGCCTTGATGCGCACGCAAGGGCTCGAAGATGTTCCCCTTGTCGTTGGCGGCATCATCCCCCCTGCCGACGCGTTGGCGCTGAAACAGATGGGCGTCATGGGGGTCTATACGCCGAAGGATTTCAAGATCACCGCCATCATGAGCGACATCGTGAAATTGGTTGCGGCCGGCGCATGAACGCGCGCGACATCGACCGCGCCACCATAGCCACATGGCCAGCCGCGGAGACCGCGGAACGCAACGGATGGTTCTTTCTCGCCGCCGGCGGCGTCACCGGGCGCGTCAACGCCTGTTGGCCCCTCGACTGGCGCGGCGGCGACCCCGAAGCGGCGATCACAGATGCGGAGGCATGGTATGCGGCGCGCCAGCTTCCTGCTCGCTTCAAGCTCACTGACGGCGCCTTCGCGCCCACGAATTTGCCGGAGCTGCTGACGCTGCGGGGATATGAGCCTGTGGCGCCGACGCTCATCATGGTCGCGGATCTCGGCGCCGCAGGCGCGCCGCATGATGGCGTGACGCTGTCGCCTTCGCCGCCGCCTGCATTCGATCAAGCGTTGCAAGATTCCACGCCCGATGCGGACGAGCTTGCCGAACGCCGCTCCATCGCCAACCGCCTGCCGCAGCCCGCCGCCTTCGCCATGCGGGAAAAAGATGGGCGCGTGCTCGCAGTCGGCGCCAGCGCCATAGCGGACAAGCTTGCCGGCGTCTTCTTGATGCGCACCATGCCGCTAGCGCGGCGCCAAGGGCATGGCCTGCAGATCCTGCGCGCGCTGCTTGGCTGGGCGCGCACGCAGGGCGGCGCCCACGCATTTCTTCAAGTGGACGCCGCGAACGCTCCGGCCATCGCGCTATACCGGCGCGAGGGCTTCGTCGAACTCTCGACCTATCGCTTCTGGCGCAAACCGCCCCGCTAGTGCGCTCAGGCCGCGGACAAGGATTTCACCAGACGGGTCATCGCGCTGGCGCCGACGAGCGGCGCGACGAACGGGATAAACGAACAGGCAAGCCCGACCATGAATATGCTGACGCCGAAGCGCGCACGCAGCGCGCGCGCGTCCGCCCAAGGCATACGCCGCGTCGCCGTTAGTGAAAAATACTCCCGCCCCATCAGGTAGCCGTTGAGCGCGAGAAACCAAACGATATTAACGATGGGCACAAACAGCAGCGGCAACGAAATCAGATTGAGCACAAGCGGCGGCCATGCGATGCGCGCGCCGTTGAGCAAGCCCTCATGCAGAGGGACCAACCGGCCAGGGGCCAGACCGACTTCGTTCTCCACGCGCGCGGCGGCCACATCAAACAACGCCGACCCCGCCATCATCGATGCGGCCGGCGCCAGCACGACCGACAAAATGATCGCGCCTGCGCCTGAGAGAAACTGCGCAACGTCCCAGACATAGCGCCACCAGCCCTGGCCCTGCGGAATAAGCGGGATGAGAAAGCGGAACGCCGCCCAGGACAGCGCAACGGTCGCGGCCACAGCGGCGACGAAGCAAAGCGCGGCGAACCCGCCGAGGCGTCCGCCGAAAACGTCTCGCAATCCGCCAGCAATGGCAGCCAGTGTTCCTGCACGCATCGGCGCTTCCTAGCACGGGCGCGGCTTGACCCCAACCGCGCCGCGCCGCAGACTTCGCGCATGAATTTCCAGAAGTGGCGATTGGAACTTGCCGAATGGGCGCGCGTGGCCGCTGGCGCCGCCTTAGCCTATTTTGCATTCACCACCGTGGCATTTGCGCAGTATGAAATTCCCTCCGAGAGCATGGTTCCCCACCTTGAAGTGGGCGATCGCGTCACCGTTTCGAAATTCGCTTATGGCTATTCGCGCCACTCTCTCGCATTCAATGCGGGTGCGCTATTGCCGCCTCAAGCGCACCGATTGTTCGAGCGTCTTCCGCGCCGGGGCGATGTCGTGGTGTTCATCCATCCCGTAACGGGAGAGACGATGATCAAGCGCGCGATTGGTTTGCCGGGGGATGTGATCGAAATGCGCGATGGTGCGCTATGGATCAATGGGGAGGCCGCCGAAACCACTGCGCCGCGCCTGCTCTTGCGCCGCGTGCGCCCCCGTGGCCGTGAGTGGGCCGAGCGTTCTGAAGAGGCGCTGCCTGGGGGCTACGTCCACGCCATTCACAATCTCACGAGGAATGGACGCTTCGACGATTTCGGCCCTTACGTGGTGCCACCGGGACAAATCTTTTTCATGGGCGATAATCGCGATAACTCGCTCGACAGCCGGTGGGAGGGCATGGGGCCTGCGCCCATGGAGAATCTCATCGGGCGCGCCGAGATCGTTTACGCAACTCAGCTAAGCGGGTGTGGGCGTGATCCAACCGTTTCCTGCCCCATGCGGCGCTGGATGCGCCCGCTGCATCACGCGCGCACGCGCTGGACAATGTAGACGCCGGCGAGGATGAGAGCGCCGCCTGCGAAGGCCAACGGCCCCAATGCCTCGCCGAACATGAGCCAGGAAAGGAGCGCCGCCGTAAGCGGCTGCATCCAGAGCATGATGGTGGAGACAGCGATTGGAAGGCGCGCTACGCCGAAGGCGACAAGCCCTTGCGCAGCCGCCTGCACAATGACGCCCAGCATCAGCAGCACCAACCATCCGTTCACGGTCTGCGGCAACAACCGCTCGCCAAACGCAAGACTGACGCCAAGCGCGTAGAATGCAGCGCTTGCGGTCGCGACCAGCATGACAGCACCGGTGCCTACGCGCCCACCCATATGGCGCACGATGAGGAGGTAGCCCGCGTATCCAATCGCGGCAGAAAACGCCAAGCCGTCGCCGAGCCATCCATCTGCGGCGCTGGCGGCCGGTCCCGCCCCAGCGTTGGCCCGCGCCAGCGCCAACGCCAACGCGCCGGCAAGCGCAACGGCCCCGCCCGCGAAGACGCCGGCGCGGGGCCGCTCACGGAACGCAAACCATGCGAACAACGCCGCAAATATTGGCGTCATATTCGAGAGCAGCGTGGCGTTGGCGACGGTGGTGTGCCCCAGCGCCTCGGCCCACAGCGACATGTCGATACCGAACATGAGGCCGGCCGCCGCAAGCCATCCGATCTGCCTCGGGCGCGGCCGGGCCCCGCCGACAGCGGCCCAGGCCGCCAGAATGGGCAACGCCAAGACGAACCGCCAAAAATTTGTCGCCTGGGGCCCCAGTTCGGAAAGCCTCACGCCGATCGGCGAAAGCGCCAGCAGCACCGCCCCGCCAGTCGCCGCCAGCGCCGCCCCGGTTCGCCTGTCCGTTTCCATGGTCCTGAGAATGCCGGAACGCCCGCACAAGCAAGCAGCTTTTATCCTATCCGGCGGCGCCGGCCGTGATCAGCTCATTGTAGAGGCGCAAATCATCCTGCCGCAGCGGCTGCGGCGGAAGCAGGAAGACAGAGCCATCGCCGATCTCGCTGAAGCCCGCGCGCTTCTGCGCCTCTGAGAACTCCACGTCCTCCTCCGCATGGCGTGACACAATCAGGCATCGCCCGCCAACGGCGTTGAAGCTATGCGCGATAAAGGGACCAAATTCGATTTCAACGATTTGCGGTCCGCGCACCATCAACTCCCAGCCCGGGCGCGGGGTTTGCTGGCCCTCTCTCCCGAGTTGAACCTCGCGCAGCGCGTAATCGGCGCCCTCGCGCAAGTTGGCGCATACCGGCGGCGACAAGCATGGGATCGTCACCAGCGCGCCGGCAGCCACGTAGGCGGTCAATGCGCGCGATCCAAAGTGATAGTGGAGCCCTGAATCGACCGTCCGCCCGGCGAACGCGCCGGTGGGACGCGGCTCGTTCATCGGATGCATGAAAAGCAGGAAAGTCGCGCTGCTCAGGCCCGCATCGGGGCCAGTCAATTGCAGCACGGGCCCCTCGACGTAATCCTGCAGCGCGGCGAGATCATAGCTCACGCCTTCGACCTCGCCGCGAAGGCGGCCCTTGGCGAAATCGGACGTGAGCAGACGCCAATGCCTGTTGATCGCCGCGTCGATCTCATCGGCGGGCGTTTCGCACGCCTTGATAACGCGCATCACGCCGCGATCCTGGAACCTCTCCAAACTCATTGAACCCCCGCCCCCCGTCTCAGCCTCGATTGGGCCTTGGCGCGCTCGGGCGGTCAACCTTGCTCCGGTGACAGGCGGCAGAGCCGCAAAATTGCGGGACCGCCTCACTCGGCGTGAAGCAGAAAAAGCTATGTTTCACAGCACGGAAACCGCGCGAAACGGTGTTTTGCTACCGCATTCTCATTTCCAGCCCAGGCGCGAGTTCGGCAATCCTCACAGATTCTCCATGCAAAAAAACGCCTCGCGGAGGCTTCGCCATTGACCCTGAATTAACGGATGGCATCACTATATGTAGCGGTATGCTTCGTCCGGCGACCACAAGGCATCGTGGTTTCGGCCAGAAGCGAGTCTAGTTAACACAGAACTAAATACGGGGGCTGGAACATGCAGGCACGGGCGGAAAAAGCGGGGGTCCACCGCATGGGCGAGGTCCATCGCGGCAAACCGAAGCCACTTCGCCCTCTAAAGGTCGTCGAGAAGGTCGTTACGGATCCGAGCCGCGATGCGCTGCTGACAGAGTTCGGCAAAACCACGCTGACCGATCGCTATCTGCTCCCGGGCGAAAGCTATCAAGATATGTTCGCGCGCGTCGCAACCGCGTTCGCCGACGATATCGGTCACGCCCAGCGCATCTACGACTATATCTCCAGACTCTGGTTCATGCCGGCGACGCCTGTGCTCTCAAATGGCGGCGCTGAGCGCGGCCTGCCGATCTCATGCTTCTTGAACGCTGTCGGCGATTCACTCGACGGCATCATGGATACGTGGAACGAGAATGTGTGGCTCGCCTCCAACGGCGGCGGCATCGGCACCTATTGGGGCGGAGTTCGTTCCATCGGCGAAAAGGTCGGTCAGAACGGGCAGACGTCCGGAATCATTCCGTTCATCCGCGTCATGGACTCGCTGACGCTTGCGATCAGCCAAGGTTCGCTGCGGCGCGGCTCAGCGGCAGTCTATTTGGATATCCACCATCCAGAGATCGAGGAATTTCTGGAAATCCGCAAACCCGCGGGCGATTTCAACCGCAAGAGCTTGAACCTGCACCACGGGCTCAACCTCACCGACGAATTCATGATCGCCGTGCGCGACGATCTTCCCTTTGCGCTGCGTTCACCCAAGAACGGCGAACCTCTGAAGCACGTCAACGCCCGCAAACTTTGGCAGAAAATTCTCGAGCTGCGCCTGCAGACCGGCGAGCCCTACATCATCTTCTCCGACACCGTGAACAAGCAGATGCCGGCGCACCAGAAGAAGCTCGGCCTCAAGGTGCGGCAGTCGAATCTCTGTTCTGAAATCATGCTGCACACCGGCATGGACCATAACGGGCGCGAGCGCACGGCCGTGTGCTGCCTTTCCTCGCTGAACGCCGAGACGTTCATGGAATGGGAAAAGGAGCCAGGCTTCCTGGAGGATGTTTTCCGCTTCCTCGACAATGTGCTCGAAGACTTTATCCAGCGCGCGCCGCCGGAGATGGAGCGCGCCATCTATGCAGCCATGCGCGAGCGCAGCGTGGGCCTGGGGCTCATGGGGTTCCATTCCTTCTTGCAGCGCCAGAACGTCAGCATGGAATCGGCGATGGCCAAGGTGTGGAACAACCGCATCTTCCGTCACATCCGCCGGGGCGCCGATGCGGCGTCGGTGAAGCTCGCACAAGAGCGCGGCCCCTGCCCGGACGCCGCGGAGAACAACGTGATGGCGCGTTTCTCGCACAAGCTCGCGATCGCGCCGACGGCCTCGATCTCGATCATTTGCGGGGGGACATCAGCAGGCGTGGAGCCGATCCCAGCCAACATCTACACCCACAAGACGCTCTCAGGCTCGTTCGCGGTGAAGAACCCCTATCTTGAGCAATTGCTCGATCAAAAGGGAAAGAACACAGAAGCGGTGTGGTCCTCGATCCTGAAAAAGGAAGGGTCGGTCCAGCATCTCGACTTCTTGAGCGACGACGAAAAGAGCGTGTTCAAAACCGCGTTCGAGATCGACCAGCGTTGGATCGTCGAGCTTGCCGCCGACCGCACGCCGCTCATCTGCCAATCCCAATCGCTCAACATCTTTCTGCCGGGCGATGTCGATAAATGGGATCTGCACATGCTGCACTGGATGGCGTGGGAGCGCGGCGTGAAGAGCCTCTATTATTGCCGCTCCAAGAGCGTGCAGCGCGCCGGTTTCGCGGGCGAGGAAAATAAGTCGGACGCGAGCGAAGCGCCGGAAATGACAACGCCACGAACCGACTATGAGGAATGTCTGGCGTGCCAATGACGCGCTGATTGGACTGGGTTGTATCTTGCGGGCGCGGAGGAAACTCCGCGCCCGTTTTTGCATCAAGCGGGCCGAATTTGATGCGCCTCAATTCGAACCCCGCGCCTGATCGGCAAAATGCAAGGCGCGGGGGCGCGGAGGATGACATGGCTCGCACCAGCAACGCACCCACGAATGACGGCATGAGCCTGCTGCAAATCATGCCGTTCACAGCGCTGAACCCGTGGAATTGGTGGGCGCTGATGGCGCCGCAAAACGCCATGCTGGCGGCGTTTCACACCACCCATACCGCTATGAAAGCATGGCGCGCGGGCGCCGACAGCGCACGCGCCCTGCTCAGGGAGCAGCAAGATGCGCTCTTCGCCATGACCGAAGAGCCCTTGATGCCCAAGAAGGAGCCAGCCGCGCAGAAGGCCGAGCCCAACCGCGCACCGGCAGACGCTCAAGCCGCCGACTTTGTAACGCCCATGCTTGAAGCAACACGCGCCTACAATCGCGCTGGCCGGGCCTTTATCGTCGCACAGCGAAACAGCTTGCGCGCGTTTGCCCAGGAGGGCGACGACGCCAAACCTCACTAAACGCTTGCTAGCCCGCCCCGCTGGCGCGCCAAGCGTGACCCAGGGCACAGCCCGCATCCGCTGAAGCCCCGATATTCATCTCCTGATTAGGAACGAGGCCGTATGCCTCAACCTTGGGAGAGAAATGTCCACGCTCGCGGCCCCCGCTTTAGCCACTGCGCTCGCGCTTGCGATCCTCGCAGGCTCGGCAAGCGTGCTGGGCCATGACGGGCCGGTGGAGGCGGCAGCGGCGGTCAGCGCCGCGGCGGCGCCCCCGGAGGACACCCGGCTTGGGGATTGCCGCATCCGCTACGACGCGCTCGCCGAGGAGCGCCAGCCCGCGGCAATGGAATGCGAACACGCCCACTGGGTCGCGCGCACCTGGGGCGGACGCGTTCTGGAACAAACTGAGCAAGGCCTGGTTGAGCGCGCCGCATATGCGGGGCGCAACGACTTTACGGGCGTGCCGGCAGACGCGCTGCCGCGCCAAGGCTGGTGCCGGGCATGGATCGATGGCCGTGCGCTGGAGGCTCAACCAGCCCAAAGCGATTGCCGCACCGCACGCAGCATTGCTGCGCGCGAAGGCGGGCGCGTGATCTTCATGCCGCTCTAGCCGCGCGGGTCAGCCGCCACGGCGGCGATCGTGATCGCGTCCTCGTAGGTCTCCGCCGCTTCGACATGGCTGAGCACGCCAAGCCGCCCCAGCGCGGAGCGCACGCCCGGCTGAAGTTCACAAAACACCACCGTCACCTTGTGGCTTTCGCAGCGCTTCAAGAAACGTTGCAGGGCGTTTACGCCGGACGCATCGGCCATGGGCACGTCACGGAAGCGCAGGACGAACGCGCGCGGCGGCGGGAAAGCAGCCTCCAACGCATCAATCAGCCGGCTCGCAGCGCCGAAAAAGAGCGGACCACGCAGCTCGAACATCTCGACGCCCGCGGGCAATTCGGCGCGCGCCTGATAGTCGGCGCGCGGGCGGGCGAAATCGTCCTGGTCGCGCTCAATCAGGGACACGCCGCGGGAGACGGCGGTGGCTTCGGCCATGCGATGCATGAAAATGATGGCGGCCAGGACAACGCCCACTTCGATGGCGACCGTCAGATCGACCAGTACAGTGAGCAGAAATGTCGCGAGCAGCACAAGGCGATCGCCCGGCAAGCCGATGAGCAAGTGCCAGAAGCGCTGCCGCTCACTCATGTTCCAGGCGACGACCGCAAGCACCGCAGCGAGACTTGCGAGCGGGATGCGCGCAATGAGAGGTCCGAGCCCCAGCATGAACACGAGGACGAACAGGGCGTGGAACATGCCGGCAAAAGGCGTTTGCGCGCCGGCGCGGATATTGGTCGCCGTGCGCGCAATGGCGCCCGTGGCGGAGATGCCGCCAAACAGAGGCGCCGCGATATTGGCCACGCCCTGAGCGACGATCTCACAATTGGAGCGGTGGCGCCGGCCGGTCATCCCGTCGGCCACCATCGCGGAGAGCAAACTCTCGACGCCCGCAAGAAAGGCGATGGTGAGCGCCGAAGGCATGAGCTGCTGCATGCGCTCCAAACTGACCGCTGGCGCGCCAAACGAAGGCAGTGCAGCCGCCGCCTGCGCACCGAAGCGCGATCCGATCGTTTCCACAGGCAGATGCAAACACCAGACGGCCGTCGTTGCGCCCGCCACAGCGATGAGAAAGCCAGGCCAACCCGGCAAATAACGGTGCACCAAGATAATCGACGCGAGCGCTCCCAGCGCGACGCCGACAGCGGGCGGCGCGAGCGTGCCGCGCGCTTGCCAGAACGCGGCGACCTTTGCGATGAAGTCAGCCGGGACCTCCGTCATCGAAAGCCCCAACAGGTCGCGGATTTGGCTGGTGAAGATGATCACCGCGATTCCGGCAGTGAAGCCGGTGACCACGGGCTCGGGGATGTATTTGATCCAATTGCCGGCCCGCAACAGTCCCGCGACAATCAGAACGGCGCCCGCCATCATCGTCGCCAGGGCAAGGCCGTCATAGCCGAAGCGATGAACGACGCCGTAGACGACGACAATGAACGCGCCAGTCGGCCCGCCGATCTGGAACCGTGCGCCGCCCAGGGCGGAAATCACGAAACCGGCCACGACCGCCGTGATCAAACCTTGAGCTGGAGTAACGCCTGAAGCGATGGCGATCGCCATCGCCAGCGGAACGGCGACAATGGCGACGGTGAGGCCGGCAAGAGCATCAGCGCGCAGCTTCGCGGCCGAGTATCCCTCTTGAGCGATGACGGTGACTGATTTCGGAACAAACAGCCGCCAGTCCCGCCAGAAGCCAGTGTTTTGCTGCGCAGGCTTGATGGACGATGTCATGTGAGTCGGCGGTAATGATGACACGCCGGGGCGCAGGCGTGAAAGCGCGCAACTCCGCGCTACCCACTATGCCGCAAGGGCGGCAGGCTTGCGGACCGCGCCGGCTCTGCTCTAATGGAGGCCATGCACGGGGCACATGGGCACGCGCGCAGCCACCATCACCACGCCCACGACCATCACGAACCCAACGGCAAACGTTATACAATCGCCATCGCGCTGAATCTCGGCTTCGTGGCGGTTGAAGCCGCTGCCGGGCTCATCGCCAACTCCACCGCCCTGCTCTCCGACGCTGCGCACAACCTTTCGGACGTCTTGGGCCTCGCCCTCGCCGGCGGCGCCGCCTGGCTTGCTGGGCGCCGCGCCGGTTCAAGACGCACCTACGGATATGCGAAGGCCACCGTGCTCGCCGCGCTGGCCAATGCGCTGGTGCTGGTAATCGCATGCGGCGGGATATTGTGGGAAGCGCTGACCCGCCTTGTCACGCCTGAAGCGGCCCAGCCCGGCGCGATAATGATCGTCGCCGCCATGGGTGTGGCGATCAACGGCGCCACAGCAGCGTTGTTTCTGCGCGGACGCCAAGACGATGTGAACGTGCGCGGCGCCTATTTGCACATGCTGGCCGATGCGGGCGTTTCCGCAGCAGTGATCATTGCGGGCGCGTTGATCTCGATGACGGGTTGGCTCTGGATCGATCCCGCCGTCTCGGTGGCCGTCGTCTTGCTGATCCTCTGGAGCACGTGGGGGCTGTTGCGGGAATCGCTTGATCTGGCGCTCGACGCGGCGCCCGCCCACATCGATGTCGGCGCCGTGCGGGCCTATCTGGAGGCGCTGCCTGGCGTCACCGCGGTCCATGACCTTCATATCTGGGCGATGAGCGCGGCAAAGCCAGCGCTGACCGCGCACCTGGTGCGCCCAGAAGGTAGCTGCGATGACTTGCTGGCGGAGGCCAGCGCCGCGTTGATGCAACGCTTCGGGATCTCGCACGCAACGCTTCAGGTAGAGCAGCGCCAGCGCGGCGATTGCGCTGAGTGCGGCTAGCCTTCGGACCAGGTTTTCAGGAGCTGGTGCGCGATCGCGAAGGGAGGCGGCGAGAACGCATCGGGATGCTTACCCGCCGTCAGCAGCCGCGCCTCGTCGCGGGAAAACCAGCGCGCACTTTCCAGCTCGGATGTATCGACCGTCTCGCGATCGTCTTCGACTTCGCAAAGCGCGCCGATCATGAGCGAATGCGGAAACGGCCATGGCTGTGTGGAGTGCGTGTGAACATAGGTGACGCGCAACCCCGCCTCTTCCAACGTTTCACGCGCCACCGCTTCCTCGACCGCTTCACCAGGCTCAACAAAGCCCGCCAGGGCCGAGTGCATGCCGCGCGGCCATGCCTTCTGGCGCCCGAGCAGGCATTTCTCGCCGAATGTCGGCACCATGATGCACACCGGATCGACGCGCGGAAAATGTTCAGCCTCGCAAGCAGGGCAAACGCGCTTCCATCCCGCTTCCACGATGCGTGTCGCCGCGCCGCAATTGGCGCAGAACCCATGCCTGGCGTGCCACTCGAAGATGCTCTTGGCAGTTCCAAGGATCGGAAGGTCGGCGCGCGGCAGGATCGCGCCGAAGGAGCGCAGATCGTCAAAACGGCCGACGCTTTCGAGCGGTGCGGCGTCGGGGACATCGATCGCGAAATGCGCGGCGCCCGCATCGTTCAGGCCCAGGAACAGAATTGCCGCGTCCGCCGGCGCTACGCCCGCGCGCGCGTGAGCGCCGAGCCACCCAAGCGCGACTTGGCCGCCATCTTCAATGACGAACGGCCTATTCCGGTGCAGCGGAATGACCCGCGTCTCCGGCGCCTCCAGCGCCTTCGCAAGCCAAGCAGTATCACTGCGCAGATGTGCGGCGCGATCCAGCAAGCCGCGCGTGAACGCGTTCGGATTCTCCGGCGACAGCGTCAGGACATCCTCCTCAAGCAGCGGGCTTGCGGAAACGCAGAACGAACTGATCCGTGTGGCCGCGAATATCCGCCTCGAAAACACGTTCGCTGCGGCTGTCGGCGGGATTGCGAAGCACCTGGCTCTCATCCTCGAGCACAAAGCCGGCGCTGGTGAGTTCGCGCACCACCTGACTCTGGTCGATCCGGTGCAACGTGCTGGTCACCGAAACGTCGCTCCCGTCAGGCGCCGCGTGATCAATGATGATGAGCACGCCGCCCGGCCTGAGCGCCGCAAACATGGCGCGGTTGGCCGCGGGCACATCGATGCTGAGCTGCGGCAGGAAGAAGTCGTGATAGATTTGTGAGATGAAGATCGCGTCGAGCGGCTCGCCGGCGCTCCATCCGGCATAGCCATCGGTGAGGTGGGTGATGTTTGCGTACTCAGCTGCGATCGCCGCCATCGGTCGCGGACGCTCCGCGGTTCCTGGACGATCGACAGCGTAGACGCGGCCCCCATCGCCAACCGCCACCGCGAACAAGCGGGAATAATAGCCTCCGCCAGGGCCGATATCAGCGACGCGCCAGCCTGGGCGCACGCCGGAAAACGCCAGAATCTCGGCGGGGTGACGCAGCTCGTCGCGCGCAACGTCCGCCTCTGGACGGCGGGAATCGGCCACCGCCGCCATGATGTACGGCGCGCCCGCCGTAACCTGCTCGGCCTCACGCATCATCAGGCCCGGCACAGCGCCGCCTGCGCACGCCGCAGCCAGAACCACAACCCCAAGTCCTGCCAGGAATTTCCGCATGCCGTCCTCCCTGCTCAGCATGTAGCCCAGGCGCTACGGTTTGTCTCGCGCATGGCCAAGGACATGAAGGATTGGACACGGGTTGGCGCTAGGATGGCGGCGATGATTCCGGTGACATCGACCATCGCCTTGGACGAGCGCGACCTCGAAGAGCGCTTCATCCGCGCCGCGGGCCCAGGCGGACAAAACGTCAATAAGGTCTCGACCGCCGTGGAGCTGCGCTTCCGGCTCGGAGGCCACACGGTTCTTGCCGATGATGTGCGCGGGCGGCTGGAAACGCTTGCCGGGCGCAGGCTGACGCTCGACGGCGAGATCGTCATCCGCGCCGACGAACACCGCACGCAGGAACGAAACCGCGCCGAAGCGCTGGCGCGGCTCGTGGCGCTGGTGAGGCAAGCCTCACACCGGCCCAAACCGCGCCACAAGACCAAAGTGCCGCGTGCGGAACGCCAGCGCCGCCTCGATCACAAGACGCGCCGAGGCAGCCTTAAGGCGCAAAGGGGCCGCGTGCGCGATCACGATTAGACGCGTGCGCCCGCGTCAGGCCGGCTTGCGGAACCGCATCACGAATTGATCGGTATGCCCGCGGATGGATTCGTCAAACACACTGGCGGTGCGAGAGTCGGCCGCATTGCGCAGGAAGTCCGCTTCGCCATCGTAGACAAAGCCGGCGGCCTCGACTTCGCGGCGCACCGTGGCCTGATCGATGCGATGCAAGGCGCCCTCTTCTTCGGTTTGGATCGGCGCACCATCCACCGCGCTGTGGTCTATAACGATATACACGCCGCCCGGCTTGAGCGCCGCAAACGCCGTCGCGTTCATCTGCGCCCGGTCGCCGAGATTGTAAGAGGCGATCGCCATGTCGTGGTAATTCTGGGCCGTGAAGACCACGTCGAGCGGCTCAGGAAACGCCAGCGCGTCATACGGCGTACGCGCCATCGTGGCGCTCGCGTACTGCGCGGCGACATCGAGGATAGGCGTTTCGTACTGTCCAGCGACGCCATCGGGGCGGATGACCGGGTAGACTCTGCCTTCATCGCCCACCGCCACCGCGAACAGGCGAGTAAAATATCCTCCGCCGGGGAGCAGATCAGCAACCCGCGCGCCGGGCGCCACCTGCGCGAAGGCAAGCGTCTCTGCGGGGTGGCGCGCCGCGTCGCGGTCACGGTCCTCTTGCGGGCGGCGCGCATCGGCGACCGCAGCGACAATGTAGCCAGCGTCCGGGCTGATTTCGTGGACCACCGGCGCCTCTGGCGCCTCGGGAGTCGGCTGGCACGCGCCAAGAGCAAGCGCAGCGACGGCGAACAAGGCAAGTCTCATGTGGTCTCCTCCACCTTTCTTGGTAACCCTCGACTGTCCCAAACCGTTAGCCCCAAGCGACGAGCGGACGATTTCTATCGTCCGCGGCGTGATGCGGATGGAGGCGGGGTGAGTTCAAGCTGTTCGGGGGTCGCGGGCGCCCGCGGCGCGGCCTCAATCTGGGGCGGTCCCGCAATGTCAATGCCAGCATCGCCAGCGCCCAGTTCCTTGAACTTGCGCGCCTGGGGCATCACGCGACTCTCAACGGACCCGAGCAAGGCGTTGTAGCGAGTGACAGTGCTCCCGATAGCATCCCCGACCTTGCCAAGATGGTCCGACATCACGGCCATGCGGCGATAAAGTTCACGGCCGAGCTCTGCGATTTCCTGGGCGTTCTTCGCACTCTGTTCCTGCCGCCAGCCATAGGCGACTGACTTCGCGAGCGCGACCATTGTGGAGGGCGTGGTGATGATCACCTTGGCGGCGAAGGCGTCATCGAACAGATTTGGATCCCGCTCGGCGGCGGCGGCGAGAAAATTCTCACCCGGCACAAACAGCACCACAAAATCTGCGGTTGCCGGCACGTGCTTCCAATAATCTTTCGACGACAGGTTCTTCACGTGCGCCTTCAGTTCGGCGGCGTGCTTCTTCAAGTGGGCCTCGCGGGCGGCCTCATCCGCGGCTTCCATAGCGTCCAGATATCCAGATAGCGCCACTTTGGAATCGACGACGATGCAGCGCGAACCCGGAAGATTGATCACGACGTCAGGGCGCAGCCGCGCGCCCTCGCCATCGCTGGTGGAGACCTGTTCAGTGAAGTCCACGTGCTGGGCAAGGCCTGAGAGCTCAAGCACGTTGCGCAAGGTCTGCTCGCCCCAGCGGCCCCGCATTTTTGGCGACGCGCGTAACGCGGTGAGCAAATTCTGGGTCGTCTTATTAGTGGCGCCTACGGCGTCCATGATCTGCCGCACCTGCTCGCCCATCGCCGACTTGTCCTGCAAGCGGGCTTTATCCAGCGCCTCCACGGAGGTCGCCAGCTTCGCCAACTGCTCCTGGGCGGGCGCCAGGACTTCCTTCACCCCGCCTTTGGCGGCCTGGCTGTGCTTCTCGAAAGTCTCGTTCGCGAGCGCCAGAAAACTCTGACGGTTGGCGTCGAGCGCCTGCGTCGCGAGCGCCACAAACTGCTGCTCCAGCACTTTGGCGTTGTTCTCACGCGCGGCCGCGGCGCCCTTCTCGGCCGCCAATTCGGCGCCCAAGCGCGTGTTCTCCTGACGCAGCGCGCTCAATTCCGCCACGGCACGGTCGCGCTCAGCGCGGATCGGCTCAACCCCCGCGGAACGATAGGCAAACCAGGCAGCTGCGGCGATGGCGGCGAGGGCCACCAGCAGCAGGATAAGGGGAAGCGATTCGGTCATGGGCGCAGCCTAACAGCCATAAAGCCGCCCGCACCCCATGCCGGGCCCAGTATAGGGTTGATCTGGCGCATGGCGGAAGTCCCGGCGTGCCGCTAAGTTGCAACTCCATGGACATTTTCGCCTACCTCATCCCAGCCGCGCTGGCCGTTGTGTTCCTGACGCTCTGCTTTGGGATTTATTCGCTGTTCCGCGGCGGCGACTTCGGGCGTTCATGGTCGAACAAGGCCATGCGCTTCCGGGTCGTTGCGCAATTTGTTGCGGTCTTGATCCTTGTCGCCGCCATGTGGTGGAAGCAGTCTCACGGCTGAGCCGGAGCGACACATGGTCAAACTCGATAAGATTGTCACCAAGGCTGGTGACGGCGGCAAGACGCGGCTCGCCACCGGCGAACCGGTCTCGAAAGCCAGCGCGCGCGTGCATGCCTATGGCGCCGTCGACGAGGCCAATTCCGCCATAGGCGTCGCACGCCTGCACACAACATCCGATCCCGTGTTGGATCCGATCTTGGATCGCGCGCAAAACGACTTGTTCGACCTTGGCGCCGACCTCGCCACCCCGCATGCCGCCGATCTGAAGTTCGAACCGCTGCGCATTCAGGAAAGCCAGACGCTGCGTCTTGAGGCCGAGATCGATCGCCTGAACGGCGCGCTCTCGGAACTCACGTCATTCGTTCTTCCTGGGGGATCTCCGGCGGCCGCGCATCTGCACATGGCCAGGGCGATCGCACGGCGAGCCGAGCGGGACATCGTAGCGCTCCATGATGTGGAGGAAATATCGCCCGAGGCAGTGAAATTCGCGAACCGCCTCTCCGACCTGCTGTTCGTTGCTGCGCGTTACGCCAATGATCGGGGCCGCGCTGACCTGCTTTGGACGCCAGGCGCCAATCGCTAATGCGCGGGGGCGTTCATCACATCGACCTCACGGTGAGCGACGCGCTTGCGTCACGCCCGTTCTACGAAGCGGTTCTTGGCTTCATGGGTTACCAGCTGAGCACCGTCTACCCCGACGGTTACTGCGATTTCGACCTCAATGGGCAGCGCTTTTGCTCGATCGGCATACGCGGTGAAAGCGGCCCCAATGCCGGACGAAAGCACGATCGGTATACGCCGGGCCTGCATCACCTGGCGTGGAATGCAGACAGCCGCCAGGACGTTGACGCTCTCTACGCATTGCTGATGCGGATCGGCGCCCGCGTCCTTGACCCGCCGGCGGACTATCCGCAGTACGGCGCTGGATATTATGCGGTGTTTTTCGCCGACCCGGACGGCCTGAAGCTCGAATACGTCTTCAAGCCCAGAGGATGACGCTCCGCGCCGAAATCAGCCGCTAATGTATTGCGCGCCATTCATTGTAAGCGTCGAGCCGGTCATGAACCCGGAGCCCTCAGACGCAAGGAACGATACCGCGCTCGCGATTTCTTCCGCTTTGCCGAGCCGGCCCACGGGAATGGTCGCGATGATCTTTTTCAGGACATCTTCCGGCACGGCCGCCACCATGTCGGTGTCGATGTAGCCCGGACAGACGCAATTTACAGTGACGCCCTTGCTCGCGTTTTCCTGCGCCAGAGCCTTGGTGAAACCGATCATGCCCGCCTTCGCTGCGGAATAATTGACCTGCCCGGCCTGGCCCTTCTGCCCATTGATCGAACTGATATTGATGATGCGGCCCCAGCCGCGCCCGCGCATGCCTTCGATCACTTGGCGCGTCATGTTGAAACAAGAATCCATATTCACACGGATGACTTCCGACCATTGCTCGCGGCTCATCTTGTGGAAGAACCCGTCGCGGGTGATCCCTGCATTGTTCACGAGCACGTCAATCGGGCCCAACTCCGCCTCGACGGCCTTGGCGGCGTTCACGCAATCCTCGAACGAGCCGACATTGCCCTTCACCACCATCACGCCCAGTTCGCCGGCGGTCGCCTTGGCGGCGTCCTCATTGCCGGAATAGCCGGCGGCCACCTTCATGCCATCGGCCTTCAAGCGCGCCGAAATGGCCTTGCCGATTCCCCGGGTTCCGCCGGTCACAAAAGCCACGCGCGTCATGTTTCGCCTCCCATTTCCGTCCGATGCGAACGTTTGAGTGCGACACTTGCAAGACTTGGCGGGGGTTGCAACAACGGCCTAGCGCCAAGGACAAAAAATGACTGATCTCGCTGCCGCACGCATTGAAACGGTGCGCCGCCACATGGCGCTGGAAGTGACGCACGATTGGGATGGCGTGATCGCGACTTTTGCGCATCCGCGCTACGAGATGCACGGCGGCGGACAAGTGTTCGACGGCGAACAGGCCGTTCGCGCTTATTTCGCTGCTTCGCGCACGCCCTTTCCCGATCAGGGCAACGAGATCATCGCCATCGCCCATGATGGCGATACGGTCCTGGTCGAATTCTGGCTCACGGGCACCCATTCGGGTCCGCTGAAGTTGGGCGATCGCACAATAGAGCCGTCCGGAAAGAGCTTTCGCGTGCGTATGGCTGCAAGCTTTGCGTTTGCGCCGGGCAGCGACAAAATCGTGTGCGAGCGGCCCTACTTCGATCAGGGCGCGGTGTTGCGCGCGCTCGGGATCAGCTAACGGGCGCGCCGCAAAGCTGTCCTAACTCAACGCTCCACGCACAACGCGATGCCCATGCCGCCCCCGATGCAGAGCGTGGCGAGGCCCTTGCTCTTGCCGCGGCGCTGCAACTCGTAAAGCAGCGTGGTGAGTACGCGCGCCCCGCTGGCGCCGATGGGATGTCCGATGGCGATGGCGCCGCCATTGACATTCACGATGGCTTCGTCCCAGCCCATATCCTTGTTCACGGCGCAGGCCTGGGCGGCGAAAGCTTCGTTGGCCTCGACCAGATCGAGATCGCCAACCTTCCAGCCCGCTTTCTCCAGCGCTGCTTTCGAAGCAGGGATCGGGCCCGTTCCCATAATGCTGGGGTCGACGCCCCGCGATGCCCACGAGGCGATGCGCGCCAGCGGCGTGAGGCCCCGCTTCCTGCCTTCATCCGCCGACATCATCACGAGCGCCGCTGCGCCATCATTGATGCCCGATGCGTTGGCGGCCGTAACCGTGCCGTCCTTTTTGAACGCAGGGCGCAGGCCCGCGGCGCCTTCAAGCGTGGCGTCGTGCTTGATGTACTCGTCGGCCTCGACAATGGTGTCGCCCTTGCGGCCCTTCACCGTGACGGCGCAAATCTCGTCCTTGAACTTGCCGGCCTTCTGGGCTGCGCTCGCCTTTTTCTGGGAGTTAGTGGCGAATTCGTCCTGCTGAGCGCGGGTGATCTGCCATTTCTCGGCAACGTTCTCGGCCGTAACGCCCATATGATACTGATTGAAGACGTCGGTAAGGCCGTCGTTGATCATGGTGTCGTTGAACGTGACGGGACCCATTTTCGTGCCGGGGCGCATGTTGGCGGCATGGGGGCTGAGGCTCATGTTCTCCTGCCCGCCGGCGACGACAATGGCGGCGTCCCCCGCCCTGATCTGCTGATAGCCGACCACGACGGCGCGCAGGCCCGAACCGCACACCTGGTTAAGCGACCACGCAGGCGCCTCATCGGGCACCCCAGCGGCGCGGCTCGCTTGGCGCGCGGGATTCATGCCCTGGTTGGCGGTGAGCACTTGGCCCAGCACGACTTCCGACACTTCCTTGGGATCCACTTTTGCGCGCTGCAGCGCGGCTGTGATCGCTGTGCACCCCAGCTGGTGTGCGGGCGTTGCAGCAAAGGCGCCGTTGAAGGATCCGACCGGCGTGCGCGCGGCGGAAACGATGACGATGTCTGTCATGGGGCGGGCTCCAGGTACGGCTATCGCCTTGGGCTGAAACGGAGACTTCTCGCCCCCTATCGCACAAGCAGCGGGCGAATTCCAAGCCACATGCTTGCATTCACTGCCGCTCAAAGGAGGCTTTGTCTTGCATTGCGGCGAAGGAAGCGGGAACCTGCGCCAGGGCCCGCGCCTTCGCGGGCGCGGAAAAGCAAGGACACCATCGTGGCGGATGCGAACGGCCAGGCGGCGGGGGAAGCCGGCGGCGCTGAGACACAGGGCGAACCTGTCGTCATCAAGAAGTACGCCAACCGGCGCCTCTACAACACCGCCTCATCGAGCTACGTCACGCTCGACCACCTCTCCGAGATGGTCCGCGAGGGCGTCGATTTCGTGGTGCTCGACGCCAAAACGGGCGACGATATTACGCGCTCGGTCCTGACCCAGATCATCTTCGAACAGGAAAGCCGCGGCCAGAACCTGTTGCCGGTGCAGTTCCTGCGACGGCTCATCCGCTTCTATGGCGATCAGATGCAGGGCTTCCTGCCGCCCTATCTCGAGATGAGCATGGAGAGCTTCTCTAAGGCGCAAGAGCAAATGCGCGAAAACATGTCGCGCACGTTCGGCGCTTCGACCCCGATGGCGGCTTTTGAGGAGCAGGCACAGCGCAACATGGCGATGTTCCAGCAGGCGATGAAAATGTGGGCGCCGTTTGCGCAAGGCATGCCAGGGATGGGCCAGATGCCGGGCGCCGCCAACGTTTCGGCAGAGCCAGAGGACGAAGCAGGCAAGGACGAGCAGCTCGCCGAATTGCGCAAGCAAATGGAAGCGATGCAAAAGCAGCTCGACGCGATGGCAAAACGCTAAGAGGCAGCGCGCCGCGGAGGGCTGAAAAAGGGAGGTCGCGCATGAGCGACGCCGCAGCAGCCCAGTTCACCGGCGACATTCCACGCTTCTATGACGAGCACCTGGGGCCCGTCATTTTTGTCGATTATGCAGCTGATCTCGCCCGACGCGCCGCGACGATCGCTGGGAGCAACGTTCTAGAGATCGCGGCCGGCACCGGCATTTCAACGGCTGCATTGCGCGCCGCGCTGCCCGCTGGCGCCCATATCACGGCGACCGATCTGAACCCGGCCATGCTTGACATCGCGTCCAAAAAATTCAGCGGCGGGGATGGCGTCGAATTCAGGCAAGCGGACGCGATGGCATTGCCATTCGAGGACGCCCGCTTCGACCTTGCAACCATACAATTCGGCGTGATGTTCTTTCCGGACCGGCCCGCTGCATACGCACAAATCAAGCGCGTTCTGAAGCCGGGCGGCGCATTGCTGTTCAACGTCTGGGGCGACATGGCGGCGAATCCTTTCGCAGAGATCGCCCACGCCACCGTGGCCCACCATTTTCCGGACAACCCTCCGAAATTCTATCAAACGCCGTTCGGCTACGCCGACGCGGCGCAGGTGCGCGCCGACCTGGTCAGGGGCGGCTTCGGCGACGTTGAGCGCGAGATCGTACGTTTCCACAAGCCGGTCGGCGATTGGCGCCATTTCGCGCGCGGGCTCGTCTTCGGAAATCCAATCATCAGCGACATCGAGGCCGCCGGCGAGGTGAGCCCCGAAGACATGGTGACCGCAATTGCAGATGCGCTGCAGACACGCATCGGAGCCGCGCCAGCTGCTCTGCCCCTGGAAGCAAGCGTTTATCTGGCGCGGGCCTAGACGCCTAATTCCACACCGGCGGGCGGCGCGCGCTCCAGGGCATCTCCTTTTCCAATTGCCCCGCGAGCCGCAAGAGCGTGGCCTCATCGCCGTAGCGGGCAGTGAACATCATGCCGATGGGCAGGCCTGACGCGCTCATCGCCAGCGGCAGTGAAAGCGATGGCTGGCCGCTCATGTTAAAGGGCGGCGTGAAGCCGAAGGTCTTGGCCTGGCGGTTGTCAAATTCCTTAAGGTCTTCCATCAGCGTGTCGAGATAATCCACGCGCGGCGGCGGCGTGCACATGACCGGCGTGAGATAGACATCCCAGGTCTCGAAGCGCTGCAGAATTTCACGCGTCGCCAACCGCAACTGCTGCAGACCCCAAAAAGCGTCGGCGCCGCTCATCTTCTTGCCGGCTTCGTAGGCGCGGCGCGCCAAGCCCTCGATGTCGTCGCCCGGCTCATGGCCCTTGATCGCGACCCATCGCTTGATGTTGGCGGCGAAGTTGGCGGCGGAAACCAAGCCCTGCGCACGATAGAGCGCACGGTAGTCGATGCCGAGCCCTTCATTGCGCACATCATGCCCAAGCGCCTTCAACGTTTCAGCGGTGCGTTCGAGCGCAGCCTGGACTTCAGGATCGATGGGGTCGCCGCGCGGCGTCTCGCTTGACCACGCGATCCGCAGCTTGCCTGAGCCGCGGCTCACCTCGTCCAGGAACGGACCATCCATGCGCGGCGCAGCGTAAGGGCTGGCGGGCTGAGGCGCGCCTGTGGCGTCAAGCATGGCGGCGCTGTCGCGCACGGTGCGGCACACGACATGGTCAACCGAAAAGCCGATGACACGGTCGGTATCGTGAACGCCGTTTGGATTGCGGTCGCGGGTCGTCTTGAGTCCCACAAGCCCGCAGCACGCCGCAGGAATGCGAATGGAGCCCAAGCCGTCGCTGGCGTGGGCGAGCGGCACGATGCCCGCCGCCACAGCCGAAGCGGCGCCGCCAGAGGAGCCGCCGGAAATGTGATCTGTGTTCCAGGGATTGCGGCAAGGGCCGAGCAGCGCCGACGTCGTGACGCCTGGGATGCCGAATTCAGGCGTATTGGTCTTGCCCGCCATCACCACGCCGGCGGCGCGGTAGCGCGTGATCAGCTCGCTGTCGCTCTCATCGGCCTCGACCCGCGCGAAGCGGCTGCCTGACGTCCGCGGCCAGCCCTTAACCCTGACGCCTAGATCCTTGATCAGAAACGGCACGCCCTGGAACGGCCCCTCGGGCAACGGACCCGCCGCGACGGCGCGCGCTTCATCGTAAGCCTTGTGGACGATGGCGTTAAGGTTGGGGTTGTTGCGCTCGATGCGCGCAATGGCGGCTTCAAGCAATTCGGACGGCGTGATCTCGCGCTTCTTCACCAAAGCGGCCAAGCCCAGCCCGTCATAGTCCGCGTAATCGTCCATCGCGCGCCTCCTTGGGACAAAGGATAACGGTTAAATTCCGTTTGGCATGTGAAATGCAGCCAGCGTCGGCATGAGCGCCGCCCGCCCCGCCTCGATCGTGGACGCCGACTTTGTCGATGTCGGCGATCAACGCTGCGCGGACCGCCGTTCAAATGACAGGCGCGCCGCGCGCCTGCGGCTCGATCCGCTATTCGCCGCCACACTCGTCAACCATATCGCCAAGGCGGAGGCTGCGCCCGTGCGCGCCTATGCGCCGCACACGCCGAAGCCGCGCGCTGGCATTGTGGTGAACCTGCGCGCTTAGGCGCGCTTCTTGGCGGCCTCAAACTCGGCGAGCCAATTATCGATGGCGTCGAGGCGCGCTTCGATGCTCTCGATGCGTTCACCATGGTCCGCGCCGGGATCGCTGCGGCGCGCCGCAGCCCCGCTGCGCAGCGTCACCTCCAGCACGTCCGCCTCGAGCACGCGCGCCATCGCCGCCAGCTCATCGGCCGAGGGCGTGCGTTCATTGGTAAAGATGCGATGCAACTCCGAGCGCTCTATGCCCAGGGCGGTTGCGAGAGCGGCGCGGTCAAGACTGCGCGCGCCAAGGCGCGCGTCGAACCAGCCGGCGTCGAAAAAAAGCGCCATACGATCCCTTCAGCCCGCCTGCCCCGGCCAAGGATTTGTCCCGGCGCCGAACCTGCAGGCTCGCCGTCATGGACGCCGCCACTCTTCCCCGATTCGCCCGCTGGCTCGACTTCGCAATCGCGTTAAGCTTGGGAATGTGGTGCATGTGACAGCAAAGTTAGAAGAGCGCGAACTCACGCCCGCGCCCTTCTCCACAGCATGGGTCTGGCCTGAATTAGTGTTGGCCCGCGAATTCCACATCGCGGCGTGCGGAGATGATGGTCACCACCACGCCGGCGAGAACATCGAGCAGCGCCATCACCAGGATCACGAAGAAAACGCTGGTGGCGAACGCCGGGTGCAGCAGGAACTCCACAAGGCAGATGATGAACACCAGCATCGAGAGCGCGTGATTGAAGATTGCCGCCGTGCCCGTTGAAGTGGACTTCAGCAATTCCACGAACAACAGCAGCAGCGCCATCAGCACCATGACGTCGCCGAAGGAGATGGTCCATTCCGCTCCCGACGCCATCGGCATGCGGATCCAGATATCCGTCAGATGCTGACGCACCGCCGCGCCGCCTTCGCGTGAGGCCGCCGTCGCGCCAAACGCCCAGATGTTGTAGGTCAGGACCGGGATCAGGATCAGCGGAAAGACGTTGAAAATGGCCCCCATGGGACTCCCCTCATTTGCGGGCCGGCGATTTCGTCTCACCGAGGCCGCAGCCAAACTTGTCGCCGACAGCGGATCCCTGCTCATAGCTCGTCCGCTCCCCCCGGCAACCTCGCCCGGCTCCTCAGCCACATTACGCCGAACAGGTCGGTCATGTTCGCGGCCAACCTGCCCAGGTTCGTGTACTTCGAGCGCCCGGCGCTCCGTTGACGATGGTTAACCTCTAAAAACTCAACTGCATAGCCTTCGCGCAGCATCAGCGCGGCCATGAACCTGTGCATGTGATCAAAGTAGGGTAGGCGCAAAAACGCCTCTCGTTTGAACACCTTGATGCCTGAACCGCTGTCTGTGGCGCCGTCGTTGAGGGCGGCGCGGCGGATATTGTTGGCCAGCCGCGATGCGATCCGCTTGCTCCAATTGTCCTGCCTCTTGGCGCGGTTGCCCGCGACCATGCCCAGTTCTGAGGGGGCTTCAGGGCGGGTCAGCTTGGCCAGGAGGCGGGGCAAGTCGGCCGGGTCATTCTGACCGTCGCCGTCGAGAGTGCCCACCACCGGGGCGCGGGCGGCCATCACGCCAGTGCGCACAGCCCGGCTTTGCCCTGAGTTTGCCCGGTGTCCAAGCAGGCGAAGCGCAGGCAATTCGGCTTTCAACGCAGCGAGTTCAGCGCGGGTGTCATCCCGGCTGGCGTCATCCACGAAGATCATCTCGTAGGAGCGCCCTTCCATCACAGACGCGATCTCCCGGGCCAGTGCGGCGGCATTGCCCTCTTCGTCGCGGACGGGCACGACGACGCTGAATTCAATAGACTCGGCCAAACGGCGTACCCCTGGGGCGTCAAAGCCGGGTCTCTTACCCTCTCGGCGGCATTGAGGCGAGTGGGCGCACCTCGGGAGAACTGCCAAGACAATGTCATGGGCGCCGAATAGTGACGGGGCGATGGCCGCGCCAATCTCCTCTGCCCTTGAGCAGCTCACCCGGGGCTGGCGCGGCTACGTGCTGATCGCGCTCATAGCCTTGTGCTCGGGGCTGATGGGCGCGGCGCGGGTTCCCGTGACCGATATCGACGAAGCGCGCTTCGCCCAGGCGACGCGTCAGATGGTAGAAACCGGCGACTATGTGCGCATCCGCCTGCAGGACGCTGAGCGCAACCGCAAGCCGATCGGCATTCACTGGATGCAGTCGGCCTCGATCTACCTCACGGAGCCGTTCTCCCATCAGCTCAACCAGATCTGGCGCTACCGGCTGCCCTCAATTCTGGGGCTCATGCTCTCGAGCATAGCGGTGCTTTGGGCGGGAACGGCGCTGTTCAACGCCCGCGTCGGGCTGGTGAGCGCAGCTCTCTTCGCCGTGGGATTGCTCGCCGGCATCGAAGGCATGCTGGCGAAGACCGACTCCATCATGACTGGGTTCACGACGTTGGCGATGGCTGCGCTTGCGCAGCTGCGCGCCGCCGATCCGGGGCGCCCGCGCATGCTGGCGCTGGTTTTCTGGGCCGCAGTGGGGTGTGGAGCGCTCATCAAAGGGCCGGTGACGCCACTGGTCGCGGGGCTAACGCTCGCTGTCTTGGCGATTTGGGAGCACAAGGCGGCATGGATGCGGCCGCTCGCCTGGTGGCCGGGGCCGCTGCTGGCCGCCGCCATCGTCGCCCCTTGGCTGATCGCGATCGGCGTTGTCACCGATGGACGCTTCTACACCGACCTGCTCGCCAACGAACTCGGACCAAAAATCGCCGGGTCCGATCACGCCCACGGCGGAGTTCCCGGATACTATCTGCTGCTCCTGCCGTTTCTGATCTTCCCCGCGAGCTACGCCCTACCCTCAGCGGCGCGGCTGGGCTGGACCGCGATCCGCGCGCCGCGAAATGATGAGGCCCAGTGCGCGTTTCGCTTCCTGCTGGCTTGGGCGCTGCCGACCATCGCATTCTTCGAAATCCTGCCGGCCAAGCTCATCCACTACACACTGCCGGCGTACCCTGCGATCGCGCTCTTGTGCGGCGCGGGCCTTTTTGCCGCGGAGGAAAAGCGCTGGCGCACGACGCATCCGGCCGGACTGGTGCTGTTCGGCGTCGCTGGCGCTGTGATCATCGCATTGATGGCGACGGTTGCGACGTTCATGCCTGGCAGTCTGGAAGCAGGAGCGCGAAGGGCCATCGCGACGGGCTTGATTGGCGCTGTGGCGCTGGCGGGCGCGATCGCGGCGTTGATCGTGTGGCGCCGGCCCGCCGCGCGCGCCGGCGTCCTAATTGCCTGCGCGCTCGTGTTTTCGTTCAGCCTGCGGGAACGGCTTGTCCCTGAAGCGCGGGGCCTTTTCGTCAGCCAGGAAGCTGTGGCCACGCTCACGCGCGCACGATTGTTCCCACGCGCCGATGAACCATTCTGGGTAGTCGGTTATTCGCAGCCAAGCCTGGTGTTCCTCACCCGTACGTCGATCCGATTTGCCAGCCTCGAAGAGGCCGCGACGCTCGCTCATCCCGGCGATGGGATGATGATTGAAGGCCGGGTTCTACAAGAAGCAAACGCCGCCCTCATCGCACATGGACTGGTCTTCGAGGCGATGGATGCGCCCGCGCGGGGCATGGCGATCGGACGCGGAGAACGTATGGCGTTGTTCGTAGGGCGCGTGCGCCAGGCGGCTAGCGCCGCTGGGGCGGATGGCCAACCACCCAATCCCTGAGCGTCAGCACGACCACGAGCGCAGGCCGGGCGATCCTCGCGAACGCGCGTTCTGCCGGCGTTTGGGCGCTCCTTTCGGCAAACCGAGCGAGCCCTTGCGCCTGCTTGCGCGTGCGCGAACGCGCGCGCTCGAACTGGACTGCCGAAGCGTCCGGCTCGAACAGAACGCTGCCGCCAGCGGCGACAGCGCGGCGGCATAGGTCGAGGTCGGCGCAATCGGAAACGAAGCCCTCGTCGAAGCCATCCAGCCGCTGGAAGTCACCGCGCGGGATCAACATCAAGGCGCCGGAAACCGCCGCCACCGGCTTAGCTGAGCCGTCGACGCGCACACGCAACCTCGCAGGCGCACGGGCGCGCAGGCCCATGGCGACCGCGAGGGCCGAGAACGCGCTGAGCGAACCGGCGCGCACTGCGTTGCGCTCGCGCCCATTGAGATCAAGCAGGCGCCCGCCAACGATCCACGGCGCCTGGGCGCCGCCCCCGGCCGCGGCCAGGCGCGCAACGGCGCCGCGCCGGATCACGACGTCGGCGTCTAGAAATAACAACCAGCGGCCGCGCGCGACTTTCGCGCCAGCGTTGGCGGCCGCTGGCGCATTCGCATTGTCATCGACCGTGACGACGCTCACGTCGCGGCGATCCGCTTCGAAACCTCGAAGCTTGGAGGAAATCGCATCCGAGTTTCCTTGATCAACGATGATGAGCTCATCGATCCAAGGCTCAGCCAGCGCGCTGCGCAAACACAATTCGAGCGGGGCCCGCCCGGAATCTCCGGATTTGATGTTGCGCGCGACAACGATTGCAGACACGCGCGGCTCCAGCGTCGCTGCCGTCGACCGTGCGCGTGACGGAAACTTATCCACAGCGTCTCCGCCCCCCGGGAGCCCTACCAAGCCCATATCCTGTCGCTGCAAATCGGCGGCGTCTAGGCCCGACGGCGCCGATTCCGCGTCCGCGAATGACGTGGCGGCCGGTGAGCCAAATCCACATCAAGGAGCGCCTCGGCTCGATTAACGCCGCCTTCAGGCGAATGGTTTCCACTCATTTGAGGAGGCCCGCTCATGGACGCTCAGCAGATTTCGCTCGTGCAGCAAAGCTTCGAAAAGGCTGCGGGACTCGGTGAGGCAGTGGCTGAAATCTTTTACGCCGAGCTGTTCGCCATCGACCCTTCGCTGCAGCCGATGTTCAAGGGCGACATGAAAGCTCAGGGGCGCAAGCTGCTGACGACGCTCGCCTTTGTCGTTCGAGGTCTCGACAAGCCGGATCAAATCGTGCCTGCGGCGCAGAACTTGGCGGTCAAACACGTCAACTACGGCGTCACCGCTCGTCACTACACGCTCGTCGGCAACGCGCTGCTTCGAACGCTGAAGAAAGGCCTGGGAGAGGAGTTCACGCCCGAGGTGAGAGCGGCGTGGGTCGCCGCCTATCAGCTGCTGGCTGACGTCATGCGCGAGGCCGCATACGGCCCCGCGGCACAACGCGGCGCAGCTTAGGCGCGCTTCATATCTGGCGGCGTCCCCTCATCGCTTAAGGCGGCGATCGCAGCATCCAGGCTCATGACATCCTGCGCCTCGCCGCCGAAACGGCGCAGCGCAACACCCCTGGCTTCAGCTTCCTTCTTGCCCAAGACAGCGATGACGGGAACCTTCGCCAGCGAGTGTTCGCGGATTTTGTAGCCCACCTTTTCGTTGCGAAGATCAAGTTCAACGCGCAAGCCAGCCTTGCGCATCGAGGCGGCAGCCTCCCGGGCATAGGCGTCGGCGTCTTGCGTGATGGTCGCGACGACAACTTGCACCGGCGAGAGCCAGAGCGGAAATGCCCCGGCATAGTTCTCGATGACGATGCCAAGGAAGCGCTCAAAAGATCCGAAGATCGCACGATGAAGCATCACTGGCTTCTGCTTGGAGCCGTCTTCAGCAACATACTCAGCGCCGAGGCGTTCGGGCAGCACGTAATCGTTCTGGATCGTGCCGCACGTCCACATCCGGCCGATCGCGTCCTTAATCTGGAAGTCGAGCTTCGGCGCATAGAAAGCGCCGTCGCCCTCGGCGATCACCGGCTCAACGCCCGCCTTGCGCGCGGCGTCCAGCAATTGCGCCTCCGTCTTGTCCCAGAACGCGTCCGAACCCGCGCGCTTTTCAGGGCGCGTGCCCAGCGTGATGTGATCGCGCGTTAGGTCAAAGTCCTCATGGATCGATGACGCAAGCTTGATGAAATCCGCCACCTCTTCGACGATCTGATCTTCGCGGCAGAAAATGTGCGCGTCGTCCTGTGTGAATGCGCGCACCCGCATCAGCCCGTGCAACGAGCCCGAGGGCTCGTAGCGGTGACACGCTCCCATCTCCGCCATACGCAACGGCAGATCGCGATAGGACTTCTGCCCGAACCGGAAAATCTGGATGTGGCCGGGGCAATTCATTGGCTTCAGCGCCAATTCCTCGCCTTCGACCGTCTCGCAGACGAACATGTTCGGGCGGTAGTTTTCCCAGTGTCCTGATTTTTCCCAGAACACGCGGTCAAGCACTTGCGGTGTGCGCACTTCAACATAGCCCGCTCCATCGAGCCGGCGGCGCAAATAGGCTTCCACCGTGCGCCAGAGCGTCAGGCCCTTTTCGTGCCAGAACGTCATTCCGCGCCCCTCTTCCTGCATGTGGAAGAGATCCATTTGGCGCCCGAGCTTGCGGTGGTCGCGCTTCTCGGCTTCCTCCAAGCGCTTCAGATAATCCTCAAGCTGCTTCTCATCGGCCCATGCCGTTCCATAAATGCGCTGCAGCTGTTGATTGTTCTGATCACCGCGCCAATAGGCGCCGGCAAGCTTCATCAGCTTGAAGGCCTTGCCGAGACGCCCCGTCGAAGGGAGATGGGGCCCGCGACAAAGATCCTTCCAGTCCTTGCCTTGCCGATAGACCGTGATGGCCTCGCCAGGGGGGATGATGTCATCGATGATCTGCGCCTTGAACGTCTCTCCGATGCCATTGAAATGCTGAATTGCCTCCTCGCGGTTCCACACCTCACGCTGGATCGGCAGATCGGCATCAACGATTTCCTTCATGCGCCGTTCGATCTTCTCGAAATCGTCCGTCGAGAAATGCTCTTCGCGCGCGAAGTCGTAATAGAAGCCATCCTCGACCGTTGGGCCGATCGTCACTTGCGTGCCCGGAAAAAGCTCCTGCACGGCTTGCGCGAGAACGTGCGCCGCATCATGGCGCAGCACTTCCAGCCCGTCAGGGCTGTCGCGCGTGACAAGCTCGAATTTTCCGTCCTTCTCGATCGGGCGCGTCAAGTCCCACCAAGCGCCATCGACTTTCGCTGCGACGACCTTTTTCGCCAGAGACTTGGAAATGCCTTCCGCTACGGCGAGCGGCGTGACGCCGTCATCGTAAGAACGAACCGCGCCATCAGGGAATGAAAGAGAGATGCTCATGTCTTGCTCATGCTTGATTGTCGTCAGGCGGCGGCCGGTAGCCGCCCTTCCAATCGCCATACGCCCAGGGCCGCCACCATGAATTCTTGCGCAGTTCACGCGGCGCGGGATCCCAGCCGTGCCCGCCCCAAGGCGCGCACCGGCAAAGCCGCGCCGCAGCCATCCAGCTTCCAGCCCAGGCGCCATGCGTGCGAATTGCATCGGCCGCATAGGACGAACATGTGGGCGCATACCGGCACCCACGCCCGACCAAGGGCGAGAGCGTCCACTTATAAAGCTGGATGAGGCCTAGCAGGCCCCGCGCAGGAAGGCTCGGCGACATCTGACTTATGCGATTGTAATGTGATCCGACCGGGACACGACGCTGCCGCTGCGGCGCGCCCGATCTCGCGCCGCCGGCGTTAGCAGGTAGTCGTCGTGGTCAAAGCGGCGAACATGGAAGCTTGCTTAGCAGAGTCCGCAGGAGAAATCACCCCCTGCTTTCGCGCGTGGGGACAGAACAGCGCACAAGCGTATAAGCGCCGTAGCATTCCAGATAGTCCGCGCCCGGCATGTCCACGACATAGCGCGACATCAGGTAGTAGTTCTCGTAGCGGCCCTGGCCGGCGGCCATACCGGTGACGAAATTGATCAAGCTGTCGAGCGAAATTCCCGGCGCTAGAGCCTCAGTGCTTCCCTCCTGGACGCGAGCTTCAAGAAACGCGCGCGCAGCGGCCTCGTGAGCGGCGCGCGGGGGCACTGTGAAGTAAGCGCCCGCGCCCGCGATGATCAAGAGGAAGAGGAGGCGCAAAAACTAGCCGCCAGTGCGCGTATCTGGCGCCCGCGAGCACTGCGTCTGCGTGAACGCGCCCCAACAATTGACCACGGGCTGCCCGTCAAGGGAAATGGTGTAGCGCGACGCGACGAAGTAATTGTCATAGGTGCGGTTGCCGGCCAGCGACGCGCCCAGGCTCTCAAATCCCTCTGAGATCGTTTGCGGATCCTGCAGCACCGCGTCCGCCGCTGCGCGCATGGCGGGTTCCTCCGGCTTAGTGAAATAGCCGGCAATGCCCGCAACGACGAGCAACAGCAAAATGATCCTCAACATGGCGTCCCCTTCATGCTTGGGCAGTCTCTTAGCGCACAGGGGCGATTGTCTCCACCCCTAATGGCGCGGGCGCGCCGCGCCCCAATAATTGTACCCGGCGAAGCGCGGCGTCGATGGCAGGTACATCTCGTCAAGGCGGGTGATCTCAAAGCCGCCAGCGCGCACCAGACCGGGAATGTCGCGGCTCAGATGGCACCCGCCAGCGATGCGCTTCCAGAGCGGCTCAATGCCGGTTTGGCGCCGGCGCACCTTCTCGTCCGGTGCGAGGCCATGCTCGCAGAAAAGCAGCGCGCCGCCGGGCTTGAGCACACGGCGCGCGCCTTCAAGCGCCGAAACAGGATCCGGAATGGTGCAGAGCGCATATGTAACAAGCACGGTGTCAACGCTTCCGGACGCGAGCGAGAGATCTTCGGCGCGCTCGGCCAGTACATCTACTTTGATCTGCGCTTTGGCGGCGGTTCGGCGCGCGCGAACCAGCATGCCCTCCTCGGGCTCGAGCGCGTAAATCCGGCTCACCTTGGCGGCGTCATAGAAAGGAAGGTTGAGCCCGGACCCGAACCCAAGCTCCAGCACGACGCCTTCGGCTTGCGGCACGACCTTGCCCCGCTGGCGGCGGATGGGTTTGGTCCCGCAGGCGCAATTGATGCACAGCGGCAAAATGTGACGGGAATAGAAGCTCACGCCTTACGCCCCCGCCTGTTCCAGAGCCTCCACCGCCGCGTCGAACGCAAGCATCGTGCTCGCGTGGCGCGCGGGGTAGTCGCGCACGCCCTCAAGGTGGCGGAGCTCCCAGAAACGGCCCGCTGGCGGGCCCGCGCCCTCCTTCAGCATGGCGCGCAATGCTTCGCGCGCGCTCCGGATCTCAGCCGGAGTCGCGCCGATCGCGTATGTGGCCAACACCCCGGTCGCGGCTTGGCCCAGCGCGCAGGCCTTGGGGTGAACTGCAATTTCGCTCACCATCCCGTCCTTGAGCTTCAACTCGACGGTCACAACCGAGCCGCAAATGCGGCTGACCTTGGTGGCGGCGCCATCGGGGTGTTCGAGGCGCCCCGCGTGGGGAATATCGGCGGCCAGCTCCATGATGCGGGGATGATAGAGGTCGTCCATTTGCCCTTATGTGGCCTTCCTTCGGGGGCAAGCAACCGGAATACCAAGGTTGGAGATTCGACAAATGCTGAGACGCAATCTCCTGGCGGCGGCCGTGTGCGCAGCGGCGTCGCCCGCGGCCGCGCAGACAGGACCCGCAACTGGCGCCGCTGACCCCCAGCAAAGCGAATCCCGGCCAATCCAGCCTCAAAATGCGCTTGAGTACGCGTTTCTCTCCGCGCTGACCGACGAGCGCATGCGCCCCATCTTCAGGCGCTATCTGATGGAGACCCATGTCGCGCTGGCGCTCGCTTCCGCCGACCAGAATTCGCGCGTCCGCATGTTCGAAATCCGGCCCGGCTTCCAGGCCGCCGCCATATTCACCAGCACCGCGCGGATCGACGAAGTGATGGGGGCAGGCACGCCGCGCATCGTCATTAGCGGGCGCGCCGCGCTGGAGCGGCTGCGGGAAAGCAATGTCGTCATCAATCCGGGCCTCGTCCCGATGCTCACGCTCGAACCCGAAGATGTCGCCCTATATCTGGCGACGCCCGGTGAATCCTCAGCCGGGCCCACCCAGTAAGCCGTCGCCGCCGCAACGGCGATCGTACAGGCCGCGCGTGCGCGCCAGCCTTCCATCGCCTGAGGCGTCAAACAAATGCACCTGCCATGTGTGCGTACAGCCGCTGGCGCTGACGGTGCGCCGGCACACCTGAGCTGGCGGGTCGCCCCGGCCCTGCTCGCGCGCGGGGGCTGCTCCACAGTTGAATTCGTTGCGGCGCAAATCAGCTGACACCGCCGAAAGCTGCAGCCCAGCGCCGTAACGGCTGGCCACCGTCTGCTGAAAGGCCGACAGCGTCGCCGACTCCGAGGCGTTACGCCAATCGCCCAGATTGATCGGAGACGACGGGATCGTAGCCGGGCCGCTTGGAGTCGATGTGCCCCCGACCGGAAGCGTCGCACAGGCGGAAACCGCGAAAGCCAGGGCGATGGCGAGTTGAGCTGGTTTCTTCATGTCAGTTCCTCAACGCGCACCTAAGCACAAATGTTCGAAACCCGCGACTGGCTCGCGCGCGCCGCGCTCCAGCACGACGTACCAATCGTACGCACACCCGCTCTCCATGATCTCAATGCGGCAATCGAGGCGGCGCTCGTCCTCGCAGAGGAACCCGTTCGCCTCAAGGCCCGCGCGGAGTTCGCTGGCTGTCCGCCCAGCGAACCGGGCGCGCACCTGACTCTCGAATTGGGGCGCGTACTGAACTGGATCGGCCTGCCGCCAGGCGCCGAAATCGAGCCCTCCGGCCGCTACGCCTTCGGGCGGCGTTGCGTGAGCGGATGCTGACGGCGGCGCCATGGCGTCACCGCGATGCACCGGAAATGGCGAGCGTTCGGCGGCGGCGCCCGGCGCGCCAGCGCCGGCCGCGCATCCAGACAGCGCCATCATCGCAGCAAGGATCAAAATCCGCATGAGTGTCCCTTCGTCCCCCGCCGGTGCCTTAGACGCCCGACCAGGGCAGTTCAAGCAGCAGCGGCAAGCCACGCGGCCCTCTGCTACACGGGTTGATGATTAGCGCGAGGAGGCGACGCTATTGAGCTCCACAAAACAAAGCCGGCGAGCAAGCCAAGGGCGCGCCGAAGCTGAATGTGCGTGCGGCGAGGTTGCGATCGAGATCGTCACCCCTGCGCAGTGGGCATGGCATGACCATTCGCCGGCGACCAGACGGGCTCATGGCGCGGCCTACGCCACCTATGTCGGAACCTGGAAGAGCCGTCTAAGCTTCGTCCGCGGCGAGGACCGTCTCACGCGCTACCAAGAGCCGGAGACCGGGGCCGTGCGCAGCTTCTGCTCGCGCTGCGGCACGCCTGTGCTCTATGAACGCAAGCGGGCGCCCAAGAACATCAACATCCCTCGCGCGCTGTTCAACTCGGGTGTCGGACGCGAGCCACGCTACCACATCGCCGTCGAGGAGCTGCGCGATTGGGCCTATCTCGGGGAGCCGCTCAAGCCGCTCAAGGGCTTTCCCGGCGTGGTGTGGGATGGAGGCCGAAGGCGCAAACGCTAGCCCCGCCGCCGCCATGTGCTGCCGCTTGGGCCATCCATGACTTCCACGCCCTTGCCGGCGAGCACGTCGCGCAGCCGATCAGCTTCAACCCAGTCCTTCGCCACGCGCGCCGCGACGCGCTCGGCGACCAACGCATCGACCTCAGCGGCAGCCTCGGCGCCGAATGAAGCGCGGAACCAGTGTTCCGGATCGTCCTGCAGCACACCAAACAGTGCGCCCGCCGCGAGCAACTCGGCTTTGGCCTTGGCTTGCTCAGCGGGCTTCTTGGCCACGTTCGCCGCGGTCGCCAGTGCGGACAGTTCCGCAATGGCCGCGGGCGTGTTGAGATCGTCCGCAAGCGCTTCAACGAAGGCGGCAGGCGCCGCCGCTTCCGCCGCCGGAGCATCCTTTACCCTCAGCAGAGCGCCGTAGAGGCGGTCCAAACTGGCTTGCGCCTGCCGCAGGAGGTCATCGCTCCAGTCCAGCGGGGCGCGATAATGGCCCGAAAGCAAGGCCCAGCGGATCGCTTCGCCCTGCCAGCCGGCGTCGAGCAGTTCGCGAACAGTGACGATATTGCCAATCGACTTGGACATCTTCTCACGATCCATCGTGAGCATGCCGTTGTGCAGCCAGAACCTCGCAAGCGGGGCGTGGTTGGCGCACTCCGACTGCGCAATCTCGTTTTCATGGTGAGGGAAAATGAGGTCGAGGCCGCCGCCATGAATGTCGATGGTGTCGCCCAGTTGCGCGGCGATCATGGCTGAGCACTCAATGTGCCAGCCCGGACGTCCCGCACCAAAGGGCGCCTCCCAGCTCGGCTCGCCTGGGCGCGACGCCTTCCAAAGCGCGAAATCGGACGGATGACGCTTGTCGTCTTCGCCTTCAACGCGCGCGCCAGCTTGCATGTCCTCCTGCGCCCGGCGAGAGAGCTTGCCGTAGTCCGCATCGGCGGCCACCGAAAAATACACCCCGCTCGGCACAACGTAGGCCACATTCTCGTCGATGAGCTTAGAGATCAAAGCGATCATGTCGCCCACGTGCTGGGTAGCACGCGGCTCGGACGTGGGCGTGAGAACGCCAAGCGCGCTCATATCCTCGCGATAGATGCGCGCAAACTTGTTGGTGATCACATCAATCGCAACGCCTTCGGCGGCGGCGGCCTTGATGATCTTGTCGTCGATGTCGGTGTAGTTCGAAGCGTAGAGGACAGAGCCTTCGCCATAACCGCGCCGCAACAAGCGGAAGAGCAAATCGAACACCACCGCGGGCCGGGCGTTGCCGATGTGGGGGTGATTGTAGACGGTGGAGCCGCAGACATACATCGTCACCCGCTTGGGATCGGCGGGGACGAAAGGCTCTTTTCGCCGCGTCAAGGTGTTGGTGAGAGCGATTTCCATGCGGGGTGGGTTCTAGCGGGACACTATGATACACTCCATATCCAACCGGGGCATGAGAAGCCCCAGCTGCCTGAGGGTAAATCCGCGGGCGGGCGTTAAGTCCGGGTGTCCTTGTCGTTCGTAGAACCTTGGAACCCTCCCGGCTCGACCTCCGCCCCTCAGACTGAAGGACCTCCCCGAAATGAGTGAAATCCTGAAATGGCGCTCGCCCCAAGAGGCCGCGCAGAAGCGCCCTTCCCGCGAGGCTGCGATGGAGGCGGTGAAGACGCTGATCGCCTGGGCGGGCGATGACCCGGACCGCGAGGGCGTCAAGGACACCCCGCAGCGGGTTGTCGACGCTTTCCGGGAATGGTTCCGCGGCTACGACGAATGCCCATACAAGGAACTCGAACGGGTGTTCGAGGATGTGCAGGGCTACGACGACATCGTCATGCTCAAGAACATCGACGTCGAAAGCCATTGCGAACACCATATGGCGCCGTTCCTGGGCAAAGCGTTTGTCGCCTACCTGCCAACGGATGCAGTGGTTGGGATTTCCAAGATTGCGCGCGTGGTCGAAATTTTCGCCAAACGCCTGCAGACTCAGGAAACAATGACCGCACAGATCGCCGAGGCCATCAGCTCCGCACTGAAACCGCGCGGCGTGGCTGTTTTGATTGACGCGGAACACCAATGCATGTCCACGCGCGGCGTCCACCACAAGGACGTGACCACCGTGACGACGCAGTTCACCGGCGCATTCAAGGATGATCCAGAACTCCGCAACCGCTTCCTGAAGCTGGCGGGCTATTGATCTAGCTGGATCGCGGCCGCGGCTTCGGGCCCACGCACGGGTGCGCGCGCCGCGTCGTCGACCGCCTCAGGCTTGTGCACCAGGCTGACCAGCACGAAGCTCAGCAGCATGAGCAAGTACCACGCGCCCATCTTTTCGATGGGCACGAGATGCCAGCCGTCTCGCTGGCTTGGATACACCCATGCCGCGGCGAAGGTGCCCGCATTCTCTGCAAACCATATGAACAGCGCCACCAGCAACAGTCCCGCTAGCATCGGCATGCGGCGTGGGGTTTTGTCAGGCGTGAACACGAACCAGGCGCGCCCAAAAATCAAAGCAGAGAATGCAAAGAGTCCGAGCCGAATGTCGATCGTGTAGTGATGCGTGAAGAAGTTGACGTAGGCGCCGATTGCCAGGGCCCATGTGGTCCAGAGCGGCGGATAGTTGACGTATTTCAGCTCAAACAGGCGCGTGGCCCGCGCGATATAGGAGCCGATGCACGCGTACATGAAGCCAGAAAAGAGCGGCACGCCGCCGATGCGCAGCACATTTTCCTCCGGATAAATCCAGGAGCCGTGCGCAGTTTTGAAAATCTCCATGATCGTGCCGACGACGTGGAAAATGAGAATGACCAGCGCCTCGTCCCAGCGTTCCAGCTTGGTTGCGAGCAGCAACCCCTGGATCGCCACCGAAGCCAGCACAAGAAAGTCGTAGCGCGCAAGCGGCGCGTCAGCCGGCCAGAACAGATGCGTGCCCAGCAGCAGGGCGATCATGGCGCCGCCAAAAAGGCAGGCCCACGCCTGCTTTAGCCCGAACAGCAAGAACTCATAGGCCCAGCCGCGCCATTGTGAACGTTCCGCCCAGGGCCGCGCCCAGGCGTCAAATGCTGCGACCTGGGCTTTGATCTTGTCCTTGAGACTCATTGCCCCTCACGTTAGCTGCTTACCGTGTCGCCGTAATCCCGCGCATAGGGGGCGGAATGAAGGTCGCCGTCGTCGGTCTCGGCATTGCTGGCTTGAGCGTCTGCGCGCGCCTTGCGCTGGCCGGCCATGACGTCGCGGGCTTTGAGCAGTTTGAGCCCATGCATGACAAGGGCTCGTCGCACGGCGACACGCGCATCATGCGGCTGACGCCGGGGGAAGGCGAAACCTATGTTGCGCTGGCCAGGCGCGCCGGCGCCACATGGCGCACATGGGAAGGCCTTGCCGGGCGTCCGTTCATCGAATGGACCGGCGGCCTGATGGCGGGGCCGCGCGGTTCGCCTTTCGTCGCGGCCTGCCAGAGATTGAGCCGCGCGCCGGCGGCGCTCCTGCGGGGCGACGCGATCCATGCGCTCACGCGCGGCATGATCGCGATGCCCTATGAATGGGACGTCTTCAGGCAGGAGGATGTGGGCGTCATCGCCGCCGACGCGGTGCGTGCATTCTTGTTACGCCAAGCCCCGCGCTGGGGCGCCAAGCTGTTGCACAACGTGCGCATCACAGCGCCGCTTGAGGGCCTCTCTCTCAATCTCGGCGGCGATGTTCACGCCTTCGATGCGATCATTGTAACGGCCGGCAGTTGGGCGGGCGCGCTCCTGCCGGAATATGCGGGGCGGCTCGCGGTGAAACGGCGCGTCGTCGGTTGGTTTGAAACTGCAACGCCGCGGCTGTTGCCAGTGATCTGCACGGACAATGAACTGGGGACTTATGGCATGCCGGCGCCGCGCGGCCTGTATAAGCTCGGGCTGCACGCCGTCGGCGGTGCAACGTCGCCAGACGAGGTTCGCCCACCCGACGACATGGACGCCGATCTTCTGAGCGAGCAAGTCGCGCTGCTCCTTCCCCAGCATCGGCCGCGTCCGGTGCGCATGGCGCGCTGCCTCTACACCGTCACACCCGACGAAAATTTCATGTTCGCGCCCAGTTCAGCGCACGAACGCATCTTGTTGTTCTCGGCCTGCTCGGGACACGGCTTCAAATACGCGCCCGTTTTCGGGGAATTGGCGGAAGAATGGCTCAACGAGGCGCCTTCGCCGGAATTGGAAACGTTGATACGAAGAGGCGCCGGCGTGAACCGCCTGGGCGGACATAAGGCCTGAGGGCCATATTTGTGTCACTCACGGGTCATGAAGGCGTCGCCGACTCGGGTTCAGAAGAGCGCATGACCGCAGAACAATTCCTCTCCCTGGCGGAAACGCTGCGCAGCTACGCGCAGCACTCGGGACGCGATCTCAACGCGTCAAACCTGTTTGTGCACACAATGCTGATGCGCGCCATTCGCGGCGAAACTTTCGATCTCGAAACCTGCGAGCGGGCCAGCCGAGAAGATCGGGCTGCCTGACTTATTCCGCGGCGATGACGCCCGAACCGGATGTGACGCGGAACGCGGCCGTGCGCGCCGTTTCGTATTGCTTCGACGTAATCGTTGAGACGGAAAAGAAGTCGGCTTGCGCCGCCTCCTGCGTCAGCGTCAGCACCAAGAAACCGCGATGTATGGGATCGACATACTTCACGTGTGGATTACGCGCTTGAACGCCGCCCGCGAAATCCACGCCGGCGGAGACAAAATAATCGGCGTCGCTCGGAGAGGTGATCGATGTTGCGCCAAACTCTGTTGCGACGCGCCCTTCGGCGTCGTTGAGTTCGTTGGCCCAGGCGGTGTGGCTGTCGCCGGTGATGACCACGACATTGGCCTGCGCCTGCCGAATGGCGGCGAGCAAGCGATCCCGCGCGGCGGGATAACCGTCCCACGTGTCGGTGCTGGCCGGAAACGCAAAGCGCGTCAGCTTCAGCAACTGGGTGACGCCCGGGCTCAGCCGCTCAAGCGCCGCCGCCAATGCGGGCGGCGTCGCGGACAGATCTGGCGCATTGACCGGCGCCACCAGCACCTGGTTGCCAAGCACCTGCCATCTCCTGCCCGCAGCGACCGAGCCGGACAATTCTCCCGCAAGCCACTCTTCCTGAGCAGCGCCCATCATCTGGCGATCGGGGTCGCGCAACAGCGCGTCAATGGCCGCTACGTCCGGCGCCAGGAAAAACCCGGCCGGCAAATCGCGCGCATGCGCCGCCAAGCCTTGCGCCCGGCGCCAATCGAGCACGGGGCGCATTTCATCCCCCACGGCCTCGTAGACGCGCGGCAACAGCCGCATCGCGGCGACGTCAGGCTCATGGTCGCGCAGCGCAACTGGCGCATTGGGGTTGGAAACGTTCCAACGCTGCATCTCAATGGGCAGCTGAGTGGCGTAATCGAGCTGGCGGCTGCGCGCGAGCAGCCGCGTTTCCACCATGATCAAGCTGGCAAGATCACCAAACTGGAACGAGCGGTTAATTGCTTCAAACGCGCGTCCCGGCTCCGGATCGCGAATGGGCATCCATTCGTAATAGGCTTGCAGCGCCGCCTGCTTGCGGCTGGACCATTCGCCTTCGTCCGCTTGATGGTTCTCAGCACCGGTGCTCCAGCTGTCGTTGGCAGTCTCGTGATCGTCCCAGACGACAATCCAGGGCGCGGCCGCGTGGGCGGCTTGAAGCTCGGCTTCGGTTTTGTACTGGGCATGCCTGGCGCGATAATCCGCGAGGCGAATACACTCCACCTCAGGCGATGGGATGCGGCCAAGCTGCGTCGCAACATCACCGCCATAGCCTGACAGGCCATACTCGTAGATGTAGTCGCCGAGATGCACGATCGCGTCGAGATCGCCGCGCGCAGCCAGGGCTTCGTAAGCGTTGAAGAACCCGTGGGGAAATGATGCGCAAGACACGACACCGAGCTTGAGCTGCTCCAGGCGTCCACGCGGCAGCGTGCTTGTTTTGCCGACCCCGCTTTCGGCGGCGCCCGCCCGGAAGCCGTAAAAATACGGCGCGCCCGCGCGCAGGCCGGTAACGTCAGCCTTTACGGTGTAGTCCCGCGCTTCGCTGGTCTCGATCACCCCGGTTTTCACCACATCGGTGAGGTCGCGGTTGCGCGCAAGAATCCACCGCACGGGCACAGGGCCGGGCTGCTCGGGAGACACACGCGTCCAGATGATGACGCGGTCAGCCTGGGGATCGCCGGACGCAACCCCATGATTGAAGGCCACCACGCCGTCATAAGGGGGCGTTTCCACGTTTTGCACGCCGCAGGCGGCGGCAGCGCCGGTCACCGCCGCAAGCGCGCCGCGGCGCGTCAGGTCCGTGCTCTTCATCGCTAGGCTCTCCCCGGCGCACTATGGCGGCTGGCCTTGGCGGCGCAAGCGGCTAAGGAAGCAGCAATGTCGATGGATGATGAGGATAACAGCGAAGCGGGAGAAGCTCGCTACGCAACCGCGCCAGAAGACGCCGGCGACCGGGTCGACGCCTGGCTGGCCAAACTCTGGCCCGATCTATCACGCTCGCGCCTGCAGAGTCTGATCGGCGCGGGGCGTTTGACTGTCGATGGCGCCGCCGTCACCCACGCGAAAGACAAGCCACGCCCAGGCGCGCGCTACACACTGATCCTGCCTCCGCCAGCGCCCGCCGCACCTCAGCCCGAGCATCTGGCGCTCAACATCGCTTACGAAGATGAGCACCTGATCGTCATCGACAAAGCCGCGGGCATGGCAATGCATCCGGCCCCTGGATCGATGCGCGGGACGCTGGTGAACGCGCTCCTGGCGCATTGCGGCGACAGCCTTTCCGGCATTGGCGGGGTAGCGCGGCCTGGGATTGTGCACCGCATCGACAAGGACACGACAGGCCTCGTGGTCGTGGCCAAGCATGACGCCGCCCACCAAGGCCTCGCAGCGTTGTTTGCCAAGCGTGACCTTGAGCGGGTCTATTACGCGGTCACGCGCGGGGCTCCCGCTGAGCGCAGCGGGCGCATCGAAAATCGCCTGGTTCGCTCAAACGAGGATCGGCGAAAATACGTGGTCGCCCGCAACGCGGACAGCGCGGCAGGCAAGCTCGCGATCACGGACTATTGGACCGTCGAAAGTTATGGCCAGCGCGCCGGCGCCGCAGCGGGCCGTGCCGCCGCCGCCCTGCTGGAGTGCCGCCTGCACACCGGCCGCACCCATCAGATTCGCGCCCACCTCACCCACTTGGGGCGCCCTCTCGTCGGAGACCCGCTTTACGGCAAGCAACGCGCGTTCAAGGCCGAAGGCCCGCACGCCGAAGAAGCGGCCGCTGCGGTCTCCGCCTTTCCGAGGCAGGCGTTGCACGCCGCCGTGCTTGGGTTCAGGCACCCGGTAACCGGCCAGGAGCTACGCTTCGAGAGCCCGGCGCCTGTGGATATCGCTGACCTTCTCGCCATCCTCCGCCGGCTTTGAGGCCCAAGACCTAGGGGGCATCTCAAAACGTTCCGCTTCCCGATTCCATATTTTGATTTCATTTCATGTGCCGAATCACTTAGTTCTTGATATGTTCCATTCCACGATTTAGCCTTGGGCCCGCCACGGCAAAGGCTTGACACGATCCCTATATTGCAGCGTGGCGCTCAGGAAACCGGCGCGGCTGTTCGTCCGTAGTGAGAATGGCCCCGTCGCCCGGGAGCGGCCGAGAGAGGGGAATGAAATGGCTTCAACGGCGCTCACGCTCGCGCTGTCACCTGAGCAGGGACTGCAGCGTTATCTCTCCGAGATTCGCAAGTTTCCCATGCTCACCAAGGAAGACGAATTCATGCTGGCCAAGCGCTGGCAGGAGCACGGCGACACGCAGGCCGCGCATAAGCTTGTTACGAGCCATCTGCGGCTCGTGGCCAAGATCGCCATGGGCTATCGCGGCTATGGCCTGCCGATCGGCGAGGTGATCTCGGAAGGCAATGTCGGCCTCATGCAGGCCGTGAAGAAGTTCGATCCTGACAAGGGCTTCCGATTGGCCACTTACGCCATGTGGTGGATCCGCGCCTCGATCCAGGAATATATCCTGCGCTCGTGGAGCCTGGTGAAGATGGGCACCACGGCGGCGCAGAAGAAGCTCTTCTTCAACCTGCGCCGGCTGAAGGGAGAGATGGCGGCGCTCGAAGAGGGCGACCTCCGCCCCGAGCACGTCAAAACCATCGCTCACAAACTTGCGGTCACGGAAGACGAAGTGATCTCAATGAACCGGCGCCTTTCGGGCGGCGGCGATGCGAGCTTGAATGCGCCCATCGGCGGCGCGGGCGGCGAAGGCGACAGTGAGTGGATGGACTGGCTGGCCGACGATCAAGCCGAAGGCACCCAGGAGACACGCCTCGCCGACAGCGAGGAATTTGGCGCCCGCATGACATTGCTTCAGGAAGCAATGGGCGAACTGAACGAACGCGAGCGCCACATCATCGAAGAGCGGCGCCTTAAGGATGAGCCGGCAACCCTGGAGGATCTTTCCAAGGAATATGGCGTCAGCCGCGAGCGCGTTCGCCAGATTGAAGTTCGCGCTTTTGAGAAGCTGCAGAAGGCTATGAAAAAGCAGGCCGCTGCGCGCGGCCTGCTTGCCGAAGCTGAAGCCTAACCTCCGAACTCGCGCTCCAGCCGCTCCAAGCCGGCAGCTTCGACGGCTGCCCGGACCTGCTCGATGGTTGCGCCGCCGGAGCCGTCAGCGTTCACAGCAACGCCGCGCCCGACAATGCCGTAATGGGCAGTGCGGCTGGCGTTATCGACTGACTCGGTGACGACACGCCCGTTCACAGTTTGGGTGCGCTCATAGCCGTTCGCGTCCTGGCGGTTCTGCTGGACATTCATGCCCGCGGCCATACCCGCCATGGCCCCCATCGCTCCCATGTGAACGATGGTCAGCTCAATTCGTGCGCCGCCGCTATTGTATTCGGCTGTCGCTTGAGCCGTGCCCATGGCCGAACCGCTCGATGTCGATGTCAGCGTGAAACCGCCGGGCAACGCCTGCGGCAAACGCTGCTGCAGCGCGCCGGGATCGGCGCTCGCCATGGCGGCGCCATTTTGCATCGCTTCAGCCTGCCTGCGCATGGCGTCAAGATCGACGCTGCCGCCGCCCGGCAATGTCACCTGCCCGGAGACTTCCGGCTGCGTGCGTTGCGATTGGCCGATCGTGAAGCCGCCGGCGCCGCCCATCGCGGCGCCCGGCACAAAGCGGGTCACGGAGCCGAGCACGAAAGCAAGTGCGAACCAGAGCACGATCGATACGACGATCACGGTGATAAGGTAGCCGATGCGTTTGTCTTCCGGCGTCTTCATCAGGCGCGGCATGCCGATGTAGAGCAACACCAGTGAGTAGATGCCCCCGAGGATGCTCAGCATGCTCAAGGGGGGCAGCAAGGCCAAAACTCCCGCAAGCAAACCCGCCGTCGCACTGTAGGCCGACAGCTTGTGCGCCTGGCCGACATCCTGCTGCGACCCAAAATTCGGCGCGAGGGCATTGATGATGAGCGCCATCACATAGATGCCGACGACGCCCATGACCACTTGCATGATTGCGCTGACGAGGCCCGCCATCATCGGTATGCGAACCGAAACGCCAAACGCCGACGCCCCAATGAACGTCATGCCGATGAACCCGCAGATCGCAGCAAGCGCGACCAAGGGCAACACGTAGCCCGTGTACAGTTTGTTCGTATCGGCGGGCTCGCCGGCAATGCGATCCCATTCGGCCTGAGGCGTCAGCAGGATGTTCTTGGCGCGATCGACGAGGCCGGCGGCAGCTGCGCCCGGTTCTATGGTCATCTTGGCCCTCCCTGATTTGTGCGCGCGATGGTATGCGGATGAGCTGTCCGGGCAATACATTTTCCCGGCCCCGACCTCCGAATATCCTAGAATCAACGCCCCAAAACGGCCTCCAGCCGCTGCAACCCGATCGTTTGCACCGCCGCGCGTGCATCATCGATCGTGACAGCTCCCTCAGCGATCATGGCGACGCCGCGTCCAATCACGACGTAGCGGGCGGCGCCCTCGCCTACGCGCTCCGCATAGTAGCGGCCGTCAATTGATTGTTCGCGCGCATAGCCCCCATCGACCGCATCATCGGACCCAAGCATCGCAGCGGCGGCCGCGGCGTCGATGTCCGCTGTCATTTGCACGATGGTCACCGTCAGGGCGCGCAAGTCCTGGGTGTAGACGCCCGAGGCCCGCGCAAAGCCTGCGCCTCCATCGTGCGATGCAGACTGCAACTCAAACCCTCCGGGCAGAGTTCTTGGAAATTGCGTCTCCATCTGCGCTGCGTCAGCGACGGTGCGCGCGCCAGAAGCACGCATGAGCCGTTCGATCGCCACTTCCCTGCCCGAGCGGCGTGCGCCCGCGATGGCTTGCGCCGGATCCCCGGCGCCGCCGGTTTCCATGATGCCGCGCACGCCGTCGAACGCGGAGTTCTGAAGAGGCGTCGCGACGACCGTAGAGAGCACCGTCAAGACGAGCCACAACCCGGCGAAGGCAAGCGTCAGTCGCGGAATGCGCATCTCTGGATCAGGCGGCGCAGCGAGCGTGCGTACGCCCTGCGCCAAAATCACGAGGGAATAAATCGCCCCGATGAGCAACAGGCTTGCCGCCAGCGGCGGAATCACGGCGCCGAGGGAAGCGACAAGCACGGGCGTGGCCGAGTAAGCCGCGAGCTGCGCGCTGCGACCCTGTTCGGGTTCAGCGCCGTAGCGGTGAAGCAAAAACCCTATCACCGCCTGAGCAATACGCACGCCAGCCAGCGCAAAGATGATGAAAAGAACGGCGGAAATCGCCGCCCATGCCAGCCGGGCGTCAAGCGCCGCCCCACGATAGACCAGATGCGCCGCCAGACCTGCTCCCGCGCCGACAAGGGCGAGCGGGGCGACATGCCCCACAAACGCTGAGGCCGGCGGCGACGACGCTACGCGCGCCCACGCCGCGCCTGGTCTGATCAGAAAGTCGCGTGTGCGCGCAAACAGAGGCCAGCCGCCCTCACTGATTGCTTCAGTACTCATCTCGCCTCCCGCGGCCATGCTAGGAACGCAGCCCGTGATGGCAAGACCAATTGCGCTATCAGGTCACGCAGCTCGCCAAAGAAAAGAGCAGGATAAAACCAAGCATCGCGGCGACGGTCACTGTCGCAGCGTAACTGAGCGCACGATCCTCCGGCGCCTTCATCAGGATCGGCAAGCCACGGTACATCAAGAACACCATTGCGCCGAGGGCGAAGAGGGACAGCCACCACAACGGCGGCCATAGCGAGAACACGCCCGAGAGAAACGCAGGCGTCAGAGAGTAAGCGGCGATCTTGTGGGCGGAGAGATCGTCACGATCACCGTCGAAATTGTCAGCTAATGCGTTGATTAGAAGTCCGAGCAAGAACACTAGCGCGACGCTGACCACCCAGTAGACAAACGCCCGCACGATCGCGTCGCCCGGCTGCGCCTGCAAGAGCCGGCCGAACAAGGCTGAACCAATGAGATCGCAGACAGGCGGGATTGCGGCCAGCGGCGCCACATAGCCGATCAAGATGTTCGGCGTGGTCGTCTCTTCAGCGCGGATCTGCTCCCATTCGGCTTTCGGATTGGAGAACAAGCCATAGGCTCGCGAAAGGATATGTTCGGATTTTGCTATCGCCTCACGCGCACGCGCCCGCGCGTCGTCAACGCTGAAACGGCGGCGTGTTGTTTCGGGCTCGTCATGGTCGTCGGCGGGCATGGCCTCTCCTTTCGACAATTCTAGCCACAAAACCAGAGATTTGCCACGCCCTGCTCGCCGCAAGGGCGCCCCCCGCGATATGCTCCTATCGCGAATCTCTGCGCGAGAATTTCATGACGGCCGGCCACGACGTGTTCATCTCCTACGCCAGGGCGGACGCCGCAAAGGCGGGCATCATCCGTGACAGTCTCGTCGCCTTGGGCCTAAGCGTCTTCCTCGACACGGACGGCATCGACACTGGCGAGGAATTTCCACTCATTATCGATCGGGCGGTGAAGAACGCCAGGTGCGTGCTTGGTCTCTGGAGCCGGCGCGCATTTGAAGGACGATGGGTGCGCATCGAGAGTCGGATAGGTCTGGACCAGCGCAAACTTGTAGCAGCGACGATCGACGGGCTGCGCCCCGCGGAACTGCCCGCCGAATTCTATAATGTAAGTGTGGAATCTCTTGACGATTTTGATGGCCACGGACAGCACGCGGGCTGGGAACGAGTGGTGCGCGCGATCGGCAAACGCGTGGGCCGCGCCGATCTTGCCGCATTGGGCGGCGCGCTTGAACGGCAGGGCCCGCCTCCGCGTTCACGTTCGTTGCAGCGTCGGGGCGTTCTTTTGCTGGCCGGCGCGGGAGCGGCTGTCGCCGTCGCGCTGGCCACCCTGAATCCAACCGCACTCTCCCCAGCGCCCGTTGCAGCAACCACTCCCGGGCGGCCTGGCGCCGACCTGAGTGGCGGGTGGAGCGGCGTCTACACAGAAGCCGGGCGCGAGACGCGCTTCGAGCTTGAGCTGCGCAGCACCGGCAATGGCGAGTTCGCAGGCAGTGTGCGCGAGCCAGACATCTATGGCATCGCCGGCGGACAAGCATTCAACGCCGAAATCCACGGCCAGGTGCTGGCCGGCGGCATCGTGCGCTTCACCAAAACCTATGGCGAAGGCGGCGGCCCAGCACTGAGGGCGGTCAGCTATGAAGGCCGCATTTCGCCGGACGGACGCAGCGTCGCCGGCACCTGGGACACAGGCACGCTGCACGGTCCCTTCTACATGGATCGCCGCTGAGGCCGCACTACGCCTTGAACGGGTCCCGCATCAGAATGACGTCGTCGCGCTGCGGGCTGGTGGAGACCAGAGCCGCGGGACAGCCGATCAACTCTTCGATGCGCCGGACATATTTGATCGCGTTCGCCGGAAGATCGCGAGACGTTCGCGCACCACGGGTCGTTTCGTTCCACCCTTGCAGGGTCTCGTACACCGGCTCGACCGCGCCCTGATCTTTCACGCCGGCCGGCAAATAGTCGATCAGCTTCCCGCCGAGCATGTACCCAGTGCAAATCTTGATCTCGTCGAATCCATCGAGCACGTCGAGCTTCGTCAGCGCGATGCCGTCAGCGCCCGACAGCGCGATTGATTGGCGCACAAGCACCGCGTCAAACCAGCCGCAGCGCCGCGGCCGGCCCGTATTGGTGCCGAACTCGTTGCCTACCTCGCCAAGGCGCTTGCCGGTCTCATCGCTCAGTTCTGTCGGGAACGGCCCGCCGCCGACGCGCGTCGTGTAGGCCTTCACAAGCCCGAGCACATAGCTCACGGCGCGCGGCCCTACGCCAGAGCCGGCCGCCGCCTGCCCGGCAACGACATTCGACGACGTGACGAACGGGTAAGTGCCATGGTCAACGTCGAGCAGAACGCCCTGCGCACCTTCAAACAGCACACGCTTGGAATCTTCAAACGCTGAGTTCAGCACCCGCCACGCCGGTTGCGCATAGGGCAGCACTTTGGGCGCAATGCCCGCGATCTCGCGCTTCAGTGCGGGCACATCGATCTCAGGCAAGCCCAATCCGCTACGCAGAGCGTTATGGTGGGCCGTCAAGCGCTCGATCTTCCAATCGATCGCTTCAGGGTCCGCCAGATCGGCGACGCGCAGAGCACGGCGGCCGACCTTGTCCTCATAAGCTGGTCCGATGCCCCGTTTCGTCGTGCCAATCGAAGCAGCGCCCGCCTGCGCCTCACGGGCGGCGTCGAGGTCGCGATGGAACGGCAGAATGAGGCAAGCCTGATCGGAAAGCACCAGCCGTTCGGGAGTAATCTTCACACCCTGCGCCTCGATCTTTTCGATCTCGCTCGCGAGCGCCCATGGATCGACCACAACGCCATTGCCGATGATGGAGAGCTTTCCCTGCACCACGCCTGACGGAAGCAGGGCTAGCTTATAGGTCGTGTTGCCCACCACCAGCGTATGGCCTGCGTTGTGGCCGCCCTGAAAACGCACGACGACATCAGCGCGATTGCACAGCCAATCGACGATCTTGCCCTTGCCTTCGTCACCCCACTGGGCGCCGACGACGACTACTCCGGCCATAGAACGCTGCTCCTGGTTCGCCCGTGCATCGCCCAAACCGCGCGACTCGGCAAGCGCGGGAGGTGCGGCGCAACCGCCGAATCAGCTGGCCGCCGCCGCCCAGGGATCGAACTTCGCCGGCGGCCAGTCCGCCGCGATCGCAGCACCTCTGATCGGATTGCGCTCGTCTTGCGTGTCGCGATGCATCAGCTGAGCGCGGCCCAACGCCTCGCCAGCGCGATAGAGAATATCGAGCAGATCAGGCTCCTTGATGTCGAGCTTGCGCAATTTCTCGACCAATCTCGGCGCCATCTCCTCGCCCAGGAGGCTCTCGATATGCTCGGGTCTGCGGAACTCCGGCTCATCGATTTCAAGACGCGCATCATAGCGTTGGAACGTCAAAGCCGGCTCGCGCGACAGCAGAGGCGTGGCGGTCTGCATGCGGATCTCGGAATTCACGTGCCACGGGAAGCGCGGACGCGACAGCGTCTGCAGCGTTGTAATCTGCTGCTGGCAAATATCGTGGTTGTAACCCTCAAGGGCGGCCATCACTTTGCTCGAATACGCCAGGCGCCGGAAATCGCTGATCGACTTGGCGCTCGACCTGCGCTTGCGGTCGCGCTTCTGGAAGCGCTTGCGCACATAGCCGGTTCCCACCGACCAGATGAGCAGATTGTCTTCTCCGGTGGCCCAATTGAAGCCGAAAGCTGGGTCAGTCACTGTCAGCAACAATTGCAGCGCCGGATTGTTATTCGGGCTGACGCCGCCATCGAAGAAATGCGCATAGCCCGTAATGTTGCCGCGCTTGTTGCGCAGCAACGGGATACGCACATCCGCGAAGTAGGTTGGCGCCGCCGCCGAACCCTGCACTAGGTCCCGGAGATAGAATTCTGAATTCGGAACGCCGTCCGCCGATTTGGCGTTGAAATACACCCAATCGGCATTGTTCACCAAAATCCACGCGCTGCCGGAATCGATGCGCTTCGCGTGGATGGCCAGTCCCGTCTTCAGGTCCTCCGATCGCAACATCCGGTCGCCCAGATAGTCGTTGAGCGCCTGCGTCAGCGCGTTGTTCTTGAACGCCGGCATCAGCACACGCAGCGGCCCTGGCACCTGTGGGCGCGCAAAAATTGCGGGCAGCAGTTTGAAATAGAGATCGACAACGTCGCGAACGCGCCACTCCAGCGCCAGCGTCGTCGCTATGATTGCCCCAGTGGATGTGCCGCCGATCAGATCGAAATAGTGGGCGAGGCGAAAGTTGTCGCCCTGGCCGCTGCGTTCAGCCAGATGCTTCTCCAGCTCGGCAAGCATGCCGAGGCTCAGCAGACCGCGCGATCCCCCGCCATCCAGCGCAAGAATGCGTTTCGGCCCTGGCCGTCTGAAGCGTTCGCGCAAATGTCCGCCCATTCTGCGTCCCCCATGTTTGGACCGCCCGCATCTTAGGGCGACTTTTTCAAAAGCGGCAACGCGCGTGCGGCTAGTGGCCGAATTGGTAACCCAACCGGACGCCAAATTGGTCCGTTCCCTGATTGTGACCGCCGCCAATAATCTGGCCGTGGCTGAGATGCTCGAAGAAAAGCTGTGCTTGCCAGGGGCCCTCAAGCTGGCGGCTCAGCCCCAGCGAGGTTCGGAAGAGATCGCGCGAGCCGTGAAGCAGGCGCCGAGAGGCAAAATCAGCCGCTTGGGGAGAGCCGCCTGGGAAGGGGTTTTCCAGCTCACCGTCATGGATTGCGTACCCAATCCCAGGTTCGATCGCCCAATTGTCGCCGATCTCCAGCCGCCATTCCAGGCCGACGGCAGCAAAGCTTGTGTCGCCGGCGGTATTGGCGGAGGCCATGACATAAGGTTGCGGCGAACCCGCCCAACTCAAGAACGCCGGCGTCTCGAACGACAACTGGATCTCTATGTTGGGGCTGCCTTCCTTGTTGGCATTCTTACAATCTGTGACGCACACATTGTGGTCCATCACACCAACATGAACCGCCGCAACACCCGCTTGCGCCGTTGACCCCATTGACGCCCCCACGCCAAACGCCGCCAGCCCAGCCGCCCAGCTGCGCATATTTCACCTCCTTGGAGGAGCCTAACTCCAACCGATCTTGGTTGGAAGCACAGCTAGAACCTCAACAGCTTGGCGTACCGGACATGTGGCAGCGCAGCGATCTTCGCCATCAACGCCGGCGCAGGCGCGGAATCCACGCCAACCAACGCGATTGCGTCCTGCCCTTCGGACTCCCGCCCCAAGTGGAAGGTCGCGATATTGATTTTCGCTTCGCCCAGCATCGTGCCCAGGGCGCCGATAAAGCCCGGCTGATCCGAGTTGTTGATGAAAAGCATGAACGGATTAAACGGCGCCTCCAACTGCATCTGCTTCACTTCAACGATCTTCGGCGCGCCGGCAATCACAGTTCCCGCCAGAGTGCGCCATTTGCCGCCGGTCTTCACTTTGATGCGCACGAGACTGTCATAGATCGGTGATGCATCGCGCGTCGATTCGGTCAGCGGCACGCCGCGCTCTTTCAGCAGCACCGGTGCGGACACGACGTTCACGTCCTGAAGCAAAGGCCGCAACAGGCCCGCCAGCGCCGTCGCGGTGAGCGGCTTCATGTTGAGTCTCGCTACATCTCCTTCATATTCGATCGCCACCTCCTCAAGGCCCTCGTCAGCGATCTGCCCAGCGAAGGCGCCCAACCGTTCAGCCAAAGCCGCGAACGGCTTCAGACGGGGCGCTTCTTCGGCCGTGATGGACGGCATGTTGAGCGCGTTGGTGACGGCGCCCGTCATCAGGTAATCGCTCATCTGCTCGGCCACCTGAAGCGCCACGTTTTCCTGCGCTTCACTGGTGGACGCGCCCAAGTGCGGCGTCGCGATGAAATTCGGCGCTCCGAACAAGACGTTTTCCTTGGCCGGCTCAACAGTGAACACGTCAAACGCCGCAGCCGATACGTGACCGCTATCGAGCGCTTCCCGGAGCGCCTTTTCGTCCACCAGACCGCCCCGCGCAGAGTTAACGATCACCACGCCCCGCTTGGTCTTTTCGAGATTCTCCTTGGAGAGAATGTTCTTCGTTTTCTCAGTCATCGGCACGTGCAGCGAGATGAATTCCGCTCGCGCCAGCAATTCATCCAGTTCAACCTTCTCGACCCCGATTTGAACCGCCCGCTCCGGCGACAGAAAGGGATCGTAAGCGACGACCTTCATCTTCAGGCCGAGCGCGCGGTCAGCGACGATGGAGCCGATGTTGCCGCAGCCGATGAGGCCGAGCGTCTTGGCGTAAAGCTCCACGCCCATGAACCGGTTCTTTTCCCACTTGCCGGCCTGCGTGGAGCTGTCCGCCGCCGCAATCTGGCGTGCGGCTGCCAACATCAGCGCGACGGCGTGTTCTGCGGTGGTGATGGAATTTCCAAACGGCGTGTTCATGACCACGATGCCCTTCGCAGTCGCAGCCGGGATGTCGACGTTGTCGACGCCGATGCCAGCGCGGCCGATCACCTTGAGACTCTTCGCCGCGGCGATGATGTCCGCCTTCACTTTCGTCGCAGAACGGATGGCGAGGCCGTCATAATTTCCGATGATCTCTTTAAGCTTCGCTGCGTCAGGGCCAAGCTTGGGCTGAAAATCGACCTCAACGCCGCGCTGACGAAAAATTTCAACGGCAGCGGGCGAGAGTTCGTCAGAGATGAGCACTTTGGGCATTTGGAATTCCTCTAATAGGCCGAGCGCTGACGCCGAATTCTGGTTCGTACGCGCTCTTCGAGTCAGGAAGCGCGGGCCAATTCAGCTGTAAGCGTGGCGAACGCCCAATCGATCCAGGGCGTGAGCGCTTCGACGTCGGCGCGCTCTATTGTGGCGCCGCACCAGATGCGCAGGCCTGGGGGTGCTGCGCGGTAGGAACCGGCGTCAAGCGCAACGCCTTCTTTCTCCAGCAGCGCCGCTAATTTCTTAGCGAACTCTGCTTGAGCATCGCCGCTGAGCGAGGTCACCCGCGGATCGATGACCTTCAGGCAAACACTGGTGTTGGACCTCGTCTCCGCATCCTCCGCCAAGTTTGCGACCCACGGCGTGCGCTCGGTCCAATCGAACAAGACTTCAGCGTTGGCGCGCGCGCGCGCATGCAGCGCCTCCAAGCCGCCAATGGACTCCGCCCACCTCAGCGCATCGAGATAGTCTTCCACGGCCAGCATGGACGGCGTGTTGATGGTCGAGCCTTCGAAAATTTCGAGATCGACCTTGCCCTTTTTCGTAAGCCTGAAAATCTTCGGCAGCGGCCAGGGCGGCGCATAACTCTCCAGCCGGGCGATGGCGCGCGGACTGAGCACGATCATGCCGTGCGCCGCTTCAGCGCCCAAGACTTTCTGCCAGGAGAACGTTGTTACGTCGCACTTGGACCAGTCAATCGGTTGAGCGAACGCTGCGCTTGTCGCGTCATTGATGGCGATGCCCTCGCGGTCGGCGGCGATCCAGTCGAAGTCCGTAATCTTCACGCCCGAAGTCGTGCCGTTCTGGGTGAAGATGAGGTCGGCGCCCGTGCGCGCCTTCGAGAAATCCGGCAGCGAGCCATAAGGAGCGGTGTGCACCGCCGCATCCAATTTGAGCTGCTTGACTGCGTCGGTGACCCACTCCTCGCCAAAGCTTTCCCAAGCGAAGAGATCGACGGGCCGCGGACCCAGCATGGCCCACATCGCCAGTTCCATCGCGCCGGTATCGGAGGCAGGCACGATGCCGATCTTGTAGTCGGCGGGCACGCCAAGCACGGCGCGCGTTCTGTCGATCGCCTCCTTGAGCTTTGCTTTCCCGGGTTTTGCGCGATGCGAGCGACCGAGCGCCGCGCCTTCGAGCGCTTCCGGTGTCCAGCCAGGGCGTTTCTTGGTTGGTCCCGATGAGAATCGGGGATCGGCCGGGCGCAAATCCGGCTTAGCGGGAATTGTCATCAACTTTTCTCCCATCCTTACAGATGGGCGTCCGCCGTTGGGAGCGGATGGCCCGCTTATCAGTTGAGCGTGTTCGCCAAGATTTGCAATGCGGCGGAACAGCCGCTGCGGCGCCCTATTTACCGCTCGTCACGACGATCCGCGGCGGCTGCGGGGCAACCTCATCGGGCGGCGCCGGATGCGATGTCGGCGGCGGCGGCGCAGCATCCAGGCCCGGCAGCATCGGGTCTTCGAAAATCGCTGGCAGCACGCGCGCTTTGCGCTGGCGGCGCTTCTTCCGCTTTGGCGCCTCGGGATGTTCGTCGAGCCGGTTGTGGAGGCGGGTCATCGCATCATCGAGTTCGCCGCGCAGGTAGACGGCGACCTGCCCCAGCAGGCGAACGCTCGAAAGCGTTTGGATAGCGCGCATATAGCCGCCGCGCGCCGAAGCTTGATAACCGACCACACTCTCCAGATCGAAACGATCGCACCAATACGGCGCGAGATCGGCAAATGCCGATCCAGTCACCGGATCCTCATCGACGCCCGCGCCGGGGGCGAAAAAGCGCGAGACGAAATCGTACGGTTTGCCCTCATCGGCAGGCGCTGTAACCACGAGGCAGCCTTGGCGAGGACCGCGGATGATCGTGTTGATCGCCGCGATATCCGGCTTCAGCTCGCGTAGCGCGCTCTCACTTTCCAACACGACGTTCGCGTACTCTCCCACGAACGCGTCAAAGAATTCCTCGACGCCCAGCGCATGCGCCAGGTCTTCCGGGGGCGTCCAGGGGCTGCGTTGCTTGCGCGGAAGGTCGAGAGTGTAACCCTCTGGCGTACTGCGCACGACCAGGGCCCCGGCGTGGGTGTCGAACACGACAACCTCCAGGCCGGGCTCGATCTCGGAAAGCAGCATGGCGCCAGCCGCCAGCGTCGCATGGCCACAGACCGGCACTTCGGTCGCCGGCGTGAACCAGCGCAGCTGGTAATTGCCGCGCAGCCCCGTGGGCACGACAAAAGCGGTCTCGCTGAGTTTATTCTCGGTGGCGATCGCCTGCAGCACAGCATCCGGCAGCCATCGCTCCAACGGCACCACCGCAGCGGGGTTGCCGGTGAAAACGCGATCGGTGAAGGCGTGCACGATCCAGATTTTCATGGGGCCAAGCTATGCAGACTCCCAACGCACGCGCCAGCGCCAACTCCGGTTAAGGGTGAACGCCGCTCGCCTTTCAGGCGAGCTTGCAGGGCCAGTTGTGGCCAAGTGGTCCATGCCCCCGCCCAAGCCCTGGCGCATTGCGAATGGCCTTCATCAAGTAGTCTCGCGCACGCTCCACGGCGGCCTCGATCGGCGCGCCTTGCGCCATGTGCGCGGCTATGCCTGAGGCCAGAGTGCAACCGGTGCCATGCGTGGCGCGCGTCTCGATACGCGGGCTTTCGAACACCCGGTAGCCTTCGCGCGTCAACAACACGTCCTTGACCACATCGCCGCCAATGTGGCCGCCCTTCACCAGAGCGGCGTAGGCGCCCAATTGCTCAACCAGAACTTCGGCGGCGTCGATCTGGCCATCGAGACCGCGCACCTCGATCCCCGTAAGAGCTTCTGCCTCCGGCGCGTTGGGCGTGATGATGGCCGCGATCGGCGTCAACTCATCGCGCATGGCGCCAATGGCGTCTTCCTCCAGCAACGGCGCTCCGCCCTTGGCGATCATGACGGGGTCGAGCACCACCGGGACCGCGCGACCTGCCGCGTCCCAGGCCTCGATCACTGTGCGCGCGTGCGCGGCCGTGCCGAGCATGCCCAGCTTCCAGACATCGGCGCCAAGATCACCCATGACGGCGTCGATCTGCCCTCTCACCACATGGTGGGGCACTTCGTGCACCGCGCTCACGCCGAGCGTGTTCTGCACGGTGACGGCGGTGACCGCGGTCATCGCATAAGCGCCAAGCGCCGTGACGGTTTTTATGTCCGCTTGGATGCCGGCGCCGCCGCCCGAATCTGACCCGGCGATGATAAGAACACGGCCTTGCGGGTTTTGGCTCATGCGAGCCACATAAGCTAACCGAGGGTCGCTCGCCACACTTTCAATGCCTGGACGGTTTCAGCCACATCATGCACCCGGACCATGGCCGCACCCTTCTGCGCCGCAATCAGCGCCGCAGCGACCGAACCGCCCAGGCGGTCCTTGCCTGCGTGCTTGGCGCGGGGATCAATCGCCGCGATAAATCTCTTGCGCGAGGCGCCGATCACCACCGGGCAACCCGTCTCGGCGCCGATGCGTTCAACGTTGTTGAGCAGCGCCAAGTTGTGATCCAACGTTTTGCCGAAGCCAATACCGGGATCGACCCAGATTTCGCCCACGCCCCTCGCCTTTGCAGCCGCCGCGCGGCTGCGCAGGAAGGCGATCACCTCGGCAACCACATCGTCGTAACGGGGCTCGTCCTGCATGGTGCGTGGCTCACCTTGCATGTGCATCAAAATGACAGGGCGCTGCATTGAGCCCGCGGTTTCAATGGCGCCTGGCGCCTGCAGAGCGGCCACATCGTTCCAAATGGAAGCGCCCGGCGGCCATGGCAGCATGGCGACCACAGGCTTCATCGTGTCAATGGAAATGGGCGCCGACGTAGCGGCCCGCAGCGCCGCAATGACCGGAACAACCCCGCGCCCGCCTCCTCGTCGGCGTCCACCGGCCGCAGCCGGGCCGGTGGATTCCCCGCCGACATCGATGATGTCAGCGCCAGCTTCAAGCATGGCCAGTGCTCTAGGCGCCGCAGCCCGGTCATTCGATCCTCCATCCGAGAAGGAATCGGGCGTCACGTTCAGAACGCCCATGACATATGGTCCGCCCGCGATCTTCGGCGCAGGCATTGAAGAATTGCTCATGGCGCGCGCGCATGACAAAGCAAACGCCTCCGCGCAAGCGCGCATTACAGTCTCCGTCGCGTTACCCCGCACTTGGTAGGGCATTTGGCCACATGAATTCATGGCGCATCAGGTTCGAACGTCCACTTACCGCAGCTTTCCGCATTTGGTGGCGTTTCCATCGGCCTATGACGCTTGGCGTACGCGGCATAGCCTGTGATGAGCGCGGCCACGTGCTGCTTGTACGCCACACCTACTCAGCCGGATGGTACCTGCCAGGCGGCGGCGTGGAACATGGCGAGCGCGCCCCCGACGCCATCATTCGGGAAATGGCCGAGGAGGGCGGCGTGGAAGCAGCGGGCGCGCCCACGCTGCTCGGCTTCTACTCCAACCACGCCAACTATCGGAATGACCATGTGGCGCTGTACCGGATCGAGCACTGGCGCCCCTGCATCCCAACCGCGACCGCAGAGATCGCAGAACGCGGCTTCTTTCCACCCCAGGCGCCGCCACCAGAGACCACCCAAGCTACGGTGCGGCGCCTGGACGAGATATTCGCCGGCGCACCCGCAAGCCTGGATTGGTAGGCGCGCCTTGCGAGCCGAGCGCGCCCTCCCCTATGTTGCGGCTTTCCGGCGTTCGGGCGTTCAAACCGATGATGAAATGCGATGCGGCGTGGCTCGGCGAGGCGTTGGCGCGCCTTGACCCAAATGAGATTTCGCCGGCGCTCAATCTGGGCAGCTCGACCAAGCAGTACCGCGAGGTCGAACAACCTTATGTCCACGATCTGGTGTTCGGCCCGCTGGAAGCGCGCGGCGTAAAGTTCATACACACAGACCTGAAATCGGCGGAGGGCGTCGATATTGCCGGCGACATCTTCAACGACGAGGATCTTAGCAAAATACGCGCCGCCAACCCCAAGTCAGTGATCTGCACCCACATGTACGAGCACGTCGTCGATCGCGACGAGCTCACTCGCCGCATCCTGACTCTGATTCCCGCTGGCGGCCTCTTTTTCGTGACGGTTCCTTCCAGCTACCATCAGCACAACGATCCCATCGATACGATGTTCCGCCCCTCGCCCGATGAGTTGGCGGCGCTGTTTCCCGGGCAAGAAATTCTCGATAAGCAGGAGCTCATCGGCGACACCTACTGGTCGCACGTGCGCAAACGGCCGGTGACGCTGTTCTTTCGTCATTTTCTGCGGTTCTGGTTTCCGTTCCTCGGCTGGCGCCAATGGAAACGATCCATGCGAAAGCTTTACTGGCTCTTCAACCACTACAAAGTGTCGGCCATAGTCGGCCGCAAGGTGACACCCTGATGCGCTATCTGCACACAATGGTCCGCGTGGCCAATCTCGAAACGGCTTTGGATTTCTATTGCGCCAAACTCGGCCTTGTTGAAGTCTTCCGCATCGACAATGAAGGCGGGCGGTTCACGCTCGTTTTTCTCGCCGCGCCAGACGACGTCGAAATGGCGCGAGAGCGCAAGGCCCCGCTGGTCGAACTCACTTACAATTGGGATGCGGAAGAATACGCAGGCGGCCGAAATTTCGGGCACTTGGCCTACCGCGTGAATGACATCTACGCGGCGTGCCAGAAATTGATGGATGGCGGCGTCACCATCAACCGCCCGCCCCGCGACGGCCGCATGGCCTTCGTTCGCTCGCCCGACGGCATCTCGATTGAGCTCCTGCAGGAAGGCGACGCGCTGGCGCCGCAAGAACCGTGGGCTTCGATGCCGAACACCGGCGCGTGGTGACAAAGAGGCCGCGCTCCTCTTCGGAACGCGGCCTCCCTCTTACTAGGCAGTCTGAGCTTATTGACCGTGCAGCTCGGTGATGCTGAGCACGGAATCCTGCAGGTCGCCCTCGGCAAATGTGCCGACCCAGATGTCGTACTGACCTGACGGCGGATTTTGCACGGTGACAACCGGATCAAGGCCCTCGCTGTCGTCGTTGCAGAGCCAGTTGCCTTGCGCGTCGTTGATCACCAGCGTGGTGTCGGCTTCGGACTGTACGGCGAACGTCAGCGGCAACGACCCGCTGCCGGCGGTCCAGTTCAGGCGATAATCGGGCGCCCGCGCGACCCAACCAACACACCCCTCGAGCACGCCCGCGTTCAACTCACCGCCCGCCTGGATGTGAATGGTGAAGGGATCGGGCAGAAAGCCCGAGGCCAGTTCATTCACGCCGTAAGTGGGGTCGAGCGAATAATCTGGAGCGTCGCCCTCCGGCGCCTGGGGCGTGGCTGGCGGAGCTACTTCCGAGATGTGCACCGTTGTCTGCGCCATCTCATTTGCGGCGCCGTAGCGGCCAACCCAAATCTGATAGCGGCCGCTGCGTGGTTGCTCCCAGCTCACAACCGGATTGGGATAGCCGGCGCCGTCGTCATCGCATTTCCACTCGCCGTTTGGCGCGCGCACGGCAATCGTCGTGTCCGCGTCTGAAACCGCGCCGATATAGAGCGGCAATTCACCGGCCGTGAACCGCAGCGTGAAGCTGGCGCGCTGCGAAGCGAATCCGATGCAGCCTTCCGATACGGTCGACAGATCGATGCTGCCCCCGCCCAACACCGAGACGTTGTAAGGATCTGGCTCGAACCCCGTGCGTAGGCTGACCTGCCCATAGGTCCCGCTCGCGCCGGTGTTCAAGGATTGTGCGTAGGCCGGCGCCGCCATCAAACCGGCTGCGGCCGCCACGGCCAAAAAGCGTTGAATTGATTTCATTGGAGGTCCCCAATTTTGCGGAATCCGCACTCCATCTTCCCGTTCACGGCTGTGATGGCAAGCGCGTCGAAGGCCGATCTACGGGGCCAGCAGCCTGCAGCGTAGCTAACGGCGGCCAAAAAGCCGTTCAATATCGGACAGTTTCAACTCGACATAGGTTGGGCGTCCGTGGTTGCACTGGCCCGAAAAAGGCGTGGCTTCCATTTGCCGCAGCAGGGCGTTCATCTCATCTCCGGTCAGCCTGCGCCCAGCCCGGACACTGCCGCGACACGCCATTGACGAACACACCGCCTCTAGCCGCTCCTTGAGCACATGCGCTTCGCCCAGTTCGGCGATATCGTCTGCCAGATCCTTCAATAAACCTGCGGCGTCGATATGCCCCAGCAAGGCGGGCGTCTCACGCACAAGCAAGGCGCCAGCGCCGAATGGCTCGATCACCAAGCCGAGTTGCGAAAGCTCATCAGCACGTGCAGCCAGGGCCTCTGCTTCCTTCGGATCAAGGTCCACAACTTCCGGGATCAACAACGCCTGGCGGCGCACGCCGCCAGCGGCCAACATCTGCTTCATGCGCTCATACACGAGCCGCTCATGGGCGGCGTGCTGATCGACGATGACGATGCCATCCTCGGTTTGCGCGACAATGTAGGTTTCGTGAATTTGCGCACGCGCGGCGCCGAGTGGAAAGAAGCGCGCATCTTCGGGATCTTGCGCCACAGCCGTTTGAATCGCGACTTCGAGATCGGCGGGCGCAATATCGCCGGCATACGGGGCTTCAACGCGCCCGCTCGGCATCATGAAATCGCCTGGCGCAAGCCCCTCTTCAGCCGCACCCCATGCGCGAAGACCCGGCTGCGGCGCATAATGCACGCGCGCGGCGCCAAGGGCCGATTGCGCCGTGGACGTCGAAGCCCTGTGACCTGCGCCAGCAAGCGCATGGCTGAGCGCACCGACAATAAGCCCGCGGACCAGCGCCGCGTCACGGAAGTGCACCTCCGTCTTGGCCGGGTGCACATTCACATCGACGTCCGAAGGCGGCAAATCGAGAAAAAGCGCAACTACGGGATGGCGATCGCGCGCCAGCAGATCCTGGTAGGCCGCTCGCACGGCGCCGACGATCAGCTTGTCCTTCACCGGGCGGCCATTGACGAAGAGATGTTGGTGTTCGCGAGTGCCGCGATGGAATGTCGGCAGACCGGCAAACCCCGAGAGCCGCGCGTCTCCGCGGGTCTGGTCAAGGGCGATGCAATTTGGCGCGAAGTCAGCGCCCAGGATGGCGGCCAAGCGCGCGCGCCGCCCTTCTCCCTCGGGATCGACCTCGGCGGAAAGGCGCAGCGACGCACGCCCATCATGCTCGAGTGAAAACGCGACGTCCGGCCGCGCCATGGCCAAGCGCTTGACGACTTCGGAGACGGACATCGCCTCGGCGCGTTCCGATTTCATGAATTTGAGCCGCGCCGGCGTCGCAAAGAACAGATCGCGCACCTCGATGCGCGTGTCGCTTTCGCTGAGCGCGGCCCACGCCGCGGGCCGTGCTGCGCTCAAGGCGCCGCCCTCGATGTCGATGGACCATGCTTCGCCGGCGCCACGCGCCTTCGAGACGATGGACAGCCGCGCCACAGCGCCGATTGAGGGCAACGCTTCACCGCGAAAGCCCATGGTGTGGATATTCAGCAAATCGATGTCGCCGCCGGCGCCTGCTTGCAGCTTTGACGTGGCGTGCCGTTCCACAGCGAGCGGCAACTCATCGCGCGGAATGCCGCACCCATCGTCCTCGACGGCAATGAGCCCCAAGCCGCCGCGCTCAATTCTGACGGCGATGCGGCGCGCACCCGCATCGAGTGCGTTTTCCACCAGCTCTTTGACCGCCGCCGAAGGGCGTTCGATAACCTCGCCTGCGGCGATGCGGTTGACGGCTTCCGGGGGTAGACGGCGAATTGGCATGAATCAGTGCAAATTAGCACACCCGCCGAGCAAACGAGCCGTTAGAAACCTAACCATGCCTCAAAAGCACGACCCCAACACAGCGCAAACAGCTTCCGCATCGTACCGCCTGGCGGCGCTCGATCATGATTTCCTGCTGAGCCGGGAGATGCGCGGCGTTCGATTTCTCCTGGAGTATTCGAAAGCGGACCTGGCGCTGCAGCGGCGCAACATACGTTCCACCGTGGTTGTGTTCGGTTCGGCGCGCATCCGCGAAGATGGGCCGGGCAAGCAAGCCCACTGGTACGCCGAGGCCCGCAAGTTCGGACATATCTGCTCAGAGCGCGGCGGCGCACTGCGCGCCGAAGGCGAGCCCAAGCATAACGTCATCGCCACCGGCGGCGGGCCCGGAGCGATGGAAGCCGCCAATCGCGGCGCTCGCGAGGCCGGCGCCCTCACGATCGGGTTCAATATCCGCCTGCCGGAAGAGCAGGAACCTAATCCTTACACGACGCCCGACCTCACATTTCAGTTCCACTATTTCGCGATGCGGAAAATGCACCTCGCCATGCGCGCAAACGCACTGGTGATATTCCCCGGCGGCTTTGGCACAATGGACGAGCTGTTCGAAATCTTGACGCTGCGCCAGACGAAAAAGGCGCGCCTGATCCCCATCGTCCTGTTTGATGAAGCCTATTGGCGCTCAGCAATCAGCTTCGACACATTCGTCCAGAACGGCATGATCAACGCCGAAGATCTCGATCTTTTCCGTTTTGCCGAGAGCGCTGACGCCGCCTGGGCGGCGCTGGTTGAGCAAGGCATCGGCGCGGCTCACCCGCCGGAAGACGAAGAGGACCTCGCGCGGGATATGTAGAGTGCTAGAAGCCGAGCAACCGCGCGTAGCGATCTCGATGAAATGCCGCCCCGCCGTAAAGCGCTTCGGCAACACGCGCGCGCTTCAGGTAAAGCCCCGCGTCGTGCTCGTCCGTCATTCCGATGCCGCCATGCAGCTGAACCATTTCGTTCGAGGCGAGATGCAACGTCTCGGCGGCGCGCGCCTTGGCCAAGCTCGCGTAGACTGCGATGTCCTCGGCGTTGCGATCGAGCGCGTCGAGCGCCGCGAACACACAGGAACGCGTAAGCTCAATCTCCGTGAAGAGCTTGGCGGCGCGGTGCTGCAGCGCCTGGAAACCTCCAATGACCTGCCCGAACTGGCGGCGCGTCTTGAGATAGTCCGACGTGACCTCGAACGCCTGGACGGCTTGCCCCAGCATCTCCGCTGACAGCCCGATACGGGCGCGATCAAGGACGGCGTCTAAGATGTTCGCCCCGCCAAACATCTCTTCAACCGGCACGCCTTCAAAGATCAGGTCCGCCGCACCGCGGCTGTCAACCGTAACCAGCTCGCGGCGCGTGAGCCCCGGCGCATCCGATCGCACCAGACACAATCCGTCAGCGAGGGCGACGATCAACAGGTCTGCGATGTGACCGTCGGCGACATACGCCTTCTTGCCCGTCAGCTTGCCGCCGGACACACGCATGGCGCTCTTGGCAGGTGCATGATGTGAGCGCTCATCGACCGCGAGTGTGGCGATGGCTTCACCAGAAGCAATCTTCGGCAGCCATGCACTCTTCTGAGCGTCAGAACCCGCCAGCAGCAGCGCGCTCGCGCCCGTCAGCGCGCTGGAATGCAGAGGCGAAGCCACAAGAGTGCGCCCGGCCGCCTCCAATACCAGCCCCAGGCCGACGTAGCCCAAGCCAGCGCCGCCGTACTCTTCTGGAATGATGATCCCGGCCCAGCCCATCGCCGCCATTTCGGCAAACAACTCCGGGTCGCGGCCATTTTTCCTTTCATCGCGCAGCTTGCGCAGCCGGCTCACCGGCGCCTGTTCGCGGAAAAAATCGCGCGCGGCGTCCTGCAGCATTTGCTGCTCATCGTTGAGCGTAAACGTCATTGCGTATCTCTCAGGCCAAGCACGCGTTTAGCGACAACGTTGAGGTTGACCTCGGTCGTGCCACCTTCAATCGAATTGCCCTTCGATCGAAGCCATCCACGCGTCACGGCCAGTTCCTCGGGCGCAAAGCCCTCCCCGGCCCAGCCCAAGCCACGATTTCCGGCCGCCTCCACCATGAGCTCGCAGCGTTCCTGGTTGAGCGTTGCGCCCGCAACTTTGAACATGGACGCCATGTGACTCACATTGGCGCCGGCCTTCGCCTCCTCCCGGGCGCGCTGGGTGGTCAGCGCATAGGCGCGCTCTGCCATCTTGTGTGCGGCGATGCGCGCCCGCAGGTCGCGATCTTCCAACGCCCCGCTGGCGTCGACCCCGGCATGCGACTTCGCGAGATCAATCACATCCAGGCGTGCGCCAGAACCAAACCCGGAGATGTTGGTGCGCTCGTATTGCAGGAGCCGCTTCGCGATTTCCCAGCCGCCATTGAGGCGCCCCACCATATTGCCCTTGGGTATCTGCACGTCCGTAAAGAAGGTCTCGCAGAACGGCGAGGAACCGGAGATCAGCTTGATCGGGCGCGTCTCCACGCCAGGCGTCGTCATGTCGATCAGGACGAAGGAAATGCCCTCGTGCTTGACGCTGGCGTCGGTCCGCACGAGGCAGAAGCACCAGTCGGCGTGATTGGCGTACGAGGTCCAAACCTTCTGACCGTTGATCAGCCAGTGATCACCCTTGTCTTCGCACTTCGTCTGCAAGCCAGCGAGGTCCGACCCTGCGCCCGGTTCGGAATAGCCTTGGCACCAGCGAATTTCACCGCGCACGATCTTGGGCAGATGCTCCCGCTTTTGCTCCTCGCTCGCGTATTCGAGAAGAACCGGTCCAAGCATCCAGAGTCCGAAGGAGAAAAGAGCGGGGCGAGCATTAAGACGCTTCAGCTCCTGCTCAAGAACGGCGCTCTCGGCATGGCTCAGGCCGCCGCCGCCATAGTCCCTGGGCCAACTCGGCGCCGTCCAGCCACGTTCAGCCATTCGTTCAAGCCATAGCTGCGCGTCGGCGCTTGGAAAGCGCGCCTTCCGCCCTCCCCAGACGATCTCCTCCTCAGAACTCATCGGCGCGCGCATGGACGCGGGGCATTGCGCCTCCAGCCACGCGCGCGTTTCGCTACGGAAAGCGTCCAGCTCCTGTGTCATCGTCGGCTCCTCGCGCGTGCCATCTAGCACCAGCGCCGACGCCAACTCAAACGCCGCCTCGCGCCGCCCGCGCGTTAGTCCGCCGCGCCGAGGCCCTCGGGCTGCCCCACAACCACGAAGGTGAACGCCACAGGATCAAACAGCCGGCGGATCACGCGGTTGACGTCCTCCAGCGTCACCGCGCTGATCAGGGCGTTGCGCCGATTAATGTAGCCAATGTCGCGCCCCGCGGTTTGATAGCCGTGCACGACACTCGCGACCTTTGTGTTGGCGTCGAGATCGAGGGCGAAAGAACCGGTGAGGTAGGTGATCGCATCGTTCACCTCCGCCTGAGTGGCGCCGTCGCGATAGAAACGCGCAATCTCCGCCCGGGTGACCTCGATCGCCTCTCGCACATCGCCATTCTCAGATTGAGCCGAGCCGCGGATCAATGCGACGCCCTCGCGCACCGAGGGCCCGGTGCCGATGCCATAGACCAGCCCGCGCTGCTCACGCACTTGATCCATCAAGCGCGAGGCGAACCCGCCCCCGCCCAGGATGTAGTTTGCGACAGCAAGTGGAATCCAATCTGGATCATCATCTTGGATGCCGGGCGCCGCGAACAACACCAGGCTTTGGGGTTGCGGCAGATCGCGCACGATCAGCGGCGTCGGCGCATTGAGCGCAGCCTCCGCAACCTCAGGCGGCGCCTCTCCAGCGGGCAGTGCTCCGAAAATCGCATCAACAGCGCGCCCGGCATCGGCGGCGCTGATGTCGCCTGCAATGGTGATTTGCAGTGTCGCGCGGTTGAACAGCGTCGCATGACGCTGCTGCAAGGCGGCCCGGCTGATCGCCGCCACGCTCTCACGCGATGTGCGCCGCGCGTAGGGATGATTTGGGTAGAGCGCCTGATCGAGCGCTAGATTGGCGATGTAGCCCGCGTTTGTCTCGCGCGTGCGCAGACCCACCAGCATTTGCCGGCGAATGCGCTCTAGCGGCTCGGCATCGAAGCGCGGCGCGTTGAGGGCCAGGCGCGCCATTTCGACAGCTGCGTCGCGGTTGGCGGACAGCGTCACCAGGCTCATCGCGGCGCCGTCCCATCCGCCGCTGAAGCCGAGAGACATGTTCAAATCCTGAAGCCGCTCTTTGAACGCATTGGCCTCGTAAGCGCCTGCGCCTTCGGTCATCATGTCGGCCATCACGCCCGTGACGCCTGTCAGGGCAGCAGGCTCGCTCGCCGATCCGCCGCGCCAATACGCGCGAAGGACGATCATCGGCACAGTCGCGTCCGACACCAGCCATGCTTCGATGCCGCCAGGTGAAACCACCCGCTCCACCGGAACGCCGCGATTGACAGCTGCGTCTTGGCTTGGCGCCAACGCCCACGAGTGGCTCATGACGGCCGCGCCCGCCCAGAGCGCGAACGCAAACGCAACGACCGCCCTCATTCATCCGCCTCCGGCAAGAGCCAGCCGGTTACCGAGGCATCGATGTCGAGCGTTGCGCGCGCCATTTCCAGCGCCTGCTCTGCTGTCACGGCCTCGATGTCTGCAGGCCAATTGACGACATCGTCGATGCTCTCACCCTGTGTGAGCGACGTGCCGTACACATTGGCGAGGCTTTCCTGCCGGTCCCGGGCGTAAATCGCGTTCGCGGCAAGCAGGTTCCGCGCGCGCGCCAACTCCGCCTGCGTCGGCCCGTCGCGCAGGAAGGCTGCAATCACGGCGTCGGCCGCCGCTTCAACTTGTTCGAGACTAACGCCTTCTGCCGGTGTGGCGAAAACGGAGACGCTGCCGCCGCCAAGACCCGAAAGACTGGCGCGTGCGCCCGCGGCGACGGCGATGTGCTGCTCCTCCACGAGTGCGCGATAGAGCCTGCTGGTCTCCGAGCCGCCCAAAATCTCCATCGCCACGTCTAAGGCATGAGCTTCGCGGCCTTGATCGGTTCCATAGCTGGTGGCGCGGTACATGCGGGAGAGGGATGGCTGGCGCACCTTTTCATCGCGATGAACGATGCGCATGGGCCCAGCGCTTGGCGGATCACTCACCCAAACCCGCGCTGGAAGGTCACGCGTGGGCTGCAATCTTCCATAGTATCGCTCGGCCAGCGGGCGCAGCTCGGCGGCGTCGATATCGCCAGCAACCACCAGGATCGCATTGTTGGGCGCGTACCACGTCCTGTAGAAGCCTAGGGCGCTGCTGCGGTCCAACGACTCGATCTCATGAAGCCAGCCGATCACCGGCGTGCCGTAGGGGTGGTGCGGCCACAGCATTGCCCGCATGCGTTCGGCCAGCACCGCTCCGGGATTGTTGTCGATTCTCTGGCGGCGTTCTTCGGCGATGACATCGCGTTCCGACGCGAAGGTTTCGTCCGAGAAACGCAGATTTCGCATGCGATCCGCTTCCATTTGCATGGCCAAGGCGAGGCGATCGCGCGCGATGCGTTCGTAATATGCGGTGTAGTCCCAGTTGGTGAACGCGTTGTCCTCGCCGCCATTGCGGGCAATTGTGCGGGAGAACTCGCCCGGGGCGATCTGGCGCGTGCCCTTGAACATCAAGTGCTCGAAGAAGTGCGCTATGCCGGAACGCCCGCGCGGATCATCGGCTGCGCCGACGCGATACCACACCATGTGCGTGACGACTGGCGCACGGCGATCGGTGATGACGACCACCTGAAGCCCGTTGCGCAGCACGAACGTTTCGGGGCGCACAAAGTCATCCGCCCGCGCGGACGGAACCAGCGCCAGCAACAGCAACAACGCAGATAGAAGGCGCGCGCCCACCCCGCCCATCAAGGGATCAGGTGCCGGGCAGTCTGAAGCTGCCGCGATCACGCCGGATAACGACTTCGCCGCCGCCGGTCGTACGCCTGATCGATTCTTCATCGGCCAAGCGGTTTGCTTCGTCCTCAGGGCTGAGCGGCGCCGATTGCTGGGCTTGCGAACCGCCGAACGCGAGCAACCGGTTCACGAAACCTTGGTTGCGCCGGACAACGCCCTGACTTTCAAAGTCGATTGTCTCACGAATGTTTTCGTCGGCGGCAGTTGCGCCGGCGTCGGCGACGAGCGAGCGCTCGCCCTGCGTCGCGGCCTGGCCGACCGTCTCTCCAAAGAGCGCCGTGCGCGCATCGCTTGCCGGATCGCTCTCACCCGGGCGCGCCTCACCCGGACGCGGCGGACGCAAATTGTAGTCCGGCGGCAGGGTGAGCGGGGCGTGGGTCATGACGCGAAATTCGTCCGGCGTTGTGCGCGCGCCGCCCATGACGCGCGATACGCTTGAGCAACCGCTGGCCGCTGCCGCCACGGCCAGAACCGCTACTACTGCGATCGGTTTGGACATCGGACGTCCGCCTCCCTCAAATATCTATCGGGCTCGGGTTCTAGCTGAGCCGCACCGCTCTCGCCAAGCCAGACTGCAGCAAAGACGCTTGGCGGCGCACTTTGTCCGTTATGGGGCGAATCCCTCTGATTTCAGCCGCCTGAACGGCCCGCGCCGCCCCCGAAGCGGCCGGCCCAGGCTTTCAGCCGCTCCCATCCGGAGCCCTTCCCGGGCTCGGATTCGGCAAAGAACACCATATCCAAGGCCAGCAGGATCGCCCCAACGGTAATCGCGGCGTCCGCCACGTTGAACACCCAGGGAAACCAGAGGCCGTTGAAGTCGAGAAAATCGGCGACCGCGCCGAACCGAATCCGATCGATCACGTTCCCCAAGGCGCCCCCGACCACCAATCCAAGGGAAATGGCCGTCGCTCTGCGCTCGGCGGTGCGGAGCCACGATACGAAGACGCCCGCAATCGCCAGCGACAACGCCACCAAACCCCAGCGCGCGATGTCTTCATTGGCGCGCAGCAGCCCGAAGCTGACGCCCCGGTTCCACACCATCTGGAGGTCGAAGATCGGCGTCAGCTCAATGAAGCGGCACCCATACCCCGTCTCGCGACAGCCTTCGGGGCTGAACTGGCCAGGACCAAGGATGAGCCACTTCGTGATCTGGTCGATCACAAGGACCACCGCTGCAAGGATAAGCCCAAGACGAAGCATCGTTCGGCTTATGGCTGGGGGCGCGGGCGTGTTCAAGCGCGCGCCGCGTCCCAGGCCGCGACCGCTTCGGCGTCCCGCGGGGTAATGTCCGGATACCGGGGATCAGCGGTCGCGGGGTCGAAATACTTCCACGACCGCGCGCATTTCACGCCCGGCGCCTTTTCAACAACAGCGGCGACGCCGGGGATGTCCGGCAACCGGAACGCGTCAGCCGGTCCCTCGCCAGGCATAATGACAGCGCCCGAGGTGATGCAGAGTTCCGCGAAATCGGCCGCGTTCACCGTGCTGCGCAACGCGTCGTCGGCGATGAAGATTCGCGGCGCCGCCTCCAGCGCCGAGCCGATCGCCTTGTCGCGGCGCGCCACCTCTAGCGCCCCGGTGACCACCGCGCGAACGCGGCGCAGCATTTCCATCTCCGCCTCAGCTGCATCGTCGCGCCAGCTTGCCGGCGTTTCCGGAAACTGGCGCAGATGCACCGATTTGGCCTCGGGATGGCGCGTCAGCCACGCCTCCTCCGTCGTGAACGGCAGGATCGGGGCAAGCCACGCCGTCAACCGCGTGAACACTTCATCGATGGCGGTGCGGCACGCACGCCGCCGCATGCTCGACGGAGCGTCACAATAGAGCGCGTCCTTGCGCACATCGAGGTAGAATGCGGAAAAATCAACGTTGCAGAATTCCACGATGGCCGAGAGCGCATCACGGAACTGATAAGTTTCGTACGCCTTGCGCACCTGACCATCCAATTGCCAGAGGCGGTGCAACAGCCAACGTTCGAGGAGCGGCAGATCACCGGAGACACGCTCCTCCTCCGTCAGCCCCTTCAGAGCCCCAAGCGAATAGCGCAGCATGTTGCGCAGCTTGCGATACATCTCGGTGGACTGAGTGAGAATGGTTTTGCCGACCCGCAATTCATCGCGATAATCCGCCGATGCGACCAACAGCCGGAACGGCTCAATGCCGTATTGCTTGTTGAGTTCCTGCGGCTCAATGCCGTTGCCGAGCGATTTTGACATCTTGCGGCCGTCTTCAGCAACCGTGAAGCCGTAGGTGATCACTTCATCGTAAGGCGCGCGCCCGCGCGTGGCGCAGCTTTCCAACAGCGACGAATGGAACCAACCGCGATGCTGGTCCGAACCCTCGAGGTAAAGCACGCGGGCATCCTTGAATGAGGGGCGTTTGGGCGCATCCCGATCACCAATGACGAACGCATGCGTCGATCCTGAATCGAACCAGACGTCGAGAATGTCTTCGACCTTCTCGAAATCCTCTGCCTTGTACTTGGCGCCCAGGAAATCCTGCGCGGTAGTGGACCACCAGACATCCGCCCCACCCTTTTTCATGGCAGCAACGATGCGTGCATCGACCTCATCGTCCTGCAGGATCGCGCCGTCGCTCTTCCTGACAAAGATCGCCAGGGGCACGCCCCAATTGCGCTGGCGCGAGATCAGCCAATCGGGGCGATCAGCGATCATGCCCTTGATGCGGTTCTGGTCACGCTCGTCGCCGATGCGCTTCTGGCCCCAATCGACGCGTTCGATTTCATCCAACGCAGTCTGACGCAAGCTCCTGCCGCCGCTTGCGTCGTAACGCTTGTCGAGGGCGATGAACCATTGCGGCGTGTTTCGGAAGATCAGCGGCGCTTTGCTGCGCCACGAGTGCGGATACTGGTGCTTCAATTGTCCGCGCGCGAGCAGCGCGCCGGCTTCGATCAGCGCATCAATCACCGCTTTGTTGGCGGGGCCGTCCTTGCCGGTGTTCTTGCCCTCGGTCTGGATCACTTCCAGGCCTTCGAAGCCGGGCGCTTCCTTGGTGAACCTGCCATCGGCATCGACCGTGAAGGGGATGCCTTCCTGGCCGAAATTGGCGACCCAGATCGCGAAGTCGTCGGCGCCGTGGCCCGGCGCGGTGTGCACAAAGCCCGTGCCCGCGTCGTCGGTGACGTGATCGCCGGCCAGGAGCGGAACGTCAAAAGCATAGCGCGGCTCCCCTCCCCCTTGTGGGGAGGGGAGCCAATCGCGAAACGGATGCGCGCAAACTGCATTCTCAGGATTGAAATCGCCGATGCGCTTCAACACAGCCTTCGCACTGGCGGCTACGTCTGCAGCGAGTTTGTCGGCAAGCGCGAGCTTCTCGCCGACCTTTGCCCACGGCTCGAATGCCAAGCCCTGCACTAGGCTCTCAACTTCGTACACACCGTATTTGATCGACGGCGAGTACGAAACCGCCCGATTGCCTGGTATCGTCCAGGGCGTCGTCGTCCAAATCACCACCGCATCTGGAAATGTCTCCTGTAACGGAGTTCCCTTCATCTCTGACGCCGCAACAATCGGAAACTTCACCCAAATCGTCGGGCTCGTCTTTTCCGCGTATTCCACTTCGGCCTCAGCCAAAGAAGTGCGTTCCACCGGGCTCCACATCACCGGCTTGCTCCCGCGATACACAAGCCCCGTATGCACCACGCGCAGAAACTCCGCTGCGATGGCGGCCTCGGCTTCGAAGCTCATGGTGGTGTAATACTTGTCCCAGTCGCCCTCGATGCCGAGGCGGATGAATTCTTCGCGCTGCAGCGGGATCCATTTGTCGGCGTAATCGCGGCAGGCCTTGCGGAACTCCACCGCCGGCACGTCCTGCTTCTTTCGCCCCTGCTTGCGGAAATCTTCTTCGACCTTCCACTCGATCGGCAGGCCGTGGCAGTCCCAGCCGGGCACGTAATCGCAATCGAAGCCCGTCATCTGCTTCGAGCGCACAACGAAATCCTTGAGGATCTTGTTCTCGGCGTGGCCGATGTGAATGGCGCCGTTTGCGTAGGGCGGGCCGTCATGCAGCACGAATTTCGGCCGGCCCGCACCATCCTGGCGCAATTGCGCATACAGCCCTTGTTCGAGCCAGCGCTGAACAAGCTCAGGCTCCTTTTTCGGGAGCCCTGCGCGCAAGGGAAACGGATCGCCCGGCAAGTCGGGCAAAAAGACGGTTTCGCGATAGTCGCGACCTGACGGCGCATCGGCCACGGGGTCATTCTCCAGTGAAGCGAAAACGGTGTAGCGATCCCGGTCCCGCGGAGCAGCCCCAATTTTGGGAGCTCAACGCTGGCCGGGCCTCAAATTCGTGAAGGCCGTATGAGGAGAAGGCGGTTCAGGTTCACGGGCGTGGCTGTATCACCGCCGCCCTCAGAAGGCTACATGCATTGCTCCCAGGCCCAGGGAGGTCTACATGCCCCGCCCGAAACAAAATTGGCGCCGAACACGATGACAACCGCCCACGATTTCACGTTCGCCAAGCTCGATGAGCCCGGCGACATCAATTTCGCCGAGTTTGCGGGCAAGGCAGTGCTCGTTGTGAACGTGGCCAGCGCTTGTGGCTTCACCCCGCAATACCGCGACCTGGAGTCGCTTTATGAGGCCAAGGCCGCGAAGGGCCTCGTCGTCGTCGGCGTGCCCTGCAACGATTTCGGCCACCAGGAGCCCGGCGCGGAAAGTGAAATCCGCGAATTCTGCGACGCCTCCTATCACGTCACGTTTCCAATGACGTCCAAGGTCGAGATCAGCGGCGCCGCTCACCGCCATCCCTTCTACCAGTGGATCGCCAACGAGTTGGGTGAAACGGCGCTGCCGCGCTGGAACTTCCACAAATACCTGATCGGCAAGGACGGCGCCCTGCTGGATTCGTTTCCTTCCAAGGCCGCCCCGCTTGGCCCCGACATGCTGGACGCGATCGACCGGGCTCTGGCCGCCTGAAGGCTAATGCGCCGGCGCCATTCGTGAAGGCCCGGTGTTGAGCACGGGCGGCGGCGGCCGCAGAAACACCATCGCCAAGGTTGAAATCGCCACAACGACGCCCAGGAACAGGAACTGGTCGTTGAACGTCATCACCAGCGCCTCGCGATCCAGCACCGACGCATAATACATCAGCGCCTGCCGTTCAGGATCAGCAGCGCCGTTCTGGCTCAGATAGGCCTGCATCATTTCAATCATCCCGCGCACGTGCGGGTTGTTGCCGTCAGCCGCGGAGTAGAGCTCCTGTCGATGCAGCGCATAGGCGTGCGACTGAAGCGTCGCCAGCGCCGCGATCCCAAATGCGCCGCCGAGGTTGCGCATCGTGTTGAACAGCCCTGATCCGGAATGCACGAGCGCCGGCGGGAGCGAACTCAACGCGGGCTGCATCACCGCCGAGAACGTCATCACGAGCCCTGCTCCGCGCATGGCCTGCGGCGCTGCAAACGCCCAGAATCCGGACTGCGCCGTGAGATGCGACTGCAAAATCGTGCCAATCGCGACCAGCAGAAAGCCTGCGCAACCGAGCAAACGCGTATCCTGAAGGCGCCGCGCAAACGCGCCGATAGCGGGGCCGGCGAAGAACATGGTCAAGCCCTGCACGAACATGGTGTGCCCGATTTGCAGGGAATTGTAGCCTCGCACCGAGCCGAGGAAGAGCGGCGTCAGGAACACCGTGGCGTAGAGCCCAAGGCCTATCACGAACGCCAGCATCGCGCCGATTGCAAATGTAACGGTGCGAAACGGCCGCAGATCGACGATGGGAGTCTCGGCGCTGGCGGCTCGCCAGAAGAACAATACGCCCCCGGCGGCGCTGACCAGCGTCCAAAGCACGATCTCGCTTGAAGCGAACCACTCCGCCGCCGGCCCCTCCTCAAGCACGTATTCCGCCGCGCCGAGAAACACGGCCAATCCAATCAAGCCCGGGAAATCGAAGCGCTTCCAGAGCTCAGGCTGCGGCTTGCTGATGCTGCCCATGGTGTTCCAGACCGCCGCCGCCACCAGCAAGCCCGGGACCAAATTGATCCAGAACAGCGCCCGCCAGCCCAGAAACTCCGAGACATACCCGCCCAGTGTGGGCCCCAGCGTCGGGCCGAGCGTCGACACCATGCCCACCATGGCGCCGCCGGCGACCTGCAAATTGCGCGGGAAGACAATGTACAGCGTCGCCATCGTCGTCGGGATCATCGCGGCGCCCGAAAATCCCTGCAGAGCGCGAAACACGATGAGCGAAGACAAGTCCCACGACATCGCGCACATCAGGCTCGTGAAGGAGAAAGCGAGCGCGGAAAGGCAGAACAAGGTGCGCGTGCCGAGCGCGCGACCAAGAAAACCCGAGAGCGGAATGCCGATTACCTCCGCAATCAGATAGGCGGTCTGCACCCAGGAAATCTCGTCCCGGCTGGCCGAGACGCCGGCCTGAATGGCGCCGATCGAGCTTGCAACGATCTGGATGTCCAGGATCGCCATGAAGTTGCCGAACACCATGGCGAGGAAACCGACCCAGATGATCAGCGGCGGCGAGGCGTCTTGTGGCGCGGTCGCTGCGGCGTTCATCCGCGGGTGTCGACAGTGACGGTGACTGAAAGGCCAGGGCGCAGCAGGGAAATGCCCTCTTGCCCAGGCGTTAAACGAATGCGCACCGGCACGCGCTGCACGATCTTGGTGAAATTACCGGTCGCCGTGTCGGTTGGGATGATCGAAAACTCCGTACCGGACGCCGGCGCCAGCGACTCGATCTCGCCGCGCAAACGCAGATCGTGCGCGATATCAGGGCGCACGGTCACAGCCTGCCCGGCGCGGAAGCGGGCTATCTGGGTTTCCTTGAAGTTGGCGACGACATAGACGCTCTGCAGCGGAACCACCGACATCAGCGGCGCGCCGCTGCGCACCAGCTGGCCAAGCTGCACCTGACGATCTCCAACAACCCCATCAATGGGCGCGCGCACGACCGTGCGCTCAAGGTCGAGTTCTGCAGTCTCGATCTGCGCGCGCGCGGCGGCGACAGCCGCCAAGGCCGCCGCCTCACCGCCCGTCGCTTGTTGCGCACGCGCCGTGGCCGCGTCGAGACCGGCTTGAGACAGGAACCCCTCGGCGAAGAGCGCCGTATTCCTGTTGAGGTCCGCCCGCGCCTGGGCTTGCTGCGCGCGCTGCGACGCCAGTTCTCCTTCGGCCTGGGCAAGCACCGCACGCGCCGCGCTTAAGCGCGCGCGATAGTCTGCTGGTTCAATTTCAACCAGCGTATCGCCGGTATGCACCGCCTGATTTTCAGCAGCGGGAAGCGCGCGCACGTATCCTTCTATCTGAGCGGACACGAGTGAAATATCGGCGCGGACGTAGGCGTTCTCCGTGGAAACTAGGAAACGGCCTTCCCGGTACCAGTTCACGCCCCAGGCGCTGAGCAGGCCCAGGGCGATAAGGGCGCCCGCGGCGAAGAGAACGCGCTTACCGATCACGCGCGCCATCGGTGCGACCTTCGCAGTCGCACGGCCCGCCTGCGGCAGATGTCCGGCATCGTCTGGCATGATGGATGACCGACTTGGCCCCTTGATCCGAATGCCTCTAAGTGTAATACTAATTACGTGTCGTGCAAGAGGCGTTTGCACAGATGTTGCTTACCTTGCGCCCAGGCAATGCGGGTCTAACGTGGCTGTGGAGAGGTCTCATTGACGGCTGATCCCGAGACAGAGCTGCAGCGCCCAGCCGACCGGGGCGTGGCCCGCCGGCAGGCCTTCTTGAATGCTGCCCGCCAGGTATTCCTGGAAAACGGGTACGAAGCCGCCAGCGTGAACGATGTCGTGCGTCTGGCCGGGGGCTCGCTGGCCACGCTCTACGCCCAATTCGGCAATAAGGAGGGTCTGTTTCTGGCGGTCTCACAGGACCAGCACGACCGCTTCATCCGCGCCATGACGCCAGCCAGCGTCGGCCACCTGCCTCTCGAAGCGGCTTTGCAGCAGATTGGCGAGCACTTCCTTCGCGCCCTGCTGGCGCGCGACAACATCGCCTTCTTCCGTCTCGTTATCGGCGAGGGACGAAAATTTCCGCAGCTGCTGCAGCGTTATCTATCTTCTGGGGGCGCCGACCGGGTGCGCGCCGAGCTTGCCGGGCATCTCAGGGGCGCCGGCATTTCAGATGCTGAGACCTGCGCCTCGTATTTCATCGAATTGCTGAGAAGCCGCCATCATTACCGGGCGCTTGCCGATGATTCCTACTCATTGCCGGAAAAGCAGCTGTCGGAGCATGTGGCTGGGGCGGTCCGCTTTCTGCTTAGAGGCATGAATCTGGGCTGAACGCAGTGGTTCAACACGATTCAGCTACGGTTCAGGGTGCGAGCCTCACGGTGCAGCAGCGAGGATGCGTGTCTTCGAGACGCAACGGGAGCCTCAACATGAAAACTGCCCTCATAGCGGCAATGGCCGCCTTGAGCGCCACGGCATGGGTCGCGACGCCGGCCTACGCCCAACGCCATGAACGCGGCGGCGCCCAGTCCCACGACGGCGGCGAACACCGCGGCCGCCGCGGCGGAGGCGGCGACGGCGAACGTCAGCGCGCTCAGCCGCCGCAAGCAACGCGCCAGGCTGCGCCACCTCAGACGCGCCAGCAGGCAGCGCCTCCGCAATCGGCGCCGCCAGCGCTGCTGGGGAGCAACGACACCGCACGCGCGGCGCGGCGAGATGGCGGCGAAATGCGCCGCGGGCGCGGCGACGCCACACTGAACGCCGACAGAAGCCAAAACGCGTGGAACGCCGAGCGTCAACGCGGCGCGGGCGCTCAATGGAGCAGCGGCCGCAGCGGCGCCGATCAGCGAGGGAGTGATAACCGCCAGCGCAGCGGCGAGAGCAATCGCCAAGCCTCTACGCAAGGCGGCGACAACGGCCGCGGCGGCGGGCAATGGAACGGAGACCGCCAGCGCGGCGCTGGCGGCCAACAAGCTTACACCCGTGGCGGCGACAACCGCCGCGGTGGCGACCAATGGAACGGAGATCGCCAGCGCGGCGCCGGCGGCCAGCAAGCTTACACCCGAGGCGGCGACAACCGCCGCGGCGGCGAGCAAGGAAACGGGGATCGCGGACGAGGCAGTGGTCAACAATGGGACCGCAACCGCGGGCGCGACGATCGCAACGACAACTGGAACGATCGGAGCGGCGGTCGCAACTACGCCTCGAACGATTGGGGACGCGACCGCGGACGCGATCAAGATCGCTATCGGCGCTGGCACACCAATCACAACGACTGGGACCGCCCGCGTTACAGCGATTGGCGCAGCGTCCGCCGCGGCTACTACTTTGATCGCGGCTACGCGCTCATCGTCGGGGGCTTTTACGGCCACAGCTATTACTGGTGGGGTTACGACAACTGGCGCCGCCCGTATCGGCCCTGGCAGGTCGGTTACTACCTCCCCTATGACATTTACTGGGATCCGATCCCCTACGATCTCTATTACAGGCTGCCGCCCGCGCCCTATGGCTGCCGCTACGTGCTGGTTGGCCGGGACATCCTGCTGATCGCCATTTCGACCGGGCTCATCCTCGACGCGCTCTACTACTACTGAGCGGGTCAGAGGGACGACACGGGCGCCGCCTCGCGTAAGCGGGGCGGCGTCTGCATGTCGGCGCCCTTGCTGACGTCGCCCCCGCAAATTTCTCTGGCCTGCGGTTGACGCCCTGGGTTGCAGCTCCTATTTCCGGCCCGTTAGCAATCGACGCTGGCGAGTGCCAAATTCGCTGACTTCGAAAAAAGTCTTTGAAACCATAGGAGTAAGCATCGTGGCGAGCTTTCGTCCCCTGCATGACCGCGTGCTCGTGAAGCGCGTGAAGGAAGAGGAAAAGACCAAAGGCGGGATCATCATTCCCGAAACCGCGCAGGAAAAGCCCCAGGAGGGCGAGGTCATGGCCGTGGGCCCTGGCGCCCGCGACGATGACGGCGAGTATATCAAGATGGATGTGAAGGTCGGCGACCGCATCCTGTTCGGCAAGTGGTCGGGCACGGAAGTGAAGATCGACGGCGACGAACTCCTGATCATGAAGGAGTCCGACATCATGGGCGTCATCGAAACCAAGAAAGCGAAGAAGGAAGCGGCCTGAGCTTGGCCCTTCGCTCATCGCACTGACAATTCAAACCAAGAGGTACACACAACATGGCTGCTAAAGTCGTGAATTTCGGCGCCGACGCGCGCGAGCGCATGCTCGCCGGCGTCGACATCCTGGCCAACGCGGTGAAGGTTACGCTCGGCCCCAAGGGCCGCAACGTCGTCATCGAAAAGTCCTTCGGCGCCCCGCGCACAACCAAGGACGGCGTCACCGTCGCCAAGGAAATCGAGCTCGAAGACAAGTTCATGAACATGGGCGCCCAGCTCATTCGTGAAGTTGCGTCCAAGACCAATGACGAGGCCGGCGACGGCACCACAACCGCCACCGTTCTGGCTCAAGCCATCGTGCGCGAAGGCATGAAAGCCGTCGCCTCGGGTCGCAACCCGATGGATCTGCGCCGCGGCATCGACAAGGCGGTCGCCGCGATCGTCGATGATCTGAAGGCGCGCTCGCGCAAGGTGAAGGGCTCGGAAGAAATCGCCCAAGTCGGCACCATCTCCGCCAACGGCGATACCGACATCGGCAAGTTCTTGGCCGACGCCATGGCCAAGGTCGGCAATGACGGCGTGATCACGGTGGAAGAAGCCAAGAGCCTCGAAACCGAACTCGAAGTCGTCGAGGGCATGATGTTCGATCGCGGTTATCTGTCGCCGTACTTCATCACCAACGCCGACAAGATGGAAGCGACGCTCGATGATCCCGCAATTCTTCTGTTCGAGAAGAAGCTTTCCAGCCTGCAACCGATGCTGCCGATCCTGGAAGCAGTGGTGCAATCGCAGCGTCCTCTGCTGATCATCGCGGAAGACGTTGAAGGCGAAGCGCTGGCCACTCTCGTGGTCAACAAGCTGCGCGGCGGCCTCAAGGTCGCGGCGGTGAAAGCGCCTGGCTTCGGCGACCGCCGCAAGGCCATGCTGGAAGACATCGCCATCCTCACCGGCGGCCAAGTGATCAGCGAAGATCTGGGCATCAAGCTTGAGAACGTGACGATCGACATGCTGGGCCGCGCCAAGAAGGTCGTGGTGAAAAAGGATGACACCACCATCGTCGATGGCTCGGGCGCCAAGAAGGACATCGAAGCGCGCATCGGCCAGATCCGCAAGCAGATCGACGACACCACCTCCGACTACGATCGCGAAAAGCTGCAAGAGCGTCTGGCGAAGCTTGCCGGCGGCGTTGCGGTGATCAAGGTCGGCGGCGCTACCGAGGTTGAAGTGAAGGAACGCAAGGACCGCGTTGACGACGCCCTGAACGCCACCCGCGCTGCGGTGGAAGAAGGCATCGTTCCCGGCGGCGGCACCGCGCTCCTGCGCGCTGCGTTCAAGCTCTCGATCAAGGGCGACAACGAAGACCAGAACGTCGGCGTCGGCATCGTGCGGAAGGCGCTCGAAGCCCCGATCCGTCAGATCGTGGAAAACGCTGGCGTCGAAGGCTCGATCGTCGTCGGCAAGCTTCGCGACAACAAGGACGACAATTACGGCTTCAACGCCCAGACCGAGGAATACGTCGATCTGGTCAAGGCCGGGATCATCGATCCGGTGAAGGTTGTCCGCACCGCGCTGCAAGACGCGGCCTCGGTGGCTGGCCTGATCATCACCACCGAAGCCTCGATCGCTGAAGCGCCGAAGAAGAACACGCCTGCGCCCGGCGGCATGCCAGGCGGCGGCATGGGCGGCATGGGCGATATGGACTTCTAAGTCCCGGCCCGTGAAGCAAGGTACTGGGGCGGAGCCGGAAGGCTCCGCCCCTTTCTTTTGTGGTTGCGCCGCAAAAAAAAGGGCGGCTCGCGAGAGCCGCCCTTAGGCTTACCTCTTCGGGGGAGGAGGATTAGTAGGTCGTGCGCAGCGTGAGCATCCAGGTTTGCGGGGCGCCCAAATTGTAGAGCGCCGCACCCGTGCCCGTGCCCGACGACATCTGAGAGAAGTACTCTTCGTCGAACAGGTTGATCACGTTGAGCTGGAGATAGGTCTCGTCACTGCCAAACACACTGCCCAGGCTGTAGCGGGCGTCCAGATCGAGCGTTGTGTAGCTGTCGGCCACTTCGGTGTTCGCATCGTTGGCGAAGCGTTCGCCGACGTAACGCGCTTGCGCGCCGAGCGTGAAAGGGCCGATCTCGTATTCCGCCCGGGCCGTCAGGGTCCAGTCAGGTGTATCGACCACGGACGCACCCGTGAGCTTCACTTCGCTGTCGGTCCAGGACGCCGCGCCATAAAGGAACAGCGCGTCGGACGCCTGCCAGCCGACCGCGGTCTCAAAGCCCCACAGATCCACCGAGCCCACATTGCGCGAATAGAAAAGTGTCGGATCGGTTGGGTCCTGTGAGCGTTCGATGCGATTTTCGAACGCGTTGAACCACGCCGTCGCCGTAAACATGACGCCCGGCCCCTGATAGCGATAGCCGAGGTCGTAGGCTTGGGTCGTCTCTGGCTGGGCGTCGCCGAGTTGTGCGGTGGTGATGCCGCTGTAGAGATCGTCCGTCCGAGGCGCCGAGAGCCCTTCAGCATAGCTGAAGAATATCTGGTGGCCTTCGGCCGGACGGAACGTCACGCCGACATTCGGCAGGATGTCGTCGTAGCTGACCGATCCGGTGAAAGGCGGAGCGTAGATTTCAGAACCATTGGCCGCAACAAGCCCGTCGCCGTTGTTGTCGAACCACACGAAGCCGCCCGAAACCAGACCCGCGTTGGGATCGAGCACGGCCGGGGTGTCGGGATCTTGGGTGGTGCAATACTGCGTCGATGACGAATTGCCCTTCCGCGAGTAGCAGAACTGATGGAGTTCGCGCTCGAACTCAGGCGCACGAACGCCGATGATCAGCGTCAGTGCGTCGTTCATGAAGTCCCCGCGATATTCCGCGCTGAGCTGGTTCAGGCTTGCGATCGAGAAACGGTCGCGCTTCTGGAACACATTGCCGTCGCCATTGAAGATCGGCGCCCCGAAGCCCTGGCGCCCGCCGAACACGTTTTCGGGCTCGCCGTTGGGCTGCAAGTAACCGAACTCGCCGGTTTGGCGGTGGCGGCCATAGTCGTAGGTGTAGCCGAAGCGGACATGCTGGTCCTCGTTGATGTCCCACAGCAACGAACTGGTGACCGCATAGCGGTTGGTCGTGGTGTTGCTGGGCGAGTACAGACGAACACTGTCAAGGAAATCGCCATCATGGTTCAGGTCGATGCCCGCTGACGGACTGTCCTCGATGAGCTGGCGCGCTGTCTCAGAGACAACCGTCGTGCCGCCGCCATTGGCGCGGACGAATTGATAGGACGGATCGACGGTGAGCGTCAGCGCATCGCTCAGCGTAAAGCGCGACTGGCCACGGATGTTGCCTGTGTTGGAGGGGTTGATCGACTGGCCCTGGTAGACGCGGAAGTTCGACCCTGAGCAGCCGTCCGCGCCCTCATCCTGAGCGCCCGGACCGCCAGCAGCCAGCGTTGCGCGGTCGGCGCCGCAGCTGGCCAGATTTTCGCGGAAGCCCGCAGCGTACTGGGTTTGGCTGAAGCGATAGTAGAAGTCGTTGCGGTTCTCGTTGTAGTGGAACGAGACGCGCATAAAATCGCCATCGTCACCCAGCGGCTGATATAGGCCGCCGTTGTACTGCGTCTTATCCAACTCGCCGGGTCCGACGAACTGATCGTACGTGGTGCGCGACGCCGTAGCGTAAGCGCGCGTTCCGAACGGGCCGAACGCGCCGCTGTCCACAAGGCCGAACACGCGCTGGAAATTCCACGAGCCAAGCGCGCCCGAAACCTGGAGACCAGCCTCTTCCCCTGGGATTCGCGTGATGTAGTTGATGGTGCCGCCGGTCGCGGCCGCCGTCGGGCTGTCCACGTCGGTGGTGCCGAGATTGACGTTGGCGCGCTGGATCAACTCCGGATCCTGCTGCTGGTTCGAATAAATGGCGTAGTTGCCGGTGTCGTTCAGCGGCACGCCGTCGAATGTCAGCGAAATGCGCGCGCCGTCGAAGCCGCGCATGTTGATGGCGCCGCCGGAGGAACCGTACGCATCGGTGTTGGTAAAGTTCACGCCCGGGATCAGGTTGACTGAATCCAGGATCGTCTGGCCTGACCCTTGGGTCGAGATGTAGTCCTGCGTGATCGAGGCGCGCGCCCGCGGCGCCTGCTCGGCGCTGATCACGCCATCCATGCTTTGGCGCAACCCGGTGACGACGATCGTTTCCTCTTCCTGGATTTGCGAAGCGGTCGATTGCGCGTTCGCGATGCCAGACGTGGCGGCCAGGGACAGCGCGGTCAGCGCAGCGCCGGTCAACAATTTCTTCGAGAACATAAGAACACCCCCTTGACGGTCGCGTTCCAAACGCGCCGCGGCGAACGGGGCTGTTAGCCGCCATTATCGACAAATCTCCGAAACATCCGTGACATCTCGGTTGCGCAGCCACACCGCCAAACAAATCGCACGCAAACCGCACACAGCGCATTGCCATTGTTTCAGCGCAGATTTCCCTGCCGGGAGCTGCAAACACGCAGAGCTGCACTGCGACGGCGCCTCACGCGCCTTCAGGTGCGGCGCCCCGCCTCACCGTCCCGGCCAAAACCGGTTTTGCTTGCGCGCGCGCGACAGGCCCCTAGGTTCGCGCTGCGGCAGGAGGGCGCTTTGGAACGATCAGACGAACAGCAACGCTGGTGGGAGCACGACGCCGCCCCGGGGGCCCTGCTCGTAATTGCAGCCCTTGCCTCGTTTGCTCTGCAAAATTCCCCAGCGCGGAGCGCCTTCGAGGCGCTGCTTCATCAACCCGTTGGCTTCGTTCTCGGCCCTCTCGATCTCCACATGGACGTGGCGCACTTCGTCGCCGACGGCCTCATGGCGATCTTCTTCCTTTACGTTGGTCTCGAACTGAAGCGCGAAACCATAGAGGGGCCCTTCCGCAACCGGGAAGAAGCGCTCGCCCCGTTCATTGCCGCCCTGGGCGGGATGATCGCGCCCGCTCTCGTCTTCCTGGCCATCGCGGCGCCCGCCTCAATGGGCTACGCGCGCGGCTGGGCCATACCGGCGGCGACCGACATCGCGTTCGCCCTGGGCGTGCTTTCGCTGCTTGGCAAGCGTGTCCCCGCATCGCTGCGGCTCTTTCTGTTGGCGCTCGCCATCATCGATGATCTCGGAGCGATCCTGATCATAGCGTTCTTCTATACCGATGCGATCGCGGGATGGGCCCTGGGCGGGGCGCTCGCCTCGTTCCTGATCATGCTGATGCTCAATCGCGCCGGCCTTCGCAGCCTTGGCCTCTATTGGATTCTGGCGGTGGCGATGTGGTGCTTCATGCTGGCCTCGGGCGTACACGCCACGATTGCCGGCGTGCTCTCGGCCATGGCCATACCCATGCGGTCCCCCGATGGCGGCTCGCCCCTGATCGCCGCCGAGCACGAACTCAAACCCTGGGTGCTGCTCGGCGTGATGCCCCTGTTTGCGCTGGCCAATGCCGGCGCGCCCCTTGCTGGCATAGGCGCTGGAAATCTGGCGCACCCGCTCATGATCGCCACAGCGCTTGGGTTAAGCCTGGGAAAGACCCTCGGCATCTTCGGCGGCGCGATGATCGCAGCGCGCGCTTTGGGGTTGGCGTTGCCTGCGGGGGGCGCAGCCATGCTTGGGATTGCCGCGCTCGGCGGCGTCGGCTTCACGATGAGCCTCTTCATTGGCGCGCTGGCGTTTGGCGAAGGCCCCGAGGCCGCGCCCATGCGCCTTGGCGTCCTGGCTGGCTCGGCGCTTTCAGCCGCGGCAGGGCTTGCCTTGCTTAACCGGGCTCTGCCATCGAAGGCCGCAAGTTAGTTCAAGATCAATTCGGAGCGAGAATGTCCCTCCTCGGCGTTCCTTTTGAATTCGTGCTGTTTGCGGCCACGCTCGTGGGCGTTGCGCTTCTGCACCATCGCACGCTTACCGTGGCGATCTCCGGGCTCGCTGCGATTTTGGCCTACAAGCTGTTGTTCTCCTCCTTCGCCGGACACCCAGGCTTCGAGGGCTTTGTCTTGCACCTCGAGCATCAGTGGATCGAGATCGTCAATCTCGGGCTGCTTCTGCTAGGCTTCGCCATCCTCTCCAGGCACTTCGAGCAGAGCCAGCTGCCGGAACTTGCGCCCGACATCCTGCCGAACGACTGGAAAGGCGGGCTCGTTCTGCTGATCCTGGTCTTCGTCTTCTCAGGCGTCCTGGACAATATTGCCGCCGCACTGGTTGGCGCCACGGTCGCCGCGCACGTCTATCGCAAAAAGGTGCATATCGGATTCCTGGCGGCAATTGTCGCGGCGTCGAATGCAGGCGGCGCGGGCAGCGTCGTGGGCGACACAACAACAACAATGATGTGGATCGCGGGCAAAAGCCCGCTCGACGTGCTCCACGCCTATGTCGGCGCGTTCGCGGCATTTATCGTATTCGCCATCCCCGCCGCGCGCGCGCAGCAGCGGTACGCCCCGATTCTGAAACATGATGTCGGCGGCATCAAAGCCGATTGGGCGCGCGTCGGGATCGTCGTCTTCCTGTTGGTCTCGGCGGTAGGCGCAAACGTTTCGGCGCATCTCTTCGCGCCGCATCTGCTGCACATGATCCCGGTTATCGGCGTGGCGCTCTGGGCCGCTATTCTGCTCGCCGCCTTTGTACGTGCGCCGGATTGGTCCGTCATGCCGGAGACCTTGAAGGGCACCGCCTTCCTGCTCTCCCTTGTGCTGGCGGCGTCCATGATGCCGGTCGACAACCTGCCGGCTCCATCGTGGGAATCCGCCTTCGGCCTCGGCTTCATATCCGCCGTGTTCGACAACATCCCCTTGACGGCGCTGGCGTTGCAGCAAGGTCAATACGATTGGGGGCTTCTGGCCTATGCCGTGGGCTTTGGAGGCTCGATGGTGTGGTTCGGGTCTTCCGCGGGCGTCGCTGTGTCGAACCTCTTCCCGGAGGCCAAATCCGCGCTGGCTTGGCTCCGCGCGGCTTGGTTCGTACCTGCAGCCTATGTGGTGGGATTCTTCGTCATGCTTGGCGTGATGGGCTGGACGCCCTTGCCCTGAAGCAAAGCGGCCGCACCGTTCCCCAGCGCGACCGCTTCACGTCGCTTTGTAGCGAGCGTCTCCTCCCCGAAACGCGACCGTCCGCGACGTCAACGGTCAAGCCAAAATTGAACCGATGCGCCGCCGAGCGTCAAGCGTCCTCACGCGCGGGCGAGCATTTGCTGCACTGCGGAAACGAGCTCCGCGCGCGGCGCCTCGCGCTGCACTTGCGCACGCGCCTTGGCGTAGGCTTCGCGATCCTCCCCAAGCGTTGCAGCGACCGCAGCGCCCAGAGCCAAGTCTTTCAGCGTCACGACGCCCTTGGCCAGTTCATCGCTACCCTGGATCACAACAATCGGCGCTTTGCGCTTGTCGGCATATTTCAGCTGAGCCTTCATGCCCGACCCGCCCAGATAGGCTTCGGCGCGGATGCCCGCGCGGCGCAGCTCTTCAGCCATCGCGAGATAATCGCCCATGCGCTCCGGATCGAGCGCAAGCACGACGACAGGCGCTGGGCAGGCGTTGTCTTGTCCGAACTCCAACGCCGCCTGCGCTGCGACGAGCCGGCTCACGCCGATGGAAAAACCCGTCGCCGGCACACGCTCGCCAGTAAAGCGCGCAACCAGATCGTCATAGCGGCCCCCGCCGCCGACAGATCCAAATCGCGCCGGCTTGCCATCCTTGTCTGTGCTCAGGGTCAGCTCCGCCTCGTAGACGGCCCCCGTATAGTATTCGAGGCCGCGAACCACGGACGGATCCAGCCGCGCGCGGCTATCGCCGACGCCCAGCGCGCTCAACACAGCATCGATGCCCGCCAGCTCTTTAAGACCAGCGCGCCCTTCGTCGTTGCCGCCAACGAGGCGCTCCAGGCCCGCAAGGACGCCGCTCCGCGACTCTGTCGGCAGCGTCACGTAATCGATCACACGCTGGATTGACGCCGGATCAAGACCCGCCCCTTGCGTACGATCGCCTGACTCATCGGTCCGCCCTTCGCCAAGCAGGGCCGCCACGCCTTCCACGCCAATGCGGTCGAGCTTGTCGATCGCGCGCAGCACCGTGAGATAGGACCCCTCATTGCCGGTGATCCCGATCCCCATCAGCACGCCATTCAAAATGCGCCGCGAATTGATCTTGAAGACGTAACCATCGCGGGGAACGCCAACCGCCTCCAACGCCTGGCCAGCCATGGCGATAATTTCCGCGTCCGACGCGGGATTGTCGGAGCCTACGGTGTCAGCGTCGCACTGGATGAATTGGCGGAACCGCCCGGGCCCCGGCTTTTCGTTGCGCCAAACCGGCCCGGTTTGCCAACGCCGGAACGGCTTCGGCAAGTCCGTCCAGTTCTCTGCCGCAAACCGCGCCAGCGGCGCAGTCAGATCGTAGCGCAGCGACACCCAGCGCTCGTCGTCAAGGAAGGAAAACACGCCCTCGTTGGGGCGATCGGTATCGGGAAGAAATTTTCCCAGCGCACCGGTGAACTCCACTGCGGGCGTTTCGAGGCGGTCAAAGCCCCATTCCTCGTAGACCCGGCCGACGGTCGTGACGATGCGCTCTTCGGCGGCGGCGTCTCCGCCAAGTTTGTCAGCGAAGCCGCGCGGTTTTTCCGCGGTGATGAGCGATTGGGCAGGCGTATTCATGACGAGCTACTTCCATGGTCAATGAGAATTCTGGCTGGCGGCGCGCGAACGCTATGGCGAGCTTCAATGTCGCCCGTACCCGTACCCAGTTGCGGCAGTGATTGCTCCAGAGCGCACTTTTTCCGCCAATTCCATCATTTTCCACGATAGCTCCTGATCCTTGGCGATCAGGGGGAATGTCTTCCGCACCTCTTCTAGTGCAGCTTGGGTCGCTTTGCCAAGCTCCGCGGGCTTGAGCACATGCCCATACTTCCGCTTGTTAGCCTCCACGCCGGCCTCCGCCGCGGCAAGCGGCGCTTCAAATCCGCGGACATGCTCGGCTTGACTCGCAAACGCCATCTCGATGGCCAGAATGTCACCCAGCCGCTCGGCAGCCTCGTAGGCGCGCATGGCGACATTTGCAGCCATGCTGACGTGATCTTCCTGCCCCGAATCCGTCGAAAGCGACATGAGATGAGACGGCGAAGCCAAGCCCCAGATATGATTGCACAGACCGGCAGTCGTATACTCCCAAATCATCAGGCCGGACTCGGTCGACTTGCGATCAGCGCCGCGCACCTGCGGCCCCAAGCCCTTGTTGCGCTGGCTGTCGACAATGCGCTCGCAACGCATGTTGGCCAGGCGCGCCATGATGCCGGCAGCCTGCAGCAAACCGTAAATGTCCACGGCCAACGGCATCCCGTGGAAATGGCCGCCCGAAGTGATCAGGTCGAGATCGTAGTTGTCGAGGCTCGAGTTGAGGTCGATTGGATTATCCGTGACGCTGCGCGCCTCGATCGTCATGGTCGTTTCCGCGCGATCGATCAGGTCCAGGCACGGCCCCAGCGCCTGCGCCGAGCACCGCAGATTGTATGGATCCTGGATCTTTTGATCATACTCGTACTTGGCGTCCGTGCCGGCGTCCCGGTACTCGTAACCGTCCAGCAGATCATAGACCCACCGCGCCACGTCCTGCGAACCTGGGTGGGCGCGCAACGCATGCAAATCCGCCCGGAACGGCCGGCCCGTTCCTCGCATCACCTGCACGCCCAGCGCGGTGTTGAGTGAAGCCGCCTCGATCAAGCGCCGCATCATCGCCACCGTGAGCGCGCCCCAGGCGTTTGAATATTGGCAGCCGTTGTTGAGCGCCAAACCTTCCTTCATCTCAAGTGAGATCGGCTTGAAGGCTGATTTCTTGGCTGCGAGATACGCCGCCGTTTCCACCGAACCGTCCACGCTGTTGAGCACCCGGCCTTCGCCGATCACAACGGCCGCAACATGGGAAAGAGGCGCAAGATCACCGCTGGCGGAGACCGATCCGTACCGGGGCACAGCTGGCGTGATCTCCTCATTCAGAAGGTCGATCAAGGCCTGAACCACTTGTGGGCGAACGATGCTTTGGCCTCGCGCCAGCGACGCTGCGCGCAGAAGCATGGTCGCCCTCACGACTGGCGCAGGCGCTAGCGGCCCCATCCCCACACAATGAGAAAGGATAAGATTGACCTGCAGCTGCTTCAAATCGGCGTCGCTGACCTTCTCTTTGAAATTGCTTCCAAAGCCGGTGTTCAGCCCATACACGCGCTTGTTCTCGTCGGCCTTCAGCGCGTTTTTCAGATCGGTTTCAGCGCGTTGACGAAAGTCGCTCAGGCGCGTGCGCGCTTCGGCGGCAAGCTCAACACTGGCGCGCCCAAACGCCACCGCCTCAATGTCGGCGACGGTGAGGTTTCCTTTGCTGCTCAAAACAACGACGGGTTTCACGCGCGTTCTCCGCTTGCCAGCGTCCACGCAGCTAATTAGCGCTCGCGCGCAATTGCATCAATCACAGATTGTTGGCTGAGCAATTGAGGCAGAACGACCGCGTCTTCGCCTGGCGCATAGTAGAGATAAAGAGGCACGCCTGCACGCCCATGTTCGGCCAGAACCGCGGCAATGCTGGCGTCGCGACTGGTCCAGTCGCCAACGAGATATGCCACATTGTTGGCGCGAAGCGCTTCCAGCACACGCGGCTGTGATAGCGCCGCCGCCTCATTCACCTTGCATGTGACACACCATGCAGCCGTGAAATTCACGAACACGCCGCGCCCTTCGGCCCGCAATTCGGCCACGCGCGTTTCACTCCAAGGCTCAGCCGCCAGCGCATCCTGCATTTCGACGCCCGCCAGAGGACGCCACGCAAATGCGGTTGTAGTCAGCAACGCCAGCGCGCCTGCCGCCATCCACGCACGGCCCCAACGCGCAACGAAAAGCGCGAAGCCGAGCGCCACCGCCAAAGCCAGCAAGGCGAGCGCGCCGCTCGGCCCTGTCTGAGTAGTCAGCACCCACGACAGCCACACGGCGGCTGCGAACATCGGGAACGCCAGCACCTGTTTGCTGCGCTCCATCCAAACACCAGGCTTGGGAAGCAGACGCTGCAGGCCCGGAGCGAAATGGAGCGCGGTCAGTGGCAGGGCGAAGCCAAATCCGAGGGCCGCGAACACCAGCAACGCGCTGGCGTTCGATTGAGTGAGAGCAGCGCCAATTGCGCCGGCCATGAATGGCGCCGTGCAGGGCGTCGCCGCCACGACGGCTAACGCGCCGGTGAAGAACGCGCCCACGTCGCCGCCCCTCGCCGCGAGGCCCGCCCCCGTGTCCTGAACGCCCGCGCCAACCCAGAAAACACCGAGCAGATTAAGCCCGATTGCATAGAACAGCAGCGCGAGCGCGCCAGTCACCCAAGGCTCCTGCAACTGGACCCCCCACCCAGCGCCGGCGCCGGCGCTGCGGAGGGCGACGAGCACGGCGGCAAGTCCAAGAAAGGTCACCATGACGCCAGCGAGATAGAGGACGCCATGGCGTCGCGCGCTTCCGGAATGTGCTCCGCCCGCGAGCGCCAACGCCTTCACGGAAAGGACGGGCAGCACACACGGCATGACATTGAGGATAAGCCCGCCAATGAACGCCAGCGCGAGCGCAACCAGCAACGCAACCGCCGCGCCCATGTTGGGCCCGCCGGCCGCCGCCTGCTTCCCCTCAAGAGCGGCGAGCGCGTAATCGGCCGAAATCACGGCAGGCTGCGCATCTGTTGCTGCGATCACCGCGCCCGGTTCTGCAGCAATATCGAGCGCGCGCTGCGTCCACGCTCGGCCGTCGTGCGCCTCGTAGGTGATGACGCCCGAGAGCGCGCCTTCGCCGAGATTGCCGTCAACGCCCGGTGTGAGCGAGAAACTTACGCCGCCTGAACCAACACGCGGGCGTTGCGGGGCGCTGGCCTGCACGGCGTCGCGATCGAATGCGAAGAAGCGCGGATTTCGTATTGCTTGCGCTTCAGGCAGACCAACGCTCAGGCGAGCAGGCGAACCTGCGCTTATCGCCGCTTGAACAGCGCTATCTCGACGGGGCAAATTGGCGACGGCCTCAGCAATACGCGCGTTCCACTCCAGATCATCGCGCCCCTGGGCCTCGACCGGAAGCGTGAGCGAGACTGTTCCCTCCTCCGGAATGCACACGTCCGAGCATACCAGCCAAAAGGCGTCGGCGGTCAGCGTCACAGTCGAGCCGACCCGCGCATTGGCGGGGGCCGTTACCTCGATTGGAAATAAGACCTCCCCCGCGTAGCCATAGTTCACCAGCATGGCGAAGGGGATGGCGGTCGGCGCGGGCCATTGGATCTCGCCGATTGTGAACCCCGGCGCCGGCCGCCAGCTGAGCTCTGTGGGCTCGCCGCTGTCCCCAGGGTTCAGCCAGTAGGTGTGCCAACCTTGCCGTATCGTCTCGCGGAAGGCGATCGTGAAGCGTTCGCCCGGAGCGATGGCCGCGCGCGAGGAATGCAAGCCGATGTCGACATTGTCCGCGCGCGCCGGTCCTGCGAGCGCCGCCAACGCCAAGACAAACAGAACGGACCGAACAAACACCATCACTCGCCGCCAGTTGGCCCCTGAAAGCCACTACGCAGCAGCTCGGCGTAGAGACACGCCTGCCGCCGCCCCGGCCAACGAAAAGGGCCGCGCTTCCGCCAGCGCGGCCCTTTCGCCAGCGTGAGCTGTTACTGGCGCAGCGGCGTCGCCGCTTGAATCCTGGCCGCCCGGCTCAAAATTTTCGGCCACAGCCCGAGCGACAACAGGTGCGCGTGCATCACGGCGGTCACGCCTTTGTCGCGCAGCTCAAGGAACGTGTCCTTGGGCAACTGGTTCAGCTTTGCCTCTGAGATACGCAGATACTCACCGATCTTGTTGGGTTCGTCAGGCGTCCCGTCTGGTTTCGCCCGCGGCAACGCCAGCGGCGTCAGCTCAAACAGATTGTGCTCGTCCATGAGCCTGACGAATTCCTGCGTGCGGCGCCCCAGCACGTCAAATTCGCGGCAGAACTGGATCGCTTCTTCAGTGAACCGCGATGGCTTGTCGCCCTCGAAGAACGGTTGTTCAGGCGCGGACGAAAGCATCTTGGCGGCCCGGTCAATGCAAACCAGAACCTTCTCCTCGCCGCCCTGCTGCTGCGGCTGCTGACCGGAGGTCATGACCGGCAGGAATGGATAGCGGCGCGCAAAGGCGGGCAGATAGACTTCCGGATCAAGCGATCCATCGGCGCCGAGGAAGACGTTCATGCCCGGGCGAAGGCCCATCACCGCCAGGGGCGTCTTCGACTGGGTGTCGAAAATGATCGGGTAGCAGACGGCCGCCAGTCCGAACTCGTCCACCGTCAACGGCACTAGGTGCGTGTCAGCGAGGAACGAAAAGGGGTTGGCCACCTGGCTCACACCCAGTCCCCGGTGTTTCTCAGCCGAGAGCGGTTCAAGCTGGTTGTAAAAGAGAATCTTGCCCAGCGTCTGCTGGCCGCCTTGAGCGGTCGTCATGGGTGTCTCCGCGAGTTCCCTGCCACTGCCGGCTGTCCAACCATGAATGAGTGATTTCTGCAACAGCGGAGCGCAAGGCAGGCGCGCCAGCACCTCCCCTTTTCCGGCTCGGCGGCCGTGCTATCTGGGGGTCCGGCGTAAATCCCAGGACTGGAATGGACATGAAGCCACTGAGATGGATGCTCGCAGTATCGCTGGGGTTGTTTCTGACGACCAGCGCGTGCGCCCCGCGCCAGGCGCAACCCCTGACCGCCTTCGACGGCAAGCTGACGGACTGGGCGCGCGAAATCTTGGCGGACAGCCCCGAGACCGCCTCTCAGGCCGGGGTGGAAGAAAGCGCGGCAGGCGGACGCTACGATGATCGCCTGGATGACCGGTCGGCAACCGCCGTAGAGGCGCGGCGCAGCGCCGCCTTGCGCCGGCACGCGGAACTCCTGGCGCTCGACGTCACCGGCCTGAATTCTGAGCAGATGCTCACCTACGAGGTCCTCCGCGATCAGTTCGCCAACGCAGCCGGCGCGGCAGCCTTTTCGTTCGGGGATTTCGGGCAACTATCGGGAGCGCGTCCCTACGTGCTCGATCAGATGGACGCCGCTTTCATTACGCTGCCCAGCTTTCTCGATGAGCGCCACCCTGTCACCGATACCGCCACGGCGGAAGCCTACCTCACACGGCTGCGCGCTGTGTCCGACGCGATTGATCAGGAGACCGAACGCGCGCGCGCCGACGCCGCGAATGGCGTGCGCCCGCCGAGCTTTATCATGGATACCGTGATCGGCATGCTCGAAAGCGTCCTGCGCGAGCCGCCCGCCGCCCAGCCATACATATCCAGCTTCCGTCAGAAACTGGAAACCATGGCGGCGGCGGAGCAAAATCCAGAACGCCGCGCGGTGATCGAGCGCGATAATCTCGTGCTGCTGGCGCGCGCCGAGGCTATCCTGCGCGAGCACATCCTGCCGGCCCACCAGCGCGCGCTCGCCTTTTTGCGCGCCGATCGCGCAAACGCCAACGATGCTGCGGGCGTCTCCAATCTTCCCAACGGAACAGAATTCTACGCGGCGGTTCTGCGCCAGCAGACGACGACAGATCTCACGCCGGATCAGATTCACAGCATCGGCCTTGAGCGCGTCGCCGCTCTCACCGCGCAGCTCGATAACGCACTGCGCCGTTTGGCCTTAACAGACGGCCCCGTCGGCCAGCGGCTGGCGCAGCTGACCGCCGATCCGCGCTATCGGTATGAAGACAGCGACGCCGGCCGGGCCCAGCTGATCGCCGATGTGCAGACACGCGTGAACGCTGTGCTGGCGCGGGCGCCGCAATGGTTCGGGCGTTTGCCGCAAGCGCGCCTTGAAGTGCGCCGCGTTCCCACGTTCGCCGAGGCCGGCGCGCCCGGGGCCTACTACAACCCGCCATCGCTCGATGGATCGACCCCCGGGATTTACTACATCAACATGCGCAATTTGGCGGAGATGACACGCATCGATCTGCCCACGCAGGACTTCCATGAGGCCGTGCCGGGCCACCATTTTCAGATCGCGCTGGCGCAGGAGCTTTCAGACGCGCCGCTGTTGCGGCGGCTGGTGTCGTTCAACGCCTACAGCGAGGGCTGGGGCCTCTACGCCGAACAGCTCGCGGACGAGCAGGGATTTCTAGAGGGCGACCTCGCCGGGCGCATTGGCTATCTGCGCTGGCAGCTTTGGCGCGCAGCGCGCCTAGTGGTTGATACGGGGCTTCACGCCAAGAACTGGGGCCGCCAGCAAGCCATCGACTACATGATCGCCACTACTGGCGACCTGCAGAGCACGATCACGACGGAGGTGGATCGCTACATCGTCTCGCCAGGGCAAGCGTGCGGCTATGAGCTGGGCCGGCGTGAAATTGAGCGCCTGCGCGAGGAAGCGCGGGCCGAACTCGGCCCTGACTTCGATCTCCGCGGCTTCCATGACGCTGTGCTGCTCCACGGCGAGGTCCCTCTCACCATGCTTCCTGGCCTGGTGCATGATTGGGTCCCGGAGCAGCGCCGTCTGGCTGAGCGTGAACGAAATCGTCGCTAGCGGCGCACATGTGCGTGATACACGCACGTGCGCACGGAAAACGCCGCGCGCGCGCCTCATCTTAGCCAGGTTCGGCGGGCGCACTTGCCACGTCATATGAATCCGTGTCCGGACGGTTTGGGAGGGAACGTCCATGCTGATCAACCCACGTCGCGCCGGATTGGCGCTATGCGCCTTGTTGCTCGCCGCCTGTGCGTCTCAGTCAGCGCAGCCAGGATCTGGCGAAAATGACTCTATCGTCGTCACCGGCACCCAGCGCAGAGCCGATGAGCAGCCCATCCCCCCGCCGCCCCCGCCGCCGCCGCCATCCCCCATGGTCGCCGATGGCCGCGCGCTGGGTGCGCTCAGCGGCGCCACGCCATACGCGCAGTACGCGCCTCAGCCCATGCCGGGCGAGGTCGATCGCGAGAACTACGACGAGACCGACCCGAACCCGATCCACGCCGTCGCGGACGACCCCGTCTCGACATTCTCGATCGATGTGGACACGGCCTCGTACTCGAATGTGCGGCGCATGCTCAATCAGGGCCGCCTGCCGCCGCGCGACGCTGTGCGCATCGAAGAGCTGATCAATTACTTCCGGTACGATTACCCGCTGCCCGCGAGCCGCGAGCAACCGTTTTCGACCAACGTCACGGTGACGCCCTCGCCCTGGGCCGAAGGCCGACAGCTCGTGCATATCGGCTTGCAGGGCTACAACATCATTCCGCGCGAGCGCCCGCCGCTCAACCTCGTGTTCCTGCTCGACGTTTCCGGATCGATGGCCGCTGAGAACAAGCTGCCATTGGTGCAGCAAAGCATGCGCCTGCTGGTGGATCAGCTCAATGCCCGCGATCGGGTGGCGATCGTGGTCTATGCGGGTCGCGCCGGTGCGGTGCTTGAACCCACGCCTGGCAATGAACACGGCCGCATTCTCGCTGCGCTCGACAATCTCCAGGCCGGAGGCTCGACCGCTGGCGGCGAAGGCATCCGCCTCGCCTACGCACTGGCCGAGCAAAATTTCCGACAAGGAAGCGTCAACCGCATCATCATCGCCACTGACGGCGATTTCAACGTAGGCATCAACGATCCCGCCCAATTGCAGGATTTCGTCGAGCGCAAGCGCGAGACAGGCATCTACCTATCGGTGTTTGGCTTTGGCGGCGGCAACTACAACGATGCGCTGATGCAGCGCCTTGCTCAAAACGGCAACGGCGTGGCCTCGTATATCGACACGCTCAATGAAGCCCGGCGCGTGCTGCGCGACGAAATGGCCTCGAACATGTTTTCCATCGCCAACGACGTGAAGATACAGGTGGAATTCAACCCAGCCCGCGTCGCCGAATATCGCCTCATCGGCTACGAAACCCGCATGCTTCGGCGCGAGGATTTCAACAACGATCAAGTTGACGCCGGAGAGATCGGCGCCGGCCACGCAGTCACCGCCATATACGAGATCACCCCGGTCGGCGGGCGCACCTACAACGACGACCTGCGCTACCAGCGTCAGGCAGAGCCAGCGCCATCGACCGCCAATGAAATCGCGTTCCTGCGCATCCGCTACAAGCTCCCTGGCCAGGATCGCTCGCGCCTGATCGAGCGCCCCATCACAGACCGTGACGCGGTGTCGTCAATCGCACGCGCAAACGAGTCGGCGCGCTGGGCCACTGCCGTCGCCGGCTACGGCCAATTGCTGCGCGGCGACCCCTACCTGGATCAGGGCTATGGTTGGGACGATGTGATCAACCTCGCTCAGACCGCGCGCGGCCGCGACGAATTCGGATGGCGCGCTGAATTCATACAGCTCGCACGCGCGGCCGCCACTGCTGCCGCACTGCCCGCGGCGCAAAACCCAACGCAGCCGGAGCCAATGCCGAGGCCGGTTCCGCAACCGCGGCCAAGGTCCCGCTAGGCTGAACATAAAAGGGGGCGTCCCACCCGGGACGCCCCCTCTTTCCTTTAGGCGGCCCAAACCAGCCGGACGCCTGAAGCCTCCCCCGCCTCTTCAGGTTCAGCCTCAAGGAACGGCCCGTTCATCACCGGCCGCAGAGCCTGGGAGAGATCAGCCTCGACGTACTCGCGCGCATCGCGCTCATCGTGCTCGTGGACCAACACGTGGGTTGCGCCCAGAAGCTGAGCCTCAGGCCATTGCTCGTGAGCGGAAAGCCTCTTGGCCAGGTTTCCGGTGCGCGAAAGAAACAACGGCGTCCAGCCGCGGCCAGCCGGGCCGGGGCGCGCGAAACAATAGACCGCCGGCGCCTCGCCGAACGACTCGTCTGGCCGGCGCACCCGAAAGCGGTGCAAACGCCCTGAAATTCCTTTGAAAATTGCCTCTGACATCTGACGTCCCCCTCCTGGCGCGCACGAATGTTCGATCTATGTTCCGACTGATACGCGAGTCCGATGTTCTTGTAAAGTTCCGCCGCGGCCGGCCACCTAAAATTCTCTGCTCCGGAGGGCCATCTTTCACTCACCGCAAGAGCCTGCGATCATGCCCACGATGCATCACGACCACGCCGCGCAAATCTCGGAAGCGGAAAAGCGCTGCGCGGAGGCGAGCGAGACGCTCACTCCGTTGCGCAGGCGCGTCTTGGAATTGCTTATGGATCAGCATGGCCCGGCCAAGGCCTACGATCTCCTGCCGCTTGTCGATCCCAGCAAGCAAACCAAGCCGCCGACCATCTACCGCGCCCTCGATTTCCTTGTCCGGATGGGCCTTGCCCACCGCATTGAAAGCTTGAACGCGTTCGTCGCGTGTGGCGTGGGCGCATGCGCGCGCTCCACGATCTTCTTGATTTGTGAGAGATGCGGCGGTGCCGAAGAGTTCGACGCCGGGCACGCGCTTGTTGACCTTTCGGAAGCCGCCAAGCGCGATGGCTTCGCCATTCATCGCACTATGATTGAGGCAAGCGGCGTTTGCGCGGCGTGCCAAAGCGCGTGAGCAACCCGCCCGTTCTGCCGGAGCCGCTCTACCAGGGCAGCGTCAACACCTGGGAATGTGACGATGGCGGCCATCTCAACGTGCGTTTCCACATCGAGCGTGCGTTTGTCGGGCTCGCCCACATGGCGCGCGCGCTGGAACTGCCGCATGCCTTCACGGCGGCGGCTGGCTCCACATTGCTGGCGCAGGAGGCGCACATCCGGTTTCTCAAAGAGGCACGGCCTGGCGCGCCTCTGGTCATGCATGGCGGGGTGGCGGCTCTTGGCGACAACGATGCGCGCCTGTGTCTGGACATGCGTCACGCAGATGGGGCGGCGGCCACCTGCTTCACTTTCAAGGTCGCGCATGCAGAAACACGCGATCTGCGCGCATTTCCGTGGTCGGCGCGCACGCGCGCGGCGGCGGCTTGCCTGAATTGTGAAATTCCACCGCATGGGCAGCCGCGCTCGCTCGATCTCAGCAAAACGCCAGGTCAAATAAGCCGGCAGCGCGCGCTTGCCATCGGCGCCGTGCGCATCGGCGGCGCGATGGTGCAGCCGGAACAGTGCGATGCGTTTGGACGCATGCGCGGCGAACATCTGTTTGGCCGTGTTTCGGATTCGGTACCCAACCTGCTGGCGCAATGGCGCCAGGAAGCCGCCTCCGCGGCGGGCGCACAGGCCGCCGGCGCGGTGGTCGAGGCGCGGCTGGTGTTTCGCCGCTGGCCGCGCGCCGGTGACCTCATCGAGGTTTTTTCCGGCGTCGCCGAAGTTGGCGAGAAGACGCAGCGGCTTGTGCACTGGCTCGTCGATCCCGAGAGCGGGGCCGCCTGGGCGAGCCTTGAAGTTGTCGCACTCACTTTCGACGTCGCCACGCGCAAGACGATCCGGCCGAGCGATGAGATGCGCGCGCAAATGCGCCAGCGCGTGATCGCGATCGAGATCTAGTCAGGCCAAAGCTTCGTCGTGATATTTCCGCCCGGCGCGCGCCAACAGCACGGCGCTCTCGATGGCCGCGCGCGCACGGTCGGGCCGCTCGATGGGGAGCATATGGCTTGCCCCCTCCACCGTCGCCACGCGCGCATCCGCCTTGATGGCGGCAAGGCGGTGCATCGAGGCTTCGCTGATCGTGGAATGGTGTTCGCCACGCAAAAGCACGAGCGGATCGCTGACCTTGCGGAGCGCGCTCCACGGATCATGGCGCTGGGCGCAATAGGTTGCGGCCTCGAACGCCGGCCTGCACGCCAGCGTAAAGGCGCCCTTGCCGTCCTCGACCAATCCATCGCCGACATAGTCGGCAATCACTTCCGGGGGAAACGCCTTGAACACGCCCCGGCCTGTAAACGCCGCCCTCGCCTGCTCCCGGCTCTCAAAGCGCGCACGCCGGTTCAGCGCCGCGCGCGCAAGCGGAAACGTATGGCGGCGGACAATCGTGGAGAATGGCAGCTCGGTAATCGCATAAAGCCAAGCGGGAAGGACCACCGGCTCCAACAACGCCAGCCCGCAAACAAGATCGGTGCGCGCACCAGCGACCAGGAGCGACACCGTCGCACCCATGGAATGTCCGGCCAACGTCACCGGGGCCGCAAAATGCTCGAGCACCGCAATCACGTCGTCGCGGTGCCGGCGCCAGGACGTATAGCCGAACAGGCGAGCCGGCAGCGTGCTGCGCCCGTGGCCGCGCGCGTCAAGTGCGACGACATTCAGGCGATCTCCCAGCGGCGCGAGCAATGTACGGTACGTCCGCGCGTTGAACCCCGTCGCGTGCAAAAAGACGATGTCGGGCGTCCCCTTCTCGGGGCCAAACGCGATGCCGGCCATGCGTCCGCCTGGGATTTCAAACGCCACGCGGCGGAAATCGGTGGATTCTGCTTCACTCACGGGCGCGACCATGGCGAGGCGGAAGGGCGCGCGCAAGCATTGCGCGCCCGGCGCGCGTAACGCCCTTCAGCCGAACACCCGGCGCAGGATGTCGCTCGTGCGCCGCCAGGGATCGCGGCGAATGGCGCGCTCTTCCTCAGCGACGAAATAGAAGCAGCCGTCGAGCGCCTTGGCGGTGGAAAAATCGATCACCTCACCGCGCAGGTTCGTCGTCATGCTTGCGAGCCCGATTTGACGCAAAGCCGAGCGTAACAAAGTAAACGCCCCCGACTGAGTGAGCGCACGGGTCATCGGAGGGCGCAGCAGCGAAGTGAGGCGCGTCTCCGTCCGGGTTCGCAAATAGCGTGTGGCGCTGTCATCGCCGCCGCGAACGATATCGATGGCGTCAGCAATGGTGAGGGAGCGCACCGCGTTGGTGAATAGCGTCGTCGCCTGGGGCATCACCGATTCCGCAGCGTGATTGAGGTTCTCCTGCAGGTCGTCGAGCGGGCGCGACATGCCAAAGCCCGACAGCGTCTGCTGCGTGCGACCAAGCATGCCCGGAAGCGGAATGCGCACCCGCGGGTTGCCCCAAAAGCCGTTGGGCTGCGCCAGCCGCGTTGTCGCGTTGAGCGACGCCAAGCTCAGCGCTTCACGAACTCCGCGGCCGGCGTCGCCCTGGGTCAGCCCGTCGAGCAGCGGCGTTTGCGCCTGAGCCGGCGCCGCTGCGGAAGCAAGTAGTCCGGCAAGCACAAGGCGGCGGCGCATCTGATTCTGCATCCGGCGATGCTAGCACGGCGTCACATTCGGTCGCGAACTGTGACCCATCCCGCTGGTGACATAGCCCCTGGCGCGGGCCATGGTCGCGCGATGACGTTTTCCGAACTCTTGCCAAAACTCCACTACCCCACCCGGCTGGAAAAATTGGCCGATGGCTGGGTGCACGGCGTGGGCGCTGTTTTGCTGACATTCGCCGTCGGCGCCGCCCTCGGTCTGGCGATTTGGCAAGGCGGCCTTTCGATGGCGAGCGCGGTGGCGGTCTACGGCGTCTGCGTCATGGCCATGATCGGCTGCTCGATGGCCTACAACCTCACCGAAACGCCGAAGCGCAAGGCGCTGCTTCGGCGTTTCGACCATGCCGCCATCTTCCTGATGATCGCCGGCACCTACACGCCATTCACCACCATCCGCTTCGAGGGCGCATGGGCGATCTCGATGACGAGCGTCGTGTGGGCGCTGGCCCTGATCGGCGCAGCCGGAAAGCTGTTCCTGCCTGGCGTGGGCAAGCGCGCCTGGCTGATCTTCTATTTCGGGCTCGGCGGGCTTGCCGTCGCCGCCATCGGGCCGATGCTGAGCGGCGTGCCGCTCGCGGGGCTTGTGCTGCTCGTGATCGGCAGCATGCTCTATGCGGTTGGCGTCCCCTTCTACATCTGGGAGAGCTTGCCCTTCCGCCGCGCCATCTGGCACGGCTTCGTCATGGCCGCCGCAGCCGTCCATTACGCCGCAGTGCTGACGGGCGTCGTGTTTGCGTGATAAGTGAGGCGGATGAACAGCTCCTGCTTCTCCGTAACTATCGATAACGCCGTCGCACACATTGTGCTGAACCGCCCTGAAGCGCTCAATGCGATGTCGCGGCCGTTCTGGAACGAACTGCCGGAAATCGTGCGCGGCATCGATGAGGCCGCTAAGGCGCGCGTGATCGTCATTTCCTCAACCGGCAAGCATTTCACGGCTGGCATGGACGTTTCGGTCTTTACCGACGGTGAGGGCGTGGCGGCTTCCGGCGGCGACGCGTACGCGCGTGCGGAAGCGTTCCGCCGGTTTGTGCTGACGTTGCAGGGCAGCTTCAATTGCCTCGATGACGCGCGAATGCCTGTTATCGCGGCGATCCAGGGCGGCTGCATCGGCGCCGGGGTCGATATGACCAGCGCCTGCGACATCCGCTATTGCACTCAGGACGCCTTCTTCCAGATCGCCGAGATCAATATCGGCATGACGGCCGATGTCGGGACATTTCCACGACTGTGCAAATTGATCCCAGAAGGCTGGGTGCGCGAACTGGCATATGGCGGGCGTCGCCTGCCGGCGGCGAAAGCGAGGGAAATCGGCCTTGTGAACGACGTGTTCGCAACCCACGAAGAGATGATGGCGCACGTCATGGAGCTGGCGCGCGAAATCGCTGAGAAATCGCCGCTCGCCGCCGCAGGCTCCAAGCGCATGATCAACTACGCGCGCGATCATTCGATCGCTGACGCGCTCGATTACATCGCCACGTGGCAGACAGGCATGTTCTCGCCGGAGCACATTTTGGAGGCTTTTCAGGCCAAGGCGCAAAAGCGCCCGCCCACATTCCCCGACCTCGCGCCGCTGCGGAAAAAGATGTGACCGATGAGCGACGAAGCCGCCATCGCCGCCCGCATCGCTGACGCGCTCAGCGGCGCCGCCACGCGCGAAGCCGGCGCAGGCGCGGCGCTCGTTTCCCTGGAGATCGCCGTGGTGGCGGCGGCAACGCCTGAAACGGTGGAGACAAGAATCGTACGCAAGACGCGAACGCTTCTGTTCTTGGCCGCCGACGCCCGCAGCAGCCGCGGAGAACTGACCGCAACGGCCTCAAGCGTTCACAAGATCATCAGCTGAACACTGGCCGGTCTAGCTCGCGCGTGGCGCGATCCAGCGCATTTCCACCAGCACCGCCTCATGGAGCACGTCCGGCTCAATATCGCCGAACTCGCCACTTGGACCATCGTAGCCGTCGGGAAGCCTGTAGACGCGCCAGAACCGCCCATCTGCATCCGTGGAGCAGGCAAAGCCCGGCCCCTTCCACAAACTCCGACAAACAGAACTCCACCTGTTCTGGCGGCGCGACCCCGAACAAGGTTTGCCCAACGACCTCTCCTGCGGGGCCGCGCGCCCGCGCGGACCGCGTCGTGATCGCGTGGATATGATCGTCAGCGGTTGGAAGGAGGCGGAACACTTCTTCGCTTCCGTCCGAGAGCGTGATCGCCGTGAAGGGATCGCCTTCAACCTGATCCTCGACTGAGGCGATGGCGTAACCGGCCACAACGGCGCGCACCGCGTCCGCGTTCATTGGCAACGACGTGGTGATGCCCGCCGCGCCGCTTGGCCCGATCACATTGCCTGGCGTCGAGGCCGCACCCATCGGTGCGGAAGCCGTTTGCGCTTCACCCGGCGCTGGCGCCTGCTCGCCGCATGCGGCCACGAGAAGCGCAGCCGCGACGAGCCAGCGCCTCACGAAAACACCTCGAACAAGCCCGCCGCGCCCATTCCGCCGCCGATGCACATGGTGACAACCGCGTTCTTCGCCTTGCGGCGGCGGCCTTCCATAAGGGCATGGCCGACGAGGCGCGCGCCTGTCATTCCAAATGGGTGCCCGATCGCGATGGAGCCGCCGTTCACATTGTACTTCTCAGGATCGATGCCGAGTCTGTCGCGGCAGTACAAGCACTGCGAGGCAAAGGCTTCGTTGAGCTCCCAGAGATCGATGTCGTCAACTTTGAGGCCCTGACGCTCAAGCAAGCGCGGCACCGCGAACACCGGACCAATCCCCATCTCATCGGGGTTGCAGCCAGCGACCGCGAAGCCTTTGAACATGCCCATCGGTTCGAGCCCGCGGCGTTCGGCTTCTTTTTCGTCCATCAGCACCAGCGCTGCGGCGCCATCGGAGAGTTGGCTGGCGTTGCCGGCGGTCACGAAATTGCCCGGGCCGCGCACAGGTTCAAGCTTGGCGAGCCCCTCAAGCGTCGTGTCGGGGCGATTGCAGTCGTCTCGATCGACGACGGCGTCGACGATGCTTTCCGCTTTGGTTTCCTTATCGACCTTCTTCATCTTGACGTTCATCGGCACGATTTCGTCCTTGAACAGCCCTGACTGTTGAGCCGCGGCGATGCGCTGCTGCGAGCGCAGGGCGTACTCGTCCTGGTAGTCGCGCGCGACGTTGTATCGCTTGGCAACGATGTCGGCGGTCTCGATCATGGGCATCCACATTTCAGGATGCTCGGCCTTGAGCTTGTCTTCGAACATGTTGGTCGTGTTCATGCCCGACAGACGCGTCAGCGAAATCGATTCAACACCTCCGGAAATGCCGACCTTTGCCCCTTCGGTCATGATGTAGTGGGCGACTTGCGCCGTCGATTGGAGCCCGGACGAACAGAACCGGTTGATCGTCGCCGCGGCGACCTTGAAATCCAGACCCGCCCATACCGAAGCGAGCCGCGCCACGTTGTGGCCCGTGGCCCCTTCCGGCGAACCGCACCCCAGGATCACATCCTCGGCTGCATCGGGCTCAAGCTTCGCACGCGCGGCGGCATGCTGGATGCAGTGGCCGGCCATCGCTGCGCCGTGAGTATTGTTGAAACCGCCTCGCCCGGACTTGGCGAGGCCGGTGCGTGCGTACGAAACGATGACGGCGCGGCCCATGACTTTCTCCAAAGCTCGATCGGGCGCACCCTAGCCGCGGCGCAGCACGCGCGAAAGCGCGGATCGGGGCGCCCCGGCGCTGTCGTTGCTTCAGGAGATGGCCTGGTTGTTCACGAGCCCGCCGCCCGGGGCGGGATCGGCAGGCGCGGGCGCCGCGACGGCAGCCGCATTGGCGCCGCCCTGCTGGAAGATGCCGCGGCCGCGCTCCTGGATCCAATGCGCGATGTCTTCGGACATCACTCCCGCGACGATGCCCACAAGCGAAACTGTGAAGGGATTGAGCGCCGCTGACGTCGTGGCCTGCTGCACCGACGATGCGATTGAAAAACCGGCGATCGCTGCGTTGGCGAGCACATAGAAGGCAAGCGCGGCGCACATGCCGAAGATGAGCCGCACCACAATCTCCGCCATCGTCACCGGCACCGGCCGGTTGAGATAGGCGGGAAAAAGATAAAGCAACGCCCCCAACGCGCCCATGAGCAGCACCAGCATCGTTGAAAGCAGGGCGGGATGGCCCTGTGCAAGATAAGCGCTGACCCCTAGCGGGCTCAGCGAACGGAGCGCCTCGGCCTCGCCGCGCACGCGCTCATAGTGCTCGTAGTTCGGCACCACGCTCTGCTGCAGCGCGAACACCTGCCGGTTGGCTTCCGCCACCTGTCCTCCAACCAGACGCTGGCGCGTCACCAGGGCGGCGCGCTCGGCGCTGCGATCGTCAAGCGCCTCTTCCTGCTCGGCCAGCTGAACCACCTGCGTGCGCAATTGCGCCACGCCCTGCTGATCGGCGGGAGGCAACCCCGCGCGCGCGGCCAACGTGTTGATGCGCTGAGAAAGGGCCTGCGCGCTCATGTCAGCGGCGGCGCTTTCGGCAGTTTGCAGATTGGCGCGCGTTTCGATGTCGGCAATGGCGCCGACCATGGCCGCGCGCGCTTCGTTGGCTGACGCCTCCGCGCCCTGGACTTGCGCGTCGAGTGCAGCGATCTGTTGATCGATCTGGAGCAGCTCGCCGCGCGGCCCGGCGGAATTCGCTTCAAGCTGGCGGATTTGGGCGTCGGCCTCTTCGAGTTGTGCAAACGAGATGAGACCGTTCGTGGACGGCGAAATCTGCGCGACTCCGAACTGAAAGTCGCGAGAGCTGAATACGAGCGCGCTCATGGCCAGAACGGCGATCATCGCCACAGCCAGCACCACGCCCACCGAAAACTTGTAGATCGTCATGACCAGCTATCCCCTCCGCTGCCGCGCTGCCTTGCGCGCCAAATCCCCCGCGTGCCGCCTGGGGGTCTTTTAGCGCAAACCAGCTCGGTATGGGCGGCTTTTTTAACCATCTCCGGTGGGGCTCCAGCCAGGCCGCCACATGTTGCCCGGCAAACACTATTTTGTGAACATTTTCTCATTCCTTCAATTTTCTCTTGTCAGCCATCATGGCTCACGCCACTCTGGGTCAGCGCTCCTCCCCAAGCAGCGCGACCAGTCCAGGAGAAAAGTTCATGTCCGCCGTTAAATCGATCCTTGTCGCCGCCCTCGTCAGCGTGGGCTTCGCTGGCGCAGCCTTCGCGGCTGGCGGCAGCGTCTACACCGTCAGGCTGGCCGCGCCGTTGGCCGAGCAAACTCGCGTCATCGCCCTCAACACGATCTGGACCTGCGAAGGCGACACCTGCCGCGCGCGCCCTAATCACGGCGCAAACGTTCGCTCCTGCCGCCAGTTTGTGCGCCAGTCGGGCGCCCGCGTCGTCGCCTATGGTGCGCCAGGAGACGAACTGACTGCCGACGAGATCACGCGCTGCAACCGCGACGCTCCGGCCATGTAGGCACAGAAACAATCCCAGGCCTGTCCAAGGCTGCCTTGCAAGCCGCTGGCGTCGATGACGCCGGCGGCTTTTTCTTAGCCGCGGCCTCGCAATTCCTCACGCCAGGGATGGTCGCCGCATGGGCTGAGAGTCAGCGCGCGCACGGCCGGGTCATCGAGCAGGCGTATGCGGGCCGCGCCAGTCCTGGGATCGATCAGGCTATGGGATTCCGGCGCCACGCCTCCTCCAGGCTGCCGCGCCAGCACCAACACCCCATGGGCGCCGGCGACGCGCGCGCCCCCGGCGACTTCGGGCAATTGATAGGTGATCCGCACCCGAAAGTTCTCACCTGCCAACTGCTGGTAGCGGGGGTGGTCGAACAGCGTTTGGCTGCGCGCGCCGCCATAGACCACCTCGATCGTATCCGCCTGAAAACGCACGCCGACCCCGGCCGCGCAGGCGGCGGCCCCCGCGCCCCACAGGCCGGAGAGCTCAGCCGGCGGCGTCGCCGGCGAGCAGTTGGCGCAAGCCAGGGCCAGGACTAGGGCGAAAAGCGGCGCTGCGCGCTGCATAAGCAAAAGCAGCTACGCCGGTATGGTTGACGAGGTCTGAACGAAGCTTTGCTCTGGCCAAATCAGGCTCGGCGCCCCATGTCACCGGTGCAAATGGACATGCCGGCGCCCGCTTCCCCCCCCGATGCCGGCCACGAGTTTCCCCGCGGTCGCGCCACGTCGGCGCTGCTGGAAGATCTGGTCGAGGCCTTTCCAGACGACACGGTATCGGTGGGCGACCTGATCGATCGCCTCGACTCGCGCGCGCACGGCATGCTGCTCCTGGTGCTTTCGCTGCCCATGTGCGTGCCGAACGTGCCGGGAATTTCGACTATCTTTGGGGCGCTGATGCTGGCGCCGGCCGTTCAACTTGTCCTCGGCTCGCGGCGCCTTTGGCTGCCCAGGCGCGCCCGCGCCTGGCGCGTGCCGTGCAGCGCGCTCAGGCGGACCTTCAGCGTCGCCATCCCGCCGCTGAAGCGGGTTGAATATCTGATCCGGCCGCGCTGGGCCATGCTCACACATTTTCCGCTGACCATCCTCATTGGGCTGCAGACCCTGTTGATGGCGGTAATCTTGATCCTGCCGATCCCGTTCGCAAACTGGCCGCCTGGCATGACCGTCGCGATAACGTCGCTCGCGCTGCTCCAGCGCGACGGCCTGCTCATGCTGCTGACGATCCCGGCGGCCGTTGCTTCGGTTGGGTCGGTCTATTTCGGCGCGCGCGTCGGCCTCTCCGTGATCGACGGCTTTTTCAGCTGGGTCCAGACTCTCTTGTCGTGATCAGCACGTGCTGCGGATCAACCAACCGAGTTGCTCGCCATCACGGCCGGTCGCGGCTTGCACGCTGCGGCAGCTGTTGCCTGCAGGCGCGTTGCCGCCACGCTGAAACTCAGGATCGCCTTCGCCCGCACGGCGATCGATATCGGAGAGAGTTTCGAACACCGAGACTTGTCCGTTGGTGACGATGCACTCATGCCGCGAGCCACTGGCTTCGCGCATGCGCACGCTGGTTTCGCCCTCCCCCAGTGTTGTTGCAAACGTCACCCGAACCGGGCGCGACGTCGCGCGCTCGAGGCAGGCGTCGATCGCGGGGATGAGTTCGAGCAATACGCTGGCCCATGTGGGACGCTCGCCCTCGTCGATGCCGCGGCGCGCGCAGCCTTGATAGGCCACGCCCTCAAACAGCACATGCGCGGTGTAAGGCAACTCAACGTCGCTGGCGGAACAAGGCTGCAGCATGATCGTGATGGTCAGCGGGCCGCCGACAACGCGCATGCCGCGCTCACGGATGTCACGCTCCCCCGTGAGGCCGCCATCCTCGCCCAGTCCGGGACGGGAGAACTGGGCATAGTCATTGAGCAGCCGCAGTTCCCAAGCGCCCTCGGCGCTGCCCAGTGAGTCGATCCCTCCGGAAGCCTGGAACTCACCTTCATAGGCCGCGCGCTGTTCGGCGCTGGCGGGCCCGCCAAGTGCAGCCAGGGTCTGCGCCGCAATTTCGGCCTCGCGCTCGGCGTTGGAGGGCGAAGAGACTTCCTCCTCGGGCGCAGCAGATTGCCGCTGACATGCGGTAAGCGCTGCGCAGCCCAATGCGAGCACGCACCCTACAATTACGCCGCGGATCAGCGTCCGCATCGGCATCCCCCGTTCGGCATGGCTCCAGGATGGACGCCAGCGCCCTCGCGTGCACCTATTATAGACACATGCACCGTGATTCCGGCGCCCCACTCTGGGAGTTTTTCGCTGGCGGGGGCCTCGCCCGCCTCGGCCTTGAGCCCGATTTCGCCTGCGCGTTCGCCAATGACATCGACCCGGCGAAGGCCGCCGCCTACCGCGCCGCGTTTCCGCCCGGCGATGATATGCGCCAAGGCGACATTTGGGCCCTGACGCCCGCCAATCTGCCGGGCCGCGCCGCTTTGGCATGGGCGTCTTTCCCCTGTCAGGATTTGTCCTTGGCTGGCGCGCGCAGGGGCCTGGCGGCGCCGCGCTCGGGCGCGTTCTGGGGTTTCCATAGCCTCATCAAAAAGCTTGGCGGGGAGGGGCGCGCGCCGGATGTGCTGGCGCTCGAAAATGTCACCGGATTGCTGAGTTCGCACGGCGGCGCTGACTTCGCAGCATTGCTTCACGCGCTCGATGATCTTGGCTATCGCGCCGGCGCACTGGAGATCGACGCGTCCCTGTTCGTGCCGCAATCGCGGCCTCGCCTGTTCATCGTGGCTGCACGCAATGCCCCCGCGCATCTGTGCCTTTCAGGACCAAGCGCGCCGTTTCATACGCACGCGCTGCGCAATGTCGTGGCCCGTTTTCCGGAAGGCTTGCGCAAGCATTTCATATGGTGGCGCCTCGATACGCCGCCCACGCGCAACACACGCCTCGCCGATGTGCTGGACGATGAGGTGAGCGCATGGGCGAGCGATGAACAGACGGCGCGCTTGGTCGCCCAGATGAGCCCGCTGCAGCGCGCGCGCCTCGACACGTTGCGCGAAAGCGGCAGGCGTGAGGTCGGCGCCGTGTTCAGGCGCATTCGCATCGAGCGCGGCGAGCGGGTGCAGCGCGCGGAGGCCCGTTTCGATGGGCTCGCTGGTTGCCTGCGCACGCCCGCAGGCGGCTCCAGCCGCCAGATCTTGCTTTTCGTCGAGGGCGAACATCTGCGCTCGCGGCTGATCTCAGCGCGCGAAGCGGCCCGCCTGATGGGGGTGCCGGAACATTACCCGCTGCCTTCAGGCCAAACGGCAGCGCTGCATATCTTCGGCGACGCCGTTTGCGTGCCTGTCGTGCGCTGGCTCTCCCAACACCTGTTGGCGCCCCTCGCCAAAGTGGACGCCGCCCGGCTCAGCGCCTGAAATGCGCACGGACGTTTTCCCGCCCGAACAGCGCTCTGCTGTGATGCGTGCGGTCAAGTCGTCCAATACAGCGCCGGAGCGCGCCGTGCGGGCGGCGGTCTGCGCATTGGGTTATCGGCGCCGCTATCGCCTCAACGGCGCGGGCCTGCCGGGAAAGCCTGACCTCGTCTTCCCGGCGCAACGCAAAGCCATATTTGTGCATGGCTGCTTTTGGCACGGCCATGCGTGCAAACGCGGAGCACGCACGCCAAAGAATAACGCCGCCTATTGGCGCGCCAAGATCGCACGCAACGTCGCGCGTGATGCGGCTGCGCTGACTGCGCTTAGGCGCGACGGCTGGCCCGCCTTGATCATCTGGGAGTGCGAAATTCGCGACCCCGCCGCGCTTTCGCGGAAGCTGGCGAATTTTCTACGCTAGGCGGCGCTACGCGGCGTTGCCGCATGGCGCGCAAGAATGGGCGCATCGAGGATAAGCGAGAACACCGAGCCTTCGCCGAGTTCGCTCTGCGCGGAAAGCCGCGCGCCCATCAGGCGTGCGAGCCGCAGCGAGATCGCCAGCCCCAGGCCCGGACCCTCGCCCTCTGCGCTGAGGCGTTCGCGCCCGAAGATGAGCGCGAGGTGCGCGCGCGACATGCCAACGCCGGTATCGGCGACCGAAAAGGTGAGGCGCACCTTGCCGGTCTCCGGCGCCGGCGCCGCTTGGAGGCCCACGCGTACGCCGCCGTGCTGAGTGTGACGGATGGCGTTCGCAAGCAGATTGAATAGAATTTGACGCACGCGCGCGGCGTCGAATTCGACAAGCGCGGGAACGCCTGGATCTGCGTCCGTGAACAATTCGAGATTCTTGTCCCGCGCCGCGACGCGGAACGCACTGACGACACTGCGCAGCAAGTCCTGGGGATGAGCGGGCTTGGGCTCGATGCTAAGTTGCCCGTTCTCGAGACGGTCAAGGTCGGAGAGATCGCTCAGAACAAGCTTCAGGACTTCACCCGCCTGCACCAAGGTCGCGATATGGGCGCGCGCTTGCGGCGATGCGGCGGCGCGGCGCAGATGCTCAGCGGCGCCGATCAGCGCGGCCATAGGCGTTCGCAACTCGTCATTCATGCGCTGGATCATGCTCGATTTCGCGGCCGCTGCGGCCGCGGCTGACTGCCGTTCGCGCACCATCGCCGCTTGCGCCTCGGCTTGCGCCGCATCCGAGGCCAGCAAGCTCTTCCAGAGATTGACGCCAAAGGCCAGGAGCAGCATCCCACCCACAAGCGGCATAAGGTCGTGAGGATTGCGCGCGCCGTGGAGCAGATAATCTGCAACCGGCAGGCCCAGTAAGAACGCAATCGTTGCGCCAGCGCCTGCGAGCGAGAGCGCCTTCGACGCGCGCAATGTTGCGGCAGCGTTGGCGAGACCGCCGAACAAATAGATGACCGCCAAGGTTTGGCCGGGGATATACGGCGAAAACCAAAGCTGCAGCGCCAGCAGATTGGCGTAGACGCTCTGGAAGACTGTCCAGGCAATCAGCCCGCTCATTTGCGGCGCCTGGCCGGCCTCGCAGCGCTTGAGCACGCGGGTGTGGATCGCGCGATCGGTCAGCAGAACAGCGGCAAGACCGGCAAACCAGATCAAGGGGGTCAGCTCACCCACCACTGACGTTGCCACGGCCGCCACAATGCCACACGAGGCCAATCGCAACCAGGCATTGGCCAGCCGCGCCTGCGCAACAGTGGCGAGCTGCCTCCCCTGTGGTGGTGCGGAGACCGGTCGGGCTGACGCCATGGTGGTCGCTGGTTGCGGCAAAGTGGGCGCGATTGTGGCGGCGTGGTCCTGAATTTCTGTTAAGGACGAAGCGCTCTTGAATGATCGTTCAAGACGGGTCATGCAGTCCCGGTACGAATGCGGAGCCTGGAATGCGCATCTTACTTTTGCTGGGCGCCTTGCTCTGGGCGCCGCTCGCCAAGGCTGAGGTTGTCTCGTCCAGCGCGAGCGCGTTCGTCGTTCAGGCGGAGGCCGAGGTTGCGGCGCCGCCTGATCGGGTTTGGCGGGATCTGGCCCGCATCGAGCGATGGTGGAGCCCCGCACACACCTTCTCCGGCGACGCCTCACGGTTGAGCCTCAGCCCACGCGCGGGAGGATGTTTCTGCGAACGTTGGGAAAACGGGCAGTCGGTGGAGCACGCCCGCGTCGTCATGGTCATGAACTATCAGGGCGCCTGGACCCTACGGGCCGCGGGCGCCTTAGGGCCGCTGCAGGCCATGGGCGCAAATGGCGTGCTGACGTTCACCGTTGCTCCGCACGCCTCCGGAACGAAATTAAGCATGAGTTATCGCGTGTCTGGCGATCCGAGCCTTGCCTTGGACCAACTGGCGCCTATCGTGGACGGCGTTCTAATGGAACAATTTGGGCGTTTGAGCCGTTACGCGGCGTCGGGCACGCCAAACTGAGCACGTCATTCAGGCCGCGCTCATGTGGCGGCGCCAATCTTATGCCTGGATTGGGCCGCACTGCACGCCCCGTGAGTTGGAGGGATTTATGATCCGCAAGTTAGTAACCGCGCTGGCCGCGGCGTTGTTTATGGTCGGCTGCACCACAGTCGATCAAGTGACCGGGGAACGCGAACCGAACCGGACCGCAAATGGAGCCATTATCGGCGCCATTGTCGGCGCCGCGGCCGGAACGCTCGCCGGCGGCGATGATCGCCGCAACGCTATGATCGGCGCAGGCATCGGCGCGCTCTCAGGCGCCGCCATCGGCAATTACATGGACCGCACGTACCAAAACCTGCGCGAACGCCTTGCCGGCACCGGAGTGGGCGTCGAGCGCGTAAACCAATCGCAAGTCCGCCTCGTCTTCCCGGCTGATCTCACCTTCGACTTTAACCGTGACACGGTGAAAGGTGAATTCATCGGCACGCTCACCAATACCGGCGCTGTGCTGCGGGAGTACGACCAGACCACGGTCGATGTGTACGGCCACGCGGATTCGGTCGGCAGCGATGAGTACAATCTCGATCTGTCTCAACGCCGGGCGCGCAACGTCGCCAACATCCTGCGCAGCGGCGGCGTCGCCGACTATCGCTTGCTTACAACTGGCTTTGGTGAATCACGTCCCATCGACACCAACGCCACGGATGTGGGCCGCGCCCACAACCGCCGCGTCGAAGTCTATATCAGCGCCTTCCAGGGCTGATCTGAGCTTCCTCGGAACCATGCGCCGCCGCACTAACGTGCGGCGGCGCTTTTCTTTGACCCCGACGCTAACCCTAATCTTCCCCTTTCTGTTGCGCTGAGTGTGCGTGATGGCGCCAGATTGGCGCACGCTTGGCGCGGGAAAGCCACTCGCCTGGTTGGCATGGGCGTTGCAGCCCGCCCCCGTTAACGCCCGTAAACCCAACGGGCGCGCGGGAGTTTTGCAATGTACTACGACCAAGAGGACGAGGAGCGCGATCCGTTCTGCATGTTCGGCGAGACCGAAGACCGGAACGACGATGGCGTTATGGAAGAGATTGCGGTGAACGACGGCGCCGCAAGCAACGAATTCGAGAACACGGCCGCTGAACCCGCCGTCATCGAACCCAAGCGCGAGATCAAGGTAAAGACAGGCTTCTCGTGGGCCGGCTTCACCGGCGGACTGGCGGCGCTGGTGTGGATCGGCGGCGCCATTGGCGGGCCGCTCAGCTATTTCGGCGTTGAAGCGGTCATGGCGATGGACCCCGCGATGCAAGCTGGATTGATCGCTTTGGCGTTCGGCCCCGCACTGCTCTTCTGGGTCGCTGCCTCTGCCGCGGGCGAGGCGTTGAAAGCGCGCAAGCTCGCCGTCGAACTCACGCGTATCGCGCATGAGGCGCGTTTGCCACTGGAGGCCGGCGAGGCCAACGCGCAGCGCCTGACCAACACGGTGAAGACGGAAATCGAGTCGCTCAATGACGCGGTGACCGCAGCGCTCGACCGGCTCTCCGAACTGGAGGCCGTTGCGCAGCGCAATGCCGCGCTGTTCACCGACGCCGTCGTCGCTTCGCGTGAGAACACGCAGGCCATGTCCGACACCCTCGCCCGCGAACGCGATGCGCTCAACGAGCTGAACGGAGACCTCAAGGGCCAAACTGAAAGCCTGGCCCAATCCGTGGGCCGCCAGGTCCGCCTGATGCGCGAGGCCTCCAAGCTGGTGAAGACGGAAGTCTCCGCCGCTGAAGATGCACTCGAAACACACCTCGGCTCGTTCGCGGCTTCAGCGAACGTCCTGGGTGAGCGCACCGCGGAATTCCATTCGGCGGCCGACGCCGCCAGTGCAGCCGCTGCTTCGCTCAACGGCTCGATGGCTGAAATGCTCGACGGCCTGACGGAAGCCACGCGCCTGACTGAGACCGCCAAGAAATCCACTGCTGAAGCGGTGATGGCGGCCAATGAAACCGCCGGCGCCGTGCGTGAAACCACCCGCAGCGCCGTGCAAGAGGCCAAGCGCGCCGCCCAGCTCATCCGAGCGGAAGCACAGGCCATGCAGGAGAGCGCCGCCGACACGCTCGCTAAGCTGCAGGAAGCAGCGCACGCCGCTCGTTTGGCGTCGGAGGAAAGCCAGGCCGCCGCTGACCGCCATGCAGCTTCGATCCAGCAACGCCTCGGCGCGCTGGCCTCGACTGCCGCAGTAAAGAAGGTCGCGGCTCAGCGTCCGGTGGAGCGTGTGGTCGAGCGCAAACCCGAGCCGGTCATGGCGATGGAAGAAACATCGACCCTCCATGCGGCGGCCAGCGCGGCTGTGGCGCGCGGCGGCGCGCGTCCGCAGATGCGGAGCGTTCCTGTCGAGCAACCTCAACCGCGCCGCGTCTTCAAGGGCTTCACGTCCTGGGGCAACTTCCTGCCGCAACGCGACGACGGCGCGCCAATTGCCGCCAACGAGGATGGGCTCGAACTGGCCTCGTTCGCCAAGCGCGAACCTGTGGATGGCGACAGACTGTTGAAGAACGGCGCCATCGACGTCGTCACCGACGCGGGCGTCGATCTCGAAGACGTGCTCGACAGCGCCGACCTCGAGCGTATTGCCCGCTGCTCACGCGAAGGCGCTGGCGCCCGCCGGCGCGCGGTCATCGATGCCGCGCCGGGTGCGGTCACGCGCATCTCGCGTCACGTGAGGCGCAACATCGCGGCGCAACAGGTCGCTGCGCGGTTTCGCTCTCGCCCCGACCTCGCCAAGAGCGAGAAGAAGGGCGAAGGCTCGGAACTCGTTCGGGCCTATCTGCTGATCGACGCCGCCTTGGCCTGATCAGTTCACGGCGGCCGAGCCTTCCGCCTCGGCCGCCGTTTCAGCTGCAAACTCCCCAATGCGCGCGCTGCCTTCCCGGGCGGCGCGCGCAAGCGCTTGTGCAGCTACCGAAGCAGAACGATCCGCAACTGGTGCGTCGGCCATGATGGTTCGTTGCGCAAGGATGCGCCGCCCCGGCAACGCCAAGATGCGCACGTCAGCGCTGAAGCGCGCCTGCATGCCTTCTTCCTGGACATCGAAATGCAGCACATCCCAGCGGAGTTCGTAGTTCGCCCGTCCTTCGCCAGCGCGCGTGACGGCGGCGAAACGCCCCTGCCGTGAGAGCGTCTCCAGCAGCATTGCCTGCAGCGAAGTCTCAGCGCGCCCTGACCATTGCGTCTGCGCCACGAAAGCGACCTCGTCGCCAGTGCGCCACACCAGATCGACCCCGAGAATGCTGCGATCCCCGCCAGGCGAAGCCACCGCGATGGCCGCGTTCAACGGCGCCTGCTGCGCGTGCGCGACATCGGCGGCCTCCAAGGCAAATATGCGCGGCGGCGGCGCCGGCTCGGGAAGCAGTGAAATGCAGCCACCCAGAGCGAGCAGCGGGAAAAGAAGGATCGCACGCGTCATGGCCGCAGCTCCACGGTCGGCCGCGGCGAGCGCGGCGTGAGCACAGATGGGTTCTCCTCAAGATTGACGGCAACCCGGTTGATTGAAGCAGCGGCGCGCCGGATCTCTTCGGCCGCCGACGCAAGTTCCGGCAGTGTCTGCCCTGACGCCACGCCAGCCGACTGGTTGATGCCGTCGATGGCCTGATCGAGGTCGGCCAAATCCCCGCGCAGCTGGCGGGCGAGCGCGGCCATTTCGCGCGCCGCGACGCCGGATTGGGTGACCACCGAATCCTGGCGCGCCAGTTGACGTGTCGTGGTTTCGAGATTCTCGATGATGTGTGTGACACGGGCGATGTTGTCATCGGTGAGCAGATCGCGCACTGCCGCCATCGCCTCGCTGGCGCGCATGACAATATCTTCCGAGCGCTCAACCAGAATGTCGATCTGGCTGCCCCTGCCGCGAATACGGGGCGGCGGCGCGCCAAAACTCGGGCGCAGCAAGTCAGCGGTATTGGCGCCCGCGGAGAGCTGAATCAAAGTAACGCCGGTTAGGCCAATGGGTTCGAGTTGCGCTTCGCTGTCGGTGCGAACGGGCACATCGGTGGAGACGCGAACGCGCGCGATCACGCGATTGGTGTTCTCCGGATCGATGCGCAGCGTATCGACCTCGCCAACCTTGATGCCGTTGAAGCGGACCTCGCCGCCTTCCGTGAGCCCGCGCACTGGATCGTCGAACACGATGTCGTATTCGTTGTAACCGCGGCGGAATTCGTTGGAGGTGATCCACATCGCGAAGAGCATGATGAGAAGCGCGCCAATGATTGTGGCGGCGCCGATCAAAACGAAATTGGCCTTTGTTTCCATCGCGCCTAACCTCCCGCCGCGCCGCGCCCGGCTGCGCGACCGCGCGGTCCAGAAAAGTATTCTTTCACCCACCCGGTGGCAGCGGCCTCGATCTCAGGGATCGTGCCGATGGCCGCAACCTTGCCGCCATACAATACAGCGACGCGGTCGCAGATGGCGTGCAGAGTGTCGAGATCGTGGGTGACCAAAAAGACGGTCAAACCGAGTGAGCGCGCCAGGTCACGCGTCATCTCGTCGAAATTCGCCGCCGATATCGGGTCGAGGCCGGCAGTCGGTTCGTCGAGGAACAACAACTCCGGGTCGAGCGCGATCGCTCGCGCCACAGCGGCGCGTTTGCGCATGCCGCCGGAAATCTGCGCCGGTTTCTTGTGATGCGCGTCAGGCCCGAGTCCCGCCATCGCCAGCTTCAGGCCCGCAATCTCGCTGCGCAAAGATGCGGAGAGGTGGGTGTGCTCTCGCAGCGGCGCTTCCACATTTTCAAGCACGGTGAGATTGGAAAAGAGAGCGCCATCTTGAAACATCACGCCCATTCGCGGCTCGCGCCCTTCCTGCTCGTGGATTGGGAACGAAATCTGTCCGGCCGTTGGCTGGTCGAGCCCGGTAATCTCGCGCAGCAACACCGATTTGCCGCACCCTGACGGGCCGACGACGCCGAGGATTTCGCCCTGCAGCACATCGAGATCGAGCCCGTTGTGCACAACCTGGCGCCCAAAGCGCGTGACTAGGCCGCGCACGCGTATGGCCACGGGCGCGCTCACCAATCCATCTCCAGGAACCAGAGCGCAAACAGCGCGTCCAGCAAAATGACCATGAAGATCGCCTGTACGACGGATGTCGTCACGCGCTGCCCCAGCGAACCGACGTCGCCGCCAACGGAAAGCCCCTGCTTGCAGCCAATGACGGCGAGCACGATGGCGAACACCGGCGCCTTCACCATTCCGACCCAAAAATGCTGCGAGGGAACCACCTCGGAAATGCGCGCGAAGAACATTTGCGGGCTGATTGCGAGCGCGCTCCAACACACCAGCATGCCGCCGAATATGCCCGCCATCGTCGCCGCAAATGTGAGGATCGGCGTCGTGATCAACATCGCGATGACGCGCGGCACAACCAGCGCTTCCATCGGTTCGATGCCGATCACACGCATGGCGTCGATTTCCTGGCGCATCTTCATGGCGCCGATCTCTGCGGTGAAGGCGCTGTCGGTGCGTCCCGCGAGCAGAATGGCCGTGATCACGACGCCGAACTCGCGCATCATCGAAAAAGCGACGAGTTCGACCGTGAAAACGGAAGCGCCGAAATCACCCAGGATGCGTGCGCCGAGATAGGCGACGACCAGCCCAATGAAGAAGGACAGCATCAGAACGATGGGAAGTGCGTTGAAACCGGCCACTTCCATCACGTGAGCGAGCGGCACCCAGCGTATGCGCTGCGGCCTGGCGATGAGCTTTCCGAGGGTTACCAGCGTCTCGCCAAAGAAGCCCACGGTTTCGATGATTTCCTCGCCGATAGAGGCGACGGTCCGGCCAACGCCTTCGAGGATGCCCTGGATGCCCACGAAGCCCGCCGGTTCGGGAGCCGGCGCGGCGTAAGCCTTGCGCGCCGCCTGCAGCAGCCGCATGGCGTTGACATGTTCGCCCCGAATGGCGATGCGGGTTTTGTCTCCGGCCGCGCTCTCGCGGAACGTGCGGTCGATGAGATAGGCGCCAGCGACGTCGAAGCGGCCAAGGCCGCCCACATCCACGACTGATCCCGCCCGCAAACGCTCCGACACCGCCGCCAGCTCGCGCTCGAGACCGGCGATGGTGTCAACCGTCCAGTCCCCGCGCAGCGCCAGCACCGGCGTGCGGTCATCCTCGCGGAAGTCGAATGCGGCCGCAGCGGCCAACCGTGTCCCCTTTTCAAGGCTTTCTGCCTGTCAACGAATAAGGGCTAACAGAAAATATTAGGCAAAGAACCCTGGGGCGCTTTGAAGGCGATCTTCGCCCCAACCGGGAATGGTTAACGACGTATTGCCGGCGAGGCGCTCAACAGGAGCGCAAAGCCGCCTCCCGCCGCGGCCATCACGGCCATAGCCCAGTAGCCTGCGGCCCCGGCAAGATCATAAAGATGGCCCGATATCAGCGTCGCGGCGCCCATCAGGAGCCCGCCTGAAAGCGCCGCATAGAGGGTTTGCGCCATGGCCGCCGAATTCTCCGGCGCCTCCCGGTACAGCAAGCGCATCGCCCCGACATGGGCCGCCGCAAAAGAGAGCGCATGCAAAGCCTGCAGAGGCCAGAGCACGAAACCGAGCGGCGCAAACCCAAGATAGGTCCAGCGCACCACGCCGGCGGCGGCGCCCGCGAGAATAAGGGCTTCGGGGGAAACGCGCCTTTCGATCGCGCTCAGGCTCCATAGGAACGCGACCTCAACGCCTACGCCGCACGCCCAGAGCAGCCCGACCGTTTCGGGCGCCACGCCCTGCCCGCGCCAAACCAGAGTCGAGAAACCGTAATAGAAGCCATGGCCAGCCTGAATAAGGCCGCACGCAACGATGAGGATGAGGTAACGGCGATTGCCGAGCAGCGCGCCCATCGCTCCCGCGCGGGCGCCGCGCCCGGCTGCTGCTGGCGGATCTTTCAGCAAGCCGCCCCAACCCGTCGCCGCCGTCAACGCAAGACCAGACATGATCCAGACCACAACTGCGCCAAGACCAAAGCGTGCGACCAAGGCGCCGCCGGCAACATTGGCGATGATGAAGGCGATCGAACCGATCCCGCGCGCGACGCCATAACTGATCCTGCCATGTGCGGTGGCGCGCAAGGTCGCCGCCTCGACCAGTGGCGTAATGCTCTGGCTCAGCGAAAGGGCGATGAACCCCGCAACCAGAAGCGGCCAGAAACCCTCCGCCAGAAAAAGAAAAGCACCATAGGCCGCAAGCGTGATGAGCGAGATCAGCTTGAGCGGCCAGCTTCGGTCTTTGGCGCCGTCAGCCCAATAGGCGATGGCGGGGCCGGTGAAGATGCGCGCGAACTGCGCCAGCGAGAGCACCGCGCCGATTTGAACGCCGGTTAGTCCGCGCTCGGCCTCAAGCCAGCGCGGGAGGAAAACCAGAATCATCCCGGTCGTGCCGAAGAACGCGGACATGACCATCGTCACCCGCATGGCGCGGGAGGTGGAATCGCTGGGTGATGGCGTGTTCAAGCGCGGGCTTCCGGTTCGCAGATGCGCCTAGCATCACAGGACTGCGCGCGCGAGGCGCCGTCAGCGCCTTGCTCCAATCGGCGCAGCGCCCTAACCAAGCGGCATGTACGGTCAGACCCCCCCGCCCCGGCGCGATCTTTATCCGGCCATCGACGCCTATCACAATGAGATGCTCAAGGTCTCCGGCCTGCACACGATCTACGTGGAGCAGGCGGGGAACCCTGCCGGGCGCCCCGCCGTGGCCCTCCACGGCGGACCTGGCGGCGGGTTGTCTCCGGAAATGCGCCGCTTCTTCGATCCCAGGCGCTATAGAGTGGTGGCAATGGATCAGCGCGGCTGCGGCCGCTCAACGCCGCACGCGGAGCTGCGCGAAAACACAACCTGGGATCTCGTCGCCGACATGGAGCGCGTGCGCGAGCACCTGGGTATCGACAAGTGGCTCGTTTTCGGCGGCTCCTGGGGATCAACGCTTGCGCTCGCCTACGCGGCAAAGCATCCCCAGCGGGTGGCAGGCCTGGTGCTGCGCGGCATCTTTCTCTTGCGCAAGAGCGAGATCGATTGGTTCTACCAGGATGGCGCCAGCCACATTTATCCCGAACCTTTCGAACGCTACGCGGCGGCGATCCCCGTCGCCGAACGCGGCGACTTGCTGAACGCCTACCACAAGCGCTTAACCTCAAACGACTGGGCCGAGCGCGTCCGCGCCGCGCGCGCGTGGGCGCGCTGGGAAGGCGAGACAATTTCGATCGCCGGGCCGAGCGCCTTGCCGTTGCGTTTCAGCGAAGACCGTTTCGTCGAAGCATTCGCCCGCATCGAAAATCACTATTTCATGCACGGCGGCTTCTTCGAGAGCGATGGATGGCTGCTCGATCAGGCGCCGAGATTGCGCCACATCCCGTGCCGCATCGCACAGGGCCGTTACGACATGTGCACGCCAACGAAATCTGCGTGGGATCTCAAGCAACGCTGGCCCGAAGCGGAACTCGAAATCATCCATGACGCCGGCCATTCGAGCCTTGAGCCCGGCATCGTCGACGCCCTGGTGCGCGCCACAGACTGGATGGCCGACGCCGCCGCTTGGTAGCGTTATTCCGCCGCCATCGGCATCGGCGCGGATTTGGGGCCGCGAATGAGCTTGCCGGGGTGAACGCCGAGATATTCGCCGTCGCGGAACGTCACTTGGCCCGACTTGATGGTGCAGACATAGCCCTCTGCCTTCTGCAACAGCCGCTTGCCGCCGGCAGGCAGGTCGAAAGCGAGCCAAGGCTTGCCAAGTTTGATCTTGTCGAGATCGATCACGTTGATGTCGGCCAGGCAGCCCGGCGCAATCATGCCGCGATCATGGAGACCGTAGAGCACAGCGGTGTCGCGGCATTGGCGCTTGACCGCGTGCTCCAGCGAGATGCGCTTGCCGACGCGGTCGCGCACCCAATGCTGCAGCATGAATGTCGGTGAGGCCGCATCGCAGATCGTGCCGCAATGTGCGCCGCCATCGGAAAGCGAATTCACGGTATCACCGGCGCCTTGCAGCGCTTCGAGGAAATTCAAATTGCCGTCGGCGTAATTGAGCACCGGGAAATAGATGAAGCCCCTGCCGTCGTCGCGCATCAGCAAATCGTAGGCGTAGTCTTCCGGCGCGACGCCCGCGGCGGCCGCGCGGGCAGCGATAGTTTCGGCCGGAGTCGGCTCATAGTTGAAGTCGGGGCCCATCTCGTACTGGACGCCCCAACCGCTGGCGACAGCGTAAAGCAGCAGGATAATGTCGCTCTCAGGGAACTGGTTCGGTTCGCTGATCATGCGCTGCTTGAACGCAGGATCCTTCAAGTGCGCGAGTTGCTCTTCCCATGGCTTTTCGGCGATTTCGAGCCAGGCTGGGCGGAAGCGGAACGGATGTACTGTGCCGCGCCACGCCATGATGATGCCGTTGCCGCGCAGCGCAATCTGCGCGACGATGTTGCCGCCTTTGGCGTTCTGCGCGCGCATTTCGCTGATCTGCTCATCAAGGGGCAATTCCTTGGCGATCGATTGCAGCGCCGCGAAGGTGACCGGCAGGCCGGTTTCACGCGAAAGCTCGCCCATCCACTCAAACTCGTTCCAAGCGCGCTTCAGATCGGATGCCATCTCAAAGACGCCATAGCCGACACGGCCCATGGCGCGGCCGATGCCGATCAGCTCCTCCTTCGTTGCGGTTGTTCCTGGCACCAACTCACCATCGACCGACTTGTGCAAAATCGTGCGCGATGTCGAAAAGCCGAGCGCACCGGCGCGCAGGCCTTCCTCAACGATTTGCGACATGCGCGCGATCTCGTGCTCTGTCGGCGCGGCGTCCCGGGCGCCGCGCTCGTCCATCACATAGGCGCGCACCGCGCCGTGCGGCACGTGGGTCGCCACATCAACGGTGCGCGGCAGGCGCTCAAGTTCGTCGAGATATTCGGGGAAGCTTTCCCAGTTCCAGCTCATGCCTTCGGCCAGCGCAGTGCCGGGAATATCCTCCACGCCCTCCATCAATCCGATCAGCCAATCGTGCTTATCCGGCTTGGCGGGCGCGAAACCGACGCCGCAATTGCCCATGATCACCGTGGTGACGCCGTGCCACGCAGAGGGCGCCATCTCCTGATCCCAGGTCGCCTGGCCATCATAGTGAGTGTGCACATCGACCCAGCCGGGGGCGACAATCTTGCCGGCGACATCGATTTCTTGCGTGCCCGGGCCAATGGCGGCGCCAACCGCAGTGATAAGGCCGCCATCGATCGCCACGTCAGCGACGAACCGATCATCGCCGGAGCCATCCACCACTATGCCGTTGCGTAAGACCAGATCGTGCATCGCGCGCCTCCTGCCGGCCAGGATGCGAGACTAGCAAAGAATGCGCGCGCGCAAAGGCCTAAGCGCGCAACGGCGCTACCACAGCCAGCCGCGAGCGCCGTGCTGATCCCTGTGCAGGTCGATCGAGAGCACGATGGCGCAGCCGGCCATCAGCGTGAACATCGCGGTGCCGCCGAAACTGATCATCGGCAGCGGGATGCCGACGACTGGCACAAGCCCGATGACCATCGCCGTATTGATGAAGACGTAGCACGCCAGCGTGGCCGCGACGCCGCCCGCCGCCAGCTTGCCGAACAAGGAGCGCGCCCTCAGCGCAACCTGCATGGTCAGCGCCATCAGCGCGCCGAACAAGCCAAGCACCAGCGCGCCGCCCATCAACCCGAACTCTTCCACGATCATCGTGAAGATGAAGTCGGTGTGCTTCTCGGGCAGAAAGTCGAGTTGGCTCTGCGTGCCTTGCATCCAGCCGCGGCCAAACAGGCCTGCCGAACCGATCGCGATCTTCGACTGCAGCACGTGATAGCCGGCGCCGAGCGGATCCTGGGTGATGCCGAGAAACACGTCGACGCGCTGGCGCTGATATTCGTGCAACAACCCGAAATATGCGAACACCGCCCCGCCCACGGCGACAATGGCGCCGGCGGCGATGATGCGCCAAAGCAGGCCACCCAGGAACATGATGCACACGCCAGCGAATAGGATCATCAGCGACGTACCGAGGTCCGGCTGGTGCATGACCAAGGCGACGGGCGCCACGATCATCAGGAATGGAGGGATCACCCAAAGCACGGTGCCCGCTTTGCGCGCGTCAAGCTGGTGATAGTAGCGCGCCAGCGCCAACACGATGGCGATCTTCATCAGCTCCGAGGGCTGCAGCGACACCGGCCCAACAGACAGCCAGCGTGTTGCGCCCATCCGCGTTTCACCGATCAGCTCGACCGCCACCAAGAGCAGCAATGCGCCGGCGTAAAGCGGGTACGCGATCGCCAGCCAGAACCGCGCATCCAGAAACATGGCCGCGCCGATCATCACCGCCAGCAGCACCGCGAAGCGGATGCCGTGCGTAAGCGGCATGTCCGTCCATGCCCCGGACGAAACCGAGAAGTGCATCAGAACGCCCACGAAGGCGAGCGCGATCAGAATCGTGATGATGCCCCAATTCAGCTTGGCGAAGCGGTCGAACAAGGTGTTCGGATTGGAGGCGGCGGCGAGCGTCATGAACGCACCCCCTGCTCAAGCTGCGCCAGGCGCGAGGCCGGCTTGTTGGCCGGATCCCGCAGAAATGTCTGGCGTAAGATCATAGCTGAGATCGGCGCCGCATCCAGCAACGGATTGATGTGCCCACCGTGCTCCAGAACCACCGCGCAGGCGTAACGCGGATTGTCCCACGGGCCCCACGACACGAACAATGCATTGTCGCGCAAATGCCAGGGCAGGTCGGCATCGCGCATAACGCCGCGCGCTCGTTCGGCGGCAGTGATCACGCGCGCCTGAGAAGTGCCGGTCTTGCCGGCGATCTGGATGCGCGGCCAACTCGGGTCGGCGCCCGCAGCATCGACGATGACGCCATCGGGGCGGCGCACGCACTGGATCATGTTCCCAGCGCGCGTCGCGGTGCCGCCAGGCTCGTTGCACACTCCGTACATGCCTTGCCGCAACGCCGCCAGATGCTCCGGCGAGATGCCCTCCATCGTCGGCGGCTGCGCAGGATCGGTGACGCCGGGCGCCTCGCGCACAAGCCGGGGAACGACGCCGCGGCCGTTGTTGGCGACGCGCGCCGCCATGATGCAAAGCTGCAGCGGCGTGACCAGCAGCGAGCCTTGGCCGATGCCGTAATTAACGGTGAGGCCAGCCGTCCACCGCTCGTGGCGGTTGGCTTCCCACCAGGTGGGATCGGGCACCAGGCCATCTTCAACGTTGGGCAAGGAGACGTCGTGTGCGACGCCATAGCCGAACTCGCGCGCCACCGCGGCGATGCGTTCGGGCCCAGCGCGCAACGCGGCCTGGTAAAAATACACATCGCAGCTTTCACGCATGGCGCGGTGCAGATTGACCTGGCCATGACCGCCGCGCTTCCAGCAGTGGAAGTTGCGACCGCCGAACGGAAAATATCCTGGACAATTGATGTGCCAATCATCCTCGACCCCGGCTTGCTTTGCAGCAATGCCGACCATGGTCTTGAACGTCGAGCCTGGCGGATACGCCCCGGAAATGGCCTTGTTGAAGAGCGGCTTCTTTTCGTCTTCGTTCAGGACGCGGAAGGGTTCCTGCCCAATGCCGTTGACGAAAAGGTTCGGATCGAACGTCGGCGCCGACGCCATCACCAAAATGTCGCCGGTGTAGATATCCATAACGACGGCGGCGCCGGCCTGATCGCCAAAGCTCTGCATGGCCGTGCGCTGCAGTTCGTGATCGATGGTCAGCACAACCCCGGAGCCGCGCACCGGCTCGCGGCGTTCGCTTTCGTCTTCCCCCTGCTCGACGCCGCGCGCATTGACGATGATCTTTCGCCAGCCCGCCTCGCCATGCAGCGCGGGCTCAAGCGAAGCTTCCAATCCCGCCTTGCCAACACGAACGTGAGGATTGCGCAGATAGACCGCGCGCCGCTGCCCCTGCTCGGGATCTTCCAAGGCGCGATCGATGTCGCGCTGCGTCGGCTTCTGCACATAGCCGATCGGATGGGCGTAAACCACGTCGAACGGATAAGCCCGCACGTCCGCCGATTGCGCAACGATGCCGCGCAGCTCCGGGAGGCGCACATTGATGGCGTTGAATTCATCCCAGGTCAGCCCTTCGCGCAGCGGCTGGGGTTCATAGCGCGATCCGCCGCGCACCCGGATAATGGCCCGGCGCGCCCATTCGGCGTCGAGGCCGAGAATCTGCGCCACGCGGCCGACCACGTCTTCGAGATTTTCGGCGTCGTTCTGAACGACCGCGACCTGATAGTCCTTGCTCGTCTGCGCCAGGATAGTTCCGAAGCGGTCGTAGATGATCCCCCGCGGCGGCGCGATAATGCGCGTGTCGAAGCGATTTTCGTCAGCAGCGTCGGAATATTCCCGGCTGATCAGATTGGTCGCCTGCAGCTGCGCCATCCGGAACAGGATCGCTCCGAGCACGCCTGCGCCGACAAACGACATCAGCGCCGCGCGGCGCGTGAAGATCACATTCGCGTCGCGCTTGGGCATGGTCGAGCCCACGCGCTTTCCGCGGGAGGACATCTGCATCATCGGCGATACCCCGGCTGCGGACGGCCCGAGGGCGAGGCGCTCATGTAGAGCGGGCGCACCAGTGGGAACAGGATCGCGGTGATGACAGCGGCTTCAGCGTACGGAATGACGGCGCCGCGCGCGATGCCGCCGAGCGGCGCCAGAGCATAGGCAACGCCAATCGTCACCAGCACCGTCACGATGAAGCCGCCCCACAGCGAAACCAGATTGGGCGCTGACATGATCACGGCGGCCGTTCGCCCAATCAGGTAGGCTGAAAGATAGATCGCCACGAACAGTCCGTATGGGCCGCCTGCAAGCTGATCGTGCACGAGCCCAAGCGCGGCAAGCGTCACCGGCGCGCGCCACCCGCTCTCGTCTTCAGCGGCCCATCCATAGGCAGCCCACAGAACCGCAAGCGGCATTGGCGGCTGAGCAAACAGTGGGCCGAGCGGCAGGGCCGGCAGCACGACGCTCGCGACCGCCAGCAACAAACCCCAGGCGCGCAACGCGCCACGGCTGGGCGCGCGGGCGATCATTCTCGCGGCCCTGGCGGCGGCGCTTCGGGCTCGGGCTCGTCCTGCGTGGACGGCGGCGGCGTTGCGGGCGCAGCTTCTGTGCGCGGCCGCTGGCGCGGCGCAGGCGCGGGCGGAGGCGCGCTGACGGCGGCTGGCGCCGGCGGCATGGTTTCGCGGCCGATTGTAGCGACCGATGAAACCGCGCTCATGGGCGGGCCTTCGCTCTCGTCGGCGGTTTCCTCGGGCGCTTCAACGCCCGCAAACGGCAGCAGCCGCACAAAATCGATCGGGCGCTGAGCCGCAGATAGCGCCACCCGCCAGGCGCCATCGCCATCGCGGCGCGCTACCCCGACTGGAATGCCACGGGGAAACAGGCCGCCGTCGCCCGACGTGATCACGCGTTCGCCTTCGCGCAATGACTGCGCGCCGACGATGAAATCGAGGCGCGGCGCCTGCATTTGGTATGGGTAGAGGATGAGTTCCGGCCGGCGCGTCGCCTGACCCGCCAGCACAGCGCGCACGCGCGAGGCCTCCCCTAGGACCGGAATGCGCGAATTGTAGTCATCCAGCATCAGCACGCGCGAAGTTCGCCGTCCGACAGAAACGACGCGCCCAACAAGGCCGTTCTCGTTGACCGCCACATAACCCACGCGCACCCCGTGATCGGCGCCCGCATTCGCCACCAGCGTGCGCATGAAGGGGCCGCCGCTGTCGAGCACCAGCTGCGCGGCGATCGCGTGCTCCAAATCCGCCCCTTCGCCGAAGCCGTCCTCGGGCATGCGCAACAGCGCTTCATAGCGCGCATTGCGCTCCGCAAGGCGTTCAGCCAGATCGCGCCAAGCCTGCAATTCGCGATTTTCGCGCTCGAGCTGTTCGATGCGCGGCGCCGCATTCCAGCCGCCGAAGAGACGATCCAGGAACGTCTGCCCCGCGCGCGCGGGACCGGTCGCCACCCGCCCAGCAACAGCGGCGCCGTCATCGCCAGCTTGCAGAATGGTTTCAGAGCCGGGCGCACGTCCTGCGCGCACGCCGATCAAGATCACCGCGGCGACGGCGAGCACCACGCCCAACGCCACGCCAGCGGGGATCCGCCTTCCGGCGCCTGCGCGCCGCGTGCTGCTTCTGCGCCTGGCCACTGGTGCGCCTCTTGTTTCGCCGAGCCTAGACTTCCTCGGTCAGCAGCCGGCGTGCTTCCTGTGAATTTATGGTGTCGAGCGCGATTCCGCAGCCCTTCACGACACAGCGCAGCGGATCGTCCGCGACCGACACGCGGATCGAAATCCGTTCCTGCAGAACCGTGTCGAGATTACGCAACAAGGCGCCGCCGCCCGTCAGCATCAGGCCGTGATCGTAAATATCGGCGGCCAATTCCGGCGGCATTTGCTCGAACGCCTGACGCACAGCGTCAACGATGCGCGTCACCGGCTCCGACAATGCGTCGGCAACCATCGCTTCGGTGACCGTGATTTCCTTCGGCACGCCGGAGAGATTGTCACGCCCCTTGATCGGCAGGCTCATGCCCTGGCCGTGGTCCGGCGCCTTCGCAGTGCCGATCTCCTTTTTGATGCGTTCGGCGGTGCTGTCGCCGATCATCAGGTTTTCCTGACGGCGCAGATACTGGATGATGGCTTCGTCCATCTTGTCGCCCGCTTCGCGCAGGCTGCGCGACCAGACCAGACCGCCCAGCGAAAGCACGGCGATCTCGGTAGTGCCGCCGCCAATATCGACGACCATGCATCCCGACGGATCGTCAATCTGAAGGCCCGCGCCAAGCGCGGCCGCGACCGGCTCTTCGATCAGCTTCACGCGGCGTGCGCCGGACGCTTGCGCACTTTCCAGGATGGTGCGCCGCTCCACCGGAGTTGCGCCCGTCGGCACGCAGATCACGATCTGAGGCGAGATCAGCGCCGGCCGCGGCAGAACCTTGCGGATGAATTGTTTGATCATCTCCTCGGCGACGTCGAAGTCGGCGATGACGCCGTCACGCAACGGACGGATCACCTCCATGTTGCGATGGGTCTTGCCCAGCATGGTCTTGGCTTCCGCCCCGACGGCGTAAACGACCTTGCGTCCGCCTTCGTTGACGTAGGCGACCACCGAGGGCTCGTCCAAGACGATGCCACGGCCCTTGACGTGGATCAGCGTGTTCGCGGTCCCCAGGTCGATCGCCAAGTCTGGCGCAACGAGACCGAACATATTGCCGAGCATGCGTGCACAACCCTCGCGGCTTAATAGCTGCCGAATCAGCCCAGCACTGGGCTTAGCGCGGCAAGCTTAACAATCTTGAGGAAGCGCCGGCCGCGAAGCTTCCATGTGGAAAAACCTCTAGGCCAGAGTGAGGCGATTGGGGCGCGTGCGCGGGCCGGGTCCGCGCTCATGCCGCCGACCGCCCCCGCCACCCGACGGATTGGACTTGCCGCGATGTTTACACCGATGCAAGGGCCGCGCCGCAGCCATCCCAAGGCATCGCGTTCGCGCCTCCGTCCTGTCTGAAAATGACACACCGTGCATCGCACTGGCGGCTGCGCTTGCGGAGGAGCCTGCGGCGCCCGAATATGGTGTGGGGTCAGCCCAGGCATGGGGTGGGAAATCTCTTGATCGGCAAGGCGTTAAGGTTCTTGGCGGCAGTGCTGCTTATGGCGCTGGCGGGCTCTGCAGCGGCGCAAACCAGCGTCGATGAGGCCGAGCGCGGGATCGTGCGCGTCGTCGTCATCGTCCAGGGCAGAGAAGGCCGTATGCTTTACGGCTCGGGGTCCGGCTTTATCGTCGCGCCCAACCTTGTGGTGACCGCTGCACACGTGGTGGCGCCGGCGCGGCAACGGGCCGAGTACGAACTCGCCGTGGTGCCCCCTGAGGGCGATGGCCTGATCCCGGCTCGAATCATCCGTTATTCGCCGTTGACTGAACTGGCGTTGCTGGAGTTCCGGGGCGGACCGGAGATGCCGCAGCTCACGATTTCGACGGTCGAACCTCACCCTGGGGACGGCGTTGTGGCGCTCGGCTACCCGGATGTGGATTACCAGGGCGCGACCGGCGCCGACCTGCTCCGCCCGGCGCCGGCTTCACGCACGTCGGGCCAGATTTCGTCATTGCGGGATTCCGCGCCGACCGGCGAACCAATCCCATCAATCAACCACCAGGCGGTCATTTCCTCGGGCTCATCCGGCGGGCCCCTGCTCGATGAATGCGGGCGCGTGATCGGCGTGAACTCCTGGCACGTGTCCGGCGCGGACACGCGCGAAACGCGCGGCGTCTCCACCCGCGCCGGACAGTTGCTGCAATTCCTCGACGAAGCGGGGGTTTCGCCCACGCTGAGCGACGAGCGCTGCCTCTCCTTCGCCGAACGGATCGAGGCGGAGCGTGCGCAAACCATTGACGCGCTCCAGGCCCAGAACGAAGCGCTGGCCAGCAAGCTCGAAGCCGCTGACCGCCTCACGCGGATCGCGGTGGTGATCCTTATCGGCGGCACGCTGGCGCTGTTCGTTGCGGTATGCGTGCTGGGGGCAGTCGTGCTGTCGCGACGGCGCGCCCAGCCGCCGGTTGCCGACGCGCACCATCACCACCACGCCCAGGTGCAGGCGCCTGAGCCTTTTGAAGCGCCGCGGCGGCGCTTCGGCGTATTGGCGATCGTTGGCGGTGCGGCGGTCGCCGCCATTCTCATCGTAGCGGCCGGATTTGCGCTGCTGCGGGCGCAGAGCAGCGGTGGAAGCGGCAGCACCCAACAGGCGCAGACGCCCGAGTTCAGCGGCGCCATCGCCTGTACGCTCGATCGCGAAGCCTCGACGGGCGCCCAGGGTGTTTCAGATATGAGTTTCACCGCCAGCGGCGCTTTGTGCGTCAATGAGCGAACGCTGTATGCGCCGCTCGATGGCGGCCCACGCTTCCGCCGCGCCATCGTGCTCGGTGAGGCGCGCGCACTCGATATTCTCACCGTCGATCCGGAAACAGGAGAGTTCCGGCGCGAGCGCTATCCCCTCAGCGAGCAGGATTTCGCAGCCGCCAACCAGGCGGTCGCGGAAAGCGGCGCCGGACGCGGCTGCGCTGGCGGCGATGAGGCGCGCGAAGCGGTCGCCCGCCGCAACGCCACCTTGATGCCCTTCGCCCAAGGTTCGCCCAGCCAGCGGCTGGTCTGGCGCTGTCAGGCGCGGAACTGAGCGCTACTGAGCGGCTGCGCGGGCGACGCGCCAGACGATGTCGCCGACATCATCAGCGACCAGGAGCGCCCCGGTCCTATCCATCGCGACGCCAACCGGGCGGCCCTGCGCCTGCCCGCGTTCGTTGAGGAAACCAGTGAGGAAATCTTCCGGCGGGCCCGAGGGCGCACCATTTTCAAACGGCACGAACACCACCTTGTAGCCCACGCGTTCCGTGCGGTTCCAAGATCCGTGCTGGCCAATGAAGGCGCCGCCCTGATAGTGAGCGCCGAGCGTATCCCCACGACAAAAATGCAGTCCCAGCGATGCGGTGTGAGCGCCGAGCGCATAATCAGGCGCGATGGCGGACGCAACGAGATCGGGCTGCTGGGGACGCACTCGCTCATCAACATTCTGTCCCCAGTAGGAATATGGCCAGCCGTAGAAGGCGCCGTCTCGAACGCTGGTGATGTAGTCGGGCACGAGATTGTCGCCCAGCATGTCGCGTTCATTGACAGCAACCCACAGCGCGCCCGTTCCCGGCGCCCAATCCATGCCGACAGGATTGCGCAGACCGGATGCAAAAATGCGCGCCTCCGATCCATCCGGGTTGAATTGCCAGATTGCGGCGCGGCCCTCCTCCGCCTCCATGCCGTAGTCGGCAATGTTGGAAGACGAGCCAACCGAGACATAAAGCTTGGCGCCATCGGGGCTGGCGATCAGATTTCGCGTCCAGTGGCCGTTGTCGCCTTCACGGTGCGGCAGCACCAAGACGCGTTGCGACGCGCCCGTCAGGCGCACGGCGCCAGGCGTGTAGCGAAAACGCACAACCTCATCGGTGTTGGCGACGTAGAAATAATCGCCGACAAGCGCCATGCCGATCGGTTGATTCAAGTTTTCGACAAACACGCTGCGTTCATCGACGGCGCCATCGCCATCGCTATCGCGCAACAGCGTGATGCGATTGGCGCTGGCGTGCAGCGCCCCGGCGCGGCGTTGGACGGCGTTTCGTATCCAGCCCATGACGCCGCCGCCGGTTTCGGCCTGAGTTGAACTCTCGGCGACAAGAACGTCGCCGTTTGGCAGCTGATAAAGCCAGCGCGGGTGATCGAGGCCCTCAGCGTAACGCGTGACGGAAAAGCCTGCCGCCGCGCTGGGTCTGGCGCCCTCGGGCCAACCCACCGCCGTCGCGGGATTGACCGTCGGCAATCCGCCCTGCGGTGCAGGAAGCTCTGGGTGGGCGCCATAACTGGTTTCAGGCGATGGCGCCGGCTGGGCGCATGCGGCTAACGCCGCAACAACCAGCCATGCGAGGCTTTTCATGGGCCGACATTACGCCGCGGCCACAGCAGCGCCACACTCAATTTCGAGTTTCAGCCAATAATCCGAAGCTCTCTCAGCTGTCTTGTGATCGCACGAAACGGCGCACGACAACCACCCCGAGAAACCACAAAGCGATTGCAACTATTCCCATCAGCGCGGCCGAACCGATCCTGCCTTCCAGGGCGTCCATGATGCCATCACCGGCGAACGCGATAAGCGCCGTCTTCGGCAGAACGCCCGCAGCGAGCCCACCGAGAAACGCAATGAAGTTCACGCGCGCAGCGCCGAACGCCATGTTGACCACAATGAACGGCGCTGTGGGCAGGAAGCGCACGATGAAGCTCGCCCAGAATGCGTTCTTGCCCATGAAGCGCGTAAAGCGCCCCCCGGTCGCGCCGCCAAAGCGCGCGCGCGTCGCGCCGCTGGAAAGCCGGCCGGTAAAGTAAGTGACAGCGCCGGAAACAATCGTCGCCGCCCACGAATACCAGAAGCCAACTTCCGGACCGAACGCGACAACGCACGCCGTAATCAATACGAATTGCGGCGCGCCGACATAGGCGGTGATCGTAAAAATCGCGATGGCCGCGGGCAGGCCCCAGTGCGCACGCTCCGCCCCGCCAAGCCACTTGTCGATAAAGGCTTCAATTTCCGCAGCATAGAAGAGACGCCCGACCACCAACATGATCGCGGCGACCAAAAACAGGCCAAGCGTGACGGCAACCGCGCGCCAAGCGCGTGCATCCATGTTGTTGACGAAGTCGCCGATGCGCGCGCCAAAGCCTCGCTTTGGCTCAGCGGCCTGATTGGTTTCAGACTGATCGTTCATTCACCCCGCCTGTCGCGCGCCTGGCGCGGCGGGTCAAGCGATCACGCGCGCTGTGTGCGCCTGCCAAGCAGCGCCGATAAGCCAAACGCACGATCGGCGGCCGCCGATCGGCGCGGCTTCATGCCTTTGGCCAAAGGAATTTCCATGTCGTTCATGCGCGGCTTGAGCCCCTTGATCAGGTCCTCTTCGATCCGCCGGCGATCAATTTCATCCCGGATCGGGCCGAGGACATAGCGCTCGGTCGCGCCGTAATACCAAAATGCACGGCCCCACTTCTCGTGGCCCAGCAGCCGGGAGCGAAGATCATGGGCCTTGCCGACGTACAGCGGCTCCATGAAGAAGCCCCACCGGCGGCGGACAAAAATGTAAATGCCGCCAACGCCCTGTGGCGGAAGCCCGGCTTTGGTCAGCACACAACGGAACTTGTAGCGGCGCCCGCTCACGCCGCGCCAGGAATGCGGACCGAAAAAGAACATGGGCTAGCGGGCTCCTCAGGAACTGATCCGCAAGGCTCATCCTGGAATCGTAAACGCGCCGTTAACCGATTGCGCCCGCTCCGTGGCGGGGCAATTGTTGCGACTCGATGCCCCTGCCCGCCTTACCTGCCCTATCCATGCGGGACCGCCGCCGCGATGAACAGGAATTTGCCCGCGCCATGGGTGAGAGCTACGCGCGTTTCGGTTTTGCAATTGTGCGGGACCACGGGCTGGACGCAGATTTGATCGCACGCGCGCTTAGCGCGACGAAGGCGTTCTTTGCGCTGCCGGACGAGATCAAGCGCCGTTATCACGTCGTCGGAGGAGCCGGCCAGCGCGGCTATGTGCCGTTCGGTATTGAAGCCGCCAAGGGCGCGACGCAGGTCGATCTCAAAGAATTCTGGCACGTCGGCCGCGAACTGCCTGAAGGACATCGCTACCGCCCGCTGATGCCGGCTAATCTCTGGCCGGCCGAAATACCTGCGTTCCAAGACGACATCTATGCGCTCTATCAGGCTCTCGACGCCTTGGGCCTCGATCTGCTGGAGTCAATCGCGGCGTTTCTTGATCTGCCTCGCGAGTTTTTTCGCGAGCCGGTCCGCGACGGAAATTCGGTCCTGCGCCTGCTGCACTATCCGCCGACGCCGCCCAACCCCGAAGGCGTTCGTGCGGAAGCGCATGAGGACATCAACGTCATCACCCTGTTGCTGGGCGCCGAAGAAGCAGGCCTGCAATTGCTCACGCGGGACGGCGAGTGGATCGACGTCAACCCGCCGGAAGGCGCGCTTGTCGTCAATATCGGCGACATGCTGCAGCGGCTGACCAACCACATCCTTCCATCGACGACCCACCGCGTGCTCAACCCGAAACCTGAACGCGCGCACGCGCCGCGCTATTCGATCCCCTTCTTTCTGCACTTCGCGCCCGACTACCTGATCGAGACATTGCCCGGCTGCATCAGCGCCGAACGCCCAAACCGCTACCCCCTGCCGATCACCGCCCAGGAATTTCTGATCGAGCGCCTTCGCGAAATCCGCCTTGCCTAGCGAAGCGCGCTGTGTCTCGCCGCTCGCAGGTGCAGCAATTGCAGGCCCAGGCCATTCGCACCACTGACGCGGCGGAATACCCCGAAGAATTGCTGTCGCCGCGCCACGGCCGCGCTCATTTCGTGAGCAATCGGACTTGGCCTGATTGACACCGCTATCGTCTGTGATCCTAGCTGCTGGTGGAGAGGAAAGCGCTGATTCAGGCCATTGCTCCGGAGCGGACCGGCTCGGTGCCGGAAGCGCTGGCGAACGCCAAGCGCCTGCTCGCGACTGACCCTGAACTGGCGTGCGAGCAAGCGCGCGAAATCTTGAAGGTCGAACCGGGCAACGGATCAGCTCAGCTGATCCTCGGTTTGGCGCACTCCCATGCCGGGCGCGGCGCTGAAGCTGCCTCTGCGCTCCGGCGCGCCGCGGAACTTGATCCCAACGGCCCAGCGTGGCGCGCCTTGGGCGACCAACTCACGCTGATGGAAGATGGCGCAGGCGCTGACGCCGCTTACGCGCAAGCCATCCGCGCTTCAGTGCGTGAGCCCAAGCTGATGCAAGCCGCAATGGCGCTGTGCGAGGGCAAGCTCGCAGCGTGCGAAAGCATCCTGCGGCCGTATCTGCACGAAAATCCCACAGATGTCGCAGCCATTCGCATGATGGCCGAACTCGGAGCGCGGCTCGGGCGCTTCGAGGATGCCGAAAAACTATTGTCGCGCTGTTTGGAGCTGGCGCCGAGCTTCCTCGCGGCGCGGCACAATTATGCGATCGTACTGCACCGCCAGATGAAGTCGGCGGAAGCGCTTAGGCAGATCGATATTCTGCTGGAGGCCGACCCGCACAATCCCAGCTACCGTTTCTTGCGGGCGACAGCGCTCACACGCATCGGTGAATATGACGCCGCGATCGATATCTACGAGGATGTGCTCAGGCAGCACCCCGGCAATGCCCGCGCCTGGCTGAGCCTTGGCCATGCCTGCAAGACGGCGGGCAGGCGCCAGGAAAGCATCGACGCTTACCTCAGGAGCATCGAAAGCGCGCCCAATTTCGGCGAGGCCTATTGGAGCCTCGCGAACATGAAGACCTTCACCTTCGACGACGCCATGATTGCGCGCATGGAAACGCAGCTGGCGCGCGCGGACATTGGCGAAGAGGACCGCTTCCACCTTCATTATGCGCTGGGCAAAGCATTGGAGGACCGCCAGGACTATCAACGCTCCTTTGGCCACTACGCTACGGGAGCGCGCCTTCGCCGCGAAGGTTTGGCGTACGACGACGCCGACACTTCGGAAGCGGCGCGCCAGCACATTGCGCTATTCGACCGCGAATTCGTCTCCGCGCATGCGGGTCAGGGATCGCCTGCCCCCGATCCGATCTTCGTTGTCGGCCTGCCGCGCTCGGGCTCGACCCTGGTCGAGCAAATTCTGGCCAGTCATTCGATGGTGGAAGGCACCATGGAATTGCCGGACATCATCATGCTGGCGAAGCGCCTCGGCGGCGGCAAGGTGCGCGGCGGCGCCTACCCGGCAATTCTGCGCGACCTCTCGCCCGCCCAAATCAGGGCCCTCGGCGAAGAGTACATCGAGCGCACGCGGGTGCAGCGCAAGAGCGGCAAGCCGTTTTTCATCGACAAGATGCCGAACAATTCCCAACACGTCGGCTTCATCAATCTCATTTTGCCCAACGCCAAGATCGTTGATGTCCGCCGCCATCCCATGGCCGCGTGCTTTTCAGCGTTCAAACAGCATTTCGCGCGCGGCCAGGGCTTCAGTTACGACCTCGACGACCTGGGCCGCTATTACGCCGACTACGTTGAGCTGATGGACTGCTTTGATGCGGCGGCGCCGCGGCGGGTCCACCGCATCTTCTATGAAGACCTTGTCGAAGATGCCGAGGCGGAGATACGCCGCCTGCTCGATTATTGCGGATTGCCATTCGAGCCCGAATGCCTGGCGTTTCACGCCAATACGCGTGCGGTGCGCACGGCGAGTTCCGAGCAAGTCCGGCAACCTATCTATTCCGGCGCAGTTGATCACTGGCGCCACTACGAGCCGTGGCTTGACTCACTGAAGGCAGCGCTTGGGCCAGCGCTGGAAGCCTATCCAAGACAGCGAAATTAGTGCGAGGGGAATGAACATGACGACGTCCAACAAGACCCGAAGCGCCAAGCGCCTTGCGTGGAACACTATCCTGCTTGCAACAACCGCGCTCGGAGGGCTTGTCAGCCAGGCGGCTGCCCAAGAAGCGGCCGGCGTTGAAGACATCGTCATCACCGCCACCAAGCGCGAAGAGAACATGCAAGACGTGCCGATCAGCGTACAAGCGCTGGGCGGCGAGCGGCTGCAGGAACTCGGCATCACAGATTTTGCCGGCTACGCGCAGCATTTGCCAACACTCTCGTACTCGCCGACTTACGGCCCCGGCTATGACCGCCCGTTCATGCGCGGCGTGGCCAGCGGTGAAAACGGCAACCACTCGGCTTCTATGCCGAGCGTGGGCACCTACCTCGACGAACAGCCGATCACGACGATCACAGGCAACCTCGATATGCACCTTTACGACGTCGCGCGCGTCGAGGTGTTGGCTGGTCCGCAGGGCACGCTGTATGGCGCAAGCTCGCAAGCCGGCACCGTACGCATCATCACCAACCGCCCCGACCCCACCGCGTTCAGCGCCGCCTACGATACCGAAGTGAACACCACCCATGATGGGGGCGTCGGCGAGGTCGCCGAAGGTTACGTCAACATCCCGATCAACAATGCAACGGCGCTGCGCATGGTCGGCTGGGCCGAGCACGACGGGGGGTATATCGACAACGTCGCGGGCACACGCCTCTATCCGACGTCAGGCGTTCTCGACGACAATTCCGATCGCGTCGAGAGCGACTACAACACTGTCAACACGTATGGCGCGCGCATCGCGCTTGGCATCGATCTTAATGAGAACTGGACGGTGACCCCCCAGATCATGGGTCAGCACCAGCGCAGCAATGGCGTTTTCGCCCAAGAGAGCGGCGTGCGAGAGCTGGCCGTCACCCATTGGCTGCCGGAATGGAACGAAGACACATGGATTCAGGGCGCGTTGACCATCAACGGCTCGATCAGCGATTTCGATGTGGTCTTTGCTTATTCGCGGCTGAACCGTGACGTCGATTCCGACCAGGATTATGCCGACTACGGATACTTCTACGACACCGTGCTCGGGTATGGCTGCTATTACACCGACAACACCACGCCCGGCGCCTGCGACGCGGCTGTTGGGTTCCCTGGCGACCCCATCCTGCCCAATCAATTGGTCGAAGGCCGCGATCACTATGATCGGGACACCTATGAGTTCCGCATAGCCTCGCCGTCGACCAATCGGCTGCGCGCCATCGCCGGCCTGTTCTATCAGGTCGCCGAGCACGAAATTCACCAGCGCTACGTCATGGAGAATTTCCGCGACGAGATGGAGGTCACCGGCTGGCCTGACACCATCTGGCTCACGGAACAGACGCGGCGCGATGAGGAATCGGCGGTGTTCGGGGAATTGTCTTTCGATTTCACCGAGCGCCTGACTGGCACGGTTGGCGTGCGGTCATTCCGCACCGAAAATTCGCTCATCGGCTTTTTTGGCTTCGGGCAGAATTACTCAGGCGGCACCGGCGAAGCGGCATGCCCGCTGCCCTGGCAGCCGTTCCGCGGGGCGCCCTGCACCAATCTCGACAAATCCACGGACGAAAGCGGCGAGCTGTATCGCGCCAACCTGCAATTCCACATCGATGACGACCGCATGATCTATGCGACCTATTCCGAAGGCTTCCGCCCCGGCGGCATCAATCGCAAAGGCACCATTCCACCTTACAGCGCAGACTATCTCGACAATTACGAGTTTGGATGGAAGACCGATTGGGCGGACGGGCGTTTGCGCTGGAACGGCGCGATTTTCCGCGAGGTCTGGAACGACTTCCAATTCTCGTTCCTGGGCGCAAGCGGGCTGACCGAGATTCAAAATGCCGGCAACGCCGAGATCAACGGCCTGGAAACGGAGATCACCTGGGTGCCGATCGACGGGCTCACCATCACCGGTGCGGCGACCTGGCTCGACAGCGAACTCACAAGCGCAACAATCCCAGATACAGTGACGGGCACGCCGCTGCCGGTGGCGCCCGATCTCAAACTCGACGCCACCGCACGTTACGAATTCAACCTCGGCGTATGGGACGCGTTCATGCAGGGCGGCGTGTCGTATGTCGGCGAACGCAGCATCGACATTCGCCAGACCGAAGCTGGCCTCATTGGCACATTGCCTGACTATTGGCTGGCGAACATTTCCGCCGGCGTTGAACGCAACGGCCTGCGCGTGTCGCTCTTCGTCAACAATCTGTTCGACGAGCGCGGCATTACCGGGCGCTACACCGAGTGCGCGATCGGCACGTGCATGGCGCCGCCGCTCGGGGACGCGCTGGAGGGCGTCTATTACGACGTGGTGGCGCGTCCACGGACAGCCGGCATCCGGCTCGGCCAACAATTCTAGCCGATTGCACGGCGGGCGGGCGCGACGCGCTCACCCGCCGGCCTTCAAGGGGCGAAACGAACGCCCGTCATCTGCTCGCTCAATGTCCAGAGCCGCTCGGCCAAGTCGCGGTCGAACGCCCACGGGCGAGCGCCTGAAAATCCCTTGTGGTCGGCGGGCACGGCGACCGCGATGTCGCAGTCTTCGCAATAGACGCCGCCCATGCCGTCGAGCTGTGCATTCGTCGCGCACCAGACGCTCGTCGCCGCGCCTTGAGAGGGCGTCTTGAAGCGCGGATCGACATTGCCGTCCTCGTCGATCCAGCCCATTGCGCGCTTTTCTTCCTCCGGCATGTAGCGCTGGAGGTCCGTCATGATGCCTCCTGGATGAACGGCGAAGGCCCGCACATTGTGCGGCGCGCCGCGCTTGTCGAGCCCAACGGCGAACAGAGCGTTGGCCGATTTGGCGCGGCCATAGGCGACCCACTTGTTGTACTCGGCGCGTTCAAAATTCGGATCATCGAGATCGGGCGGGCAGATGCGGTGACCAATGGAAGAAAGCGAAACCACGCGCGCGCCACCCTCCAGGGCCGGCCAGAGGCGTGCGGTCAGCTGGAAATGTCCCAGATGGTTGGTGGCGAACTGCGCTTCGTAGCCGCGCGCGTCACGCATGAGCGGTGAAGCCATGATCGCCGCGTTGTTGATCAGGATATCGAGCTTGCGCGTTCGCGAAAGAAAACCGGCGGCAAACTTGTCGATGCTGGCCGGATCGGCGAGATCAAGGGCCGCTTGCTCCACATTGTCGATGCCGGCCAACGCCTTCTGCGCCTTTTCCGCGGACCGCGCGGGCACGATGACGATTGCGCCGGCGCCTGCAAGCGCCTTTGTCGTCTCAAGGCCCAGGCCCGAATAACCGCCAGTGACAATCGCCACTTTGCCGTCGAGCCTGCGTCCGCCCAGCGCCTCATGCGCTTCAGTGCGCAGGCCAAAGCCTGATCCGATGGGCTTTTGTTCTGTCGGCATGAAGCGTCTCCCGTCTCCACGGGACGCTAACGGACAACGATAGCCTTGGCCAGCGCCCTCAGGCCGCCTGCAACGCCTCGCCAGTCGCAGCGGGGATCGCGAGACTGAACACCGATCCGTTGCCTGGTTTGCTGACGACACTGACATCGCCGCCCATCTCGCGCGCGAGATCGCGGGTGATCGAGAGCCCCAGGCCCGTGCCGCCAAATGTTTTTGCGATCGACGAATTGGCTTGCGTGAACGGGCGGAAGATATTCTCCACTTCGTTCTCGGCAATGCCGATGCCGGAATCGGTCACATCAAACACGATGACGTCACCGTTTGGGCCGACCGCCGGCCGCACGCGAACCGTAACGGCGCCGCCCTGCGTCGAGAACTTGATGGCGTTGCCGACGATGTTGAGCAGGCATTGCCGCAAGCGGACGTGATCCGCATACACATACCCCGATGCGGCGCTGGCCGCGGCCTGCAGGTCCACACCCGCGGCCCGGGCGGCCGGACGCATCAGCGCTTCGACCTCCGACATCATCGCGGAAGCCGCGATGACTTCAGCATTGATCTTCACGGCGCCGGCGTCAATTCGCGACTGGTCGATGATGTCGTTGATCAGGTGCCCGAGGTGACGCGCCGCCTGCACAATGCGCGCGGTGTCACGCTGCAAGGCGGGCTCTTCATGCTCTTCCTGGATGATCTCTGCGTAGCCAATGATGGCGTTGAGCGGGGTGCGCAACTCGTGGCTGACGCGGGCGAGGAACTCTGATTTCTCGCGGCTGGCTTCAAGCGCGGCCTGAGCGCTGGCCGAGGCGGCGATCTGCCCCGCGACCAGCCGTCCTGCAACAACGAAGGTCAATATCCCGATCAGCAACAGGCCAGCGACAACATAGCCAATCTGCCTCTGGAACGCCGCTGTTCCGGGAAACGCGTGGCGCCATTCAAGCACGCCAACAGGACCGCCGCCTGGCTGAGCCAATTGCTCATTGATCACAGCGCGGCTGTGCGAGGCCTCGCTCGGCGGCGCGAACTGCAAGCCATCAAGGTTGAGCGCATGCGCCATGGCGGCAAGCTCATCGTCGCTGATGACATCAATCATGACCAGGAAGTCTTCGCCGTTCCCGCTTTCGGGCGCGAGGCGCTCAGCGTCGTCCTCCTGGCTGATCGGGGCCAGCGCAACAAGCACCAAACGCCCGTTTGCACGCGCGAAGGTCCGCGCGACAGTGCCGGCCGGCGACGCCGCCCGCACGAGCCGCTGCAGATTGGGCGTGGCCGCCGCTGCGCCCATGGCGGCCTGCTCATAGGCTGAAGCGTCGGCGGCGACGGCGTCGCCGAACCAGGAAAAGCGAACGCCGCCATCGGAATGAAACACGATCATCCCGTCAGCGACGCCGGAATAGAAATTATCGACCAGCCAGTCGTGATCAAACGACGCCGTGATGTTGTCGAACGCGGCGTCCCAATTGGCGTAGTCGAGCACAAGGCCCTCAAGCGAGCTCGCGCGCCCATCGACGGCGGACGCGACCAGACGTTCCGATGTGCTGGCGAAGGCGTGATCTTGCTGTCGCGCGAAATTCGCGAAGGCCGCGACGGCCAGGATGGTAATGACGCAGACCAGGCCAAGTATCGGCGCGCCCACGCTCATCCAAGCGCGGCGCGCATCGTCGTCTCCAACAATCTTCGGCAGGTCAAACATGCAGGCGGCCCAGCACGCACCAAATCTGGGCGTCGCCCTGCGCTATCACAGCCCAGATTGCGGAAGCGTTTAGACGCCGTCGCGACATCGCTAACGCGCGTTAATCAAATGGCGTCCGGCTCTGATTTGCACTTCGCGGCGCGCATCGTTAGACCCTCCCTATGGCTTCGCTCACGCCCGCCATCACGCTTGACCGCGTGCACAAGAGCTTTGACGGCGGAAAGACCTTCGCGGTCGAGGATGTTTCGCTCGAGATCGCCTCTGGAGAGTTTCTCGCGATCATCGGCGGTTCGGGCTCAGGCAAGACAACCACGCTGCGCATGATCAACCGCCTGATCGAACCGGATTCGGGGGAAGTTTCGGTTGAGGGCGCCCCGGTTACAGGCCTGCCAGCGCACGAATTGCGTCGCCGGATGGGCTACGTAATTCAGGGCGTTGGGTTGTTCCCTCACCTCACGATCGCCGAGAATATCGCAATAACGCCACAACTTCTGGATTGGCCGCGGCCCCAGATCGAAGCCCGGGTGCATGAACTCCTCGATTTGGTGGAGCTTGCCCCCGCCGCCTACGCGAACCGCATGCCCACCGCCCTCTCCGGCGGACAGAAGCAACGCGTTGGCATCGCGCGTGCGCTGGCGGCGCGGCCGCACATCGTGCTGATGGACGAACCCTTCGGCGCGCTGGATCCGATCACGCGGGATACGCTCACCACCGCGTATCGCAAGCTGCACGATCAACTCGGCCTCACCAGCGTGATGATCACGCACGACATTCAAGAAGCGCTGCTCTTGGCGGATCGGATCGCGGTGATGGCCGATGGCCGGATGGTGGCGGCTGGCGCGCCGAATGACCTTGCGGGCGCGGGCGGCGATCCCCGCGTGCTGGCGTTGCTGGAAATGCCACGCAGGCAGGCCCGGCGCGTACGCGAACGTCTGGCTGACAACGCCAATGGATGATCGTCTTGCCGCCGCCTGGAGCCGATTGCCCGATTATCTCAGCCAGCACGTGCTGCTCAGCGCGGCAGCGCTTCTGCTTGGGCTTACGCTCAGCCTGCCGCTGGCGATCGCCGCGCACCGCCACGCCGCCGTCCGCTGGCCGGTGCTCACGCTGGCGAGCGCGATCCAGACCATCCCAAGCCTGGCGCTGCTGGCATTGTTTTATCCGCTTTTGCTGGCGCTCTCAGCGGCGACCAGCGGATTGGGACTGCACTTCTCGGCGCTCGGCTTCCTTCCCTCGCTATTGGCGCTGACGCTCTATTCGATGCTTCCGATCCTCCGCAACGCAGTGGCCGGACTGCAGGGCGTCGATGCGGACGTGCGCGAAGCGGCGCTGGGCGTCGGCATGACAACGCGCCAAGCGCTCATGCAGGTGGAGTTGCCGTTGGCCGCGCCTGTGATCATGGCTGGCGTGCGCATGGCGGCGGTGTGGACGATCGGCACGGCAACGCTTTCGACGCCCGTGGGGCAAACCAGCCTCGGCAATTACATCTTTACCGGGCTGCAGACCGAAAACTGGGTGTTCGTGCTTTTTGGTTGCGCCGCGGCGGCTGCGTTGGCGCTGATCGCCGATCAGCTGCTGGGGCTGATCGAGAGTGGCGTAGCGCGGCGTGAGCGCGCACGGGTGATGGCCGGCGCGATCGGCCTCATTGCTGGCGTAGCGCTCGCGATCGCGCCCAGTTTTGTTTCTGCGCGCCCCGCCTACATCATCGGCGCCAAGGGTTTCACTGAGCAATACATCCTCGCCTATCTCATCCGGGATGAATTGGAGGAGCAAGGCCTGGTGGCGCGGCGGCGCGCGGGGCTTGGCTCAAGCGTAGTGTTCCGCGCCTTGGCCGCGGGCGAGATCGATGCGTACGTCGATTACTCGGGCACGATCTGGACCACGCAGATGGGCCGCACCGACCAGCCCGGGCGTGAGGCGATCAGGGCGGAAATGACGCAGTGGCTGGCCAACCAATACGGCATCGTGACGCTCGGTTCGCTCGGGTTCGAGAACGCCTACGCTCTGGCCATGCGCAGGGACCGCGCCGAAGAGCTGGGCGTGCGCACCGTCAGCGAGCTCGCGCGCGCTGCGCCACAGCTGCGCATCGGCGGCGATTTCGAATTCTTCGGCCGCCCCGAGTGGGCGGGACTGCGCGATGAGTACGGCCTTCGTTTCAATGCGCAACGCGAGTTCCAATCCACGTTCATGTATCGCGCAGTGGCCAATGGCGATGTCGATGTGATTTCGGCGTTCTCAAGCGATGGGCGGATCGCCGCCTTGGACTTGATCGTGCTGGAGGACGACCGCGGCGCCATTCCCCCTTACGACGCCGTGCTGCTGGTCTCGCCCACGCGGGCGCACGACGAAGCATTCCTGGCGGCATTGCGCCCGCTGGTTGGCACCATTCCCGTTGAGGCGATGCGGCAAGCGAGCCTCATGGTCGATCGCGAGGAGGATAAACGCAGCGTCCGCGACGCAGCGGCGTTCCTGGCCGCCGAGACAGGGCTCGACTAAGGCTTTCCGCCAAGCAGCGCGCGCACCTGCTCCCCGGCAGCTTCGATCGGATGGCTCGCCGCCGCCTCGCGCATCCTTGCCAGGTTCGGCGCGCCCGAGCGGTGCTCTTCCATCCATTGGCGCGCGAACTTGCCCGACTGCACATCCGCCATCACCGCGCGCATCGCGTCTTTCACATGCGCGTCGATAATCCGCGGCCCGGTGACGTATTCGCCGTACTCGGCCGTGTTGGAGATCGCCAGATGCATGCCGGCGATGCCACGTTCGTGGATCAGGTCGGAGAGCAGTTTCACTTCATGCAGGCAGTCGAAGTAGGCCAGTTCCGGCGGCGCACCCGCCTCCACCTGCACTTCCCAAGCGGTGCGGATGAGATGGGTAAGGCCGCCGCAGAGCACGACCTGCTCACAATAGAGATCACCCTCGGTTTCGATCTTGAAGCTTGAGGGGATCATGCCGGCGCGGCCGCATCCGACCGCGGCGGCGTAGGAATAGGTCAAAGCTTCGGCGCTTCCGCTCGCATCCTGCGCCACAGCCACGATGCACGGCAGCCCGCCGCCCTTCACGTACGCCGCGCGCAACGCCCTGCCCGGCCCCTTCGGCGCAACCATGACCACATCGACGCCCGCCGGCGCCTGAATGAAACCGAAATGCACCGCAAAACCATGCACGAACATTAGCATCTGGCCGGCGCGCAGATGCGGCGCGATTTCGCCGGCGTAGAGATCGGGCATCACTTCGTCGGGCGCGCACATCACCAACACGTCCGCGCACTGCACCGCTTCAGCCACTGTGACGACGGCAAAGCCATCGCGGCGTGCATCCTCAGCGCGCCGCGCCTCTGCGTGCAGCGCCACGATCACGTCCACGCCGGCGTCACGCAGGTTGAGCGCGTGCGCGTGCCCTTGCGCCCCATAACCAATGACTGCCGCGCGTTTGCCTCGGATAAGGCTGAGATCGGCGTCGCGTTCATAAAGGACGCGCATGGTTTTTCCTTCATCTGCCCGTTGCGTCTCTAGCGGAGGCGCCTCACTTAGGCAAAGAGGAGACGGACATGGCCAACGCAGGAGAGATCGTGCGCTTCTGGCGCGACGCGGGACCGAAAGCCTGGTTCGCCAAGAACGAGACGTTCGACGGGCGCTGTCGCGCGTTCGAGCCCGAGCATCACGCCGCCGCCCGGCGCGAACTGGCCCAATGGGAGCGCGACGCTGAAAGCGCGCTGGCGCTGGTGCTGCTGCTGGATCAGATCCCGCGCAACATCTATCGCAACTCGCCCCACGCCTTCGCGGCCGATCCGCTGGCCCAGGGCGTCGCCGCCCGCGCGATTGAACACGGCTTTGACGCAGCTACTGACTCAAGCCTTCGCGTTTTCTTCTATTTGCCCTTCGAGCATGCCGAAGATCTTCATCTGCAGGATCGCTCGGTGGCCCTGATCGAGGCCATGCGCGATCCGGAATATACAAAATACGCCATCATGCACCGCGACGTCATCGCCCGCTTCGGACGCTTCCCGCACCGCAACGTCATGTTCGGCCGCAAATCGACGCCGGAGGAGCTCACATTCCTGGCTGAGGGCGGCTTTGCTGGCTAGATCACTGAATGGGCGCGTCGAAGGCGAAGCGCCAATTGCCTTCATAATCGCGGGTCCACACTGAGATGTAGCGTCCCGGCGTACGCGCGCCGTCCGGAGCAACGTACACAGAATTGCCCCAGGTCCAGCCCATATCGCCGCGCGCGGACACGCGCCCAGTTTCAGGCGCCCATTCCAGACGCGCTCCCTCCGGCCAGTTCTGGAACCGGGCGGCGACGCCGGCGCGGCCATTGGTGACCGCGCTCGATGACACCATCAGGGCATTTTCAGCCGCATAGGCGCTGAATGCCGCGGGCACGCCATCGGCGGCGGCCTGTGCTGCAAAGGCGCGATCAGCGTCCAGCAGCTCGCTCAACGCCGCGCGCGAAAGCTCCTCCTCAGTGCGCGAGCCCGCCATTTCCGAAAGCCTCAGCGCCAGACGCCCCACTGCGTCGGCGCTGGCGACGCATGGCCGCGAGAAGCTCGTGGCGCGCCCGGCGAGCGCGACTTCGACATAAGCTTGCTCGCCCGCCGGACAAGCATCATCGGTGCTGCCTCCAACGCCCCCGGTCGCGCCCATCACGGCGCGGACAAGGGTTGCGATTTCGGCGCGCTGCGCCGGCGTCGCCGTAGTCACGCGCGGCGTGTCTCCGCCCCACAGCCACCAGCCCGTGGCGGGGTGGCCGGTGAAGCGGCGCACCGCAAGCGCACCCTCTTCGCCGCGCAGATCATAGCGCACCACGCGGGCTACGCCGCCGTTTGGGGAAGCGATTGTCAAACGAACCGCCATGTCGATGCCCGCGGCGGCGATGGTCGCGCGCCCTCCCGTCGTCGGGGTGACATCAGCGGAAAGCAGCGCCTGCGCCCATTGCGGCGCGCGAAGCGAAAGATTTTGAGCCTGCGCCTGCCCCGCTGCAAGCAGCAGCAAAGCGCTCATCGCAGCCGCGCGAAATCTCGTTATCATACTACCCCCAGGATCGTGCTCGCCGCGACATGCTTAGGGCGCCGCGCCACCGCGCGAAAGTCTCAAGGCTGCACTCTTTCACGCACGGGCTGTCCATCCCGCAACACCCATTGTGCGGTTCCGGCGACACGGTCGATTTCATCCTCCAGCGCGCGCACGGCCTCCGGCATGCCCTCGCTTGTTCCTCCATAATCCACAACGGTCTTTCTGTGGCCATCGCGTGTGAACGAGACGGTGTAAGTTGGGATGTCCGTGATCCGCGCCCGGTATTCGTTGCGCAACCGTTCGAACCCGATTGCATCGAAGCGCGCAATCAAGCGCGCCACATCCTGGCTCGGGATTGTCGCCGTGCGCACGCCGACGGCATTGACGAACGCGCGGCCCTCGTAGCGCACGTCTCCGGCGCCGTTGATCGTGACGGTGTAATCTGGGCAGAACCCGAAGCACACGCTGCGCGAGAGAGTGATTTCGACGTCGCTGGCGGCTGGCTGCGCTTGAGGCGAAGCGCATGCGCCAAGCGCCAGCGTCATCAGCACGCCCAGAAACAACTGCCGCATCCTGGTTCCTCCCTTGCACGCCAACAGATCTGAAACGGCACGCGGTGCATAGATTTTGCGTCAATCTTGCGGCGGCGATAGCGGTTCTTCTAATATGCTGCAAACGGCTTCTGCACGCTCCTGCAAGGCCTGCGATGCGATTCTTGGCCAGTCCGGCATTTGCCCGCCAATCCACGTGAATTGGCGCTTGGCGTAATGGCGCGTGTCCCGCTTGCCGATTTCGGCAGCCTCGGCAAGAGACATCTCTCCACGCAGATGCGCCATTAGCGCCGGCGCGCCGTGCGCCTTCATCGCTGGTAGCGCAGGGTCGAGCTTGCGCGCGGCGAATACGCGCACTTCATCAAGCGCTCCAGCAGCCAGCATGGCGTCGAAGCGGGCGTTAATGCCGGCATAGAGGGCTTCGCGCTCGGGAAGCAAAGCGACCCCGCGCCAGGCGCCTCTCGGCAATACCGGGGCCGTGGCGGCCTGCAGGGCGCTGATGCTCTGGCCGGTGGTTTCCAGCACCTCGAGCGCACGCAGAATGCGCGGCGCGTCGTGCTGCGCGATGCGCGCGGCGGTTTGCGGATCGCGCCGCGCCAGCTCGGCGTGAAGCGATTGCGCCCCTTCGATCGACGCACGCGCGCGCAAATGCGCCCGCACCTCCGGCTCAGGCGCTGGAATGTCGGCCAGTCCTTGCGTCAGCGCTTTGAAATAGAGCCCGGTGCCGCCGACCAGAATGGGCGTGCGCCCGCGCGCCTGGATCGCGGCAATCGCGCCCAGCGCATCCGCAAGCCAGCGGCCAGTGGAATGCGCCTCCCCCGCATCGACATGGCCGTAGAGGTGGTGCGGCGCCTGTTCTTCCTCCTCCGGCGTCGGCCGCGCCGTCAGAATACGGAAATCGCGATACACCTGCATGGAATCGGCGTTGACGATTTCGCCGCCGATACGCTGCGCCACCGCCAAGGCCAGCGCCGACTTCCCGCTGGCGGTAGGGCCCATGATGAGACACGCTGGCTTCATGTTCTGCGCCCAAGCAGTAGCGCAAACCCAGCGCCTCCCCTAGAGGGATTGCGTGACCGCGCACGCCCTCGTCTTCGTCGCCCCGCCTGACAACAAGCCCGCCTACCGCGAGGCGCTGTTGATGCTTGGCCGCGTTGCGCTCTCGCGCAAACTGCCTCCGCCTGACGTGCTTTCCGGCTGGGAAAGCGCTGAATGGATCTACCCATCGACCGACAGCGAGTTGCGCCAGGAGGCTGCGGCCGCGGTGGCGGATTTGCCGGTCGATTGGGCGCTGCTTCCGCTTCAGGGGCGGCGCAAGCGCGTCCTGATCGCGGATATGGATTCCACCATCATCAACGTCGAATGCCTCGACGAACTCGCCGATTTCGCGGGCATAAAGGCCGAAATCGCCGCCATCACCGAACGCGCCATGCGCGGAGAATTGGCGTTCGAGCCCGCTCTGCGCGAACGCGTCGCACGGCTGAAGGGCTTGGCGCTGAACACGCTGCAGCGCGCCTATGACGAGCGCGTGCGGCTCAATCCCGGTGCAGCGGCGCTTGCGCGCACCATGGCCAGGCACGGCGCACGCTGCGTGCTCGTCTCGGGCGGCTTTACGTTCTTCACAACGCGCGTCGCCGAAGCGGCCGGGTTTCACGCCAGCCGCGCCAACGTCTTGCTCGATGACGGCGCGGCGCTGAGCGGCGCGGTCCAGGAACCGATCCTCGGCCGCGCGGCGAAGCTGCAGGCGCTGCGCGATGAAGCAGCCGCACTGGGCGCCGGCGAATCCGACGCCCTCGCGATTGGAGATGGCGCCAACGATCTGGACATGATCAAGGCCGCCGGCCTCGGCGTCGCCTATCGCGCCAAGCCGCTGGTCGCCGCTGAGGCCGCCGCCCGCATCGATCACACCGGTCTTGAGGCGGCGCTGTTCTTTCAAGGCTACAAGCGTGCAGAGTTCGCGGCATGAGCTTGCCCCGCTTCCCTCTGGCCGTCGTGTTCGATCTCGACGGCACGCTGATTGATTCAGAAGCGCTGGTGAAGGAAGCGCATTTCGCCGCCTGCGAGAAGCTTGGCGTCACCATGAGCGACGCGCAATTCCTGGCGCTGGTGGGCATGCACCGTGAAGCCAATGATATCCAGCTGAAGAGCTATTACGGCGATGATTTTCCGCTTGATGCCTTCATCTCGCTGACCCGCGCTCATGTTGGGGAGCGCGCGGCGGATTTGAAACCTGGCGCGCTTGAACTGATGGACGCGCTTGACGCACTGGATGTGCCGTTCGGCCTGGCGACCTCATCGCGGCGGCCCTGGGTGGAGCGTCATTTCAATGCTTACGGGCTGAACGAGCGTTTTCGCGCGGTGGTCACGCGGCAGGACTGCGTGGAAGGCAAACCCCATCCTGAGCCCTACCTCAACGCCGCGCGGCTGCTGGGAGCCGCGCCCATGGACGTTCTGGCGCTGGAGGATTCTCACGCAGGCGTGCGCGCCGCGCATGCGGCGGGCTGCATGACGATCATGGTGCCCGATCTGCTGGCCCCAAACGAAGAGATGCACGCGAAGGCGCGCGTCCTGGGTTCACTGCACGAAGTGGCGGCGCTGATCAGCTCCGCGCGCGCAGCCTGCGATAGGTGACCGCGCCGTCGCGGTTCACCCGTGCGACAATGGCATGCTCTCCGATGGCGGCGCGTCCGGCGATCGCGCGCGCGGCGGCCAACGTCTGCGTCGGCTCAAACGCCATGGCTTCAATCACATCGCCGGGACGAACGGCGCCTTCGTTTTGGCCGCCAACATCGACCGACAGCACGACCAACCCCTGCACGTTTGGCTCGATCTGAAATTCCTCGCGCAGGCTGGCGTCAAGCTCGCTCAAAGCGACGCCGAAGATGCGCCCTCCGCGCGGCCCGCCATCGCGCCGAGGCGCCTGGCCGTCGCCCTCGCGCGACGCACGCGCCGGCGCATCGTTCTCTTCGAGGCGCTCTATCGTCGCCATCAGCGACATGCGCCGGCCATCGCGGACGATCTCGATCTCCGCATTCGAGCCGACTTGGGCCTCGCCGACCATGCGCGTCAGCGCACGGCTGTCAGTGACTGCGCGGCTATTGAAGGCAAGCACGATGTCGCCGGGGCGAAGGCCCGCCGCCGCGGCCGGGCCGCCTGGCGTGACGCGCGTGATCACCGCGCCCGCCGCCTCGGGGAGTCCGGCCCGCTCCGCCGCTGCGCGGTTCAAATTTGCGAGGCGCACGCCCAGCCAGCCGCGCCGGATTTCTCCGTAGCGCACGATCTGCTCAACAACTGGGCGAACGATCGACGTCGGCGTGGCGAAGCCCACGCCTACCGAACCGCCCGTTGGCGAAACAATGGCCGTGTTCACAGCCGATGACGTCGCCATCGGTGTTGAACAACGGCCCGCCCGAATTCCCGCGATTGATGGCGGCGTCCGTCTGAATGAAATCATCATAGCGGCCAGCGTCGATATTGCGGTTGCGGGCGCTGACCACGCCAACGCTCAGCGAACCTCCAAGACCAAACGGGTTGCCGATTGCGAGCACAATGTCGCCGACGCGAGCGGTGTCGCTGTCGCCCATATTCACATAAGGCAGGGGCGTCCCGGCGTGCACGCGCAGCACCGCGATGTCGGTGGCCGGGTCACGGCCGACCACAATCGCTTCGAAGCGCTGACCGTTTTGCAGGATGACCTCAATGGCGTCCGCCGACTCGATCACGTGATTGTTGGTCACCACGACGCCGTCGGGCGAAATAATGAACCCCGACCCCAGGGAGGTCACTTGGGCGGCGCCCTCGCCGAGGCCTTCATTGAAGCGCTCCATCGGCGAGCCGGGCGGAAAACGGGGCAGGTCCTCCACCCCCTCCACGCGCTGCGAGGTGGCGATATTGACCACTGCAGGCGAGAGCCGGTCGTTGAGATCGGCGAAGCCTTGGACGGGAAGACGCGATTGCGCCAGCGCCGGGGCGGCGATGGTCAACAATGCGAGGGCGGAAAGAAGGGCGCGCATGGGAGTCGGAAGCCTAGCGGGGCCGCGCCCAGAGGCAATCTCGTTTGCAGCTTCTGAACGCAGCTCCGCGCGGCCTGAGAGCCAACCCTACCCGCCGCGCCGGCGCTGCATGTACCGGAAGAAGTCGCTGTCAGGGGGGACGACGATCGGCGTGCCCGCCTCAAGCGCGGTGTCATAGGCGCGCATCGACCGATAAAAGGCGGCGAATTCCGGATCGCGCCCGTAGGCGCTCGCGAAGATGCGCGCGCGTTCGCCCTCACCTTCCCCGCGCAGACGCTCGCTCTCCTGCTGCGCCGTGGCCCGGATAATGGTCGCGTCCCGTTCACCCTCGGCCCGGATGCGCCCAGCCACTTGCTGGCGCTCGGAGCGCATGCGCTCGTACACGCGCTCGCGGGTTTCATCGGGCAGATCGGCCTGGCGGATCCGGACATCGACGACATGAACGCCCAATTCGGTAGCCGCCGAAGCGTTCAAGTCCGACTCGATCTGCTGCATGAGCTGAGCGCGGCGCCCCGAAATGATGTCGTTCGACGTCGCTGAGCCAAGCGCGCGGCGCATGGCCGCTTCGGTGAAAACCAGGAGCCGCGAGGCGCCGCCATCCTCGTTCAGCACGCTTTGATAGAAGCGGCGCGCATCGGCGATGCGCCAGCGCACGATGGCGTCGACAATCAGCCGCTCCTGATCGGAAGCGACGATCGGCTGGCCCTCAAGCGTCAGGCCCATATTGCGGCGGTCGTAAAAGACGACGCTTTCTACAAAGGGGAGCTTGAAATAAAGCCCCGGCTCGTCTCGGTCTGGGCCGTTGATGGCGCGCGTGAACTCGCCGAATTTCAACACGATCGCCTGGCGATCCTGACGAACCACGAACATGGAGTTCGACACCAGCACCAGCAGCGCGGCCAGAACGATCAGCACGACGGAAAGATGGCGCGGCATCAGCGGTTTCCTTCCTGCGCAGCGGGCGCATTGCGGCGGACCATTCCGTCCAGCGGCAGATACGGCACCGCGCCTCCGCGCTGATCGAGTATGATCAGATTGCCGCGCTGATAGACGCGCTCCATGGTCTCAAGATAGAGCCGGTCCCGCGTCACCTGCGGCGCTGAGCGATATTGGGCGTAGACCGCGTTGAAGCGTTCAGCCTCCCCCGTCGCCTCACGCACCACGCGCTCGCGGTAGGCCTGGGCTTCGTTGAGGATCCGCGCGGTTTCGCGGTTGGCGTTGTTGATGGCAGTTTCAGCGTCCTGTCCGGCGTTGACGACATCGTTGAACGCCTCAATCACCGCCGAAGGCGCGGCCGCTGAGAGCAGTTCGACCTGAAGCACCTGAACGCCCGATTGATATTCATCGAGCGTGGTTTGCATCAACTCTTCGACGCTTTGCTCAACAGCGCCGCGCTCGGTGGTAATGACAGGCTCAAGCTCCCTGCGTCCGATCACTTCGCGCATGGCGCTCTCGGCGACCTGCCGCACCGCGGCATCCGGCTCACGGACCTGGAATGCGAAGTCCACGACATTCTTGATGTTGTAGTAGATGCGGAATTGAATCTGGACGATGTTGCGATCGCCCGTGATCATCAGGCTCTCGTCGGGGTTATCGACCATTGTGTTCTGATTGCGCCGGACCAAACCGATCTCGGCGGTGCGCTGGCCGGTGACATTGATCACCTGGCGCGCTTCAATGGGCGCCGGCAGATGGAAGTGAATGCCGGGGCCGGTGCTGCGGTTGTAATCGCCGAAGCGGGTGATCACCGCCTGCTCGCCTTCATCGACCGTGTAGACGCCGGTGAGCAGCCACCCGAAAATCAGAATTCCTGTAATCAGCGGCCAGGAGACGCCGCGCCCGCCGCCGGCGCCGGGCCCGCCGCCGTCAGTGCGGCCCCCGCCAAAGAAGCGTTCGCGCATCTGGCGCAAGATTTCTTCGAGGTCGGGCCCCTGTGGAGGTTGCGGACGCCGCGGCGGTTGCCCCCATGGCCTGCGCGGACCACCGCCCCAAGGCCCCTGGCCACCGCCCTGCGGTCCGCCGGATTGGTCATTCCACGGCATTCTGCCCCCGCCCATTCTAGAGGGTTCACGCGCGCCAGATTATTGGCGTCGAAGCCGGGAGCTTGCAGCGCCCCCACGCGCGCCGATATGTGACCCCTGGACTAAGGGATCAAGCATGAACAACCAGTTGGCGGGCATCAAAGAGCGCGTGGAAGCGTGCCTCGACGCGATAAAAGACCCGATTACCGGCAAGGGTTTGTTCACCTCCGGTCGTGTTTCGGGGCTCGAGGTCCGCGAGGGCGGCAAGGTTTCGTTCACGATCGAGGCGCCGGCGGACATCGCACAAATGTTCGCCCCGCTGCGCGCTCGCGCGGAAACGGCGGCGCGCGGCGTCGATGGCGTGCAAAGCGTCACCGCGGTGTTGACCGCCCACGGGCAAGCGCCGGCGAGCACGGGCGGCATCGCTCAAGTGAAGCACATCATCGCGGTCGCCAGCGCCAAGGGCGGAGTTGGCAAATCCACCGTCGCGGTGAACCTCGCCTGTGCATTCGCCGCACTGGGACTCAAAACCGGCCTTCTCGATCTCGACGTCTACGGACCCTCCGCACCGACGCTGCTCGGCGCCGGCGACAGGAAGCCTCACGCCAGCGCGAAGACAAAATGCTCGACCCCCGCCCGGCGCACGGGCTCATGACCATGTCGATCGGCTATCTCGTGAACCCGGACTCACCCATGATCTGGCGCGGGCCATGGCGACGAGCGCCGTGCGCCAAATGCTTGAGGAAGTGGCCTGGGGTCAGCTTGACGTTCTGGTGCTCGACCTGCCGCCCGGGACCGGCGATGTCGTGCTGACGTTGCTGCAGCGCACGCCGATCGCGGGCGCCGTCATCGTCTCGACCCCGCAGGAAATGGCGCTCGCCGACGTGCGGCGCGGGCTCGCCATGTTCGAGAAAACCCGCGCGCCGATCCTCGGCGTTGTGGAGAACATGGCCTATTTCGAAGCGCCCGGCGGCGCACGCACCCACATCTTCGGCGAAGGCGGCGCCAAACGCATCGCGGCTGAAACTGGCGCGCCTTTTCTTGGCGAAATCCCTATCGAGGTCAGCCTGCGCGAATCCTGCGATGCGGGCGTTCCCCTGGTCGTGCGCGCCCCCGAACACCCCGTATCGCGCCGCTTCCTCGAAATTGCCTCGGCCGCGCTCGCCAATATCGAGACCATGAGCAAGCCCGCGCCTACGATTGCGGTGCGCTGAAACGCGAACCAACACTGGGCGCATCGCGCGCCGCGTCTATTCGAGCCTAAGCACGCGGATCGTGTTGGTCTTGCCGGCGCGGCCGAACGGAATGCCGGCGATGATGGCGACGCGATCGCCAATTTCGGCGACGCCCAGCGCGCGCACGGCGGCGTCGGCCTTGGCGACCATTTCTTCTACGTTGTTCACGTCCTCGGTCACCATCGAGCGCACGCCCCACACCAGCGCCAGCTTGCGCGCAGTCTCGACAAAGGGCGTCAGCCCGATGACGCCGCAGCGGGGGCGCTCGCGTGCAACGCGCAGCGCCGTCGAGCCGGTCGCGGTGTAGGCCACGAGCGCATTGCAGCCGATCACGTCGGCGATGTGGCGCGCCGAGAGGGCGATGGCGTCGGCGGTGGTCGCCTGTGGCGGGGTCATGTCGCGCGGCAGCGACGCCCAGTATTCGTTGTCATTCTCCACGGCGCGAATGATCCGGTCCATGATCGCCACCGCCGATTGCGGATGGCGCCCGACAGCGCTCTCCGCCGATAGCATAACTGCGTCGGCGCCTTGATACACGGCGGTGGCGACGTCAGAGGCTTCCGCGCGCGTCGGCGTTGCCGCCTCCACCATGCTCTCGAGCATGTGGGTCGCCACGATGACCGGCCGCCCTGCAGCGCGAGCGGTGCGAATGATCGTTCGCTGCGCGATCGGCACCTGCTCGGGCGGCAGTTCGACGCCAAGATCGCCGCGCGCCACCATTACGGCGTCCGCTTCTTCCACGATGGCGGCGAGTTCTGTCAGCGCCGATGGTTTCTCGATCTTGGCGATCACCCCGGCGCGCCCCGCAATCAGCGCCTTGGCTTCACGCACATCCTCAGCATGCTGCACGAACGACAGTGCGATGTAATCGACGCCCAGGTCGAGCGCATAGGCCAAATCTGCGCGATCCTTGTCAGTCAGCGCCGAAATCGGAATCCGCCGCGTTGGAACATTGACGCCCTTCTGGTTTTTGAGCACGCCGCCGAAATCGACGCGCGCGCGCAGCTGCGTACGCCGGCGTTCGATGATGGTGAGTTGGATTTTGCCGTCGTCGAGCTTGAGGATGTCGCCTTCCTCAAGCGCGTTGACCAATTCCGGGTGCGGCAGGCGGATAAGCCCGGCCCCGCCGGGCTCTTCGGAAGCTTCCAGCGTGATCTCATCGTTGTGCTTCAGCTTGATCTCGCCATCGACGAACATGCCGACGCGGATTTTCGGCCCCTGCAGGTCGGCGAACACGCCCACCGCAGCGCCGGCTTTCGCTTCGGCGTCGCGGATGGCGGCAAGCCTGCGCGCATGATCCTCGCGCCCGCCATGGCTGAAATTGAGCCGGAAACAATCGACGCCCGCCTGATGAGCATGGCCAGCCGCTCGGGCGGATCGCTGGCTGGGCCCGTTCATGGTGGCCACTATCTTACAGTCTCGCGCGCAAGCCCTGGGCTCCTCGCTGGCGCCGTATTCGAAAGCGCGTCGCCGCTTCTGTCCAGGGCCAGCTCAGTATGGCGCGAAGTTGAGCTTAAGACCGGCCTTCACCCGCTTGCCGGTGGCTGAGAGCGTGATGAACGCGTCTCTCATGCCGGCGCCGCCGAAACAAATATTGGTCGTGATCATCCGGGAACGGCGCGGCCGAAACGCCTTGTGGCGTGATTGTGGTGACGCCGCCATTGAGAATGGTGGCGACGCAGACATCGCCATTGGCCTGCAGGGCGAGGCTGTCGAAGAAGCTAATGATAGGGCTGCACAGCGATGCACCGCCCCGCGGGACCGCCCAACGGGTTGTACGGCCACTTCGCTCCTCGCCGGTGATGTCAAACGCCCAGAGCTTGGCGGTTTCGGGCCTCGGCCGCGTAGACGACCGTTTCATCTGGCGAAAGCCCGACGCCATTGAGGCCGACATGCCCATAGAGGCCTCCTTCAGGAGCGAGCTGTCCGTCTTAGCGTAGTAGAGGCCGCCGCGATCGCTGGAGCGCTTGTAGTTCTTGCCGAGGTCGGTGAACCAGAAGCCGCCTGATTTGTCGAAAACGAGATCGTTTGGCCCCGAGAGGCGCTGGCCTTCAAAATTGTCATAAAGCCGCTCGACCCTGCCGGTGGCGAGATCGACGCGCTCGATCCGCCCGGTTGTGTAGTCCGATGCCGCGTGGCCCGGAATAGTCAGCCCGCTGATGTCGTGAAATTCGAAGCCGCCATTGTTGGTGAGGTAGATCGCGCCGTCAGGCCCGAAGGCCGCGCCGTTCGGCCCGCCGCCAATTTCAGCGATCACCTCGCTCTTGCCATTCCAAACCCGCGTCAGCGTCTTGCGCTTGATCTCGACCAGGATCACCGAGCCGTCCGGCATGGCGATCGGACCCTCGGGGAATTGCAGGCCCTCGGCGAGAATTTCGAAATTGCTCATCGCGCAAGCCTACAAGTTGCGCGCCCGGCGCGTAAGGGCAACTTGCGACGAACGAACCCAAAGGCCTGAGCGCAGTCTAAGGGCCAGCCTCCGACAAGCTCAGGCCGCTCGGACCCGCCGTCAGCTGCGCTCCAGCACACGCACCACGAAATCGGCATCGTCCTTGGGGCCCGCCGCTACGGCTTCACGCGAGACCTCACGCCAGCGAGAAAGATCGAGCGCAAGACGCGCATCGCCATCGGGTTCAAGATTCACTTCGGTGAGCACAATGCGATCTGCGAGGGGCAGCGCAGCGTCATAGAGTTGCGCACCGCCGATGACGCAGACCTCGTCTTCGCCCGCAGCCTCCGCCATGGCGCGCCCGGCCGCGACCATGGCGGCAAGATCGGTGTAAACCCAGCCGCCCTTCGCCCTGAAATCGGCATCGCGCGTGAGCACGAGGTTTTGCCGGCCCGGCAGCGGCCGCTTCGGCAGGCTCTCCCAGGTCTTGCGCCCCATCAACACCGGCTTGCCCATGGTCGCGGCCTTGAACCGCTTCATGTCCGAACTCAACCGCCACGGCAGCGCGCCATCGCGGCCGATGACGCCATTCTTCGCGACGGCGACGACGAGGGTGAGGCGCGGGATCATGTCCCTTTCCTACACGCCGCCCCCTGCTTCGTCATTCCGGAGCAGGCCTAAACCGCGATCGGCGCTTTGATGCTCGGGTGGGCTTGGTAGTTCGTCAGCGTGAAATCGGCGTACTCGAAATCGAAGATGTCGGTCTTCGTCTCGTTCAGCTTCATCTGAGGCGCCGGGTATGGCGTTCGCTTGAGCTGCTCGCGCGCTTGCTCGAAATGGTTGTGATACAAGTGCGCATCGCCGAACGTGTGCACGAACTCTCCGGGCGCGAGCCCCGTCACCTGCGCCATCATCTGCGTGAGCAGCGCATAGGAGGCGATGTTGAACGGCACCCCCAGGAACACATCCGCCGAGCGTTGATAGAGCTGGCAGCTGAGCCTGCCCTCCGCCACGAAAAACTGGAACAGGCAGTGGCACGGCGGCAGCGCCATCTGATCGACATCTGCCGGGTTCCAGGCAGAAACGATGTGCCGGCGCGAGTTGGGGTTCTTCCTGATGCTCTCCACCACATTGGCGATCTGATCGATCACACGCCCGTCCTTGGCCTCCCACGAACGCCATTGCTTGCCGTAGACGGGCCCGAGCTCGCCTTCGCTGTTGGCCCACTCGTCCCAGATGGTCACGCCCTGCTCCTGCAGCCAGCGCACGTTGGAATCGCCGCGCAGGAACCAGAGCAGCTCAAGGATGATGCTCTTCAGGTGCAACTTCTTGGTGGTCAGGAGCGGAAAGCCTGCGGAAAGGTCGAAGCGCAACTGCCGCCCGAAGACGCCGCGCGTGCCAGTGCCGGTGCGGTCGCCGCGATCGACGCCGGTTTCGAGAATGTCCCCCAACAGGCTGAGATAGGCGATATCGGCCCCGGAGGGCGGCCCGGTCAGGGCAGGTTTGGGGGCGGCTTCTGCGCTCATGGCCCCTATATGGGCCGACTCGGCTCGCCGCGTCAGGCTGGACAGCTGTGCGCGCGCCCGCTCCCGCGCACCGCCTCGATCAACGGGCCCGCCAGCCAGGCGGCCCGCGCATTGACGTTTACGCCCGCGGCGCGCAACGCGCGCGCCATCCAGTGATTGCAGACGTTGAACAAGTGAAACGAACCGCGTGTGCGCAGGAACGCCGAGCGGCCGATCACTTTGCCGTCCGAGGTGCGGACCGGGGCGCCGTTCGCGTCGAGCGTCAGCGCGCCACTGACATAGGCCACAAACCGGGCCGCGCCCTCCCCGCTCACGGCGATGGCGACATCATCGGTGGGGCTCAGATACGCCGCGCTCGGCCCGGCATTGTAGGCCACATGCATCACGCTTGGGCTTGGCGGGATCAGCGCGTCGAGGCCGAGCCAGAGGTCGGCGCCGTCCGAGAAATAGAAGCGCTGATCGCCCCAGCCGATCAGGAAGCTTTGGGCGTCCGGAAACAGGTGCCGCAGTGGGTGATCGGCCGGGAAGACGGCGGTGGGCGCTCCGATGTCGCTGTGAAAGCCGTTGGAATAAAGGTGCAGCTCCACACAATCACCCGCCGTGGGCGGCGCAACATGCGGCGGCGCTGGCGGCCACAGGAAATACAGGAGCGCAACGAAGGCGCCGACGGAAGCCGCCGCCAGCCGCGGGCGCTTCAGTTCTCGTCGGCGCTCAAAAGGCGCACCCGGAACGCCCATCCTGCAAGCCCCGCTCCCACCATCGGCGCTACGATGAACAGCCACAGCTGCGCGAGCGCATCACCAGCCACCCAAAGTGCGGGCCCAAGCGAGCGGGCCGGGTTCACCGATACACCCGTGACCTGGATGCCGACAATGTGGATCGCCACAAGGGTGAGGCCGATGGCGAGGCCGGCGAATTTTGCCGGCGCGCTGCGCTGGGTGACGCCCAGGATCACGACCAGGAAGATGAACGTCGCCACCACTTCGAAAATGGCCCCCGACATCAGGCTGTAGTCGCCGGGCGAGCCCTGCCCCGACACAAGCCGCGCGCCGTAGCCGTTCTGGCCCAGGCCGTTGGCGGCGAGACTGTAATCCGGCGAGCCGGACGCGATCAGGAACAACACGCCCGCGCCGACCACCGCTCCAAGGCACTGCGCCGCCCAATAGAGGAACATCTCGTTGGCCGGCATGCGCCCGGCGCTCCAGACGCCGAAGCTGACGGCAGGATTGACGTGGCAGCCCGAAACGCCGCCGATGCCGTAAGCCATGGCGACAATGGCGAGGCCAAAGGCCCAGGCGATGCCTTCCTGGCCGACGATGCCGAAGCCCGCCAGCACGGCCGCGCCGCAGCCGAACAGAACCAGTGTGAATGTGCCGATGAATTCCGCCGCAAGCTTCTTGGTCATGGCAACCGCCTCCCCTCGCTCACGCCGTGGATAAGCCGAGTCGGAAGCTGCGCGAGCATCGCCGGCCAAGCAACGCTTTGCGATGAGATGCGAAGCAACCTATATCTCAACCGTCCGGGCGACCGGACTATGGCGATAAACGCGCAGAGATAGGCGGATCGGACCCGGGTGCGATGCCCGGCGGCTCCACCATTTCATCCCTCATTCGGGGAGCATGGGGCCGAAATAGGATCGACGGACGTTGAAGGCTGCTGCTTTTGCTCGGGTGGTCCCGTTACAGGCCAAACAGCATAGTTGCGAATGACAACAACGCTGAGGAATTCGCTCTCGCTGCGTAAGCAGTGCGGGTAGTTCCGAACCTAAGTCCTACTGAGTAGCATCACTAGGCGGGGCCCCCCGGCGCCCGGCAACAGAAGCCGGGGACCTTTGTATTCAAGGCGGGATTCCAGAGATGGACGAAGAGGTGCGCAAAGGCCGCTGTCTATGCGGCGGCGTTCGCTTTGAGGTCCGCGGGGCGCCGCGCTTCATCTCGAACTGCCATTGCGAAACCTGCCGCCGCGCCGCCTCGGCGCCGTCGGTGACCTGGGCCGGATTTGCGGACGAAAATGTGCAGATAAGCGGCGAATCGCTGGCGGGCTATGTTTCTTCTCCCGGCGTGATGCGCAGTTTCTGCGGCCGCTGCGGCTCGCCGGTCGCATTTCGCAGCGAACGCTGGCCCGGCGAGACGCACATTCCGGTGTGCGCATTCGAGGCGCCCGAAGCGCTGGCGCCCCAGAATGACTATTTCGAAAATGAGAAACTGCCGTGGGCGGCGCTGCTCGGCCGCGCCGGCTAAGGTTATCCACAAACGCATGCGGTGTAGTTTGCACGCGCCAAGCGTGGCGGCGCCGCGATTTCTCTTTTGGACGCAAACATTTGGAGAGTCTCACGCGATAACGCTCGCGCCCCGCGCGAAGTTGCGCGCGTTTGGCGCTGTGCTGCGCAGTGCGACTGCGAACACGGCGCGCGCGCCACGCATTCGCCTGCGGACATCGCAGACCGCGGCGATTTCGCGCCCTGTGGATGAACAATTGACTGGCCGCAACGAGCCGGTAAGGGTGAGCCAAAGAGCCAAGGGGGAGCGGCCGTGGCCGACGACTTGATCGGGTATGAACAATTGATGCAGGACGCGCTGCGCAGCGTCGTCCGCACTGCGCTCCAAGAAGCGGCGAGCCCGCGCGGGCTGCCCGGCAAGCATCATTTCTACATCACCTTCCGCACCCATGCTCCGGGCGTCATCATCCCCGATCATCTGCGCGCGCGTTATCCGGATGAAATGACAATCGTGCTCGAGCACCAGTTCTGGGATCTCGAAGTCTATGCCGATCGCTTCCGCGTTATTCTGAAATTCTCCGGCCAGCCGCAGCCGATCACAATTCCGCTGAAGGCGATCACGCGCTTCTTCGATCCGAGCGTGAAGTTCGGGCTGCAGTTCGAGCAGCATCACAATGATGAGGCGCGCATGGCCTCCGGCGACGATTCCGGGCACCCGGCCCCGCGCGAAGCGCAACCGGATTCCCCGCCGGCGCCAAGCGATAGCGCCGTGGTCAGCCTCGACGCATTCCGGAAGAAATAAGCGCCCGCTCCGGGCAACCTGAATACGCTGGCCTGAGGCACCGCGGCGCCCGTTGCTGCGGACATCTTGCGTTTCGCCCCACGCCCAGAGCCGTTCGCCGCAGGATTGCGCCCGGTTCAGCGTATGCGGCAGCGCCAAAAGAGATTGAAACACGGCCGCAACAGAGCGCCCCCAGAAATACGCTCCGGCGCACGCACGTGCTGTTGGGGATGTCGGATGAAATTTGCCCTTGTCTTAGCCGTCGCGGCCGCAATGGTCTTCGGCGCAATCACCCTTACGCGGCCGGCTTCGGCCCAATCTGCTTCACCGGAAGTGCGCATTGAGGCTTACATCGCGGGCCTGTCGAGCGGCGACGCGTCGGCCTTTGAACGCGCGGCCCGCGAAAATTTGACCCCGCAACTGTTCGCCACTCGAACGCCAGAGCAGCGGGCGCAGGTCCTGGCCCGAATTTCGGGTGATTTTGGGCGCATGGAAATCACCAACGTCACCGCGACAAACAACGAATGGCGCGCTGCGGTTCGTGGTTCGACGGGGCTTTCCGGCACATTCGTCTTTGCGTTCGAAGGCGCCGAACAGCGCATCAGCCGCGTCAGCGCTGAGGTACGCCTGGGCCCGGGCCAGGACGGGCCGAACGTGCCTCCCGCGCCCATCAATTCAACGATGAGCGCCGATGAGATGCGCGCTGCGGTCGGCGCCTGGATCCAGCCTTTCGTGGCGCAGGATGATTTTGCCGGCGCCGTGCTGATCGCACGCGACGGAGCGCCGTACGTGGCGCTCGCCTACGGCCCACTCGATCGTGAGCGGCACATCGCGGCCGACACATCGACACGATACAATATCGCCTCGATCGGCAAGCGCTTCACGCAAACCGCGGTCGCCCGGCTCATCCAAGAAGGGCGCCTTTCGCTTGCGACAACCATTGGCGATGTCATCCCGGACTATCCGAATACCGAAGGGCGGCCGGCCACAGTCGAACAATTGATCAACATGCAAGGCGGCATTGGCGACATTTTCTCTGACCAGCGCGAAAGCTGGGGCCGAAGCCGGCTTGACTCCAACCACGGCTATTACGAGTTCGTGGCCTCTCTGCCACAGCGCTTCACACCGGGGGCGCAGACCGAATACTGCAACGGCTGTTTTGTGGTGCTCGGCGAGATGATCGAGCGCATCTCGGGCATGCGTTTCGAGGACTATGTGCGCTCCGTTGTGTTTGAGCCCGCGGGCATGGCCCACACGGCCTACGATCGCACCGATCGTCTGCCGCCGAACACGGCCATCAGCTACGACCGCACCAACGGCCCCGGGAGCGCCTACGCGGCGATGACTGAACGCGAAGGCGTCACAGGCAGCGGCGCGGGCGGCCTCTATTCCACAACCGGAGACCTGCTGGCGTTCGACAATGCGCTGCGCGATGGCCGGCTGTTGAATCCGCAATGGACTGCATGGGTGCTGGACGGTGTTGTTATGGACGGACGCAACACATCGCCGCTCGACATCAGGGGCGGCGGGCCGGGCGCGAGCGCCGCCTATACGTCAAATGGGCGCTGGGCTGTCTTCGTCACGGCGAACGTGCAACGGCCCTTGCCGTTTCAGATCAGCGAAGCAATCGCGCGTCCGCTTGTGCAGTGAAAATCGGCGCGGCCCCCGTGGACAGCGGCGGCACCGGTCGACGCCCTGCGAAAAATGCCAGTCGGCCTGTAAGCCGGGTTCTGTTCCGCTTGCGCGGTGACGACCATTCCTCTGGACCATGCGTCGCCGCATGGTTCTCGCGACCTACCCGGATGCGCTCCCACGGACGGGCCGTACGCTTGCGCGCCTCGCATCCCTATTCGGTCTTGCTCCCGGCGGGGCTTGCCGTGCCGCCTTCCTTACGGTCGGCGCGGTGGGCTCTTACCCCACCGTTTCACCCTTGCCTCTGAGCCGAAGCTCATCGGCGGTCTGTTCTCTGTGGCGCTATCCCTGGAATTGCTTCCGGCGGGCGTTACCCGCCGCCGTATCCGCGTGGAGCCCGGACTTTCCTCGAACGCGTCCTTTCGGAACTTGCGCCCGCGGCCGTCCAGCCGACTGGCTCAGGCAATATAGGCGCTGCGTTGCGATAGCGGCAAGTTTGAACTCACGACCGGCGCGGCGGCACAACGTCCTTGAACGCGTCAAAACTTTTCCAAGCGGGTTCGAGCGGCTCACCGCCGGCGACCGGCGTGTAGGCCGACAACTCCCCCGCGCCCAAATCGTGGATATGACGCGGGCAGTTCGGAAAGATGTGCTCCGGCGCGACCTTGATGAGCGCCTGCGCGCCGGCGAATTCCGCAAGCAGCGGATCGTCGAACACGATTTCCGCGCGCCCGTTGACGCGCAGCCGCTTTGGAGAAGCGCCGAAGGTGATGAACAGCAGTGCCACGGCCGGATTGACCTGCATGTTGCCGAGGCTGCGGAACATCCCGTTGCCGTCATAGTCGGGAAACACGATCAGATTTGGCGACAGGACGCGCACGAAACCCGGAGCGCCGCCTTTGTAGGAGCAGTCCGGGCGCCCCTCGGCATCGGCCGTCGCCAAGAAAAAGAACGTGACGCCGCCGAGGAATTCTGCGTCGTCAGGTGTGAGACTGGTGCGGTGGGTCACCTGTTCCAGCCGATCGGCGAGAGCGGTGGAGGAAAAGCGCCGCTGCAGCGACCGCTGGCCTTCGTGGAAGAAACTCATGAGCTGGGCTCCGTGCGGGCGCGCTCAATCTAGCTCATTTGCGGCGGGACGGAACTTTCAAAGCGCGTGCGTCAGCGAGGCCAGCAGCACCTGGGTCTTTTCATCGGGCGCGCCAGTAATGGCTTCGGGATGGAAGCGCCGCTGAAACGCCTCGAGGACGGCGCGCGTCTGGGCGTCCAAGGCGCCGGTTTCGTCAACGCCATAGCCGAAGGCGCGCAGCTGACGCTGGATCAGCGAAATATCGGGCGCGGCGCTCGCCTGCATCGTCACGAATTCCGGCCAGATGGCGACGCCGTACTCAGACAACCGCTTCCATGGAAATTTCTCGCCCGGATCGAGCTTGCGTCCCGGCGCAACGTCAGAGTGGCCGACAATGCGCGAAGGCTTCAGCCCATAGCGCGCCATGATCTCGCGCAGCAGATGGATGAGGGCGTTGATCTGATCCAGAGGAAATTCAGGCAAACCGAAATCGTGACCGCCATTGACAATCTCGATGCCCACCGAGCGCGCATTGACGTCGCCCTCGCCTCCCCAGCTCGACACGCCCGCGTGCCAAGCGCGATGGGCCTCCGCGACGAGGCGATAGACATTGCCAACCTCGTCGATCACGTAGTGAGCGCTGACGCGGCCGAGCACCGTCATGGGATCGGTCTTTGGATCTTGCCAGGGTCCTGGATAATTGCCCGCGAGCGGCGCCGGATCGGTCAGGCGCTTCAACGCGATGCGCGCGCTCTGCATGCCCGTATAGTGCAGCACGACGAGATCGACCTCACGCGTCCGCGAGTCGTAGTTGGGCGAAGGACGGTCAATGAAATGAATCACGGCGCGCCCAGTATAGGCCCGCCAAGCGCGGATGCGATCAGGACTTGCCTCTGGCGGAGGTTTCCACCACCCAGCCGGCGGGCGTGCGCCGCGCTTCGAGAACATCGGCGCCATCGCGCTGCGCCGCGCGCGGCCAGATGCGCATGGCAAGCGCGGCCCCGGCGATCATGACGCCAACGACCAGCGCCGCCGCAAAGGCGAAAACCAAAGCCAGCGCCGCGCCAATGGCGAGCGCAACCAGGCCGGCCGCGCGCATAAAGGCGCCCAGCAAGGCAGACCCGAAATCGGCGGCGTTGGCGGTCATCGGCGGCGCGTTCCCTTCGTCGCTCCAATATGGTGCAAGATGCTGGCCAAGCAATGCGGCGCCCTTTGGGCGCGCCTGCGGCTTGGTTTATTTCGCCCCGACGCTCAGTTCCTCGCGAATGCGGGCGTAGGCGGCGTTTATGGCGGCGGTTTTCTCGCGCGCGATATCGACAAACTCCTCCGGCGCCCCGCGCTGAAGCATGCGGTCGGGATGGTTTTCAGCCGCCGCACGCCGCCAGGCTTGGCGAACCTCCTCCATGGTCGCGCCCGGCAACAGGCCCAGCACGGCGTAAGGGTCGCCAGCGTCCGGACCGAGATTGGTGGCCTTGATGCGCCGGAACTCCATCTCGCTGAAGCCGAAATGCGCGGCGACTTCCTCCAGAAAGGCGAGTTCGACCTCCGTCACATGCCCGTCCGCCGCCGCGATATGGAAGAGGCCGTCGAGCACATCCTCCAGCAGACAGGGCCGGGCGCGATATTTGCGCCCGATCTTTTTGGCGTAGGATTCAAATCCTAGGACCGTCTGCTGCGCCAGCACGAAGGCGCGGCGGAAATTGCCCTCCTCTCCGGGCGGGGGCCGGAACACGCGCTCGGCAGCCTCCAGCTCCACCTGCAGCGCATAGCCATCGGCGCGCGCCATCTTGGCCGCCAGGCCAATCACGGCTGCGGTAAAGCCGACATCGTTGGGCAGCGGCGCGCATTCCTCGCCAAATTGCGGCGGCTCCGCCTCGGGATCGAAGGCCCGGCTGGCAAGCTCCAAAATGCGTGACCAAACCGACATCGCGCCATTCTCCACTATGCTGCGCCGCAGCGAAAGTGGCTCGCGATAAACGCCCTGCGTCCGCGACGACCGGCGCGCGTCCCTAGGCGAAATCCTTGGCCAGCTCGGCGCGCGCCGCAGGGCTCAGCAGCGCCATGTGCGCGTAGGTTTCGTGATCGACGCCCGCGAGAATTTGCGTGGCGGGATCGCGGAAGCGGGCGATGTGCTCGGGCTTGAGCTTGAAATGGACGAAATGCACGCTCGAGGCCTTCCCCTCTTCGTTGGTGCGTTCGACCTCCTGTTCGGACAAGCCGCGGATCTTCTCATCGCCCACCTGAATGAAGAAGCATTCCTCAGCCCCGCCCAAGCGCGCGAGCACGGCCGCGCGGCGGCGCGGCTCGTCGATCTCGAACATGATCGTCGCGACCAGTTCGTCGCCCTGCGGGATCATCGGATTGTAGGCGGCCAGCTCATCGGCCAGCTGCTCCTGCCCGCCGCGCTCGATGTAGAGCATTTCCTGCACTTGGAAGAGCATGGTTTCGTAGCTCTCGAAATAGAACGTGCAGTAGGGCCCGACCTCGACACGACGCAGCCGCTTGACCGGCAACAGCGCCGCCCGGCGCGCCTGCCGCTCGCGCCCGAACTGCTCCGCGGCGACGATATCAGAAGCTTCGATGCAGCGTTTGCCCATCTTTATCCCTAGTCTGTCAGCCCATAGGCGCGCGCGAACACTTCGATAGGGTGCGCTTCCCGCATATGCGCGCCTGCGATCCCGCTGAACTCGTCTTCCACCAGCTGATTGATGTGCTTGCACGCCAGCGGGCAATCTGAACACACATTTGCATTGTGCTTCTGCGCAGCCAGCTTCGCCGCCGGGCGGCCCACCTTCACGGCCAGCGGGCGGGTCTCCTTCATCACGCCGAACGTCCCGCCGTGACCCGAGCAGCGCTCAATCACATCGACTTTTGTGTCGGGGATGAGCTTCAGCATGTCAGCGGATTTTTGGCCCATGTTTTGTGCGCGCGCATGGCAGGCCATATGCATGGTGACGCCGCCCTCAACCGGCGCAAGTCCCGGCGCCAGGCCCTCCTTCTTGGCGATATCGACGACGTATTCGCAAATGTCGCGGGTGGCGGCGGAAAGCTTCTTGACGTTCTCGTTTTCCGGCAAAATCAGCGGCCACTCGAACTTCATCATCAGCCCGCATGAGGCGGTGAGCGCGATGACGTCGTATCCCTGGTCAATCCAGGGCGCCATCGCATCGGCGACCTGCACCGCGCGCTTGGCGACCTCGGCGATATCGCCGTGCTCCAATTGCGGCATGCCGCAGCACGCCGGATAGACCACCTCGGTCTCGACGCCCTGCCGCGCCAACACAGCTTGTGCTGCGGTTCCTGTGCTGGGTTGGTTGTACTCGACAAAACACGTGGCGTAGAGCACGGCCTTGCGCGCGCGCGCGGCGCCATTTTCGTTTCGCGAGGGCGGCTCCAGCGCCGCACGATTTTGAAACGTGCGTGTATGGTACTTGGGAAGCTCCACGTCGCGCGCAACACCAGCGGCCGCTTCCATCACGCCGCGTGTCAGCGCGTTCGAGCGATCCGCCGCGAAGTTCGCAACCGGAGCAATGAGCCGCCCGATCGTTCCGTTGCGATCGGTTTCACCCAGCTGCGCCGAGAGCGGCTTCTTACCGTTGTTGCGGCGCAATTCAGCAGCGCGATGGCGCAACATGAGATGAGGAAAATCCAGCGCCCATTCGTGCGGCGGCACGTAAGGGCACTTCGTCATGAAGCACATGTCGCACAGCGTGCACGCTTCGACGACCTCGCCATATTTCTCTTTCGGAACGCCGTCGAGTTCGCCGGTCGGCGATTCATCGACCATGTCGAACAGACGCGGAAAGCTCTCGCACAAATTGAAGCAGCGCCGGCATCCGTGACAGATGTCGAACACGCGCTCCATTTCCTTCTCGATCGCCTCAAGATCGTAGAACGCCTCTGAACGCCATTCGATCGGATGACGCATCGGCGCTTCGAGCGAGCCTTCACGGGGGCGGTCGGTTGTGCTCATGGGGCTCCTCCTCCCGCCGCGGGCGGCGGGAGGTGACGACAACACACGTTACTTCGCTGCTTGCCTACTTATCCAAGTTGTCGAGCGCGCGCTGGAAGCGGCCGGCGTGGCTCTTCTCCGCCTTGGCGAGGGTTTCGAACCAATCGGCGATTTCGTCGAACCCTTCTTCGCGGGCGGTGCGCGCCATGCCCGGATACATGTCGGTGTACTCATGGGTTTCGCCGGCGATGGCGGCCTTCAGGTTGGCCGACGTGGCGCCGATCGGAAGCCCCGTCGCGGGATCGCCGACGCTTTCCATGAACTCAAGGTGACCGTGGGCGTGCCCGGTCTCGCCTTCAGCGGTCGAGCGAAACACCGTCGCCACATCGTTGTAACCTTCGACGTCGGCCTTCTGCGCGAAATAGAGATAGCGGCGGTTGGCCTGGCTCTCGCCAGCGAAGGCTTCTTTCAGGTTTTCAAGCGTCTTCGATTGAGCAAGCGACATTAATTGAGCCCTCGGTTGGAGTCTGAACGCCTTCTCCTCGCCGCTGACGGCGATCGCGTCCAATCGAAACTCGCCAGAGTGACGATAGAAAGTCTCTATGGCGCCCCGCCAGCGCCGCGCAGGGCGGCCAGCTCGGCGCGCAGGGCACGCACCTCCTCAAGAATGCGCTGCTGCACGACCGCCGCATCCTCCTGCGCCTCCTGAATCTCTTCGACTTCCTCCTGCACGTCCTCGAGTTCTTCCTTGATCTCCTCCTGGGGCGCGGCCTGCACCGCTTCGACGATGACGCCGATGAAGAGATTGAGCACCGCAAACGCGGCGATGACCGTAAAGCCGATCACGAACACCCAGGCGTAAGGATGGCCTTCCTCCAGGCGCGTGATGGTGTCGCCCCATCCGTCGAACTGCGAGAGCGCAAACAGCGACAGCAAGCTCTTGCCCAAATCGCTGAAACCCTCGTCATCATGGAACAGCGTCGTGCCCATGACGGCGCCGATGTAGAAAACCACAGCCAGGATCGCGAAGGTCGCCAGAATGCCGGGCAAAGCGCCGAAGAGCGCTTCGACAACGCGGCGCATCTGCGGCACAGCGCTGACCAGGCGGAACACGCGCACGACACGCAACGTCCGCAACGCCGAAATCGCCGGGTTCACGGCAATGTAGCTCAGCCCCACAACCAGCACGTCGAAATTGTTCCAGCCGTTTGCGAAGTATTTCCGCGGTCCCTGCGCGAGGAACTCAAGCGCAAGTTCGGCAGTGAATATCCAGAGGAAGTACATGTTCCACTGCTCGATTTGAGCATGGTAGGCGTTGGTCTCGCCGTAATGGGCGTCGTAGCCGAGGATGGCCGCGTTGCCGACAATGCAGAGCAGGATGAAGCCGTCCCAAATCCAATTGCGCGTCAACCAGCGGAACAGCGGGATGCCGCCGCGATCTCTGGCCTTTGCCCTGCGCACTTGAGCCGGCGCTTCCGCAGCAGCCGTTGCAGCATTCGCCATCGCCTAATCCCCTTGGTGCGGCCTCCGCGCCCCTCACCTGCGCGGCGGCGAAAGCTAGCCCGTCCGGCGCGGCCATGTGAACCGCCCGGTTGGGATTTGCAGGGATTTTCTTGGGGCCTGAGGCCTTAGCTCAGCGGAATTGCTGTCGCGCCAGGCGTCGCCCGAGCGGCGATCGTCTCCATCTGGGCCTTGCGCCCGGAAGGGTTCAGCACATTCAGGATGAAACCCTGGACGTTGTACGTGCGCGCCCCCCAGTGGCGCCCCGGCACATGCCACACCTGGACTTCCGACCAATCGCCCGCTTCGGACACGTCCATCACCGGCACGTCGCGGGTGATTTCCCCGCCATTCAACCAATTGGCGTGATCCACAATGATGAGGCGCGGCGACACCACTTCGCGCACGACGGCAACATGCCCGCGCGCCGTCGTATTGTAGCCTTCAAGCACCAGAACCGCGCCTTCGCTGGGATTTTCGGCGGTTTCGTAACGGTTCGACGCCTGGCGCCACCAGGTATTGGCGTCGCCATAAATCTCAACGCCTGACTCACGCCGCGCAAACGGCACGCATTGCAGGCGCGCCCGGCTGTTGGTGACGCGCGCGGTCGGTTCATAGGCGGCGTCAGGCGCGCGCTCAAAAGCGCTCGGCGCCATGGTCGCATGCTCGGAGGGCCCCTCCATAACGCTCGGGTCGATCGACAAATCGAGCGACAGCGGCGTCAACGCATCCGCTTCCGTCGGGACGGCGGTTAAGCCGGCGACAGCAGCGGCGGCGAGAAGAAGCGCGCGTGTGTCCAACATGCCCTGAAGCCCAGGCGGAGCTTTGCCCCAAACTGGGACAACAAACGCCTGTCCGGAGTTAATAAAAGGCTAAATGACTACCTGAACAACAAGAAAGGTGTAGCTTCTATGGTAAACAACGCTCGCGAAGACTAGATGTTGCCTGTGGCGGCGCACAATAGAAGTTAATTTTAGTCTTGCCGGGCGATCAATAAATATTAACGAGCGCGACTCAGCTCAGCGCCAGGCGCAGTTCGAACGGGTGGATGAAGCCTTCCGCCTGGTAGATGCGCCCGCCCCAATGGCCGCCGGGAATGTGCCAGACGCGCACCTGGCTCCAGTCGTTGTTCGGCGAGACGTCGAGCACGGGCACGCCCCTGCTCACCTCGCCGCCGTTCAGCCAGTTGGCCTGATCCACGCGGATAAGACGCGGGGAGTCGATATGGGTCACGACCGCGACGTGCCCGCGGCTTGGGTCGCGGTAGCCCCGGGTGACAAGCACGGACCCGAACGCCGGAACCTGAGATCGGGGATAGCGGCCTGCGGCCTGCCGCCACCAGGTATTTGCATCGCCGAAGATCTGCACGCCGGAGACCTGGCGGGCGAACGGCACGCACTGCAGGTGCGCAGAGGGATCGGTTACGGCGGGCGCAGCTTGAGGATCGGGCAGCGCGGCCGGGGCCGCGTCCGGCCGCCAGCCCCCGCTCTGGACCGGAGCGGGCGTCGAGGCGCAGGCGGCCAGAAGGCTCGCCGCCAACCCAAGGCTCATCGCCCGGGCCTGAGAGAAGGCCGGATTTCCCACCATTTCGATTTCGATCTTACCGCACGGGGGTTGGCATCCGGTGAACGGCGGAGGCCCTTGACCGGCGCCCGCAAACCGCGTCACCGGTGGCTGGTGAGCTCAAAGCCCCCCAATCTCATCGCAAGGCCTTGCTTCCAGCAGGATCTTCAGTTCGTTCAGCTCATTTACTCCCACCATGTGCTCACCGGCACGGGCACCTTCGAAATCGATCCGCCTTCATTGGAGGAGATGACGGCCCGCTGGGGCCGCATCGTCGAAAGGGGCTGGCCCTTCGTGGTCGCCTCACCGCCCAGCGACATGAGCCGGGTGATGGCTTTCGCCTACGCCGCGCAGTTTCGCGACCGCGCCGCCTACGCCAAGACCTTCGAGGTCTCGACCTACGCCGCCCCCACGACTCTGCGCCAAGGGGCCGGCGCGACGGCGCTCGCCGAAGTGCTGGTGACGCTGCGCGGAGACGGCGTGCGCGAGGCCGTCGCCTTCATCGGCGACAGCTACAACGCCGCCTCCATTGGCCTGCACGCCAAGCTCGGCTTTCGTCACGCGGGCAGGCTCACCAATGTTGGCGAGAAATTTGGGCGCCTGCTCGATGTCGTTGTGATGCAGCGCACACTTGCAGTGGCGAAATCGGCTTCCGAGGCCAGCTAGCTCTCGCTCAGCGCTCCGCGTGCAGCGCAGCATCAAGCGTGCGCGCGGGCGCCAACCCCCAACACTTAGCGATTCGGTAACCTATCTTTCGCAATTCTCATGTGATCGGGAGGTAGATCGCGATGCTTTTACGCAAGCTCGTGGTCGTTGGGTTGGTCGGGGTTTTTAGTTTCGCAGCCAACATTGCAACCGCCGAAGATGCGGTCGGGCCGAGCGTTTCCACCTACGCCATAGATGGCGTCAGCTTCGCTGATCCGGCGCAAGCTTTTCAAGACCGCTTTCACTTCAGCATTGGCGACGGCGGCGCATCGCGCTTCAGCCGCCTCGCGCCCGCTGAGCCCGCCGCACGCCGCATGGATGATTCCAGGCTCTACGAACTGGAACTCATCGCTTCAGCGCCGCGCGGCATCGACGTTTCTTTCGCACAACGCGGCGGCGTCAGTTTCAGCGACGAGGGCGACATCCAGCGCCAAAGCCGGGCGTCGGAATTGCGCCTTGGCCGGGGGTTGCGCGGCATGACGCGCAACCAGCCTTCGATCGAGCCGAGTTGGTATCTGTTCGCCGCATCCGAGGATGAAGCGCTGGTCTGGCAGCCGGGCGCACGCAATGAATTCGGCGGCGCGAGTTCATCGTTCGCGCTTCAGGATCGCGTTGAGATCGGCGACATGCAGGCCGGCGTGACCTACGAATTCCGGGGCGTTCAGGCTTCGCTGGCTTATGTCGAGCGCGAATTCAGCGTCCGCAGCGGCGGGCGCGGATTTCACCAGCAGGAGAACTTCACTGGCATCACACTAACCATGCGCCAGTAACCACGCGCCGGTGAAAGCCGGGAAAATTTCAGGCCACAACCCACGAATGTCTTAACACACGGAGGAACCTGTGGCAGCCAATGTGCATTGCCGCTTCGTGTTAGGCCAAGCGAGGCTGAAATGAGGTCTTCTTTCGGATGGCGGAGGGCGCTGCTTGCGGGCGGCGCGCTGGCGGCGGTGTTGTCTTTGGCGGAAACAGCCGCCGGGCAGGAATTGCAGGAAATTGCGCCCGCTTCGGCGTTTGAAGCTGCGGAGGCAGCGACGGCGCTTTCTGCAGGCGATGTCGATCTGATCGACCCGCAAACCGTCATGCGCCGGGCGTCGGTTTCGATCCGCGAGGATGCGGCCAGGCGATTCGCAGAGCCCCAGCCAACCAGCGACGCTGTGGGGCCGCGCCGCGTTGAAGTGGAAGTCGCCGCCGGCGAAGAAAATCTCGGCGTCTCTTTCGCCCAGCGGGCCACGCTGGGGGGCGGTGACGGCGGCATGAACCGCCAAGGCCAAGGATCTGAACTGCGGGTCGGGCGCGGTCTAGTGCGCGCCCGCAATGCCGGAGACGGCGGCGCGTCCACCTATGTTTTCGTGGCGTCCGAGGATGAAGCCCTTACCTGGCAACCCGGCTCGCGCAACGAATTTGGCGGGCAAGGCGCCTCGCTTGCCCTGCAAGATCGCGTTGAGGTCGGCGATCTGTCCGCCGGCGTCACGTACGAGCGCGACGGCATCCAGGCCTCCCTGGCCTATGTCGAACGCCAACAGTCGACAGTGGTTGGCAATCAAGGCTTCAGCCAGGACGAGCGCTTCGCTGGCGTCACGCTGACCATGCGGCGCTGACCGCGGGCGCCGCCGCCCTTTTCCACAGCCGCGCGCCCTCTTCCCTGCTTGCGGAACCATGAATCGCTGCATGGTCCCCCGCCGGGGCGCTGGTAACTTTTCTTAAAGACGACTCGCCCCCAAATGCGCCATATGTAGTGGATTGTCGCCACTATTTCCCTACATCTAGGGTGCGTTTCGGCTTCGAAAGGGAGTTTTGCGGATGGCTGGCGAAAACAGGGGCAAGCTGACGGGTCTGCGCACGCCATCGATCGGCTACAAGCCGTTTCGCTACCCCTGGGCCTACGAATTTTGGCGGCGCCAGCAGCAGGTTCACTGGATGCCGGAGGAAGTCCCGCTCGGCGAGGACGTGAAAGACTGGGCCTCCAAGCTCAACGACCAGGAGCGCAATCTGCTCACGCAGATTTTCCGCTTCTTCACGCAGGCCGACGTCGAGGTGAACGACAATTACATGGAGCGCTATTCGCGCGTGTTTAAGCCGACAGAGATCAAGATGATGCTCGCGGCTTTCTCCAATATCGAAACCGTGCACATCGCCGCCTACGCCCTGCTGCTGGAAACCATCGGCATGCCGGAAACCGAATTCGAGGCGTTCCTCGATTACCAGGCGATGCGCGACAAGCACGATTACATGGGCACGTTCGGCGTCGAGACCGACGAGGACATCCTGCGCACGCTGGCCATGTTCGGCGCATTCACCGAAGGCCTGCAGCTGTTCGCATCGTTCGCGATGCTGATGAACTTCCCGCGCTTCAACAAGATGAAGGGCATGGGGCAGATCGTAACCTGGAGCGTGCGCGACGAAAGCCTGCACTGCGAGGGCATGATCAAACTCTTCCACGCCTACGCGAAGGAAACCAACGCCCTCACCCAGGCCGTGAAGGACGACATCGCCGAATGCTGCAAGACTGTCGTCGGCATCGAGGACCGCTTCATCGATCTCGCCTTCGAGATGGGGCCCGTGCAAGGCATGACCGCCGACGACATCAAGCAATATATCCGCTACATCGCCGACTGGCGCCTGGGCCAACTCGGCCTGCCTAAGATCTACGGCGTCACCGAACATCCTATCCCTTGGCTCACCGCGATCCTGAACGGGGTCGAGCACGCCAACTTCTTCGAAGCGCGGGCGACCGAGTATTCCAAGGCCGCCACTAAAGGCGAATGGCACGGCGACGCCGGCGTGTGGTCGAACTTCGAGCAAATGATCGAGAAGCGGAAAGCGGCGGAAACCGCGAACTGATCCCGGCTGCGCCCGCCCTGGCGGGAGTTGCGCGGCAGGCTGGCGAAGGCTAGGCGGTCCACGGGACATCGCAAATGAGCGGAAGCGGACAGGTCGAAGGCGCGGCCCAAACCAATCTGCCGCTCGCCGTCGATCTCGACGGAACGCTGATCCACACAGACCTGTTCATCGAGGGGCTGGTCCGCGTCGCCCTGAGCAAGCCATGGAAACTGCCCATGCTCGCGGGCGCATTCATGCGTGGGCGCGCAAACGCTAAGGCGCGGATATTCGAACTTATCACAGTCGATGCGCCCGCTCTCCCCTACGACGAGCGCGTGCTGGCCTGGCTCAGGGAGGAGAAGCGGCGCGGCCGCACGCTTGTCCTCGCCTCAGCCTGCGACCGCGCCGCGGTTCAGCAGGTCGCCGATCACCTCGCCCTCTTCGACGCGGTGATGGCTTCCGATGGCCACATCAACCTCAAATCCCGGCGCAAGGCCGAAAAGCTCGCGGGAGCGTTTCCCGGCGGTTTTGTTTATGCCGGCAATGAGAGTGCGGACATTGCGGTTTGGCGCGCGGCCTCGCGTGCTGTGGTGGCGAACGCCTCCGCAGGCTTGAGCCGGCGGGCGCACAGAGAATTTGACGTGGAGCGCGCGTTCCCACGCGAGGCCGGCGCGCCGCGCGCGCTGCTCGCCGCCATACGTCCGCAGCAATGGAGCAAGAACCTTTTGGTCTTCCTGCCGATGCTCGCGGGTCAAGGATGGGCGCTGCCAGCGGCATGGACTTCAGCCCTGCTCGCGTTCGGCGGCCTCTCGTTCACCGCCTCGGCGGTTTATCTGCTCAATGACGCCGCCGATATCGATGCTGATCGCGCCCATCCGCGAAAGAAGCGCCGGCCCTTCGCATCGGGCGCGCTGGCGCTGCCCGCCGGATTGGCGGCGGCGCTTGCGCTCACGGCGCTGGGGCTTGCCCTGGCGGCGCAGGCGGGCGTGCTGGAGCTGACGTTGATCTATGCCGCCCTGACCTGCGCCTACACTTTTTGGCTCAAGCGCGTCGTGCTGGCGGACGTGGCGATGCTGGCAACGCTCTACACGATCCGCATCGTGCTTGGCGGCGCTGCAACGGGGTTCCTGGCCAGCGACTGGCTGCTCGCGTTTTCTTGCTTCTTCTTTCTCGGCCTCGCGCTGGTGAAGCGGGTCGCTGAAACGCGCGATCTCGCGCAGCGCGGCGGCGGCAAGGTCGGCGGCAGAGGTTATCGCAGCACAGACGCCATGGCCCTGACAATCATGGGCGTCGGCGCCGGCATGATCGCGATGTCAGTGCTTGCACTTTATCTTCTCGATGAAGCCAACGCCGCCCACTACAAGACGCCCGCCCTGCTGTGGGGCCTTCCAGTGGCGGGCATTATCTGGACCAGCCGCGTGTGGCTGAAGGTCAGCCGCGGCGAGATGGACGATGACCCGATCCTCTTTGCGCTGCGCGACAAATATTCCTGGCTCTTGGCCTTGGCCGCATCGCTTTGCTTCTTCGGCGCCGCCACGTTGCCATTGTAGGCTCCGCGATTATTCGGCCAGCTGGGCCTTCAACGTCGCGCGGGCAGCCGCGCCGATGCCGAGAGACTCATCGAGATAATCCAAAGCCGAACCGTACCGGGCGTCGATCGCGTCGAGTGCAGCCTTGAGGTAATCCGCCTGCACCCCAAGCATAGGCCGCAACGCTTCGGCATCGAGTTTACGACCCAGACGCTCCTCCATGCGCGCCTGGATGCGCGGCATCCGCCGCTCCAAATCGACGGCGGCGTTTGTAAATTCATAGTCGGCAAACACGGCCTCTTCACCGACGCCAAGCGCGATCAGGGTCAGCGCGCAGCCGACGCCAGTGCGGTCCTTGCCCGCCGCGCAATGAATGACGCCCGCCCCGCCCGCCGCGAGCTCGGCAAACCAATCGCGGTAGAGTTGGATCAGACGCGGGTCGAACGGGATCTCCCGGTACAGGCCGATCATGTAATCGCGCGTCGATTGCGGCGTCAGGTCGCTCCGCATCAACGCGGCCAGATGCGGTGGCAAAGCGGTCTCTCCCGCCCCCTCGTCGTTGACGATCACGCGGCGGCCCTCGCCGGGCCAACGGTTTGGTTCGTGAGAGCGCTCTTCCGGACGGCGGAGATCAACCAGGAAGCGCAGGTCCATTGCGTCGAGCCGCGCCCTGTCCGCATCGGTTGCATCATTGAACGCCGCCGAGCGCCACAGCTTGCCGCGCGCCACCTTGGCGCCGTCCGCGGCATCCCATCCGCCAAAGTCGCGAAAATTCAGAACCCGCTCGAAGTCCACCAACCGGTCGTGCATGTCCTTTGATGGCCCAGTCCAGCCGGCGCGTCAAAGCCATCGTTCATCTGAACGGCGGCTCGTCGAACGCGCGCAGCTTGCGCGAATGCAGGCGATCGCGATTTTGCTTCAGCAGCGCCACGGTTTCGAGGCCAATGCGCAAGTGCGCGCCAATGGCGCTATCGTAGAAACGATCTGAAACGCCCGGCAGCTTGATCTCGCCGTGCGCCGGCTTGTCGGAGACACACAACAAGACGCCGTACGGAACCCGTAACCGGAAACCCTGCGTGGCGACGCAGGCGCTTTCCATATCCACCGCTATGGCGCGAGATTGCGAAAGCAACTGGCGCTCTTGGTTGTAGTTGAGCTCCCAATTGCGGTCAGCGTAGGAAACCACCGTTCCAGTCCGCAGGCGCCGGCGCAAATCTTCCTTGTCGCCAGCGACCGCCATCGCGGCCTGTTGCAGCGCGATCTGCACTTCCGCGATGGCGGGGATAGGCACTTCCAACGGCACGCGATCGTCCAGGATCTTGTCGCGGCGAAGATAGGCGTGCGCCAACACATAGTCGCCGATGCGCTGAGTGTGGCGAAGCCCGCCGCAATGGCCGATCATCAGCCAGCAATGCGGGCGCAGCACCGCCAGATGATCGGTGATCGTCTTCGCGTTGGACGGGCCCACGCCAATATTGACCAGCGTCACGCCGTCATTGTCCGGCGTGGTCAAGTGATAAGCCGGCATTTGATACTTCCGCCAAGGCGCGCTTTCCGCTTTGGCCAAACCGTCGCCATCTCCGGCTTCGACGCGCACTTGCCCCGGACATGACAGCGCCCACCCTTTCGGGCCGTTCTTCACGCCCTCGGCCGCCCAGCGCACGAACTCGTCCACATAACGCTGGTAGTTGGTGAAAAGAATCCAAGGCTGCACATCGCTCCATAGCGCGCCCGTATAGTGCTCGATCCGTTTCAGCGAATAATCGGTGCGCGGCGCGTCGAACAAGGCCAGCGGCCGGGCGCCGTCGAGGCGCTCGATGCGCAACCCATCGACGGCGGCGTCCCCGACCTGCGTGAGGCGCGGGTTGGGAAAATAGCGCGCGAGATCTTCCGCCGGCACCGTTTCGAAAGCGGCCGCGCCCGCCGCTTCGAGCACAAACGAGTACGGAATCTCCGCCTCGCTGACGCGGACGCTGAGGTCGGCGCCGTAATCATCCACCAGCAATTGCAGCTGCTCGATCAGATATTGTCGGAAATATTTCGGCTGCGTGATGGAGACAGCGTATTCGCCCGGCCATGTCAGCTGGCCGAACGCGCGCGCGAGCCGCGGTGCGGGACCGCCCGGCAGATAGGTGACGCGCAATTCCGGATAGCGGAACAACGCGCGCTCTTCCGGCGAAGGCGGCGTTCCGCTCTCTGCGAAGCGGCGCACGGCGTCGATGAGCGCTGTGACGGCTCGATTGTGAAGGAATTCCAGCCGGTCAACGGCTTCGGCCGGCGTCTCTAGCGCATCCATCGCGGGAGTGTCCCGCGAACCAGGCTGGCGTCAAGCGCCAATCATCACGCCACGCGCGGGATCGGATCGACGAGGCGCGAGCGGCGATACGCATCGTGCGTCAGGTTCATCGTGCCCGTGTAGAGAAACCCGAGCGGCGCCGTGTAGGGATAAACCGACTCTGTCATGATAATGCTGGTTCCCGGCGCCATCATCGCGGCGGGCAGCGCAACCGTCGAGTTGGGCGTCCGGGCGGACATGCCGTGCCCTTCGCTCCACACCACGCGCGCAGTCGTGGCGTTTTCAATGCTGACGCTGCTGACGCGTATCTGCATCGTCGAGGCGTCGTTCGGGAACATCAGGATGTCGAGCGCATCCCAAATGCCCGCGAGCTCGGAGTCAGACACTTCGGTATCGCGCGCGATCACATCAGCCACGGAGGCCGCCGCATTCTGCGCACGCTTGTTTGCGTTCAAAACGTCGAACAGGTCGACCGAGCCGAACAGCAGGAAGATCATCATCGGGGCGATGATCGCAAATTCCACGGCTGCGACGCCCCTCTTGGACGCAGCAAAGCGGCGAAGGCGGCGCATCAGCTTCATTGGTAGGGCTCGTTGCGGAACATCATGGTGGAGACCAGGAGTCGCTGGCCCCCGTTGAGGTTCTGGAACACCGGCTCGAACATCGGCGTTAGAATCTGCCAGCGGTAATAGGCGCGCACGACCACGATGTCCGATGGCGCGCCCGGCGAATAGCCGACGCCGCCTGCCTGGAACTCGCCATCCTGAACCGGATTGTTCGGCGCATTGCCCGCGTCAACGAATGAATCGTAGCGATCGACGTCCAGAAACAGGTTGCCGTCGCAAGTCAGCACCATGAAGGTGTTGAGCTGATCGCACACTTCCTGCTGAATCTCGCCGGCGCTGACGCCGCCCATTTGCGCCTGCCCGGTGCGGATCTCGCGTCCTGCTTCCGACACCGCAAAGTCAAGGCTGGTTTGCGCAAACCCGATCAGCGAGATTTCCGCGAGCCCAAACGTCAGCACGAAGAACGGCATCACGACCAGCGCGAACTCGACCACGGTCGCGCCGCGGCGTGCGCGGGCAAAACGCCGCAACGCCCTCTTGCCTGGCCACATACGCGTGAACATACCGCCTCCGGAACGCGCAAGCGTACCCGGGAAGGGCTGAAATTCCGTCAATGATCAGCGTTAGCGGCGATTAACGGCGCCCTGCTGCGGCGGCGGCCGCGGCGCGGTTATTGATCTGTTCGTTGACGTCGCTCACGGATGCGCCGTCGCCAATGTCGGGCCGCGGGCGGCAAACAGGCGTGCATTCAAGCCGCGAAGGCTCGTTGCCGCGCTGCAACATCACCACGTCGGTTTCGTCCGGCGTCACAACGATGCGCCCCGAATAGAGCACGCGATTATTCGCGCCGACGACAACCAGATTCGTTGCGCCATAAGAACGTCCGGTCACGAACAGGAAGCGGTCGTTCTGCACCGAAACCCCAGCGATCGCGGGGTTGCCCACGGCGACGCCTTCGGCGGCGTCGGCGAGGCGAATTGGAAACGCCTGGTCGAGCGCGACATGAATATCATGCGCGAGCGCCGGCGCGGCCGACATGCACAGCGCGGCGAAAGCGGCGGCGAAGGAGCGCAAAACGCGCATAGGCGTTTCCTTATCTATTGTCTCTACACTTAGCTTGCTACGCGCCAATGGTTGCCGCATCGCTAAGACCGCGCACGCAAGTACGCATGACAATGCAGCAACGCGCGCGCAAACGCCGCCGCGGTAAACGCAATCTTAGTCATTCATGTAGGGGGAAGCGTAAACTCATTCTCCCGTATTGTCCGCGTGCGTCTGGTATGGGTGTCGGGTGCGACGCTTGACCGGGCCGGTGAAAAAGCACTCGACAAACGGAGCTATTACAATGTTGAAGCGTTTCCTGAAGAACGAAGACGGCGCCACCGCGATTGAATACGGCTTGATCGCCGCGCTCATCGGCGTCGCCATCATCCTGGCCGTCACTGCGGTCGGCACGAACCTGACCGCGACGTTCAACGCGATCGCCGCGGCCCTCTAAGATCCGCGCAGGGCGCGGCGCTCACCGGGCGCCGCGCCCAATGCGTTCCTTGTTTCCCCTCTTTTCTCACGCCGCCCCTCGGGCGGCGTTTTTGTTTGTTAAATATTTCTTGACGCGCATGCGTGCATGCTCTCTGCGATGCTTGCGCTCCTTGCACTCGCCGCCTTCGCCGGCCTTCTGCTCTATGCCGCATTCTCCGACATTACGCGGCTCATCATTCCAAACTGGGTTTCAATTGCGCTGACCGCCATTTTTCCGCTGGCGGCGCTTGCCGGCGGCGCAGCGCCTGCGGCGATCGCCATGAATCTGGCGGTCGGGTTCGCAGTGCTTGCGATCGGCTTCTTGCTCTTTCAATTCAACATCATCGGCGGCGGCGACGCCAAATTGCTGGCAGCGGCCGCAGTCTGGACCGGGCTTGCGGCGCTCCCCCAGCTCATCGTCTGGACCGCCCTCGCCGGGGGATTGCTGGCGGCGGCGCTGTTGGCGGCGCGGCAATTCATGAACGCGGCCGCCTACCCCGCCGCCATCACCCACCTGCTCGAGAAACAAAACGGCATTCCCTACGGCGTGGCGATCATGGCCGGAGGGCTGATGACAATCCCGTCTCTTCCTTACCTAGCGAGCGCGTTAACCCTGCCTTAGCCACGTCATGGTCTGTTCGCCGTGGGGTGCTTCGCGGATTAACGCGCGGGAGTTGAACATATGTCAGCGCGCCAGCTGATCGTCTTGGCTTTCGCCGCCGTTGCTGCGGTCGTGGCCCTCGTGCTCATCCGGAGCGCGGGCTCAAACAACAACGCCGCGCCCGCTTCCGCGCAGACGGAGCAAATCGCCGGTGAACAGGTTCTTGTCGCTGCGCGCGACGTGCCCCAGGGCGCGGCGCTCACGCCGAGCGACCTGGCCATCGCGCTCTTTCCCGAAGCGTCCGTCAATCAAAGCTTTGTGCGCCTGACGGCGCAGCCCTCCGCGCAGGCTGATTATGTCGGCGGCGTCACGCGCCGCGCCTTCGTTCAGGGCGAACCGATCGTGCAGAGCGCGGTCGTGCAGCCTGAGGGGCGAGGCTTTCTGGCTGCGCAGTTGGCGCCGGGCTATCGCGCCATCGCCATCGAGATCGAAGCCAACACCGCTGCAGGCGGCTACATCCAGCCGAACGATCATGTCGATGTGATCGTCACCGCCCGGCTCGACAATCCCGACGGCGGCGGCGAAATCATCCGCAGCGACATCGTTCTGCAGGACGTTCGCGTGCTGGCGCTGGGCGACAGAACCCAGACGCAGACCTCTGGCGAAGGCCCTGAAACGGTCGACGCCACCGTCGCGGTGCTCGAAATGACGGCTGAAGACGCCCGCAATCTGGCGCTCGCCGACGAAATGGGAACGCTCAGTCTCGCGCTTCGCGGCGTGCAGGTCGAAACAGCCGGCCTGCAAACCCAGAACAGCGGGCGCAATCTCAGCCAACAATCCGGCGGCGTGCGCGTGCACGCGTTCGGCGCTGTCAGCGGGGGCAATTGATGAACGCCGGGAAATCGCTTCGCGTTTCTCTCGCCACAGCCCTCTCTGCGGCCGTGGCGCTTGCGCCGACTTATGCGGTGGCGCAAGTGGAGCCGCCAGACGCCAGCAGCGTGCGCCTCACCAATGGCGGGGGCGACGATTCGCGCTCAGCCTCGCTGGTGCTGCCTTTCGGCAAGTCGGCGATCATTGATCTGCCCGCCGATGCACGCGACGTGCTTGTGTCCAATCCCGCTGTCGCCGACGCAACCGTGCGCACATCGCGCCGCGCCTACGTGATCGGGCGCGCGCTTGGCCAAACCAACATCTTCTTCTTCGACGCCGCGGGCCGGCAAATCGCCAACGTTGAAATTCGGGTCGAACCGGAAGTTCAGCCGCTCAACGATTTTCTGCGCCGCCGCTTCCCCGATTCCAACATCACCGCCCAGGCGATGAACGCCTCGGTGGTTCTGGAGGGCACTGCCCGCAGCCCAGGCGAAGCCGATCAAGCGTATCGTTTGGCGCTGACGTTCCTCGGCATTGCCGGCGGCGAAGGCGCAGGCGATGGCTCCGGGACCGGCGGCTTCAACTCGCCGGGCATCAACCAGAACGGGGGCAACGCGCCGCGCGTCGTCAATCTCATCCAGGTGCAAGGCAGCGAGCAAGTGCTCGTGCGTGTGCGCGTGGTTGAAATGAGCCGCACACTGGTCCGTCAGCTGGGCATCAACACCAATTACGAAGAGCTGATCAATCAGCTCGTCGGCGAGGACAATTTCGTCGATGCCGCCACCCGCAACGGCTTTTCCGTCAACGGCCAGGCGCTCGGCGGCCTCGCCGCCAGCGGCGGCGTCGCGCAGAACATCTTGCGTCCCGACGGCTACGCCTATCCGGGGCCCGTCGTCGATAACGGCATTGGCACTGGCAGCGCCGGCGTCGGCGGCTACGAATACGATCCGACAACCGGTCAGGAGACTTGGGGGCCTGCCCACGTCGAAAGCTCGCGGCGCACGGACGCCTCGATCGAAGCCTTCGAGCGCGCCGGCCTGCTGCGCGTCCTCGCCGAGCCAAATTTGACGGCGATCTCGGGAGAGTCCGCACGCTTCCTCGCAGGCGGCGAATTCCCGGTCCCCGTGAACTCCGACAACGGCCAGATCACCGTTCAGTTCAAACCGTTCGGCGTCGGGCTTGCGTTCACGCCCGTCGTGCTCTCGGGCGGGCGCATCTCGCTCAAGGTCTCCACCGAAGTCAGCGAGCTCACCAGCGACGGCGCGATCTCAACGGGCGACACGCCAATTCGCAACGCCGACGGCACAACGACGGTGATCCGCGGCATCACCATCCCGGCGCTACAGGTTCGCCGCGCAGAGACAACCGTCGAAATGTCCTCTGGCAGCTCGATTGTGCTCGCGGGCCTCATCCAAGAGCGCACGCGCCACGCCGTCGAAGGCGTGCCGGGCGTCATGAATACGCCGGTGATCGGATCGCTGTTCCGTTCGCGCGATTTCGTCAACAACGAAACAGAACTCGTGATCATCGCTACGCCATACTTGGTGCGCCCGACCGATCCCGACAATCTGCATACGCCCAGCGACGGCTTTATGAATCCGAGCGAAGGGGAAAGCCTGCTCACCGGCAGGCTCAACTCGCTCTACCGGCCCGCGAGCAGCGGCTCGCGCGCTTCCAATGAACAGGGACTGCAAGGTCCCCACGGACACGTGATCGAATGAGGCACGTCATGAAGACCCGCCTGCCCTTTTTCGTGCTTGGCTTGAGCGCGCTCGGCGCGTGCGCGAGCGTGCCGGCGCCTTCCGGGCCTCCGCTTGCGGGCGCGGTTGATCGCTATCAGCCGACAGCGGAGGCCGCGATCCAGCGCATCGAGATCACTGTCGATCCGGGCCAGACCGAACTCGCCAGGGCTGACCGCGCGCGCCTGCAATCGTTCGCAAACGACTATCTGCGCTACGGCCACGGCGCACTGGTTTTGGAAACGCCTTCGGGCGGGCCCAACTCCGAAGCTGCATCCGTTGTCGCCGCCGATACGCGCCGCGCTCTCGTAGATGCGGGCGTCTCTTACGCTGCGATCGCCGGCTCCACCCGTCCCGCGTCGGGCGACGCCGCGCCGATCCTGGTAAGCTTTGACCGCTTCGAGGCCCGCGCGCAGGAATGCGCGCCCCTTTGGACGCAGGATCTCGGCCATCAGAGCAACAACCAGGCCTGGGAAAGCTTCGGCTGCGCCACGAACGCCAACCTGGCGGCGCTGGTCGAGGATCCCGCCGACCTTCTGCACCCGCGCGATGAGACGCCGCGCGACTCCGGACGCCGCGACACAGTCATGGGCGCGTACCGCCAAGGTGACGCGACGGGCGCAGAACGCACCGACGACGAGCGAATCGCCATCAGCAGCGTGGCGCAATAGGGCTTGAGCACGATGAGCAACCCAGATCCCGCCTGGAGCCTCGGCGCAGACGACGACTTCGTACTCGAGGAAGACGATACGTTCGGCGTTGGCGAACTAGAGGGCGGCGGCCTGCCGCCGTTCGATTCCGCCGGCGCCGCCGGCGCGTCCCCAGATGAGGACGCATCAGCGCTGGCAGGCGAAGACCCATTCGCGCTTTCCGGCGCCTCGGCGCCGCCTCCCATGGCTTCGCCCGCGGCGCAATCGTTCAGCCGCGAGGAGACGCGCTCAACCGAACAGCCGGTGCCGCGGATCACCATCCACGCTTCCTGCGATCGCCACGAAATCTCTGACATCGTGGCCGGCATCTCCGCCGACCGCCGCATGGCGCGCGCTGAGATAACGGTTGAATCGGGCGGCATTGAATCGGCGATTACACGTTTCGCCAGCCAAGCCAGCCCGAACCTGCTCATTCTCGATACGCTGATGCAGGGTCAGCAGATGCTGCATAACCTCGACCGCCTCGCGCAGGTGATCGAGGAAGGCACCAAGGTCGTCATCATTGGCGCCGTCAACGATATCGCGCTGTTCCGCGAGCTGATGTCGCGCGGCGTCAGCGAGTACATCGTGCCGCCGATGCAGCCGATCGATCTCATTCGCACCGTCTGCGGCCTTTACGTGAATCCCGATAAGCCGTTCGCTGGCCGCGTCATCTCCGTCATCGGCGCGCGCGGCGGCATCGGCGCATCCACGATCGCGCACAACCTCGCCTGGTCGATCGCCGAACGCCAGGAATCCAGCGCGACGCTGCTTGATCTCGATTTGTCGTTCGGCACCGCCGCGCTCGATTTCAACCAGGACCCGCCGCAATCCATCGCAGACGCGCTGATGGCGCCGGACCGGGTTGACGACGTGTTCCTCGAACGCGTCACCACCAAACAGACGCAGCGCCTGCAGATGCTGACAGCGCCCGCGACGCTTGAGCGTGAATTTGAACTCGACTCTCAGGCCTACGAGATGGTGATCGAGCGCGTGCGCCGCACCAGCCCGTTTGTGGTGCTCGATCTGCCGCATGTGTGGAGTTCGTGGGTCAAGCACACCCTGCTCTCAGCCGACGACGCCATCATCGTCGCAGGCCCCGATCTCGCCAGCCTGCGCAACACCAAGAACATAATGGATCTACTCAAGGCGATGCGTCCCTACGACTCGCCGCCCGCGGTGGTGCTGTCGATGGTCGGCGTGCCGAAGCGGCCCGAAATTCCGTTCAAGGACTTCGCGCAGGCGCTCGGCGCCGAGCCCGTGGCGGCGATCCCGTTCGATCCGCAATTGTTCGGCATGGCCGCCAACAACGGCCAGATGATTGGAGAGGTTGCGCCGCAGTCGAAGACCGCGGTTGCGCTCGACTCGCTCGCGGCGACGCTCACGGGGCGCAAACCGGTGGAGACGAAGAAGGCGTCCATCACCGACAAGATCCCGTTCCTGAAGCGCTAGGGGTTTGAATGTTCGGTAAGCGAAGCCTGGGCGATGCGCCGAACGCCACACCGGCGGCGCCTGCAGCTGCGCCAACGCCGGCGCTCGCGCGCGTTCAGGCGGCTGTTGGCCCCAAGCCCGCCGCCGCTCCTCGCCCTGCGCCCGCACCCACCGCACGGACGCCAGCGCCCGCCCCGCGTCCCGCCGCGCCCGCCGCTGCAGCGCCGCCGCCGCGCGCGCCCGATCCGTCCGAACAGCCTGAGTACCGCTCGGAAGCGTACTACCGGGTCAAGTCCACGATCTTCAATGCGCTGATCGAGACCATCGATCTCACGCAGCTCGCGCAGCTCGATCCTGAAAGCGCGCGCGATGAAATTCGCGACATCGTCGCCGAGATCATTTCGATCAAGAACGTGGTGATGTCGATCGCCGAGCAGGAAGCCCTGCTCGACGACATCTGCAACGACGTTCTCGGCTACGGCCCGCTCGAGCCGCTGCTCGCGCGCGACGACATCGCCGACGTGATGGTCAACGGCGCCAACGCCGTGTTCATCGAAGTCAGCGGCAAGATTTCCAAGACTGGCATCCGCTTCCGCGACAACGGCCAGCTGATGAACATCTGTCAGCGCATCGTCAGCCAGGTTGGCCGGCGCGTCGATGAATCGAGCCCGATATGCGACGCGCGCCTGCCAGATGGCTCGCGCGTCAACGTCATCGTGCCGCCGCTGGCCATCGATGGGCCGACGCTCACCATCCGGAAGTTCAAGAAGGACAAGCTGAAGCTCTCCAATCTGGTGGAGTTCGGCTCGATCTCGCGGGCGCGGAAGATCCTTCAGATCATCGGCCTGCCGCTGCAACGTGTTGATCTCGGGCGGCACGGGCTCGGGCAAGACGACGCTGCTGAACACGCTCACCGCCTTCATCGATCCGACTGAACGCGTCATCACCTGCGAAGACGCCGCCGAACTGCAGCTGCAGCAGCCGCACGTGGTGCGCCTGGAAACGCGCCCGCCGAACCTTGAGGGCTCCGGCCAGGTGACGATGCGCGATCTGGTCAAGAACTGTCTGCGGATGCGCCCTGAACGCATCATCGTCGGCGAAGTCCGGGGCAGCGAAGCCTTCGACCTGCTGCAAGCGATGAACACCGGCCACGACGGCTCAATGGGCACGCTGCACGCCAATACTCCGCGCGAAGCCCTGTCGCGTCTGGAATCGATGATCACGATGGGCGGCTTCTCGCTGCCGCCCAAGACAATCCGTGAAATCATCGTCGCCGCTGTGGATGTCGTCATTCAGGCTGCGCGTCTGCGCGACGGCTCGCGGCGGATCACGCAGATCACCGAAGTTCTGGGCCTGGAAGGCGACACCATCATCACTCAAGACCTCCTGCTCTACGATATTCAAGGCGAGGATCAGAACGGGCGCATCATCGGCCGCCATAAGGGCACCGGCGTCGGGCGGCCGCGCTTTTGGGAGCGCGCGCGCTATTTCGGCCTAGAGAAGGAACTCGCCCAAGCGCTCGACGAAGCGGAGAACGGCTGATGGACGCCGCCCTTCCCGCTGCGGTTCTCGCTTTCATCGCTATCGGCGGCGCCGGGCTGGCGCTGACCTCGAACAACCAGCCCGCGGCGGCGTCAAAGCGCGTGAAGGCGGTTTCCGGTGCGCGCGTGATCGACAAGCGCAAACAAGCCGTCGATGTCGCCGCGCTCAAGCGCCGGCAAACCACGCAGGAAGCGCTGAAGGAGCTGGCTGACACCGAGAAGCTCTCGCGCAGGCGCCGCTTTTCGGTGAAGGGGCAAATCGCGCAAGCCGGGATCAATCTGTCGCCGACGATGTTCTGGGTGATGGCCGCCGGCGCCGGCGTCCTGCTCGGTTTGATCGGCCTCATCGTGCAAGGTCCGATCGGCGGCGGCATGGGCTTCTTCGTCGGCCTGCTCGGCCTGCCGCGCTGGTTCCTCGGCATGCTGGTCGCGGGACGCCAGAAGAAATTCTCCAACCAACTCTCGGACGCCATCGACATTATCGTTCGCGGCGTGAAGTCCGGCCTGCCGCTGAACCAGTGCTTGCGCATCATCGCCGCTGAAAGCCCCGAGCCTCTGCGCGCTGAGTTCCAGGCCTTGTGCGACTCTCAGTCGATGGGCGTGCCGATCGACCAGAGCCTGCAGCGCCTCTATGACCGGATGCCGCTGCCCGAGGTCAACTTCTTCGCCATCGTGCTGGTCATCCAGCAGAAGACC
>JAWKUY010000002.1:0-313804 GCA_041398345.1 Hyphomonadaceae bacterium | reverse complement strand
CCCGGCCCAAGCAGCGCTTCGACGCGTTCGCGCATTTCGCGCGCGGCCTTGTTGGTGAAGGTGACGGAAAGGACGCCCCAGGGCTTGGCGCGGCCTGTCGAGAGCAGGTGCGCAAGGCGCGTCGTCAGCACCCGCGTCTTTCCGGTGCCCGCGCCCGCCAGCACCAGCACCGGCCCGTCGAGCGCCTCCACGGCGGCGCGCTGCTCGGGGTTCAGCGAGGCGAGATAGGGCGCCTGCGCCGCCGCGCGCTGGGAGATGGGGAGCTCTTCTGACATCCGAATCCGCAGCATAGCGCGCGGGCCGGTACGAACCAAGAACTAGGGGCTGCGATGACGAGCGCGGCTCGCTCCGGCGCAGCTACTCAGCGAAATCCGGGGCCGCGCGCGCCAGCATCAGGATCGCCTTGGCGTCATCGACCAGCGAGGGGCCCTCCGCGTTGCCGACCATCGCCACCGCAACGCCTCTCTGGATATCGACGGCGATGACCGATGTGCCGCCGATGGCGCTGCCGCTGTGGACAGCTACGGGCGCCCCGTCCGCCAGCGCGCCGACGCCCCAGCCAAGGCCGTAATTGTTTTGAACGCCTTCCACCATCGTGCGCCAAGACGCGTCCGATACCAGGCGCCCGCCCGCCAGCGCTGCGCCGAAGCGCGCCAAATCCTGCGCCGACGCGATGACGGCGCCTGCACCGAATTTGCAGCTGTTGTCGATCGCGCGCGCTGTGCGAAACCGGCGTCCGGCGCGCTCATGGCCATTGGGCGGCCGGCGCTGTCCAACTTGCCACAAGGATGCATTCGACATTCCGGCGGGTTCCAAAATGCGCTGCTGCATCATGGTGTGGAAGGGTTCGCCGGATGCGCCCTCCAACACGAGGCTCAAGAGCACATAGCCAAAGCTCGAGTATTGGAACGCGCCACGCGGGCCGAGCGGATCGTCGGCGAACGCTGCAATGGCCTCGCCTGGCGCGGCGCAAGCCCGCCGGGAATTCGGCAGCCACTCTCCATCTCGATAGTGGCGCACTCCCGCCGTGTGGGTCAGCAGTTCGCGGGCGGTGAGTGTCGCGAACTGCGCAGGGACATCGGCGATTTCACCGATTGGCCGGTCGAGATCGAGACGGCCCGCTTCGACGAGGCTCATCGCCAGCGTCGCCGTCATCGGCTTGTTGACGCTGTAGACGCTGACCGGCGTTTGGGCGCTCATCGGCGCGCCGGTTTCTACGTCAGCGAGCCCAACCGCCCCCTCCCAGGCCGCGCCCGAAGGCCCGGCGACAGCAAAGGCGACGCCGGGATAATTCTCAGCAAGGGCGTTGAGCCGGGCTGCGATTTCGGCGGAAGCGCCGGCTGGCGCGACGATCGCAGGCGGCGGTCCGCTGGAGGGCGCAGGAGCGTTGGCGGAAGCACATGCTCCCGCGATCAGCGCCAGGCCCAGCATTGCAGACGCGCGCAAGACCCAATTCATGACCCCTCCGGAAGGCAAGCTTCTTATGAGCCGGGTTTGGTCATGCTCTTCGCGGCCCGGCAAGGCCTGCGAACAAAACCGAACAAGATCGAAGACAATCGTTCAGTGCCGGAGCGTCCAAATGAGGCCAATCGCGGTCTCCAGTAGCCAGTTCGCGGCCGCCAGCGCGACTACGGCGGCCGCGATCCCCGCGGCCGCCGTCAGCCAGCGTGGAAATCGCCGCGAGACAGGCGGCGCGGGCGCGGGTTGGCCCAGCAGCAGGCGATAGCCTTTCCGCGGGATGGTCTGCACCAGCTTCGGCGCCTTCGCTTCTTCGCCGGCAGCCTTTCTCAGTTCGCTGACCACGCGGTTCAGGGCTGGCTCGCCCACCAGCGCGTTGCCGTCCCACAGCTGCTCGATCAGAGCGTTTCGGCTGACGATTTCGCCCGGCCGGCTGGCGAGCGCTTGCAGGAACCGCGACGCCAGCGGCGATATCTGAACCTCCGCCGCACCGATGATCAGTACGTTTCGCGTGCAATCCAGCGCCCACGCTCCGAGCGGGATCGTGTCAGCGGGCGCCGGAATGCCTTGCTGGGCCAGCGGATGTCCTCCTCCTTGGGACGCGTCTCCTAGCGCAGGGCCCGCGCGGCTGGAATGGGCGCTTGACTACTAGTAAGTACAGACTTACGGTTAGTTATGGCTTACGAAAAGGCCCTCGCCACTCTCGCCGATCCTACCCGCCGCCTGATTTTTGAGCGCTTGCGGGCGGGCCCGCTGCCGGTGGGACAATTGGCCGAGGGCCTTCCGGTGAGCCGTCCGGCGGTGTCGCAGCATCTCAAGGCGCTGAAGGGCGCTGGCCTCGTGAAGGACGAGCCGCGGGGAACGGCGCGCATCTATCGCATCCACGCCGAGGGCTTGGCCGAGCTTCGCGACTGGCTCGACAGCTTCTGGGGCGAAGCACTGACCAGTTTCAAACATCACGCGGAGAATGACCGATGAGCGTTGTCGAACTGGCGCCGGTCGTCAAAACCATCGATGTGCGCCGCCCTGCGGCTGAAGCGTTCCGGATTTTCACCGCCGAGATTGGCGCCTGGTGGCCGTTGGCGACCCACACGCGCGCGAAGACTGCCGCGGGCGAAACGACGGTTGCGGTCACCATAGAGCCGCGCGTCGGCGGGCGCATCTATGAGACGCTGAACGATGGACGCGAACTCGATTGGGGCGTCGTCAGCGCGTTCGAGCCCGGCGCGCTGTTCGCGATGGCCTGGTCCATGGGGCGTCCGCAAACGCAGAGCACCGACGTTTCCGTTCGCTTTGAACCGCTGGACGAGGCCAGTTGCCGCGTGACGCTCACCCATGAAAATTGGGAGCGCATGGGCGAGGAAGCGGCCAAGCTGCGCGAGGCGTACAACAATGGATGGGCCGGCGTTTTCGAACGGGGCTTTGGCGATTACGCGGCGCGCTGAGGGAGTTGAGCATGACGTTGAAGATTCACGCATTCCCGCTGAGCCCGCGCGGCTTCAAGGCGCTTTGGGCTGTCCACCATGTCGGCGCCGGCTACGAGTTTCGGTTGGTCGATTTGATGAAGGGCGATCAGTTGCGTCCGGACTATGTCGTGCTCAACCCGAACAAGAAGATGCCTACGCTGGAGGACGGCGGATTCGCGCTTTGGGAATCGAACGCCATTGTGGAATATTTGGCCTCCAAACACCCTGACGCGGGCCTGGCGCCGGCAGACGCGCAGATGCGCGCGAGCGCGCTGCAATGGATGTTCTGGGAATCCACGACGTGGGACCCTGCTTGCGCCATTCTTGCTTTCGAGCGCGTGGTGAAGGGAATGTTCGGCCGCGGCGCGCCCGATCCAATCGAGGTGGAAAAAGGGCTGCAGAAATTCAATGTCGCTGCGGGCGTTCTGAACGGTCACCTCAAAGGGCGCTCATTCATGTGCGGCGATCGGCTCAGCATGGCCGACATCTCCATAGGCGCGGCGCTGACGCTGACAGAGCCGGCGCAACTGCCGCTGGAAGACTATCCAGAAATTCGCCGTTGGGGCGCGAGCCTGGAGGCGCTGCCGTCGTGGCGCAAAACGCGCGCCATGCAGGCGGCGCCGGCTGCTGCCTAGCCATGGCGGTTGATGTTCTTACAGAGATCGAGATTGCGCGGCCTGCGGGGGAGGTCGCCGCCTTCGCCTGCGATCCCGACAACGCGCCGGTTTGGTACGTCAACATCAAATCGATAGAGTGGAAAACGCCGAAGCCGCTGCAAGTGGGCTCACGGTTGGCGTTCGTCGCCGAAATTCCTCGGGCGGCGCCTGGCCTACACTTATGAGGTCATCGAGCATTCGCCGGGTGTACGCTTCGTCATGCGCACCGCGGAGGGTCCGTTCCCGATGGAGACGACCTACGCGTGGGAGGCGCTCGGCCCGGCGCGCACGCGCATGACTTTGCGCAATCGGGGCGAACCAAAGGGGTTCAGCGCGATCATGGCTCCCATCATGGCTTCCGCAATGCGTTCGGCCAACCGCAAGGATTTGGCGCTGCTCAAGTCCATTCTGGAGGTGTGATCGGGCTCGCGCGTGCGCGCGCGCCTTGCTAGCCTGCGAAACCGAATCCACAGGCGGAGTTCGCATGGCCGACGTTTTCATCTCGTATTCGCGCGAAGATCGTGTCCGGGCGGAGCAAGTGGCTCAGGGCCTTCAGGCGATGGGTTTGAGCTGTTTTTGGGATACCGACATTCCACCGGGACAGACCTGGGCCGACTATATCGAGAGCAAGCTCTCGCAATGCAAAGCCGTCGTCGTGCTGTGGAGCGAGCATTCCACCAAATCGCAATGGGTGCGCGAGGAGGCGCGCATGGGGCGCGACAAGGCGCGCCTCATCCCGGTCATGCTTGATGGCGCGCAGCCGCCGTTCGGTTTCGGCGAAGTGCAGGCGGCCAATCTTTCGACCTGGACGGGCGATCCCAATCATCCAGGATGGCAGCGTTTCAGCCAGGCGGTGTACAATGCGGCGACGCCCGTCGGCGGCGCTCAGCCCCAGGCCGCGTTCACGCCACCGCCTCCACAAGCCCCGCCGCAGCACCACACGAGCGGCTGGACAACGCCGCAGCCGGGTCCGCAACAGCACGCGAGCTGGAGCGGCGCGCAGGCGGGCGCGCAAGGCGGGGATATGTCGCCCATCGGCTACATCCAGAAATGCCTGCGCCTTTACGCCGACGGAAAAGGCCGTGCGCGCCGGGCGGAATTTGGATGGTTCTTTTTGTTCGCGTTTGTGGCCGGGTTCGTGGCCGCTGTGATCGATGTCGCGACAGGCGGCGTCAATCCTTATACTGGAATGCAAAATTCCTACATTTTCACGCTGATCGTTGGCCTGGCGCTGATTGCGCCCGCCGTCGCTGCAGCCAGCAGGCGCGCGCATGATTTCGGCCAGAGCGGCTGGCTGGCGGCGCTCACCTGCGTCCCATATATCGGCGTCATCGCCGCGCTGGTTTTCATCTTTATTCCGGGGCAAGCTGGTCCCAACCAGCACGGGCCCAACCCGAAAGGGGTTTGAAGCGCCGCCCCCGCTGCTGCTAGAACTCGCGCGGAGGTGGGGACCATGGCTGACGTCTTTCTGTCTTACGCGCGTGAAGACACAGCGCGCGCGCAACAGGTTGCCAACGGCCTGCAGGCCGCGGGCATAGACGTGTTCTGGGACAATGAGATTCCTCCGGGCACGACTTGGGCCGATTACATCGAGCAGAAGCTGACGCAGTGCAAAGCGCTCATCGTGCTGTGGAGCGAGCATTCCACCAAATCGCAATGGGTGCGCGAGGAAGCGCGCATGGGCCGCGACAAGGGCGTCCTGATCCCTGTGATGATCGACAATTCGCAACCGCCATTTGGTTTCGGCGAAGTGCAGGCGGCCAATCTTTCAACGTGGAACGGCGAAGCGGAAAATCCGAACTGGCGGCGCTTCATCGACGCGGTCGCAAACCATGCGCGCGCCGAGGCGCGCCCGGCGCCCGCGCCGCAACCCGCCGCTGCGCCCGCCCAGGCATGGAGCCAGCCGCAGCAATCTGCGCCTGAACGCAAGCGCGGCATCCCCGTTTGGGTTTGGGTCTCGGGCGCCGTGGTGGCGACTGTCGTTGTCCTTGGCGTGATTGGCGCGATGTTGCCGCAGGCGCCGCAGCAATCCGCCTCCAATCAGCCCCAAACCGTCCAGCCCGTGATCGGCCAGCAGCAGCAACAGCCTGCCCAACAACAACCGCAGCCCGGCGTCGTGGACTATCGCCAGCAAATTCTGGATCGGCTCGCACAGGTCGAGCAGGCGTTTTCATCGCAAGGCTACCAGCGCCTGGCCGAGCCGGTCACCGGCCAGCTGGCGCAGGGCCAGAACGCGGGCACGCCCGTCTCGCTGCAGGCGGGAGGTGATTACCGCATTATCGGCGTGTGCGACCAGGATTGCGGCGATCTGGATCTGATCCTCTACGACCAGGCCAACAATGTCGTCTCGCAGGACCAGCTCACCGACGCCACGCCGATCGTATCGGTGGCGCCGCAATATAGCGGCGCCTACACGGTGCAGGCTGTCATGCACAATTGCACGATCCAGCCGTGCTTCTATGCGCTCGTTCTGTACGGGCGCGCGCTTCAGTAGCGCCCTCTAGTTCAGCCGGTTCTCAAGCACGAACACGCGCACCGCTGACGCCAGCGAAGCGTCAGGCGCGTTGCGCGCGCGCTGTTCATCAATCGAAGCGATAAGCACGGGCAGCGTCATCGAACGGTCGCGTGCGATGCGCTCAAGCGCCGCCCAGAATTCCTGTTCGAGCGCGAGCGAGGTGCGATGACCCGCAATGCGCATCGAGCGCTTCTGCAGGCCGCCCTTAGGAGTTTCGGTCATCATCATTGCGCTTGTGTCCGTCGAGCTTGCGCGCGGCGGCCTCCTGTTGGGTTTCCGTCAACCGGCGTTCGGCCTTGCTGCGCCCGTGCGCGGCGCGATTGGCCGCGGCTGCAGCTTCCGCCGCCGCACGCGTCTTGTTCTTGCGCGCGCGCTTGAGGTTGACGATGTCAGCCATGCCTCATGATGTAGGCCGCTACCGGCGCGAGGCAAACCCCCTCACGCAAATATTCGACAATTGAACGGCGATGAAATTAAGTCTGTCATCGCGCTGGACGCGATATTCGCCGTTTGTGCTTGGCGTTCGCGACAGAAATTTGATCTAGCTCAAAATCGCTCGCCCGCCATGCACGGCTCAGCCCGGGGCGATCATCTTTTCCGGCCGGACGATGGCGTCGAAATCCTCGGCCGGAATGCCGTCCTTGATCGCTTCGTCGCGCAGCGTTGTGCCGTTCTTATGCGCGGTTTTGGCGATTTTCGCGGCGCGGTCGTAACCATATTTGGGCGCCAGCGCGGTCACCAGCATCAGTGAACGTTCGAGGCCGGCCTTGATGTTATCCAGGCGCGGTTCGATGCCGGCGACGCAATTGTCGGTGAAGCTCACACAGGCGTCCGCCATCAAGCGTACGCTTTGCAGGAAATTGTACGCCATCACCGGATTGAACACATTAAGTTCAAAATGGCCGCTGGCGCCGGCGAATGTGATTGCAGCGTGGTTGCCGAAGATCTGCGTGCAAACTTGCGTCAGCGCTTCGCACTGCGTTGGGTTCACCTTGCCCGGCATGATTGAAGAACCCGGCTCATTTTCCGGCAGCATCAGTTCGCCAAGGCCCGAGCGCGGGCCCGAGCCCAGGAAGCGGATGTCGTTGGCGATTTTGAAGAGCGACGCCGCCGCAGTGTTGATGGCGCCGTGGCTCATCACCATGGCGTCATGGGCGGCGAGCGCCTCGAATTTGTTGGGCGCCGAGGTGAATTTCATCTGCGTGATCGCAGCGATCTTTTCCGCCACCCTTTCGGCAAAGCCCCGCGGCGCGTTCAGCCCGGTGCCGACGGCGGTGCCGCCCTGGGCCAGCTGCATCAGCATCGGCATTGTCTGTTCGATGCGCGCGATCCCGTTTTCGACTTGCTGCGCGTAGCCGGAGAATTCCTGGCCAAGCGTGACGGGCGTCGCGTCCTGGGTGTGGGTGCGACCGATCTTGATGATGTCTTTCCAGGCCTGGGCTTTGTCGTTGAGCGCATTGCGCAACTTTTGCAGCGCCGGGCGCAGGCGGTGTTCGATCTCCTCGGCGCAGGCGATGTGCATCGCTGTGGGGAAGGTGTCGTTCGAGGATTGGCTCATATTGACGTGATCGTTGGGGTGCACCGGCTTCTTCGACCCCATCTCGCCGCCCAGCATCTCGATGGCGCGGTTCGAGATCACCTCGTTGGCGTTCATGTTCGATTGCGTGCCGGATCCGGTTTGCCAGACCGCGAGCGGGAAATGGGCGTTGAGCTTGCCTTCGATCACTTCCTGCGCGGCTTTGACGATGGTCTCGCCCAGTTCCGGCTTGAGGATGCCCAGCTCCATATTTGTTTCGGCTGCGGCGCGTTTGACGATGCCGAGCGCGCGCACGATCGGGGCGGGCATCTTCTCTTCGCCGATCCGGAAATTCTGCAGCGAACGCTGCGCCTGCGCGCCCCAATATTTGTCGGCTTCGACCTCGATGGGGCCGAAGGTATCTGTCTCGGTGCGGGTTTTCATGTCGGAGCGCCTTGCTGAATCGAGCCGCTGTGAGGGATATGGGCGCCAATTGTGGCGATCAAGCCGGAAGGTGCGGAAATGGCGGGGGAGTGGACCGGGCGCGGCAAGGTGCGCGCCCGTGAGATCACCGGCGGCGCCGAACTCGCCATCGACGGGGTCACCACCCAGGCGCGCTATTACAAGCCGCTGGTCTACGAGTTCTTCCGCAAGGAGTTCGCCATCCGCCCCCGCTACGGCGATTTCGAGGTCGAGCTGATCCTGGAGCATGTCGGCGAGGCGCCCGCGCTTGACCTCGACAATCTTGCCAAAGCGCTGCTCGACGCCCTCAAGGGCCACATCTTTTTCGACGACAGCCAGATTGCGCGCCTCTTGTGCGAGCGCAGGCCGGGCGAGCGCGAGCGGATCAGCGTGCGCGCGGTGAGGCGCGTGGTAGGATCGGCTCCATGACGGTGCGAGTCGTGCTTCTTGGCATGCTGGGGTCCGGCAAGTCTTACGTCGCCCGCCAGGCTGCGTCGTTGACTGGCGGGATCGTGCTTCCCTTCGCAAAGGACGTGTATCGTCTGGCGGAGGGCGTGCTCGGGCGCCCGGTCGATAAGGCGCGTGAGGGTGACCGCGCCCTGCTCAAGACTATTGGCACCGATTGGGGCCGCGAGGGCCGCGGCGACGTTGATCCTGAATTGGCCGCAAAGCTCGATGTGCTCTGGGGCAAGCGCAGCGGTTACGCAGATATCTGGGTCGATAGTTTCGCAGGCTACGCTGGGGCGGCGGGCGCCGATCGCTCGATCTTCAATGACGACACCCGCTTTCCAAATGAGCTGTGCCGTGTCGCCGAGCTCGGCTTTCTTCCATTCTACGTCGCCTGTTCTGAACCGACGCGCGCGCAGCGCTTGCGCATGCGCGGCGAGGCCATTGCGTCTGACGCTTACACTCATCCTTCCGAGATTATGAACACGACGCTGAGCGCGCTGGCGCTCGAGCAGCCGCTGGCGCCGGTCTTGTGGAACGATGCAGCCGAGCATGCGCCGGCGCTGGATTGGGTGCTGCCGGGCGGCATCTTTTTCACATGGCTGCAGCAGGGCATGCACGACAGGTTGCACGCGTTTACGCAGCAGGCGCCGCCGCAGCAGCTTTGCGAGTGGGCGCGCGCGCAGCCGTGGCGCTCTAGCGCCACCTGAGCGGGGGCGCCTGTTCCTTCAGTGTTTCGATGCGCGTACGCAATTCATCGATGAAGCCGTGGTGCGAACCGTTCCACATCAGCGGATCGCCGATCACGGCGGTGCAGTTGAACGGCACCAGCAGCTTGGCGTCTTTCGGCAAGGAGCGGCCCGCGCCTTGCAGATAGACGGGCGTCACCGGCGCTTCCGGGCAGAATTCGACCAGGCGCGCGACGCCGGTTTTGAAGCGCGTCATTTCTTCAGGCTCGCCGCGCGAGCCCTCGGGAAACACGACCAGGATTTCGCCGCGCGCGAGCGCCTGTTTGGCTCCGGCCAGCACATCGTCGTGACGCGAAGCGCCGCCGCGCTTGATCGGGATGATGCCGATGATGTTGCGCGAAAACCATGAGCCGAATCCGCCCTTGTCGAAATGATCAGCCGCCGCCACAGGGCGAAGCTTGGGCAGCAGCTTCGAGGGAAACAGGCAGAGCAGGACGATGGTGTCGACGTGGCTGTTGTGATTGGCCGCAACGATCGCCGGGCCCTGCTTGGGCAGTTTTTCCGCACCGATCGCGTCCAAGCCAAACAGCAGCCGCGCGAGCGGGCGCACGATCAGCATAAGGCCGTAGCGGCGGATGGTTTGCAGCATCAGAATCGCTCGATGGCGAAATAGGCGAGCAGGTGAAAATACAAGGGCGCGGCGAATGTAAGGCTGTCGAGACGGTCGAGCACGCCGCCATGGCCGGGTATGAGGCGCGACGTATCCTTCACGCCGAGGTCGCGCTTGATCGCGCTCATGGTGATGTCGCCGAAAAAGCCGGCGATGGGGATCAGCGCCCCCATGATTGCGGCGTGCATCGGCGCAAGCGGCGTGAAATAGGGCGCCAGCACATAGAATACGCCTGCTGTCGTCAGCCAGCCGCCGATGGCGCCTTCCCAGGTTTTGTTGGGGCTCACCTTTGGCGTGATCTTGGTCCGGCCCAGAGCCTTGCCCCAGCAATACTGCGCCACGTCGTTCAACTGCGTGATGAACAGGAGGAAAAACACCAGGCCTGCCGCGCCCGCCGGCGCTTCTGCATCGGGCGTGCGCATCAGGAAGGCGATGTAGCCGATATTGTAGACGCAGACGACGACGCCCCAGTGGACAATGCCGACGGTCGCCAGAAAGCCGTCGGTGCGTCCAATCCAGGCCATCGCGGCGGCCATCACCAGAAATACATAGACCGGCGTGAAAACCAGATAGATCTGGTAGCTGTCCTCGAACAGCGAATCCGCAAAGATCAGCCCGTAATTGACGAACACCGAAAGATACGCCAGCAGCACAATCAGGCGGTCTTCCTTGCGCGTGGGCGCAAGCGTCAGAAATTCCTTGAGGGCCAGGAACGATATGAGCGCGAACAGCACCGCCGTCGCCTGCCAGCCCAGGACGAGCGCGCCGCCCACGAGCAAGGCAATCACCCACCACGAACGCATGCGCGGCCCAAGGTCGCTCCACTTTCCCGGTTGCATCGCGGGCAAAATGAATGCGGCGATCGTTCCGGCGAGCAGGAGCGCCAGCACGGCCGCGAAGCCCAGCGTGAGCGGCGTTGCAATCACGTCCCAGCCGAACCAGTGCAGAGTCAGTTCCATGCCTCCATCTCAACGCGCCCGCAGCGCCCGTCAATGAGCGGGTTCCAATCCGTGCGCCAGTGGATGGCGACAAGCACGCTGGCTCATGTCGGTTTCGCATTCCTGGCCATGGGCGCCTGGGCGCTGTTCGCCAATCGCGCCCACGCCTTGCCCCAGGCGTTGCTGGCCGCCTTGGTGCAGGGGACCATCTCGGCGGTGCTCACGCTTTTCCTCAAGAAATTCCTGGAGTGGGTGAGCGCGCGGCTGCGCGGCCTGCCAGCGCTGATCGTTCCGCCGCTGATCACCGCCAGCGCGATCCTCGCCATTCTGGTCAGCGCCCACACGCTTGCAGGGACCCCTGAAATCCTGGCGACGATCGCTGTTCCGTTCACGGTTTCGACAAGCTACGCCATCGTCTACAATTGGGGCCTTTGGAGGCGCGCGCATGGCCGCTGACGACGATCGCCGCCCGATTTCGCAACGCTCGCGCGGTTGGGCCAAATGGCTGACGGGCGTTCTGGTCAAATCCGGCGTGTCGCCGAATGCGATCTCGTTCACCAGCATCGTCTTCGCTTGCCTGGCTGGCCTGTGCTTCTACGCCACCGCGCTTGCGGGCAATCAAATCGACCGCGCGCTGCTGTTTCTCGGCGCAGCGCTGTTCTGCCAATTGCGGCTCCTGGCCAACATGATGGACGGCATGGTGGCGGTGGAAGCCGGCAGGGGCGGCCCTGATGGGCCGGTCTGGAACGAACTGCCCGATCGCTTCGCCGACATCGCCGTGCTGGTCGGGGCAGGCTATGCGGTGGCGCACATGGGGTTTGCCGATCCCGCGCTCGGCTGGGCGGCGGCGGTGGCGGCGGTGATGACCGCCTATGTGCGCGAGGTGGGCCGCGCGGCCGGCGCGCCCACGGACTTTTCCGGCCCGATGGCCAAGCCGCACCGCATGTTCATCATGACCATGGCGGCCTTGTTCTCGATCGCCGAGCCGCTGTGGGGCGCGCGCGGTGAAATGCTCAATGTCGCGCTCTGGTTCGTGCTGATCGGCAGCGTGCTCACCGTGGCGAACCGCACGCGCCGGGCGCTTGCGTTCTTGAGACGCAAGCGCTGACCGACGCCGCCGAGCTTGCACGCAGCGGATAAGCCCGCACAACGCGCTGCGTTTGCGGTTTCGCTGGATTTTCTTTCCTCTCCGGACGGGAGAGCGGGGCGCGCTTGCGTCAAGCGCTTCAAGAGAACAGGTGGTGGTGCGCGCAAAGCGCGCCCCGCGCGATGTGTTGTGCAGCCGGCGCAGACGAGAGGCGTTCAACGTGCGCCGTGGGCGGCCATGCGTGACGGAGGCGGGTGGTTTGGTTCGACCGGCGCAGCTCCTCTGCTGAAACCGGATTTCTCCGGACCGGTCCCCGCGACGCTGGGGTTCCCAGGCGCGCCTTAGCGCCTTGCCTGACGTTCCCGGCTGACGCGCGCGCTCTGGACCAACTCCAGAACGCGGACCCTCCAGCTTCCTTTCTGCTCGCTGGAGCTGCGGAGCTCAGGCATCGCTGCTTTCGCTTCGCATCGCGTTCAAACCGCGTCTCCTGAACGGTTTGGTGTTGGTCGACTCAAACGCCTCCCTACAGGAGATGGCTCATCTTCGCATGGGCTGAAGCCAGGCGGATTGGAACGCGCGCCTTTCCTGCAAATGCTGGGTGAAGGCCGATCTTATTGTGGGATAGAGGCGCCCGCTATCCCCGGTTTCTCAAAGGGCGCGCTGAAATTTGACCGGATATCCGTTCGGCGGGAAATCGTTGGGCTGACATTGTCTTGCGCCATCAGAGCCGCCAAAGGCAATTCGGCTCGGCAAAGCGCGTTCTGTCGCGCAACCGTCGCTGACCTGGGCGGGCTCAGGCATTAGGATGACAGCATGAGCGAACTCATCATCATTTGGACCCTGGATTGGGCGCCTGAAGGTCCCCGCGGTTTTGTGCGTGATCTCAGGCTGCGGTGGGCGTGCGAAGAAGCCGGCCTCCCATACACCGTCAGGACCGTGGCGTTCGATGACCGCGAGACCAATCATCTGGCGCATCAGCCCTTCGGTCAGGTTCCATTCTTGCAGGATGGAGAGTTGGAATTGTTCGAAAGCGGCGCTGGCCTCCTGCATTTGGCTCGGAAGAGTCAAAAGCTGATGCCGCAGGATCAGGTTGGCGAAGCACAGACAACGCAATGGGTGATCGCCGCGCTCAACTCAATAGAAATGGTCTCGGTCCCTTGGTGGTTCTTGGAGGTGACCGGCGCGAAGGAGAATGGTCTAACGGATTGGCTGGAGAGTCGGCTCGGCCACATCGAGCGCATCTTGAGCGAGCGGGAATGGCTCATCGCCGACCGCTTTACAGTGGCGGATCTGTTGATGGCCGATGTCCTCCGTGTCCCAAAGGTTCGCGCTTTCGGCAATCGGCCAGCAACGGAGGCCTACGTCACGCGCATGACGGGGCGCCCCGCATTCAAGAAGGCCTACGCCGATCAGTTGGCGCACTTTGCCGCCGCCGACGCAAACCGCTCCTAGACCAGCCCACAATTGCTCATCCGGATTCGGTCACGGAGAAGAGTCCAAGCCGGATGAGGCGAGCCGCGACGCCCCGGACGGAAGCGGGGATAGGCGCGGCCGCTATCCGCGCTCTTCGCGCGACGCGCGCGGTTTGGCGCCAAAATACGCCTGTGCTTGCGAGGATGAGCCGTCGTGGGCAATCTCACTGCCGTTCAAGGGGGAACGCTTGCGCTTTGCTGTTCTAACGCTCGCCGTCATCGCTGCACTTGGGTTCACGCTCTCACGCGCCGAGGCTCTATGCCTAAGAGAGGGTCCACAGCTAGGCGTTGTCATGTCCACGCCTGCCGGACTGGTTTTTGCGGCCGGATCACGTCATGCGCCTGCGCTTGCGCCAGGTGAATTGCTCTATCGGAGCTGGGACCAGGAACACGACCCGCCCAGCCCGCCGCCGGGTTTGGCGCCGATCACACGTATCGAATTGGTGCGAGTAGCGGGCTGGCGGCCCGATCGTGCCGTGGCGCGCATTGTCGAAGCGGAAAATGCTGCCTACTGGCCGAGACGCGAGGTCTATCGAGAGCGTCTGGAAATTGGTGGTGACGATGGGGAATTGAGCGCGCTCGACCCCGGACGCCAGCCCACTGCGCCGCAACGCTTCGCCATCTACCGGATGCACGTGGAGCGAACTCTGCTCGGCGAAGCGCGTCCGCGGCTTGAACTCGCGACGCAAACGCTTGATGCGAGCGGGCGCCGGATCCCAATCATTGCGCCTCGCGGCGGCGCCCGCGAGGACCGGGAAGAGCTTCGAGAACGCGGCGTCCTGATTGAGGTGAGCCGGTACGACGAATGTCAGTACGGGTATGGCTTCGCCTTGAACCGGCATTTCTTGTTCTATTGGTCGGGCGATTTTCTGGTTGCGGTTGCGTCTCTATCGCCGCAGGTCCGCCGCGCGCTTCTGGCGCCGGTTGGCTAGACGTTGCCGCAAGCCCGCACATGACAGGCAAGCGCTCCGCGCAAAGAAAAACCCCGGCGCTGAGGCCGGGGTTTGAAGTGTGTGTTTGGGGGGCTGGAAGCTCTTAGCGATAGTCGGGGCGCCAGACGCCGTCATTGCCGCGGCACATCATGACGTCTTCGCGATACTCGCGCCCGTAGGGGTCGCGCAGAATTTGTTGGCCCATGCGGCAGTCGCGGCGGTCGTCGCGATAACCCGATTGCCGGTAGCGCCCGCCTTCGAGGCCGCTGTCGTCGCTCCGTCCGTAGCGATCCTGGCCATAGCGATCTTGGCCGTAGCCCTGATTGTAGGGGTCCTGGCTGGCGTAGGGATCTTGCTGCGCGCGGCCTGAATAGGGGTCGTAACGGCCTTCCACCTGGGCGCAGCGCGTGTTCGAGCGCCCGATGGCGCCGCCGGCGGCGGCCCCGACAACGCCGCCAAGCACGCTGCCGTCAGTGCGGTGTCCGCGCGCAGAGGCCTGGCTGCCCAGAACCGCGCCGAGCAGGCCGCCCAGCACCGCGCCTGTGGCGGTGTTGCTGTTGCGTGCGCGCTCGCATTGTTGCTGGGTGGCGACGTGTTCGTCGTGATAGCTGGGGTAGTTTTGCGCAGCGGCGGGCTGGGCGAACGCCATCATGGCGGCCAGGGCTGCAGTGGCTAGAACTTGACCTCGCATGGACGGCTCCTGTCTGACGGGGCGCAGGAAAGCAAAATCAGTCTGAACGGCACATGAAGCGCATCAATCGCCTCTCCAGGGCCCGCCCGCATCAGGCGCGCGCCGCCGCTGGCCCGCCCGCCGCCGAGGAGCGCGTGTTGGAGCTGGCCGCCATGGGCGGGCGCGGCGACGCGCTGGCCGCTGGCGATGGCGCACCCCTCTACGCGGCCTACGCTCTGCCGGGCGAGCAGGTGCGCGCGCGCGTGACAGGCGCTCGCGCCGAGGTGCTGGAGGTGCTGCGCGCGAGTCCCGAACGCCAGGCGCCGGCGTGCGGGCATTTTGGCCGGTGCGGGGGCTGTCAGCTGCAGCATTGGCGCGAGGACGCCTATCTTGCCTGGAAGCGCGCGCAGGTGGCCGATGCATTGGCCAAGCGCGGCCTCGGCGGGGCGGACGTGGATGCGATCATCCCCGCCTGGGGCGAGGGTCGCCGCCGCGCGGCGCTGCATGCTGCGCGCGAGAACGGGCAGGTGCGCGTCGGCTTTATCGAACGCGGCGGCGCGCGGCTGACGCCGATCGGACAATGCCCCGCTTTGGCGGCGCCGCTGGAGGCGGTGGTGCTCAAGCTTGCGCGCCTGGCCGGGCTCGCATTGCCGCAGCGGGGCGAGATCACGCTGCAATGTCTGCTGACCGATCGGGGCGTGGATGTTTCGATCAAGGGCGCAGGGCGCCGATCTGCTCGATCGCCCCGCTTTGGAGGCGTTGATCTCGGAGGCGAATGCGCTGGAGTTGGCGCGGCTTTCATTCGACGGCGATCCAATTATCGAGCGCGCAAAGCCGATGCTGCGCATGGGGCTTGCAAGCGTTTGCCCGCCTCCGGGCGCATTCCTGCAACCGACCGCAATGGGCGAAGAGACGCTGGCGCGGCTGGCGCTGGAGGCGATCAGCGGCGCGCGGCGCGTCGTCGATCTGTTTTCCGGCGTCGGCACCTTCGCGCTGCGGGCCGCGCAGCAGGCCGAGGTGCTCGCCGCCGAGGGCGACGGAGAGATGCTGGCGGCGTTGAAGCAAGCCGCCGACGGCGCCGGCGGGGCGCTGAAGGAGGTGACGATCCTGCGCCGCGATTTGTTGCGCACGCCGCTGGCGAGCCTGGAGATGAAGAAATTCGACGCCGCCGTGATCGATCCGCCGCGCTCGGGCGCGCGCCAGCAGGTGGAGCAGATCGCGCGCGCGCCGGTGCGCAAATTGGCTTATGTGTCGTGCGATCCGGCGAGCTTCGCGCGGGATGTAAAAGTGCTGGTCGAGCATGGCTTTGCGATCACGCGCATTACGCCCGTCGATCAGTTCCGCTGGAGCCCGCACGTGGAAGTGGTTGGAGCGCTCGAGCGATGAAAAAGATCACCTTGCTCGACCGCCGCCGCAAAGCGCCCCCGCCGGCGCCGCCCGCAGAGCTGGCGCCTGGCTACTGGCGCGACAAGACGCTTGCGCAGATGAACGAGCACGAATGGGAAAGCTTGTGCGACAATTGCGGCAAATGCTGCGTCATCAGCCTGGAGGACGCCGACACCGGCCAGCTCTATCTCACCGATGTGTCGTGCAAGCTGTTCGACAGCAAGAAGTGCCAATGCGGCGACTACGCAAACCGCAAGAAGCTGGTGCATGACTGCGTAAAGCTGACGCCGAAAAATGTGCCGAAGCTGGAATGGCTGCCGCGCACGTGCGCCTACCGGCTGGTGTCGGAGGGCCGAGACTTGCTGTGGTGGCATCCGCTGGTATCCGGCGATGCTGAGACAGTGCATGCGGCGCAGGCCTCGGCGCGCAACCGCACGCGCCCCGAAGGTCGGCTCAAAATTCCAGGCCTGATGAAGCGCATCGTTGAGTGGCCAACGCCGCTGGACGCGCCGCCGCCGAAGAAGCGGGGCAAATCGCCCTCTCGACGGGCGCGCGAGAAGGGCTAAGCTTGCGCCCATGTCCCTCAAGCGCGATTTTGGCCGCGCCCGCTACGCCGCAGCGCAAGGGGCGCGGGTGGCGTGGTACATGGGCCAGTACATGCTGGCGCGGCGCATCTCAGGGCCGTTCAATCGCCCCGGAGAGCCAAAGTTCGAGCCGCAGGCGCCGGAAGGCGACGCCCAGGGCATTCGCACAGCATTCCTTGAACTGTTCGCCAAGGATCGCGCCAACATCGAGGCGGGGCTTTATCCCGCGCCAAACGACATCCGGCTTGAACGCACGCTGACGGCTGTGCGCAATTCGGCGGATTTCTTCCGCGATCTGCCGCGTGTGGATCAGCGGCGCCTGGCGCGCCGCGCCACAGAAGTGCGCGCGCAAGGCAAGGCGGAAGGCCGCTATCCGGCCTATTATCTGCAGAACTTTCATTACCAGACCGGGGGTTGGCTCTCCGAAGAAAGCGCGCGCCTCTACGACACGCAGGTTGAGATTCTTTTCGGCGGCGCCGCCGACGCCATGCGCCGTATTGCGCTGGGCGCGCTGACGCGTGCGATCCGCGGCGTCGACCAGCGCCGGGTGAAGCTGCTCGACCTCGCCTGCGGCAATGGGCGTTTCCTGAGGCAGGTGCTGGAAGCGCGCCCACGCATCCAGGCCACAGGGCTCGACCTTTCGCCGGCCTATTGCGCGGAGGCGCGCGCACGCCTGGAGCGCTGGCCCCAGGTTGAGATCGTCACTGGCGCCGCCGAGCAGGCCCCGTTCGAGGCGGCGAGCTTCGATGCAGTGACATGCATCTATCTTTTTCACGAATTGCCGCCGCGCGTGCGCCGCGACGTGATCGCCGAGGTTGCGCGCGTGCTGAAGCCGGGCGGCGTGTTCATTCTGGCCGATTCAATTCAGACCGGCGACGCGCCCGATCTCGATCGCATGCTGGAATATTTTCCAGTCGGCTTCCACGAACCCTACTTCAACTCGTACCTGAAGGAAGATTTCACCGCGTTGCTGGGCGAGGCCGGTTTCGAGCGTGAAGACGCAGAGCTTGGTTTTCTCACCAAGGTGACGCGCTTCCGGTGGCGCTGATCAGGGCTTGGGTTTGGCTGCGCCCGCCGCCGGCGCGAACACGACGTCTGAGGGCTTCGCCGACGCCTCGATCAAAAGCGGCGCCGGATCGTCGCCGAACCATTCCGGCATGCCTGCGCCTTGCGCGGCGAGCATGGTGTCGGGCCCGCCGAGCAGCTCTTCGGCGGCGACGCTGTAATCGACTTCCTCGAGCGGGAGCGCGACGAGCTGGGCGACCGGCTGCGTCACCGGCGCGGGCGCGGCCGCCAGGATCGTGGGCGGGGCGATGGTGCGCGGCTGCGCGACCTCCATAGCGTAAGCCTGAGCCGGCTCGATATCGGCGCTGCCCGTGATGAGCAGGTCCACAGAGGTAATTCCGATGGCGAAAATCGCGGCAAAGGCGCCGAACGCCATTGCGCGGTCGCGCGCCTGCGGATTGGAGCGCAGCTCGCCGCCGAAACGCAGGAGCCCGCGCCCTACCGCCAGCGCGCCGCCGCCAAGCGCACGCGGAATGCCCGCGATCCGGCGCTGCGCCCGGCCAAGGTAGCGCCGCGAGGCAGCCATCACGCGCTGTTGCAGCATGGCCGGCATGGGCCTTTCTCCCTCGGAATCCGAAAGCGGCCTTGTTTCTACCCCATTTGGGAGAGGGTTTCCAACCCTTTGCGCGTCAGCGCCCGGTCTGGCCGCGGTGGCGCAGCATGGCGTCCGCCAAAACGCAGGCCAGCATAGCCTCCGCCACCGGGGCGGCCCGGATGCCCACGCACGGATCGTGACGGCCCTTGGTCGAGATCTCCGCGTCGTGACCGAAACGGTCAATGGTGTGGCGCGGGGTGAGGATCGAGGATGTGGGCTTGACCGCGATGCGGGCGACGATGGGCTGGCCGGTCGATATGCCGCCAAGCACCCCGCCGGCGTGATTGGACAGAAAGACGGGCGCGCCATCGGCCCCGGCGCGCATTTCGTCGGCGTTCTCAGCGCCGGTGAGCCCGGCCGCTGCGAAGCCTGCACCGATTTCGACGCCTTTGACGGCGTTGATGCTCATCAGCGCACCAGCGATTTCGGCGTCGAGCTTGCCGTAGACCGGAGCGCCCCAACCGGGCGGAACGCCGGCCGCTTCGACTTCCACGATTGCGCCGAGCGAGTCCCCGCTCTTGCGTGTTTCATCGAGCAGCGTTTCCCAGTGTTTGGCCGCTTCCGAGTCGGGCGCCCAGAACGGATTGTTCTCGGTCTCGCTCCAATCCCAGCGTGAACGGTCGATTGCGATTTTGCCGATCTGGGTCACCGCGGCGCGGATGACGATGTCATCGCCCAGCACGCGCCGGGCGATCGCGCCGGCGGCGACGCGCGCTGCGGTCTCGCGCGCGGAGGCGCGCCCGCCGCCGCGATAATCGCGCACGCCGTACTTGGCGTCATAAACGTAATCGGCATGGCCCGGGCGATAGAGATCGCGGATGTCGTCATAATCCCTGCCGCGCTGATCGACGTTCTCGATCAGGAGCGAGATCGGCGTTCCGGTGGTGATTTGTCCGTCGGTGCGATCATCTTCGAACACGCCGGAGAGAATCTTCACCTCATCCGGTTCGCGCCTTTGCGTGACGAAGCGGTTCTGGCCCGGCGCGCGCCGGTTGAGCCAGAATTGGATGTCGGCGGGGGAAAGCGGCAGGCCAGGCGGGCAGCCATCGACGACGCAGCCGATCGCGGGCCCGTGGCTCTCACCCCAGGTGGTAACGCGGAACAGGTGGCCGAACGTGTTGTGGGACATGACAAGCTAACAGGCCTATATCGAAGTTGCATGAAAGAGGAGCACGATTCCTTGTCTGGCGACGATCTGATCCCGCCTTCGCCCACATACGATCCCGCAGCGCCGCCGCCCCCGGACGATGCGGCGCTGTTCGCCGAGGCCGAGCCGTTCGCCCTGTTCGAGCGATGGTTCAGGGAGGCGAAGGAGAAGGAGCCCAACGATCCCAACGGCATGGCGCTGGCCACTGCCGACGCTGCCGGATTTCCCGATGTTCGCATGGTGCTGCTGAAGAGCTTCGATCAGCACGGCTTCGTGTTTTATTCGAACGCCGAAAGCGCCAAGGGCCGCCAGCTTGAGGAAAATCCGGGCGCGGCGCTGTGCATGCACTGGAAGAGCTTGCGCCGGCAGGTTCGCGTGCGCGGCGTGGCCGAGCCGGTTTCCGATGCGGAAGCTGACGCATACTTCCAGAGCCGGGACCGCGGCGCGCGCCTGGGCGCGTGGGCGAGCCAGCAATCGCGCCCGCTGGAGGACCGGCTGGCGCTCGAAAAGCGCATCGCGGCGTTCGCGGCCAAATATGGCCTGGGCGAGGTGCCGCGGCCAGAATACTGGCGCGGCTATCGCGTCGCGCCGCTGACGATGGAATTCTGGCGCGACCGTCCGTTCCGCCTGCACGACAGGCTGGTGTTCACCCGCGCAGCGCCAGGGCAGGACTGGCAAAGGCAGCGGCTCTATCCGTAAGCGCATTTGCGAGCGGGGCTTTCGCCCCCTAACATCGCGGCAAAAGCAATAAGGGAGGCGCCGCGATGCTCGGTCTCATGCAAAATTGGCCGCTGACGGTCGATCGGATTCTCGATCACGCCAACGCCAGCTTTCCGCGCCGGGAGATCGTGACCCGCAGCCTGGAAGGCCCGATCTCGCGCACGACCTACGCCAATGTCTGGCGGCGCGCCAAGCAGGTGACGAACGCGCTCAAGGAGCGCGGCGTGGGCATGGGCGATCGCGTCGCGACGCTGGCCTGGAACACCGAGCGGCACCTGGAAGCCTGGTACGGGGCCATGTGCATGGGCGCGGTGCTGCACACGGTGAACCCGCGCTTGTTTCCTGAGCAGATCGCCTGGATTCTCAATCACGCCGAAGACAAGATACTGTTCTTCGACACCACATTTCTGGCGACAGTCGAGAAGATCGCGCCGCAGCTCAACTCCGTGAAGCACTATGTGGCGCTGACCGATCGCGATCACCTGCCGCAATCGGGGTTGCCGCTGATCGCCTACGAAGACTTCATCGCCGGCCACGCGACGGAAGCGCCCTGGGGCGGTTTCGACGAAAACACCGCCTGCGGGCTCTGCTACACCTCCGGCACGACCGGCGATCCCAAGGGCGTGCTCTACTCGCATCGCTCCAACGTCATTCATGCGATGGCGGCCAATCAAACCGATTGCTTCGGGTGCGGCGCCAACGATGTCGTGCTGCCAGTGGTGCCGATGTTCCACGCCAACGCCTGGGCGATTGCGTTCGTCGCGCCGATGTGCGGATCGAAGCTGGTGATGCCCGGCGCAAAGCTCGATGGCGCCTCCGTCTATGAATTGCTGGAAACCGAGAAGGTCACGTTCACGGCGGCGGTGCCGACCGTGTGGCTGATGCTGCTCAACCATTTGCGCGAAACCAAGGCAAAGCTCTCGACGCTCAAACGCGTCGCCATCGGCGGCTCGGCGGTGCCGGAAGCCGTGCTGCGCGCGTTCGAGGACGATTATGGCGTCGAAGTGATCCACGCCTGGGGCATGACTGAGATGAGCCCGATCGGCACGATCGGCAAATTGCTGCCCGATCACTACGCAATGGATCACGAAGAGCAGATCAAGACCAAGCTGAAGCAGGGGCGCGCGCTGTTCACCGTCGATATGAAGATCGTAGACGATGCGGGCGTGGAAAAGCCGCACGACGGCAAGGCGTTCGGGCGCCTGGTCGTGCGCGGCCCCGCCGTCGCGCGCGCCTATTTCAAGAACGCGGGCGCGCGCAACGATAAGGGCGAGTGCCTGGAGCCTGACGGCTTCTTCGATACTGGCGATGTCGCCACGCTCGATCCCCTGGGGGTGATGCAGATCACCGATCGCGCCAAGGACGTGATCAAGTCCGGCGGCGAGTGGATCAGCTCCATCGACATCGAAAACATCGCTGTTGGCTGTGAGGGCGTGGCGTGCGCGGCGGTGATCGGGGTGGCCCATCCCAAATGGGACGAGCGCCCGCTGCTTATTATCGAGCCCAAGCCCGGCGCCAATCCGTCCAAGGATCAGGTGCTGGGCTTCCTGGACGGCAAGATCGCCAAATGGTGGATGCCTGACGATGTGGCCTTCGTCGAAAAGATCCCGTTGGGCGCCACGGGCAAGATCAACAAGCTGGCGCTTCGCGAAACGTTCAAGGATTACAGGCTGCCCAGTGCGCAGGCGGCGGAGTAGAACGGGCGGGCAATCGGGCCGTTGGGGGACGAGAAATGGAAAAGTTTCGCGATGGCTGGGTGCGGCTGGCGTTGATCGTATCGCTGCTTGTGCCTGTCTATTTTCTTGCGGCCTCGCTGGGGACCAAGTTCGGCCTGTTCGATTGGACAGTCGGCTTTGTGCAGATGACGTTCATGTGGGGCGTGCGCGTGCTGGCGGTGGCGGCGGTGCTGGCGCTGATCGCGTTGCTGTTTGCGCTGTTCGTCACGCCGCGCCGCGGGATCGCCGCAGCGCTGATTGCGCTTGCGATCCCGGCGGCAGGGCTGGGCTACGGCGCCTACGTGCGCAATGCGGCAGCCTCCATTCCCCCGATCCACGACATTTCCACCGATCTTTCCGATCCGCCCGGGTTTTCGCAGGCTGTGGCCGATGCGCGCGCCGCCATTCCAGGCAGCAATGGGCTTGATCTGCTCAACAAACGCACGAGCGAAGGCCGCAGCTTCACGGCGCTCCAGCGCGCCTCATATGGCGACATCGCGCCAGTCGAAACCAACGCCGCGCCGGAACAGGCGTTCGCGGCGGCGCTGGCGCTGGCGCGTGAGCAGGGCTGGACGATCGGCCATGAAAGCGCTGCTGAAGGCGTGATCGAGGCGACCGTCAGCTCGTTCTGGTTTGGCTTCACCGACGACATCGCCATTCGCGTGCGGCCAACAGAGCAGGGCTCGCGGATCGATATGCGCTCGGTGAGCCGGGTGGGGCGCTCCGACCTCGGCGCCAACGCCGCGCGCATGCGGCCTTATCTCGCCGCGCTGCGCCAGCGCTTGAGCGCGCCCTTCTGAGTCCACTCCCGGGAGTTAGGGCGCTAACGCGCGTTTACCTCGTTTGGCGCATGGAATTTTGACGCTTCCGGCGCACGATCGCGCTGCGATGAATGCTGTCAGCAATTTCCTTTGGCGCTCGCTTGGCGGGGTGACCGGTGTGGCGGCGCTGATCACGCTGGCTTCCGGCGTGGGCTGGGTCAGCCACGCGGCGCACCTGTTCGCGCGCTAGCCTTTTAGAGCGTAGGCGCTGTCCACGCAGGGCGGGCCCATGCAGTCCACGCGGCCCAGATCAACCAGGCGGATCATGTGCGCGAGCACGGAATGGCACGCGGCCGGGTGCAGGCGCTTGTCCACGTCGGCGTAAATCACCGACACCATGTCTTTGATCGACGTCTTGCCTTGCGCCATTTGCTCAAGGATCTGCGCCTCGCGCTCGGTGCGGTGGTCGATGTAGGCCTGCACGAAAGCGGAGGGGTTTTCGGTCACTGGCGGGCCATGGGTGGGCCACAGCGTGGCGAAGCCGCGGTCACGTACTTTTTCAAGGCTGCGGAAATAAGCGCTCATGTCGCCGTCGGGAGGGCCGATGATCGTGGTCGACCAGCCCATGATGTGATCGCCCGGAAAAAGCGCGTTCTCTTCCAGCAACGCATAGGCCATGTGGTTGGCGGTGTGGCCGGGCGTCGACACCGCTTCGATGGTCCAGCCGGGGCCGGTGAAGCGTTCGCCGTCACGAACATCGCAATCCGGCTCGAAGCCGTGATCGTCGCCTGCCTCCAGGCGCAGCGTATCGCAGTCGCTCGGCTTTGGTGGCGACATGCTCGCGTAGATCGCAGCGCCGGTGCGCGCCGCCAGCGGCCGCGCGCCCGGGCTGTGGTCCATGTGGCGGTGGCTGACGAAGATGTGGGTCACGCGCTCGCCGTCCACGGCGCGCAGGATCGCCTCGATGTGCGCGTCATTGTCGGGGCCGGGGTCGAGCACGGCGACGTCGCCGCGCCCGACGATGTAGACGCCGGTGCCCTTGTAGGTGAACGGGCCAGGATTGTTGGCCACGAGGCGGCGGATCAGCGGGCTGACCTGCTGGGCCTTCTCGTATTCAAAGTCCATCTCGCGGACGAATGGGATCTTGGCCGCCATGGCGCCTGATCTCACGCGCCGACGACGTAGGCGCGGAAGGCGTCGCGCAGCATATGGGTGGCTCTGATTTTGTCCGGCAGGTTGAGCCCGATCGGAGGGCCCATGTCGGTTTTGTTGGCGTCAACGATGTAGAGCTTGCCGTCGTTGCGGTCGCGCAGCACATCGACGCCGCCCCAATCGAGCCCTATCTCGCGCGTGAACGCGCCGATCTGATCCATTTCCGCCTCGGTGAATATTTCCTGCGGCATGCGCAGCAGCACTTCGCTATTCGTGTTGAGGAAGCGCTTGGTTACTGGCCGGCGCTTGATGAAGACGAGCACAGGCCGCCCGCCAACCGTGCAGGTGCGCAAATCTTCAACGAGGTCCGGGTTGGCGGGGGAGCGGTTGTCGATGACGCGCTGATAGGCGCGTCCGGGGACGGGCGCCGTCGGGCATTGGACAATGCGCCCATCGTGGGCGGCGTTGATCTCCGACTTCTCAACCGCTGGGCCGGTGAAGGTGGCGGGATCGATTGCAAGGCCGTTGCCGAAAGCGGCCGCGCACGCGCGCGCGACGTTCGATTTTGATACGTCCCGGCAGCTGAAGTTCACCAGTTTCACGCCGGGCTTCAGTTTGGCGGGCGGATCGTTGGGGCTGAACGTGGCGTCCTCGAACTGCATCACCACGTCGGCGCGGGAGGCGTCCTTAACCAGTTTCGCGCCGGCGGCGCGAGAAACAGCCCAGATCAGATACCAGGGCCGCGCGCGTTCGGGCGTGAAGGCGATGGTGAAGTGGGGCGCCAGCGGCGCAATGCGCTGCGCGGCGAAAAAATAACGAAACCAGGCGGTGACCTGCGCGATGACTGACGGCGAGTAGGGCACGCGGGCGCCCGTTTTGCGGACGGTGAGCCCGGTCAGGCCGAACTCAAAGTCCTTGAGCCAGACCCGGCCGGACGTCTGGAATACGCGCGGTGTGGCGTCGGTCATGGCTCAGGCGCTCCGCGGCCCAGCGTTTGCTAGGCGCAGGCGCATGTCGCGCACATTCGCCCTTTTGATGTTTGCTTTCGAACGCGTGCGCACTGTGGTGTTGGCCCTGTCCCTGATCGTGCTGCTGAAAACGCTTTGGATCCTGCTGACGCCCGTCGCGGGCTAGGCCCGCGGGGCCAAAGTCTCGAGCGCCTCGCGCGCCCCCTCCAGGTCGTAACCTGCCCTTTGCGCCAATTCGATGATCTCTTCCGGGCGCCTGGCGCCCGAAAGCGCCTGCGCCATGGCCCATGCTGTTATTGAGCGCGTCCCGGTTCGGCAATAGGCCAGAACGGGGCCTTTCGCCGCTTCAAGCAGCGCCGCCGCGCCTGCCACCACGCCCGGCGGCGGGGTCCTGCCGGTAAAGGGTAACCCCATGAAGGTCAGCCCAGCGGCTTCGGCGGCGGCCCGCATCTGGGCCTCGGTGGGCTGGCCGGTAGCCTCGCCGTCGGGCCGATTACACACAACCAGCGTGAATCCAGCCGCGGCCGCGCGCTCAAAATCGCCCGGTTGCAGCTGAGCGGCGACGGCAAAGTCGGGAGTGACGCGTCGAAATTCAGTCATGACACCCGCCACGTTGACATGGCTTGCCGGGGAAGCAAGGTTCGCGCGCCCGCCGCCGCCTGCTTCGGCGCCACAGGACGTTGGAATGCTCGCTCAAGCTGTTCGGCGCCTGCTCACCGCAATCCCAACCCTGCTCGCCATTGTCGCAACGGCGTTCGTGCTCATGCACCTTGCGCCCGGGGGCCCGTTCACGAAAGAGCGCCAAATGCCGCCGGAGATCGAGCGGCGCCTGTTGGCCGAATACGGTCTGGATCAGCCCATCGGCGTTCAGCTGGGCAATTATCTGGGGGGCCTGCTGCGCGGCGACCTCGGCCCGTCCATGACCTACAAGGACAAGGACGTCATCGACATCCTCGCTGAAGGCGCCCCGACAAGCGCCATTCTTGGGCTGAGCGCGATGGCGCTGGCGCTCGTCGCGGGCAGCGGCCTCGGCGTCATGGCGGCGCTGCGGCAAAACAAGGCGCAGGACTACATGGCGATGGCGCTGGCCATAGCGGGGGTGTGCCTGCCGCCGCTGGTCATCGGCCCGTTGATGCAGCTTCTGTTCGGCGTGCAATGGGGGATACTGCCCTCGCAGGGGCTCTACCGCGACGAGTTCGGGCTCATCTATCTGGTCCTCCCGGTGCTGACGCTTTCGCTGCCGCTGATCGCGGTAGTTTCGCGGCTCATGCGCGCTTCGATGATCGAGGCGCTGCGCTCGAACGCCATCCGCACGGCGCGGGCCAAGGGCCTGCCCGAGGCGCAGGTGATCTGGCGCCACGCGCTGCCGGTCGCGATGCTGCCGATCGTCTCCTATGCGGGGCCTGCGCTTGCGGGCGTGATGGCGGGGTCTTTCGTGATCGAGACGGTGTTTCAGCTGCCCGGCATCGGCAAGCAATTCGTGCTGGCCGCGCAGCAGCGCGACTACACGCTGGTGATGGGCGTGGTGCTCGTCTACTCGTTCCTGATCATTCTTCTGAACACGGCCGCGGACTTGACGTATCGCGTGCTCGATCCGAGGTCGCGCGCGCCATGAGCGATATCCTGCTTGAAGACAGCGAGCACCCGCAGGCGATCAAGGGCCGCTCGCAATGGGAGGACGCCCGCCGCCGCTTGATGCGCAATCCGGCGGCCGTGGTCAGCCTCTATGTGGTGGCGATCCTCGCGCTGATCGCGATCTTCGGGCCGTTCCTGTGGGTGCACCGGTACGACACCATCTTCCGTGACAGCGTCGCGGTCGCGCCGACCCTCGAGGGCATGCATTGGCTCGGCACCGACACTGAAGGCCGCGACATGGTCGCGCGGATCATCTTTGGCCTCGGCATTTCGTTGCTGGTGGGCCTGGCGGCCACCGCGGTTGCACTCACCATCGGCGTGGTCTGGGGCGCGATCGCAGGTTTTGTCGGCGGCTGGCTCGACGACGCCATGATGCGCTTCGTCGATGTGCTGTATTCGATCCCGTTCATCTTCTTCGTGATCGTGCTGATGACGGTGGTGCAGACCGACAGCCCGCTGGCCAATCTGATGCTGATCTTCATGGCGATTGGGGCCGTCGAATGGCTGACGATGTCGCGCATCGTGCGCGGGCAGACCATCGCCCTCAGGCACAAGGAGTTCGTCGAGGCGGCGCGCGCGGCCGGCGCCCGCCCGCTTGAAATCGTGTTCCGCCACATCGTGCCGAACGTGCTGGGGCCAGTGGTGGTGTTCGCGACGCTGAACATACCGGTCATTATTCTGGCGGAGAGCTTTCTTTCCTTCATCGGGCTCGGCGTGCAGGAGCCGCTGACCTCGCTGGGGCGGCTCATTTCCGATGGCGCCAATCAAATGATCAACGCGCCCTGGATGCTGATCGCGCCAGCCGTGACCATGCTGATCACGCTTCTGGCGCTCAATTTTCTCGGTGACGGGCTGCGCGACGCGCTTGATCCAAAAGAGCGCTAGAGTCGAACGGAGATTGCAGAGATGGCGGCGATCTGGACAAGCAGAAGGGCGCTTCTGGCCGGCGGCGGCGGGCTGACGGCGGCCGCTTCACTTGGCGCCTGCGCCAACGCCCATGTCATCGGCCTCGATAAGGCGCGCAAGTCGCTCGACATCTGCAATCAGGGCGAGCCGCTTTCGCTCGATCCGCATAAGGCGTCCGGGCAATGGGAGAACAACATCCTCGGCAACATGTTCGTGGGGTTGGCGACCGAGAACACGAAAGCGGAGCCGGTTCCGGGCATGGCCGAACGCTGGGAAACCAGCGCTGATGGCCGCACCTGGACGTTCTATCTGCGCAGGGCGGCCTGGTCTGACGGCGAAGCTTGCGACGCGCATGATTTTGAGTTCGCGTTCAAGCGCATTCTCAATCCCGAGAATCTCGGCGAATACGCCGCCATTCTCTATCCGATCAAGAATGCCGAGGCGGTCAATAGCGGCGCGATGTCGCCTGAGAATGTCGGCGTGCGCGCGATCGACGATCTGACTCTTGAGATCGAGCTGGAGCACCCCGCGCCGTATTTGCCGGAAATGCTGATGCATTACACGGCCTATCCAGTGCCGAAGCACATTGTCGAGCGCTACGGAGACGATTGGGTCAACCCCGCGCACATTGTCGTCAACGGGCCGTTCAAGCTGATCAAGTGGTGGTCCAACTACATCGTTCACCTGGAGCGCAACCCGGCCTTCTTCGACGCAGAGAATGTTGCGCTGCAGAGCCTCTATTTCTATCCGTCCACCGATGTGAACGCCGCAGCGCGCAAGGTGCTGAGCGGCGAGGCTGGATGGTCGACGCGCTTTCCTTCCAATCAAGTCGAGCAGCTGAGCCGGGATCTGCCAGGCTTCGTGCGCGTGGCCCCCTATCTCACCTGCAATTATTTTTCGTTCAACGTCACGCGCCCTCCCTTCAACGACGCGCGCGTGCGGCAGGCGTTGACGATGGCCTACGACCGCGACTTCGTCGCCTCGCAAATCTATCGGACCGGTGAAAGGCCCGCTTACAAGTTCGTGCCCCCAGGCATCGCCAACTACCCTGCCACGGCGCGCTATCGCTGGGCCGATCAATCCATAGAGCAGCGGCGCGTGCAGGCGGAGCGGTTGCTGCGCGACGCCGGCTACGGGCCCAACAATCCGCTGCGCTTTGAGTTCTCCCATCGCAACACCAGCGACAATCCGCGGGTTGCGGTCGTTGCGCAAAACGATTGGCGCTCGATCGCGCCTTGGGTGACGGTGGAGCTGCGCGGCGTTGAAACGCAGGTGCACTACGCCAATCTTCGGGCCAAGAATTTCGAGATCGGGGACGGGGGCTGGATCGCCGATTTCAACGACGCAAAGAATTACCTCTATCTGCTGGAAACGCGCACGGGTCCGCAGAATTATCCGGGCTATTCCAATCCTGAGTATGACCGCCTCGTTCAGGCCTCCGATTTCGAGGCGGATGCGGAGGCGCGCGCCCAGCTGATGGTGCAGGCCGAGCAGATCGCGCTCGACGACGCGGTGTTCTGCATGAGCGTGTTCATCAACTCGCTCAATCTCGTGCACCCCGATTTGACCGGCTACGACGACAATCTCAACGACTACCACCGGGCGCGCTGGTTCGGCATTCGCGGCGCGTAAGCGTCCCCTCGAGGGCTCGCCAGGCGCCGAAGAGGCTTGGACAACCCCTGGAATTGTTGCATGTTATCCACAATCGGCCGTCCCTGGGGCGGCGCGATGAATTTCGCCCTGGCAGTTTGGGGGACGCGAACATGCCGCCGGACGGCGCCAATGCGAACAGCGCCCCCGCGCGCGTTTGTATTGACCTAGGCACCGCGCTCACAAAGGCGAGCGCCTTTCTGGGCGAGGCCTCGCCCGATCTGGGACGGGTCGCGCCGCTGCCGATCGGGGCGGCGGCCGGCGCGGGCCACGCGCTCATGACCCCGTCGGCGATGTATGTCGATGAAGGCCGCATCTATTTCGGGCCGGCGGCCTTGGAGCAGGCGCGCGCGGGCGTGGCTGGCCAGCGCAGTCCCATCCTGTCGTTCAAGATGGTGCTCTCGGCGCGCGAAGTTGCGCCGACGCTCGAAATGAAGCCGAGCCGCGCCATCGATCCAAGCAATACGCTGCGTTATCGCGACGCGCTGGTGCTTTACCTTGCTTACGTCGATCAGCTGATCCGCACCGCCATTGCATCGGAATCGCAGCTGCCGCGCGCGCTGGCCGATGCGCCGCGCCGTCTCACCAGTCCGCACTGGCCCGCCTACAGCGAAGCCGGGGAGATCGTCGGGCGGCTGGTGGAGGAGGCGGCGCTGGTGTCGAAAGGGCTGGGCGCGTTTCCATTGCAGCGTGAGGGCGTTCCGCTTGAGCTTGCGCTTGCGCAGGTGCGCGAGGCGGAGAAGGCCGAAGCGGGCGCAGGCGTTTTTGAAGGCGTCGTTTTCGAAGGCGATTCCGCCGCGTCCGCCTACGCTTATTTCGCGCGCCCGCCGGCCCGTTTCGTGTTCGTTGTCGATATGGGCGCGGGCACGACGGACATCGTGGGCTTCGAGTGGGACGCAGCCGCTACGGCGCTGCGTGAAATAGAAGGCACGCGTCAATGCAGCGTGCTGGCCGGAGACGAGATCGATCACATCGTGATCGAGGGCTTCATGCGCGCCAGCCGGCTGAGCGAACTTGCGGCGCGCGAAAGCTTGTGGCGGGGATTGCGCCTGGCCTCGACCGATTTGAAGCGCGAACTATTCAGCGGCGCGAAGGCGGTGTTCACGCATGAGCGCAAGCGTCTGACGTTGCAGCGCCAGGCGGTCATGGAGGACGCATCGTTCAAAGCGTATTCGGCGGCGCTGACGGCGGCGATCGCGGTCAGCCTGAAGCCGGTGCTTGCACGCGCAAAGGACTCGAACGTGAAGGCGGTCTCGATCCTGCTGGCCGGGGGCGGTTCCAGCCTGCCGTTCCTGCCCGATCTGGTGCGTGCAGCCGCGCCCGCCAAGAGCGTAAAGCTCAACATCGAGCGCTTCGGCGCCAATTGGTCCTTGCCGCACATGCACCACCCGCTGGCGGGGTTGGTGCCGCAGATGGCGATCTCGCTGGGCGGGGCGCTGGCGCCCGTGGCCACGCGCGCGCGGCGCGCGGCCCAGCACGCCTAGAACGGCCCGCCCGCTTCCTCATCACCGATGGCTTTGATGGCGAAGGCGTAGTCGTGCGCGATTTCGCGCAGGAACTCGAAGCGCCCCGCAGCGCCGGCGTGGCCGGCCTCCATGTTCATCTTGAGCAGGATCGGGCGGCCGCTGGTGGAATGAGCGCGCAGCTTGGCGGCCCATTTGGCCGGCTCCCAATAGGTCACGCGCGGATCGGTGAGCCCGCCCGTCGCCAACACGGCGGGATAGGGCTTGGCGGCGACATTGGCGTAGGGGCAATAGGAGGCGATGTAATCGTAGGCCTCTTCGCTTTCCAGCGGATTGCCCCATTCGGGCCATTCCGGCGGCGTCAGCGGCAGGGAGACGTCGCTCATCGTGTTGAGCACATCGACGAAGGCGACGCCGCCGATGACGCCCGCCCAAAGTTCGGGGCGCATATTGGTGATCGCGCCCATCAGCAGCCCGCCCGCGGAGCGGCCTTCGCAGACGATGTTTCCCGCCCGCCCGTAGCCGCGCGCGATGAGTTCTTCAGCGCAGGCGATGAAGTCGCTGAACGAGTGCTTCTTGGCGAAGCGGCGCCCATCCTGAAACCAGCCGAAGCCCATTTCGGAGCCGCCGCGCACATGCGCGATGGCGTAGATCCATCCGCGATCGACCAGGCTCAGGCAGCGGATTGAGAAATCGGCGTCCATCGAGATGCCGTAAGCGCCGTAGCCGTAAAGGAAGAGCGGCGCCGAGCCGTCGAGAACGGCGCCGCGCTTCATGAGCACCGTGATCGGAACGCGCTTGCCGTCGGGCGCTGCCGCGAACAGGCGCTGCGCCACATAGTCGGCGGGGTTGTGGCCGGAAGGAACTTCCTGGGCTTTGCGCAGCGTCTGCGTGCGCGCGCCCATGTCGTAGTCGAACCATCTGGGCGGCGTCGTCGGCGAATTGTAGATGTAACGCTGGATCGGCGTGTCATATTCGTAGCCGCCGGCAATCTCGATGTTGTAGGCCTCCTCGGCCATCTCGATCGCGTGTTCGCCGCCGTCGCGATGGCGGATGACGATGCGCGGCAGCGCGTTCGCGCGCTCGGTGCGGACAAGGTAATCCTTGGTCGCGCTGAGCTCCATGAGATAGCGCCCTTCCTGGTGGGGAAGGAGCTCGCGCCAGTGCGCGCGCCCGGTTGCGCCCGTCTCGCAGGTCATCACCTTGAAATCGACGGCGCCGTCAGCGTTGGTCAGGATGTGCCAGCGCCCGTCCCAATGGGTGGGCGTGTAGAGCATGTCCTCTTCGCGCGGATGAAACACGACAGGGGCGGCGTCCGGGGTTTCGGCCGGAATGAGATGCGTCTCCGAGGAGGCGTGGTGGCCCGCGTGGATGTAGATGAACGCACGGCTCTCGGTGACGCCGACGCTGAGGAAGAAACCGTCGTCGGGTTCGTCATAGACCAGCGTATCGGCGCCGCCGCGCGCGGGGCAGCGATACACCTTCGCTGGGCGCCCGTTGTCATCGCGATAAGTCCAGAACAGGAAGCGCGAATCCGGCGACCAGCAAAAATCGCCCGTGCAGTTGCTGACAGGGCCGGAAAGCGTTTCGCCGCTCGCGAGATCTTTCACATAGACCGTGTAGATTTCCGAACCCTGCTCATCGACGGCGTAAGCGAGCAGGGCGTGATCGGGCGAATGCTCGGCGGCGACGACCTTGTAAAACGCCTTGCCGCGCGCCAGCGCATCGACGTCGATGAGCACCTGCTCGGGGCTCTCCTGGCCGCGCGGGCGGCGGGCATAGACGGGGTGCTGCGCGCCGGTCTCGAAGCGGCGATAATAGTCCCATGGGCCATCAGGCGAGGGCACCGATGAGTCATCCTCTTTCACGCGCCCGCGCATCTCCTGATAGATGCGCTCGGCGAGCGCGCCGGCCGGCGCCATGACCGCTTCGCGATAGGCGTTCTCCGCTTCAAGATGGGCGCGGATGTCAGCAGCCAGCAGCGAGGGATCGCGCATCACCGCTTGCCAGTTTTCGTCCTTCATCCAGGCGTAGTCGTCCGTGCGCGTGCGGCCCAACTGAGTGATGGTTTTTGGCTCGCGGCGTGCGGCGGGCGGCGAGGGCGCGTCTGTCATTCTGGCGGTTCCGGTCAGGTGAGGCGCATCAAGAGCGCAGTGGCGTCGTCGCTTTTCTTGAAGCGCGGATGTTTGTGGGCGCCGGCGTCGGCGTTTTCGATGGCGCGAACTTCGCGCCCCAACTCCTGCAGGCCGCTTGCGAGCGCGGCGGCTACCAGCCCGCCCGCATCATAGGCGCGGTAACGATCGGTCAGCGCCGAGAAGCCGTCTGTCATCAGCAGAATGTGCGCGGGGCGCGCCAGTTCAAAGCGCCACGCCTGCGCATGATCGGCGCAGGCCGGATTGACGCCGAACGTCCAGCGTGCGCCCGGTTGATTGAGCCCCGCGCGGCTGCGGCGCAGCATGGCGATGGTTTCCGTGCGCGCCAGCAGCGGTTTGTGCGCATCGGTCTGTTTCGCGGCGAGGGCGGTTTCGTCGTCGGCGGCATCGTCGGGCCCGCCGGCGATGTGAACCACGCCGTTCGCATCACGCGCGAAGACGCGGCTGTCGCCGAGATCGAGGCCGTGCACGCCGCCTTCGCATTCTTCCGCGATCAGCAGGGACGAAATCGGCGACTGCCAGCGCTCAATGGGCTTTCCTGCGGTAAGCGCCGCGAAAGCCTGCCCGGCGGCGGCGCTGGCGGCGCTGACCTGGCTGCGCAGATCGCCGCTGGCCGCGTGCAGATAGGCGTTGCCGAAATGGGCGATCCAGCTTGCGTCCGAGGCGGCGCCGGTCAGCGGCGCGTCGTCCAGATCGGTCGCGCCATCAAGCACCCAGGCGCGCGCGCCTGCGAACCCGCAGGCGTCGTCATTCTGCTTGCCGCGATCGCCCGCCAGCGAGATCGCCTCGACGAAGGTGAGCATCAGGCAGGATAGACGAGCGACACGACCTCAGCCACGCACGCTGGCCGCTCCTGGTTCTCGATCTGGATCGTGAACTGATTGACGATCTGATAGCCCCCGCCGCGCGGCTCGCATGAGAGCATGTGCATGCGCAGGCGCACGCGCGCGCCGACAGGCACGGTGTTGGTGAAGCGCACCTTGTTGGAGCCGTAATTGATGCCGCGGCTGACGCCCGTGTAACCGACAATGTTCTTGGCCAGGAACGGGATCAGCGACAGCACCAGGTAGCCGTGGGCGATGGGCCCGCCGAGCTCCTTGGTGGCGCGTTCGATATCGACATGGATCCATTGGTGATCGCCCGTGGCGTCGGCGAAACGATTAACCCGGTCCTGGGTGATTTCCAGCCAGTCGGAGACGCCGACTTCGGCGCCGACCAGGCTCGGGACATCAGAATAAGGAATTTCGCGCATCGGCCTCTCCTGGCTTGGGACAGGAGGTAAAGCCGGGGCGGCGGCTTGTCGAGTTTCCCGGGGCGGCGATCTCTGGCCGTCAGCCGCGGCGGGCGCGCCAATTGCCCCTTGCCGCGGCGCACGCTATCCCCCGCCCATGTCTCTTGATCCGCTCGCGCCAGGAACCCTCGCGCTCGCCGAAGAATTCGGCCTCTCCCGTGACGAATACGACCTTGTGGTCGAGAAACTCGGCCGCACGCCGAACGTGACCGAGCTGGGCGTGTTCTCGGTGATGTGGAGCGAACACTGCTCCTACAAGTCGAGCCGCGTGCATTTGGCCAAGTTCCCCACCAAAGCGCCGCACGTGATCTATGGGCCGGGCGAAAACGCGGGCGCGATCGATATCGGCGAGGGGCTGGCCGCCATCTTCAAGATGGAAAGCCATAACCATCCGAGCTTCATCGAGCCGTTCCAGGGCGCGGCGACGGGCGTGGGCGGCATTTTGCGCGACGTCTTCACCATGGGCGCGCGCCCGGTGGCGATCATGAACGCGCTGCGCTTCGGCGCGCCCGAGCATCCCAAGACGCGCAAGCTGGTCGATGGCGTGGTGTCGGGCATCAGCTTCTACGGCAATTGCGTCGGCGTGCCGACAGTCGGCGGAGAAACCAATTTCGACGCCCGCTACAATGGCAACATCCTGGTCAACGTGTTTTGCCTCGGCATCGCTCCGCGCGACAAGATCTTCACCGCGGCGGCGAAGGGTGCGAACAATCCAGTTGTGTATGTCGGCGCCAAGACCGGGCGCGACGGCATTCACGGCGCCACCATGGCGAGCGCCGAATTCGTCGACGGCGAGGATGGTCTGCGCCCGACAGTGCAGGTCGGCGATCCGTTCCTGGAGAAACTCTTGATCGAGGCGTGCCTCGAACTGATGGCGACAGACGCAATCATCGGCATTCAGGACATGGGCGCGGCGGGCCTGACCTCATCGTCGGTAGAGATGGCGTCCAAGGGCGAAGCCGGGATCGAACTCGATCTCGATAAGACGCCCGCGCGCGAAGAGGGCATGACGCCCTATGAGTTCATGCTCAGCGAGAGCCAGGAGCGCATGCTCATGGTGCTGAAGCCAGGGCGCGAAGCGCAGGCGCAGGCGATTTTCGAGAAATGGGGGCTGGACGCGGCCGTCATCGGCACCACGACCGACACCGGCAATCTGACGCTGCGCTGGCATGGCCAGATCGTCTGCGACATTCCGCTGGGCCCGCTGGCGGATGAAGCGCCGAAGTACGAGCGCCCGTACGTCGCGCCGCTGAAAGCGATCCCGCTGACCGATGGCGAGCGCAAGCGGCTGGACGAGGAATATCCAGGCTTTGCCGCTTCGCTCTCGAAGCTGTTGGCTTCGCCCGATCAAGCGTCGAAGCGCTGGATCTGGGAGCAGTATGATCGCCACGTGATGGGCGACACGCTCGCCGACAGCGGAAGCGATGCGGCCATTGTGCGCCTCTATGGCTCGCCGCGCGCGCTGGCGATGACATGCGATGTCACGCCGCGCTACGTGGAGGCCGACGCTTATGAAGGCGGCAAGCAGGCGGTCGCGGAAGCGTGGCGTAATCTGAGCGCGGTTGGCGCCAAGCCGCTGGCGGTGACCGACAATCTCAATTTCGGCAATCCGCAGCGTCCGGAAATCATGGGCCAGATCGTCTATGCGATCGAGGGCATGGCCGAGGCTTGCCGCGAACTGGCGTTTCCCGTCATCAGCGGCAATGTCAGCCTCTACAACGAAACCAACGGGCAGGCGATTTTGCCCACGCCAACGATTGGCGGCGTCGGCATGATCGCCAATCTCGAGCGGCGCGCTGGTGCCGACGCGTTGCAGCCGGGCGATGTGCTGGTGCTGATCGGCGCGGGCGGCGGCCATCTTGGGCAAAGCGTCTATGCGCGCGACCTGTTCGGGCTTGGCGGGGCCGCGCCTCCTGTCGATCTGGCGCTCGAGAAAAAGAACGGCGATTTTGTTCGCGGCCTGATTGGCGATGGGCTCGTGCGCGCCGCGCATGATTTGAGCGATGGCGGGCTTGCGGTCGCGGCGGCCGAGATGGCGCTGAGCTCGGATGTCGGCGTGAGCCTCGGTTATCAAGGCGATCTCAGCGATGCGGCCTTCCTCTATGGCGAAGATCAGGCCCGCTACCTAATCGCGATCGCCGCCAACAAGAGCGAGGCGTTGGAGCAGCGCGCCCGCGCCGCCGGCGTCGAGTTCCTCGTTGTCGGCGAAGCTGGCGGACGCGAGATCAGCTTTCTGGGCGCCAGCGCCGCGCGCGAGCGGATTTCGTTGGAAGATCTGCGCGCGGCCCACGAAGGCTGGCTGCCTGCCTATATGAAGGTCGCGCACTAGCTAGCGCTGGGAGGACCCATGCCCCATCAAGATTACGATCTCATCGTCATCGGCGCGGGTTCGGGCGGCGTGCGCGCAGCGCGGCTGGCGGCCAAGACCGGCGCCAGGGTCGCCATCGTCGAACAAATTCAGGTCGGCGGCACATGCGTGTTGCGCGGCTGCGTGCCGAAGAAGTTGCTCGTCTACGCCTCGGAATATTCGCAGGCGTTTCGCGACGCCAAGGGATTCGGCTGGACCGTCGACTGGGCGCGCTTCGATTGGCCGAAATTGCGCGACGCGGTGCAGAGCGAGGTCAACCGGCTTTCGGACATTTACACCGCCAATCTGAACGCGGCCGGCGTCGATATTTTCGAGGATCGCGCCGTGATCACCGATCCCAACACGGTGCGGCTCACGCGCGAAGGGCGCTATCTTGAAGGCAAGCGCATCCTGGTTGCAACCGGGGGACACACCTATCGCCCCGAGACTACGCCGGGCCAGGAACTTGGCATCACCTCGACGGACGCATTCCTGCTCGACGATCTGCCCGCGCGCGTCGTCATCGCCGGCGGGGGCTATATTGCGGTGGAGTTCGCGACCATCTTTTCCGGTCTCGGCGTCGATACCACGATTGTCTATCGCGGCGAGCGCATCCTGCGCGGCTTTGATCACGATGCGCGCGCCCATGTTCAGGCTGATCTTGAGCGCAGCGGCGTGAACGTGATCTGCGGCTCGGTGATCGAGCGGCTCGATCATCTGAGCGAAAACCGCAAGCTGGTCACGTTCTCGAACTCGATGCGGCTTGAGGCCGATCAGGTGATGTGGGCGGTGGGGCGCACGCCGAACACGCACGGGCTTGGGCTGGAGGCCGCCGGCGTGAAGCTGAACGCGCGCGGCGCGGTGGTCGTGGATCAATATTCGCACTCGAACGTGGCCTCGATCTGGGCGGTTGGCGATGTGACCGACCGCATCAATCTGACGCCGATCGCTATCCGCGAGGCGGTGGCGTTCGTGGAAACCGAATTCAAGAACAATCCCACGCCCTGCGATCATGAGGACGTGGCGAGCGCGGTGTTCTCGCGCCCGCCCATCGGCGCGGTGGGCCTGACCGAGGAGGAGGCGCGCGCCAAAGGCTGCAAGCTGAAGATCTTCCGCTCAGTCTTCCGGCCGATGAAGCACATCCTGGCCGGCAACGAACAGCGCGTGCTGATGAAGCTTATCGTAGACGCCGCCGATGATCGCGTGCTGGGCGTGCACATCGCCGGCGTCGATGCGCCGGAGATGATCCAGCTCGCCGCGATCGCCGTGAAAGCCCGGCTCACCAAAGCGCAGTGGGACGCCACCTGCGCCGTCCATCCCACAGGCGCTGAGGAATTGGTGCTGATGGGCGAGCCGATCGCGCACGACAACGAAGCGCCGGCGTGAGCACGAATTCGCTGGAGGCCTGAGCGAAGTCGAAGGCTGGCGCGCTTGCTTCACCCTTCGACAGGCTCAGGGCGCGGAGCGCCCATAGCAACGAGGCGCCCGCTTGGAAGCGGACGCCTCGCGCCGTCAGGTCTGGCGTAGATCAGCGCCGGCGGGTGGGTCCGCCTTCGAGTTCGCCGCGGTCGCGCACACCGCCGAAGCGGGGGTCGCGCGTTCCTTCGCGTCCTTCGCGGAACGAGCGGTCGTCTTCGTTGTTCCAGCCGCGCTCGTCGCGGTCATAGCGGCCGAAGCGGCCATAATTGCCGTCGAAATCGCGCGCCTGGCGCCAGTTCCAGCCGCGCATCTGCAGGTGCGGCGCGAACACGCGGTCGATGGGGCGCCGGGCGCCCGGCGCGAACACGAAAGCGATGCAGCCGTTGCGATTGCAGCGGTCGGTGTAGGAATAGGTCAGGCCCGGCTCAAAATTGAACGGACGCGACGTCAGCCGGTAGAACATGCGGTCGCCGCGATCGAAGGTGAACACGCGGCCATCTTTGCGTATGGTGATCTGCGCGCGCCCGCGCCGGAAATCGCCGCCGCGGTCGCCGCGGACATTCTGGTTGTAACCGCCATGGCCGCGGTCAAAGTTCTGGGCGGCGGCGGGGAGGGCCGCGCCCAAGGTTGCGATGGCGGCCAAAGCGGCAAAAACTGTGGTCTTCATGATACTTGCGCTCCCGAGACGATTGGCGTCTCAATCACCCTCGAGGCAAACTTTGGCGCCGCGCCGCTGAATCATGACTGAGTTTCACGTTCGGATTGCAGTGGACGCCGCTGCGCGGGCCGCTTGACCGGGATTCACCAAAAACTAACCCTCCGCGCCGACCGTCCGGGGTTCGTAAATGACTGACACAAAGGGGGCGAGAATGCCCGCGCGCTTGGTTTCCGTGATCAACATGAAGGGCGGCGTCGGCAAATCGACGACGACAGTTTCGCTCGCCGAAACATTGGCGCTGCACCAGCGCCGGCGCGTGCTGATCATCGATCTCGATCCCCAGACCAACGCCTCGATCATGGTGGCGGGGCCGGAGAAATGGAACGCGTTGCGCGAAGCCGAGCGCACGCTCGATTTCTATTTCGAGAGCTATATCGTTCAGCAGAAGCCCAAGCCGTTCAAGCAGCTGATCGAGAAGAATGTCAGCGATCTGAAGGGCAAGGCGGATGTGGCGCTGTGCGCTTCGGCGCCGGAATTCCGCATCGTCGAGCGCGATATGATCGAGAGCTTCGTCAAGCGCGGCTTCCAGATCGACATGATCCAGAAATGGATTTGCGAACGCTTCGCCAACGGCATCAAGAATGTCGTCAACGAGTACGATTACATCCTGATCGATTGCCCGCCCGGCATTTCGCTGTTCGCGGAAGCGGCGCTGATCGCCGCCGATGCGATCCTGGTGCCCTCGATCCCCGACTACGTGTCGCGCTTGGGCCTGATCACCTTCCGCAAGCGGGCGCTGCGCCTCATCAACGAGCGCCGCGGCGGACCTTCGCAGCTGATGGTGCTGGCCACCAAATACGAAGACGGCTTCTCGCTCCACCGTTCAGAGGCGCAATTGCTGAAGGACAATCTGGGCGAGGCCATGTTTGACGTGCGCATTCCTCAGCATGTCGATATCGCCAAGGCCGCCGAGTGGTCGGAGACGCCGCGCACGTTCGAGCAGAAATACGGCGCCATGGCTGGCACGGTGAAGAAGCTGGGCGAAGAGTTTCAGGCGAAAGTGGAGCTGGCGCCGGCCTTATGAGCCTGAACAAGACCCTCGACCGCTTGTTTGACGAAATCCGCCGCGAGGCGAAGCGCAATCCTGATTTCGCCAACCGCATCGATGCGGTGCTGCAGCGCCATGAATCGCGCCGCGACGTGCCGGCAGATGTGCTCGACGATGTGGGGCGCGATGAAGCGGCGCCGGCGCCCAAGAAGGGCGCCTCGGCCAAGGCTGCGCCCACGGGCAAGGGCGCTGCGGCGGGGGCGATCAATCCCGCGGGGCTCTACAAGAAGTCCGGCGAGGAGGGCTTGAGCAAGGCGCTCGCGAACCAGGATTTGAGCGCGCTGCGGGCCCTGGTGGCCGAGCACAACCTAGATCCCAGCGGCGTCACCAGCGCGCTCACGCGTGACGAACTCGCCGCCCATATCCTCGCTCAGGCCAAGCGCCGCGCCGAGCGCGACGAGAAGATGTTCGACTATTAGCGCGAGCCGCCGGCGCCCGTGCTGGAAGACGCCAGATGACGGGACGGTGAAATGTGGCTATGAGCGCCCCCCATGTTCGACAAGATTTTGATCGCCAACCGGGGCGAAGTGGCGGTCCGCATCATACGCACGGCCCGGCGCATGGGCATCAAGACCGTCGTGGTCTATTCCGAGGCCGACCGCGACAGCCTTGCCGTCGAGCTGGCCGATGAAAGCGTGTTCATTGGCCCGCCGCCCGCCGCTGAAAGCTATCTCGTCATCGACAAGATCATAAGCGCGGCCAAGCAGACCGGCGCGCAGGCGATCCATCCCGGGTTCGGGTTCCTGTCGGAAAAAGCCGAGTTCGCCGATCGCCTGCTGGCTGAGAAGATCGTCTTCATCGGGCCTAGTCCGGGCGCCATTCGCGCCATGGGCGACAAGATCGAAAGCAAGAAGACGGCCGCTGCGGCAGGCGTCTCGTGCGTGCCGGGCTTCATCGGCGAGATCGCCGACGCCAAGCACGCCGTGCAGATTTCCGAAGAGATCGGCTACCCGGTGATGATCAAGGCTTCGGCCGGCGGCGGCGGGAAAGGCATTCGCGTCGCCTACAATCGCAAGGACGTCGAAGAAGGATTTCCTGCGGTGCGCGCCGAAGCAAAGGGCGCCTTCGGCGACGATCGCATCTTTATCGAGAAGTTCGTCACCGCGCCGCGGCACATCGAAATCCAGGTGATGGGCGATAAGCACGGCAACGTCGTTCACCTGTTCGAGCGCGAGTGCTCGATCCAACGGCGCAATCAAAAAGTGATCGAAGAGGCGCCCTCGCCGCTGCTTGATGACAAGACGCGCATGGCCATGGGCGAACAGGCGTGCGCACTGGCGCGCGCGGTCAGTTATGACAGCGCTGGCACCGTGGAGTTCGTCGCCTCAGGCGCCGACAAGAGCTTCTACTTCCTGGAGATGAACACCCGCCTGCAGGTGGAGCATCCGGTTTCTGAAATGATCACCGGGCTTGATCTGGTCGAGCAGATGATCCGCGTCGCGGCGGGCGAGAAGCTCGCGGTCAAGCAGAAGGACCTGAAGATCAAGGGCTGGGCGATCGAGAGCCGCATCTATGCGGAAGATCCCTATCGCAACTTCCTGCCTTCGATTGGCCGCTTGCGCACCTACAAGGCGCCTGCGGAGGGCCGCCAGGGCGAGGTGACGCTGCGCAACGAAACCGGCGTGCGCGAAGGCGACGAGATCTCGATGTTTTACGATCCGATGATCGCCAAGCTGATCACGCACGCGCCGACCCGCATCGCCGCCATTGATGCGCAGGCCGCCGCGCTCGATAATTTCCTTATCGAAGGCATCGCCGACAACATCCCGTTCCTGGGCGCGGTGATGGAGGAAAAGGATTTCCGCAAGGGCGATTTCACCACCGCCTACATCAAGCAAAAGTTTCCCGATGGGTTTGACGGCGTAGCGCCGACGCCCAAGCAGGAAAAACTTCTCATCGCCGCCGCCGCCGTTGCGCGCTCGTTCACGGCGCGGCGCGCTGCGACCACCAGCGGACGCATCAGCCCCGCCAACGGAGCGCAGCGCGACTGGGTGGTGATGATCGGGAAGGCGCACCACGCAACGCGTGTCGATCTCGACGACGCCGGCGCTGATGTGATTATCGACGGCAAGCAGCATCGCTTCGATACGGGCACGCGCCCTGGCGCGCGCATCATCGAGGGCCGCTTCGATGGCGCCGCGTTTGCCGTGAAGATCAAGACCGCCCCCGAAGGCTATACAATGCGCCTGCGCGGGGTGACGGTGCTGGCGACCGTCGCGACGCCGCGCGGGGCTGAGCTCTACAAGAAAATTCCCGAGAAGCAGAAGGCCGACACCTCAAAGCTGATCGTTTCGCCCATGCCGGGGCTGGTGATTTCGATCGACGCCAAGCCGGGCCAGGACGTGAAGGCCGGCGAGGGCGTGGCTGTTGTCGAAGCCATGAAAATGCAGAACATTATTCGCGCCGAACGCGATGGCGTGATCGCCAAAGTGCATGTGGCGCCGGGCGCGAGCGTCGCCGCCGACGAAGTGATGATCGAGCTGGGATAAATGCGACCAGTGGACCGCCAGGGGCTGGATTGACGTCCGCCATGCTGGCAATGTCGCGCACAATCGACGGGTGGGAGACCTGACATGCGGAAGATGTTCGCGGCTGCGGCCGTGGTGCTGTTTCTGTCCAGCTGCGCGCCGCGCGGCGGCGACTGGGCGGCGTTCGAGAACCAGTTCATAGAGGGCTTCTTTGAGCAGTCGCCCAACTTTGGCGCCTATCAGGGACGCCACGAATTCGATGGGCGCCTGCCTGATTGGAGCGAAGCGGGGTTGGCCGCACAAATCGCGTTCCTGAAATCCTCGATCGAGCGTGCGCAAGCTTTCACCGGACTGAACGAGCAGCAGGCGTTCGAACGCGACTATCTGGTGTCGGTGGCGCGCAACAACCTGTTCTGGCTTGAAGCGGCGGATCAGCCGCACACGAACCCGGCCTTCTATACCGGCGCTCTCAGTCCCTCGATGTACATAACGCGCCCCTATGCGGCGCCGGAAGTGCGCATGCGCGCTTACATCACCTATCTGCGCGCCGTTCCGGCCGCGGCGGAACAAATTCGCGCCAATCTGCGGGCGCCTTTGCCGCTCGTGTTCATCGATTACGGCAAGGCGTCGTTTGGCGGGTTCGCTGAATATTATCAGGGCGACGGCAAGGCCGCGTTTGCGGAGGTGCAAGATGCGGCGCTGCAGACCGAGCTGAGCGAAGCCTCCAACGCGGCGGCGGTCGCCATGACAGATCTTTCCAATTGGCTTGAAACACAGCGCCCGGCGGCGACGCAGAATTTTGCGCTCGGCAGCGCGCTGTTCTCGCAAATGCTGCGCGACACTGAAATGGTGGACACGCCCCTCGACCAGCTGGAAGCCATCGGCCGCGCCGATCTGGAGCGCAACCAGCAGGCGCTGCGCGAGGCGTGCGGGCGCTATGCGCCGGGCGCGACGCTTCAAGTCTGCATGCAGCGCGTCAATGCCGACAAGCCGCAAGGCGGCGCCGTTGAAGGCGCGCGCGCGCAACTTGCGGGTCTGCGGTCCTTCATCGCGGATCATGATCTGGTGACGATCCCGGGCACGGAAGAGGCGCTTGTCGCGGAATCGCCGCCGTTTGCACGGCAGAACTTCGCCTACATCGACATTCCGGGGCCTTACGAGACCAACCTGCCGTCCGTGTACAACATCTCGCCGCCGGATCCGAGCTGGCCCGCGCAAGTGCAGCGCGACTTTGTGCCGGGCGAGAACGAATTGCTCTTCGTGTCGGTTCACGAGGTGTGGCCGGGCCACTTCCTCAATTTCCTTCACGCCAATCGCTCATCAAACCAGTTTGGGCGGGTGTTCGTGGGTTACGCCTTCGCGGAAGGCTGGGCGCACTACACCGAAGAGATGATGTGGGACGCGGGCCTCGGCGACGGCGATCCGGCCGTGCATATCGGCCAAATCTCCAACGCCCTCCGCCGCGACTGCCGCTTCCTTTCGGCGATCGGCATGCACACAGGAGAAATGACGCTGGAGCAATCGCGCCAGATGTTCATGGAGCAGTGCTACCAGGATGAGGGCAATTCGCGCCAGCAAGCAGCGCGCGGCGCCTACGACCCAGCCTACCTGAACTACACCATGGGCAAGCTGCTGATCCGCCGCCTGCGTGACGATTGGACGGCGAGCCGGGGCGGCCGCGAGGGGTGGCGCGCCTTCCACGACGAGTTCCTGAGCTATGGCGGCCCGCCAATCCCGCTCGTGCGTGCGCGCATGATGGGCGGCGAACCAGAGGCGGTGTTCTGAGCGTTGCGGGCGCGCCCGGCGGCTTGATCTGAGTCAAGGTCCAGCCGTCAGGGCGCGCCACGCTCGCGCCAGGAGCGGGTCCCGTGAGTGAGCATTTCGACGTGTTGATCGTAGGCGCTGGGATTTCCGGCGTCGGCGCCGCCTATCACCTTTCGACGCAGTGCCCCGATCACAGCTTCGCGGTGCTGGAGGCTCTGGAGAGCTATGGCGGCACCTGGCTGGTCCACACCTATCCCGGCATTCGCTCCGACAGCGATCTTCATACGTTCGGTTACCGGTTCAAACCGTGGATCGGCGCCCCGATCGCCACGGCTCAGGAAATCCTCGATTACATGGGCGAAGTGATCGACGAGAACGATCTCGCCCGCCACATCCGCTACAATCACCGGATCAAGTCGGCTTCGTTCTCGCGCGCAGCCAATCTGTGGACGCTGGAGGTCGAAGCTGGCGCAGGCGAAACGCAAACGTTCACCTGCAACTTTCTTTGGATGTGCCAGGGCTATTATGAGCACGCCAAGGGATACACGCCCGACTGGCCGGGCATGGCTGAATACAAGGGCCGGATCGTCCATCCCCAGACCTGGCCAAAGGACATCGATCTCAAGGGCAAAGAGGTGCTCGTCATCGGGTCCGGCGCGACCACCGCGACGGTGGTTCCAGCCATCGCCGGCGACTGCAGGCACGTCACCGTGCTGCAGCGCTCGCCGACCTATTTCATCCCTGGGCGCAACATCAACGAACTCGTCGAGATGCTGCGCCAGCTGGGCATTGATGAGGCCTGGATTCACGAGATCGCGCGCCGCAAGATCATTTACGATCAGGATCAGTTCACGCGCCGCTCGGTCGAAGAGCCTGAGGCGGTCAAGGCCGAATTGCTGGGCGGCGTGCGCGCGTTTCTCGGGCCCGATTATGACATGCGCCACTTCACGCCGCGCTATCGGCCCTGGCGCCAGCGCATCGCGTTCGTTCCTGACGGCGATCTGTTCCAGGGCATCGCCTCGGGCAAGGCCAGCATGGTCACCGATGAGATTGACCGCTTCACCGAGGCGGGCGTCCTGCTCAAATCGGGCGAAGAGTTGCGGGCGGACGTGATCATCACCGCGACAGGCTTCAACATGAGCGTTCTGGGCGGCATTCCATTCAGCGTTGACGGCGAAGCGGTCGATTTCGCCAAGACCATCACCTATCGGGGCATGCTGTTTACGGGCGTTCCCAACATGGTTTGGATCTTCGGGTACTTCCGCGCCAGCTGGACGCTGCGCGTCGATCTGGTGGGCGATTTCGTCTGCCGCCTGCTCAACCACATGAAGCAGGCCGGCGTGGCGCGAGTGGAGGTTGCTGTGCCGACAGAGGACAAGGACATGGAAATCCTGCCCTGGATGGATCCGGAAAATTTCAATCCGGGTTATCTCATGCGCAAAATGGACCTGCTGCCCAAACGCGGCGCAAAATATGAGTGGCAGCACACCCAGAACTATTGGCGCGAGAAGGACGAGCTTCCCGCTATCGATCTGACGGGCCCGGAATTCCAGTACGCCCGATAAGCGTCAGAAGCGGCAGGGCGGCGCCTGGCGCAGACAGTCTTCGCAGGCGCGGTTCTCGCCGCCGCCGCTGAGAAGCGCAGCCACCCATTCCGCGAATGGCGCGCCGCCGCTGCGCTGGGTGTAGAAATCCGGCGAGCGCAGAATGGAATGCGATTGGCCGGCTGCGAGGTAGGAGTGGAAGTTCGCGGCCTGCTGCCGGCGCGCAAGGTCGCGCGTCATCGCCTCAGTCCATGCCGCGCAGGCATTTTCGACGCCCATCAGCGCGTAAAAGCCCGATTGGGTAAGGTCATGGGCGGTCGTGTATTGCGCGAAGCGATCCCCTGGGTAGCGCGCCGCCAATCGCGCGACCACGTCGCTTTCGGGCGTAAGCGTCTCGCCGCGCGCGAACAGGCCTCGCGGCGCCGCGTAGCGCCAGTTGGCGTCACGCTTTTCCAGGAAGGCAGCTGTGGCCACGCCCTGACCGGCGTCGCCCAGCATCAGCGCTTGTCCGCGCGGGAACGCCTCGCGGATGCGGACAAAGTGCGTGGATGCGCCATAGGCGCCGGCGCTGGAGCCGGCCACCAGGAGCCGGGTGGGCTGGGGCAGGTTCTCACGCATCCAGCTTAGAATGACGCGAAAATTGTCGGCGCCGTGGTGCTCGATCGTGTAGGGCGCGCCAGTGTCGGGGTTGATGTAGTGCGCCGTGTTGGCGCCGGTGTGAACGTCGCCCGTGCAATACGGCACGTAAACGATGCTCCAGCCGCGCACCGGGTTGCGCGGATTGTCGAGATCGAAAATGCCGCTGAAGCGATTGGGATTGTCGGTAGGAATGAGCTCGGCCTTGTAGAAGCCGTCATCGTCGCGCGCATCGCTGGCAAGGCGCGGCACCGCGCAGGTGACGTCGTCCCAGCAGGCGCCGCCGCCATCGAAGAAGATGACCAGGCCGTCGCCGCTGCCCTGATGGAACCAGAAGCGGTAGGCGGGATCGGCGCCGGGCGCGTGTGAGCATGTGGGCGTGTAGAGGCGTCCATCCAGACGCATCGGCGTGGGGGCGATTTCCGTCCAGGCGCCGATGGTCTCCGCCGCCGCCGGTGCGGCGCTCGGCAAAGCCTCGCTCGTCGCGCACGCGCTCAAGAACAGCGCCGCCGCCATCACCCCAAATCGCATGCGCGGGTCTCCACTACCGCGACACGCTAGAGCCTGAGCGAAGCGCTTGCCAGGGCGGCAGGCGTGCAGATTTGCGGTGTTTTGGCGCCCGCGCACGAAAAGGGCCGCGCCAGTGCGCGGCCCCAGTTCAGGCGCGGCGAAGTTCAGGCGAAGTTCAGGCGCTGCGCTTCCTGGTCATGTAATCGACGACGGCCAGCAGGAGGAACGCGAACCCTACCGCACCGAGGATCACCGCCGGGATCATCATCCCTTGCTGCGCGTCAGCGTCCCAACCGCCGGCCACATAGCCCGCGCCGACGAAACCAGCAGCCAGGGCCAGGAGAATGACGCCGTGGCCCAGGCTCTTGCGGGCGCGATCGCCCTCTTCGAGCATGTTCTGGGAGAGTTGCGAAACCAGCGACGCATCGAGCTGCTGGCCACGTGACAGGGCCTGCGAAATCAGGTCGTGCGCGGACCGCTTGGTGCGCTCGCGCACCATGGTGGGGACGAGAATGATCGCCGCCAGAAACGAAAAGAACACGAACGGAACGAAGATTTCAGCGTCCATAACCAGCTCCATAGCCAGGGCGTTGCCCCATTACTGACACAGATGCGCGCCGGGGCCCGGTTGGATGCGAGGCGGGTGAAAAGCGGGCCATGGAGTTGGTTCGAGGTGGCGGGCGGGCTAAAAGACTCGCATGAACAAGCACGATCCCGGCGGGCCCGAGGCCCAGGTCCATTATGGCGACAACGAAATCACCATTCTGCGCCAGGGACTTTTCGTCCGCTGCGCGGTCACGGGCGAACGCATCCCCCTCGATGAATTGCGCTATTGGAACGTCGATCTGCAGGAGGCTTATCGCGGTCCTGCGGAGGCGACCCAGCGCTGGAAACAGTTGGCGGAGCAGCCCAAGTGAGGGCGCTGGCGGCGGCCCTGCTGCTGGCGGCCTGCGCTGCCGCTGAGGCGCCGGCGGCGCCGGAAAGCGCGACCGTTGAGGCTCCGGCCGCAGCGGCCGAGCCGGAAGCGCCCGCCATTGCTGCGCCGCCCCAGACGCTGGCGCTGCGGTGCGCCGGCGCGTTCACGCAGGGCGGGGTCGCGCTGTGCCGCACGCTTCCTGGCGCGCAGGTCAGCGTTGACGGCGTTGCGATGGGCGGCGCCGATGAACAAGGCTGGGCTGTGATCGGCTTCAGCCGCGAACACGGCGCCCGTGCGCGCGTAGAGGCAGCCGCGAACGGCGCCAGCGTCTCGGAAGCGTATGACATCGCTCCGCGCGAGTTCGATATCCAGCGCGTCAACGGCTTGCCGCCGCAGACAGTGAACCCCACCGATCCGGCCGTGCTTGCGCGCATTCAGCGCGACGCCGCGCTGAAGCGCGATGCGTTCGCCAGCGAGGCGCCGCTTGAAGGGTGGCTCGACGGATTCATCATGCCGGTCGAGGGCACGGTGACGGGCCGCTGGGGCAATCAGCGAATCCTCAACGGCGAGCCGCGCGATCCGCACTTCGGTTATGACATTGCGGCGCCCGAGGGCACGCCGGTCAGGGCGCCGGCTTCCGGCGTCGTCGTGCTCGCCAATCCGGACATGCATTTCGAAGGCGGCCTCGTGTTCATCGATCACGGCGAAGGCCTGATCACGATGTACCTTCACATGAGCCGCCTTGATGTCGCCGTGGGCGATGAGGTGGTGCAGGGGCAAGTGATTGGCGCTGTCGGCGCGCGCGGGCGCGCGACGGGCCCGCACCTGTGCTGGCGGATGCGTCTGCATGGGCGCCAGCTCGATCCCAGCGTCGCCGTGCAGGGCCTCGCGGATGCGCGTGCGCAGTTGCTGGCTGCTAGCGACTGAACAGGGCGCGCACGGGCGGGCGCATCAGCCACCAGAGGATCGCGGCGGCTATGGCGGCGCCAAGCAGCCCCTCCGCCCAGGCGCCTGTGGCTGCGCGGGCGCCATCGCCGAGGCCGTTGATCGCGAATATCGCGAGCGCTGAACGCCACCCCCACGCCCTGCGCCGGGCCACGCCGTAAGCGGTGGCGGCCATCGCCAGAGAGAGCGCGGCAAAGCCCAGCGTGCTGGCCGGGCGCAGATCCAGCAGTTGCTCATGGGCGCCCGGCTTGAGCGCCCACATCGCATCGAGCGCGCCTCCCGGCGCAGCCAGCGATATCGCGACAGCGGCGGTCAGCGCGGTGGACAGCAAAAAGAATACGCCGAGTGCTGTCGGCGTTATCGGCCTCATCAACGCTGCACGACGTGCGACACCAGGATGACCGCTGTCGCCTCGCCATCATTGCGCCAGCCGTGCATGGTGGCCGCGTCCTCGATGGCGACATCGCCGGCGCGATAGACCATCATATCCATGCAGCTGCTGCGGATCTCGGTCATTTGCCCGCTCACGAGCAGCGCCATGCCTTGCACCTGATCATGCGCGTGCCAGGCGATGACGCCGCCAGGCTCGACCTCGATGCGCCGCAGGCGCAGGGCGTGCGATGGATCGTGCGCCAATGGCGTCAGCGCGATATCGGTGGAGGTCACGCCATGCTGGGGGCCGAACGCCTCATGAAAGGCGCCCTGCAGCGCGCGCCCGGCGGGGCAAGACACGACATGCGCGGCCTCGATCGCCTGCAAGGCTGTATCCGGTGATTGCGTGCGCTCGCCGCGAAAGGGCAGCCGCTCAGCAATCCCGGCCGTCGAAGCGCAACCCGCAAGCAATGATGTCGCCAATACCGCACGCCACATGATCCATCCTCCCCGCGGGGTTGTAACAGACAAGACCGTGAGGGGAAGTGCGGAAGCTAGAGCACGCCGGCATCGGCCCAGGCCGATTTTGGCCAGCGCCGGTGCGCCCAAAACCATTGGCCAGGCGCCTCGCGGATGCGCGCTTCCATGAATGCGTTGATGCGGCGCACGCCATCGATGACGCTTTGCTCGTCGTCGGGCTTGTCGTAATCGAGCGGAATGGCGGGATAGGCGTGCGCCACGAAGCGCGTGCCTTCAATGCGTCTGCCGGTGATCGGAATCAGCGGAACCTTGAATTGAAGCGCCAGGCGCGTAGGGCCATCGGCTGTCATGCAGTCGTGACCGAACAACGGGGCGGCGACTCCGGCATTGTATTTTTGATCGTTCATAAGCGCGACGGAACGGCCGCGTTTCAGCGAACGCAGCAATCCCATGCCGCCGGTTCTGCCCTTTGCCGCCTGCAGGACGAGGCCGAAGGCCGCGCGGGTTTCGACGATGTCCTGATCGATGATCGGATTGTTGGCGGGGCGGTAGGTGAAGTGGCAGGTGGGATCGGCCTGCGCAAGGCAGAGCGAGGTCACTTCCCAATTGGTGAAGTGGCCGCCGATGAACACAGCGCCCTTGCCCAGCGTGGCTTCAACGATCTCGCGGCCTTCGAAAACAAGTTCGCCGCTGCGATACTTCTCAAGGAACTTGCCCATGTGCGGGAATTCGCCGGACATGCGCCCTAACTCGCGAAAGGATTCCTTGCGCACGGCCCGATGCCAGGCGTCGCTCTCGCCGGGGAACGCCATGCGGATGTTGCGGAGCGCGGTCTTGTAGGCGCTCGAAAGCGGCGCGACCGCGGGCACGATCGCTCCGCCCCAGCGGGAGGCGCGCTCAAGCCCGAGCGCGGTCAGCCCGCCCGTATAGGCGCGCCACGCCAGCGCTTCGGCGCGAAAGGCGAGATTGAGCGGCTTTGGCTTAGCCATGCGCGCCTGTCATCCGCGAAACGATCGGCGCCAGCAAGGCGTCCAATGCGGCTTCGTCCGAAAATCGCGCAACGACCGGCAACACAGCGACGCGGGCGCGCCAATCCGGTGCGAGGCGCACGGCGTCTTTCTCGGTCGTGATCAGCGTTGCGCCGCGTTCGGCGGCGAGTTGTTCCAGCAGACGCAGGTCATCGGCGCCATAAGCGTGGTGGTCGCCGAAGGGCAGCGCCTCGGCAAGGTCCCCGCCCAGGCGCTCAAGCGTCTCGAAAAACTTTTCCGGGCGCGCGAGGCCGGCGAACGCGATGAGCTTGCCGTTGGGGAGGGTTCCCGCAGGCGTGATGTGCGCATCAAGAATGGGCCGGGCGAAATCCTTCAGCCATGCCGGCGCCGCCACGGCCTGCGCATTGTGCAGCAACACGACGGCGTCGGCGCGCGCGAGCCCGCGGGAGAGGCGCTCACGCAAGGGGCCGGCGGGAAAGACTTGCCCGTTGCCGACGCCAAAGCCGGGATCGACGACGATCACGGAGAGGTCCTTCGCGAGCGCCGGATTTTGGAAACCATCGTCCATGACGATGACGCGCGCTCCGGCCTGCGCGGCGGCGAGGGCGCCGGCGAAGCGATCGCGCGCGATCCAGGCAGGGCCGTCCTGTGCGTGCAGGAGCGGTTCGTCGCCGACCTCGCGCGCATCCATTTCCGGCCTGACGCGAAGCGGGCCGGGCGTGCGCCCGCCGTAACCGCGCGACAGCATATGCGCATGCGGGCCAAGCCTGGCGCGAACGGCGCGCGCGATGGGGGTTTTGCCGGCGCCGCCAACCGTCAGGTTGCCGATGCAGACGACAGGCGCGGGCGCCTGCCGGGAGATGGCGGTGCGAAATTTGTGCTCAACGGCGGCGGCGTAGAGCCAGGACACCGGCGTCAGGAGCGCACGCACCATCGGCGCTGCGTCGCGCCCGCGGGCTTCGGCGTTCCAGAACTCAGGCGGGCGCATGGGCGCTGTCCTGTGCTGCTGGCGCCAGCGCGGCGAGCGCGGCGACGACCCGGCCGAACGCATCGCTGCTCTGTTCGACGACAGCGCGCGCGGCGTCCGCCTGCTGCTGACGCGCCGCCTCGTCGCGCCACAGGCGCGCCACTGCGTCCGCGAGTTCTTCCGCTGTGCCCGCGTATGCGGCGGCGCCCGCGGCTTTCAGCGCGGCGAAGACATCCTGGAAGCTCTCCACGTGCGGGCCGGTGATGATCGCTGCGCCCGCCTTGGCCGGCTCGATGGGATTGTGCCCCTTCAGATGCGGCAGGAGACTGCCGGCGACCAGCGCGATAGGCGCCAGACTGTACAGCGTTCCCATCTCTCCCAGCGTGTCGGCGATGTAGATGGGCGCTGCGCCAATCGCCGCGCGCGCCGAACGCCGCGGCGCGCCGCCGGCCAGGGCCGCGATTTGCGCGCCGCGTTCGGGATGGCGCGGGGCGATGATCAGCAGCGCCGCCGGAAACTGCATGAGCAGGCGCTCGTGCGCGGCGATCACGATCTCGTCTTCGCCGGGGTGCGTCGAAGCGGCGAGCCAGAGTGGGCGTGCGCCGATCTCCGCGGCCAAGGCGCTCAGCGCGCCAGGATCAACTGGCGGCGCGGGCGCGGCGAGCTTCAGATTGCCAGGTTCGCCGATGGGTCTGGGGCGCAGCGCGGTGAGCGCATCCCTGGTGCGGGCGTCCGCCGCGGAGACGTAGGAAAACGCCCCGATCAGGCGCCGTCCCGCAGTGCGCCAGCGCGTCCAGCGCCGAAGCGAGCGCGGGCTCATGCGCGCGTTGACCAGCGCCAGCGGGACGCCGCGCGCCTCCGCCGCCAGGATCAGGTTCGGCCAGAGTTCGCTTTCGACGAAGACGCCTGCATCCGGGCGCCAGTGATCGAGGAAACGGCGCACGACGTCCGGGCGATCGATTGGCGCGTAGACGTGGGTGGTGCGCGCCAGCGCGCGGCGCGCGACCAGCTCCGCCGATGTGCGCGTGCCGGTGCTGAGCAGAAACGACAGCGCCGGATCGCGCGCAGCCAGCGCTTCGATCAGAGCGGTTGCGACGCCGCTTTCGCCGACGCTGGCGGCGTGCAGCCACATGAGCCGCCCGCCGGGCCGCTGCTGAGCATAGCGGGCAAAGCGTTCGCGCACGCGGGCAGGGTCTTCTTTGCCGCGGCTTGTCCGCAGCGCAAGCCAGGGCGCAGCGAGCATGCCCAGCGCGGCGCTGGCGCCGCGATAGAAGAAGAGGACTGGCGAAAAGCTCACGTCGGCGCCGGCGCCTGGTTGCGCGCCGCCTCTTGCCGCAGCGGCGCTGGCTCGATGGCCTCGACGCCGGCGAGACGATCGGCTTCGGCGCTGATGCGATTGAGTTCGTTCTCGAGCTTCAGGCGCACGGCCTCAAGCTCGGCGTCGCTGGCGTCAGGCGCGGGCGGTGCGATGGGATCGCCCCAGATCAGAGCGCCGCGCCCAAACGGCAGCGGCAGGATGAATTGATCCCAGCTTTTCTTGAACACGACGCGATTGTGCGTCGACCAGATCATGGGCAGCAGCGGGACGCCGGAAATCTTGGCCACCTGCACAGGGCCCTTGCGCGCACGCATGCGCGGCCCGCGCGGCCCGTCAGGCGTCATCGCGACAACCCCGCCCTCTTCAAGGTGGCGGGCCATTTCCCGTGTCGCTTCGACGCCGCCTTTCTGCTGGCCGCGTTTGGCGGCTGAGCCGCGAATGACCCCGGCGCCGACCGCACGCGAGGTGTGAGCCACGATGCCGCCCTCAGGCGATTGAGAAATGAGCATCTTCGCCACCGGCCTGCCCCGGCCGACGCGCCAACATTTGTGGGTAAGCGCGAAGCGCCCATGCCAGAGGCACAGGATGACGCGGCCCTCTCCGTTCCAGAATTGCGCGGCGGCGGCCTCGTTGATCCGTTTCCAGCGCGTGGTGATCCCCACCAGCAGCATCAAGCCGCCGATGGCGCGCCCAATCAGGAATTGGACGACCGGATTGCCGAGAATGGATCTGCGCATAAGGCCTGCTGACGCGCCCGCTTCCGAGGCGCGGGCAACACCCTTATACGGTCCCGCGCCCCCGTTGCGCCAGAAGGCAGGGCGCGACCATGGACCTGTTGCATGACCACACCGGCGAAAATCCCCAGTTTCGATCTGTCGACCGCCGAAGGGCGCCGGCGCGCCGAGCGCGACCTGGTGTGGACCGACCATGGTTTCCTCAGGGAAATGTTCTCGAATTTCCATTGGATCGAGGATGGGGTGATGGCCCGGGCCAACCAGCCCTCGCCCAAGGCGATCGCCCGCTACGCGAGGATGGGGATCAAGACCATCCTCAACCTGCGCGGAAAATCAGCCGCCGGTTACTACGCGCTGGAGCGCGAGGCGTGCGAGGCCCACGGGCTCGCCATGATCGATGCGCGCATGTTCTCGCGCGAGCCGCCGAGCCGGGAGGCGATCCATCATGCGCAGCAGCTTTTCGAGACCATCGAATATCCGGCGCTGATGCACTGCAAATCCGGCGCGGACCGCGCCGGCGTGATGGCGGTTCTTTACAAGCACTTGAAGATGGGCCGCCCGATTGAGGAAGCGGTGGAGCAGCTGGAATTGAAATACTTGCACGTGAAGCACGGCAAGACCGGCGTGATCGATTATTTCTTTCAGCGTTATCTCGATGAGACCAGGGAAAGCGGCAAACCATTTCTCAAATGGATCGACGAGGATTACGACAAGGCCGCGCTCAGGGGCGCGTTCCGCGCCGGCTGGTGGGGCACGCTGCTGACCGACTGGGTGCTGCGGCGGGAATAGCGCGCCGTGCGCATGCGTCTGAAGACGCGGGGAGCGCCCTCGGGAAAGGCGCGGCAACGCCTCCTGAATTTGCGCCTCGACGCGACGAACATTGACGCCACGTTTGTAGCATGCTACTTGTGTAGCATGAGGTGGAATTGTGCTTGACCGATTGCCGCGGCGAGAACGAGAAATATTCGAGATAATTTGCCGGCTGGGCGAAGCCTCGGCGGCGCAGATTCGCGATGAGATATCCGACGCGCCAAGCTACTCGGCGGTTCGCACATTGCTTGCGCGGCTTGAAGCCAAGGGGCACATTCGCCACACCGAACGCGACCAACGGTATTTCTATTCCAGCGCTGAGCGACCGAACCGCATGCGCGAAAAAGCGCTGCGCAATCTCGTCGACACGTTCTTCAGCGGCTCGGGCGTAGACGCCGCGACAGCCTTGTTGGGCGTCACGAGAAACCCAAAACCGGAAGACCTCGACGCCCTCCAGAAGGCGGTGGACGAGGCGAGGCGCCGCAAATGAGCGCTTCACTCATTTTCGCGTGCGGCGCCAGATCGCTGCTTGTCGCCCTCTTCGCGTTGCTCGTGGCCGTGCTGATGCGCTCACGCCCCGCCTCTGAGCGCGCGGCCTTTATTCGCGTCGCCATTCTCGCAACCTTGGCGGCGCCGTTGCTGGCTCTGCTGCCTAGCCTGCCGGTGCTCCCCGCTGCCGCCATCGCCGCTCCAGCCTTGAGCGCGGGAGCGGCTGCGATTGCGTCGCCTGGTGTGCTGATCGCCATGTATCTCGCGGTTTCAGCAACTCTCGTCCTTCGCCTGACTCTGGGGGTTGGCCGTCTCGCGCACTGGACCCGCCGCGCTTCAGAGCTCACGTCGTCGCCGTGGCGCTTGCCGCGCGGGGCCAGCGCGGCGGGTGCGCGCGCCGTGCGCCTTTTAGTGTCGCCCGACGTTAGAGCGCCTTTAAGCTGGGGCTGGCCGCGCGCCGTCATTCTTGTCGATGCCGACACCGCGCAACGTGTCCAAGATGCACGCGCAGTCTTGGAGCACGAACTCGCCCATGTGCGCAGACGTGACTGGCTCTTTCTTGTTGTCGGGCGTGTTGCGGTCGCCGCGTGCTGGTTCAATCCATTCCTGTGGCTTTTGGTCCACATGAATGAGGCTGCGGCCGAGGAGGCGGCCGACCAGGAGGCTTGCCGGGCCGTTGACGCCCGCGATTACGCGCAATCGCTCATTAATTGCGCGCGCCGCCAGTCCTGGGCGCCTGCCAACGCCATGGGCGCCAGCCTTCTGAGCGCACGCGTTCGCGCAGTTTTGAAGGGTGGCGCTTCGGGCAAGTCCGCCGCCACCCAGGCGCGGACGGCGCCCGGGATCATATTCGGCTGCGTCACACTGCTGATGTCGCTGAACGTTGCTCCTGCGCCGGCGCACGAAGGGCCGCGCGTGGCCGCTGAGCACCTGTCGGCCGCCGATAACGCAACAATATCGGGAGAGCTTCAGCAAGCGCGCGCGGAGCGCCAAGCTGCGGCGCAGGCGCTCCAACGCTCCAGCACGGCCATTTTGGCTGGCGACACGCGCGGCGCGCGGGTTGCGCGGGAGCAGGCGATGGCTGCGGAGGGGCGTGCGCTGGCGGCCGAAGGCCGGGCGATGGCGATCCAGGGGCGCGCCGACCGGCGGGCTCGAGCAAACTCCATAGATTAGGGAGCACCAATGATATCACGCAAAGCCGCGCTCGCGGGCGCGATAGCCTCGCTCGTCCTTATTCAATCCGGCGTAAGCCTCGCGGAGATGCGGGATCCTGTTTTTGCGACCTCATCCACCTGTGACACTGCGCGCACACCGGCGATGGAGCGCCTTGAAGACATTGTCGCGGCGGTGAGGACGGGCGAGGGCAGCGCCGTCAGCGCCGCCTTGGATCGCAACTGGTCGCCGCAGGCAAGCGAGGCGCGCGCCGAACTGGAGCCGGTGTTGCTGCGCTGGGCCAGCCTGAATCGCAACCTGAGCGCCGTAGAAGTATGCGCGCAGAGCGGCAATCGCGCGTCGGCCTTCTATCGAAATGAACTTACCGGCCTAATCGATCACATTCGCCTCACCGTGGAAGACGGCGGCGCGGGCCAGATCACGCAAGGGTTTGCGAGGCCTGGATACAGGACCGACGCCGATCCCGCTGCGCGCCGTCCCGATCGTGTGCGCGTCGCGCGGCTAGACGATTTCGTTGACCAGCTGGTCGCGCGCGACCTCTTCTCAGGCGTCATCATCGTCGCGCGTGACGGCGTGCCGATTTATCAGCGCGCGGTGGGCCGGCGCAACGACGCGGGCGATCCGATCCGTATCGACGATGCATTCGAGATGGCTTCTTCCACGAAAATGTTCACGGCGACGATCATCTTCCAGATGATCGAACAGGGGCGGCTTTCGTTGGACATGACCTTGGCCGAAGCGGCGCCGTCTCTCGTTGCGACTGACGAGGACCTCAGGGCCACGGGCGATCTGGTGCGGCATATCCAAATTCGCCACTTGCTATCGCACACGTCTGGCATCGTTGACGGCCCGCCGCCGTATGGCGAACCGGGACATTATCAATACGCCAACACAAATTTCTGGATCCTCGGAAAGATCATCGAGGAGCAGTCCGGGATGCGCTACGAGGATTACCTTCGGCAATATCTGCTCGGGCCGCTCGGCATGGCCAACACGTCGCGCTATGAAATGTCGCGGCCGTCCGACGCTCTCGTCACCGGCTATATGTCCGGTGTCGCCAACGGCGCTGAAACATTTACCGCCAATCCGTTGCTGCAGACCATCGCGGGAGGCGCGCAAGGCGGCTATTATTCCAGCGCGCCGGACATGCTGCGTTTCGCCGCCGCCCTTCGCTCCGGCCGCCTAGTATCGCAGCAAAGTCTCGACGAGATGCGGTCTGTGCATCCGGAAATTGGGGCGAACATTTATGGCTTTGGCATGCTGCGTTGGCGCGGACGCGGAATCTGGGGGCACGCGGGCGACCTTCCCGGCGCTGATGTCGATATCGAATTTTATGGCGACACACCCTACACCGCGATTGTCATGTCCAATCGCGACAACGGCTGCGATCCGCTCATCGCAAAGGTGCGGGCGTTGTTCTATCCCGAAGGCGGCTCCGGCCCGCCCATCTTATAGGCGTTCCTCCCATTTCGCGGCGCTCTCGCGCGCTCAATCCTGAAACTGCAGCGCCGCGAGACGTGCATAGAGGCCGCCCATGGCGATCAGATCGTCATGGCGGCCGCTTTCGGCGATGCGGCCGTTTTCGAGCGCCAGAATGCGGTCCGCGTCCCGTACGGTGGCGAGGCGGTGCGCGATGACCAGAACTGTGCGGCCCTTGGAAAGACGTTTCAGAGCCTCCTGCACTTGCGCCTCGCTCTCGGCGTCAAGCGCGCTGGTGGCTTCATCGAGCAGCAGGATCGGCGCGTCGCGCAGGAAGGCGCGCGCAAGCGCGATGCGCTGGCGCTCGCCGCCGGAGAGATTGCCTCCGCGCTCGCCGGCGATGGTGTCATAACCCTTAGGCAATGCGGTGATGAAATCATGGGCGGCGGCGTTGCGGGCCGCCTGCTCGATCTCCGCGTGCGTCGCCCCGGCGCGGCCGAGGGCGATGTTGGCGCGGATGGTGTCGTTGAACAGCGCCGCTTCCTGCGCCACCAGCGAGATGGCGCCGCGCAGCGAGGCGAGAGTAACGTCGCGCACATCCTCGCCATCAATGCGCACGGCGCCGCCGGTCACATCATAGAGACGCGGCAACAGGTTGAAGATGGTGGACTTGCCGGCGCCGGAGGGGCCGACAAGGGCGATGGTCTCGCCGCGCCCGACGGCAAAGCTCACATCGCAGAGGGCGGGCGCGTCGCCGTAGGAGAAAGCCACGTTCTCAAAGGCGATGCGTCCCTCGCCAATCTGCAGGGGCCTGGCGCCGGGCTTGTCGGCGATGAGTTCGGGCTCATCGATGAGCCCGAAGATGCGCCCAAGCGCGGCGGCGCCTTCGTTGAGCAGGGTGTTGAACTGGCCCAGCGCGCGCGCCGATGGCGCGGCGATGCCCACAGCGCCCATCATGCCGATGAGATCGCCGAGCGTCATCTGCTGGGCGCCGATGCGTGAGCCCGCGATCCACAACAGTCCCGCAAGCGCCAGCCCGCCAACGATTTCCAAGAGCGGCACCGTGCTGGCGCGGTTGTACGCGAGCTTGCGGGCCAGCCTGCGCCGCAGTTCGAAAGCAGCGCCCGCGCGGTTGGTTTCATGGGCTTCGAGGCCGAAAGTCTTCACGAAGCGCGCCGCGCCAAACGATTCAGAGAGCAGCGCCGAGAGCGCGCCAAGCTGGGCCTGCGCGGCTTCGGTTTGGCGGCGCGCGCGCTTGCCGATGGCTGACAGCGCGGGGCCTGCGAGCGCGAAGACGGCGAGCACGACCAGCGTCATCACCCAATCGAACCAAAGCATGGATAGGATGGCGCCGAGGAGTTGGAGGGTGTCGCGGATCAGCGCCTGGCCGCCGCGCACCATGGTCTCGCTGACGACATTGATGTCGTTGGTGAAGCGCGAAACCAGCTGGCCGGGCGTTTCGTGTGCATGGCGTGCGAAATCAGCGCGCATCAACTTGGCGAACATCGCCTGCTGCAGGTCGCGCAACACTTTGAGCGAGAGTTCCTGCGAAAGCGCGGCCTGCGCCCACATGCCGAACGCGCGGAGCGCGCTTGCCGCGATCACCGCGAGCGGCGCGAGCACGATGACGCTGGCGTTGCCGGCCGAAAGGCCGTCGGTGATGTATTTGAGCACGAAGGCGTAGCTCGCGCCGGCCAGGGCAACGAGCGCAAGCGATGGAACCAGCAGCGCTATGTCGCGCGGATAGCGGGCGATGTGGCTGCGCCAAAGCCGCGCAAACAGCGAACGCGGCCTCTCACTATCGGTGGATGAAGGCGGCGGAGCGCCCATCACATCTCGTTTTCGGGATCGGTTCCCGGATCGAGGAGGCGGTGGGCGTGGATAATGAAATAGCGCATGCGCGCGTTATCGACGGTGCGCTGCGCAGCGCCTTTCCAGGCATCGTAGGCGGTCCGGTAGTTCGGAAAGGCGCCGACGAAATCAACCTGCGTGAGGTCCGAGAATTCGGGGCGATCGAGATCCTTCAGTTCGCCGCCGATCACCAGATGAAGGAGTTGCCGTGGGTCGCTCATGGGCTTTCAGCTGGCGCCTTCGCGCGCGGATCGGGGAAGGCGCTCGTGCGCTCGATTAGCAAAGGGTGGAGGATCGCGCCAGACGCAGCGACGCCGGGCGTGCGCGGGATTTCCTGGTTGAATGCGAGCGGGCCGCCCCACAGATCGCTGACCCTGCCCCCCGCGGCTTCGACGATGGCCGCCCCGGCCGCGATGTCCCAATCGTGCTTCCAGCCGAACAGAACAGCAGCGTCGCCGAGCGAAGAGGCGACCAGCGCAAGCCGGTAGGCGATCGACTGGCGCTCGATGATTTCCATTTTCGGCCAGGGCTTGTCCCAGCGTTTGTCGGCGAAGCGGTTCTTCTGGCCGATCATGCGCGCGCCATCGAGGCCGCCGAAGAGGCTGGCGTGGATCGGCCTGCCGTTCAGGCTCGCGCCTTCGCCCTGAGCGCCGAGAAAAAGTTCATCGGTCTGGGGATTGTAGATGGCGCCAGCGAAGGCGCGCTCGCCCTCGACGATGCCGATGCTGATCGTCCATTGCGGACTCTTGGAGATCAGCGCGGCGGTGCCGTCGATCGGATCGAGCATGAAAGTGCGCGCCTTGTTGATGCGCGCGGCGGGTTCGTCGGGCGATTCTTCGGAGAGCCAGCCATAGTCCGGCCGCGCGCTGCGCAGCCGCTCCGCAAGCAAGGCGTCCACGGCGAGATCGACATTGGTGACCGGGCCTTCCTCGCCTTTCGACTTGATGTCGAGGCGCTTGCGCGCGAGATCGCGGGCCAGCACGCCCGCCTCGCGCACCGCGCTGGCGATGAGTTCGAGATCAGACGCCGCCGATTGCAAGGTCATCAACGATCAGGCTGGGAACTTCGAGCGATCCGCGATTGTCGAGATCGGCGCCGCAGCGCAAACGCGCGAAGATGTCGTGGAGATTGCCCGCCACCGTCACCTCGCTGACCGGGTGGGCGATTTGTCCGCCTTCGAACCAGTAGCCGGCCACGCCCACCGACCAATCGCCCGTGTTCATGTTCAGCGACGGCGAGAACATGTCGGTGACGAAGAGGCCCTTGCCGGCATTGGCCATCATCGTGGGCAGGTCCTCTGCGCCGGGCTTGACGAACAGGTTGGAGGTGGAGACGCCGGGCGGGCCGCCGTGGCCCGCCGAGGCGTGGCCGTTGGGCTCCAGGTTGAGCTGGCGCGCGGCGGCGGCGTTGAGCGTCCACATCGTCAGCACGCCGTCATCGATCAGCGTCGCGGGCTTCACCGCTCCGCCTTCGCCGTCGAACCAGCGGCTGCCCATGCCGCGCTTCACGAACGGGTCCTCGTGAATGCGGAAGCCCTCGGCGAACACGCGCTTGCCGAGCTTGTCTTTCAGGAACGAGACGCCGCGCGCCACCGAGGCGCCGGAAATTGCCGAGAAGAATGGCGAGAGGATGCGGCCGGCCAACCGGTTCTCGAAAATCACAGCCGCTTTCTGGCTTGCGAGCTTGCGCGCGCCCAGGCGACGCGCCGTGCGTTCGCCTGCGATGCGCCCGATCTCGGCAGCCGCGGGCAGGTCGGCGAAGAAACGCTTGGTGCGCCACTCATAGTCGCGCTCCATGTCGTCGTCCTTTTCGGCGACTGGCTGCGTGCCGAGGCTGTAGGACGTGGCGCTCTCGGTGCCTTCGAAGCCATTGGACGTGACGTAGACGAAGCTGGAGAGCTCGCTGGAAGCGCCGGCGCCGCTGGAATTGGCGACGCCGGGTACAGCCAGGGATGCGGCCTCGCACGCCTTGGCCAGTTCAAGAAGCTGCTCGGGCGTGGGACGCGCGGCGTCGGATTGTTCCAGATCGGGCGCGCCGCCGCCTGCGTGGTAGCGGGCGTCCAGCAGGCCGCAGAACTTGTCCTCCGGGGCGGCCTTGGCCATCGCCACCGTGCGCTCCGCCAGCGCCTGGAGCCCGCCGGCTGAAAGGTCAGTCGAGGATGCCGAGGCCTGCCGCTTACCAATGAAGGCGCGGAGCGCGACCGATCGGCCCTCTTCGCGCTCCATGCCCTCAAGCTCGCCCATGCGGACTTCGGCGGAAATGGCTTCCCTGGCGGCGCAGGAGGCCTCGGCGGCCTCGGCGCCGGCGCGTTTGGCGTAATCGATCAGAGCCGCGAGCGCAGCGTTGGAATCAGCGTCAAAAGCCATGGCCGCAACATGGGCGCTCCGTCAGCCCGGGGCAACTCGCGACCTGCGGTAGTATGATACTCAGAGCTGCTGGCTGAGCCCGGCATAGATGAGCCCGCATCCGATCAGCCCATAGGCGAGGACGGTGAGGACCATCCCGAACATGCGTCCGAAATTGAGCATGCCGGCGTGCAGGCCGAGCCCGTGCAAAATTCTGCCGGCCGTCAGAGAAATTCCTGAGGCGTGGAGCAGCCAGATCGGAGCGGCGGGCTCCATCAAGGCCAGGATCAGGATGCCGACCAGGCCCGCGGGCACATATTCGGCGGCGTTGGCGTGGGCGCGCACGGCGCGATTGAAATCCTGATTGCCGCCGTCGCCCAACACGATCTTGTGGCGGCGCCGGCCACCGATCACTAGCACTGCCAGCGCCAGCAAGATGAGAATGTTCACGCCCGCATAGAGGGCGGCGATTTCCAGACGCAGCATGGGCGCACTCCTTGACCGGCGATCTCTACCGGGCCTGTCCGAGCCATTTCAACGTTTTGTTTTGCTTTCAGAAACCGCGTGTTCATCGCGTGCGTGCATAGTTGCCTCAACAAGATGCCTCGAAGGCAGGGTTGGGTGGTTTTGGACGACGCAGGATTCATCTGGGGCGTCGCATGGGCGGTGTTCGCGGCGGCGGCAGGCACGGGCCTGACAGCCGCCGCGATAGCCTTGTTCCGCAAAGCCGAAGCAGCGGACTATGATTTCGCCGCCGGGTACAATGCGCTTGAGCCGGTGCTCGGCGACTAATCCTTACGAAAAACACAACGACCGCGCGGCCCGCTCCGGCTAGTCTCCGGCGCGAGGAGGCGGACACATGAAATTGCGTGCGATCGTATTGGCGCTGGCGTTGGCCGCGTGCGGACAGGGCGGGGAGCAGCAAGCCGAGACGCCGGCGGCGCCGGCCGGGCCCGATCCTTTCAATCTGAACATCGAAATCGGACGCGCTGGCGCCATGCTTGGCCAGGTCCACGACCTCACATTCGAACGGCCCGGTTCAGGCGAGGGCGAGGTCACCGACCCGCGCGAACTCGCCCGCAATCTGCGCGAAACGGTCTGGGAGCTGAACATTGAGCGCTCGCGGCTATGCGCCAAGGGGCTGTTCACGGAAGTCGCGTGCGCGCCCGCTTATGAGCCAGTCTGGATTTCCGAGCCGGCCTCGGCCCAACCCACGCTCGAGGAAATCCAGTCGCGCGCCAATGCCGTGGGCGAGGAGGTCAACCGCCTCTGGGGCGCTGTGTGCGACGACGCCCGCTCGCGCGCGCCCGAAGAAGAACGCAGCGTCATTTGCGGCATGGAGTGAGCTTAGCGCAGCCGCCACACGGCCGCGCGCTTCAGCTCTGAATCCTCAAGCGCGCGCGTGACCGGAATATCGTAGGCGGCGATTTGTTCGAGCTTATCGCGGGGCAGGTAGGTGCGGCCGGGATCGCCGATCAGCACAGCCTTGCCCTGTTCTTGCTAAGCGTTGCCGAGAGCGTCGCGAGCGTTTCAGGTCGCGATCATAGAAGAGATCGCTAACCAGATGACGTCCTCGTGACGCCGGCTGGCCGACGGGGTCGGCGGCGAGGTATTGCACACACACGCCGTTGAGCGCGGCGCGATGCGGCCTGAGCCGCGACCCATCGATGCCGCACGCGCGCTGGTGGCGCGCCCGGCCTTCATGCTGCAATCGCAACCAGCCTGAACCTGATGCAACGTCGAGCACGCTTCGCCGCGCACAACTTTCAATGATCCAGCAGGTAGCGCGCCAGCGCCTGCCCGCCTGCCCAGGCGAACGCCCAGAACGGCGGCGGCAGGCCGAGTTCGCCCAATTGTTCCTCTGTCAACTCCCACAAGCTGACCGCGTCATCGGCCAAGTGAAGCTTGAGTTCAGGCACATGGCTCGGCGCCAGGACGCGCGTATTGTCCCGGATGAATGCCGCGATGTCGGCGATCAAGCCGGCGCTGCCTGGCGCAGGACCGCCGGGTAGCTCGCCGCGATCTGCATGCGCGCGCCGTAGCCCTTCTTGATGAGCAGGTTGTGCATGGCCTCCAGCCGATAACAGGGCACATGCATGAAGACGTGATGCTCGGCGTGGAAATGCACCCAGTAGGGGGCGATGAACAGACGCTCGAAGATGTTGGCCAGCGTTGTGCGCGCGTGGCTGAAAGGATCTTCCTTGGTGTCGACGCAGGCGTGCTCGGCGATGTTGCGCAGGCGCGTGACCAGCGGCAGCCATGTCGCCATCGGCACGATCCACAGCGCGAAATAGGCCCACCAATAGCCTGCCAGCGTGAGCCCCCCCAGCAGCAGGGCGTTCACAAGCAGAAAATGACCGTTGCTGCTGTTGAGAACCTCGCCGGGCTTGCGGTTGCCGAACAATTGCGCGGTGCGCTGCTTGAAGAAGGTCTGCCCCGTGAGGTCGCGCGCGATCTTGCGCCAGAGCGAAGCGCGCGTGATCGGAAACGGCGCCGAGAGCGGCAGATCGGGATCTTCCGGCTGTTCGGTGTAACGGTGATGCTTGAGGTGGTAATCGCGGTAGGAGCGCAGCCGCGCCCCAACGGGGGCCGCGCACAGCCATTCGCCGGCCCAGTCATTGATTTTCGCGTCCTTGTGGAGCGCGCCGTGGGCGGCGTCATGCATCAGGATCGCCAGGCCGAGCTGGCGCGCCCCGATCAGCATCACCGCCAGAACGTAGGTGAGCGGATTGGGCCAGAGCACGAACATGGCGCCGGCGGCGAAGATGAGGCCCCAGGCGCCGGCAATGCAGGCAAGCCCTAGCCACGAAGAGCGCGCGGAGAATTGCGCCCATTCTTGCGGCGTGAAAACGTCTTTGGGGTCAATGCGGGCGACCGCGGGCATAAATCATTGTAGCACGGCGCGCCCGCAGGAGGAGTATCGACGTGACGGAAAGCAGCTTGGCGGCCATCGCGGCCGGAGCGGGCGCTCAGAAAATCGCCGCGCACGCCGGCGATGTGCTGTTCCGCCCCGACGTTCCTTGCCAGGGCTTCATCGCGCTCACTCGTGGCGTCATCAAAGTGGGACTGACATCGCCCGGCGGGCGCGAGATCGTGCTCTACCGCGTGCATCCCGGCGAAATCTGCCTGCAAACATTTTCCTGCTTGGTGCAGGACAAGACCTATGCGGCCGAAGGGCTGGCGGAGGAGGATGTGGAGGCGTTTGTGCTGCCGCCCGCCGCCTTCCAGGCTCTGATGAAGGCAAGCGACGAGTTCCGGGCCGCAGTGCTCAACTCAGTGGCCGGGCGCTTCGCCGATTTTGAGCAGGTCGTGGAGACGCTGGCGTTCTCCGGCCTCGAGCAGCGCGTCGCTTCAGCATTGCTGCGCCTCGCCGATGCGCACGGGGCGGTGCACGCGACGCATGAGGCGCTCGCCGCCGAAATCGGCTCCGCGCGCGAGGCGGTCAGCCGCCAGCTCGGCCTGTTCTCGAGACAAGGCCTTGTGAGGCTCTCTCGCGGGCGGGTGGAGCTGCAGCGCCGCGACGCCCTGTCGCGCCTTGCCGAGCCGGCTCGGTGATCTCGTCACAGACGCCGGCGCAATCCGGAGCGATGTTCCTCGCGACGCCCGGGCATCCGGGCATTTCGAGGAGCATGGATTATGAAAACCAACGAAGGCGCTGTTGACCGGATTTTGCGCGTCATCGTCGGCGCCGGCATTCTCTCGCTGGCCTTTATCGGCCCGCAGACGCCTTGGGCCTATCTTGGCCTCATCCCGCTGTTGACGGGCGTCGTGGGCTTCTGTCCCGCTTATGCGCTGCTCGGCATCAACACCTGCGGCGTCCGCCGCAGCTAGGTCGAAGCCGGCGGTTCGGAGAAGGCGAAGACGCGCCGCAACCCCGCTTCGCCGATGCGCGTAAGTTCGACGACGCGGCTGTTGCGCTTCTGCTGCGCCCAGCCGCGTTCGAAGATTTCGTCGAGAATGGCCGCGCCGAGGGCGCCGGCGATGTGATGCCGGCGCACGCTCCAATCGAGGCAGGCGCGGCAGAGCGGGCGCGCGCCTGATTCAAGTTCGGCGATGTCGATGTTGAAGGTGGACACCTTTACGCGTCCGAGCCGCGTGAGCGTGAAGGTCTTTTCCGGCCCCGGCAGCATCCACTTGTTCTTGATGAAGGCGTCGAAGAGGCCCACGCCAAGTTCGCCGGCAAGGTGATCGTAGCACACGCGCGCATGGCGCAGCGCGGGCTCCTTGGGGCCTGGGCGGGTGCGCAGCGCCTTGGCGCGCGCGGCCACGCCCATCAGCGTTTCAAGCAGGCCCGCGACGTCAGCGTCGGCGAGGCGATAGTAGCGGTGCCGCCCCTGCGCTTCGACCGCCACCAGCCCGCCAGCGACCAGCTTGGCAAGATGCGAGCTTGCGGTTTGCTTGGTGACGTTGGCTTCGAGCGCCAATTCGCTCGCCGTGAAGGCATCGCCGTTGAGCAGCGCCGTCAGCATGTTGGCGCGTGCAGGATCGCCGGCAAGGGCGGCGATCGCGGCAATGTTGGGTCCCTCTCGCATGAATCTATGGTTCGACCGTAATCGAACCATCCAACCGCCGCAACCCGCTATGGCGGAGCTGGAGGCAAATCATGCTGACATGCTTTATTCGTTACGAAATCGATCCGTTCAAACGCGAAGAATTTGAGCGCTATGCGCGAAATTGGGGCGAAGCCATTCCGCGCTGCGGGGCCGGTCTTGTTGGCTATTTTTCGCCGCACGAGGGCTCGGCGACCTTGGCGTACGGTGTGTACAACATCGAAAACCTCGCCGCTTACGAGGATTATCGCGCCCGTTTGGCGGCTGATCCGCAAGGGCGCGAGAACTACGCGTACGCCAAGCGCGAACGCTTCATTGTGCGCGAGGACCGAACATTTCTGAAGCTGTGTTCGAAATGATCGCAGTGATCTTCGAGGCCGAGCTGGCGGAGCGCGAAAAGCTATTTCGATCTCGCCAGCGCGTTACGGCCTTTGCTCGATGGCGTCGATGGGTTCATTGCGGTCGAGCGCTTTCAGAGTTTGAGCGACGCCAGCAAGATCTTGTCGCTATCGTTCTGGCGCGACGAGGCGGCGATTGGCGAATGGCGCCGGCTTGAGGCCCACCGCGCCGCGCAAGCGCAAGGGCGGGCGCGCATCTTTCGCAGCTATCGCCTGCGTGTGGCGCAGGTGTTGCGCGACTACGGCATGCCGGCGGATGGGCTACGCTAGATTTTGGAGGCGTCAGGCGTTTGCGTATCGACCACGCGCCAAAGGTGCCACGCAGCGGCGCTGCGGAAGGGCGCCCAACGCTCTCCGTACTTGCCGAGTTCCTTTGGCGTGAAGCTGCGGCGATAGAGCTTCTCAGCGCCTTTGCGCACGCCTAAATCGTCAATCGGCAACACGTCGGGGCGCCCGAGCGTGAACATCAGATACATCTCAACTGTCCAGCGCCCGACGCCGCGCGCGGCGGTCAATCGTTCGATGATCTCTTCATCGCTCAGGCGTGCGAGCGCGCGCGCCGGCGGGATGACCCCATCGATGCGCTTTTGCGAAACATCCTGAAGGGCGGCGATTTTCTGGCGCGAGAGGCCGGCGCCGCGCAGCAATTCTGGATTGGCCGCGAGCACGTCTTCAGGATCGGGATGATCTTTGTCCGGAAAGAGAGCGAGCACGCGCCCGTGGATGGTGGCGGCGGCTTTGCCGGAAAGCTGTTGATACACGACCGAGCGCACCAGTGCGCGGTAGGGGTCTTTGCTCTTCTCAAATTTGGTAGGGTAAGGTTCGTGCCCTGGCACGACCTTGGCGAAACGCCTGCACACTTTGCTCAGGTGTTTTTCCGCTTCACCCATCTCAAATCCCCAACGCCGGGCGCAATGTGCGCCAGATGGGCTCGAGTGCAAAGGCCAACAGCACAGCCGCGCCGATCAGGGTGTTGCGCTTGAACGCGGCAAGCGCCGTTTCCGGACGTCGATCGTCGACGCTGTGCAGCATCGGCCAAATCAGCGCGGCGCCTATGACGCTGAGCGCGGGGGCCGCGATCAGGCCCGCGCCTGCGGCGGCGCCCGAAGCCGCCCACAGCGCCAGCGCGAAAGCGTAGAAAACGCTCGTCCAGAGCCGCCACCGACCCGCGAACAGACGTGCGGTCGAGCGCACGCCAACAAGGGCGTCATCTTCGCGATCCTGAAGCGCGTAGATCGTGTCGTAGCCGATGGTCCACAGGATGCAGCCGCAATAGAGAGCGAAATTTTCCAGCGGAACGCCGTCTCCTGGACTCACCGCCGCGCCGCCGACGAGCGCCCCCCAAGAGAATACGATTCCCAGCCACGCCTGCGGCCACCAGGTGATGCGCTTCATCAGCGGGTAAAGCGCCACCAAGGGCAACGCGAGCAGCGCCACGATCTGCGCCAGGCGCGGCAGCGTCAGAAGAACGGCGAGGCCGATCAGAGCTTGCGCAAAGAGCCATAGCCAGGCGCGTTTGAGTGAAACCGCCCCGGAGGGCAGCGGCCGCAGCCGCGTGCGCGCGACCTTGGCGTCGATGTCGCGGTCGAGGATGTCGTTGTAAGTGCACCCGGCGCCGCGCATGGCGATGGCGCCGGCGGCAAAGGCGAGCGCCAGCAGCGCGTCGCTCCAATAGAAGCCGTAGCCGGTGCGCGCCACGGCGACGCCCATCCAGCAGGGCAGCAGCAGCAATTGCCATCCGACGGGCCGATCGAGGCGCGAAAGCTGCGCATAAGGGCGCCAGGCGCCGGGCAGGCTATCTGTCCAATGTTGCTTCAGCGCATCGGCGGGCTTCAAATCGGTCACGGGCGTCGTCTCGCCGGGGTAATGCGCGGCGTCGGCGCTTTACGCAAGCGGGCGGGCGCGTTACACGAGCGCCCCCGTGCGATCCGCAAGGACGCGCCGGGCGGCGGCGGCGGCAATCCAAAATCATGCGGCGGCGTGCGTTTGCGCGCTCCCCGAGCGTTGCGGCCAACGGCCCCAGCACCAATTCCTTCAGAACACCCGGCTTGCCGCTTCGGCGCGGCGGCCGCGCAGACATCGGCGCCATCCATGAGCGATACATACGATTTCGACGACGACATGCGCCCGCCAAAGGCGTCGGCGCGGCAAATCCTGAGTTACGTGCTGCGGCGCTGGCTGACGCGGCCCTGGCTGCTCATGGGCTTCCTGGTGCTCTATTTCGTCGCCGTGAGCTGCGATCTGGCGCTGCCGGTCGTCTCCGGCGCCATGGTGGAGGCGCTGTCGCTGGGGCCGGACGCGGGGCGCGATCGGGTCGTGTCGGCGCTCGTGCTGTTCTCGGCGGTGGCGTTCGGGTTCTATTTCTTCCGCAACACCTCGGTCCGATTCTGGATTCCGCTGGCGGCGCGCAATATGCGCGACATCGTCTCCGATGGCTTCGATGACGTGCAGCGCTTCAGCGCGAGCTGGCACGCCGACAATTTCGCAGGCGCGACCGTGCGGCGGGTGAGCCGGGCCATGAACGCCTACGACACGATTTCCGACACCATCGTCTGGTATGTTCTGCCCGCAACGGTGGTGCTGTCAGGGATCACCATGATCACGGCTCTGCGCTGGCCGCTGATCGGGCTCTTCGTCGGGCTTATCATTGTGGCGATGGTGGCGATCAATGTCTGGTCATGGACCAGCTATCTCAAGAAGGATTTCGCCGTCACCAATGTCGCCGATACGCGTATTGGCGCAGCGCTTGCGGATTCGGTCAGCGCCAACGCGGCGGTGAAGTCTTTCGGGGCCGAAGCGCGCGAGTCTGCGCGCATCCGCAGCATCGCCGAGGATTGGCGCACGAAAGCGCTGCGCCTCTGGTACAAGGCCACCAACGTGTGGATCTGGCAGAACCTGCTGCTTTGGATCCTGCAGGCGGGGCTGCTGGGACTGGTCGTGCGCGAATGGATGGGCGGGCGGGCGACGCCGGGCGACGCTGCGTTCGCGATGACGTCGTTCTTCCTGGTGTCGGGCTATCTGCGCACGCTTGGCGAGAACATCCGCACCCTGCAGAAGGGCTTCGCAGACATTTCCGATGTGGTCGCCTATGCGCTGGAAGAGGCCGACATCGTCGATGCGCCGGACGCGAAAGAGTTCGCGCCCGGGTCAGGCGGCGTCGATTTCGACCGCGTATCGTTTGCCTACAAGGGCGCTGGAGCCCCTCTCTACAGCGATTTCTCGCTGCATGTCGCGCCGGGAGAGACCGTCGCGCTGGTCGGCCCGACAGGTTCGGGCAAGTCGACGTTCGTCAAGCTGGTGCAGCGGCTTTACGATGTCGATGGCGGCGTCATCCGCATCGATGGCCAGGATGTGCGCGCGGTGACGCAGGCGAGTCTGCGCCGTTCAATTGCGCTGGTGCCGCAGGACCCTGCGCTGTTTCACCGCTCGCTGCGTGAGAACATCGCCTACGCCAGACCGGACGCGGCGATGGAGGAGATCGTCGCGGCGGCGAAGCGCGCGCGCGCTCACGACTTCATCGAGAAGTTGCCTGGCGGCTATGAAACCGAGGTCGGCGAGCGCGGGGTCAAGCTCTCCGGAGGCGAACGCCAGCGCGTGGCGCTGGCGCGCGCGTTCCTGGCGAACGCGCCGATCCTTATTCTCGATGAGGCGACATCATCCTTGGATGTGGAAACCGAGCGTGACGTGCAGGCGGCGATGGCCGAGCTCAAAGAGGGCCGGACGACGATCATCATCGCCCACCGGCTTTCAACCGTGCGCGAGGCCGATCGCATCCTGGTGTTCGACCAGGGCCGCATCGTCGAGCAGGGCCGTCACGCCGAGCTGATCGAGGCGCGCGGATTTTATGCGCGGCTGAATGCGCTGGCGCGCGGCGGCGTTCTGGCGGACGAAGCGGCCTGAGATCAGGGCGGGCCGAAATAGATGTTGAACTCCTCGATCAGGCCGGAGGCCGGATCGACGCGGACGGCTGCGGTGCCGCTGCGGCGCGCGAAGGCAATGCGGTAGAGTTCATCCGTGAAGCCGCCGCGCATTTCGCTGCCGAGAAGGACGATGCCGCGCACGGGCCCGAGCGGGGCCATCGATTGCGCCACGGCGGCGACGCCTGCGTCGGAGTAAAAGCCGTTGGCGTTGGCGGTGTAGAGCGAGCGGTCGATGTGGCCGGCCTGGAAGGCCGTGAGCTGGTCGCGCACGCGCGCGATTTCGGCGGGCTGTTCGCGAAGGCGGAATGCCAGGCGCGGGAGAATTGTCGCGGCGCCGCCGCCATAATCGCCGTTGGTCAGAACCGTGATGGCGAGATCCTCATCGGGATAGATGGTGTTGCCCGAGGTGTAGCCGGTCACGCCGCCAGGGTGTGACCAGATGCGTTTGCCGTGATCTGTCGTGGAGATCATGCCCAGTGCGTAATTGGGTGAAGCGGGCGTGAGTGAGGACGGCGTGGTCAGCGCTGCGATCTGCTCGGCGCTTAACAAGCCTCCGCGCATCAGGCTGATGTTCCAGAGGGCGAGGTCTGTGGGCCGCATGGCCAATTGGCCAGCGCCGGTGAGCCAGCCGCTGCCTTCGCGCATGGAAGGAATGATCGGCCCCAGGCCCCAGCGAGAATGGCCCACCGAGTTGAGCGGCCGGCTGGTGTTGATTTCCGTCACGCCGCTCATGTGCAGCGGGGTGAAGATGCGCCGCTGCAGCACGGATCGGAGCGGGCGCCGGGAGAGCCGCTCGATCATCATGCCAGCGATTACGTACCCGGTGTTCGCGTAGCGAAACTCGGCGCCGGGCTCGAAGTCGAGCGGAACCCGGGCCCATTGGTCGAGCAGAGCGGAACGCTCGATCGGCCGCGCCATTGCGGGGAACGTGTAATCCTGGGGCCAGTAATCGGGATAACCGGAGGTGTGGGTGAGCAGGTGACGGAGCGTGATGTCGTTGGCGCGCGTCAGCGTCGGATCGAACCAGGCGATAGGCTGGTCGATATCCACGCGCCCTTCCGCCGCGAGCATCAAGATGGCCGCGGCGGTGAACTGCTTGGAGGTGGAGCCGATGCCGTAGACGGTCTCGGTTGTGGCCGGAATATTGGCTGCGACATCAGCAAGCCCGTAGGCCTGAGCGTATGCGATTTCGCCGCCGCGAACGATGGCGATCGAGGCGCTGGGCACCTCCGACGCGGCCAGGACCTCTTGCACGATGGCCGAAACGTCGGCGCGCTCGGTCTCGGTGAGCTGTTGCGCCTGCGCTGCAAGCGGCGCGAACGCCAGCGCTGCCCCAAGAATTAGACCACGATACATTGCGCCCTCCATCGCCCGCATCAGCGATGGCCGGCGCGCGGACGCAAGCGCTCTGAGATGAAACGCGCGCCTTTGCGACAAAGGCGCGTTTGAGCCGGGCGTATGGGGATCAGCTAGTAGGCGCAGGCCTCGAACACTGCGCGCACATCGCCGCCCCATTCGGTCTTGTAGCGCTCGATGAGGCGCTCGGCCGGCGTCACGCCGCTGGCGGCGATGTCGTCCAGCTCGGTGAGGAAATGGGTTTCGTCGGCGCCGGCGCTGTCGGCGCATGCGCGTGACTTGAGGCCTTGGCGCGCAATGGCGAGCGCCGCCTGGGCGATGTCCTGGGCGGTGACGCCGCGGATCGGCGCTTTCAGCCCCAGGGCCGGCGCGGCGCGGCGTAAAGCTTCGCGGTCCTCAGCTGTCCATGCCTTCACCAGCGACCACGCCGCTTCCAGCGCTGCATCGCAATAGAGAATGCCGGCCCAGAACGCGGGCAGCGCGCACAGGCGCGACCAAGGCCCCGCGTCGGCGCCGCGCATTTCGAGGTAGGTTTTCAAGCGCACTTCCGGAAAGATCGTCGTCAGGTGATCTTCCCAATCTTTTTCGGTGGGCAATTCTCCGGGAAGCGCAGGCAGCTTGCCGTTCATGAACGCCCGAAAGCTCTGGCCGGACGCGTCGATGTATTTGCCGTCGCGATAGACAAAATACATCGGCACATCGAGCGCATACGCGGCGTAGCGCTCAAAGCCCATGCCGTCCTCGAAGACAAACGGCAGCATGCCGGTGCGGTCGGGATCGGTGTCGGTCCAGATATGGCCGCGATAGGAGAGAAAGCCGTTGAGGCGGCCCTCCGCGAATGGCGAGTTGGCGAAGAGCGCCGTGGCGATCGGCTGCAGCGCCAAAGCGACACGGAATTTTTTCACCATGTCCGCTTCGGATGCGAAATCGAGATTGGTCTGCACCGTGCAGGAACGGAACATCATCTGCCGCCCGAGACGGCCGACCCTGGCCATGTAGTTCCGCATGATCTTGTAGCGGCCCTTGGGCATGACAGGCGTCTCGTCGAGCGACCACAAAGGCGAGAAACCGAGGCCAAGGAACGCGATGCCAAGCTTGCCGGCGACATCGCGCAATTGCGAGAGGTGCGAGCCGGTTTCGGCGCAGGTCTGGTGCAGGTGTTCAAGCGGCGCGCCGGAGAGTTCGAACTGCCCGCCCGGCTCAAGCGTGATTGAAGCCATGCCCTGCTTCAGCGCGATGACATTGCCCCCTTCGCTGATGCGCTCCCAGCCGTAGCGCTCGGCGAGCCCGTTCAGCAGGGCCCCGATGCCCCGCTCGCCCTCATATGGCACCGGCTCGAGGGTGTCGCGATAGAAGGCGAACTTCTCGTGTTCGGTGCCGATGCGCCATGTCGAGCGATCGGGCTTCACGCCTTTCCCCAGGTGGGCGACGAGATCGGCGAAGCCCGTGAGCGGGGGCGCTGATGATTTGGTTGGGGCCACGCACTTCCTCCCACACGGGCTGGCCACGATGTGGCGGGCCGGAGGCGCAATGACAAGCCTCTCTAGCCGGGCTCTCCGGCCGAGGGCGCGGGCGAGCGCCAATCGCCCCAGAGACTTTGCATCACGCTCAATGCAGCGATTACGGCGGTTTCGGCGCGCAGGATACGCGGGCCGAGTGAAACTGGCGTGACGAAGCTGAGCTGGCGCAGCATCGCACGCTCCTCGGGCGTGAAGCCGCCTTCCGGGCCGATCAGCAAAGCCAGGCTCGGGCTGCGCATGGTTTGCGTGATTTCGGCGATGGGACGCGCCCGCCCGTGCGCGCCGCCCCAAGGGGCGTTTTCATCGTCGCCCGCCTCGTCGGCGTAGATCAGAGCGCGCGCGCTATCCCATCCGTCGAGCGCGCGCGGCAGCGACAAAGGCTCGAAAATCTCCGGCGCGTCGAAGCGTTCGGTCTGCTCGGCGGCTTCGCGCGCAATGATGTGCAGCCGGTCTAGGCGCACCGTCTCTGCAATGGTGCGCTGGGTGATGACCGGACGGATGCGGCGCACGCCCAGCTCCGTCGCTTTCTCCACGATGAGATCAGTGGCGTGGCGCTTGACCGGTGCGAACAGCAGATCGAGGTCCGGCGCCCCGGCCGGCGCGCGCACCTGCGTTTCGACCAGAACGCTCATGCCGCGCTTCGATTTGGAGGCGACGCGCGCACGCCACTCTCCGTCCCGGGAATTGAACAGCCGCAGCGCCGCCCCCGGGTCCAGGCGCAAAACCGTGCCGACATGGCGCGCTTGGCTCTCGTCGAGCGCGATCTCGGCGCCGGCGCGCAAGGTTTGATTTATCAACAGGCGCGGCTCGGGCATGGGGCATTGCTGCCAAGCCGGGCGCCGGCGTGCAAGCGCTTCCCCCCTTGATCCCCACTATCCCCACTTGACCGGACGCCGCCTTGCGCGCTGGATCGCGCCTCGCGTGGGGAGGGGACCTTGGCGGGAAACAAGCTTCTGATCACGGCCGGCGATGTCATCGAAGTGCAGCTGACGTCAGAGACCGTTGTCATCGACAGCCACGATGGGCGCAGGCCCGTGGCCGAGCCCGGCCACATCACCAACCGCATGCGCCTGTTTGTGCGTGAGGCCGATGGCAAGGAGCAGAAGTTCGATTTTGAAGAGACCGAACTCGGCGTGCGCGAAACGCAGCGGGTCGCGGTCGTGCGCGGGAAAACCAAGCGCGCGCCGGAGCCGTTCAACATGGTCCTCTTCAATTTGTCGAGCGGCGAGCGCGACACGTTCGAATCCGGCCTGCGCGCTTATCTGGGGCGCAAGCCATTCTTCGGCCCATTGTCGAAGGCCGCGGTTTGGGCCTTCGGGGTCGCGCTCGTGTTCTGGTTCTACAGCAATTACATCGAGCGTGGCGGCGATGGCGGCCTTGGCTCCATATCGCTGGCGGTGATGTTCGCGTTTCTCACCTATCCGGTGTTCTGGTGGCTGTGCCGCACCTGGGACCGGATCACCGAGCGCATGCGCTACAAGGCCGCGCGCAAACGCTTCCTGGCTGAGATGGACACGCGCGTGCGCGCGTACGCGCCTGGGGCGAACGGAGGCCCCGGGCAATCGGCGGCGTCTGCGCCCGAGGCGCCTCCCGAAGCGAACCCCGCCTGATTTCATCTGAATTGCGCGAGCGCTGTTGCCGCCGCCGCGACGCCGGGCGATGGTCGCGGCCGTGATGAACGCGCTTGACCATCCACTCTATACGCCGCGGCTGCGGCTGGAGCCGGTGACGCCCGAACTCGCCGACGCCGCGCGATCGGGCCAGGCCGCGTTTGCTAACGTTATCGGCGCGGAGGCGCCCTCCGATTGGTGCGCGGCCAGCCTGGGCCTGGTGGCGCGTTCGATCTCTCATTCCTGGGGCCCCGCGCCCGCCGCTACGCGCGCCATCGCCATTCACAGGCGCGAAGGGGCCATCATTGGCGACGTGCGCTTCGAGCCTTCGCCGCGCGCGGCGGCTGAATTCGAGATCGGCTACGGCGTGGCGCGCAGCCGGCGCCGCCAGGGCTACGCGGTGGAGGCCGCCGGCGCCGTGATCGACTGGCTGTTCGAGGATGCGGGTGCGGAGACCGTGCTCGCGGGATGCGACAGCAGCAATATCGCGTCGGTGCGGACCCTCAGGCGGCTGGGCTTCTGGCTCGATTCCAATCCGGGACAAGTCTTCTGGTGGGTGCTCTCGCCGGAGCTCCGCACATCGACGCGCGCTTGAAGCGGCCCTGCCGCCTATGCTTGTGTTCAATCTAAATTCTAGGCAAGGCTCCGGCCACGGGACTCAATAAAAAGGGAGTAGGGGGAGATGAGCACAACGGAGACCGCCGGCGGCGGCGGCGAGAAGACGTGGTTTGGCCATCCCCGGCCGCTGGCGCTTCTGTTCACGACCGAAGCGTGGGAGCGCTTCGGCTATTACGGCATGCGGGCGCTGCTGATCCTTTACCTGGTTCAGCACTTTGTGTTCGCCGACAACGTCGCCAACGGCCTCTACGGCGCCTTCACCTCGCTTGTGTATCTGACGCCGCTGATCGGCGGCTACATCGCCGACCGCTATCTGGGTCACAAGAACTCGGTCAAATTCGGCGCCGTGCTGATGTCGGTAGGCTATTTGATGCTTGCCTTCACTGGCGGCGAACGCGCCGACCCGTTCGTGACCATCAACGGCCAGCGTTACCAGATCGAGATGGTGAGCGAAGACGGAGCGTCCAATCAGTATCTGATTGATAACGGCGAGCGTCATCGCATCATCGGCAACGCCGACAGCTCGATTACTCTTGAGGGCGCAAGCGGTGCGCTGCCGGCCACCGTCCCACAAGGCGGCTACGAGTTTGACGCTGAGCGCAATCCGCTGGCGGTCATTCTGCTTTTCGTTTCGCTTGGTCTGGTGATCGTCGGCAACGGCTATTTCAAGCCGAATATCTCCACCATCGTCGGCGATCTTTATTCCCAGACAGACCGCCGCCGCGACGCCGGTTTCACCATCTTCTACATGGGCATCAACCTGGGCTCGATCTTCTCTCAGATCCTGGCGCCCTGGATCGCGGTGACCTACGGTTACCCATGGGGCTTCGCGCTCGCGGGCGTCGGCATGTTGTTCGCCGCCATCCGCTTCCAGATCGCCGGCGCCACCCTGAAGGAATACGGCAATCGCCCGGCGGACGCGCCAAACCGCGACCTGATCATCCTGATCTGCTCGCTGCTGGCGGTTCCGGTCGTGTGGTTCCTGCTCACCAACGCGATGGAGACCGCGTCCCATGGCGGAGGCGGTGAAGGCGTGGGCGTGATCGGCTACATCATGGCCCAGCCGCTGCTCGGCAAAGTGATGTTCGGCGTTTACGTCTTGGCGATGCTGGGATTGCCGATTTGGGCGATCCTCTCGCTGCCGGGCATTGAGCGCAGCAAGCTCATCGTCGCCGTGGTGCTGACCTTCTTCTCGGTGGTGTTCTGGACCTTGTTCGAACAGGCCGGCTCTTCGCTGACCCTGTTTGCAGAGCGCAACACCGACCGCATGATCGGCAGTTATGAAATGCCGGCAGGGCAAGCCCAGGCCTTCAATCCGTTCTTCATCGTGCTGCTGGCCCCTGTGTTCAGCCTGATGTGGAACTGGCTTGGGAAACGCAATCTCGAGCCCTCGGTGCCGATCAAGTTCGTGATCGCGCTGGCGCTTGTGGGCATCGGCTTCCTGGCGCTGGTGTTCGGGGCGCAGTTCCACAATGAGGAGTTCAAGGTCGCGCTGTTCTGGCTGGCGCTCGCCTACTTCATCCACTCGGTGGGCGAGCTGTGCCTCTCGCCCGTCGGGCTTTCGATGATCACCAAGCTCTCGCCAGCAAAGATGGTGGGGCTGATGATGGGCGTGTGGTTCCTGTCCTCGGCAATGGCGCAATATGCTGGCGGCATCGTCGCTCAGTTCGCCTCGACAGAAACCGTTGCGGGCCAAGTGCTGAACCCGGAAGTCTCGCTCAACACCTATCTGGGCGTGTTCCAGACCATCGGCATCGCTGGGCTGGTCTCGGCGGGGGTCCTGCTGCTGCTGGTTCCCTTCCTTCAGAAGGGGATGCACGGGGTCAAATGACCCTGAAAACATGATAAACTGAATAAAAACAACGACACGCCGGTTCGGACAGAGCCGGCGCGTCACTTTTTTGGGAAACTTTGCCCCCAGCGGCGTCAAGGCGTTGCGCGACATTTTTTTTGAGGGTGATGTAGCCCCAGACGGGGCGGGGACGCGTCCGTCCCCGGTCCGCCCGATTTCGACGCTCCGCGCCGCAATCTGGTGCGGCTCCGGCCGTGATTGATGATTACAACCGATTCACGGTCGCGCTCCCCAGCGGCCGCGAAGGAGGTGCTGATGCCCAGGACGCGCACGACCCGCTCCAGAAAGAAGCCCGCTGAGGCTTCGGGGCAGGGATTGCGCCCCGAGGTCATGGACCTGTTGCTGGGCTGGAAATCCGACGATGGCCGCAGGGAGCCGATCGGCTTCGGCGCCCCGCGCGTGGAAGAGTCGATCGAGGGGGAGGTGCCGATCCTTTACGGGGAGGACCGCCACCTGATGACCATCGCGCCCACGGGCGCGGGAAAGGGCCGCGGCGTCATTATCCCCAATCTGCTGCGCTTCGAAGGGTCGGTGATCGTCATCGATCCAAAGGGCGAGACCTGGCACGTCACCGCCCGCCGCCGCAAGGAAATGGGCCAGGAGGTGCGCCTCCTTGATCCTTTCGGCGCGGTGGGCAAGCGCACCGACAGCCTCAACCCGTTCGACTTGTTCGATCGCCCCGGCGCGCTGCTGGACGCTGACGCCGAAATGCTGGCCTCGCTGCTGGCCGGCGACGTCGGCTTCCACAAGGAGCCGTTCTGGGACAATTGGGGCCGCTCGCTGATGGCCGGGGTTATCGCCGCGGTCGCGGAGACCTCGCCCAAGTCGGAACGGCATTTCGGGCGCGTGCGCGAAATCCTGATGAGCGACGATGCGGTCTATAATCTGGCCGCTTTGATCGAAGGCCACGACGATCTCAACCGGCTTTCGAAGCAGAACATTTCGAGCTTCCTGCCGATCACGGAGCAAACCCGTTCCGGCATTCTCTCGACCGCGCAATCCTATTTGAAGGTGGTCAATTCCGATTCAGCTCTGCGTTCGCTGTCGAAATCCACGATTAGCCTCGACGCGGTGCGCAAAGGCGATCCGATGACGATTTACATCGTCATCCCGCCGGACAAGCTGGAAAGCCACGGCGCCTTGCTGCGCCTGTGGGTGGGCGCGCTCATGCTCACCGTCATGGGGCGCAAGCGCCGTCCCAAGCGCTCGACGCTCTTCCTGCTCGACGAGTGCGCGCAATTGGGCGAGTTCGGACCGCTGCGCCAATCGATGACGCTGCTGCGCGGCTACGGGCTGCAGGTGTGGCCGTTCTTTCAGGATTTGAGCCAGCTGCAGCGGCTCTACCCGAAAGATTGGCGCACCATCTTCAATAATGCCGGCGTGTTCCAGCTGTTCGGCGTCGCCAACCATCTGATGGCGCGCGAGAGTTCCGATCTGATCGGCGATATCGACGCGGACATGCTGCGCAAGATGGCCAAGGATCGCCAGATCATCGCGGTGTCGAACGACAAAGCCACTGCGGCGCGGCTGCCGGATTATCTGCAGGACGCCCCGTTCGCCGGCCAGTTCGACGCCAACCCGATGTTCGAGCCCGATCCCGGCCCGACCAAACGCCGCTCCTCGCGCGCGCGGTAGTTTCGCACGCAGCGGCCGGCCGCGCGCGATCCCGCACGTCTATCGGGCGCTCTCGCGCTCATAACCAGGCGCAAGCCAGAACGACGTTGCGGTAGCGGCGGCAATGACGGCGAGGCGCACGGCGTTTCCGAACCAGCCTCCAAGCGCGTTTTCTCCAAGATCGAAAACAAGCCAAAGCACATTCAGGCCGACATGCAGAAGAAGCGGTGGCCAAATGTTGAAGCGCCACTTCACGAACAGCCAGCCGAAAAGAAGCCCGCCCGCCGCCGTGATCGCAACGATGCCGCCGACGCTGCCCCAATCTTCACCCTGGCCGATATGGGCTGCGCCAAAGAACACCGCAGGCCAGATGCACGCCAACCAGATTGGCCAGCCGCACCAACGAATGAGCACGCCAAGTGCGAGCCCGCGATAAACAATCTCCTCAAGGGCGGGGCCGCCGACTCCCAGCCACGCTACGTCGGCGGCGCGCACACCCGGTGCAATCTTCGCGAACGCCAAGCAAGCCGCTGTCGCGGGAACCAACCATAGAAGCGCCCACAGGGCTGGCCTTCGGATCGGGGCCTGGAGGCCAGCCTGCCCGATCGTCAGCAGCGGCGATCTCCCGGCGGCGGCTGCCACAAGGCATAGCAGGGCAAAAGCGTCCCCGAGCGAGACAAGCGCCGAACCCAGATAAGGAACGGCGCGAACGGGCTCGACGCTGATCAGCGGCCTCAGTAAGTCTCCGCTGATAGTGGAATAGGCGAGTGCGGCTGAGACCGCCGCCGCCGTCGCGATCGCCCGCCGTGTGGGCAGTTGCAGGGGGCTTTCGTTGTGAATCTGGGTTTCTCTCAATTTGCGGACGCGCGCGGATGCTAACCCGCCGCCCGCGTGGCGACTTGAAGAAATCGGACATCGGCGCGCTTGTTCTGCGGCGTCCCCCCAGCGACCTTGCCGGTAACTTGTTTGGCTTCGTCCACCGCGATGAAGATCCAGGGCCGCAAGTTGTTCGTGTCCTCCCCGAGGTCAGGTCTTCGATTCAAATCATGTTGGATGAGGCCTACTGGCTGCGCGAGGCCAACAAGGATGCGGACTGGAAACGCTTGCCGCGCATCGCGTTGTGGGGTCCAAGATACCAATGGTGCTACGGCTTTGCCGCTGGGCGGATCAATGCATTTGCCGTCGGATTGTCGGCGGCTGGCCTGAGGCGCATTAGCCAACAACCCGCATCGCAGCTGGTCAACGTCGTGCTGGACCTGCGAGACGTGCAGCCCGAGCTGGCCGCGACGCTCCAGCCTGAGCGCCATGAAGAATTTGACGCGTGGCGCGCTCGTGCAGCAGACGCCTTACGCGCATTCTTTCAGGGATTTGATGCTGATCCGCTGGCGCCGACGCTCGACATCTTGACCACAATTGAAAGCGCAGCAGTTTCGCGCGCCGCCGCGGCTGCCAACCTGTCATCACGTCAATACCGCCGGGTGTTTGCCAATCTTTATGGCGTCCGGCCTAAGCTTTATCAGCGCGCGGTTCGCGTCGATCGGGCGATACGCCAACTTCATCATATGCCCTGGGAGGCGGATGGGCACGCCGAAACGCCAATCGCCTATGCGGATCAGGCGCATGCGACGAGAGAATTTCGAAGCATGACTGGACTCAGCCCCGGCGAATATCTACGCGCCAAACGGCACGGCGGCCTGACGCTCAGGTCAGTTCCAACCGAAGACATCGCGCCGCCGCGCCGCGCTTAAGGCGCATAGGCGCCCCGCGCGAAGGCCTGATATGTTTCGGGCTTGGCCCATTATGGAGAGTGCGCCGTGCGGAAATGTCTTGCGCTAGCCGCGCTTCTTTTGATCGTCCTGGCGCCGCCGAGCTTTGCGCAGCCGGCGCCCAGCACGCCTGCGCCTGCCGCGGATCCTTCGGCATTGGAGGCAGCGCATCGTTTCATGTCAGCTGCTCACATGAACGAAGCGATGACAGATATGGTGAGCGCAATGATACCGCGGCTCGTTCACGCCATTGGTCAGGCGCAGGGGTTGACAACAACCCAGAGCGCGCTCGTCTCGCGCGTCGTTCGCGAGGAAATGATCGCCGATATGCCGCAACTTCTCGATATGATGGCGCAGCTCTACGCGATGCACCTATCGGCGGAGGATTTGAACGCTGCGGCCGATTTCTACGAGACAGAGGCGGGGCGCCATTTCATTGCAGCTCAACCGCAATTGACCACAGAGGGGCAGGCGATCGCCGATGCGTGGTCGCGGCAAATGCTTCCGCGCGTGGCCGCGCGCATAGAGGCTGAGTCGCGAACGCCGGGCGGTTCTAACCCGTGACCGTCCTCGCCGCGCCTTGTCGAGAGACCGGAGGCGCACGCTTGTTCTCGCGTGGTGCGCCTCCGGCTTCACGCCTCAGTCTCGTTCGATAACGTCGCCGGCCCGAAGCTGCCGCCCGCCCATGGCGATCCAATCGTCGCGCAGGCCTTCGAACACGATGGGCAGCCCGCGCGCCGTGTTCAGGTCGGGGCCGTCGATGACCTGGAAGTGCAGGTGCGGTTCGGTGGAGTTGCCGGAGGTGCCGGCTTCGCCGATCTGATCGCCGGCCGCCACGCGTTGCCCAGGGCGGACGCGCACGCTGCCTTGGCGCATGTGAGCGTAGAGCGTGTGCTCGCCGCCTTCATGCGCGATCAGGACATAATTGCCCGCCGCCGCATCGAAGCCGCCGCCCGACAAAAGCATGGTCTGCTGGAATTCCTGCGCGCGCGCCTCGTAGGCTTCGTAGCTCTCATTGCGCTGGCGCAGCATGCCCTCATTGTCGATGCGATCATTGTGGACGGCGACGACGACGCCGTCGGCGGCGGCGCGGATCGGCAGCCCGAACGTGCGATATTGGCGCAAGCGCGAACCGTCGCCGGTGTGCGAGCGCATTTCCGGGCCGAGCTGGGCGATATCGATGGCGTATTCGGAAGACACCACCCAGCGATGGTGATGGGCTGCGTCACCGGAGGCCCACACAAACCAGCGGCCATCCACCGGCGCGCGATAATGGTTGGGCGATTGGTAGCGGGAAACGGACACGTTGGCGCTGCCGATGTCGGCGCCGGCGCTTTCGGCCACAACGCGCGCCGTATCGGGCAGTGTTGAGGAGGCGATGTAGAAAGCGGTGTTGAGAAACGCTTCGCCGGGCTCAAGCGTTGCATCCGTGCTCAGGCTTTCGCCCTCGTGAAGGTTGCGCCCGAGATGGAATTGAAAATCCATCGCCTGCAGGAGACCGGCTTGTGCGTAGCCGGCCAGGCGCTGAGCGCGCCGCTGCAGCGCATCGGCCCCAACGTGCGAAGCGGCGACGATTTCGCCGTCTTTCAAAAGTTCCACGCGCAATCCGGTGAGTTGATGGGCCTGGTTCTCATCATTGACCACGAGGATGTTATGCAGCACGAGGTCGATGGCGCCGCGGTCGGGCGCGAGATCGAACACATAGAGCGGCGCCGGATCGACGCGAATTTCGATGGCTTGCGCCGGCGCAGCCGCCAGCATCCCCACCGCACATGCGGCGAGCCACAACTTTTTCATGTTGGTTTCTCCTTGAGGACTAATCTTCCATTGGACTGCGTCCGATCGGCGCGCGCTTGCGCACCGTTGCGCGCCCAAACGTCCAGGTCAGCACGACGTAGAGGCACACGCCCACCGCAATCGCGAGCGGTGAGAACCAAATTCCCAAGAGATCGACGCCCTGTACGCTTTCGTCGGCGCCAATGAAGAGTTCCCCGGTCGTCAGCCGGAATATTCCAGTGCCCTTCGGGGCGAACAGCTTGAGCAGGCCAAGGCCTAATGAGGCGGCGGCGATCGCGTAGCCGATGCCGGCGAAGGCCGATATCGCAAAACCGCTGAGCCCGGACGCCGCGCTGCGCGCCAGAGCTGCGGCGACGTCGCCTGGGCTGAATGTGCGTGCGGCGCGTGCGCGCAAACGTTCCGATACAAGCGCCGGCAGGAAATCGTCGGGCTCGCCCAACTGCGCGAGCGCGGCGTGGACATCGCTTCCCGCAGCGATCGCGTCGAGCGCGTGCGCTTCCAGTTCGTTTTTCACTTCGTCCGCCTCGGCGCGCGGCAATGGCGCCAGCGCGCGGTCGATCTTGGCGAAGTAATGGGCAAACGCAGCGCGCCCCTTGGCGTCAGGCAGGTCCGTCCAGCGGGTCATGTGAGCAGCCCTCCCAGACTATTGCTGAAAGCGCCCCAACTCTTCACCGCTGCGTCGAAGACGGCATGGCCCTTGGGCGTAAGCGCGTATGTTTTGCGCGCGGGGCCAGTTTCCTGAATGGCCCATTCCGCCTTGGTGAGCCCGTCGCGCTCAAAGCCGTTGAGCAGAGGATAGAGCGTGCCTTCGGGGGCCGCGGCGCCCAGAAGGTCGCGCAGTGAGGTGGCCAGGGCGTAGCCGTGCTTGGGGCCCTCGCGCAGGGCCGCCAAAGCCGCAAAAGGCAGCACGCTTTTGCGCCAGCGCTTCTCCCAATCCTGAAGGATATCCTCCACGGGACCTCCCTTTCTCTGGCGGGGGAGATACCTCGAAAGTCGAGGTATGTCAAATGCCAGTAGGGGCTCTACATTACTCCGCCGCCAGCGCCTGGGCGCGGCCGAGATCGACGCTGACCAGCTGGCTGACGCCTTGTTCGGGCATGGTCACGCCGTAGAGGCGGTCCATGCGCGACATCGTCACCGGATTGTGGGTGATGACGATGAAGCGCGTTGTGGTCAGCCGCTTCATCTCTTCCAGCATGCGGCAGAAGCGATCGACATTGGCGTCGTCGAGCGGCGCGTCGACTTCGTCGAGCACGCAGAGCGGGGCGGGGTTTGAGAGGAACACCGCGAAGATCAGCGCGGTTGCGGTCAGCGCCTGTTCGCCGCCCGAGAGCAGCGAAAGATGGGTGAGGCGCTTGCCGGGCGGTTCGGCGAAAATTTCCAGGCCGGCTTCCAGCGGATCTTCGCTTTCCGTCAGCTTCAGCGCCGCGCGTCCCCCTTCGAACAAGGTGGCGAACAATTGCGCGAAATGCGCATCGACCTCTTCGAAGGCGCGCATCAGGCGCGCGCGGCCTTCGTTGTTGAGCGTGGTGATGGCGCGGCGCAATTTGGCGACCGCCTGAGCTACGTCTTCCTTTTCGCGCGACAGCGTGGCGATGCGCTCCTGCGCCTCCTCGAGTTCTTCGTGCGCGCGCAGATTGACGGGACCGGCTGCGTCGCGCTCGGCCTTGAGGCGCTCCAGGCGCCGCTCGATGTCCGCGATGGGCGCCCCGCCCAGCGGGCTTGAAACGAGGCCGCCGGCCATGTCTGCCAGGGTTTGTGGCGCTGCGCCAATTTGTTCGTGCGCCTGCGCGGCGATGTCCGCTACGCGCGTGCTCGCCGCCTGCGCGTGGGCTTCGGCGGCTGCGCGCCGTTCGCGGGCGGCCGCATGGGCGTGCTCGCTGGCGCGGGCGCGTTCGCCGGCGGCGCGCGCGGCGGCTTCTGCTTCCGCCACCCGATCGGCTGCGCCCGCGCGGCGCTGTTCGGCGCCGCCGGCTTCATCCATCAAAGCGTCGAGTTTTGCGCGCGCTGTTTCCGGCGCGGCTTTGGCCGCATCTCTGCGTTTTTCGATGTCATCGAGTTCGGCGGCGAGCGCGGCAAGGCGCGCGTCCGCGCTTTCGATGCGCGCGCGCCATTGAGCGCTTTCGCTTTCAATCGCGGAGCGGCGCGCGGCGCGCTGAGCATGGTCGCGGACCAGGCTCACGGCGGCGGCGGCGGCTTCGGCGGCGCTCCTGCGCGCTTGCTGAACGCCTTCGCGCGCGGCGGCGAGCGCGGCCTCATCCACCGGCGCGGCCGCTTCGGCGTCGCCGCGCTGTACGGCGTCGAGCGCGGCCTGCGCTTCGGCGTGCTCTCCATCGAGGCTTTGCGACTGCGCGTGTAAATCGATTTCGCGTTCGCTGAGTCGTGCGCGCTCGCTCTCGATGCGCTCAGCCTCGCGCGCGGCGGCGCTCGCAGCAGCTGCGGCCTTGGGCGCTTCACTGCGCAGGGCGCGGGCCTTGGCTTCCAGCTCCACGCGCAGCGCCCTGGCTTTTTCCCACATAGTCTGCGCGGCTGCGGCCTTCTTTTGCGCCGATGCGAATTCCTTGGCCGCCGCCGCGAGGCGGTTCTTGTGCTCCAGACGCGCAGCCGCTGGCTGGGGCGCGTCTGCGCGGCGAATAAAGCCATCCCAGCGCCAGAGATCGCCTTCGCGCGAAACCAGGCGCGCGCCCGGCGGCAGGTGTTTCGCCAAGGCAGCGCCGTCCTTCGCTTCGACGACGCCGACCAAGGCAAGCCGCGCGGCCAGCGCATCAGGAGCCTTCACGAAACGGACCAAGGATTGCGCTTGCGCTGGCAGGTTGGCCGCCGGCGCCGTCGCCCCGGCCCAGCGCGCAGGCGCGTCGGCGTGCGTTGACGCGTCAATGTCGTCGCCGAGAGCGGCGGCGAGTGCACGTTCATATCCAGGTTCGACTTCGATGGCGGCGAGAACGGGCGGGAATTTCGCACCGTCCTTCGGCGCGAGCTTTTCCAGCGCCCGCACCTCCGCTTCGAGATCGCGCGCTGCGCCTTCGGCTTTGCGGTAAGGCGCAAGCGATTCCGCCTCGGCGCGCTCGGCGCTCTGGAGCGCGGCTTCTGCGTCGGCAAGCGCGCCCGTGGCGTGATCGGCTTCCGCCTGCGCCTTGAGGGCGTGGGCTTGTGCGTCTTTTACGCGCTCAGCAAGCGCCTCTGCCGGGGGCAGGGCGGCGCGCTGTGCCTCGAGCGCGCGTTTTCGTTCCACAATGCGTGAGAGACGCGTCTGTGCGGCTTTCACCGTGTCCGTCAGCGCCTGGGCGCGCGCCGCAGCGGCCGCTGCGTTGGCGTTCAGTGTTTCCAATGCGGCCTCGGCTTCCGCGCGCGCGGCGTTGGCGCTGCGCTCCTTGGCTTGCGCGGCTTCAAGCGCGGCTTGCGCTTCTGCGCCTTCGCCGGCGCCGAGCGAATGGCTCTCTTCGCTCAGCCGTGCGAGCGCTGCCTCGGCGTCGCGCTTCAATTCATAGAGGCGTTCTGCTTCCTCCATGGCGCGGCGGGCGTCTCCATCGCAGCGCGCAATGACACCTTGCGCTTCCGCCAGATCGCGTTCCAGGCCCACGCGCACGCCCTCCAGGCGGCGCAGCACAGCGGCGGCGATCAGCTCTTCCTCACGCAACGGCGCGAGCGCATCGCGCGCGGTTTCGGCGGCGCGTTCGGCGGCGCTGGCGTCAGCGGCGGCTTGCGCGGTGGCGCGCTCGGCCTCGCGCAGATGCGCCTGCGCCTCGCTGTCGCGCTCCTGCGCTTCGCGCCAGCGCCGGTGCAGTAGCAACGCCTCGGTCTCGCGCAGCGTCTGCGCCAAGCCGCGATAGCGCTCGGCTTGGCGCGCCTGCTTCTTCAGGCTCAGCGCCTGGCCTTCGATCTCGGCCAGAATTTCGTCGAGCCGCTGCAGGTTCGCCTCGGCGGCCTTGAGCTTAAGATCGGCGTCGTGGCGGCGCGCATGCAGGCCCGCGATGCCGGCGGCGTCCTCCAGGATGCGCCGCCGGTTCTGGGGCTTTGCCGCAATGAGTTCGCTGATCTGGCCCTGGCGCACCAGCGCCGGCGAATTGGCGCCGGTGGCGGCGTCGGCGAACAGGAGCTGCACGTCCTTGGCGCGCACTTCCTTGCCATTGATGCGATAGGTCGATCCGAGGCCGCGGCGGATACGGCGCATCACTTCGAGCACGTCCTCGTTCTGGAACGGCGCCGGCGCACGCCCGCGCGCGCCCGTGAGCAGGAGCGTGACCTCAGCGTGCTCGCGGGCAGGGCGCCCGGCGCTGCCTGAAAAGATCACGTCGTCCATGTCGCTGGCGCGCATGGACTTGGCGCTGGTGGCGCCCATCACCCAGCGCACCGCTTCCAGCAGGTTGGACTTGCCGCAACCGTTGGGACCGACGACGCCGGTCAGCCCTTCTTCGATCGGCGCGCGGGCCAGATCGACAAAGCTCTTGAAGCCGAGGAGGCGCAGCTCGCTGATGTGCACGTTGCTTGCCGCGCCTCTCCGTTAATGGCCCGCCGCCGCGATGGCGGCGTCAAGCACTTCGGAGATGCCTTCGGGCGTCATGATCCGCGAGGTGTCGATGTGTTCGCCGTTGAGGAAGAAGGTTGGTGTGCCTTCGACGTTGTCGCGTGTTGCCACATCGCCGAGCCTGCGCATGCGCGCAGCGCCTTCGGGATCGGCGATGCAGGCCTGAATGGCCTCGCTCGATATGCCGGCCGCGGCGCCAATTTCAATGAGCTTGGCCTCAACGCCCGATCGCGAGCCCGCCTCGAACATCGCCGGCTGCTGCTGGAACAGCACGCCCAAGCGGCTGAAATATTGCTCCGGCGTGGCGCCGGCGCAGCGCGCCACCTGATATTCGGCGAGCGCGATGGTGGGGATCACGCGCTGAGGATCGATCGGCGCCAGCACTTCGCGGAAGATGAAGTGAATGCGGTTGGTGTCGATGTAATTGGTTTTCAGATGGTCCCAGACAAGCTCGTGGAACTCGCGGCAGTGGCTGCACATGCTTGAGCCGTACTCGATCAGCGTCACGCCGGAATCAGGGTTCCCGAGGGCCATATCGTCAGGGGTGGGGCCAGCGCCTTGGCCGCCGCCGCCGCAACCAGCGACGCCGAGCGCGGCCAGCGCGCCCCCGCCTAAGAGCAATTCACGGCGACCCAAAAAGTGCATGCGAAACCTCCAGATTGGCCGGGAGGCATAGAGTTTTTTGGACTTGAAGGAAACCTCAGCCCTGCTTGACCGCGCGTCCCAATCGCAACAGCGCCGATTTGAGGCCGGGGTCGCCGACCGGGTCAAGCGCTTGCGCCAATGCGGCCTCCTCGGGGGCGCTGAGCGGCGCCTTCTGGAGGGGGCGGATATTGGGCGCGGGCGCGCCCGGCCTGGCCGCCCGCTGCTCGATGCGGATGGATTTCACCTTGGCGCCGGAAACTTTCAGGCGCTCAGCCAGAAGGGGCGCCTGCTGCTGCAGGAACGGCGCGAGGGCCGAGGGCGCTTGCAGCGTGAGGACCCCGCCCGCCAAACGCACCGGCGTGCACTTGGAGAAGCTTTCTCCTGCGATTTCGCTCCAGCGGCGCTTCATTTCGGCAAGCCCGAGGCCGGTTTCCTTGAGCAGGGGGCGCAGCAAGGCCGTCATCGCCTTGCCGGCGTTCGGCGCCGGGGCGATGCTCGTGCGTCCGCGCTGCGCGGCAAGCGCCTTTGCAGCCTCGGCCTCGGTGGGCGTTTGGCGCGCGGGCGCGCCGAAGCCCTCTTCCACCAGGCGGAAACGGTCACGCAGTGACATGGACCGTTGAGCGAATCGAAGAGTCATGAAGAAAGAGTAAAGACGCCCCATGCCCGCGCTTGCACGCAAACCCGCCCGGCCTGTGGAGAAGCGCAGCGCGACTCGGGATAACCTCCGGAAATCATTGCTTTCCTGGTACGACGGGCATGCGCGCGAACTGCCCTGGCGGGTCCGGCGCGGGGCGCAGGATCCGTACCGGGTCTGGCTCTCCGAGGTCATGCTCCAGCAGACGACGGTGGCCGCCGTGGCCGGCTATTTCCAGCGCTTCACGGAGCGGTGGCCAAGTGTGCAGGCGCTTGCGGCGGCGCCGCGGGAGGAGGTGCTCGCGGCCTGGGCCGGCCTTGGCTATTACGCGCGCGCCCGCAACCTCCACGCCGCAGCCCAGCGCCTTGCGGCCGAGGGGTTTCCCGAAGGGGAAGAGGGCTGGCGGGCGCTTCCCGGCGTCGGGCCATACACCGCCGCCGCCATCGCGGCCATCGCATTGGGCCAGCCTGCGAATGCTGTCGACGGCAATGTCGAGCGTGTGCTGGCGCGCCTTTATGCGATTGAGGCGCCGTTGCCCGGCGCCAAGGCGGATTTGCGCCAGCGCGCACAAGCGCTGGTGACGCCTGAAAGGCCAGGGGATTGGGCGCAGGCGTTGATGGACCTGGGGGCGACGGTGTGCACGCCGCGCGCGCCCAAATGCGGGGTCTGCCCGTGGGAGGGCGCGTGCGCGGCTCGATTGGGCGGCGCGCCGGAGACCTTCCCGCGCCGGGCGCCAAAGACGCCGCGGCCAGAGCGGCATGGCGCGGCGTTTCGCATCCAGCGCGATGGCAAGCTTTGGCTTGTGCGGCGTCCCGACGAGGGGTTGCTCGGCGGCATGGCGGGCCTGCCTTCAACGGAATGGCGGGCGAGAGAATGGCCGCGTGCGGAGGCGCTGCGACATGTTCCGGCCGGAAAGCGTTGGCGCAAGGCCGGCCAGGTGCGCCACATCTTTACGCACTTCGCCCTGACGCTGGATGTCTATGATGGCGATGTCGCGCCGCGAAGCGGCGGCTGGTGGGGAGATGCGCTCTCCTTGCCGGCGGTGTTCAAAAAAGCGGCGCGCGTGGGAGAAAATAAATGAGTGAAACTTTCGCTGGCGGCTGTTCCTGCGGGAACCTGCGCTACAGGCTCACCTCACGCCCCATGTTCACCCACTGCTGCCACTGCCTGGATTGCCAGAAGCAAACCGGCGGCGCTTTTGCAATCAACGCGCTGATCGAAACGGCGCGCATCGAGGTGCTTTCCGGCGAGCCTGCGATCTATGACATGCCAAGCCCAAGTGGGCGCGGCCATGAAGTTCATCGTTGCCCCAAGTGCGAGGTTGCGGTGTGGAGCAATTACGGGAAACGCTCCTATCTGCGCTTTGTGCGCGTCGCAACGCTTGATGCGCCGCATGCGATCACGCCCGATGTTCACATCTTCACGCGGAGCAAAGTTCCCTGGGTGCGTTTGCCCGAAGGCGCGCGCGCGTTCGATGTTTTCTACGACATGAAGGCCGAGTGGCCGCCTGAAAGCCTGGCGCGCCGCGAGGCGGCGGCCGCATGACCCGCACCGAGGCCATGATCGGGTCGGCGGCGTTCTTCATGATCGCGCCGGCGAGCGTCGCTGGAGTAGCGCCCTGGCTCATCACCCATTGGCGCTTTGGTGCGGACGCGACGGCGCCGGTTTCGATTGCCGGGGCTGCGCTGATCGCGGCCTGCCTCGCCATGCTGGTGGAATGCTTTTTGAGATTTGCACTCAAAGGGCATGGCACGCCCGCGCCAGTGGCGCCGACGCAGCGGCTCATCGCCGATGGTCTGTACGCGCATGTGCGCAACCCAATGTACATCGCCGTAGTGGGGCTGATCGCGGGGCAGGCGCTGTTGTTCGCATCGGCGGCGTTGATCGCCTACGCCGTCGCGGCGTCGTTCGCATTCATGGCGTTCGTGCTCTACTACGAAGAGCCGCGCCTGAGGCGTGAGTTTCCCGACGATTACCCGGCCTATTTCGCGGCCGTGCCGCGCTGGATTCCGCGCCTCACGCCGTGGAAGGGCGGCTAGCGATCAGCCTGGCGTGACGATGCGGTCGGCCCTGTCCTGCACCACAGGGTGATAGGTGGGGCGGGCGCGCGCGTACGTGCGCCGCGCCAGATTTTGCCCCCATGCGCCTTTCGTCATCAGGGCGCGATAGATCGGAATGACGAATTTCCCGCGGCCCTGGCTGGTGAGGAACGTCTCAATGGCCCCTGAAGCCGGCTCGTAACTGTTGTTGACCGCGAGCGCGAGCCAATCGAAGCGCACTTCCATGTTGCCGATCTCGTTGAGGCCGAAAGCATGCTCCAGCGCGTCGAGACGCGCGCGCGCCAGCATGCGGGGAAGCGTCTGCAGGTATCGCTGACGCTCAAACGTGCCCCAGTTCGCCCATGGCGCGGCTTCCGGCGAGGCGCCGTTCTCGGCGAAGTCGCGCACGTAGTTGGCGACAGCGTCGAACGCTTCTGCGTGCGGCTCTTCGGCGTTGGCGGGCAGCCCGGGCTCGTAAGCCCATTGATCCAGCATCAGCGACGCTTCGAGCGCCTCATCGCCGCGTATGGCGCGCTCGCGCAGGTCGGCGAGGAAGAGCTCGGTGGTCATGGGCTGAAACGCGAAGCGATCGAAATAGGAGCGGAGATAGGCGTCGAACCGCGCTCTTCCCATGATGCGCTCGATGGTGCGCAGGAACAGCGCGCCTTTGTCATAGACAATGGCGGAGTTGTTGTCCTCGGCTTGGCGCTCGCCGACGAGATGAAGTCGCGTTGAATCGGCGGGCGCTTCGCGCAGCGCGCGCTGAATGCCCGCCCAATCGAGCACCCACGCCATGCGTGCGCGCTCGACGCCATAGAGCGCTTCGGTGATGCGGCCCTCGATATAGGTCGTGAAGCCTTCATTGAGCCAAGCGTCCGCCCATACGGCATTGGTGACCAGATTGCCCGACCATGAATGCGCCAGTTCGTGCGCGATCAGGCTCACCAGGCTGCGGTCTCCGGCGAGAAAAGTTGGTGTGAGGAAGGTGAGGCGCGGGTTTTCCATGCCGCCGAAGGGAAATGAGGGAGGCAGGATCAGCACGTCATAACGGCCCCACCGATAGGGCCCATAGAGCGCCTCCGTGGTGCGCACCATCGCTTCCATGTCTGCGCATTCGTAGAGCCCGCGCTCGATCACGCTGGGTTCGGCCCACACCCCGGTGCGCGGGCCCACGGCGCCGAAGGTGAGATCACCGACTGCAAGCGACATGAGATAGATCGGAACCGGGTGCGTCATGCGGAAGCGATAAGCGCGGCCGCCCTCGGCCGGCTCGCCGTCAGGCGTCAGCATTTCCGCGCTCATCACCGCCTTGAGGTCTTCGGGCACGACAAGGCGCACATCGTAAGTCTGGCGGATGCCCGGGCTGTCCTGCGTCGGCGCCCAGGTGCGGGTGAGAATGGCCTGGCCCTGGCTGAACAGAAAGCGCTTGCCGCTGGCGGTCTGCGCCGGCTCCAGCCATTGCAGCGCGGTGGCGTCGGGCGAGGTTTCATAGGCGATGACGATGGTGCGCGCGCCGTTGAGTTCGATGGTCATCGCCGCGCCGCGCTCGGCTTGGCTCTCGCCGATGGCGAATGCCAGTTCGCGGCCGTCGCCGCTGACCGAGCCGATCGCCAGATCTTTCACGTCCAGCACGATTTCGCGCGCGCCGGGCCGGGCGGCGATGTCGAGGCGTGCGATCCCGGAGAGTACCTTGCGTTCAAAATTGACACGCAGATCCAGAGAAACGTGGAGCACGCGCGCTTCGTCAGGGCGCGCATGGGAATGGGGATCGTGAGGCAGCGGGGGAAGCGCTGCGCGGTTGTCCGTCGTCGCGCACGCCGAGATCGCAGGCAGCGCAACGCCCGCTGCAAGAAGTGTCCGCCGCTCGATCATCTGTCCCCCCGGATTAGTCTGCTCTGTCGCGCGCGATGAGCAACGTCAATGCATCGCGCCGCAGCACTTTGATGCCGGAGCGGCCCAGCGCAATCCAGCCTTCGCCCGCCCATTCGTGCAGCTTGCGGTTCACCTTTTCGCGCGAGGCGCCGATGCGGCGTGCGATCTCAGTTTGCGTCAGCGTGATCGTGGCGCCGTCGCCGGCTTCCTCGATCAGGCGTATTGCCAGGCGCCCGCCCAGATCGAGCGTGTGGGCGTCCTCCAGCGCAGCATCAGCATGGCGCAAGCGCTTGCTGAGTTCGGCGATCAGCTTCAAGAGCGCCTTCGGCTCGCTCTCGAGCGCAGCCAACGCGTGATCACGGTGGATGCGCAACAGGCGCGACTTGCGAATGGCGGCGATATCGGCGGAGCGCACGCCGCCATCGAGAACAGCCATTTCACCGATCACGGAATAGGGCTTCAGCGCCGCGATGCGAACGTCCCGGCCGGCTTCGTTCGACGTGCGCACCTCAACTTCGCCTTCCAGCAGCACGTAGAGCGCATCGCCGCCATCTCCCTTGGCGAAGAGAAGCTTGCCGGGATCGACTGTGCAGGGTTGGCCAAGTTTGGCCAGGCGCGCGCGCGTGGCCTCGCTCAGCGCCGCCATCAGCTCCGCCTTCGCCAGCGCCTGCGCGACATTTTGGAGGTCTTTCGCGTCCGCCATCGGCGGGGACCATCGCGAGACGCCATCGCGGCGTCAATCGCTCACACCCTCAGGCACCCGGCGCCAGCGCCATCTGGCGGCGGATTTCGCGGCGGAAGAGATCGATGGGATGCGGGCCCTGCTTGGTTTCCAGGCTCCAGAACGTCCAGCCGTTGCACGCAGGCGCGTCTGCGGCCAGCGCGCCGATGCGATGGATGGAGCCGGTCGCTTCGCCCAGCGCCAGACTGCCGTCAGCGCGCACGCGGGCGCGCTTGCCGTTGGGCGCGACAAGCCAGGCCCCCGGATGGATGAAACCGGCTTCGATCACTTGGCCAAACGGCACGCGCGGCTCTTCCTTCTTCGACTTGGTCACTTCCAAATCTTCAACCGCGGCTGGTTTCACCTTCTTTAAGCGGGCCCGCGCGCCCGCAGCGTATTCGCCATCGCGCTCGATGCCGATGAAGTGGCGGCCAAGCCGCTTGGCGGCCGCGCCGGTCGTGCCTGTGCCGAAGAAGGGATCGAGGATCACTTCGCCGGGCTTGGTGGTGGCGAGCACGACGCGATGCAAGAGCGCCTCGGGTTTTTGCGTGGAGTGAAGCTTGCGCCCGTCGCGGTTTTTCAAGCGCTCGGCGCCGGTGCAAATCGGCAATGTCCAGTCAGAGCGCATCTGCAGCTCGTCGTTGAGCATCTTCAGCGCATCGTAGTGGAACGTGTATTTCGCTTCCTTTGAGCGCGCCGCCCAGATCCAAGGTCTCGTGCGCGTTGGTGAAGCGCGTGCCTTGAAGATTCGGCATCCCAGCGGGTTGGCTTTTGCGCCAGACGATGTCGTTCAGATCAGAAGCCGAGGTCCTGCAGCGCCGCGCCGAGCCGGAAGATGTTGTGATACGAACCGATGACCCAGATCGCGCCGTTCCGGCAGCACCCGCCGCGCCTGGCTCGCCACGCGCGTGAATGCGTCATAGGCGGCGAAATCCGCGAACTTGTCCCACTCGTCATCGACGCCATCGACATGGCTCTGGTCGGGGCAGGTGAGCCCGCCATGTTGTATGGCGGATCGGCGAACACGAGATCGGCGCTGCCGGCCTTCGGCTTTGCATCTCTTCGATGCAGTCGCCTTCGATGATCTGATCTGTGTGAAGTGGCGCGCCATCTGTCCCCCGGAAGCGGGATTGCTCTATTGACGGGTCCTCAGATCAGGAGATCGCGTGCGTTAACCATGTATTTAGCTGGCCGCGCGCAGTTCCGACGCAAGCTGTACGGGTTTGAAGCTCATCCGGTGGATCGGGCAGGGGCCAAGTTGGGCGAGCGCGCGCTGATGTTCAGGCGTGCAATAGCCCTTATGCTTGGCGAAGGCGTATCCGGGATATTCGGCGCAGAACTTTATACCGCCATCAGGCAGTCGCGTTCGACCTTATCGAGCCGCTGAGATCGAGGTCACGTGCATCGCCATCGATGATGAGACTCGATCGCACACGGCGAATCCGACGCGGAATTGCCGTCGATCAGCGCGGCCGCCGGCGTCTCGGGCAGATTTTCGAGGCGCGCCGCATCGCCAGATCGTCGCCTGCAGGATGTTGACCTGATCGATCTCCAGCGGCGTCGCCAGCCCAACGCCCACGAATGCGCAGGCGCGTATGGCTTCGGTAGTCTTCGCGCGCTCTGGCGTGAGCTGCTTAGGTCGGCCAGCCCTTTGGGGCGTCCCTTGCGCGGCAAGATCTGCGGCCGCACCACGGGCCGCCAGGGCCGCGCCGCCTCGTCGATCCGCAAATCCACCTGAACTCCCCATAAGCGCCAACCCAACCCGGGATTCCGCCTCTCCGCCAAATGTCGAGGACGCTTGACAAGTCAAGTAAACTTGATAAATAGACGTGGAAACTTGATGGAGGTCCTCATGGGTGTGATGTCGGACATATGCGAAACTTCCACGGCCCCGCGGCAGGTGGCCAGGCGCTATCGGCGCGACCTGATCATCGCCAGCCTGCTCTATGTCGGGATCATTTTCGTCAGCGTGTACGTGGCGCGCCATTTCGCGCCGCCCCGCTGGGCGTCGATCGCGCTGGCGCTGGCATCGGCCGCGCCGGTGTTCCTGATGCTGCGGGCGTATGGGCGATTTTTCGGCGGTCTGGATGAATTCCAGCGCCGGGTTCAGACCGAGGCGTTGGCGGCGGCGGTTGGGATCGTCGGCTTCGCGGCCCTGACTTACGGTTTCCTTGAAAGCTTCGCCGGGTTCCCAGTGTTTGAGGGTGCGTTGATCTGGGTGCTTCCCGCCATCGCGGTCGTCCATGGCGTGGCGGTCGCTGTTGTCCGGCGGCGCTACCAATGAGGAACCGTCTCAAGGTCCTGCGCGCGGAGCGCGACTGGAGCCAAGCCGACCTTGCCGAACGGCTCGATGTCTCGCGCCAGAGCGTGAACGCGATCGAGACAGGCAAGTACGATCCCTCCTTGCCGCTCGCTTTCAAGATCGCCGAGGTTTTTGGCCTGCCGATTGAGCAGATTTTCCTGAAGCAGGAAGCTGCGCAGGCCGCCGAGTAGGGCGCACTTGATCGTCAGGCCGGGCGCCTATAGGCGTCCGGCCATGGCCGCCGCCAAGCTCCCGCGCTGCTTCCAGGACGTGATCCTGACGCTTCAGGCTTACTGGGCTGCGCAGGGTTGCGCGATCCTGCAGCCGTATGACGAGCAGGTGGGCGCGGGCACCCTGCATCCGGCGACCACGCTGCGTTCGCTGGGGCCAAAGCCATGGCGCGCGGCGTATGTGCAGCCCTCGCGGCGGCCGAAGGACGGGCGCTACGGAGAAAATCCGAACCGGCTGCAGCACTATTATCAGTTCCAGGTGATCCTGAAGCCCAATCCGCCGGACCTGCAGCAGCTCTATTTGAATTCACTCGCCGCCATCGGCATCGATCCGCTGCTGCACGATATCCGCTTCGTGGAGGACGATTGGGAAAACCCAACCGTCGGCGCCTGGGGGCTGGGCTGGGAAGTGTGGTGCGATGGGATGGAAGTTTCCCAATATACCTACTTCCAGCAGGTCGGCGGGCTCGACGTGCGTCCGGTTTCGGGCGAGCTCACCTACGGGCTTGAGCGCCTGGCGATGTATGTGTTCGGCGTCGATCGCGTGTTCGATCTGCCGTTCAACGATCCCGATAGCGCCTACCCGCTGACGTACGGCGATGTGTTTCTCGAAAACGAGAAGCAGCAATCGCGATTCAATTTCGAACTCTCCGATCCGGACATGAACCTGCGCTGGTTCAACGATGCGGAAGCGACGGCGGCGCGGCTGCTGAAGGAAGGCGCTGTGCTGCCGGCGTTCGATTACACGCTGAAAGCCTCGCACCTGTTCAATCTGCTGGACGCGCGCGGCGTGGTCTCCCCCACCGAACGGCAGAGCTTCATCGCCCGCGTGCGCGACCTGGCGAAGGGCTGTGCGGCGCAATGGGAAGCGAGCCAAATCAATGGCTGAGCTCCTGCTTGAGTTTTTCAGTGAGGAAATTCCTGCGCGCATGCAAAAGCGCGCCGAGGAGGATTTGGCGCGCGCTTTGGGTGAGAGGTTGAAAGGCGCCGGGCTGGAGCCGAAAGCGATCAAGACGTTCTCTTCCGCGCGCCGGCTCGGGGCCATGATTGACGATCTGCCGGCCAAGGCTGCGGACGTGAACGAAGAGAAGAAGGGCCCGCGCGTGGGCGCGCCCGATCAGGCGATCCAGGGCTTTCTGAAAAGTGCGGGGCTGAAATCCATCGGCGATGCGCAGGTGGTGGAAGACAAGAAGGGCGCGTTTTACGTCGCGCGCATCGAACGCGCCGGGCGGGCGCTGCCTGCCATCGTGCAAGAGATCGTTCCCGACATTGTGCGCAGCTTTCCGTGGCCGAAATCGATGCGCTCCGGCGAGAGTGATCTCACTTGGGTGCGCCCGCTGCACAACATCATGTGCCTGTTCGATGGCGCGCCGGTGAAGATCGAGATCGAGGGCGTGCCGTCAAAGCCGGAAACCTGGGGTCATCGCTTTCACGCGCCGGGCGCGATTAAGCCGAAGGATTTCGCCGACTACGCCGCCAAGCTGCGCACGGCGAAAGTGCTGATCGACCGCGAGGAGCGCAAAGCCATCACCCTCGAACAAGCGCGCAAGCTCTGCGGCGAGAAGAAGCTCGAGCTGGTGGAAGACGTTGGGCTTCTGGAAGAAGTGGCGGGCCTGGCGGAGTGGCCGGTGGTGCTGCTGGGCGATATGGACCCCGCGTTTCTGGATTTGCCGGGCGAGGTGATCCGGCTTTCGATGCGCACGCACCAGAAATATTTCGCCGTGCGCGAACCGAAGACTGGCAAGCTCGCGCCGCATTTTGTCGTGGTGGCCAATATCGAAGCCAAGGACGGCGGCAAGGCAATCGCTGCCGGCAATGCGCGCGTGCTTTCGGCGCGGCTGAATGATGCGCGCTTCTTCTGGGAGACCGACCTCAAGACGCCGCTCTACACCGAAGAGCGCAAGGCCAAGCTTGAGAAGCTGGTGTTCCACCAGAAACTGGGCAGCGTGTGGGATAAGGTCGAGCGCGTGAAAGCGCTGGCGGTGGAGCTCTGCGCTGTGACCGGAGCGGACAAAGCGCTGGTCGAAGAAGCTGCGACGCTCTGCAAGATGGATCTGGTGACGGAGACGGTGGGCGAATTTCCGGAGCTGCAAGGGCAGGTGGGGCGCGCGCTATACGAAACGTCGCGCGGCAAACAAGCGAACGCCTCCATCGCCGCGGCGATTGAAGATCATTACCGCCCGCTGGGCCCGAACGACCGCGTGCCGAGCGATCCCGTCGCGGTGACTTTGGCGCTGGCGGACAAGCTGGATACGCTGGTTGGCTTCTGGGCGATTGATGAAAAGCCGACGGGAAGCAGTGATCCGTATGCGCTGCGTAGGGCGGCGTTGGGTTTGGTGCGCATCGTGTTGCACAACAATGTTCGCTTTACTGAACCCTCTCCCCCCTTGCGGGGGAGAGGGCAGGGTGAGGGGGGGCGGGCAAACACGCAGACGACGGGCGCGTCGGATCGCCCCCCACCCCCTACCCCCTCCCCGCAAGGGGGAGGGGGGCTAGGCGCAGTTCTGAGCGCGCAGTTCGGCGCGCTCGAAAAGCAACGCTTGGAGAGATTGTTCCGCGCAGCGCCGCTCGATCCGGCGCAACGAGTGAAGTCGGAAAATGATCTCCTCGCCTTCCTCGCCGATCGCCTCAAGGTCCAACTCCGTGAGCAGGGCAAGCGCCACGATCTGGTCGATGCAGTGTTTGCGCCCAATCCTGAAACCAAAGAAGTCGATGACGACCTCGTGCGCATCGTCGCGCGCGTCGAAGCGCTCGATGCGTTCCTGAAAACCGAGGACGGCGCCAATCTGCTGGCCGGCTACAAGCGCGCCGCCAACATCATCGCCGCCGAAGAGAAGAAGGGCAAATGGTCGGCCGAGGACGCAAGCGGCGAGGTCGATCCCGGCAACCTCCCGGAGATGGCTGAGCGCGCACTGTCCGTGGCGCTGGCCAAGGCGCTGCCGGCTGCTCAAAAGGCCGTTGCGCGCGAGGAGTTCGGCGATGCGATGCGTGCGCTCAGCGCTCTGCGCGGGCCCGTTGATGCGTTTTTCGATCAGGTGCTGGTGAACGCCGAGGACGCCGCATTGCGGCGTAACCGGTTGTTGCTGCTCACGCGCTTTGTCCAAGCCTTGTCTGCGGTAGCGGATTTCTCGAAGATCGAGGGATGAGAGACAGGAGCGCCGGCGCACCCCCGCCCCCTGGCGGGGCGGGGGCAGGGGGTGGGGGGCGAACAAGCGCTCAACTGCCGGAAGCGTCGGTCCGGCCCCCCCCCCCCCCCCCCCCCCCCGACACCGGCAAACTGCGGGTCAAAGCGAAGGCTCGCGGCGTATCCGAGAAGGCGCGTTTCCCGTCACGAACCAACCCAGCCACATCAAGACATAATCGCGCCTGGCGCTGCCTATATCTTCGCTGCGCTAATCGATGTTGGCGAACGAACGCCCATTGATTGTCCGCCAAGCTCGGCCAAAGCTTTTCCACCGTCGACCGTTGAAGGTGTCGTCGTGGGCGATGATCAGATGACAAGCGGCATTCAATTGTCCGAGGATGCCGATATCGAACCGGCGACCCCCAATTGGGAGTCGTCCCGACCTTTCATGCTGGCCTTTGTCCGCTCTCAAGTGTGTAAGCGTCTCATGCGGACGCTGTCGGAACGCGGATGTGCGTCCGGTTAGCATCGCTTGGCTTTGGCGGGCGCGCGTTAGCTTGTGGCCAATTTTGCGGCGCGTATCGCATCAATTGAAGCCGCTAGCGCGCGATCACGTTCTGCTTCGTAATCTGCCTTGTTGGTCATGACGACTTGCTGACGCTTAGGATCAAGTTTGGATTCATCGAGATCAAGGAGGAGTTGTTTGATCAGGTAAAAAGCGAGGGCCAGCTTCGTGTTTATTTCGCGCTGTCCATTCGTCATCCCATAGTCAAGCTCGACGGCGCGTTTTTGGGGGGCTGACAATCTGGGATTTGGAGCAAGGCGTAGCGTAAAGTCGCGACTCCACTCGTGGTCCCAAGCGGCGTCGAGATTGCCCTCGCGCATTTCACCGAGTTCAAGTATCCGACCGATGACGAAGTCTTTGAACAAATCCGTGTTCGTGCACCATGCGCGGATGTGCCAGCGGAATCCGTCGAACGCTAGTGCGTGTGGGGTTACAGTGCGCCAAGTCGTCTCTTCGCTTGCGAACGATTGATAATGGATGTCGATCTCGCAACGGTTGCGCACCGCGCGTAGAATTGATCGCAATCGTTTGGCGTCCATCGAGCGTCGAACTTCAGGCACAACGCCCAGGTCAGGCAGTGCGCCGATCCAGGTGTCGCGCTGCTCGACCATGCCGTTGAAGATGCCGCGAAACTGCAGCAGCAATCGATCCGCTGAAACGCGGGGAAACCGGGGCTCAAAACTCGGTGACGCGACATACGTCTTGCGGGTGCTGTCGTAGACTAGGTTGCCCGGGGCGAGGTCATCGTATCGGGACAGGTCCATGGAGGCCTGGGGCACCGAGACGCCAAAGGCGCTGGTAATGTCTTTGCGCCTGATCTGACCTTCCCAGAGGAGGCGGAAGTCTATGAATTCCAGCCTTCGTTCGACGGTCCACGGAATTTCGCCTGTACGTTCCGCCATTTGCATCCTGCGGGCCCCCGCAAGCTCTATAGGGCCGAACTCCTTTAGGAGCCGTCAACTAAATTAACCCGTCGGGTAACTTGACGGGTTTAGCGACTATTCCCATGTTGGGGCGGTAGGCCCTTCCAGCGGGGGGCTTTGCTGAAGCTTGCGGAATGGCGGCTCTAGGTGCGGCGGGACCCCTTAAGCCATAAAGACCTAAAGAAATCAGCAATGTGGCTTTAGTCCGCAGAGTGGGGCTGCTGCTTCGCGCCTGCATGGAAGGGAACGAATCAGTGGCGCACACTTGGAAATATGATCGGGCGTCGGATCGGATCGATGCTGCGTTGAAGGCGGTCGAAGAGGTCGAGATCGCCGGTTACACGCGTGACCTGTCGCTTGGGGACATTCCGGTCTGGAAAGCGTATCGCGTTCAGGGCGTCCATCTCTACGCGGACATCGTCAACTTCGACGACATGCTGCAGGTCACGACCGAAGAAGGCGTCACGTGCCACCGGCGTTCGCTGCGGTTCTTGAACCAGCACTACCGCGCGGTTCGGCGAATTTTCTCTGCGACGGACGCGAAGCGCGTCGATTTTCACAATCAGCGTCTGCACGCCCTCGTCGCGAAGCCCTATGGCGCCGACGAAGCGAATGAGGCCGCGCGCATCCATCACGCGGTGGCCATCGGCCAATTGATGATCGATGTGCTGGCGGAAACCGACGATGATGACGAGCAAATCCCGGATGCGAAGCTTCGGATTGGCATCGACAGCGGCGAGGCCCTTGCCGTGAACAATGGCCGACGCGGTGGGCGGGAGCCGTTGTTCTTGGGTGCGCCCGCAAATCTCGCGGCGAAGCTGGCGGGGAAGAGCAAGAAAGTCGGCATCTTCCTCACCAACAATGCGCGGGCGGCAATCGGTTTGGCGGAAGTGGACGATCCCGCGCTGACGGCGTTGACGCAGGCCGAAGTTGCGGCGAGCCAAGAGGCCGCCGCTTTGGAGGTGACCAAGGATCAGGTGATCGAGGACTGGCGCGAAGATCTCAAAGACAATCCGATCGGGACCTTTGACTTCACGCGCCACACGCCGCCGCTGCGCACGATGGACATCGCCGCGTTGACGCCGGCAAATTCTCGCAGGCAGGAAGCGATCTCGGTTTACGCCGACCTTGACGGCTTCACGGGATACGTGGATCGCAACATCGCCGATAACGCCGAGGATGTCGTGCGCGCGCTGCATGTGCTGCGCTCGGAAATGGACCAGGTGCTGTCCTCGGATTTTGAAGGGCGCCGTATCCGGTTCATCGGTGATTGCATCCATGGCCTGATGTGCGAGGGGACGGCGCACACGACCGACGAAGCGGCCAGCGTGAGCGACGCCACCCTGTGCGCTGGGGCGCTGCGCAGCGGCTTCAAGCTGGCGCTGGAGAAACTCGACAACGCTGGCGTGGATACGGATGGGCTTGGGCTTCAGATCGGGTTCGACCTTGGCCCGATCGCGACGACGCGTTTGGGCATGCAGGGCGATCGGGTTCGGTGTTCTACCGGCCGCGCGGTGCGCAATTCCGAGCGCGAGCAAATGCGCTGCGGGGAAGCGGAGGCGGCCATCGGTCAGGCCGCCTATGACGCCGGCACGGACGCGGTGCGCAAATTGTTCGGCTCCACGCGGAAGATCGCCGATCTCGACTACAACGAAGCCGTGGAGGCGCTTTCCGACGAAGGGGATGAAAGCGCGCGCGCGTCCAAGACCCAAGCGTTCAAGGCCGCCGCCCCCGCCGTGATGAAGTCCACCACCATCGAGATCAAGCCGCATGCTGAAGGACGCTGAGGTAGCGGATTTGATCGAAGCACAAATTGCGGCGCACGAGAGCACTCTCGTGCGCCGCAATGGCGCTTGCTTGGACGTGGATGTGGGCGTTCTCCGTGCCGATGGGCGTGTTGTGACATACGCCTTGACGCTATCCGCTTTGCGCGAAGGTGTGTCCGCGCGCGAACGTGCGCCGCTTCTGTTGCCGGCGTTCTGCCCCGATCGGCACATCAACAAGGATGGCAGTTTCTGCCTCACCTGGCAGCGTGGCGCGCGTTTGCGCGTGCGCAACGCAGATGAAGCGCAGATGTGGTGGGGAACGCTCCTGCAATTCCTCCGAAAACAAGAGATCGCCGGCGCGGCTTAGCTGGGTTGGCCCGATGACGATCTGCGACAGATTTGCCGGTGAAAACGGACGCCGCCTTCTCAGGGAGGCGTGGCTAGCGCAACCGTTTGTGAGTGAGGAGGCAGTGGCGGCGGCATTGGCAGACGCCAGCGAGGTGTTGGCCTTTGAACCCGGGACGGCGATTGTCTCGCAATATGGCGACGACGCGGATTTCTACCTGATCCTGGTGGGAACGGTGGAGATAGAGGCAAATGGCCGAGGCGGCAGATTCCGGCACGCCGGCACCCATTTCGGGGAACTCACGCTCGTGGACGTGAATGCGCGGCGGTCGGCGACCGTACGCGCGAAAGATCAGGTTTGCGTCGCGCGCATCAGCGAAAGCGCATTCAGCGAGGTCGCGCGGGATAATTCGAATTTGTGGCGCTGCCTTGCGGTCGAGATCGCGCGACGCTTTCGTCAAAGATTGGAGGATATTCCGCCAAGGAACGCGAAACCGTTCGTCTTCATCGGGTCTTCGCGCGAGGCGTTGCCAATCGCCGAAGCTCTCGCGGCTGGTCTGTCGGACGAATACACCGATGTACGTGTATGGACGCACGAGGACATATTCGGGCCGTCCGATACGGCGATCGAGTCACTGGAGGATGTCGTCCGCGGCGCGGATTTCGGTATCTTGGTTTTCTCGCCCGATGATCGTCTGCGCAGCCGAGGACGGACGCACCTCGCCCCGCGAGACAACGTCGTTTTCGAGTTGGGTTTGTGCATGGGCGGCTTAGGGCGGGGAAGATCGTTCGTAGTGATGCCTCGATCAGGCGTGCCGACGCTGCGAGAGGACTTCTTCGGCGTGATGTTGTCAAACCTTGGTGTGCACGCGCCCGAACTAAGGGTGCCGAGCGATTTGGCGGGGTTGACGCCGCTGACTTACGCCAAGGGTGATCTTACGGCGAGTTTGGCGCCCGTCTGCGAACGGCTAAGGAAAATCATACGCAAGATCGAAGCGAAGTGAACATCGGTAGCTTGGTCTGTGGGCTTCTCTGTCGGCATGGCTGACAACGAAGGAGCTGAACCGTAAATCCGATTGCTTTGGAGAACGCTTTTGTGCGCAAGCCCAGCTAAATCTCGACAACGAGATAAGGGTCGAAGTCGGGGTTTTCCGATTTACCGCCTTGCCTTCTTGGACCATAGCCCTTTGGGTTGCAGACTACGCGCGTCGTCCCCGCGACATAGTCGAACGAGCAATGCGTATGTCCGTGCACCCAAAGCGCTGCGCCGGAGTTTTCGACGAGCGGCGCCAAGTCGGAGCAGAATGCCGGTGTAACGGGATCGCCCAGATATTGTGGAGCGATCGAGCGGCGATGGGGGAGATGGTGCGTGACGACAACCGTCTGACCGGGAAATGGCTCAGCCAGGACGGCCTCGAGCCAGGCACGTGAGCTCAAGTGCCAGTCGCGCGCTTGAGCCGACGTGAGCGCGCTGTCGCCCGACTTGGGATAGATCAGGCGGTGATCGTTCAGTGCGCTTGAAGCGATGGCCATGCTTCGCGCCGGGGTCCCGTACAGCTCATAGTCCGTCCAGAGCGTCGTGCCGACAAATCGCACGCCTTCGACAATTGCGATCTTGCTCGTGAGGTAGGTGACACCGAATGTTGCGGCGGCCAGCTCTGCCTTTTCCTGTTCTTCGTCGACGGTGAAGTATCGGGGGTGCGCGTACCACTCATGGTTTCCAGGGACGTAGATGAGCGGACGCTTACGCGCGCGCTCGCCGAGCCAGGCCACTGCGGCCGAGCATGGCGTGAGGATGTCGCCGGCGGCGACGATCACGTCGTGCTCCGGGTGATCAATGGGGAAATCCCATTGACAGGATTCAATGTGCAGGTCCGAGAAGATCCACAGGCGCATGCCCGAGGGTTTGCAGACACGCGCGCCTTCGTTCCATCACGTAAACTCCGCTGCGGCCAAACGTCGTCCTGGCACACAGATCGTTCTGATTTCCTATGGCGGCGAGGGAGTAGTTTCTTGAGCCGCAAGGCGTCCAAACATCCGAATATCGCCGCAATGCGTTGCGCCGCAGAGCTGGCGGAGGCGCACGGACTGGCTGTTCGTCTATACGCAGACGGTAGCTTCGAGGTCGTTGGGCGACTCTCTTCTGCGGAGAAGGCGCCGGTCGGCGTTACCGAGCGCGTCGCGGGTCGCGGAGTTGAGTTGGCACGCCCTCAGCTGGTCAGCGCGGAGGCGTCGCTCGACCAGCAATCGTTCTCGATCCAACGCGCGATAAGAACGCGGGAGCTGATGGCGATGAAGGAAGTCGCCTACGAGGTCGGCGTCAGTATCGTGACCTTATGGCGGGCTTCACGATGCAACCTACCCGGCTTTCCGGCGCCAATCGTGGTTCGGCGAAAAGTGTTCTGGCGTCGGTCGGAGCTGACGGCTCTTGAGGACTCGCTAATGTACTACAAAGGGCGCGGCGACTTCGAGCGGTTGCGCGCTAAGCAGTCTGGTGCTCGTCGACAGTAATGGGAAGGCGCAATCCCATCGTTTGCACGACACAGTGCCGAACGAGTTGGCCCGCTACTCTACCGGCCGTCGCCTCTTGGCGCGGTCGCGAACCGCGATCTTTTCGCTGTCCTCGTCTCGATGCAGATCGCGTCGAATGACGACGACGTCGTGGAGGTCTTCTGGCCTCAAATTGGTGTAGCGCTTCAGCATCTTCCAATCGCGATGGCCGGTGACCAGCGCCACCTGCTCGATAGCCAAGCCGGCTTCGAACAAGCGGCTGGTGCCCTCGTGGCGCAGATCGTGGAAGCGCAGGTCTTTGATTTCCAGTTCGGTGCATGCCCGTCGAAAGGCGGCGCCCAGAGAGTCCGGGCGATAGGGGAAGATGCGCGACCCTTGTCCTGTGAGGTGCCCTTGTTCCTGGACAAGCGCCCACGCATCGTAACCCGTTGCACTGAGCAACGGGACCTTCTGATCGTTGCCTTCCTTGTTGCGAGGGTCTTTCCGGTCGCGCACGATCACGGTTCGCTTGCGCTCATCCAAATCTTCCCAACGAATGCGGCAGATTTCCTCGGCCCGCATCGCCGTGGCGACCGCGAAGCGAACGATGCGGCCTGCTGGAATGTTCTGGCGCGGATTGCCGTCAAGAAACGCGATGATGTGGTCGAGTTCGTCCTGCGTTGGGCGTCTGTCTCTTTCTTTGGGCTTGCCGACGATGCCCAGGCGCTTCAAGGCGACGCGTGCCAACTTGACCTGGTCGGGCGAGACCAACACGCCATGCACAGCGGCGGCATGCGTGATGACTGTGTTTAGGTAAGCGAAGTCGATCGTCACTGTGGCCGGGCCGGCGCCTCCGGCCGCGCGCTTGCGACCGTACTCGATGAGCTGCTCGCGATTCAATTTGGCGATGGGAGTCTTGCCGAGCTCTCGTTTTAGCGAGCGCAGGACGAAATCCTTCGAACGCGGCGTGCGCCGGCGCATCTCGTCCATGTCCTTGATGTGGAGATCGATGAGATCGCCGAGGGTAGTGGCGCCGTCGGCGGCGCGGGTTTCGCCGCGGCGGGGAGGTTTCTCGCCTCGGTCGATCGCGATCTCTGCGGCCCGCGCCCATTCCTGCGCATCGGTCTTTCGGATGAACGTATCGGCGACGTAGACGCCCTTGCGCCGGACCTGGCAGCGCCATGTGTTGGCGGCGGTGAGTGTGAAAGTCGCCATGGGGTTGGTCCTATTTGCGTCGTGTCCAAGCCAAAATCCGTCCAACCCCCGGCTTGGATTCGACGGTGATTGGACGGACTGAAGCGGCAATTCCAGTCGGTCCAATCCGCCGTATGACGGACGCCGCGCGGCTGAAGTCTTTGATCGGATTGAATTCGCCGAGTCCCATGCTCGGTCCGATCCAAGCTTTCGCGCGTGCCCTATCCGTGCAATGACGCCGGGAACAGGCGGGACAAGCAGGGAACACCAGTGCACATGAGGTGCACGGCGTTCCTCGTTTGCCCCTGAAAGTTAACGGAAAAATGGCGCAAAATCAATCGCATAGATTCTGCGTGGCTCCTATGATGGATTGGACGGATCGGCATTGCCGGGCTTTCCATCGCACGCTGACGCGCCGGGCGCTGCTCTACACGGAAATGCTCACGGCCGACGCCGTCATCCATGGCGACCGCGCCCGGCTGCTTGGATTCGATCCCATTGAACAGCCGGTCGCGCTGCAACTGGGCGGCAGCGACGCGGCCAAGATGCGCGAGGCCGCGCGCATCGGTGCGGGAAGCGGATATGGCGAGATCAATCTCAATATTGGCTGCCCGTCGGACCGTGTGCAGTCCGGGCGTTTCGGCGCCTGCTTGATGCGTGAGCCGGCGCTGGTCGCAGATCTTTGGGCGGCGGCGCAGGCGGGCGCCCCCGATGCGCAAGTCACGATCAAGTGCAGGATCGGCGTGGATGACCAGCCGCCGCGCGAGGCGTTGTTCGCGCTGGTGGACGCCTGCGCGCGCGCGGGCTGCAGCACTTTCATCGTGCATGCGCGCAAGGCGTGGCTCTCTGGTTTGTCGCCAAAGGAAAATCGCGATGTTCCCCCGCTCGACTATGATCTGGTGCGCGCCTTGAAGCGTGAGCGGCCGCAGCTTGAGATCGTGCTGAACGGCGGGTTGCGCGATGTTCCTCACGCTGTTGAGCAAACAAGCGGGCTTGATGGCGCCATGTTGGGGCGCGCCGCCTATCAGAATCCGGCCGTGCTGATGGATGTCGATCCGGTCGTGTTTGGCGTAGATGGCCCTTCACCGTCGCGCGAACAGGCTGTCGAGGCGCATTTGCCCTATGTGACGCGCAAGCTGGCGGAGGGCGTGCCGCTGCACGCGATGACCCGTCACATGCTTGGCCTGTTCAATGCGCAGCCGGGCGGGCGCATGTGGCGGCGGGTCCTTTCGGAGCGGGGAGCGCGCGCAGGGGCCGGCGTCGAGGTCGTGCGCGAGGCGCTGGCGGCGGTGGCGCAAGCGCGTGCTTGCGCGGCATGAGCGGCATGAGCGAACTCTGGCTGCTTATCGTGGGGTTGGCGGCCGCGGGGTTGTTCGCTGGCTTTGCGGGCGGCTTGTTCGGCATTGGCGGCGGCGTCATCGTGGTGCCTGCACTTTATCTCGTGTTCACTGCGCTTGACGTCGATGCAGGCGTGCGCATGCACGTTGCGGTGGGCACGTCGCTTTCGACGATTGTCTCGACCTCCTGGCGCTCGCTGGCGGCGCACACGAAGGCAGGGGCTGTCGATATGAGCGTCTTGAAGGCGTGGGCGCCGTGGATCACGCTCGGCGCGCTTGCAGGCGCAGCATTGGCCGGCATGGCCGACACCAGCGCCTTGCAGCTTGTGTTTGGCGGCGGCCTCCTGCTTGTCGCGGCGCAGCTGGGATTGGGAAATCCAAACTGGCGTGTGGCGCATGAACTGCCGGGTGGCTTGCCGCGCGCGGTGATCGCAGGCGGCATTGGAGCGCTTTCCGCGATGATGGGGATCGGCGGCGGCGCGTTCGGCGTGACGGTGATGACGCTGTGCGGGCGCCCGATCCATCAAGCGGTTGCGACTGCCTCTGGATTTGGGGCCGCGATCGCGCTTCCGGGCGCTCTTGGCTATGTCGTGACCGGGTGGGGACGGGAGGATCTGCCGGCTTGGTCGCTCGGATTTGTGAGCGTGCCTGGCTTCATCGTGCTCGCCGCGTTGACAGCGCTCACGGCCCCGATTGGCGCGCGCCTCGCGCATCGGCTGCCGCAGGCCTCCTTGAAACGCGCGTTTGCAGTCTTGTTGGCGCTCGTCGCGCTCAACATGTTGCGCGAAGCGTTCAGCGGATAAGGGAAATCAGCGCGCCCTAAATCTCGCCGCCACGATAGAGCACATACGCGGCCCCGATCAGAGCAAGCCAAATCAGCAGTGAGGTTGCGATGCCTGGTCCTCGCGCGTTGTCAGATTTCGCGCGCTGGCGCGCCGCGGCGACAGCGCCAGCGACAATCACCAGCGCAACGACGAGGTACATGAGGTTTGCAGTCTGGTTCATTGCGGCTGCGCCTTGGGCGCCTTGGCAAGGCGATCTGCAAGTGTGGCCATGATGGCGCGCCGGCGCGGCTCATCGTAGCTGCCCCACGCCGCAATCTCAGCGAGCGTCCTGCCGCAACCCAGGCAAAGTCCGGAGGCGCCATCGACGATGCACACCTTGATGCATGGGCTGGAGGGTTCGCCGGCGGTCATGGTCGAACAGCTAGTCCCGGGCGCGATCGCCCACAACCGGTAGAATTTATCGAAAAACAGAAAAGACGCATTGACAAACAATAAGTTTATCGTATATCGATAATAACCCTGAAATGACAGGGCCGCCTGCATCCAGAGGGAAGGTCCCGGGCATCTTCGGGACGGGAAGGCGGGAACAATTCGCTACCAGAGGGAACACGTCATGCGCTTTGCCTTGATCGCCACCAGCGCCGCCGCAATGGTCACGATACCGCTCGCGATTGCAACTTCGGGCCCGCAAATGACGCAAGAGGAATTTCTCGGCGCTGTGCGCTGCGCAGCTTACGAGGATGTGGCTGGCGCGCGCCCGGATTTGGCTGAGACGAAGTACGAACTCAACGCTGAGAGTCAGCATCAGCCGGCGTCTGTTGTTGCGGTCGCGCAGGCCGAAGTCGCCGCCATTGCCCATCAAGCTGTGACAGCACAAAGCCCTGCAGATGCAGCATTTCTGCGCCGTGATAGAACAGCTGCGTGCACAGCGGCGGCGGCATTTGCCTCTAGTGCAATCCGCGCAAACGCAGTCTAGGCTGCGCCCGCGCGCCGGGAGGGGAGCATCATGAAGATCTGGGTTGTCGCCGGTCTCTTCACCGTAGCAGCGGCGCCGTTCGCCGCCGCCGCCGAAAGCGATTCAGAATGCCTGCTCGACGATGCGCGCCGCACGACCGCTGAGCGGCGTGTGGATGCGCCGGCGCCGCCCGGCCCGCCGCGCGCGCTGATCGCCGAGCGCCGTGAGGAGGATGCGGCGCCTTGCCCGTCCGCGAGCGACCGGCGCCGTAACGGCAGGGCCGTTCCGGATGCCGAGTTGATAGGACGGCGGCGCGTTCTATAGTCGCCGCCGCAGGCGCGCGGTTTTTTCGCGCGCGCAGTCGGACCGGCAATCATGGATCTGAATTTTTCCGCGGAAGAGATCGCGTTCCGTGACGAAGTGCGCTCATTCATTGACGCGAACTATCCCGCCCACCTGAAGGGCAAGGTCCTGCGCGAGGACTTGTCGAAGGAAGACTTCCTCGCCTGGCATAAGATTCTGGGAAAGAAGGGCTGGTCGGCGCCGGCGTGGCCGGTGGAGTATGGCGGCACGGGCTGGACAGCGACGCAGCGCTACATCTGGCTTGAAGAAAACGCGCGCGCGGAAACGATACCGCCGCTGCCGTTCGGCGTGTCGATGGTGGGGCCTGTCATCTACACCTTCGGCACGCCCGAGCAGAAACAGCGTTTCCTGCCGGGCATTCTTTCGGGCGATGTTTGGTGGTGCCAGGGATATTCAGAGCCGGGCGCGGGCTCCGATCTCGCCAGCCTCAAAACGCGGGCCGTGCGCGAGGGCGATCACTACATCGTCAATGGCCAGAAGACATGGACTACGCTTGGCCAATATGCCGATTGGGGCTTTTTCCTTTGCCGCACCGATCCTGACGCCAAGCCGCAGGAAGGCATTTCGTTCCTGCTGATCGACATGAAATCGCCGGGCGTGAGCGTGCGGCCGATCAAGCTGCTCGATGGCGGGCACGAAGTGAATGATGTGTTCCTCGACAATGTCAAAGTGCCGGTCGATCAGCGCATTTTCGAAGAAAACAAGGGTTGGACCTGCGCCAAATTTCTGCTCGCGCACGAGCGCGCGGGGATCGCCGGCGTTGCGCGCTCCAAGCGCAATGTCGAACGCCTGAAGGCGATCGCCAAGGCCGAAACCGGCGATGACGGCAAGCCGCTGATCGAGGACGAAGACTTCCAGCGCAAGCTTGCCGAACTCGAGATCGACCTTTCGGCGCTCGAGATGACGGAGCTGCGGGTGTTGGCGCGCGAAAGCGCGGGCAAGGGGCCAGGGCCCGAAAGCTCGCTGCTGAAGATCAAGGGCACCGAAATCCAGCAGCGTTTGACTGAACTCACGCTCGAAGCGGTGGGCAATTATGCGCAGCCGTTCCCGCGCGGCCTGGGCGCGAACGAATTCCCGGTTGGGCCGGATTATGCGGGCGCCGCCGCGCCGATCTATTTCAACTGGCGCAAGGCCTCCATCTATGGCGGCTCCAACGAAATCCAACGCAACATCATTGCGAAAATGGTGCTGGGGCTCTGATCCATGAATTTCGATTACACCGACGAACAGAACATGCTGCGCGACTCGATCGCGAAGTGGGCCGCCGGCCAGTACGATTTCGAGAAGCGCCGCGCCGCCCTGGCGAGCGAAGATGCGTGGAAGACCAACTGGGCCACATTCGCTGAACTCGGCCTGCTCGCCGCGCCGCTGCCGGAGGAATTCGGCGGGCTCGGCGGCGGCGCCATCGATATCAGCGTCGTCACTGAAGAATTGGGCAAGGCATTGGTGGTTGAGCCGTATGTGCCGACTGTCGTGCTCGGCGCGGGGGCGATCAAATACGCTGGCTCGCCGGCGCAGAAGGAAGAACGCTTGAACGCCATCGCCGCCGGCGATTGCGTGGTCGCGTTTGCGCAGGCCGAACCCAAGAGCCGCTGGGCGCTCAACGATGTGAGCACTTCGGCAAAGAAGGATGGCGCGGGCTACGTGCTGAACGGTCACAAGGCTGTGGTGCTGGGCGCGCCCCAGGCCTGCCATCTCCTGGTGAGCGCGCGCACGGCCGGGGGGCAACGCGACGCCAAGGGCGTTTCGTTGTTCCTAGTGGCCAAGAAAACCAAGGGCGTGACCGTGCGCGACTACCCCACAATGGATGGTACGCGCGCGGCGGAAGTGTATCTTGAAAACGTGTCGGTGGGCGCTGACGCTTTGATCGGTCCCGCCGATGCGGCGCTGCCGCTGATCGAACGCATCGTCGATGAGGCCAATGCCGCCTATTGCAGTGAGGCGGTTGGCTGCATGCGGATGATGACGTCATCCACGCAGGAATACGCCAAGCAACGCAAGCAATTCGGGCGCGCGATCGCCGAGTTCCAAGTGATTCAGCACCGGCTCGTCGACATGTTCATGGCGACCGAGGAATCGGTGTCCATGGCGCTGCGCGCGACCATCAAGCTCGGCGAAGGCGATGAGGAACGCGCGCGGGCGGTTTCCGCGGCCAAGGTCGCGATCGGCAAGCATGCACGCTTTGTCGGCCAGGCCGCGGTGCAAATCCACGGCGGCATGGGCGTGACCGACGAGATGCGCGTGGGCCACTATTTCAAGCGGGTCACCATGCTCGACGCGAGCTTCGGAAACGTGGATTACCATTTGAAGCGCTTCACCGCTCTCAACGCGAAGGCGGCGTAGCGCGTCAGCGGCGGCGGATCATGCGCCAGGCAAACGCCGCACTCGCGAAGATGATTGCGAGCGCCGCAAGTGCGGCGAGAAGCAACGCCCACCAGTAGTATCTGACCTGCATCGCCAGCGCGTTACGCGCGACCTGGCGGTGCACGTCGTAGCCCGCGGGCATTTCGAGCACGCCGTTGGCCGCCGCGTAGGCGGCGTAGTCGGCGCGCATGGCGGCGGCCAGTTCAGGCATTTGAGCGGTGAGATCGGTCGTCTCGCCTGGGTCAGCGGCGATGTTGAACAGCCGCCAGGCGCCGTCTCCATAAGGCGGCAGGTTGCGCACAAGCTTGTAGTCGCCGCGGAACAGCGCCGCGTTGCCCGAGACTTCGATGCCGACCGGCGCATCGGCCCCGCGTAAGCTGGCCGCGCCGGTGAGCGCCGGATTCATGCTGACGCCATCCATGTCCTCGCCGGCGGCGACGCCTGCACGTTCCAGGAGCGTCGGCGCAACATCGACGACGAAGGCGCGGGCGTTGACGCGCTGGCGCGCGATGCCGGGCCCAGCCATGATGAGCGGCACGTGCAGGCCGCCCTCGGACGCGTAAAACTTGAACAGCGCGCCGGTTGCGGTGGCGTTGGCCCATTCCGGACCGATGAAGACATACGAGCGGCGCTCGCCCAGATTTTCAAGGCGCCGGGTATAGCCCTGAATCTGCATCCATTGCGCAAAGCCACGCTCGTGCAGCGGGTTGGATGGTTCAGGGCCGTTGTCGGAGGTGACGACGAAGAGCGTATTTTCGGCCAGGCCACGGCTCTGCAGATAAGCGATCAAACGGCCGATGTGATGATCCATCGCCTCGAGCATGCCGGCATGCACCGACATGCTGCGCGCGTAGAGCGCACGCTCGTCCGCGGACAGTCCGCTCCAGGGGCGCAAGTCAGGGTGCGGCGGGCCGGGAGTGGCGTCTGCCGGCAACAGGCCAAGCGCCTGCGCGCGCCGCCAGCGCTCTGCGCGCGCGTGCTCCCAGCCATCATCATAGACGCCCGCATAATGGTCGGTGAATTCGCGTGGCGCCTGCACCGGAATGTGGACGGCTTGAAAAGCAAGATAGGCGAAGAAGGGATGTTCGCCGCTCTCTTCGCCCAGATAGCCGATCATGCGATCGACGATGAATTGGCTTGAGTAGAAATCGGCAGGCAAATGCGCCGGCGCTCCATCCTCGAACCATGGCGCATGGTCATTGTAAGGCATGTACGGACGCTCTTCCCAATTGTCGGCGCCGGAAGCATCGAGCACGAAAGAGCGGTCGAAGCCGTGGTCGTTGGGCAGCGCGCCGGCGTCATGGCCCAAATGCCATTTGCCGGTGATGTATGTGCGATACCCGTTCTGGCGCAGGCGCTCGGCTATGGTGGAGACGCCCGGCTCCAAGTGCATGGCGTAGCCGCGGCGGCCGCGTTGAGCCGGGGGCAGCACCTCTGGAATTGTGGCGACGCCGGTGCGGTGATTGTCGAGGCCGGTCAGCAACATGGCGCGTGAAGGCGCGCACAAGGGCGAGGTGTAATAGCGTGAGAACATGGCGCCGCGCGCGGCGAGGGCGTCAATGTTGGGCGTCCGCGCTTCGCCGCCATAGGCGCCAAGATCGGTGAAGCCTGCATCATCGATGACGATCAACACGATATTGGGCCGCTGGGTCTCCTGAGCGAAAGCGGGCGCGGCAAGAAGGGCCGCCGCACAGGCGGCGGCGCGCGCCAGACATGCAACAGTCCCCGCCATCATCTCTCCTCCTGCGCGGCACTTATGAACCCTGGCGGCGGCGGGCGAAACCGGCCTGGGCTCAGATGTCCGATTCCGGCGAGACGCCTGCCGCGGCGCGCGGCATAGTTAGAGCATGCTGCTTGCACCGGAGATTTGCCACGCTGCCTGTGACGCCCGCGACCGCCGCTTTGACGGCCGGTTCTATATCGGCGTGACATCGACGGGGATCTATTGCCGGTGCGTCTGCCCGGCGCGGCTGGTCAAACGGCAGAACCGGACGTTCTGGCCATCCGCTGCGGCCGCGGAGGCCGCTGGCTTTCGGCCCTGCTTGCTGTGCCGGCCAGAACGCGCGCCAGGGCTCGCGCCCATCGATGCGCCAGCGCGGCTGGCGGCGGCGGCTTACACGCGCATCGAAGCGGGGGCCCTGGAGGAGGATGGGCTGGAGACGCTTGCGCGCGAACTGGGCGTCACATCTCGCCACCTGCGCCGGGTGATGAATGCGGAGTTCGGCGCAAGTCCGATACAGATCGCCCAAACCGGGCGGCTGCTCGCTGCGCGGCGTTTGCTGAACGAAACCGCGCTGCCGGTCACGGAGATTGCATTCGCTTCGGGGTTCCGCTCGCTGCGGCGCTTCAACGCCACGATGAAAGAACGCTACGGGGCGCCGCCTTCGAAAATGCGCAGCCGCAAGGCTATCGCGCGCGGTGAAACGTTCAGCGTCAGCCTCAGCCCGCGCGGCGATTACAACATCACGCCAATTTTGGAATTCTTGGCCTTGCGGGCTTTGCCGGGCGTTGAAATCGGCGGCGCCAAGACATACGCGCGCGTGCTCAAGTGGAACGGCGTGTTGGGCTGGATCGAAGTGCGCATGGGCGCTAAGGGGCTTGATCTCACGCTTTCAGAAAACCTCGCGCCGCATTTGCGCCCCCTGGTCGCCAATGTGCGCGGCGCATTCGACCTCGACGCGGAAATGACTGCCGTCGATGCGCATTTGGCCAGTGACGCTGGACTGGCGAGAGACGTCAAGCGCGAACCGGGCGTGCGCGTGCCGGGGATGCTCGATGGATTCGAGTGCGCGGTGCGCGCGGTGCTGGGTCAGCAAGTGACGGTGGCCGGCGCGCGCACGCTGACAGGGCGGCTGGCGGCCAGGTTTGGCGTTGCCTTGGAGCGCGGCCCCGAGGGCTTGAGCACCGCCTTCCCGGATGCGGCGGCGCTCGCGAATGCGGGCGCGGCGGCGATCGCCAAGATTGGGCTGCCGCTCAAGCGCGCTGAAACGCTGCACCGGCTCGCCGCCGCGAGCGCGGAGGGCAAGGTGATGCTGGCGCGCGGCGCCATCGCCGCGGGGCGCGCTTCGCTGGCTGAAATTCCCGGCATTGGCCCATGGACGATTGAATACATCGCCATGCGCGCACTCGGCGATCCCGACGCCTATCCGGCCACCGATATCGCACTCGTCAATGCGCTCGGGCGCAAGGGCGAAACGCTGGAACACCTCAAGCCGTGGCGCGCCTATGCGGCGATCCGTTTGTGGCGGCGCGGGGTCAAGAAAGGAGCACGCACGTGATCAGCGCCATCTATGACAGCCCCGTGGGGCCGCTGACGCTCATATCCAACGGCGCTGCGCTGACGCATTTGGAGTTTGAGAATCCGCGCTATCCCGCGCCGCAGGCGCCGCTTGGATCAGACGCAACGATCGACCAGGCGCGCAGGGAGCTCGACGCCTATTTCGCCGGCAAGCTCAAAACCTTCGCGACCCCCGTGGCGGCGGCGGGCACGCCATTCCAACAGCGTGTGTGGGCGGCGCTGCTCAAGATTCCGTATGGCGCGACGCGCTCCTACGGCCAGCAGGCCGCCGCTATCGGGGCGCCAAAGGCCTCGCGCGCGGTGGGGCTGGCGAATGGCAAGAATCCCATCGCCATCATCATTCCGTGTCACCGCGTGATCGGCGCCAATGGCAGCCTCACCGGCTACGGGGGCGGTATGGAGCGCAAGCAGATCCTGCTTGAGCTTGAGCAAGGCGGGCGCCTGATCCGCTGACAAATCAGCTGTTCATTACCAAGCTTCAACAGTTCTTTGGCATCGCGTTCGGGTGCGTGGGCTGCTATTGAGCGGCCCGCGAGAACGCCGAGGAGATGCCTGGAATGCGCAAGCTGTTGGCCGCATGTGTGAGCGTTATGGCTTTGGCCGTCCCGGGCGCCGGCGTCAGCCAAGAGCAAGAGGGCTGGAGCTACGCTTATGTGGATGGCGTCGCAACGGCGACTGAACGCGATGACCGTGGCCGCGTGACCGCCACCATGACATGCCGCCCGCCCACGGGCGACATCGTGCTGACCGACTTCACGCTGGCGCGGAGCGCGCGGCGGGCGACGACGGCGGCTGTGCGCATTGGCGCGATGAGCGTCAACGTGCCGATGAGCATTCAGGGGCGCGGGCGCGCGCGGGGCGTTGTGATCAATCTCCCGCAGCGGCCGCCGATTCTGGCTGCGGTGCAGCCCACCGACAATCTCTCCGTGACGATCAACAATCAGACGCGCACCTATCACACTGGCGCGCCGGCAAAGATGGGCGAAGTCGCCTACGCCTGCTGGGGCGGCTGATACGCAACTGAGCAGGAAGGTTGCGCGCGCGAAAGCTTGGCGCCTAACATTGCCCCTCGATGCGCCGGGGGGTGGTCGCGATGCTGGAAATGTTGGAGCCGCAGCAGCGGCGCGCGCCGCAGGGCGCTGTGTGCGCGGTCCTCAGGGCTCAGACCGTTGCGGGCTGCGCGCGCGAATTTGAAGCTTTGCTCACTGACCTCGCCCATCGCGTCCGCGCGGAGGAGGATGGGTGCACCTCGTATGTCGTGACGCGCAGCCTGGGGGCTGGGGATCATTTCGCGGTGCACGCGCGCTTCGCAGACTGGCAGGCCTTTAAGGAGCACGCCGAGACGGCGCATCTGGGGCGGGTTCTGCCGCGACTAAACGCGTTGCTCGCATCGCCGGTGGCGATGGAGATTTTTCTCGAGGTTTGAGCCGCGGGCGCACGCCGCCGGGGGCGAAATTGGCGCTAAGCGCCAACGCAAAAAGGATTGCCGCTGCAGCTGCGCCGCCCCCGCTTGCGCCTGCGTCCAGCTTGAGCGCCTCCGCAGAGGCATAGGCGGCCAGCAACAGGACGCCTGCCGAAAACGCAATTCGGGCATGAGGCGCGATCCGGCGATGACGCCAGATCGGCCACTGCGCCAGGAGCCCGAGTGCAGGCAGCAAGAAGCCGAGCGTATCGCGGCCGAGGAACGGGACGCTGCTTTGCCGTGGGACCCAGAACGAGAACGGCCAGAGCAACGCGGCGCCCGTCACAACCACCAGCGCGGCGAAGCTGAGAAAGGTGGCGGCGGCGATGCGTACGCTGCGCACGCCGCGGCGCGCGCGCAAGCGCAAGCCAAGGCCCATGAAGAGCCAGATCGCTGCGTGCGCGCCCGTTTCAGCGAAGGAGATTGGGTTCAGCAACATTGCGCCGCCCGCGAAGAAGCAGCGTGTCAGCAAGCTCGCCGCGGCGGCGGCGAAGATGATGGCGAACGCCTCCATGACAGCGGCGGTGAGCGAAGCGCTGCGGCGGTTCGCCAAGAACGCGCCGGCGCCCAGCAGCGCCGCGGGTGCGAACCCTGCGAGCGAGAGCGCGGCGTAAGGCGCCCACCCTGGCGTTTCGCTCAGAATGAGTTGCGCCGCCGCCGCGCCCCAGGCGAATGCGCACGCCGCCGCCAGACATGCAAACGTGCGCCACACCGGCGACGGGCGCGCTGCATCGAGCGCAGTGAGCGCCAGCGCGCCGAGCGCGAACGCCAACGTGGCGAGCGGCGCGGGAAGGCCAACGCCGATGGCGGCGGCGAAGGTGCTGAACGCGCCAAGCGCCAGCACCCAGAGCGTATAGCCGAGCGTCGCGAGGCCTCGTTCGCGGCGCTGGACCGATAACACGATGAGGCCGCAGAGCATCGCCGCCAGCGCTGAGAAGGCGCCTGCTGCTGCTGTGTCGCTGGCGAGGCCGTGTTGGGAAACGTGCAATGCCGCGATGGCGGCGAGCGGCGCCAGCGCGCCGGCGCCTGCGATGACAACGCCGCGAGGGCCCAGTTGCGGCGTCCGGACTGCCGCGATCGCCAAGAACAGCGCGCCCGCCCAAGCCGCGGCGGGCGTGAACCAGATCGCGGCGCTGGCTTGGCCGCTCAACGTGAAGAGGCCAGCGAGCGCAGCTGCGAACGCGCCAAGATAAACGCCCTCCAGGCGCAAGCTCGACGCGCCAGCGACGGCGGCGGTCGCGACGATGATCCCGAACGCAACGCCGGCTGGGCCCGCCATGCCGAGCTGACTTCCCAACGCGAGCGCCAGGATCGTCATCGCCAGGGCCATAGCCATGCCGTGGGCTGTCCTGCGGACGCAGGTGTGCGCCAAGCCTGCCAGACCCGCCGCGGCAATCGCAGCCGCATACAGCGCCGGCGCCGCGTGCGCTTGTCCCAGTGCGAAGCCGGCGAGCGCCCACGCCAGCGACGTCAGCACGCCCGGCCACGCGCTCATACGCCACGATGCATGCACAGACGCCAACAGCATCGCCGCGCCGATGATGACGCCAGCCGCAATGGCGGCGCCGCCAAGTCCGGCGGCAAGCGCGAGTGCGGGGGCCATGGCTGCGGCGCCCAGGCCCAGTCCGCGCCAGCTATCAACCGGCAGCGCTTGCGAGGGAATGGCGTCAGTGAGAGCGGCGAGGCGCAGACGGCCGGATTTGCGCGCCGCGCTTGCATTGATCGGAATGACGGCGGCGGGTTCGCCGCTTGCACGCGCGCGGCGCTGACCGTGCTCGGACTGCGCATCCGAGAGCAAGCCGCGCAAAATTTCGATCTCGGCGCTCAGCCGTTTTTGGCGCAGCCATAGAAACACGCCGCCAGCAACGGTCGCGGCGGCCTGCGCCGCCAGCACGATGAAGAGGAGCGCCATGGGCGCGCGTCTTAACCTACAAGCGTGCGGCGCGCATGCTCAAAACGGGATAGCCCCTATCCAAGCTTTGACAGCTTTCCCTAACTCATCGATTTGCGGAGGAATTTCTGCGTTTGCGCGGCGCCGGCTGGGTAGGCCTCTGCAGCCGATGGGTCGGTGATCTGCGCCCAATGATCCCGCACCGTCTCCGCGCTTGCGCTTATGCCGAGGTAAGCACCTTCGGTTTCGACGATTTGCGCCAGGGCGAAAACGCCAGCGCCGGCGGTGAGAATTGCCCCGTTCGGCGCATCCCGCGACGCCAGATACACAACGCCAGGGGTTACGTGTTCCGGCGCGAGTTTGGCCGCCATCTCCGGCGGCAATAGATCTTCCGTCATACGCGTCGCGGCCACCGGCGAGATGGCGTTGATGCGAATGTCGTTCTTTGCGCCTTCAATCTTCAGCGTGTTCATCAGCCCAATGAGCGCCAGCTTGGCCGCACCGTAATTGGATTGGCCGAAATTGCCGTAAAGGCCGCTCGATGAAGTGGTGAGGACGATGCGCCCGTAATTTTGGGTGCGCATGATTTCCCACATCGCCTTCAGCGGTTTCACCGCGCCCATCAGGTGGACATCCAGAACGGCCGCGAAATCGTCGAGCTGCATCTTGGCGAAACTCTTGTCGCGCAGGATGCCGGCATTGGCGATGAAGGCGTCAATGCGTCCCCATTTCGACATCGCCGCATCGATCATCTGGGCGACGCCCGCATCGCTTGTCACGGATGCGCCATTGGCGAGGGCCTCGCCGCCGGCCTGCGTGATTTCGCTGACCACAGCTTCGGCGGCGGCCGATGATCCCCCTGAACCGTCAACGGAACCGCCGAGATCGTTGACGACGACTTTGGCGCCGCGGCGGGCGAAATCGAGCGCGTGGCGGCGGCCGAGCCCACCGCCGGCGCCTGTGACAATCACCACTTGGCCGTCGAATCGGATGTCCGCCATGTGATCCTCTTGAGGTTTGTGTTCGCCTTAGTGCGCTGCGCCGGATTTGGCGCGCTTCTTCGCTTTGGCTGTTTTGACCGCCAGGCGCTTCTTCGCAGCGGCTTTCTTCACCGCGCTGCGCTTTTCAGCGCACTTTGGGCACGCGCAGATGTCTTTCAGGTACTGACGGAAGTAGTTCCGTCCGTAGTCGTAGTTCAACTCTTCGCCTGGCTTGATGCGCCGGCGCGCGTGGATGAACACGCGGCCCTTATGGATGTTGGGCTCGCAGTTGGGCCGGCACGAGTGATTGATGTAGCGCGCGGTGTTCCAGCGCGGCGCGCCGTCGATGGTTTTGCGTGCGTGAATTTCGAACAGATATTTGGAGCGGCTTTTTTCTTCTTGTTCCTTCGTTATCTCAACGCCCACATATTCGATGACGCAGGCGCCTTTGGGAATTTCGCTGCCGGCGAACAGGCCAAGCCCGGTCTTTGCGCGCTTGACGAGAAGTTCGAAATCCCCGGGGGTGTAGCTCTTTCTCGGCATTGCCGCTCCATTCTGAACGTTCTGACGCGCCGCCGCAGGCCAGTGCGCCTGACACGCGGTTGCTGGTCGTTGGCGATGTGGGGCTGACCAGCCTGGGCGCGCAAGCGCGAGGCTGGCTGGGGTGCTAGGATTCGAACCTAGGAATGGCGGTACCAAAAACCGCTGCCTTACCGCTTGGCGACACCCCAAAACCGGCGAAGCGGGTACTTAGAGGCGCCCGCACTGGGATGCAACAGCGGTCCAGGTGTGCGTTGCAAGCCCCGGTGACGCGGTCTATAAGCGCCGACCTTCGGAGTATAGCTCAGCCTGGTAGAGCACCACGTTCGGGACGTGGGGGTCGTAAGTTCGAATCTTGCTACTCCGACCATTCCTTGGGACCCGCGCCCAGCCTGCCGATCGCCTAACCCTTTAGTTGGAACGTCAGCCAGGCGACGCCGGCGACGGCGGCGATGATCAGGGCCCAGCGCGCGATCTCCGCCACCAACTGAACAAGCACGTGGGCGCCCCGCAGCATGGTCAGCGATAGCGTGACCAGGAAAGCCGCCCCCATCGCCAGCCAAATCTCGAATTCTCCGAGATTGCCATCAACGCCCGCCAAGTAGGCCAAATATGCGCCGAGCGCGGCCATCCCGAAGCGCACTAGGCCTTTCAGCACTGCGTTGCCGGTCGCGTGCAGGTTTGCGCGGCGCGGCGGGCGCTCGGGGGCCGGGGCGGGCGCTGCGGCCGGCGCTTGTGGCGGCGGCGGGAGAGCGAGTTCGCGGCGCAGGCGCCGCCAAGCCTCCGCCTCCAACTCCGCACGCATCTGCTGCTCAAGCATCCAGTCGTCGCTGGCGAAGGCTGGCCTAGTGTGGGCGCCGCTCATCTGGGTTCTACCCCTCCAGGCCGATCATGGCCGAACCTTGGCGGCGGGAAAATAGCCGCGCGCAGCCCGCCCACGGAGAGGGTGACTGCGCATTTATCATTTTTCGATAAAGTTTCCGCTTGCGCTCGGCGGAGCATTCATATCATTTATCGATATGACCGGCGGGCGCCGGCTGGAGCTTGGGACGTGAAGCAATTCCTCATTACCGTGGCGGGCGTGCTGACAGGCATGGTGCTGTTCTTGATTATCGCGCCGCTTGTCCTGATCGGAATGATCGCCTCGTCGTCCGATGGGCAACCGCGCCAGCCTTCGCACATGGTGCTCGCGCTGGATCTGCGTGAGACGCTGACTGATCAGCGCCCGCCCAGCCCGTTTGCCGCGTTTGCCGATGGCAATGCGTTGCTCGATGTCCTGCAGCGCATCGACGCCGCGCGCACCGATCGAGCGGTGGAAGGGCTCTATATCCGCGCCAACACGGGTGGGTTGCAGGCGTCTCAGGCTGAGGAGCTGCGCGCGGCGCTGGCTGCGTTCCGTGCGTCAGGCAAGTTTGTTGTGGCGCACCTGCAAGTTGACGGCGTGCGCATGGGCATGCCGGGCTTCATGTCGATCGCCGACGCGGACGAGGTGTGGCTCCAGGAGACGAGCGAGTTTCAGCCGATGGGGCTTTCGGCGGAGGTGACATTCCTGGGCGGCACCTTGCAGCGCTATCATTTGCAGGCGCAGTTCGAGGCGCGCGAAGAGTACAAGACCTACGCCAACACGTTGACACAGCGCAGCCTGACGCCGGCGCACCGTGAAGAAGTCACCGGTTTGATGACCGGGATGTACGACAACATGCTGGCTGACATCGCCTCAGACCGCGGCCTTACGCCGGACGCGGTGCGCAGTGCGATTGAATCAACGCCGCTGGCCGCCGCAAGAGCGCGCGAACTGGGGCTTGTCGATCAGCTTGGCCGGCCGGAGGACGCCGCTCGCGCCGCACTCGCGCGCGCCGAGGGCGCCGAAATGGTGGATTTCGACAACTACCATCCGCGCATGAATTCCGGCGGACGCGTTATTGCGGTCGTGCAAGGCGAGGGCCCGATCGCGACCGGACCCGCCGAGGAAGGCTTTTTCAACGACGAGGCGGTGATGAATAGCGACGCCATCGCGGCGGCGCTGCTTGACGCCTCTGACGATAACGACGTCGCGGCGATCGTATTCCGGGTGTCGAGCCCCGGTGGATCTGTTGTTGCATCCGACCAGATCCTTGCGGCGCTGCGCACTGCGCGTGAACGCGGAAAGCACGTGGTGGTGTCGATGGGCGACGTCGCGGCGTCGGGGGGATATTATGTCGCTGCCTACGCCGATGAAATCGTCGCTTCGCCATCGACCATTACCGGGTCGATCGGGGTTGTCGGCGGCAAGCTCATCATTGGGCCGGCGATGGACTATTACCTCTCCACCAACACGGAGACGGTGACAGTCGGTTCGCCGTTGGTGGAGATGTTCACCACGCAGCGTGGCTTCAATCAGGCCGAGCGCGCGGCGTACGCGGCCTCTATCGACCGCGCCTACGAACAGTTCATCGCGCTCGTGGCGGAGGGCCGGCACATGACGACCGATCAGGTGCGCGCCGTGGCCGGCGGGCGGGCATGGACCGGCCAGCAAGCGCTCGAGCGCGGGCTCGTCGATCACCTTGGCGGCTTCGATGTTGCGCTGGGCCGTGCGCGCGCCCTGGCGGGCATCGATGAGAACGCGCGCGTGCAGCTGCGCTACTACCCCGCGGCGCGCAATCCCTTCGAGGCGTTCGGGCGCTTGTTCGGCGCCTCGGGCGATAGCGTTGAGGCGCTGGTGCGGGTCAACGCCGCATTGTCCGATCCGCGCTTGCGCCGGGTTCTGGCGGCGATGCGCGAGGAGGACGCAAACGTTCGCGCTGAAGCCGACGCGGTGACCATCCGCTAGAGTTCAACCGGATTCATAGCCTTGGCCCTCCGCGTTCCGCACGGAGGGCCTCTTGTTTGCGCCGCCCGCGCGCCAAGCCTCACCGGTAGCGCGTTCAACGCAAATTGCTCGCGGGGAGCCGAGCGGTCTCCTGACCGTTTTCGTCGAGCATGACGATTTCGGGCTGGTCGTTGGCAAGAACGCGTATCCGTATGCGGGGCCGTCCCTGGGAATCGTTTACGGTCAAACCCACGTTGCGGTTTGGAGTCCGACCAAGGACCAATCTAGTTTGCCCTGTCTCGCCGGGCCGGTCGCGCCAATCAGAGAAATAGAGCCGTGAGCCGCGTTCTCCGGCTTCTTCCCAAGAACTCACTGCAAACACTTGGGTCGCATTGTATTGATCAAAGCTCATGTGCCCGTGGCTCTCGGTGGCGCCATCAATGACACGGGCGCCCCCATAAACCACGCCGCCAATCTCGCTGCCTTCGTCATCAAGAAAGATCATGCCAGCTGTGGGGCGATCCTCCCGTGGATGTTCGACGCCGCGAATGTATGTGCCGGGAAAATTCGCGCGGTTCGAGATCACGGTTCGCAACGTGCCGTCGGCCTCGACCACATTGATGCGTCTGACGCTGATCGTATCGAAGGCGGCGTTTCGCGGCCTTGAAGTGGCGTAAGCGCTGGCGCCCACAGCAACCAATGTCACAGCGGCTGCATAGACAACCAGAACTCGTTGTATCGACTTTTTGAACATGACCTTCCTCCCGATCCGAGCTTCGCGCACGCGCCGGGTTCCAACAGCGACCTGGAATTGAGGCTGTCTGGCGTGCCAGGTCCACTGACCTCGGCCTATCGTGGATCGAGCGCGAGCATTGCTCAGCATGTTCGCTTGTCAATGCGGAGACGACCGGTTGTGGGGCGTGCCTACCAATCGGGGTGACGTCGGATAGTGGCCAGCCAAACGAGATTGCGCCGGGCTAGCTGGGCTAGGCGGCGTCGGCGCGCGCGGGCGAACAGCCATCCGTCGCATATCTGGCCGGAGTCGTTGGATTATTGCATTACTCTGGGCGTTCGCTGAGAGTCGGCCGCCCGTGGGTTGCCTGAAAAGCTTGAGTAGGAGGCGGGCTCTTTCTAGCCCTTGTTCTCGACTTCGTATTTCGGCAGGTCGGCGCGGAGATTTTCGTAGAGGCGCTCGACGAAACGCTCGGGATCATCATCGACGAAGTCATCGAAATACGCTTCGAGGTTGGACTCGAACACGTATTCGCCGTCCTCGGCGAAGATGAAGCCCAACTCCTCATCGGTGTGGACATGGATGATGGAGATCTGGGTTTCGTCGTCGTCTTCGTCGCCGAGCGTGAAGGCGAGGCGGCGCGAGGAAATTTTTTCTTCCAGAATGGGCGCAAGCGCCTGAAGGGCGGCGAGATCGTCGAAGCCGGTCTCTTCGCTCAAGGCGGCTTCCAGCCGCTTGCGCGCAGAATCGACCTCCGCGTCGAAGCCGGACGGTTTCTTGCTCATGCCGCTTCCAAGAGACTTTGGAACACCGCCGCCCCGCCTGTGCGCCCCAGCACGGGGTCGGACGCGCGCTCGGGGTGAGGCATCATGCCCATTACGTTGCCGCGGTCGTTGATGATGCCGGCGATGTCGCGCGCCGAACCGTTGGGGTTGGCGAGATAACGGAAGACAACCCGCCCCTCGCCCTCGATGCGGTCGAGCGCATCATCGTCAGCGACGAAGCGCCCATCGCCATGCGCCACAGGGATTTCGGTTTCGCGCTGCTCGCGATAGGCGCGGGTGAAGGCGGTGTTGCCGTTGGCGACGGCCAGGGGCACGTCCTTGCAAACGAATTTGAGGCCGGCGTTGCGCGCCAGCGCCCCCGGCAGCAGGCGCGTTTCGGTGAGCACCTGAAAGCCGTTGCAGATGCCCAGCACAAGGCCGCCCCGTTCGGCGTGCGCAACGACAGCGCGGACAACCGGGCTCTTCGCGGCCATGGCGCCGGAGCGCAAATAATCGCCGTAGGAGAAACCGCCCGGCAACACGATGAGGTCGGTTCCATCTGGGATCGCGGTTTCCTTGTGCCAGAGCATGGTCGCGGGCTTGCCGGTGAGGCGTGCAAGCGCGCGCGCGGCGTCGCGATCGCAATTTGAGCCGGGGAACACGATGACGGCGGATTTCATGGCTTCTGAATAAGCTGCGTCGGGGCGGAATTAAAGAGGCTCGGCGCGCTGGCGGAGGCGGCGGCAAATGCGTTAGGACGGGCCCATGTCGAAGCTCGTAATTGTGGCGGCATTGCTGAGTATTGCGGTGACGGCCGCTCTCACCTGGGTGCTAATGCGGCTGAACGCGCCAAAGCCGGGCGGGCCAGATGAAGCGGGCGCTGAAGAGCCCCCGCGCCCCTAGCGCAGGGCCTTGGCGCTGACCATATATTGTTCATGCAACCGACCCAGCTTATCGCTGTCGCGATCGGGATTGTGTTTCTTATCTTGATCGCGGCTGTTTCGCTTATTGGCCCGCGTGATCCCGGCGACCGGCGGCGGGACAATTCCGGCGCCATGATCCCGTACGGGGACGACGCCCACGACATACATTAGCGGCGGTCATCCTCACCCCAGCGCCAACGCCAGCCGCCTTCCGTCTTGCGCCAGCAGATGTAGACGAAGACGAGCGTCAACGAGACGGTGATGGCGACGAACGCAAGCGGCTTGGGTTCCCCAGATTGCAGCGGCGCCGCCGTGACGAACGCGGCCAACAACAATGCGCCAGCATAGGCCAGCGTCTGCGCCCAGCCCTCCCAGGTGGAGGGGTTCGCGCCGAGGCCATAACGCTTTGGTTGGAACCAGTAGCGGTTCATGGAACTAGCGCGCGATTTCTACGCGGTAGCTCTCAATGACGGTGTTGGCGAGGAGCTTCTCGCACATTTCCCTGACCTGAGCTTCGGCAGTGTCGGGATCAAGATCGCCATCGAGCTGGATTTCGATGCGCTTGCCCACGCGCGCATCCTGCACGCCGCCAAAGCCCAGCTCCTTCAACGCACTCGCGACGGCTTTGCCCTGAACGTCGAGGACGCCCGGCTTCAGGCCCACGGTGACGATGGCTTTCATGCGTCTGCCCCTCTCTTCGCATGCGCCAGCGTAGCAAACCGGCGAGGCGGGTTCGTTGTGCCCGCCGGTCAATGCATGCTTTCGCCGCCGGCGGCGGCTTGTTTGACGATGCCGAGCCGCCGAGCGACTTCGACATAGGCTTCGGTGACGTTTCCGAGGTCGCGGCGGAAGCGATCCTTGTCCATTTTTTCGTTGGTTTGCACGTCCCAGAGGCGGCAGCAATCGGGGCTGATTTCGTCAGCCAAAACCGTGCGAACCATGTCGCCCTCATAGAGACGGCCGAATTCGAGTTTGAAATCGACAAGCTTGATGCCGACTGCGCCGAACATGCCAAACAGGTAATCGTTGATGCGGAGCGTCAACGCCATGATGTCATCGATCTCCTGGGTGCTCGCCCAGTTGAATGCGGTGATGTGCTCCTCGGCCACCATCGGGTCGTTGAGTTCATCTTTCTTGTAATAGAATTCGATGATTGAACGGGGCAGCGGCGTGCCTTCCTCGATGCCCAGACGCGAGGCGAGCGATCCGGCCGCAACGTTGCGGCACACCACTTCGAGCGGGATGATTTCGACCTCACGCACGAGCTGCTCGCGCATGTTCATGGTCTTGATGTAATGGGTGGGCACGCCGATCGCGTTCAGGTTCTGCATGATGAACCCGGAGATCTGGTTGTTGATCACGCCCTTGCCTTCGAGAATGGCCTTTTTCTGGGCGTTGAAAGCCGTGGCGTCGTCCTTGAAGTATTGGATGAGCGTTCCAGGCTCAGGGCCCTCGAACAAAATCTTGGCCTTGCCTTCGTAGATCTTCTTGCGACGCGACATTGGGTGGCTCCCTCCCTGAGGGGCGTCCGGCGAAACGCCGGGTTGGCTCATGCGCGGGGCCGGAATCGGGTCCCAGCGCGGTTAACAACTTAGGGGAGATGGGGCGGCGCCACAATTGGCCGTTACCGTGGAGCTGGCGCCCGCAACCGGTTGATTGCGGCGGAGGCGGCCCCTATTGAGGGGCAAGCAATGGAGGCCTTTGGGGCATGAACCAGTTTGACGACCGCGAACGCGCCGAGGAAAAGAAATTCCAGTTGGATCAAGAACTTGAATTCAAGGCGCAAGCGCGCCGGGCCAAGCTCGTCGGGCTGTGGGCGGCAGGGCTCATGGGGCTCAGCGATGAGGGCGCGGCTGACTACGCGAAGTCCGTGGTGGTGGCCGACCTCGAAGAGTCAGGCGCCGAAGACCTGTTCCGGAAGATTCGCGCCGATCTCGATCAGCATGCCGTGCAGCTCTCCGACCACCAAATTCGCGCAAAGATGGACGAAGCGCTCGCCGAGGCGCGCACGCAAGTGAAGGCGGGAACCTGACGGTTCCCGCAACCACTGTCAGCGCAGCAGGCCCTGCTTGTTCGCGCGCCAGGCGTACCAGAGGAAGAACAGGCACGCCGCGAGGATCACGCCGTTCATGATCAGACCGGTCTGGCCGTAGACATCGCCGCCATTGGATAGGCCGTACGCATAAACAAGGCTGAGCACGAACGCCGCCAGCGAGGCGACGAATACAGTCACAGCCCACCTGCTGCGCAGCAGCAGAAGCACCGAGCCGGCCAGGGCGCCCCAAACTCCGATCGCCCAGACTGCTGTCATCCAGACGGGCATGGCGGCGAAGTATGCGATCTGACCATCTGTCATGCCGACTTGCCGCAAATAGGCTTCGCCGCCCGTTTGCGTCATCGTGTAATCGTAGCAGCCATAGGAATTCCAAAGCAGGCTAAGGATCCCGACGGCCCAGAGGTGCCACGGCGTGCGCGTGGCTGCTGCTTCCGACATTTGGCTCTCCCCGTAACGTCCGCGCAGTGTGGCGGTAAGGGATGGAAACGCCAAGGGGTTAGGGGGTCAGATCGCCCAGAACGTAATTGACGATACGGTCCGCGTCTTTGAACACGCTGGAGAGATCGGCGCCGGCGGCGTCACGTTTGTGCAGGTGCGCCATCAGAGCCTGCTCAAGGCCGAAGCGCCGGACTTCGATCATCACTTCTTCATCCCACTCGTCACTTGGGGCGAAATCGTCATCGGCCATCGGAATCCCTCCTGCGGGCGCCTGCTGCGCCCGCGCCCGGTTCGCAAGGATTCGCTGCCGCCGGCAAGCGTTGCGGCGCCGGATCGGATCAGGTGCTGAAAACGCGGTCGAAAATCGCATCGACCCGGGCGAAGTGATGGGCGTCGTCAAAGCAGGCGGTCAGCGTTTTTTCGTCGAGCTTGGCGGTGATCTCGGCGTCGGCGCGCAATTTGTCGGTAAGCGCCGTATCTGCCCGCGGCGGCGGGCTTTGCCAGACAGCCATGGCGTTGCGTTGGACGAGGCGATAGGCGTCCTCGCGCGAGACGCCCGCTTGTGTGAGCGCGAGCATGACGCGCTGTGAGTTGTGCAGGCCGCCCAGCATGGCGAGATTGCGCGCCATGTTTTCGGGATAGACAACGAGCTTTTCGATCACGCCCGCCAAACGGTGCAGCGCGAAGTCGAGATGGATGGTGGCGTCGGGGCCGATGCCGCGCTCGACTGAAGAGTGGCTGATGTCGCGTTCATGCCAGAGTGCGACGTTCTCCATCGCGGGCGTCACCGCTGAACGAACCAGGCGCGCCAGGCCGCAGAGGTTTTCGGTGAGCACCGGATTGCGCTTGTGCGGCATCGCCGACGAGCCCTTTTGGCCGGGCTCGAAATATTCCTCGGCTTCCAGCACCTCGGTGCGCTGCAAATGGCGGATTTCCGTGGCGAGGCGTTCGACGCTCGACGCCACCAGCCCGAGCATGGCGAAATAGTGGGCGTGGCGGTCGCGCGGGATGACCTGGCTGGAGATCGGCTCCGGCTCCAGGCCGAGTTTCTCGGCGACATATTCTTCAACACGTGGATCGATCTGCGCAAAGGTGCCCACGGCGCCTGAGATCATGCAGGTGGAGATGTAGTATTGCGCGGCCTGGATGCGATCGACGGCGCGGCAGAATTCCTGATAATGGCCGGCGAGCTTGAGGCCGAACGTGGTGGGCTCTGCATGAATGCCGTGGCTGCGGCCGATGCACGGCGTATACTTGAATTCCTTGGCGCGCTTCTCAAGCGCGTCACACACGCGGACGCATCCCTTCTTCAGGAGTTCGCCGGCGCGCTTCAGCTGCACGGCGAGACAGGTGTCGAGCACGTCGGAGGAGGTCATGCCTTGGTGCGCGAAGCGGGCGTCGGGCCCGGCATGCTCGGCGACGCTGGTGAGAAAAGCGATGACGTCGTGCTTCACCTCACGCTCGATTTCATCGATGCGGGCTACGTCGAACTTGGCGTGCTTGCGGTAATTCTCTGCGGCGGACTTGGGGATCGTGCCGAGTTCGGCCATGGCTTCCATGGCGAGGGTCTCGATTTCGAGCCAGATCGCGTAACGGCTCTCCGGCTCCCAGATCGCCGTCATTTCCGGGCGTGCGTAACGTGGAATCATGGGCGGTTGATGCGGCGCGTTCGCGTGCGCGTCAACTCACGCGGTCGCGGGCGAACGAGCGGGAGGCCACCATGAACTGGATCGCGGGCCAGATTAGCGTGAGCGTGATGCACAAGAGCCCCAGCTTGAGGCCGTGGGCGATGGCTGGCGCGCACACGGCGGCGTCCGCGCCTGCCCTGCAGGCCTGCACGGAGAGCCCCGCCGCCGCGAGATCGGCGTTGGCGAAATGGTCGGAGAGGGCGCCCAGCGTGGGCGGGCCAAGCCCGTAGCCGATCAGGTTGATCACCAGGATAATCACGGCCGACGCCGTCGCCCGCATGCGCACGGGAACGATAGATTGCACCATCGCGAAGACAGGGCCGAGATACATGTAGTGGAAGATGGGGGCGATCAGGAGCAGGCCGAAAGCGGACCAGAAGCCGGTCTGCATGAAGGCCAGAAGGTAGAGCGGCAGCGCAATGGCGACGCCCAGTCCCGGCAACCAGCCGTGCACGCCGGGGAAGCGGTGCGAGAGCCGGTCGGTGAGGAAGCCGCCGAAGAAAGTTCCGATGCCGACCGCGAAACCGGCGATGGCGCCGAAGGCGTAAGAGGCGTGGGCGATGGAGAGCCCGTAATTGCGGACGATGAAGGAAACCAGGAACTGCGCCGAGGCGTAGCCGACGAACGCCATCATCCCGGCGGCAAACGCGACGTGCCAGAAAGTCGGCTTGCGCAGCAGCGTGGCGAGGGTCTCGCTGAAGCTGGGCGTGTCGGCGTGGTCGCCCGCGCGCGGGGGTTCGCGCACGCCGAGCTTCAGCCACAGCGCCACCAGCAAGCCAGGCAGGCCAAGCATCCAGAACGCGGCGCGCCAGTCGAGATGAGCGACCACCCACCCGCCGCCGACGGCGGCGAGCATAGTGCCGAACGGCACGCCCAAACTGTAGATCGACAAGGCCGACGCACGCCGCGATCCCGGAAAATAATCTGAGATCACCGAATGAGAGGGCGGAGAACAGGCCGCTTCGCCAATGCCGACGCCGACGCGTGCGAGCGCCAGTTGCACAAAATTCGCGGCGAAGCCGCAGGCGGCGGTCATCAAGCTCCAGACAGCAGCGCCAATGGCGATGATGGTGATGCGGTTGTGCCTCTCGGCGTAGCGCGCGATCGGCACGCCCATCAAAGTGTAGAGGATCGCGAAGGCCGGGCCACCTAAGAGACCCAGTTCGAAATCGCCGATGCCAAGGTCATGGCGGATGGGCTCCTGCACGACGCCCAGCAAGATGCGGTCGATGAAGTTGAACGTGTAGACGAGCAGGAGCATCCCGAGGACGTAGGCGCGATAGGATTTCGAGCCGTGGCCGGGATAACTCAGCGCAGCATTGGTCATGAGTGTGCGTCTCCCGCCCCTACCGTCAACCTTGTGGCGGGACGCGGGCGCGGCGTCAAACGCCTGCTTCTCTTAGAGGAGCCCCAGGGTCTTGAAACTCTCGACCCGCTCGCGGCCGATGACCAGGTGATCGTGGACTTTGACCGAAATGGCGGCGGCGGCGTCGACGATGTCGCGGGTGATGGCGATGTCCGCTGGGGACGGCTTGGGATCGCCGGAGGGGTGATTGTGAACCAGGATCACCGCGGCGGCGGAGAGTTCCAGCGCCCGGCGCGCGATCTCGCGGGGATAGACCGGCGCGTGATCGACGGTGCCCTCGTTGAGAACTTCATCGGTGATGAGCTGGTTTTTGGTGTCGAGGAAGAGAACGCGGAATTGCTCGCGCGGCGCGTGCGCCATGCCGATGCGGCAGTAATTCACCAGCTGCGACCACGATGAAATGACCGGCCGCGGGGTGATCTCGGCCTTGCTTGCGCGTTCCAGCAGCGCCTGGGCGAGCTTGAGATCCTGGGCGACAGCGGGGCCTGCGCCTTGAACTTCCGCGATGCGCTGCGCGGGCGCGCCAAGCACGGCGGCCAGCGTGCCGAAGCGCGTGAGAAGCGCCTTGGCGAGCGGTTTGGTGTCTTGCCGGGGGATGGTGCGAAAGAGCATGAGCTCGAGGAGTTCGTAATCGGCGAGCGCGCGGGCGCCGCCTTCCTCGAAGCGTTTGCGCAGGCGCGCGCGGTGATCGTGGTAGTGCGGCTTTGAACCTGCCGGGGCCGCCTTGGACGCTGCCTTGCCGCGCTTGATTTCAAGCGAAGGGGCGTTTTCGAGATTGAACGGAAACATCTCGCTGTCTTCGACAGCGTGCGAAGACCCTGCGCCGCCTGACTTGCGCGAGCGGCGGGCCATGGTCTCCTCAGACCGCGCGGAGGTGGGGCTTGTCGAGCCCCGCCGGAGACTTGGTGAAGATCTCGACGCCGTCCTCGGTGACGCCGACGGAGTGTTCGAACTGGGCCGAGAGCGACTTGTCCTTGGTGACGGCGGTCCAGCCGTCGTTCAGAATTTTCACCGCAGGCGAACCAAGATTGAGCATGGGTTCGACTGTGAAGATCATGCCCGGCTTGAGCACGTCGCCTTGGCCGGGCTTGCCGAAGTGAAGGATGTTGGGCGCATCGTGGAAGACACGGCCGACGCCGTGGCCGCAGAATTCGCGCACCACTGAGGTGCGCTCGCTCTCAGCGTAGCTCTGAATGGCGTGCCCCAGGTCTCCGAGCGTAATGCCGGGCTTGATCGCCGCCAGACCTCGCATCATGGCTTCGTAGGTGACGTCCATCAGCCGCTCAGCTTTGCGCGGCGCCGCGCCGATGGCGTACATCCGGCTGGTGTCGCCGTGCCAGCCGTCGAGCACAACTGTGACATCGATATTGAGGATGTCGCCGTCGCGGAGCGCGCGCTCGCCCGGGATGCCGTGGCAGACGACGTGATTGAGCGAGGTGCAGATCGTGTGGCGGTAACCGCGATAGAAGACGCACGCCGGCAGCGCGCCGCGGTCGAACACAAACTGACGCGCAAGGTCGTCGAGACGGCCTGTGGTCACGCCCTCGCGCGTTTCGCTGACCAGCATATCCAGGCATGCAGCCGCCAATTGGCCCGCCGCGGCCATGCCCGGAAAAGCGACCTTGGGATCGTGTATTCTGATTTTGCCGCGCTCCAGCGCAGCATCGGCGTAGTTCATCGTTTGCTCCGGGCCGCCCTATAACATAGGCGCCAGCAGTTAACAGTGGCTAGGCCCTGCCGCCGCGCCCAGCGGGCTTCAGCCGATGGTGGCATGGATGTCGCTTGCCGTACGGGGCCTTGCCGCGTACGGGCGATGGCGGCTGCGAGGGGTGAAGACTTGGTGGAGACCGCGCTGCGCGTGCTGGCGAGGCGATATGGCCGCCTGCAGAGGCGGGTCGCACAGCTGCGCGCCAGCGCCAGGCGCTATTCGCGCCAGCGCAGGGTCGGGCAAATTGCGCTCATCCTGGCCGTTGCAGCCGCATACACGGGGATCGTGCTCACAGCCGGGCTGGCCGCGGGCGTGGCCGCAGAGCGGGACGACCTGCCCGGGCGGCTGGCGCGGCGATTTGATTTTGAGCAGCGGATCGCATCGCTGCGGGCGTCGCTGGGGCTGGAGGAGGCGGATGTTCAGCGCGCCAGCTGGCGCGAAGCTGTGCTGAATCAGCACACGCTGGAGTGGGCGAGCATACGCATTCGCCCGCCAGGCATTCGCGGAGGCGCGCTGGTGGAGGTGGGCGGCCACATCGTGTTTTCATCGCCGATGGGGCGCTTCAACTATCTCAGCCCGGACTACCGCTTTGACACCATTGCTCTGCAGGCGCCGACGAACATCGAAGCGCTGCGGCGCAGCGCCCTGCACGACAATCCGTTGTTCCCGGTCGCTGAATTGCGCGTGCACGACCTTGCCGCGCGGCAGACCGGGCCGGAGAGCTGGGAGCTCTATGCGAGTCTAAGCCGGTTTGAGGCGGAGAATTGCTACCAGTTCCAAGTCGTGCGCGCGCGCCTGCGTGTGACGGCGCGCGCAGTCGAGGCGGTTTCGCCGGATTGGGAGACCGTATTCACCGCCCGCCCTGGCTGCATTCCCAACAAGGATTCGGGCTGGCTGTTTCAAGGCGTCGAAGCGGGGGGGCGGATGGCGTTCCTCGACGATCACACGATGCTCGTCAGCGTCGGCGATCATCAGTTTGACGGCTTCAACGATCATCGCGCGGTGGCCATGGATCCGGACTGGGACCTTGGCAAGATCATCGCCCTGGACGTGAACACCGGGGCGTCACGCATCTACACAAGCGGCATGCGCAACCCCCAGGGCCTTGTGGTGATGCGCGACGGGCGCATTTTCTCCACCGAGCACGGGCCGCAGGGCGGCGATGAAATCAACTTCATTCGCGAAGGCGCCAATTATGGTTGGCCGCAAGTCAGCTATGGCATGAATTACGGCTTTCCACGCCGCGACTGGGGCGATGGCGCCGATCCCGGCCAGCATGCGGGCTATACGCGCCCGGCCCTAGCGTTCGTGCCTGCAATCGGCATCAGCAATCTGGCGCAACCCAGCGCCGAGGAATTTCCAAGCTGGGGCAATGATGACCTGCTGATGCTGTCGCTTCGCGCCGGCGCGCTGTTTCATGTCGCGCTCAATGGCGAGCAGGTGGCTTATGTAGAGCCGGTGGAGATGGGAACGGGGCTGCTCGCGCGGGAGCGGCTGCGAGACATCATAAGTCTGCATGATGGGCGCATGGCGATCGTCACCGATTCCGGTGACATGATCCTGGTCCGCAACGCTGAGCGCCACGCCAATGAGTCCCACGATCTTGTCGTTAGCGGTTACTCGCGTTTGTCGGCGCCGATGCCGGAGGAATTGTTCGATGACACGGGCACCCGGGCCCAGCGCGGACGCAGCTATTTCCAAATCGCCTGTGCATCGTGCCACAGCCTCGATGGAAGCGCCGGCATAGGGCCGCCGCTGAATGGCGTCGTCGGGCGTGAGATGGGGGCGGTGGCCAATTTCGGCTATTCCAACGCCCTCGCCGGACAAGACCGGACGTGGAACGTTGATCTGCTGCGCGCCTACATCACCGATCCCCAGCACGTTGTCCCCGGGACGGTGATGCCGGCGCCGCCCATCTCCTGGTCGATGGCGCCGGAAATCGTCGATTACCTTGGAACGACGCGCTAGGCGGCGCGGGAAGCGGATTTGCCGACCACGCGATTGCGGCCGGAACGCTTGGCCTCGTAGAGGCCCTCATCGGCGCGCTTCAGCAGCGCCTCTGGCGTGTCATCAGCGTTTTGCGAGAAGGCGACGCCGATGGAGACGGTGACGTCGAGCGCATTGGCCAGCCCTGGAATGACAAAGGGCGAAGCGCAGATCGAGCGCCGCAGGCGCTCTGCGGCAAGGCAGGCGATATCGCCGCCCGTGCGCGGCATGATCACCACGAACTCTTCCCCGCCCATGCGGCAGGCGAAATCGGATGGACGCACATTCGAGCCGAGGCGAACTGAAAATTCCCGAAGCACCGCGTCGCCGACATCGTGGCCGAAGGCGTCGTTGCAGCGTTTGAAGTGATCGATGTCGATGGTCATGACCGAAACCGGATCGCCCCCGCACTGCGCCCTTTGCACCAGTGGCGCGAGCTGGCTGAACAAGAAGCGGCGATTGTACAGACCGGTCAGCTGATCGGTGATGGCGAGTTCGAGGCTTTGATCGAGGCGCTGGCGGAGCGCATCCATGTAGCGCTTGCGCCGCATCAGCGTGCGCGCGCGGGCAATGATCTCTTCTTCGTCGATGGGGCGCAGGATGATGTCGTGGGCGCCAAGTTCGAGCGCGCGCACGGCGCGTTGGCGATCGTCAGGATCGACGATGGCGAGAATTGGCAGATGCCGCGTGGCTTCGCCCGAGCGCATTCGGGCGATGACGCGGAAGCCGTCAAAGCTCTTGGCGTGTACTGAGACGACGGCGAGATCGGGAGCGGCGCCATCGGGCGCGCCGCCAAGCACGCTGACCCGGTGCTCCACGCCGAGGGCGGCCTGGATACGCTTGATTTGCGTGGGGTTGTCATCGACGACAAGCACGTTTCCGGCGAACACGCGGTGCTGATCGAGGGCGTCGGGCCGGGCGTCGTCTTCGATCGCGCCGAGGCGCTTGCCGCTGGCTTCGCGGGCGCGCAGTTCGTCGGTGACCACCTTCAGCGAGAGCAGGCTCTTGACCCGCGCCATCAATTGCACGTCGTCGATCGGCTTGGTGAGGAATTCCTCCGCGCCGGCCTGCAGGCCGCGCACGCGATTGTCGCGGTCGTCGAGCGTGGTGAGGATGACGAGCGGGATATGGCGCGTCTCCGGTTGCGCCTTCAGCCGCCGGCAGGCCTCATAGCCGTCAATGCCGCCGGGCATCATCACGTCCATGAGGATGAGATCGGGCTTTTCGCGCCGGGCCAGCTGCACGCCTTCTTCGCCGCGGCTGGCCATCAGCACATCGTAATATTCAGCGGTGAGCTTCGCCTCAAGCAGGCGGCGATTGGCCTCAAGATCATCGACGACGAGGATGCGCGCGCTCATGGGCCCGCTCTCCTCATCCGATAAACTTGCGGATGGTCTCGAGGAACGTGGTCACCGAGATCGGCTTAGAGAGGTAGGCGTCGCATCCGGCGGCGAGAATTTTCTGCTCGTCGCCGCGCATGGCGAAGGCGGTGACCGCAACGACGGGGATCTTCTTCAGCGCCTCGTCCTTCTTGAGCCGGTCAGTGATTTCAAGCCCCGAGATTTCAGGGAGCTGAATATCCATGATGATGAGATCAGGCTTGTGCTCGCGCGCCAGCGGCACTGCCTGGCGGCCGTCGCGCGTCTTCACCGTCCGGTAGCCGAAGGCTTCCAGAAGGTCGTTGAACAGCCTCATATTCAGTTCGCTGTCTTCGACGATGAGAACGGTCTTGGCCATAAGTCCGCTTCGCTTCCGCGACCCAAAAGAACGTGTTCTGGCGCCCGTTCGGGGCGGCTTCGAAGCCGCCCTTATAGCGCGCAGGGCTTAACAACCCATCGCAAACCCAGCAATCTGGCCGCTCTCGTTAAGAACGTCTTAAGGATTGACGCATGCGCCTCGGCGTGGACTTTGGCGGCACTAAGATTGAAGCCGCGCTGCTTGATTCAAAGGGAGAAATCCTCTCCCGGCAGCGCGTCCCAGATCCTGGGGATTATGCGGGAGCGGTAAGGGCGGTCGCCGATCTGACGGCGCGAATCGAAGCGGAAACCGGCCAACGCGCCGGCGCCGTAGGCATGGCCGCACCCGGCTCCCTCTCGCCAGCGACAGGACTGATGCGCAACGCCAATTCGGTCTGGCTCAATGGCAAACCGTTTTTGGAGGATTTGAAGGCGGCGTTGCAGCGCCCGGTTCGGGTCGAGAATGACGCCAATTGCTTTGCTCTGTCCGAAGCTGTCGATGGCGCGGCGGCTGATGGCCGGGTGGTGTTTGGCGTGATCCTTGGAACCGGCTGCGGCGGGGGCGTTGTCGTTGAGCGCAAGGTGATTACTGGCGCCAATGGCGTCGGCGGCGAATGGGGCCACACGCCGCTGCCATGGGCGCGCGCCGACGAGGCGCCGGTGCGCGATTGGTGCGGGCGCTGGGGCTGCCTGGAGCAATGGATTTCCGGCTCGGGTTTCAAGCGCTGGGCCGGCATGAGCGCGCGCGAGGCGGACAGGCTTGCGCGCGAGGGCGATGGCGGGGCGCGCGTACTGCTTGACATGTTGGCCGATCGGATCGCGCGCAGCCTTGCGGTCGTCATCGACATCATCGATCCAGATGTGATCGTGCTGGGCGGAGGCGTCTCCAATGTTGAAGCGCTCTATCCAGGTGTGCGCGGCAAGCTGCTCGCGCACATCTTCTCCGATGTGCTGCGTACGCGGCTGGTGAAGAACAAGCACGGCGACAGTTCGGGCGTGCGCGGTGCGGCATGGCTGTTCAGTGCGGAGGAAGCGGCTTGAAGCTTTGCCGCGTCTGCGCCGCAGAGATGACGGGGCCGCGCTGCGCCTGCGGCGAGCAGGCCCCCTTGGAGCATGACGAACTGGGCGCGCTTTCGATTGCGCACCTCGATTGCGACGCCTTCTACGCGTCTATCGAAAAGCGTGACGACCCGAGCCTGCAACCCCACCCCGTCATCGTCGGGGGTGGCAGGCGCGGCGTCGTCTCCACCTGCTGCTATGTGGCGCGCGCCTATGGCGTTCGCTCGGCGATGCCGATGTTCAAGGCCTTGCAGCTGTGTCCGCATGCGAAGGTCGTGCGCGGCGATATGGGCAAATATGTCCGGGAGGGCCGCATCATCCGAGGAATGATGGAGGCGCTGACGCCGCAGGTGCAGCCCCTCTCGATCGATGAAGCGTTCATGGACCTCTCCGGCACCGAAGCGTTGCACGGCGGGCTGGCGGCTCAATCACTGATCAGATTGCAGAATCGTATCTGGGAGGAGCGCAATCTCACGGTGTCGATCGGGCTGTCGTTCAACAAGTTCCTGGCCAAGACTGCGAGCGATCTCGACAAGCCCCGCGGTTTTTCGGTGATCGGGCGCGCCGAGGCGCTGGCGTTTCTTGAGGGACGCCCGGTGGGCACGCTTCCCGGGGTGGGGCCGGCGGGCGCGACAGCGCTTGAGCGCAACGGGCTGAAGAAAATCGGCGACATCCGCGCTGTCGGCCCTCAACGCATGCGCGCGCTTTACGGCGAGTGGGGCTTGCATCTCTTTGCGTTGTCGGTGGCCGACGATCCGCGCAAGGTCGATCCCCACGGCGAGCGCAAGAGCATTTCGGCTGAGACAACGTTTTTCGAAGACGTTTCCAGCATCGAGGAGCTGGAAGATATTGTCTGGCCTCTGTGCGAGAAGGTGGCGGCGCGCTGCCGCGCAAGCGACATGGCCGGGTTGACCCTGACGCTGAAGTTGAAGGACGCGCGGTTCAAGATTGTAACGCGGCGGCGGCAATTGCCTGAGCCGACAATGCTTGCCTCGCGCATCTTCGCGCATGCGCGCGAATTGTTGGCTGGCGACGCCGATGGCAAGACCAAGTACCGCCTCATCGGCGTAGGGCTTTCCGATTTCAGTGAGGCCGCCGCAGCCGATAAGGGCGACATGCTTGACACTCAGACGCCCAGGCGCGCGGCCGCTGAAGCGGCGGTGGCTAAGGCGCGCGGCAAGTTCGGCGCGGACGCCATCCAAACGGGGCGGGCGCTCAAGGCCGAATGGGACGATGAATAGACCCGCCATGGGATGACGGATCGGATTTCAGACGCTAGGACAGCGGCTGGAAAATGGGAGCATCGGATGGGGCAGGTAGAGGCAAAACTCCAGGAGCTTGGGATCACATTGCCGACGCCGCCAGCGCCGGTGGCTTCGTATGTGCCGTTCGTGATCGTGGGCAATGTCGTGCACGTCTCCGGCCAGGTTTCGGTGGACGCGTCGGGCGGCATCAAGGGCAAATTGGGCGACGCCATCGAAGTCGAGCAAGGCCAAGCGGCGGCCCGGCTGTGCGGCTTGAACCTGTTGGCGCAAGTTAAGGCCGCGTGCGGGGGCGATCTTGATCGGGTCAAACGCGTTGTGAAGCTCAACGGCTTTGTGAATGTGACGCCCGATTTCGATCCTATTCCTCAAGTGATGAATGGGTGCTCTGATCTCATGGTCGCCGTGTTTGGCGATGCGGGCCGGCATGCGCGCGCCGCTGTCGGCATGGCCAACCTGCCGCTGAACTTCGCGGTCGAAGTCGATGGGGTGTTCGAGATAGGCTAGCGCCATGGATGGTTCCGGCGCGCTCAGTGTTTCCGTGATTGGCGACTTGGCCAATATCGAGCGTGGCGTCTGGGACGGCTTGGCCAATCCGCCGGGCGCTGCATACGATCCGTTTCTATCCTGGGATTTCCTGCAGGCGCTTGAAGAGAGTGAGTGCGTCAGCGCGCGCACGGGATGGCGGCCGGCGCATCTGCTCGCACGTGACGCCGGCGGAGCGGCCGTGGGAGCGATGCCGCTCTACGCCAAGGATCACTCCTATGGCGAGTACGTGTTCGACCATGCGTGGGCGGATGCGCTCCATCGCGCGGGCGAAGCCTATTATCCCAAGCTGCAGTGCGCCGTGCCGTTCACGCCTGTTCCCGGACGGCGGATCTTCGCGCAGGACGCGGATGTTGAAGGGGCGGTGGCGCGCGCCGCCATCGGCTTGGCGGAGCGCGCGGGCGCGTCATCGGTGCACGCGACTTTCGCGGACGCAGATTTGTGCGCCCGGTTGCAGAAGCTGGGTTACCTCACGCGCGCGGGCATGCAGTACCATTGGTTCAACCGCGGCTACACCTGCTTTGAGGATTTTCTCGCCGCGCTCTCGTCGCAGAAACGGAAAACCATCCGCCGTGAACGCGCGCGCGCGTGTGAGAACGCTCGGGTGCGGCGCCTACGGGGCGCAGAGATCGGCGAGGCGGATTGGGATTTCTTCTTCCACTGTTACATGGACACCGGCTCGCGCAAATGGGGATCGCCTTATCTTAATCGCGCGTTCTTCGCGTTGTTGGGCGAGCGCATGTGTGATCAGTGCGTGCTGTTCGTGGCCGATGTGGATGGCCGCCCGGTGGCGTCAGCGCTCAACCTGATCGGCGATGCAGCGCTTTATGGACGCTACTGGGGCCGCGTGGCCGATATTCCATTTCTCCACTTTGAGCTTTGCTATTACCAGGCCATCGATCTTGCTATCGAACTGGGCCTGCCGCGCGTGGAGGCGGGGGCGCAGGGCGATCACAAATTGGCGCGTGGGTATGTGCCCTCGCCGACCTATTCGGCGCACTGGATCGCGCACCCCGGCTTGCGGGCCGCCGTGGCTCAATATCTGCGCGCCGAAACGCCCGCGATCGTAGAAGAGGCCGAGGTGTTGAGTGAGCACACGCCGTTCAAGAAGGGCGAGTGAGCGGCCCAGTTGAGGCGGAGCGCGGGCGCCGGCACAAGAAGTAGAGCGGAACCGAGGCGGCCATCAGCACGCCGCCCCACATCGCCACTTCAAGGCCCGATCCCAGGATCGCGAAGAGCGAGTAGGCGCCGCCAATGACGGCGACAGCCGCCCAGCTGCGCGCTGATTTCCAAGAGTGACGCAGCTCGGCCAGGGCGACGACAAAATAGTAGATGAGCGAAAGCGACGTCGACATCGTCAGCAAGAATTGGAAGGCGCCAATGAAGCCGCGCGAGTAATTGGCGAGCAGCAGGATGCATGCAACTCCAGAGGAAAGCAGGAGCGCGAGATAGGGCGCCCCTCCCTTGTTGGAGGCGGCAAGCCACTTCGGCGCGTGGTTGTCGAGCGCGACCGCCATGGGCATCTGGCCGGCGGTGAAGATGAGGCCATTGAGCGTGCCGGCGGTGGCGATGAGCGCGCCGAGCGAGATGAATGGGGCGCCCCACGGGCCGAATGCGCGCGCGGCGTCGGCGAACGGCGCCGTGGATCGGGCGAGCTGGTCCGAGGGCACCAGCGTCATTACCGCGGCAGTGGCGCAGAGATAGATGGCGGTGACAAACACCATGCCGAAGATCAACGCGCGCGGAATGGTGCGCTCCGGATTTTCGACATTGCCGCTAGGCAGCGTCGCCACCTCGAAACCGGTGAACGGCCAAAGGGCGATGAGCGCGACGGCTGCGAGGGCGGCGAGCGGCGGCTGCCCTGAGGGATTCAGCGCGGGCAAGTTGTGCGGCGAGCCGACCGCGAGCGCGAGGCCGACGATTGCGGCCAGGGGCACGATCTTGAGCAGCGTCATGGTGATCTGAACGAAGCTCATTTCGCGCAGGCCGCGTATGTTGATGAGCGTGAACACGGCGATCACGCTCAGCGCAGCGAGCGCCTGCGCCGCGGGATGAGCATTGAGCGCAGGAATGAACACGCCGAGATAGCCGGCAAAGGCAATGGCGACCACGGGCACTGCGACGACGTAAGACACCCAGTAGTTCCAGGCCATTGCGAAGCCGACCATGCTCCCGAAGGCCTCTTGCGCGTAGACGTAAGGCCCGCCGTTGCGCCTTGTGCGGGAGGCGAGACGGCCAAACACCAGCGCGAGCGCGATTGCGCCGCCGCCCGCGAGAAGCCAACCGCCGAAGCTCATGAGGCCGTAGGGCGCCATGAGCGCAGGCAGCATGAACACGCCGGAGCCGATCATGCACCCGACGGTGAGCGCCCAGCACGACCAGAATCCCAGAGGTTTGTGTGTGCTCATGGCACAGAGGCTGACGCCACGGATGGAGATTGACAAGCGCTGATCAGCGCCGGCGTTTGCCGCGCTTGTGATCGCGCTCCCGGCCCTGCCTGCTCTGGCGCGACTTGCGCCAGCCTTGCGCGGGCGGCTCGGGCTCGCTGAGCACAGTGAAGAGGAGCCCGCCGGAAATCGGGGTGGCCTCCTCAAGGCGCACACTCACGCGCATGCCGAGCGGAAAGCGTTCCCCGCTCTGATCGTTCACGAGGGCGTGCGCGCTCTCGTCATGATTCCAGAAACCGGCGCCGAGCGCGCGGATGGGCGCCAGGCCATCGGCCTGGGTTTCGTCCAGGCGGATGAAAAGACCGAAGCGGGTGACGCCGGTGACGCGGCCTTCGAACTCGGCCCCGACGCGATCGGCAAGGAACGAGGCGATGTAACGCGACGTGGCGTCACGCTCGGCGGCCATGCTGGTGCGTTCGGTTTCGCTGATGTGCTGAGCGATCTCGTCCAGGCGCTTCTCCTCGGCGTCCGTGGCGCCGTCATCGCCCAGCTTCAGCGCGCGGATCAACGCCCGATGGATGGTGACATCTGCATAGCGGCGGATGGGGGATGTGAAATGCGAATAAGCGCGCAGGTTCAAGCCGAAATGGCCGATATTGTCGGGTGCGTAGACGGCCTGGGATTGCGTGCGCAGCACGACTTCATTGACGATGTCGCGATTGGGCGAAGTCTCCGCCAAGTGGAGAATGCGGTTGAAGCGGGCGGCGGTGACGTTTTGTCCCTTGGCCCAGCTCATGTTGACCGTGGGCAGGAAGTCGGTGAGGGCGGCGATCTTTTCGTCTGAGGGCCTGTCATGGATGCGGTAGATTTGCGGCCGGTTCTTCTGCTCCAGCGTCTCAGCGGCGCAGACATTGGCCTGGATCATGAATTCCTCGATGAGCTTGTGCGCATCGAAGCGTTCGCGCCGCTTAACGCCGGCGACTTTTCCGTTCCTGAAAACGATCTTGTGCTCAGGCGCGTCGATTTCCAACGGTTGACGCTTTTGCCGCGCGGCCCAGACGCACGCATAAGCCGCCCACAAGGGCCTTAGGATCGGATCGACAAGTGGCGCGGTCTTGGCGTCGGGCGCGCCATTGATGGCGGCCTGCGCCTGCTCATAGGAGAGCTTTGCCGCAGAGCGCATCAGGCCGCGCGCGAACTTGTGACGGATTTTGCGCCCCTCTTTGTCGAACACCATTTCAACGGCGAGGCAGGCGCGCTCCTCGCGCTCACGCAGGCTGCATAGATCAGCTGAAAGCGATTCCGGCAGCATCGGCGCGACGCGATCGGGAAAGTAGGTGGAGTTGCCGCGTCTGAATGCGCCGCGGTCGAGGGGCGAGCCAGGCATGACGTAGGCGGCGACATCGGCGATGGCGACCCACACGCGCCAGCCGCCCTTGTTTTGCTGATCAGAGTCGGGCTCGGCGAAGACGGCGTCATCATGATCGCGCGCGTCTTCAGGATCTATGGTGATCAAGGGAAGTTTGCGAAGATCGGTGCGGCCCTTGAGGGTGGGCTTCTGCGCCGCTTTGGCCTGGCGTTCTTCGTCTTCGGAGAAGCCCTCGCGAATGCCGTGCGTGTGCATGGCCAGGATGGAAGCGGCGCGGGGGTCGTTTTCGCGGCCGATGATTTCTTTGATCGCGCCGTGCTTGGGGCCGTGGGCGCGGTCGCGATGGCTCACCAGCACTTCGGCGAAAACGAGGTCGCCGTCCTTGGCGGCGCCGGCATCGGCGGCATCGATGACGAGGTCGTGGCGGGCCTTGCGGTCGGCGGGCTCGACGCGGCCGCCGCCGAGCCTACGGCCGCGCTCGGACTTCATCTCGCGGAAGACGCCAAGGATGCGGTGTGCGCTTTGGCCGAGGCGTTTGATCACACGCGCTTCGTGGCCGTCAGTAGTGCGCACGATGCGGGCGAGCACGCGGTCGCCCACGCCAATAGCGGCTTCGCCCTTCATGCGCCGGCCTTCGCCGGGGGCCAGGCGCACAAGCGGGCCGAAATAGCCATCCGGCCCGCGCATGCGCGCCAGCAGCTCTCCGTCGGGATCGCGGTCGATAATGTCCATCACGCCGGATTCAGGGAGCGCGTTGGCGTCAGCGTAGTTCTTACGCCCGGTGCGCCCGAGCGCGCCTTCCTCCTCCAACGCGCGCAGGATGTGGCGGAGTTCTTTCTTTTGATCGGGGCCGATGCCGAGCTCGCGGGCGATGTCGCGCTTCTGGGCTTTGCCGCCGGCTTTGCGCACTGCTTCGAGCACGCGCTCGCGGGTGAGGGCAGGTGGAGCGTGGGGAGGGCGCTTAGGCATCTTGAGCGGTAACTCTAGCAGATGCCCGAGGGTGGCCGAAGAGCGGCGGCGCGCGCTCTTCGCCCCTTGGCGCGCTCAGGGCTCCCGATTCGAACTTTCCACCCTGCGATGGGATCAAGGCGCTACCCGACAGCTTTTTTGGCGGTCTTTTTTGCGGGCGCTTTCTTCGCGGCGGCTTTCTTTGCCGATTTCGGCGCCTGCTTCTTCTCGGGCGCTCTCTTTTTCTTTTTGCCCCCGCCTTTCGCGGCGCGTTCGGCCAGCAAGGCGAGCGCCTCGTCCAAGCTCACGTCTTCCGGCTTTTTTTCCTTCGGCACGTTGGCGTTGGTTTCACCATCATTGATGTAGGGCCCGTAGCGCCCGGAGAGCACACGCACAGGTTTGCCGGTGACCGGGCTTTCGCCCAGCTCTTTCAGTGCGGTTGGCGCGGCGCGCCCGAAGCGGCCCTTGCCGCCGCCCGCCTTCTTCTCGTCGATCACCGCGACCGCACGGTTCATCTGGATCTCGAAGACGTCATCGACGCTGGGCAGGTTCGCATACATCTTGCCCATTTGCAGATAGGGCCCGTAGCGGCCGATGCCCGCGAGGATCATCTCGTTCTCGCTCGGGTGCATGCCGACTTCACGCGGTAGCGCCAGGAGCGCCAGAGCTTTTTCCAGCGTCGTGGTTTCGGCGGTCCAGCCGCGCGGCAGGCTGGCGCGCTTTGGTTTCTTCTCGTCCTCGGGGTTGGGGGTTTCAAAATAAGGGCCGAAGCGTCCGGTCTTGAGCACCACCGGGCCGTTGGGGCCATCGCCGAGCGTGAGGCCGTCTGAAGGAATGGCTTCGGCGCCGTTGTCGTCGCCGGGTGCGAGCGGGCGGGTGAATTTGCACGGGGGATCGCCATTGTAATTCGAGCAGCCGACGAAGGCGCCGTACTTGCCAAGACGCAGCGAGAGTTGGCCTGCCCCGCAAAGCGGACACAAGCGCGGGTCGGCGCCATCCTCGCGCGCGGGGAAGATGTGTGGGCCCAGCACCTCGTTGAGCGTGTCGAGCACTTCGGTGATGCGCAGTTCGCCGATCTCGGCGATGGCGCCGTTGAAGTCTTTCCAGAAGTCGCGCATCAGCGCCTTCCAATCGAGATTGCCCGCCGAGACCTCGTCGAGCTTGGCTTCAAGGTCGGCGGTGAAATCGTATTCGACGTACTTGCCGAAGAAGTTTTCCAGGAAAGCGATGACAAGGCGGCCGCGATCGTCGGGAATGAAGCGGTTCTTGTCCATCCTTACGTAGTTGCGCTCACGCAGCTTCTCGAGGATGGCCGCATATGTGGAAGGGCGGCCGATGCCGAGTTCTTCGAGCTTTTTGACCAAGCTGGCTTCCGAATAGCGCGGGGGCGGTTCGGTGAAATGCTGGTCGGCCTTCACGTCCTGGACTTGGACGTTCTCGCCCTGCCTCAATTGCGGCAAGCGGCGGCTTTCTTCGTCTTCCTCGTCGTCGCGGCCTTCCTGATAGAGCTTCAAGAAGCCGTCGAACAGGATCACTTGCCCGGTGGCGCGCAGCTCCGCTTTGCCCGTGGGTTCGGTGAAATCGACGGTGGTGCGCTCGATCGAAGCCGCCTCCATCTGGCTGGCGACGGCGCGCTTCCAGATCAGCGAATAGAGCGCCGACTGGTCGCCCTCGAGATGCAGCTCGGCACGCATCTTGGAGGGATCGGTGGGGCGGATCGCCTCGTGCGCTTCTTGCGCGTTCTTGATCTTGGAGGCATAGCGGCGCGGCTCGGCGGGCGCATATTCCTTGCCGAACTTGGAATTGATGGTCGTGCGCAGATCGCGGATCGCGCCTTCGTCCATGCTCACGCCATCCGTACGCATATAGGTTATGTGGCCGGCTTCGTAGAGGCGCTGGGCCGTCTGCATCGTGCGCGAGGCGTTGAAACCGAGCTTGCGGGCCGCTTCCTGTTGCAGTGTCGAAGTGGTGAAGGGCGGCGGCGGATTGCGCCGCGTGGGCTTGGCTTCAACGGCGCTGACGGTGAAGCGCCCGCTTTTCACCGCATCGCGGGCGGCGAACGCCATCGCCTGATTGGCGATGTCGAGGCGCTTGAGCTTCTTGCCTTCGAACGCCGAAAGCCGGGCTGTGAAGCCTTCGCCGCGCGGGGTCGCCAGCTGCGCATCGACGGACCAGTATTCCTGCGGGCGGAAGCGTTCGATCTCGACTTCGCGATCAACGATGATCCGCAGCGCCACCGATTGGACGCGCCCGGCCGAACGCGAGCCCGGCAGCTTGCGCCACAGCACCGGCGACAGCGTGAAGCCGACGAGATAGTCGAGGGCGCGCCGGGCGAGATAGGCGTCGACCAATTCCATATCGATCTCGCGGGGCGCCGCCATGGCCGCCTGCACCGAAGATTTGGTGATGGCGTTGAAGGTGACGCGCTCGACCTCTTTGCCCTTGAGCGCCTTCCGGTTCTTCAGAGCTTCCAGGACGTGCCAGGAAATGGCTTCGCCCTCGCGATCGGGGTCAGTGGCGAGGATGAGGCGGTTGGCGTCCTTCAGTGCATCGGCGATGGCCTTGACGTGCTTTGAGGATTTCGCGTCCAGCTCCCAGTCCATCGCAAAATCGTCGTCAGGCTTGACCGAGCCGTCCTTGGCGGGGAGATCGCGGATGTGGCCGTACGAGGCCAAGACTTTGTAATCTGGGCCCAAATACTTGTTGATGGTCTTTGCTTTAGCGGGGGATTCGACGACGACGACGTTCATGTAGGGGGGCGTTCTCTTGGGGCCTGGGCCGGGGCAAAACGGGCCGGAAACTGGGGGTGAGGCGGGGCGCTGTCAACGCATCCCGCCGGCAAGTGTGGCTTGGAGGGTCTCGCAGGCCCACCAATTGTGTTCTAATTTCAATACATTAGGTTGAGATCGCAACAAAAGTGGACGTTGCAATCGCCGCGTGCAAATAAGCAACTTATGAGCGGTCCGACGCCGCCGAAGCGGAAATTACCGCTGACGATATCACCGATCTCGACGCTGCTGGATACATTTTTCAAATTAGCGGCGAGATGGCGGCGCTAGCGGATGCGCACGGGTTCGCACAATTGGCCGCCGCGCTGGAGCTTTCTCGCTCGCTGGCGGCTGAGGCGCTGGCGCGCGTTACGGTGGGCGCTCATTCCAGTTCGCGAAAGGCGGCTGCCGACGAGGCGACATAGCCACCCGGAAGAGAAGCCGCGCGGCCCTCCATTTCCAGCTCCGTCAAAGCGGCCGCCACAGCGCTCATTGGCGCTTCGACCAGCCTTGCGATGTCGTTGACGTGAATGGGCGTGGGCGAAATCAGCGCCGCAATCTTCTTCGGCAGGCCGGCGGGCGCCGGCGTTGAGTCGAGATCGGCGAACAGCGGGCCAATCGAGAGCGGGCGCGCTGGCGGGCTGCCTTCGCCGAGGGCCTCGATAACGTCCTGCGCGCTTTCAATGAGCGTTGCGCCTTGTTTGATCAGAGCGTTTGAGCCGCGGGCGCGCGGATCGAGGGGCGAGCCGGGCGCGGCCATGACGTCGCGCCCCTGATCGGCGGCGGCGCGCGCCGTGATGAGTGAGCCGGAGCGCAGGGCGGCCTCAATGATGACCACTGCGCGCGCGACCCCGGAGATGATGGCGTTGCGGCGGGGGAAATCGCGGGCGCGCGCGACGCTGCCAAGCGGAGCTTCGCTGACAACAGCGCCGCGCTCGCAAATCGTTTCGTGCAGTTTGAGATTCTGCGGCGGGTAAGGATGATCGAGGCCGCCTGCGAGAACGGCGGCTGTGCCAGTTGAAAGCGCTCCTTTGTGGGCGGCGGCGTCAACGCCGCGAGCGAGCCCGGAAACAATCGTGTAACCGGCGTCGCCCAGCTCGGCGGCAATGCGCTCGGCAAATATGAGCGCTGAGCCGGAGCCTTCGCGCGAGCCGACAATGGCGATAGTGGGCCGCTTCAAAAGACCAGCGTCGCCGCGAATGGAAATTATGGGCGGCGGGGCGTCGAGCTGGGCGAGCAAGGGCGGGTAATCGGGTTCGCACGATGCGATGAGGCGCGCGTTGAGCGCTGCGGCGGCTTCGATCTCCGCGCTGGCGCGATCGGCGGGCGGCGCGGTCAGATTGGAGATGCGGGGCAAGGCTTCGAGGGCGCCGGACGCGGTCCTGAAGCGCGCGATCAGCCGGTGGAAAGTCAGCGGGCCGATGCGGGGCGTGCGGGCAAGTCGCACCCAGGCGGCGAGCTCGGGGCGCGAAAGCGCGCGCGTCATGCCTCAGGCGCGGGGTCTTGCGCGGGTTCTGGCGCAGGCGCTTCGCCCTCCGGCGCCTTGGGCTCTTTGGGCGCGCCGATGCGAGGTTCGGTCCCCGCACGCAAACGAGCAATATTGGCGCTGTGGCGCCAAAAGATCAGCACCGCGAGCACCATCGTGAAAGCGACCTCGGACCAAGAAAACCCGGCCACAAGCGCCATCACCGGCGCGATCGCCGCCGCGCAAAGGGCCGCGAGGGAGGAAAAGCGGAAGATGGTCGCGATCGCGAGCCACGTAATCCCGGCGACGATCCCGAGCGGCCAAATGCCGGCGAACAGAAGGCCAAAGAACGTGGCCACGCCCTTGCCGCCTTTGAACTTGAGCCATACCGGAAAGCAATGGCCGACGAAGGCGGCCGCGCCCGCGGTAAGTCCCAACTCGATCTGGTAGGGGTGAGCATCGCCGGCAATGGCGCGCGCCAAGAGAAGCGCGATGGCGGCCTTGCCTGCGTCAAGCAGAAGCGTGGCCAGGGCGAGATCCTTGCGGCCGGTGCGCAGCACGTTGGTCGCGCCGATATTGCCTGAGCCGATGGCGCGAATGTCGCCCAGCCCTGCCGCCCGGGTGATCACCAGCCCGAATGGAATTGAACCAAGCAGGTAGCCGCCCACGGCCGCGAGAACGAATGAGATCACCAGCACCGTTGGTGTCTAACAGGCTGAGGCGCGCCTGTGGAGAGGCGAGTTGGCCCGCGCTCGCCTGGGCTGGGACGCGCGGGCTGAGCGCCTCCCCCGCCGGGTGCTTTCCGTTGGTGCGCCTCCCTCCGAGGCTATGATCCAACCATGGCAGCCAGCGATCTAGAGGCTATCGCGACGCGCAGGGCGGCAATCGCCCGCCAGCTCACGGAGCTGGAGCGCACGCGCGCCGTCCTTCATGAGGAAGAGCAGGAGCTGGAGCTGACCGCGCGCGTGCTGATCCGGCTGGAGCGCTTAATGGAGCCTGTCGCCGCAGCGGCGCCGCGCCGGCGCGAGCATGAACCTCCGGCTCAAGGCGGCGCGCTCGACAAGATCAAAGCCGCGGTGAGTTCCCGTATCGGGTTGCTTGGGCGCTCTTGATAGGCGTCTTCCACGCGTGTCGAGGGCTCGGCGAGGGCGTAAGCTTCCCCAGACGCGCGCGCGTCCTTGGCGGCGTATCTTTCCCTCCGGTAATGTCGCTGCATGGGTAAAGCCGATCTTGATGCGGTGACGGCGCGGCGCGCAGAGGTGGCGAACGAACTCGCCGCCATCGAAAAGATGCGCGCGGAGATGGAAGCTGAAGATCACGATCTGCTTGTGGCGGAACGCGTTCTGAAGCGGCTCTCCGGCCACGCCGAAGACGCAAACACACTGAGCGCAGGCGCAGAAGCGCGCTGACTGTCAGCTGCCGCTGCAGCTGACAGGCGCACTGCGCCCGACTTCCCATTGTCCTTGCGCGCCGCCGCCGCGGAAACCGTAGCGGCCATTGGTGTAGTAGCCATCGCTCGCGCGCGGCAGCACCATGGAGGGGCCGCCCACAATGGCGACGCGCGCACTGGCGCCTTCGACATCGACCATAAGCTGCGTGCCGTCGCTGCAGCGATAGGCGATCGGACCATCCAGCGGGATGGGCGGGGGCGCGCCTCCTGGTCCCGGTTCACCCGGGCCCGGCGGGGGCGGCGCGTAGGTCGCGCAGGCCGAAAGTGCGATGAGTGCGGCGGCGGCCAGAAGTCGGCGCACGCCCCTCTGCGCAACGGCATGGTGTCGAGTGCTCATGTCCAGCTCCTTCAAGCCTGAAAGACGAGTCTGCCGCCGATGAATGTCCGTTTCACGGCGCCCTGCAGCAGCTTTTCGTCAAAGGGAGAGTTCTTGGATTTGGATTTGAGTTTGTCGGAGTCGAGTCTGAAGGGCGCGCCCGGGTCGAAAACAATGAGATCGGCGGGAGCGCCTTTCGCGAGGCGGCCTTGGGGCAGATTGAGCAGCTCGGCGGGGCGCAGCGTCATCGCCCGGATGATGACATTGAGCGTCGCCTCACCCTTGTGGTGCAGGCTGAGCGCTCCGGGCAGAAGGGTTTCAAGCCCGACCGCGCCAAAGGCGGCTTCCTCAAACGGCAGGCGCTTTTCTTCGGCCGGCTGGGGATCGTGGCCCGAGACGATGACATCGATCAGCCCGTCGCCGACGCCAGCCGCCAATGCGCGGCGATCTTCCTCGCTGCGCAGAGGTGGCGAGAGCTTGGCGAAGGTCCGATAGCCATCGACGTCGTGCTCGTTGAGCATGAGATGGTGGACGTTGACGCTGGCGAACGCTTGCACCCCGCGCGCCTTGGCGCGCTTGAGTGCGGCCAAAGTTCCCCCGGCCGAGACCATATCCAGAAGCAGGCGCCCGCCCGTGAGCTCAGCCAGCGCAAGGTCGCGCTCCGCCATGATCGTCTCTGCGGCGGCGGGAATGCCGGGAAGGCCCAGCCGTGCGGCCAACTCGCCCTCGTGCATGACGCCGCCTTCGGCGAGATACGGATCTTCCGGGCGATGGGCGACCAGCGCGCCGAAAGCGGTTGCGTAGGAGAGCGCGCGGCGGAGCACGCGGGAATCCACAATCGGTTTGTCGCCGTTCGTGAACAGCACGGCGCCCGCTTCAGCCAAGAGGCCGATCTCGGTCATTTGCGCGCCGTCGAGATGTTTTGTCAGCGCAGCGGCGGGGAGAATGTGAACTCCGCCGGAGCGATCAACGCCCCGCCTGCGCACGAAATCGATCAGGCTCTGATCATCGAGCACCGGGGTCGTGTTCGGCATCATCACCAAAGTGGTGACGCCGCCCGCCGCCGCCGCCCGGCCCGCGGACTTGAAGGTCTCCTTGTGCTCAGCGCCGGGCTCGCCGATGACTGCGCGCATGTCGATGAGGCCAGGCGAAAGGCAGGCGCCGTTAGCGTCGATGATTTCGGCGTCGCTTGGCGCGCCCGATATTGCGCCCACATCGAGAATGGCGCTGTCAAACAGGAGCGCGCCGTCTTCGACTGTGGTCTTGGACGGATCGACGAGCTTGGCGTTCGTGATCAGCGTCGGTCTAGTCATGCCGCCCGCGCTTCACCGCGACATTGACGGTCGTCGAAAAGGCGATCGCGACGATGAACGGCACCCAGATCGGAAGATGACCGAGGCCCGGAGTGTTGAGCGCTTCGGCAAGGTGATCGTCAACCAGCCACCAGAGCAGGAACATCCACATCAGCGCGTCTCCTCATTGGCGCCGCTTTCGGCCAGGGCTTCGAGCACCGCCATGCGCACCGCCACGCCCATGCGCACCTGGGTCTCGATCAGCGAAACGTTTGGATTGTCGGCGACGCTGGAATCGATCTCAACGCCGCGGTTCATCGGGCCCGGATGCATGACCAGCGCCCCGGGCTTGGCGTGCTTGAGCTTGTCGTCGTCGAGCCCGTAGAACCAGAAGAACTCACGCGCCGAGGGGAAGAAGCCCCCGGCCATGCGTTCCCTCTGGACGCGCAGCATCATGACGACATCAGCGTCCTTGAGGCCTGCGCGCATATCGTGGAACACCTGAGCGCCCCAACGCTCGGCGCCGGCGGGCATGAGCGTGGGCGGGCCAATCAGGCGCACCTGCGCCCCCAGAAGGTTCAGAAGCGCGACGTTCGAACGCGCCACGCGGCTGTGCAGGACATCGCCGCAGATGGCGATGATGAGGCCTTCGATTTCGCCCAGGCGTCCGCGGATGGTGAACGCGTCAAGCAGCGCTTGAGTGGGATGTTCGTGCTTGCCGTCGCCAGCGTTGATCACGGCGCAATCGACCTTTCGCGCAAGCAGTTCGGCCGCGCCTGAAGAGCCGTGTCGCACGACCAGGAGATCGGGGCGCATTGCATTCAACGTGGCGGCGGTGTCGATCAGCGTCTCGCCCTTGGCGACGCTGGAGGACTTCACGCTCATGTTGACGACATCAGCGCCCATGCGCTTACCGGCGAGTTCGAACGAACTCTGCGTGCGTGTCGAATTCTCGAAGAAGAGGTTGATCAGCGTGCGCCCGCGCAGCGTGTCGAGCTTCTTGATCTTCTGATCCAGGAGAGGTGCGAACGCTTCGGCGCGATCCAAGAGATTTTCGGCGTCGGCGCGATTGAGATCTGCGATGGCGAGGAGGTGTCGTTGCCGGAAACGGATTGGGCTCGCGGGGGGATCGTTTTTCTTCACGCCAGACGGTCGCTGAGCCATGGGCGCTTGTTAAGCCGTGTGTCCGCTTCGCCGCAAGCGGGGCGAGAAGAAGGCGGGGATAATCGTTTCAGCCCCATTGGCGCCGCGGACTCGGTATTGTACTTGCTTTGTTCCTATGGTGGGACGGGCGAGGGCAGAGCAGCAAGGAGGGCGAGATGTCAAAATCGCACCCCAAAATGGAAGACCAGATCCCGTTTCGGCCGGTCGGCTTGGCGCTGGCGGCGGTGGTGGCGGGGCTCGGCGCTGGAAAGGCGCCGCCCGCCGAAGCACGGGCGCATGCGCCGCTGGAGCCGGCGACGCAGGCGAAGGCCTTTGCCGTCGATCACACAAATCACCCGGGCTTCGAAGAGGATCCCGACATGGTGGTCGGGCCAAGCGATCCGGTGGAGCCGTTCGCCAAGCGCTAGGGCATCGTCAGCGCAATGGCCAAAGGCATCGTGACGAAGGACAGGATAGTGGTCGCGGTGATGATCGCCGCCATGAGCTTGGCGTCTCCGCCCAGTTCGCGCGCAAGTGTGTAGCCGGCGGCGGCTGTCGGCGTGGCGCCAAGACCGGCCGCGACCGCGGCGGCCAGTGGGCCGGCGCCGAGCAGCATTGCGCCCGCCCACAATGCCGCCGGCATCACCATGAGCTTGAGCGCCGATGCGATCGCAACGTGGACGCCTGAAGTGCGCAGTGCGGAGAAATCGAGCCCCGCGCCCACGCACACCAGCGCCACCGGCATGGCGCCGCCGCCGAGCAGGTCGAGCGCGCGCGTCACCGGGCCAAGCTCATGCAGGCCGGCTGCATTTGCTGCCAGGCCGGCCGCGCAGCTCAGGATCAGCGGATTGGCCACGATCTGGTCGAGAATGGCGCGCCAGGAGGCGGCGCGGGCCGCGCCCCAGCGCGACAGCACCGCGACGCTGGCGACGTTCAGCGTCAGCACCAGCGGTCCAAAGGAAAGGCCGACAAGATCAAGCCCGGCTTGGCCATAGAGCGGCATGGCGGCCGCCAGCAGCACGAAGCCGTTCCAACGAACGGCGCCTTGGAAGACACTGGTGAAGGCGGGACCGTCGCGCCTGAGCAGCAAGCGCGTGCTGAGCGCGAGCGCGATCATGGCCGCGACCCCGCACAACACCCCCAGCGCGTAGGGCGCGGCGCCATGGCTGGCGAAATCGGCGCGCGAGACCAGAGTGAACAAGAACGCAGGATAGAGAATGAAATAGCCGAAGCGGTTGACGGCGGCGAAGGCTTCCGGGCTGGCGATACGCCGGTTGCGCGCAAGCCACCCCAGGCCAATCAGGATGAAGACCGGCACGAGCGCGCCATACACCTCGCTCATGCGGCGCGTTCCTGCAGCGCGTCGAGCGCGCCTTGCAACATGTAGGCGGCGGCCATCTTGTCGATGACCTCGCCGCGCCGGCGCCGGGAGGCGTCGCCCTCGATCAACGTGCGCGTGACGGCCGCTGTGGACAGGCGTTCGTCCCACAAGAGCAGCGGCGCATCGCGCTGGGCGAGCAAGTTGCGCGCGAACGCACGGGCGCTTTGGGCGGAAGGGCCGGCGGAGCCATCCATGTTGAGCGGCAGGCCTATGACAAAGCCGGCGCATTGGCGGCGATCGTAGAGCTTTAGGATCGCGGCTGCGTCAGCGGCAAATCTGGTGCGGGTAACCGTTTCAAGCGAGGATGCGATCAAGCGTGTGGCGTCGCTGACGGCGACGCCGATACGCTTCTCGCCGGGATCGATGCCCATGAGGGCGCCGCGCTCCGGCAGCGCGGCGGCGAATTCGGGAAGGGCAAGGACGGGCACGCCGCGGCGTTATGAACCGGCGGCGCGGGGGCGTGAAGACCCAGCCTTGCACCCGCGCCGCGGGGCGCCGCCGCCCGGGCGGGCCATTCTCCTTGAACCGCCGTCGCGCCGCTGCTAGCTCGCACCCCATGTCGATCGATGAAAAGACGGTGCGCAAGGTGGCCAAGCTTGCGCGCATCGCCCTGCCCGAGGACCGGGTGGCGGTTATGGCGGCCGAACTCAACAGCATCATGGCGTGGATTGAGCAACTCAATGAAGTCGATGTCGAAGGCGTCGAGCCAATGACAAGCGCGGTGGAAGGGTTGTCCCTGCCGATGCGCGAGGATGTGGTGACCGCCGGAGATGATCCTGAAAAGGTCCTGAAGAATGCGCCCAAGGCCGAGGACGGCTTCTTTGTAGTGCCGAAGGTGGTGGAGTGAGCTTCACCATCGCCGCCGAGACGCCGTTGCAGGACGAGGTGCGCGCGCTGGTGGCGGCGCTCAACGAATGGGCGCTGACGCAAACGCCGCGCGAGTTCACACACCACATGACAGTGGAGCAAATGGCGCAGCCGGACACCACGGTGTTCGTCGCCCGGGATGAGGCCGGCGTGGCGGCCGGCATCGGCGCGCTGAAGCGCCATCCGGGCGGCGTTGGCGAAGTGAAGCGCATGTTTGCGACGCCGCAGGCGCGCGGGAGCGGCGTGGGGGCGGCAATCGTGGCCAGCATCGAAGACGCCGCCGCACGCGAGGGGATCAAGCGCTTGGTTCTGGAGACAGGCGCAACGCCGGGGTTCGCCGCCGCTTGGCGCCTCTATGAAAGGCGGGGCTTCACGCGCTGCGGCGCGGTGCTCGATTATCCCCCCGACACCGGCCACAACATTTTTTACGAGAAGTTTTTGATCAAGGACGCGCTGCGCGCATGACCGACCTTACCTCTCTCACTTTGGCGCAAGCGCTCGACGGCATGGCGGAGAAGCAGTTCTCGTCGGCCGAGATCACTGACGCATTTCTTGCCGCGATCGAAAAAGCGAACCCGCACCTGAACGCATATGTGGTGGTGACCGCCGACAAGGCGCGCGCTTCGGCAAAAGCCAGTGATGCGCGCCGCGCCAAGGGCAAGGCAGGGCGGCTCGAAGGCGCCCCGCTCGGCATAAAGGACCTGTTTTGCACCGAAGGCGTTCGTACGACGGCGTGCTCGGGGGTGCTGGGCGAATTCACGCCGACTTACGAAAGCACGGTGACCGCCAACCTGTTCGGCGACGGCGCGCTGATGCTGGGCAAGCTCAATATGGACGAGTTTGCGATGGGCTCGTCCAATGAGACGTCGCATTTCGGGCCTGTGATCAGCCCGTGGCGGCGGGGCAACGAGGACGCCAAGCTCACGCCCGGCGGCTCTTCAGGCGGTTCGGCCTCGTCTGTCGCCGCGGATTTGTGTCTGGGCGCCACGGCGACGGACACCGGCGGGTCGATCCGTCAGCCGGCCGCATTTACCGGCACCGTCGGCATGAAGCCAACTTATGGGCGCTGCTCGCGCTGGGGCATCGTGGCCTTTGCTTCGTCGCTCGACCAAGCCGGGCCGATTGCGAAAACCGTCGAGGATGCGGCGATGCTGCTGCAATCGATGGCCGGTCACGACGAGAAGGATTCGACGTCGCTGCCCAATGCGTTGCCTGACTTCCGCGCGGCGACGCAACGATCGATCAAGGGCATGGTGATCGGGGTGCCGGAAGAATATCGCATGGACGGCATGCCCGCTGAGATAGAGGCGCTTTGGCAACAGGGCATCGAGTGGGTCAAGGCCGCCGGCGCCACGATCAAGAAGATCAGCTTGAAGCACACCAAGTACGCGCTGCCCGCCTATTACATCGTGGCGCCGGCGGAAGCGTCGTCGAACCTGGCGCGCTATGACGGCATGCGTTACGGCGCGCGCGTGGCGGGCAAAGATTTGAATGCAACGTATGAAAACACACGCGCATCGGGCTTTGGGCGTGAAGTGCAGCGGCGCATCCTGATTGGCACCTACGTGCTCAGCGCGGGATACTATGACGCGTATTATTTGCGCGCGCAGAAAGTACGCCAGCGCATCGCGCAGGATTTTCGCGATGCTTTCGGGGAGGTCGATGCGATCCTGACGCCAGCAACGCCCTCGGCGGCGTTCGCGCTTGGCGAGAAAGGCGAGGACCCGGTGGCGATGTACCTGAACGACATTTTCACCGTCACCGCGAACCTGGCCGGGCTTCCAGCTTTGGCTCTGCCGGCCGCGACCGACAAGCAGGGCCTGCCCCTCGGGCTGCAAGTGATCGGTAAGGCTCTGGACGAGGAAAGCGTGTTCGCCGTCAGCGCAGCGCTGGAGAAAGCAGCTGGGTTCTGCGCCAAGCCGGGGAAGTGGTGGGCTTGACCTCCCCCTTCAGGGAGAGGTTTGCTGCTTTTCCTGTAAAAGAGTGGTCGGTTGGGGGAGCCGGAGGATGGCTCGACAATGCATGAATTACTGGAACGGCTGGGACGCGGGGACACGCGCCTGATCGAGATGTGCCAGCAGGCCAATCGCGCCTGGGCGGACTTTCTGAACGAGCTGAACGGCGCCGACACCGGCACGCTGGCCGCACGGCTGCAGTTCTTTCAGCCGACCTTCAAACGCATTTTTGACAGCGAGACGCTGGGCCAGACCATGATGCCGTGGACGGGTTTTGCCGTGCTTTACGACACTCAGAATGGCTGGGGCGCCAACATCGAACGCGCGCGGCAGCTGGCAGAGGCGTTTGCGCGAAGCCATTGCAGCCAAGAGGTGCGCGACGAGGCGCGATCGTGCGTGATTTCGTACGAACTTGAGCCCAACAGGCCACAGGCGCCGGGCGCGCCGCCTAGACGATAGGACGCTCGTTGCGAGCTTAGAATAACATTGCGGCGAGGGATGTGCGTACGCCTTGGTGGGTGCTGCCGCGCGAATCCGGCTAACCTCGCACCATGAGCAGTCATGAGCACAAGCCGGAGCGGCGCCCGCGCGGCGAGATCGACCGGAATTATTTCTTCGGCGATGTCTTGATCAAGACGGGCGCGGCGATGTTCGTGGCGCTGGCGCTGATTGCAGCGTACACGCCAGTTTCGCTGCGCTCTGCGATCGACGACGGCATGTATGACTATCTTGGCGTGATGGCGTTCTTTGCAGCGATTGGCGTCGGTTGCTTCCTGGTGGGGAGGCATCTGCGCAAAGAAGCCACGCACTGGGACTATGACTAGAGCTTGACCTCGGCGCAGCTTGGGCCGACTTTCCGCGAAGCAACGGGAGCTTGGCTTTGAACGCTGAAGAATGCACGCGGCTTGGGGCGTATCTGAGCAAATTGCTGGGATCGCCTACGGTGTCCGTGGTCTCGAAAAACGCGGAAGAAGCTGATGTGCTCGTGGATGGCAGGCGCGTTGCTGACCTGCTCCGCGATGAGGATGAGGGCGAACTGAGTTACGCCATCAGCCTGACCGTGCCGCGCGCGGCCGGCGCCAAGAGGGATGCGCCGATCGACGATGCTGAGCGCGCGCGGCTGCAGACGGCGCTCCGGCAGTTGCTGCACGCAGCCGATCTCGACGTGCGCGCCCGCCCGCGCAAGACGGATTCTGCGGAGGTTTATGTGCATGACGAGTTTGTCGGCACGGTTTCCGCAGACGAGGACGAGGGGCAGGTGCTCACGATGAGCGTCCTCGATATCGATCTGGAAGACGAGGACTGAGCTCGCCAGAAGCCGATGTGGCCGCCGAAGCGGCCGGAACTCAATGATAAGGCGTTGCCGGGGCCTATTGAGGCCGTTAACTTTCCCTCACAAAGGGAGGGCGGCATGGCCAATCCGCTGAGGACATTGTGGCGTGGGTGCGCGGCGATCGGAGCCGCCCTCTGCGTGTTGGCGGCAGGTGGCGATGGGGCAGCGCAACCTCAGATGCAGTGCAGCGGCGGCGTCAATCTGTTTGGCCGCTACGAAGCGTGCATGCCCGCGCCGCCACCCTTTACGGCGTCAGATTACGGCTACGCCTGGATACGGTTTCAGCCGGCGTCGGCAGGGCAGATTTTCCGCAATCGCGACTTGAATCGCTCGTGGCTCGATAATGTCCGGCGGATGGTCTACCGCACTCAGCGCAGCGCGGTGGTTACGCTTGAGATCATGCTCACCAACGATGGCGGGCAGAACTACACGCGTATTGCGGCGCTTCCGCTGATGGCGCTTTCCACCGCCGAGGGCCGGCGCGAGGGGCTGCGCATTGTCGATCAGCAATCGATCCTGGCGCGGCCGACGCCCTATTTTCTGATCGGTCCGCAAACCACGCTGGTGCCGAAAATCGAGGTTCGGTTCTCTTCGGCCGCGGAGAGCAACATCGTTGAGTATGTGACGCGCGCGACTGAAACGGCCGCCGCGTTTGGAGGTCACGGTTTTCTCGTGACGGCGCTTTCCGGCGACGCGGTGTCGCGCAACGCCAGCAGTTTCGAGCAGGACCTGAACCTCGCATCGCAGGAGCGGGTCTCCGCGCAGCTGGAGGTAGACCTCGGATTTCGGCAGGAAACGCCGAGCCGGCTCAGCTACTCCTTCCGCCTCGATCCGCGCGCTGATCAGGGCGGCGAACTGGGCGTGCTGACGCTGGAACTGCGCCGCGCGCCCGCTTGGCCAGAATTCGCACAGGGCGTGCGCGACACCCCGCTCGGCGCGGTGCCCGATTACAGGACCGGTTCCGATTATGGCTCGGCTGCCTACAATCGCTTCCTCAACTATGAGGAGTTTGCGCCGATTGACGCCAATTCTGATCGCGGCAGGCGGTTTGTAGAGATGCGTTCACAATTCCGCACTGCAGGCGATGAAGCCAGCTTCGATCGGGCCTGCCGGGATTTTCTGCCCGCGCTCAACAACCCGTTCGGGCTTTCGCAGAATGACGCCATGGTCGTGTTCTGGGCCGAGCTGTTGCATTATCATTCCGGCCAGCAAGCCCTCATCCGCAGTGCGTGCGTGAACGCTAATCGCGCGGCTCTGGGGCGCTACGGACTGGCGATGCCGCCTGGGGACGACGCCGGCGGCGGCGACGAAACGCCTGTCGGAGACGGGCAAATGCGCAACTTCCTCGAGAACCAGTGGATTAAGGTGCTGGAATCCCATCCCGACATGCCCGGCAAGGTTGACTGGCTGGAGCGCTTGCTGGCGGACGATGTGGACGTGACGCAGGTCGAGCCCGGCGTGATTTTCCGCGGACCGCGCGAGCACGAGTCGCGCGGCTCGCTTGCCGACGCGCTGAGCCGCGTGTGGTTCGAGGCCGAGTGCTTCTACCGGCCGCCTGAGGAACAGGAAGTGCGCTTGTTCGCACGCCGCCACGATGACGGCCATCTGATGCTGATGAGCGTAGGGCTGACGAACATCTCACGGCGTCTGGTCGCTGTGCGTTCGATCGGTCTGCGTGAAACTTCTGACGACGATTTCGCCGCCATGCGACGCTTTAGGCCGTCCGACACGCGTTGCCACTCGGCTGAGACCGCCGCTCAGCCCTGAAAGGAAAGCCCCGGCGCAAGGCCGGGGCGAAGTCGAATTCGTTGATCAGACGTTCCCACAAGAGGAAACGGAGCGCCGCGCGCTACAAGACGCCCAACATGGATGCCACCAATGGGTGGCGGACAATGTCTGAGTCCGTAAGCCGAACGACCGCGACGTTGTTCAGCGCGTCGAGCTTGTCCGCCACGGCGTTCAGGCCGGAGAGGTCCGGCAACAGGTCGGTCTGGGCGGGGTCACCGGTGACAACCATTGTGGAGTTCCAGCCAAGACGCGTCAGCAGCATCTTGATCTGCCCATAGGTGCAGTTTTGCGCTTCGTCGATCACGACAAAGGCGTTGTTGAGTGTCCGCCCGCGCATGAAGCCGACAGGCGCGATCTCGATCAGGCCCTCAGCCATCAGCGCTTTCAGACGTTTGGGCGACAGGCGATCCTGCAGCGCGTCGTAGAGCGGGCGCAGGTAGGGGGCGAGTTTGTCCTCCATGGCGCCGGGCAGGAAACCCAGTGATTCGCCGGCTTCGACTGCGGGCCGCGAGAGCACGATGCGCCCCACCTTGCCGCTTTCCAGCGCCTCGACCGCCTTGGTGATGGCGAGGTAGGTTTTGCCTGTGCCCGCGGGACCGAGTGCAAGCACAAGCGCGTGAGTGTCGATCGCCTCCATCAATTCGGTTTGGCCCTTGGATTTGGGGCGCACGTTCTTGACGAAACTCTGAGCGCGGTCGTCGTTTGCGGGCTGCCAGCCGCCTTCGAGCACCTGCAGATTGCGCTGGCGCCGGTCGTCCCGCTGAAATTCCTGAACGTTGAGCACGCCTTGTGCGTGCCGGCGCTTGGTGGTGCGCTTCGCCATGGAGGCCTCCTTTCGGGAGTACGAAGAGCCCGCGCGGCTTCTGCCGCCGGGCGGGGGTGGATCGAAAAAATCGGCGGAGTCGAAGGAGTCGTCGGCGGATGCGCCGGCTGGCGTTCTTGTCGGTGCGCTCTTGCTGCGCCGTACGACCACGCTCTCCCCCACTTGCGGGCCGGGCGGCCCTGGAGACGGGTGAACCGGGAAATCCCAGTTCGTTGTTCTCAGGAAACGCTGAACCGGTTAACGACGCATTGAAGCCGTGTAACGTCACGAAAATTTCGTGGAGGCCCCATGCCCATTTACGCCCTGGCCGACGCCGATCTTGAGGTCGAGGATGAGGCCGCGTTCTGGGTCGCGCCAACTGCAACATTGATCGGCAAGGTTGTGCTCAAGCGCAATGCGTCCGTGTGGTTCGGGGCGGTGCTGCGCGGGGATAATGAGCCCATCGTCGTTGGCGAGAATTCCAACGTGCAAGATGGCAGCGTGCTGCATACCGACATGGGCGCGCCGCTGACGATCGGGCGCAACGTCACCATCGGTCATCACGTGATGCTTCATGGCTGCACAATCGGCGACACATCGCTGATCGGCATCAAGGCGACGGTGCTGAATCACGCTGTGATTCCGAACTTCTGTCTTGTGGGAGCGCATGCGCTGATCACCGAGCGCAAGACATTCGAGGAAGGCGCGCTCGTCACCGGCGCGCCAGCGCGGGCGGTGCGAAAGCTGGAGGAGCCGCAGCGTCAAATGATCGCGTTCTCCGCGGCGCACTATGTGGAGAATTGGCAGCGCTACAAGCGCGAGCTGAAGCCAAGCAAATTCGACTAGTGCGGGCGCCAATGGATGAGGCCGCCGGCGCCTTCGGCGGCGACGCCCTGCGCGCCCACGGGCTCGTGATCACCAGATGTAAGAAACGCGATTGTCTCAACATCTTCGGACGGCACGAAAGCGAGCAATCGTTCGCTCGCCGGTGTGGACGCAACGATGACGCCGTGTTTAGGCGCGCCGCCGCGATCATAGAACACGGTGTATGTCTCAACCGCCGCCGGACCGGCATGATCCTCGATCAAGCGCGGCGCCGGGCCGCGTTGTGCATCCGCCTCGCCCTGAACGCTGGGATCGAAGGCGCCGCGCGCGGCCTTGGCGGGATCGCGAGAAATCACGATTGCATGACTTGTCGTGGCGAAACCGCCATTGCCGAACAGGAGGCCGTGGCGCCCACTATGCCGGAGCGTCTGTGTCATCGTGGCGATGGCGTGACTCATGTAATTGCCCACCGGCGCTCCGCCGAAGGTGAGGCCGCCGAAGACGCTCATGGCGCGCTCCAGAGGCCAGCCGATGGCGCGGCGCGCCATTTTCGGCACACAGGGAAAGCATGAATAGAGTTCGGCGAAGTCGATGTCCTCCGTCGAGACGTCATTGAACGCCAGTGCGCGGCGCAGGCTCGCTTCAAGACTCAACGAGCGGTCGATGCGATCTCGCGCCAACACGTCGCCGGGCTCGCGTGCAGCGGCGCCGCGCCCGACGTAGACGAGACGGCTTTCGGCGATTCCCATGGCTTTGGCGCGGGCGAGGCTGGTCACGATGAATGCGGCGCCCTGGTTCACGGAGGCGTTGGCGACCATGAGCTTGGTGTAGGGAAAGGCGATGCGCCGGTTTTCGGGCGAGACGGCGAGGATATCTGCGGGCGCGAGCGGCGCGCGCAACCACGCGTCTGGGTTGGCCGCGGCGATCTGGGAGAAGCGCGACCAGATCTCGGCGCTTTCCTGTTGGGCTTGCGCCAGCGATTGGCGCCAAGCAGCGCGGCAGGCGTTTTCGTAGAGCGGGTAGACATCTGTGGGCGCCACCAGGCCATAGCGCTCGCGGCCTGGCCGGGCGGTGCGCGCCGCCGACTCGCGAACGGCGTCACGCCTGCCGGCGCCGGCGCGGGCGGCGGTGCGTAGAGCCTCACCGCCGGCAATGGCGCAGATGCTGGCCTGGCCATCCGCGATGCGGTTGGCCGCTTCGTTGAGCAGCGCGACCGGGCTATCGCCCATCGGGTAGCGGGTCTGTGCGCAATGGCGCGGTGAGATGGAGAGCATCTCCGCGAGCGCGCGCGAAGCGTCGGCAAACTCAGGAAATGAAAGTTGCGCCACGACATCGAGGCTGTCGGCATGTGAGAGCCAGCTACCGCAAGCGTCGTCTTCGGCGCGGCGCAGCGCGGCGGCCATCAATTCAACGGAATTGAGCCCCCGCGCATCGTCCTCGGGGCGATCGTTGATCTGTCCGGCGCCTGCGATGACGGGGATTCGGCTTTCGTCCATGTCTTTCCCTTGTGGCCGCTACGGCGCCTATCGCCCGCGCCCACGGTCGCTATGATCGCGCCATGATGCATACGCCGCTCTGCCAACGTCTAGGCATAGAGTTTCCCCTGTTCGCGTTTTCACATTGCCGCGACGTCGTGGCGGCGGTGTCGAAGGCCGGCGGCATGGGCGTTTTGGGCGTTGCTGGATTTTCAGCGGAACGACTCAAGGAAGAATTGGACTGGATCGAAGCCAACGCTGGCGGCAAGCCATATGGCGTCGATCTGATTGTGCCCAACGCTTACGAAGGCAAGGGCGAAGGTGCGAGCGCTGAGAGCCTGGTGAATGCGCTGCCCCAGGCGCATCGCGATTTCGCGGCTTCCATCTTGTCCAAGCATGGCGTTGATCCGGGCGCGTTGGAGGCCGAGCGTCGGGGTGCGGGCGGGTTCGCAAGCAATCTCGCGGACGCCGGCGCTGCAACGCTCGACGTTGCGTTTCAATATCCGATCAAGCTCATTGCGAATGCGCTGGGCACGCCGCCGCCGCTTATGCTGGAGATGGGCAAGCGCCATGGCGTTGCAGTCGCCGCGTTGGTCGGGGCGAAGGAACACGCGTTGGCGCAGGCCGCGGCGGGCGTCGATATTATCGTCGCCGCGGGGACCGAAGCGGGCGGCCATTGTGGCGACGTCACAACGATGGTGCTCGTTCCTGAAGTCGTTGAGGCGTTGCGTGCGGCGGGCGTCAGCGCGCCGGTGCTCGCAGCGGGCGGCATCGTCACGGGCGCGCAGATGGCGGCGGCCATGGCCATGGGTGCGGCCGGCGCCTGGTGCGGCTCGGTGTGGCTGACGACGCCGGAGGCGGAAACCAGCGCGGCCGTGAAGCGCAAGCTGCTCGCGGCGACGTCACGCGACACCGTTCGTTCGCGTTCGCGGACCGGCAAGCCCTCGCGGCAATTGCGCTCGCCATGGACCGATGCATGGGAGGGCGCCGATGCGCCCAAACCGCTGCCCATGCCGCTGCAGAGCTTCGTCTCCGAGCCGCCATTGCGGCTTGTCGACAAATTGGCCGAAAGCGGCCATCCCGGCGCGGAGGAGCTGGCGACCTACTGGGTCGGCCAGGGCGTTGGGCTGATGAACACGCCGATTTCAGCTGGCGCGGTGGTGCAGGAGTTCAAGGAGGACTTTGTGCGCGCCTATGAAAGGTTGTCGGCGGCCGTGGGCGCTTAACGCGCGGGGGGCGTGTCCATGCGCAAGGGGCCGTTCCACACTTTGCCGATGCGGACATCGGTCTCGGGGCCGAGATTGAACCAGGCGAGACGGTCACGTGTGGCGTCGATGACCACGAAGCGATCGCCGCGTTCCAGTGTCTGCGACAGCGCATTGCGGACGACGCCAGCGGAATGGGCGGTGCGCACAATCCAGAGGTTGGGGTTGAGTTCGCAGACCGAGCCCATTGCCTCCAGCGCGGCCAGAAACGCACGGGTGGCGCCGGAGAAGATTTCAGCGTGAACGAAGACGTTCGCGGCTTCGACGCTATCGTTGGCCGCTTGCGGCGTGCGCAGGCCGCGCAGCGTCATGACCTTGCGCGCCTCGAGCCAGTTGGACTTGCCATTGTCTGAGACGAGCGTCGTGGGCCGCACCCGGCCCTCGGAGAGAAATTGAGCCATTTGTTCGATTGAGTACGGGCCAAACGCGCGTCCGCGGATCTGCACCCACCACTTGGTGGAGGCCGCTGGCTTCATGGGTACGACGTCGCTCACGGCGATTGCTCCGTTTCAGGACGGTGGCGCGATCGGCGCCTCCGCTGGGACGGAGCCTCTGCAATGGCCGTGCCGGGGCTCGGTTAATGTGCGTTAGCCGCGGCGGTGGGATTCGAAATCAATGGCGAAGCCGCCCTCGATGAGCCGCGCCACGCGGCCATAGACGTTGCCCACCCGCACCCATACGCCGATCAGCGGCGGCGGGCGCTTGGACTTGATCGTGATGCCGGCGAGCGAAAAATCGACGACCTCGCCCTCGTAGGTCTCGCCAGTTTCGAATTCGAGGCGAACATGCTGGGCGCCGTCGCGCAGGATGGGGCGCGCGGGTTCTTCGATGCCCAGATCGCGGTTAATGATCAATGTCAGCTGCTCGGCCATCTTTTCGCGCTTGTGGGCGCTGAAATCGAAAATGACAGCGACTTCGCCCTCGCCGCATTTGCGTGCGACATGGCCTGACACGCGCCCGATGCCTTCGAGGTAAATGACGACGCGCTCGCCGACCTGCGGCAATGTCGGGGCGGCGATGCGTACATCGCCCGGGGAGATGTCGGCGGTGCGGCAATCGTGCTCGCGCCCCTCCGTGTCCAGAAGGCGTCCGTTCACCTCGACGGGCATGCGGCGGAAGCGCCTGCGCTCGCGGATGCCCACGGAGGCGGCGGTGAGCCGGCGGGCGGCGGCGGCGAGGTCGATCTTCTCTGCTGCGGACATGGGCCAGATAAATGACCTGTTCACCGTAAACTTTTGCTTAAGCTTTGACGGAGCGGAAGGGGTTGTGCGGCGCGGATTCCAGTGGTCTTTCGTATTGGGTCAGGTTTGGGAGAGTGCGCGTTGGCTGAGACCGGAAGCGGCGGGCGGTTCGATTACGTGATCGTGGGAGCGGGATCTGCCGGTTGCGTGCTGGCGAACCGGCTGAGCGAGGACGCGAACGTTACCGTGGCGTTGCTGGAGGCGGGCGGCAAAAACGAGTCGCTGCTGGTGAAGATGCCCGCTGGCGTGGGCAATCTGATCGCCAACAAGGGCGCCGCCAACTGGGGCTTTGAGACAACGCCGCAGGCGCACCTCAATGGGCGGCGCCTCTATCAGCCGCGGGGCCGCGGATGGGGCGGTTCTTCTGCGATCAATGGCATGATCTACATTCGCGGCCACGCCCGCGACTACGATCAGTGGCGCCAAACCGGGCTGACGGGCTGGGGCTATGCGGACGTGCTTCCCTATTTCAAGCGCGCCCAGCATCATGAGGATGGCGCCGACGCGTGGAATGGCGAGGGCGGACCGCTCTGGGTGTCGCGCGGGCCTCCGGGCGATCCAATCTACAAGGCCTTCATGCAGGCGGGCGTGCAAGCGGGCTATCCGCTGACGCGCGACTTCAACGGGCGCCAGCAAGAGGGCGTCGGCCCTTATCATCTGACCATTCGCGACGGCGAGCGCTGGAGCGCATCGGCGGCCTACCTGCGCCCGATCGTGGGAACCCGCCAGAACCTCAACGTCATCTCAGGGGCGTATGCGCATCGGGTTATTTTTGACGGCAAGACGGCCACGGGCGTGGAATTTTCAGCTGGGCCCGGCAAGCCGGTGCAACGCGTCTACGCCAAGCGCGAGGTGTTGCTTTGCGGCGGCGCGTTCCAATCGCCGCAGCTGTTGCAGCTGTCCGGAATCGGCGCCGCCGACGACCTGCTCAAGGCAGGCGTGCCGGTGGTGCACGACTCGCCCGAGGTGGGACGCAACCTCCAGGACCACCTCGACGTCTGCATGATCTACGAGATGACCAAGCCGATCTCGATGTACTCCAAAACCAAGGGCTTGAAGCAGCCGATGATCGGACTGCAATACTTGTTCACCAAGCAAGGCCATGGCCGAACCAACCATTTGCACGCAGGCGCGTTTCTCAAGTCGCGCGGCGAACTCGATAGGCCGGACATCCAGCTGCATCTGGTCAACGCCATCATGATCGACCATGCGCGCGTGAAGGCCGATCGTGACGGCTTTACTGTGCACGCATGCCAACTTCGCCCGGAGAGTCGAGGCACGGTCAAGCTGGCGACGCGCGATCCTTTCGACGCGCCGCTGATCGACCCGAACTACCTCGCCGCGGAAAACGATCGCCGCACGATGCGCGACAGCGTGCGCATGGTGCGCAACATTGTCAGCCAACAGGCGCTTGATCTCTATCGCGGGGCGGAGATGCGGCCAGGCGATCATGTGCGCACTGATTCAGAGATCGACGCCTGGATACGCAGCAACGCCGAGACAATCTATCATCCGGTTGGCACGGTGCGCATGGGCGCGGATGAGCGCGCGCCACTGGATGGCGATCTTCGCGTGCGCGGCGTGGAGCGGCTGCGCGTGGTCGACGCCTCGGTGATGCCCTCGCTCGTGGGCGGCAATACGAACGCCCCCACGATCATGATTGCGGAAAAGCTCGCGGACACGCTGCGTGGGCGCGCCCCGCTGCCGCCGCAAGAAGCGCAAATCGCCGAAGACGCGCGGGCCGCCGTTTGAGCTTGGCGCGCGCTGTCGCCGCTGCTGGTGCGCTGATCGGGGGTTTCGGTCTGGCGCTGCAGTTCGTGTTGATCTACGCATCGATGACGGCCGAGGGCGCAAGCGGCGCCGAGGCGGCGTGGCGCTATCTCGCCTATTTCACGATCTTGACTAACCTGTTCGTGACAGTGGTGATGGGGCGGGCCGCGTTGGCGCCTGCAAGATTGTCGGGGTTGAATGCGCCGCGCGTTGAACTGATGGCGGTAACGTCAATTCTGTTCGTCTGCATTGTCTACAATGTGCTGCTGGCTTCGCGTTGGGATCCCCGAGGCTGGCAGAAGCTGGCGGATGTGATTGTGCACAATGTCGTGCCGCCTGTGTTTGCGTTGTTCTGGGCGTTGCGGCCACACGGGTCATTGCGCTGGCGCGACGCTGGATTTGCGGCGCTATGGCCGCTGGCCTATGCGGCATACGGCTTCGCACGCGGTGCGCTCGACGGGTTCTACCCTTATTTCTTCATGGACCCGACCACGCTGTCGCTGCTGCAGATCGCGCTCAATCTGCTTGGCTTGGTCATTGGGTTCGCGGCGGGGGCAATGTTGCTCATCGGCATCAGCAGAGCGCTGGGCGCAGGCAAGCCGTAGAATCGCCATAGACGCGCGCCACGCCAGCCAGCGTCTGGTCTGGGAGCTCCGATGCGCGCCCTTATTCTTGCGTTCGCTTTTCTTGCCGCTTCGTTTGCGCCCGCCTCCGCGCAGGACGCCACCGAATTAGACCGCGCCGAGCAGGAGCTGCGCGACGCTCTCGCGCCCTCAGCTTCGGCGGGCGCCCTGTTGGAGCGGGTGGCGCCGGACGAAGTTCGCATGCGCATGCCCTCCGACATTACTTTCGATTTCAATCGCGCCGTCGTGCGCCGGGAGTTCCTGCCCCGCATTCAGGATGTGGCGCGCACTTTGGCGCGATATCCGGGCCTGGCTGTTCGCGTGGTGGGCCACGCCGACGCCATCGGTTCGGATGAATACAATATGCGGCTTTCCGAACGGCGTGCGGAGACGATCGGGGACATGCTCGTGCGCTACGGGGTGGACGACGAGCGCATCTCCACCAGCGGCATGGGTGAATGGGAGCCGGTAGCGTCGAATGCGACCGAATGGGGCCGCGCGCAGAACCGGCGCGTTGAGATCACCATCAAGCCGATCAAATAGTTCAGTCGTTGACGACAACGAGGCGGACGCCGCGCGGGCGCTTGGCGGCGGGCGGATGCAGCGAGCCGAGGCGCAGGAACTGGACCGTGCGTCCGCCGAGGAAATGTTCCCCGCCGAGCGGCTGAAACAAGCCGAGATAACGATTGCCCAAGGTGGGATCGACTTTCAGCGGGGTGAAGAGGATCTCGGCGCCAAGCTGGCGGCCGCAGACAGTCTCCGCTGTCACGCGGGCGATGGCGGGTTCGTTCGCGGCAGCGGCGGAGTCGATAAGCGCGTTCACCAAGGCGAGGTCTGGGGCGAGGAAGAAGCGCGCGAAATCGTGTTCGCGCATGTCGCGGCCGAACACCTTGATGAGGTCGGCGCCGAACGTGCGGATGGGCAGACGCCCGTCCTTGGTGCGCTCGATCACAAACAGGCGTTCGAGCACTTGGTCGGCGCCGCCCTTCTTCGGGGCTGCGCCCGCGCCGGCCAGGGCGCGGCCATAGGCCAGCAGGGCCCTGGTGTCGGGATGAAACGTTTCTTCGCCCATCATTGTCGTCAAGCCGCAGCGCCTTCAGTTGTGCCGGGCCGTCCACGCAAGCGGCGCGCCCAGCCAGCGCAGGGGAAAACCGTGCTGAGGCGGGGCGTTTTCCCGTCTCCGGGGCGGCTTGGCGCTAGGCTTGCAGCGCGGCGGGCGAGTTAGCAGGAGTGCGCCCTGATGCGCGTCCCAGTGCGATACATTCTGGCCGCGCTCGCGCTCGGCGTGGCCGCGTGGGGACTGCTCCTGCTTTAGGGCAAAGCCGATGGGGCCTGCCGCCGCCCCGATTGCACCATGGGCCAGAGCGCCTTAAGTCCAGCCCATGACTCAGCTCGATATTCGCTCCGCCCGTCCCGACCAGCTCGTTTCTGGCGACAAGGGCCAGTGGGAAATCATTGTCGGGCTCGAAGTCCACGCTCAGGTGACCTCGAAAGCGAAGTTGTTTTCCGGCGCGAGCGCCGCTTACGGCGGCGATCCGAATGCGCATGTGAGCCTTGTCGATGCGGCAATGCCGGGCATGCTGCCGGTGATCAACAGATACTGCGTCGAGCAGGCGGTGCGCACCGGGCTGGGGCTCAACGCGGAGATCCACCGCAAGAGCCGTTTTGACCGGAAGAATTACTTCTATCCCGATCTGCCGCAGGGCTATCAGATCAGCCAGTACCAGCATCCCATCGTTGGCGAAGGCGCCATCGAGGTGGAGCCGGACGGCGAGGAGCCGGTGCAAATCCGCATTGAGCGCCTGCACCTGGAACAGGACGCGGGCAAATCGATCCACGATCTTTCGCCGAATGAGACCTTCGTCGATCTCAATCGCGCCGGCGTGGCGCTGATGGAGATCGTCTCGCGCCCGGATATGCGCTCGTCCAAGGAGGCAGCGGCGTATTTCAACAAGCTGCGTTCGATCGTGCGCGCGCTCGGGACCTGCGATGGAAACATGGAGGAAGGCTCGATGCGCGCGGATGTGAACGTTTCCGTGCGCCGCGCGGGAACCAAGGAATGGGGCACGCGCTGCGAGATCAAAAACGTGAACTCGACCCGCTTCATGATGGCCGCGATCGAATACGAGGCGCGCCGGCAGATCGAAATCCTTGAGAGCGGCGGCGTCATCGACCAGGAAACGCGGCTCTTCGATCCCGACAAAGGCGAGACGCGCACGATGCGCTCCAAGGAAGACGCACACGATTATCGCTATTTCCCCGATCCGGATTTGTTGCCGCTCGTGTTGGACGAGCAATGGATAGAAGACATACGCGCCTCTCTGCCCGAACTGCCTGACGCAAAGAAAAAGCGCTTCGTGGAGGGTTATGGGCTGAGCGCCTACGATGCGCGCGTGCTTTCAGGCGATGCGGAGGCAGCCGCCTTTTTTGAGACCGCCGCCAAGGGGCGCGACGCGAAGGCGGCGGCGAACTGGGTGACCCAGGAATTGTTCGGCGCGCTCAACAAGAAGGGGTTGCAGCTCTCTGACTCGCCGGTGAAAGCCGATGCGCTGGGCGCGCTGCTCGATCTGGTCAAGGATGGAACCATCAACGGCAAGATCGCCAAGGACGTGTTCGCCAAGATGATGGAGACAGGCGAATCCCCTGGCGTGATCGTCGAACGAGAGGGTTTGAGGCAGGTTACCGATACCGGCGCCATTGAGAAAGCCATCGATGAGTTGATGGCCGCCAACGCCGATAAGGTGGCCGACGTACAGAAGAACCCCAAAGCGTTTGGCTGGTGGGTGGGCCAGACGATGAAGGCCACAGGCGGCAAGGCCAATCCGGCCGTCGTCAACGAAATCCTGAAAAAGAAGCTCGGCGTGTAGCGCACGAAGTTCGTTTCGTTGTTCGCTCATAAGCGATGGCATAGGAGACGCTGGTGAAAGCGCTGGTGAAGAAAGAGGCCAAGCGCGGCCTTTGGCTTGAAGACGTGCCGGAGCCCAAGCCCGGCGCCAATGATGTGCTCATCAAGGTGAAGCGAACCGCGATTTGCGGCACCGACATCCACATCTACAAGTGGGATGAGTGGGCGCAGAAGACGATCCCCGTCCCGATGGTGGTCGGGCACGAATTCGTGGGCGAGATTGTCGAGGTGGGCGACAACGTGAACGACTACAAGCCGGGCATGATCGTATCCGGCGAAGGCCATATCGTGTGCGGCCGCTGCCGCAATTGCATGGCTGGACGGCGGCATCTGTGCCCCCATACGAGCGGCGTGGGCGTCAATCGGCCGGGCGCGTTCGCGGAATACATCTCGATTCCAAACGCCAATGTCTGGCACCTCGCCGACGGCATCGATCTCGATATCGCCGCTATCTTCGATCCCTATGGCAACGCCACCCATACAGCGCTGCAATGGGATCTTATCGGCGAAGATGTGCTGATCACGGGGGCCGGCCCTATCGGGGCGATGGCGGCGGCGATCGCGCGCCATGTCGGCGCGCGGCATGTCGTGATCACCGATGTGAACGATTACCGGCTGGAACTCGCCAAGAAGCTGGGCGCCACGCGTACGGTGAACGTCTCAAAGGAAACGCTTGCGGATGTGCAGAAAGAACTCGGCATGAGCGAGGGCTTCGACGTGGGCCTTGAAATGTCGGGCGCGCCGAGCGCGCTCAACGACATGATCGACAACATGGCGCATGGCGGAAAGATTTCGATGCTGGGCATTCCCTCAGGCGAAACCGTGATTGACTGGAACAAAGTTGTCTTCAACATGCTGACGATCAAAGGCATTTACGGGCGGGAAATTTTCGAGACCTGGTACAAGATGACGGTGATGATCCAATCGGGTCTCGACCTGTCGCAGATCATAACTCACCGGCTTCCGTACCAGGATTTCGAGCAGGGCTTCGAGACCATGCTGCAAGGGCACTCCGGCAAGGTTGTGCTGCGCTGGGACTAAACCGCGATCATTCTGAATCACGAGGAACGCATGTACGGCGCTTTTGAAGAGCATGTTGAGCGCGAGCTTCGCGGCATTCGCGAGGCGGGGTTCTACAAGGACGAGCGCGTCATCGCCACGCCTCAAGGCGCGGAGGTCAGCGTGGCGGGCGGGCGTCAGCTGATCAATCTGTGCGCCAACAACTACCTTGGCCTCGCGCAAGATGAGCGCGTCCGCCAGGCCGCACATGAAGGCTTGGAGCGCTGGGGTTATGGCATGGCCTCGGTGCGTTTCATCTGCGGCACGCAGACCAACCACAAGGAGCTGGAGGCGCAGCTTTCAACCTGGCTGCAGACGGACGACACCATCCTTTACCCATCGTGTTTCGACGCCAATGGCGGCCTGTTCGAGACATTGTTGGGCGCGGAGGACGCTGTCATCTCCGACGAATTGAATCATGCTTCAATCATCGATGGCGTTCGCCTCTGCAAGGCGCAGCGCTATCGTTACAAGAACAACGACATGTCTGACCTTGAAGCGCAGCTCAAGGCCGCGGACGCGGCGGGCGCGCGCTTCAAACTCATTTCGACAGATGGCGTGTTCTCGATGGACGGCATCATCGCGCAGCTCGACAGGATCTGCGAGCTGGCCGAGCGTTACAACGCGCTTGTCCACGTCGATGACAGCCATTCCACCGGCATTGTGGGGCCCGGCGGGCGCGGGACCGCCGAACACTGCGGTGTGATGGAGCGTGTCGACGTCATCACATCGACGCTCGGCAAGGCGCTGGGGGGCGGAAGCGGGGGCTTCACCAGCGGAAGGAAAGCCATTGTCGAGCTGCTGCGTCAGCGCTCGCGGCCCTACCTCTTCTCAAACACAGTGCCGCCGGCGATCGTCTCAGGCGCTCGCAAGGCGGTGGAGCTTGCAGCTGATGGCGAGGGGCTGCGCAAGCGCCTTAAGGCCAACATGGAGTTTTTCCGGGCGGGCCTCGCCGCCGCAGGATTCGATCTCGTCCCAGGCGAGCACCCGATCATCCCGGTCATGCTCTACGACGCCCAACCGGCGGGCGCGCTCGCCAACGAACTCTTGCAGCGCGGCGTCTATGTCATCGCGTTTTCGTATCCGGTGGTTCCGAAGGGAAAAGCGCGCATCCGTACGCAGATGTCGGCGGCGCACACGCGCGAGGAACTTGCCATGGCGGTGGATGCTTTCGCGGCCGCTAAGCGCGCCGTGCTCGGCTGATTGGCGGTCGCGGGCGCCTTAGCGCGCCCGCGCGGTGAGCGGGGTGTAACGGGCGATGTGGCCAGCCGCCCCGATGACGGCGGGGGCTTCGATCTCAGCGCGCAGGTGTGATTCGAACGCGCCTGACGCATAGGCGGCGATGCGATCCCCGCCGGGGGCAAACGCCTGCACCATCACGGCCACCCAGAGATACATGAGCATGAGCGCCTCCCAAGAGAGGTGAAGCCTGGGTGAGTTTGGTTGCGTGCGCGTTAACGGCGTGCGCCCCGGAGCGGGGGATGCTCCGGGGCGCTGCTGGCGGCGTGATTGCCGGCTGGGAGGGTTAGCCGCCGAGGATCACGCTCAGGATGACGCCGGTCGCGATGCCGACGAGCAGGTAATCGCCGCGGTCGTCGCGGACATAATGATAGCCGCGCGGCGGCGGACGCAGCCGGTAGCGATCGTAGTCGCGCACGACGTAATAGCTGTCGCGATAATATCTGGGCAGGCGATCGCCGCGGCGCCAGGCGCGATAGCCGTACGTCGCGTAGGGGGCGTAGGCCTGCGGCGGCGGGCCGTAATACCAGCGGCCGCGATAATTGTAGCCATTGTAGGCGCGGCGGTCCCAGCGGCGCTGGTCGCGGCGGCCTTCGCGGTAGGCGTGCCGTTCGCCGCGACGATCATCCCAGCGGTCGTGGCCGCGATCATTGCGGTCATAACCGTGGTGGCGGTCGCTGCGGTGTTGGGCGGCGGCGTCGGTGGAAATGGCCAACGGCGCTGCAAATGTCGCTGCGGCAAGCGCGGCCATGGCGAAACGTTTCATGGCGAGCTCCTTTCATTCTTAGCCTTCTGTCAAACTGCTCCTTTGACGGAAGGTTCCTGATGTGAGGCAGAGTGTGGCGAGGCGCGACTGAACCTCGCCTGAATGAATCCTTGGCCATGTGGGCTGGCGCAGCGGCTGCTCCTGGCCCAATTATGGCCAGAACCGGCGAGCGAAGGATAAGTGATGGCAAAACCGATTGAACTCTATTTCTGGCCGACGCCGAACGGCTGGAAGATTTCAGTGGCGCTGGAAGAGATGGGGCTGGCCTACACGCTGAAGCCTGTGGCGATCGGCAAGGGTGAACAGTTCAAGTCAGACTTTGTGGCGATCTCTCCGAATAACCGCATGCCGGCGATCGTTGATCCCGAAGGGCCCGGCGGCGCCCCGATCTCGGTGTTCGAGTCCGGCGCCATACTGCAATATCTCGGACGCAAGACCGGGAAGTTCTATCCCACGGACGAGCGCAAGCGCGTTGAGGTGGATGAATGGCTGTTCTGGCAGATGGCCGGCGTTGGCCCAATGTTCGGACAGGCCAGTCACTTCCGCAACTACGCGCCGGGCCTCGTCGATGATCCCGCAAAGATCGAGTATTCGGTCCAGCGTTACAACAATGAAGTCAACCGGCTCTGCGGCGTGCTTGATCGCCGCCTTGCAGGGCGCGACTTCGTAGCGGGCGACTACTCGATCGCGGACATGGCGATTTACCCTTGGGTAAAACTTGCGGCGTTGTTTGGCCAGGAGATGAGTGCGTTCGCCGACCTCCAGCTTTGGCTCGATCGCGTCGCGGCGCGCCCTGGGGTGCAGCGCGGCTTCGCTGTGGGCGCAGAATTGCGCCGTCCGCCGCCTGCGCCTGGCAGCGAAGAGCAGAAGCAGGCCGCCAAGGCTCTGTTTGGGCAGACAGCGGCTTCGGTGAATGACGCGATTTCGAAACAAGGCTGACGGCGCTTAAGCTTATCGCAAGAAAACCATGGCATTGCTCCACACTGACGGCGCGAAAAATGCACGTCAGTGGGGTGGAGCGCACATGGCTAAAGCCAGGCGTTCCCGAATGAGACCAAGGGAGCAGCCAAAATGGCGTTCACGGATTCTGAAATCGCCGAGGTGCACGAAGCGGTGCGCCGCCAGGGCGATAGCGACAATCTCTACAAGCTCGGCCTGATCTACTCGACCGGCCAGGATGTGGACCTCGTGCAAGCGCACATGTGGTTCAACCTTGCCGCCGTGCGCGGTTCAGAGGCGGCGAAGGAATGCCGCCGCGAACTCTCCGAGCAGATGAGCAAGGACGACATTGCCGCCGCGCAAAAACGGGCGCGTGAGTGGCTTTCGATCAAGCATCACTAACACGCGTTAGTGATGTTGGGTTAGGCGTCGTCAGGGCGCTGGGCGTAGATGCCGACCTTTTCGAAGCGCGCCTGCTGTAATCTCTCGATGACGGCTACGACGTTCTGATAGGCGACGTCCTGGTCGGCGCGTACGAAGACGCGGGCGTTCGCATATGCGTCTTCACTGGTGAGGATCGGATCCGCCGACAATACGTGCGCGAGTGTGCGCTGGCTCAGCCGTTCCAAGCTCACCTCTTCCCCGCCTACCAACAAGCGATAGCCGGCGCCATCGGCGCGCAAGTCCACGATGGTGGGCTCGATCGCGGCGGCCCGTGAGGGGCCGGGGCGCGGCAGATCAAGGCGCAGATCAGTGGTCGGCTTTGGCGTTGTGACCATGAAGATGATCAGCAGCACCAACAGCACATCGATGAACGGAATAACGTTGGGCTCGGCGTTCGGGATCAAACGCTGCTTTCTTGCCGTCTGTGCGAGCGCCATGGGCCGCCTCCGCTATTTCAGGCAAGGCTCCGCCCGATTGCGCCGATGTGCAAATCACGCAACCGGGAGCGGCGATCACATAAGCGAGAGCGCCTAGCGGGTGTTCTTGTTGTCACCGAGGAAGATCGGCGCGGAGCGTATGAGAATTTGCAGATCAAGCCACAGCGAGGCGCGCGCCACATAGTCCAGGTCGAGGCGCACGCGCTTGCGCAGCGCGGCCGCCGTGTGCACTGGTCCGCGCGACCCATTCACCTGCGCCCAGCCGGTGATGCCGGGCTTCACGCGATGGCGATGGGCATATTCGGCGACAATGTGGTTCAACTCGCGCTCGCAGGCTTTCATACCAACAGCGTGGGGGCGCGGACCAACCAGGCTCATGTCGCCCTTCAGGACATTGAACAATTGCGGAAGCTCATCCAGGCTCGTGCGGCGCAGGAACGCGCCGATGCGGGTGACGCGCGGATCGTTGGCGGTGACCTGGCGCAGATCGCCCTCCGGTTCGTGCCGCATGGTGCGGAACTTGAGCACGCTGATGATGCGGTTATTGAAGCCGTGACGGCGTTGGCGGAAGAACACCGGGCCCTTGCTGTCGAGTTTGATGGCGGCGGCAATCGCCAGCATCGGGACAGCGAACGCTGCGCTTAGCAGGACGCCAATGACCAGATCCTGTGCACGCTTCACGAAGGCGCGGCGATGATTGTGCGGACGTCCGGAAACGCACGCGACGGCCGCGCCGCCAAAACGTTCGACGCGGCGCCCGCGCACATTTGTGGTTTCGTAGTCGAGGAGGAGATCGACCCGGTTGGGCGTCAGGCGAAGGCGCTCAATAATGGCGCGCACGCGCGCTTCCGCTTTCTGCGTGACCGTAATCACGATGCGGTCAACGTGGGGAAGGCCCTCCCAGGCCAGCAAGTCCTCTACTGAACCACCAACAGGCGCGGCGCCGACTTCTGAGGGCGCGCGCGCGAGGCGATCGTCCACCACGGCGACGATGCGGGCTTCACCAGATTTGGCGGCGCGAGAAGCCAGACGATGGGCGGCCTCCGTGGCGCCGATGAGAACGATGGTTTCCGAGAAAGCGCCGCGCTTGTGCGCAGCGCGTGTCCATACGGCGAAGGCGGCGTGCAGGCCCGCAAGCGCCATGGCGGCGAACGGCAGCGTCGCGGCCAGGGCCGCAGCGCTCTTAACGTCTGGCGCCACCAGGTTGGACAGGAGAAGGCCGGCGATGGCGCCGAGGGCCAAGCCCCCAAGGCCGCGCTCTGCGCGCATGCGGGCAGGGCTGACGCGATAAAAATCGGTGAGCCAGAGCCCCGCTTTCAACGTTCCAGCGGAGAGGATGAAGGCGGCGGCCTGGCCAATGGCGAGTTCGCTCAGGCCCAAGCCGGCGCCCCAGAGCGCGGCAAATTGGGCTGCCGCCAGGACGACGACCCAGTCCAGCGCCTGCAACATCTTTGCGGGCAGCGTGGGATCGATATGGAGGCCTCTGCTCGTGAGCTCGGGGAAGGCGAAAGCCTTGCCGGCGTCGGCGAGCCAATCATTGGCGGGGGTGTCCGGCGATACCTCGCAGGCGCGATAGGCAAAATCGGCCGGGCCCGGCCAAGCAGGGTCTTCGTCGGCTTCGATGCGCATGCCGAAGAGGGCGAACGCCGCCGCCAGTTCAGCGATCCGGGCAGCCTCCTCGTAGGCGTCAGGCCCCGGCTGCTCCAATTCGGCGCCGACAAGCCTCAAAGCGGGATAGGACATGGTTAATTCGCCCTTAGGACTAAATCTCTCCCCTGGGTTCGCGCAAAGGCGGCGCCAGTTAAGGATGCCATTCGCCCCGGAAAGGCGCCTTGCCCGGCGGGAGCTGGCCCGGTAAGCGTGACCGCCCGCTGGAGACGTGGCCGAGTGGCTGAAGGCGGCGCCTTGCTAAGGCGTTGTACTCGAACAGGGTACCGAGGGTTCGAATCCCTCCGTCTCCGCCAGCCCCAAGGGTCTGATAGAATGGAAGAAGGACGCCGTGAGGCAAAGGTCGCGGCGCCCTCCGAGGCAGGCGTTCGTTGACCAATAAAGAGCCAGGGAAAGCGCGCGGCGAGGGACGGCTGACCCACCTCCAAAGTCTGGAGGCGGAAGCTATCCACATCATGCGCGAGGTGGCCGCCGAGTGCGAACGCCCGGTCATGCTCTATTCGGCGGGCAAGGATAGCGCCGTCATGCTCCGGCTGGCGGTCAAGGCGTTCTACCCCTCGCCGCCGCCGTTTCCGCTCCTACACGTGGATACGACCTGGAAGTTCCGGGCGATGTACGAGATGCGCGCGCAGGCAGCCGCCGAAGCGGGGGTTGAACTCCTTGTTCACCAGAACCCTGAGTGCGTTGAGAAGAACATCAACCCGTTCGATCACGGCGCTCTGCACACTGACATGTGGAAGACACAAGGGTTAAAGCAGGCGCTCGACAAATGGGGATTTGACGCCGCATTCGGCGGCGCACGCCGCGACGAAGAGAAGAGCCGCGCCAAGGAGCGCATTTTTTCCTTTAGAAGTGCGAACCATCGCTGGGATCCGAAAAACCAGCGGCCTGAGCTCTGGCGCCTATACAATGCGCACAAACACAAGGGCGAAAGCATCCGCGTGTTTCCGCTCTCTAACTGGACCGAGCTCGACGTTTGGCAATACATCCAGATCGAAAACATTCCGATTGCTTCACTCTATTTCGCGGCTGAGCGGCCTGTTGTCGTGCGTGACGGTGTTCTGATCATGGTTGACGACGAGCGCATGCGTCTCATGCCAGGCGAGAAGCCGGTGATGAAGAAAGTGCGCTTCCGCACGCTCGGCTGCTATCCCCTTTCGGGGGCCATCGAGAGCGAGGCGGATACGCTGAGCGCGATCATCCAAGAGATGCTGCTCACGGCGACCAGCGAACGGCAGGGACGCATCATCGACCACGAGCAGGCCTCAAGCATGGAGAAGAAGAAGCAGGAGGGGTATTTCTGATGCCCGGCAGCTTCAAAGCCTCTGCGCTCGCCGCGCGCGACATCGATGCATATCTTGATCTGCACCAGCGCAAGTCGCTGCTGAGATTCATCACTTGTGGATCTGTCGATGACGGCAAGTCGACCCTGATCGGCCGGTTGCTGTTCGATTCAAAAATGATTTTTGAGGACCAGATGGCCGCGCTGGAGGCGGATTCCAGAAGGGCCGGCGCGAAGGAAGGCGAGATCGATTTCGCCTTGCTCGTCGATGGGCTTGCCGCCGAACGCGAGCAGGGCATTACGATCGATGTCGCCTATCGTTTCTTCTCGACCGACAAGCGCAAGTTCATCGTGGCGGATGCTCCCGGACACGAGCAATACACGCGCAACATGGTCACCGGCGCATCGACCGCCGGCTTGGCGGTGATCCTTGTCGATGCGCGCAAGGGCGTGCTGACGCAGACGCGCCGTCACGCCTTCCTGGTGTCGCTCATGGGCGTTCGGCGGTTGATGCTGGCGGTCAACAAAATGGATCTGGTCGGCTGGTCGAAAGATATTTTCGACGCGATCACCGGCGAGTTCTCCGACTTCGCGCGACAGATCGGCGTGGAGAAATTCACGGCCATTCCTATCTCGGCGCTCCAGGGCGACAACATCACCGAAAGAAGCGGGCGCACGCCGTGGTACACTGGCCCCACCGTGCTTGAGCATCTTGAGTGGGTTGAGATCGGCGGCGAGCGCGCTAGCGACGCGCCGTTTCGCATGCCAGTGCAGTGGGTGAACAGGCCAAATCAGGATTTTCGCGGGTTCGCCGGGCTGATTGCAGCGGGGCGCGTGCAGCCGGGGGATGCGATCCGCGTCGCGCCGTCGGGGCGGCTCGCCAAAATCGCGCGAATTGTCGCCGGAGATGGCGATCTCGCAGAAGCCGCCGCAGGCCAGTCGATCACCATCACCCTGGATCAGGAAATCGATTGTTCACGCGGCGATGTGATCGCCGCGGCGGAGGATCCGCCGGAAAGCTCCGATCAATTCGAGACGACCCTTATCTGGATGGCGGAAGAAAAGGCGCTGCCTGGGCGCAACTATTGGCTGAAGATCGGGACACGGACAGTTTCCGCGCAGATCACCGAGATCAAGCACGAGATCAACGTGAACACGATGGAGCGTCTGGCGTCGAAGGCGCTTGGGCTTAACGAGATTGCCGTTTGCAACATCAGCCTTGACCGTCCGGTTGCGTTTGAGCCTTACGAGGTCAATCATGAGATGGGCGGGTTCATTCTGATCGACCGGATGAGCAACGCGACGGTCGCCGCTGGTTTGATCCATTTTGCGTTGCGGCGCGCGCAAAACGTCCATTGGCAGGCTCTCGATGTCACGCGCGAGGCGCGCGCGAGTGTAAAGGGGCAAAAGCCTGCGGTGCTCTGGTTCACGGGCCTTTCGGGCGCCGGGAAATCAACGATCGCCAATCTTGTTGAAAAGAAGCTGCTGGCCCTGGGGCGGCACACGGCGCTGCTTGACGGCGACAACGTCCGCCATGGACTCAACCGGGACCTCGGCTTCACCGCAGCCGATCGCGTCGAGAATATTCGCCGGGTCGCCGAGGTGGCCAAGTTGATGGCCGACGCCGGCTTGATTGTGCTGGTGTCATTCATTTCGCCGTTCCGCGCAGAGCGGGAGATGGCGCGCGCGCTTATGGCGCCAGGGGAGTTCATGGAAGTGTTCGTGGACACGCCCCTCGCTGACGCGGAGCGGCGCGATGTCAAAGGGCTCTACAAGAAGGCGCGGGCTGGGCAGCTCAAGAATTTCACGGGCATCGACTCTCCCTATGAGCCGCCCGAGCGTCCCGAAATCCGCATCGACACCACCCGGACCGATGCTGCTGCTGCGGCTGAGCGGATCGTCGAAGCTCTGCTCGCCAGCTAGCGCCGAGCGCCGCAATTCGCGCCCAGCAGCGCCGAAAATCGCTTCGTGGCGAAACGTTGCATGTTGGCAACAAATCTGACGGTCGCCGAGCTTTCGTCCTACGCGCGAGTACCGTGTGAAATCAGTGCAAAGTATACGGCAATAGGTGCTGTCGCAGGCAGACGGCGTAGCTGCGGCTACAGATTGGCCCGCACCGCATGCAGGTAAGAACTTGCTCCGGCAGCGCGATGTCCACAGGCTATCCCCAAGGACAAGATTGGGGTGGCATGATGACGGGGCGTCCGGCTGTTTCGCGCGGCTTTTTCCAGAAGTTGCTGCTTTCCTCAGCGGCCGCATTGGCCATCGCGCCGGTCGCCCGGGCCGAGGATTGGACCGGAGGAACCAGCACCGATTGGTTTGATTCCAACAATTGGAATCCGGCGAGCGTGCCAACCGGCGGCACGGCCATTACGCAGATCGACACCACCACCAATGCGCCGATCATCGACGGCGCAGCGGCGAACGCTGGCGCGCTCCTTTATGTCGGCAATACCGGTGACGGCGCGCTGACGATTCAAAACGGTGGAACGCTCACCAACACAACCTCTGAAATTGCGGCGCAAGGCGGATCGACCGGAACGGTCACGGTGACGGGCGCAAGCTCAAGCTGGACGACGACTGGCGACATGGACGTCGCAGCCGGCGGCGTTGGATCGCTCACGGTTTCGGCAGGTGGTCATGTCGGCGTCGGCTCGGATCTTGTTGTCGCGTTCAACGGCGGCGCCAACGGCACGCTCTTGGTTACAGGCGCGGGCACGACACTGAACACGACGAACTTTCTTGAGATCGGCCGCAATCTCGGAACCAACGGCGCGATGACGGTCAGCGACGGCGCGGCGGTGACGGCCTCGCAAGGTTATCTGGGCGTCAATGCAGGCAGCAACGGCACAGCCACAATTGATGGCGCGGGCTCCTCATGGACCATCGCGACCAGCCTCGATGTCGCCAATACCGGCAATGGCACGCTGAACATCACCAATGGCGGCTTGGTGTCGAGCGACACCGGCTATGTCGGGCGCCATGTCGGCGGCGCAGGAACGGCGAACATCAGCGGCGCCGGTTCGACCTGGTCGATGGCGTCAACGCTGTTCGTCGGCAATTCCGGAACGGGCGCGATCAACATCACAAGCGGCGGTCTGGTCCAGGATGCGTCAGCCATCCTCGGCGTGGACGCGGGCGCTTCGGGGACGGTTTCAGTCAATGGCGGAACCTGGACCAATAGTGGTGCGCTGACCATTGGCGCGGCGGGCGTTGGCGATCTGTCCGTATCTGGCGGGGGCGCGGTCACCAACACGACCGCCGTGCTTGGCGACAGCGCCGGTTCGAGCGGCACTGCGCTCGTGACGGGTGCAGGCTCGACTTGGACCAGCAGCAGTACGCTGATCGTTGGCAACAGCGGCGCCGGCGGGCTGAACATCGAAAGCGGGGGCGCGGTTCAGAACACGCTCGGTTTCGTCGGCGTGAACGCGGGCTCAACCGGCATCGTGAGTGTCGATGGCGGGACCTGGACGAACACCGGCACGTTGAGCATTGGCCTAGCCGGCGATGGCAGTCTGACCATCCAAAATGGCGGTGTTGTTTCCGACACCGCGGGCACGAAGATCGGATTGAGCGCGAGGCGGAACCAGGAACTGTCATGGTCACCGGCTGGCGAATACTGCGTGGACCAATAGCAGCAGCCTGGCGATCGGCGGCAGCGGCTCGGGAACTCGACATCAGCGGTGTGGTCATGTCGAGAACACAGGCGCATTCCTGGAGTCATAACGCCGGCTCGACCGGCGTTGCCACAGTGGACGGCGCGGGCTCGACAGGAACAGCACCGGCGAGCTGAATGTCGGCTATCAGGGCAGCGGCGAATTGGTGATCTCCAACGGCGGCGCCGTGACGGCGTCGTCAGGCTATTTGGGGCGCGTTGCTGGCGCCAATGGGCAAGCCGACATTCACGACGTTGGATCGAGCCTGACGATCAGCGGCCAATTCAATGTCGGCAACAATGCCGGCGGCGATCTGACGGTTTCAAACGGCGCCTCCCTTTCAACAGGCTCTTCCGCGATTGGCGCGGATGCAATCGGGACGGCGCTGATTACGGACTCGGGCAGCAGCTGGAGCAATGCCGGGTTCATGCTGATCGGCAATGCCGGCAATGGTTCGTTGACAGTGACGAACAGCGCCACCGTGACAAGCGGCAGCGGCTCCATAGCCGATGGCATAGGCGTGGGCGGCCTCACGGTCAGCGGCGCGGGGTCTTCTTGGACGACGACCGGCGACCTGACGGTGGGCAACGCCGGCGACGGTTCGCTTTTCGATTTCAAGCGGCGGCGGCGTCGGCAGCGGCACGGCGCACGTTGGCGCAGCTGCAAAAGCGGCGCTGGAGTCGTCACGATCGACGGAGCGGGCGCGCAGTGGACGAACTCAGGCGCCTTCATCCTTGGCGATGCGGGCCAGGGCGATCTGACGATTTCAGCGAATGGGGGACTATCCTCCTCCTCTTCGGTGCTTGGCAACGCCGCCAGCGGCGTTGGAAACGCGACCGTGACCGGCGCGGGTTCAACTTGGAGCAATTCCGGCGCACTGACGGTTGGCAACGCGGGATCGGGCGAGCTTTCAGTGCTCAGCGGCGGCGCCCTCACCAGCGGTAGCGCTAGCGTGGGTGCGGCGGCCAGCGGGACAGGCGTTGTCCTTGTCAGCGGCGCGGGCTCGTCATGGGCCAACGCAGGCGCCACCACGATCGGCGACGCCGGCGACGGGACTTTGACCGTCGCGGCTGGCGGCGCCGTGTCGAGCGGAAGCGTCTCGCTCGGGGCTGGCGCGGCAGGCGCTGGGCACGCAAGCGTAAGCGGCGCCGCCGCAGGCTTGACCGCCAGCGGCGACATTACAGTGGGCGTTTCAGGCGCAGGCGATCTGAGCGTCACGTCCGGCGGCGCCGTGTCCGGCGCCAATGGGTATGTCGGGCGAAACGCTGGATCGGCCGGGAGCGTGACTGTCGATGGCGCCGGTTCAAGCTGGGCCAGTTCGTCTGACCTCGTCATCGGCGGCGCTGGCGCTGGGACGCTCAACGTCACCAATGCAGGCGGCGTGACAGGCAATGCGATTACGATCGGAGCATCCGCCAGCGGCGACGGCGCGGTCACGATCGATGGCGCCGGATCGACTCTCGGCAGCACAACGTCCCTGACAGTGGGTGATCTTGGCGCGGGCGCGCTTGAGATCACCAATGGCGGCTCGGCTGCGAACGCCACCGGCGCCGTAGGCGACAGCGCGGGATCGAGCGGAACCGTCACCGTCGACGGCGCAGGCTCTACGTGGACGAATAGCGCTGGCCTTACGGTTGGCGGCGCTGGGACAGGAACGCTCAGCATTGAGGCTGGCGGAGCTGTCTCGAACACGACCGGCTCAGTTGGCGCGCTAGCAGGCGGCGATGGCGCAGTGACCGTGAACGGCGCGGGCTCGACGTGGACGAACAGCGCAGGCCTTACGGTGGGTGACGCGGGAACTGGCGCCCTCAACGTGTCCGGCGGCGGCGCAGTTACGTCGAGCGGCGCGTCATATGTTGGTTACGCGGCGGGAGGCGACGGCGACGTCACGCTCAGCGGAGCGGGCTCTAGCTGGATCCAGACTGGCGCGCTCACTATCGGCGAAGCGGGAACGGGCGCGGTGACGCTCAGCTCGGCCGCCTCGTTGAGCACGACTACCGCAGCTCTCGGCGTTGGGTCCACTGGCGCCGGAACTGTCAGCGTGGCGAGCGGCGCGACCTGGGCCAACGCCGGCGATTTGACCGTCGGCGGCGCCGGTGATGCAAGCCTCTCGATCTCAGGCGCTGGCGCGGTCACGTCGTCAGTCCTGAGCATTGCGGACGCGGCGGCGGGCGCCGGCTCGGTTGGGGTCAGCGGCGCTGGTTCGTCGATCAGCGCAAACCTCTTCTATGTCGGGCGCGACGGCGATGGCTCGCTGACGCTGGAAGACAGCGCCAGCGCGTCGACCGGTGCGGACGCCTATGTCGGGTACGCATCAGGCTCAAACGGCGCGGCGTCCATCGACGATGCGGCGTGGGCCGTGACCGGCGAACTGCGTGTTGGCGAAGCCGGTGACGGCGAATTGACCGCGCAAAATGGCGCGACGCTGACGAGCGCACTCGCAACGCTCGGCGCCGGGGCCAGTGGCAGCGGCGCGGCGACAATTGACGGCGCCGGGACTAGTTGGGCCAATGCCGGCGCCCTAGTCGTTGGCGACGCTGGCGTTGGAAGCTTGAGCGTCACCGGCGGCGGTGAAGTCACCGCCAGCGAAATCGTTGCCGCGTCTTTGGGGGGCGCGAGCGGCGGCGTGACTGTGAGCGGCGCAGGCAGCCTCCTGTCCACCTCCGGCGACGCCGTGATCGCGATGAGCGGCGATGGATCGCTAGCGATCAGCGCTGGCGGGCGGATCGTTTCTTCCAACGCCTACGTGGGCCAGATGGCCAGCGGCGTGGGAACGGCGTCCATTTCCGGCGCTGGATCGGCCTGGGACGTGGCGAATACGCTCACGATCGGACAGGCCGGCGATGGCAGCCTCAGCGTTCTCTCAGGTGGAACGGTCAGCGCCAACGATGGCATATTTGGCGCTGACGCCGGTGCAACCGGCGCCGTCTTGGTGAGCGGCGCGGGCTCAACGTTGAGCATAGCGGGCGACTTGATCGCCGGTGACGCGGGCGCAGGCGACCTTACTGTTGCGGACGGTGGTGCGGTTGATGCGGCATGGGCGTATTTCGGAGACAGCACGGGGACAGGCTCGTTGTCTGTTTCAGGCGCCGGCTCGCAGTTCGCCGCCAGCCAGAGCGTCTATGTCGGCGTGTCGGGCGATGGCCAGCTGGACGTCACAGATGGCGGCGCCGCGAATGCGATGGCGATCTTCATTGGGACAGATGCGGGTTCGACAGGCGCGGCGACGATCGCGGATTCCGGTTCGACGCTGACAGTGACGGCAGCGACTGTCGGCGCTTCAGGCGCAGGCGCGCTCACGATTGCCGGTGGCGGCGCGGTGACCGCTGACGTCGTGACCATCGCCGCGAATGCGGGTTCGTCGGGCGAGGTCAATGTCAATGGCGCGGGGGCGACGCTGGCGGACAGCGGCACGTTGTTCGTCGGTTATGGCGGCGTGGGTGCGTTGAATGTCGCGGGCGGCGCTGCAAGCGCCGGGACAACGACACTTGGCGTCGATGCAGCGGGCGACGGCAGCGTTCTGGTGAGCGGCGCTGCAGCGACCTTCACCGCAACGGGCGCCACTACCATTGGTCACGAAGGGGCGGGCATGTTCGCGATCGCCGACGGCGGCGCGGCGGGCCTGCAATCCCTGTCGATCGGGAATTTGGCCAATGCAGATGGCGCGCTGAACCTTCAAGGCGGCGGCGCCCTTTCGAGTGGAGCCGCAACAATGGGCGTCGCCGCCGGGGCGTCCGGAGCAGCGGTTATTTCCGATGCCGGTTCGGCTTGGGACAGCAGCGGTGTAGTCACTGTTGGCCTTGCTGGCGACGGTTCGCTTCAGGTGGTTGATGGCGGCGCGCTGAGCGCCGCGGGGATCGTCATTGCTGGTGACGCCGGCTCCAGCGGCCTTGTCACAATTGGCGGGGTGGGCGATGCGGCGGCGGCGGGAACGCTGACGGCGCCGGTTTCGTTCGGCGCAGGCGACGGCCAATTCGTGTTCAACCACACGGAAACCAATTATGCGTTCGCCTCTCCTTTCAGCGGCAACGGCCTCATTTCGTTCGAAAGCGGCGTGACGAAATTGAGCGGCGATTCCTCCGGGTTCTCGGGCGCGGCCGCCGTGAACGCAGGATCTGCATATTTCAATGGGGCATTTGGAGGCGCGGTTAATGTCGCCAATGGCGCGATAGCGGGCGGCAGCGGCTCGATTGGCGCATTGTCCATCGCCGCGGGCGGCGCTTTGGCGCCGGGCAATTCAATTGGCACTTTGAACGTGGGGACTGCCAACTTCGCGCCTGGTTCAATCTATGCGGTTGAGGTCAACGGCGTTGGGCAAAGCGATCTGTTGAACGCCTCGGGCGCCGTGACCATTGCAGGCGGCAGCGTGCAGGTGGATGTGCAAGCGGGTTCATATGCGCCGATTGTCGATTACACGATTATCAACGCGGCCAGCGTGTCGGGCGTGTTCGATGGCGTGACGGACAATTTCGCGTTCTTTGATTCAAGTCTGTCCTACGACGCAAGCCATGTGTTTCTGCGCCTCGCGCGCAACAATGTCGCGCTGGCGACGGTGGCGCAGACGCCGAACCAGATTGCGGTCGCTAACGCTGTCGATACGATCGGCGTCGGCAATCCGCTGTGGGATGCGATCGTGTTCCAGACCGACGACGCGGCGCGAGCCGGTTATGATGCGGCCTCTGGCGACTTCCATGCGACGTTGCGTGGCGGCGGTTTCGCCGAGTCGCTTGCCACGTTCTCGTCGATTGACGCACGCGTCAACGAGATACGCAGCGGCCGCGGCTCCCTCTGGGGCGAGGTGTCGGCGGGTTTCGGCGACTTTGACACTGACGGCAACGCCGCCGGAATGGATATTACCCGAGGCACGATCATTGTGGGCGCGGACGCAAGAGTGGCGGACGCAGGCTTGCTCGGCATCGCCTTGAGCCACACGAGTTCGGATGTGACGCAACGCGAGCGCCAGGCGGAGGGAGATATCGAATCCACATCCCTCACTGCTTATGGCGGCGTTCGGGTCGGCGCCTTCGCCCTCGGCGGCTCGGCGGGCTTTGGATGGCGTGAGATCAGCACCCAGCGCCAGGTCAACATCGGGGCTCTCAGCAATACTCTCACCGCTGGCTACGAGGCGGCGTTCGAGCACGTCCAGGTTCGCGTCGGCGCGCCCGCCGAAGCGGGGAACATGACGCTCGAACCGTTCGCGGCCCTGGCCTATGCGCGCGTCGAGACCGATGCGTTCACGGAAACCGGCGGGGCGGCGGCGCTGACCCGCGGGAAAACGCAGGAGGACGCGCTGTTCTCGACCCTGGGCATGCGATTGGCGGCCGAATTTGGCGCCGAACGCAATGGGGGCATGTACGGCATTCTCGGTTGGCGGCGCGCCGACGGAGATCTCGACGCCAATCAGCAGGTTGCGTTCAGCTCCAACCCAGGCGTGGTCTTCAACGTCTCCGGGGCGCCATCGGCGCGCGACGCATGGTTCGTTGAGGCAGGCATGCACATGCGCGTTGGGCCGCGGACCGAGTTCAGCGCCGGTTACAGCGGCACGTTCGCGCACGAATCCCAGGATGGCGCCGTGCGCGCGCGGCTTGCCTTTACATTCTAACTAAAGCCGGCTTACGCGGCCTCAAGAACCTCAAGCGCACCGCGGTCGCGTACGACGACGCGGCGCGAACTGGGCAGAGCGATCGTGTGGTCACGCTCCATCTGCGTGAAGGCTCGCGACACCGTCTCGATGGTCAGCGCCAGATAGTCGGCGATGTCGGCGCGGGACATTGGCAATTCAATTTCCGCGCGTGGGGCGGTGCGGTCCGTCAATTGAAGCAGGAAGGCCGCCACCCGCTCGCCTGCCCCTTTGCGGCCGAGCACCAGAGCGTGCTCCTGAACGTCATGAAGTTGACGCTGTGCAAGGGCGATCAACGCCTTGGCGGCAGTGGCGCTTTCACTGGCGGCGGCGTCAAGGAGGGAGCGGCGGATCGCGGCGACCTCGGCGTCGCCAACAGCCTCGGCGGAAAGCGAATATGCGGCGCCCGGTTCAAGACCGAAGACGTCGCCAGGCATATGGAAAGCCAGGATCTGACGGCGGCCATCGCTGCCGTAGCGGATACTGCGCACCGCGCCCGAGACAACGCGATAGACATAGTCGGCGCATTCACCCTGTCCGAAAATCTCTTCATTTCTCCCGAAGGTCAGCCGCGTGCCCTGCAGGACGAGGCCCGGGCCGAGGGCGATCGAGTCAGACACGCGATGCTTGGCGCTGGTGGCTTGTTCGGTTTCGCAGGCGTGCATGTGACTCTCCCTCTTTGCGGGCAAGGTAGGGGCCGGCGTGGCCGTGAAATACCTGTGGCGAACGCTTAAGGGGTTTACCGTAGGTGGCGCGACTTTCGCTGGCGCCGCCGGGGCGGTAAGGGAGCGGCATGCGCGCCATGCGGCTCACCCCTCGGATGTCAAATCTGCGCCGGACGCGGCCGGCGATATTCGCGTATCTGGGTGCGGTGGCGGCTTGCGTCGCAATGGCCGGGCTGGCCGCCTTGTTGCGGCTTGCGGCGCCGGACCTCGACTCACATGTGCTGTTCGCACCGATCGTCTGCGCGGCGGCGGTGTTTGGCGGGCTTGGGCCAGGGCTGCTGGCAGCTGCAGCCGGAGCTGCGCTCGGGGCGATGCTCGACGGCGACGGCGCAGGCAGCGCGCCCTATGTGTTCGCCGCCGTAGGCATTGTAGCGGCGTTCGCCGGAGATTGGGCCTTCCGCGCGCGCCAGCGCGGCGACCGCGCTGCGCGGGAGTTGGCGGCGCGCGAAGCGCATCTGCGCTCCATCTATGATACTGCCCCTGACGCCCTTATCGTCATCGACGCGGCCGGCGTTATGTTATCCTACAGCGCCGCCGCGGAGCGCATGTTCGGCTGGTCCCCGTCCGAAGCGCTGGGGCGCAACATTTCATTGTTGATGCCAGAGCCGCAGCGTGGCGCGCACGACGGCTTCGTAAAGCGCTATCTGGCCACCGGGGAACGCAGAATTATCGGCATAGGCCGCATCGTCGTGGGCGAACGCAAGGATGGGTCCACGTTTCCCATGGAGCTGGCCGTGGGCGAGGTGCGGTCCGACGAAGGGCGTATCTTCACAGGTTTTGTGCGTGATCTGTCAGAGCGGCAGGAAACTGAAGCGCGTTTGCAGGAGCTGCAGGCGGAGCTGCTGCATATGTCGCGTCTAACGGCAATGGACGAGATGGCCTCGGCGCTTGCGCACGAACTGAACCAACCGCTCAGCGCCATCGCCAATTACCTCAGCGGGGCCCGCCGCTTGCTGGATCGCGCCGGCGTGGATGAGGCGCGGGCGATCGAGGCGCTGGATAAGGCTGGCGAGCAAGCCTTACGCGCCGGGGAAGTCATACGCCGCTTGAGGGATTTCCTGGCGCGCGGCGAAAGCGAGAGAGCGGTGCATTCATTGTCAAAACTGGTGGAGGAAGCGTGCGCGCTGGCGCTTGTCGGCGCCAAGGACCACGGTGTGCGTGTGCATTATCAATTCTCGCGCAGTGCGGATCGCGTGCTGGTGGATCGCGTGCCCGTGCAACAGGTCGTCATCAATCTCGTGCGCAATGCGCTCGACGCTATGGCCGATCAGCCGAGGCGCGAGCTGAGGATCGAGACTGCGGCGACGCGGGAGGGCGCGGCGGTCGTGAGCGTGGCGGATACCGGGCCCGGCGTGAGCGAGGACGCAAGGGCGCGGTTGTTCCAAGCTTTCGCGACCACAAAGCCGGACGGCATGGGCGTTGGCTTGTCGATTTCACGCACCATTGTTGAGGCGCATGGCGGCCGGATTTGGACCGAACCCGCGCCGGGCGGAGGCGCGGTGTTCCGCTTCACATTGCAGCGGGCGCCTGAGGAGGTCCAGCAATGAGCCTGGTGGCGCACATCGTTGATGACGACGCAGCAATGCGAGAATCTGTGTCGTTCTTGCTTGGCGCAGAAGGCATCGCAACGCAGACATATACCAGTGCTGGCGCGCTGCTGGCGCACGCCGGGGAGCTGGCGCCGGGGTGCATCGTCACCGATGTGCGCATGCCGGAGATGAACGGGCTGGAAATGGTGGTGGAGCTGAAGCGGCTTGGCGTTCCCCACCCTGTCATCGTGCTGACGGGCCATGCTGATGTTTCGCTGGCCGTGCGTGCCATGAAGGAGGGCGTAATAGACTTTCTTGAGAAGCCGTTCGTGGATGAGGCGCTGTTGGGCGCCGTGCGCGGCGCGCTGGCGCTTGCGGCAGGCAAGACGGTTCGCGAGCGCGAAATGGCGCTGCTAAGTGATCGCGCCGCGCAACTGACTGCGCGCGAGCGCGAAGTGTTTGAGGCGATCGCCGCTGGACAGTCAAACAAGGAAGCGGCGCTGAGCTTGGGCATCAGCCCCAGGACCATCGAAATCTATCGCGCCAATGTGATGACCAAGATGCAGGCCGGGACATTGTCGGACCTCGTACGTATGGCGCTGGCGCTCGGCGTTGCATGACAGACATTGAGCCAGGTCAAGGCGGGTGGGCGCAAATGGAGTGAAAAAGGGCGTTAGCTTCGAAAAAGGCCAACCTTGGATCAGATTGTTCACACCCGCGCCGCATTGGCTTTGGTGGACGCTGATCGGGCCTTGCGCCACGCGCTCTCCTTTTCCTTTGCAACAGAGGGCATAGATGTGGACGCATTCGGCGACGCGCGGTCAGTTCTCGGGGCTGTGCGCGAGACGCCCTGGCCCTGCCTGGTGGCGGACTATGCCTTGCCCGATATGAACGGGCTTGAGTTGTTTGAGCGGCTGCGTGCGACGGGGCGCGTCGCCCATGCCATTCTTACAGCCACCAATCCTTCGCGCAGCCTGCTCTCTCGCGCCGAGGCCGCGCGCGTGGACCTGATTGAGAAGCCGCTGCTGAGCGATCAATTGCTGCGGCGTGTGCGCGGCGTGCTAATGTGAGCCGTTGAGCGAGCGCAAGGCGCAGGCGCCCTAGCGCCGCACAAGCTCCGGCAGAGGTTGCAATGGCGTACAAGGATATTCTGGCGCCGGTCATCGCGCTAGACCAAGATGAAGCGGCGCTGGGAATAGCCAGCGAATTGGCGGGCAAGTTCGACGCCCGCGGCGTTGCCCTAATAGTTTCCGTGGCCGTTGGGTCGGCGTTCGAGGAGACGCCTCACGCCCTCTCTGAAATTCTGGAAGACGTTGGGCGTGGTGCTAGATCGGGCGCAGGGCCTGCGCGAGAACAAATCATCGCATGGACCGAGCGCGCGCAGGCGTCATTCGAGGTGCGCGACGTCAGCATTGAAAAAGCCGTCATGGACGATGAAATCCTGGCGCATGCGCGCGTCGCCGACCTTGTGGTGATGACGCGAGGCGCCCCTGGCGACCGGGCGCGCCGAGCCATGATCGAAGATGTGCTTTTGAAGTCCGGGCGGCCACTGATGTTGGCGCCGCAGAGGCCATTGCGCGCGCGCAACTGGGAAAAGATTGTGATCGGTTGGAACGCGACGCCGCAGGCAGTTCGCGCCGTCAGCGCGGCCATGCCGCTGCTGCAAGCGGCCAAGGCCGTGACGGTGGCGACTGTTGACGCCCGGCCCAGTGCTGCTGGGCATTCGCAGGCGCCAGGTCACGAGATCGCCGCGCATCTCGCCCGCCATGGCGTGAAGGTTGAGGTGGAGAACATTGACGGCGTAGGCCGCAGCCACGGCAAGGCGTTGCTTGATGAGGCTGCCGCCGTGGGCGCGGACTTGCTGGTCATTGGCGGCTATGGCCATTCGCGAACGGAGGAGGCAGTCTTTGGCGGGGTCACCCGCGAATTGCTTGCGGGCGCGCCGATACCGTTGATGCTGGCGCACTGAGGAGCATCCATGGACAGCGAGCCCCCGAAAGCGGACGGCGTGAAGCGCGTTTTCCGCGCTGCGGGCGCCTACTTCGCGATCGTGTTCGCTGTAGGTTTGCTGCTTGGCCCGATCCGTGTGCTTTGGCTTGAGCCCTGGATTGGCGCGACGCTTGCCGTGCTTTGCGAGATGCCATTTCTGCTTGCGGCGATGTGGTTCGGCGCGCGCTGGGCGCCCAGCTGGGCGAGGGTCGAAGGCGGCTGGCTGTCGCACCTCTGGGTCGGCGTGCTGGCGTTGACGGTGCAGCAGATCGCTGATCTCGGCGTCGGGTTTGGGCTGCGCGGCATGACCCTAAATGATCAAATCGCTTATTTCTCGAGCCCGCCGGGCTATGTCTACGCTGTGGCTCTGGTTGTGTTCGCAATCATGCCCTTGGTGCGCATGCAGAGGAGGATCCAATGAAGGCGCGGTCGATGATCCTGGCGGCAGTCGTCATGGCGGCGTGCACGCAACAATCTTCGGCGCCGGCGGATTTGGCTGGCCGATGGGACGTGCAGCAGATCGCGGGAGCTTCGTTGGGAGAGGGCGTCGATATCTGGATTGAGATAGACCCCGAAGCGGGGACAATTGCCGGATTCACGGGATGCCGGGACTTTACCGCGTCGCTCTCATCGTTCGGTGAGTCGCTTGCCGTCGGGGCGCTGACGCAGGCGCCAGGAGAGTGCCCCAGCGAGGCGGCGGCGACCGACGAGGCGCGCTTCGTGACGGTGTTGCCGCAAACTCAACGGCGCATCGTGCGCGGCGCGTCACTTGAATTGTTGCAGGCCGCGCCGGGCAGCGAGGCGTTGCTTAGGTTGCGGCGCGCAGAGCCCGCTGGCGGCTAGGCGCGAGCGCGACCAGCAGGGCCGCGGCGGCGAACGCAGCCGCGCCGCTCCAGCACGCCAGGCAATGGCCGAGGAATTCCAGCGTTTGCGGCCCCTCGCCGCAGATCGCTCCGCTCAAGGCGCGCTCTAGCGGGGACATGGTCGCATGGGTGATGGCGCACAGCAGAGTCGGCCAAAGCGCGCTTAACGCGCCCAGCGTCGCACCGGTCAGAATCCGCTTTTGCATCATCGTATGATCCGCCCCCAAATATGGTTTGGCAATACCTGCGTCGTCACGGCGCATCTTGAGCTAGATCAATTGGCGAAGATCGGGCTACTGATACCGCATCCGTGATTTGGGAATCGCCGGCGTTTTCTTGCGCTGGTTGGGGAGCGACGCATGGCATCGGCAGTGAAACATCAGGAAAGCCGCATCGACGCGTTTGTTATCGGCGCCATTGTCATACTGGGATTGTTTTACACGCTTTGGGGGGCGGCTCACGCGACGGACCGCGCGTTCGCCATTCAAATGTGGACGGGCTTCGCCGCATTCATAGCGGGCGGGGTCATGCTGGTGAACGTGCTGGGCCGCGGTCCATCAGCACCCGACATCGCATCGCGCTACGAGAATGGCGTGGTGAAGGCCGGTGTTTTCGCGTCGATGTTCTGGGGGATTGCGGGCTTCCTCGTCGGCGTCGTGATCGCGCTGCAATTGGCGTTTCCGAACATCTTCTATTTCGAGGATTTCGGATTTTTGAACTTCGGGCGGTTGCGGCCTCTGCACACCAACGCCGTGATCTTCGCGTTTGGCGGCAATGTGCTGATCGCCACCAGCTTCTACGTTGTGCAGCGCACCTGCCGGGCGCGTCTCGCTGGCGGTTTGTGGCCCTGGTTCGTGTTCTGGGGGTTCCAGCTGGTGATCCTGCTCGCCGGCACGGGCTATCTGGAAGGCGTGACCCAAGGGCGCGAATACGCGGAGTTGCCCTGGTACACTGACATCTGGCTAACGATCGTCTGGGTCGCCTACCTGCTGGTGTTCCTGGGCACGATATGGAAGCGCCAGGAAAAGCATATCTACGTCGCCAATTGGTTCTACCTGGCCTTCATCGTCACGATCGCGATGTTGCACCTCGTCAACAACATGGCGATCCCGGTCAGCTTCTCCGGCTGGTTCAGCTACTCGCTTTTCTCGGGCGTGCAGGATGCGCTTACGCAATGGTGGTACGGCCACAACGCGGTCGGCTTCTTCCTGACCGCCGGCTTCCTTGGGATCATGTATTACTTCATCCCGAAGCAGGCTGACCGCCCCGTCTACTCCTATCGGCTCTCGATCATCCACTTCTGGGCGCTGATCTTCCTCTACATCTGGGCGGGCCCCCACCACCTGCACTACACGGCGCTGCCTCAATGGGCGCAGACGCTGGGCATGACCTTCTCGCTCATGCTGTGGATGCCGAGCTGGGGCGGCATGATCAACGGGCTGATGACGCTCTCGGGCGCGTGGGACAAGCTCCGGACCGATCCGGTGCTCCGGATGCTGGTCGTGTCGGTGGCTTTCTATGGCATGTCGACCTTCGAAGGACCGGTGATGTCCATCCGTGCGGTGAATTCGCTCTCGCACTACACCGATTGGACCATCGGACACGTTCACTCCGGCGCGCTTGGCTGGGTTGGGTTCGTTTCGTTCGGGGCGCTCTATTGCCTGGTGCCGTGGCTGTGGAAGCGCAAGCAATTGTTCTCCAACGCTCTGGTCGAATGGCATTTCTGGCTCTCGACGATCGGCATCGTGCTCTACATCACGTCGATGTGGGTGGCGGGCATCATGCAGGGCTTGATGTGGCGCGCATACAACGAGTTTGGTTTCCTCGAATACTCGTTCGTCGAAACCGTCGAGGCCATGCACCCATACTACATCATCCGTGCGATGGGCGGTTCGCTGTTCCTGCTCGGCGCGCTGATCATGGCTTACAATCTGTGGCGCACCGCGCGCGGGGATGCGCCGGCGCACGAGCGTGCGTCGGACGTGCCGGTCGTGGCGCCGGTGGCTGCGGAATAGGGGCGAGGGATCATGTGGAACTTTCACAAATGGTTCGAGCGTCACTCGCTCATCCTGGTTGTCGGCATTCTTGTCGTCGTTTCGATCGGCGGCTTGGTGCAGATCACGCCGCTCTTCTTCATTGAGTCGACGATTGAGCGTGTCGATGGCGTGCGGCCGTATACGCCGCTCGAGCTCGCCGGGCGCGAGATCTACATCCGGGAAGGGTGCTACGTTTGCCACTCGCAAATGGTGCGCCCGCTGCGCGACGAGGTGGAACGTTACGGCCACTACTCGCTCGCCGCGGAGAGCATGTACGATCACCCGTTCCAATGGGGCTCCAAGCGGACCGGGCCCGATTTGGCGCGCGTCGGAGGCCGCTATTCGGATGAATGGCACCGCGCCCACCTTGAGAACCCGCGATCGGTTGTGCCGGAATCGGTGATGCCGCCGTATGCGTTCCTCGCCAATGCCGATGTGGACACAGCGCGCATGGGCGATCACTTGCGGGTCAACCGCCTGCTGCGCGTGCCCTACACCGACGAGCAACTGGCGAACGCGGCGGTCGACGCCCGGGCGCAGGCCGAGCCACTGGGCGAGCACGCCTACGACTTCTCGGAGCGCTATCCGGGGGCTGCTGTGCGCGACTTCGACGGCGATCCTGCGCGGGTGACCGAGATGGACGCGCTGATCGCGTATCTGCAGATGCTTGGCGCCGGCGTCGATTTCAGCACCTACCAGGCGCAAGCGCCTGAGAACCAAAGGTAGCCGAGATGAGTTACGAACAGGCGAGCCATATGGCGCAGACATGGGGCTTGGTGCTGCTTGCGGCGGGATTTTTGATCGCGGTCGTCTATGCGCTTTGGCCAGGCAATCGCGAGAAGTTCAACCGCGCGGCGCACGCGCCTCTCAATGACGGGGGCAATGATGAGTAAGCGGGAGCGCGACGAAGTCAGTGGCACGGAAACGACCGGCCACGAATGGGACGGGCTGAAGGAGTTGGACACGCCGCTGCCGCGGTGGTGGCTCTACATCTTCTACGCATCGATCGCATTTTCGGTCGTGTATTGGGTGCTGATGCCGGCGTGGCCGCTTGCCAATGGCTATACGCACGGCACGCTTGGCTTCTCCGATCGCAACAATGTCGCTGCCGAGGTGCAGACATTGCGCTCGGCGCGCGCGCCAATGTTCGAACGGCTTGCCAACGCCAGCACGGCCGATATCGCCAACGATCCCGAGTTGCAGCAATTTGCCCGCGCCGCCGGTGAGGCCGTGTTCGGCGATTATTGCCGCACCTGCCATGGCGCGGGGGGCGCGGGCGCACCCGGCTATCCGGTGCTCGCCGACGACGTCTGGATCTGGGGCGGCAGCCTGGCGGATATCGAGCATACGATCCGCGTCGGCGTCCGTTCGGAGAATCCGGAAACGCGCATGTCGCAAATGCCGGCCTTCGGGCGCGATCACCTGCTGACGGAGCGCCAGATCGGGGATGTGACGGAGTATGTGATCAGCATCTCGGCCGCGCGCGACCGTTTGTCGCCGGACGCGGGCGCGGCAGGGCGCGGGGCGAGCGTCTATCAGGAGCAGTGCGCCGCCTGCCACGGACCAAGCGGCGCCGGCGATCGCACATTCGGCGCGCCCAGTTTGAACGACGATGTGTGGCTATACGGCGGAACTCGCGAAGAAATCCGGCGGCAGATTGAGCTCGGCCGCGGCGGTGTGATGCCCACGTGGGAGAACCGCTTCGACGCCGGCACGATCCGCGCACTGGCCTACTACGTGCACCAAATGGGCGGCGGGGAGCCCGATGCGCCTCCACCGGCCGCAGCTGCGACTGATGCAACGCAAGACACGCCTGGCGGTTCGCCGCTAAGATAGGAGCATGTCAAAAACGACTCTGATCCCGCGTCCGCCCGAGGAGAGCGGCGAGCACTCGATTGATGTCGAGGCGGTCAACTCAAAGGCGGCGCGGGCTCTTTATCAGAAGCGCGAGCAGATCTATCCAAAGCTGGCGCACGGGTTTTTCAGAAACCTGAAGTGGGCGGCCATGATCGTCTTGTTGGCGATCTACTACATCACGCCCTGGCTGCGCTGGGATCGCGGCATTGGGCGGCCCGATCAGGCGGTGCTGGTCGATTTCGAAGGGCGGCGTTTCTATTTCTTCTTCATCGAGCTGTGGCCGCAGGAGGTCTACTACATCACCGGGCTGCTCATCCTTGCAGCGTTCGGGATATTCCTTTCCTCGGCGCGGTTCGGACGCATCTGGTGTGGCTATGCGTGCCCGCAGACAGTGTGGACGGATCTCTACATCTACGTTGAACGCTTGATTGAAGGCGACCGCGCCGCCCGTATGCGGCTCGACAAGGCGCCGATGTCGCTGGGCAAGGCCGCCAAGAAACTTTCCAAGCATGCCATCTGGTTACTGATCGCCGCCGCGACGGGCGGCGCATGGGTTTTCTATTTCGCCGATGCGCCAACGCTGGCCCGGGATTTGTTCACCGGTCAGGCGTCGGCGCCGGCCTATCTGTTTGTCGGCGTGCTGACCTTCACCACCTACATGCTCGCAGGCACCATGCGTGAGCAGGTGTGCACCTATATGTGCCCATGGCCGCGCATCCAGGCGGCGATGATGGACAAAGACGCGCTCAGCGTGACCTATCGCGCGGATCGCGGCGAACCGCGGGGGCCGCACAAGAAGGGCGAAAGCTGGGAGGGACGAGGCGATTGCATCGATTGCCGGCAATGCGTGGCCGTGTGCCCGCAAGGGATCGACATCCGCGACGGCGATCAACTCGAGTGCATCAATTGCGCGCTCTGCATCGACGCCTGCGACGAAATCATGAAGAAGGTGGATCGGCCAACTGGCCTGATCGCATATGATTCCTACGCCAATCAGTCGCGCCGGGCCGCGCATGAGCCTGCGCGTCTGCGGCTGGTACGCCCGCGCACAATCATGTACGGCGCGCTGTTCGCGCTCGTTGGCGTATTGATGCTTTATGGTCTCTCGACTCGCGGTGTCTTGGATCTCAACGTGATCCGGGACCGCAGTCCGCCATTCGTGCGCCTGGCCGACGGCTCCATTCGCAACGATTACGCTCTCAAGCTGATCAACAAGAGCGACGCTGCGCGCACTCTCGTGATCGAAGTTGCGGGCCTTGAGGGTGCGCACCTGCGCGGGCCGGACGGGAGTGAGGGGGCGGTGAGCGTGTTGGCCGAGCCAGACAGCGTCACCAATGTGCGCATGCACATTATTGCGCCCGCCGGCATAAGCCCGGGGTCGCACAATCTTACCTTCACCATTCGCGATGCGGAGAGCGGCGATACCGCGACCAGCGCATCAGCGTTTCTCGCTGGAGCGGGGCCATGAGCAGCGCGGCGCCCAAGCTCCGAGGGTGGCATGTCCTGGGAATGCTCCTCGCCTTTTTCGGCGCTGTTATCGCGGTGAACGTTTTCTTCGCGGTTGTCGCCGTTGAGTCGTTCCCAGGCGAGGATGTGCCGCGCTCCTACGCGCAAGGGCTGGAATACAATCAAACGCTCGCAGAGCGGCGCGCCCAAGCGGCGCTGGGTTGGTCCGTCACAGCGGGTTTGGCGGATACCGGGCGGGGCGCCGACCTCGAAGTGACGCTGACTGACGGTTCCGGGGCGGCGGTAGTCGGCGCGGAGTTGACGGGGGCGCTGCAATGGCCGGCGAACGCAAGCCTCGACCGCGATGTCCGTTTTGAATCTGCCGGCGCGGGACGCTATGTAGCACATCTGGGCGCTTTGCATCGGGGACGTTGGCGCCTGCGGGGGCGCGCCGTGCGCGGCGAAAGCGCGCGTGATTTTGAGGCGGAACTGCCATGGCCGGCGTCGCTCTAGATGAAGCAGGTTGCCCTTCGGGGTTAGCGCCTCCAGCGGAAAGCGGGCCCCGCGCTGATCCGGCGGCCTTCGTGCGCCGTGACGCGCAAGGGCGCGATACGCTCGAGCTGATGGTGCAAGGCGCCAAGTGCGCGGGTTGCATCCGTAAGATTGAGGGCGGCTTGTTGGCGATGCCGGGCGTGACTGACGCGCGGCTCAATTTGTCAACGGGGCGTCTGAGCGTCGCCTGGACGCCAGGCGCCGTGCGCGCTGGCGACATCAGCACGATGCTCGAACGCCTGGGTTATGGCGCTGCGGCGTTCGATCCTGAGGCGGCAAAACAGCAAACCGACGAAGAAGGACGCAGACTTCTGCGCTACCTGGCGGTGGCTGGGTTCGCGGCGATGAATATCATGATGTTCTCCGTGCCGGTCTGGGCCGGCGACGGTGAAATGGGCGAAGGGACGCGCGCGCTGCTGCACTGGGTTTCGGCGCTTATCGCCATCCCGGCCTCGCTCTATGCGGCCCAGCCTTTCTTCCGCTCGGCGTGGCGCGCGTTGCGCGTCGGCCATGCAAACATGGATGTGCCGATTTCGCTGGCCGTTGTGCTGACGCTGGGCGTGAGCGTTGTCGAGACGCTGCAACAGGGCGCCCACGCCTATTTCGACGGCATCACCATGCTGTTGTTCTTCCTGTTGATTGGGCGCTACCTCGATCATAGGCTGCGCGAGCGTGCGCGCACGGCGGCGCGCGACCTGCTCGCGTTGCAGGCGGTGACGGCGTCGCGGATCGCGGCGGACGGTCATGTCGCCTCGGTTTCGGCGCGAGATATCGACATCGGCGACCGGCTTCAGCTTGCCGCGGGCGAGCGCGCCCCGGTGGATGGCGTGATCGAAAGCGGCGTTTCCGAGCTCGATTGTTCGATGCTGACCGGTGAGACGCTCCCGCAGGCCGTGCGCGCTGGCGCGGTGATCCATGCCGGGGCGATCAATTTGACGCAGCGCATTGTCATGCGCGCGACGGCGCGCGTTGAGGATTCGTCCGTTGCCGATCTCGCGCGCCTTATCGAGGCCGGTGAACAAGGTCGCGCCCGCTTTGTGCGCTTGGCCGACCGGGCCGCCGCGCTCTACGTGCCGGTTGTGCATTCTCTGGCGGCCTTGACGTTCCTTGGTTGGGCGTTCGGCCCCGCCCTGCTGCGCCTGCTGGGCTTTGAGGCGGCGGATGTCGGCGTGCGTGTTGCGTTGATGAATGCTGTTGCGGTGTTGATCATCACCTGCCCGTGCGCACTCGGCCTGGCTGTGCCGGCAGTGCAGGTCGTCGCAACGGGGCGGTTGTTCAAACGCGGCGTGCTGGTGAAATCAGGGGACGCGCTGGAGCGCCTGGCGGAGGTCGATGTCGCGGTGTTCGACAAGACCGGCACGCTGACTTTGGGCCGGCCGCGCCTAACGACATTGGCCGATGTTGCGACGTTACAGGCGGCGGCGCGATTGGCGCGCATCTCGCGCCATCCGCTTTCGCGCGCTTTGGTGGAAGCGACAGGGGCCGGCGAATCCGCAAGAAGCGCACGCGAGGTTCCGGGGGAAGGCGTTGAGGCGGAGATCGACGGCGAGACGTGGCGTCTGGGCCGGCGTGCGTTCGCCGCGCCGATGGCGGCCGAGAGCAGCGATGGCGCGCCCGAGCTGTGGTTTGGGCGCCCAGGCGCGGCGCCTGTGCGCTTCGCTTTTGCCGATGCTTTGCGTGCGGACGCCGCCGAGACCGTCGCGGCGTTGAAGCGTCGCGGCATTGCAGTCGAGTTGATCTCAGGTGATAGGCCCGTAGCGGTTGAGGCAGCGGCGGAGGCGGCGGGGATCGCGGTGTGGGCGGGTGGCGTTGCGCCCGGAGACAAGGTCGCCCGGCTCAATACGCTGCGTGCGCAGGGCAAGAAGCCGCTGATGATCGGCGATGGGTTGAATGATGCGGCGGCGCTTGCTGCGGCCCATGCCTCCGCCTCACCGGGAACGGCGCTGGAGGCGAGTCAGGCTGCGGCCGACCTTGTGATCCAGGGTGCGGGCCTGTTGGCTTTGGTGGAAGCGATCGATGTCGCCAAAGCGGCCAAGGCGCGGGCGCTGGAGAATCTGCGGTTCTCGGCGCTCTACAACGTGATCGCCGCGCCCATGGCGGCGGCCGGATTGCTCACCCCGCTGATCGCCGCGCTCGCCATGTCGGGGTCTTCGCTGACGGTGACGTTGAATGCGCTCAGGCTGCAGCTGGAGGCGCGATCATGGACATCATGATTTTTCTGATCCCCGTTGCGGTGCTGATGGGGGCAGCCGGCTTGGGCGCGTTCTTCTGGAGCCTACGGTCGGGCCAATACGAAGATTTGCAGGGCGCCGCGAACCGCATCCTCATCGATGACGAGGACGATTGATTCACGAGGCGCGTTCGGCGAGGCCAGCTTGCTTCATCCGCCAAAGCAGATGATCCAGACGGTCCTGCCCAAAGAATGGCTCGCCTTCGAACACGAAGAGCGGAACGCCCCAATGGCCAGCGTTGCGCTGATCGGCTTCGTTTTGTGCGATTTCGGCTGCTAGCTCCGCACCCTGATCCCGCACGTTGGCCTCGAGCGCTTCTGCATCCAGGCCGGCTTCGAACGCGGCACGCGCGAGGTGATCGCCCTCGTGCCAATTATCAACCTCACCCGACCAGATCTTGTGAGCGGCGCGCCGTGCAAAGGCGAAGCCAAGTCCGGCGCGCTCAGCAGCCGCGCCCATGCGGCTTACGCGGTGGATGTAAGGCTGTTCGGCGGCGACCTCGCCAGCGGCGACATCCATGACGATCGGATCGGGGCGCGGCCACCGGTACGGGATCGCGTGCATCTGCGAAATGCGGAAGGTGTCACGCAGGAGATAAGGCGGCCAGAGTGGATTCACGGTCTTGAAGAAACCGGGGATGCGGATGGCGATGGGCGTCACGATGCGCATGCGCGGCGCGACATCGTAACGGGTTATGATTTCCTCGACCTGCGGCGTCGCCAGATAGGAATACGGGCTACGGAACGAGAAATAGAAGTCGAAGGCCAGCGTCATCGAGAGCCTGCATATTGGGGCGCCATTTGTTCATCGCTCACATCGTGAAGCGCTGCTTCGAGATCGCTCAGGTATTGGTTGGCAACCTCATTGTGCTTTGGCGAGAGCATGAGGTGCAAAGCGCGAGGCTCAAGCAGGGCGGCGGTGAACCAGCCGCGCTTGTGCATCTGTGCGTAAATCGCGAGTGCGTCAGCCTTGGGGTGCGCGAATGCGACGATGCCAAGTTGCGGCTTGCCTAAGACGTTAAAGCCGAGGCGACGCACGCCGCTTTCTATTTTGGCCCGCGCTTCGGTCACCTGGCGTTGCTTTTCGCGATATCCCTCTATGCCGAGATGATGGATCACCGCCCACGCCGCCGCGATGGCCCCGCCCGGGCGTGTGCCGGCGAGCGTAGGCGTGATCATCCGCCCGAGCGGCCACGGGCCAGCGTCGAACGTCATGAAGTCGCGCATGGCGGCGTCGCGAAAGAATACAGTCGATGCGCCCTTGGAGGCGTAGCCATATTTGTGCAGATCCCCCGAAATTGAGGTGACGCCGGGAAGTGCAAAATCGAAGGGCGGCAGGTCAACGCCATTCATGCGCACAAATGGCGCAATGTAGCCCCCAACGCAGGCATCGACGTGCAACCACACCCCTTTGCGCTCAGCGAGTTCGCTTAGCGCTTCGAGGGGGTCGATCAAGCCAAAGGGAAAGCAAGGCGCCGACCCAACAATCATGAGTGTGGCTGCGTCCATGGCGGCTTCCATGCCCGCGACGTCCGCCAGGAACTCTTTTTCGGGCACGCGCCGCACTTCAATGTCCATGACAGCGCAGGCCTTGTCGAAGGCCGGGTGGGCAGTGAACGGGATGACGATGTTCAGCGCACCGCTCATTTCCCGCTTGGCGCGGGCGTGATCGCGCGCCGTCTTCACCGCCATGAAGATGGAATCGGTGCCGCCGCTGGTCATGGCGCCGCCGGCGCCAGGGGGCGCATTCAAGAGCGACAGCCCGATCGCCACGACGTCGCGCTCCATCTGTGCGATGCTTGGAAAGGCGGCTGGGCCCAAGCCATTTTCAGCGGAGAACATCGCGTAGGCGGCTTTCTGGACACGCTCTACGTCTTCGCCGGCGTTGAAAATGTAGAGGCCCGTGCGTCCATCGCGCCATTTCACGTCGCCCTTGGCCAGGTCGCGCATGCGAGGCTCAAGCGTGCTCCACGGCTGGCCCTTCTCAGGCAACATCGTCATCTCTGTCTCCCAATGGCGGCGCCAGCATGCATGACGAGGGCGCTGGGGCAACCACATTTGGGAATGCGAGCGTCCGCGTAGGCTTGTCGCGCTTCACGGCGCCGCGATGCTTGCTACAAGGGCCAGAGACGTTCGCGGGAGATCAGAATGGGCGAAGCGCCAGGGAAAGTTGTTTCCGCTCCGGCAGGCAAGGCCTACGAGACCGATGTCATCATCATTGGCGCAGGGCCAGTGGGCCTCTTTGCGGTGTTCGAACTTGGTTTGCTAGGGCTCAAGGCGCATCTCGTTGACGTGCTCGACCGGCCTGGCGGCCAGTGTGCGGAGCTTTATCCGGAAAAGCCGATCTACGACATACCTGGACTCCCCGTAGTGACCGGCCAGGGCCTTACAGACGCGCTATTGCAGCAAATTGCGCCGTTCGAACCCGTATTTCATTTGGCGCAGATGGCGGAGGGGCTGGAGCGCCTGTCCGATGGCAAGTTCAGACTGCGCACCGAGCTGGGCACCGAAATCACTGCGCCGGTCGTGGCGGTCGCGGCGGGCGGCGGCTCATTCGTTCCGCGCAAACCCAAGATCGATGGGCTGGAAGCGTTCGAGGGCAAGTCGCTTCACTATGCGGTGCGGCAGATGGAGCGATTTCGCGGCCGTGACATCGTTATCGCTGGCGGCGGCGACAGCGCGCTCGATTGGATGCTCAACCTCCAGCCGCTCGCGAAGGCGGTGACTTTGATCCATCGCCGCGACGATTTTCGCGCGGCGCCTCATTCGGTAGCGCGCATGCGCCAGCTCGTGGCGGAGGGTAAGGTGCGCCTTGAAATCGCGGATCTAAAGGGCGTGTCCGGCGCTGATGGACAGATCACAGCGGTGCAATGCCAAAGCAAAGACAAAGGCGCCTATGAAGTCCTGTGCAATGAATTGCTCGCTTTCTACGGGCTGACGATGAAACTGGGACCGATCGCGGAGTTCGGCCTGAACCTCAACGAGAACCTCATTCCCGTCGATACCGCCGCGTTCCAAACCAGCGAAGCGGGTATTTTCGCGATTGGCGACATCAATACATATCCAGGAAAGCTGAAGCTTATTCTGTGCGGCTTTCATGAAGCGGCGCTTATGGCGCAAGCGGCTTTCAAGATCGCCCGTCCCGGCGAGCGCCTGGTCTTTCTTTACACGACATCCTCAACCGATCTGCAGAAGAAGCTGGGCGTGTCATGATCCGCCGCTCCGTTGTCGCGGGCGAGACGTGAATCCGGCCTTTCTTCATCAAAAGGGGCTTCCCACGCCTCCGTGGATGGGTTGAGCAGCGCCTCAAGGGCGCCTAGAGTACGCTTCTTTGGGGCTTGAGGGACGCCATCAAATGAATATTCGCCATGCCTTCTCGGCGGCCATTGTTGCGTTGGCCGCGTGCGCGACAGCGGATCAGCCCGCGCCCCCAAGTGCGGCGGCCGACATTCCTGCTTTTGCCTCGCCACCATTGTCGGCGGAGGCTTTGCTCGACCATGTGCGAGTGCTGGCCTCGGATGAATTCGAAGGCCGAGCGCCCGGCACGAATGGCGAGCGCCTAAGCATTGAGTACATCGAAAGGGCATTCGCAGCGGCTGGTCTGCAGCCGGGCGTGACGTTGCCTGACGGCTCGCGCTCATGGCGGCAGGAGGCGCAGCTCGTGGCTGCGACGCTGACCGAAACACCGAGTCTGACGTTGGCAGGGCGTGATGGCGCGCACAGTTACGTGTACGGCCCGCAATTCTCGGCGTGGACGCGGCGTCTGGACGAGACGGTCGCGATCGAAAACGCTCCGCTGGTCTTTGTCGGCTATGGAATTAACGCCCCTGAACTCGGTTGGAATGATTACGAGGGCGTTGATATGCACGGCAAGATCGCCGTCATCCTCGTCAACGATCCCGATTTCGAAACTGGCGACGATCGCGGTTTCGGCGGTCGCGCCATGACCTATTACGGGCGTTGGACCTACAAGTTTGAAGAGGCGGGACGCCAAGGCGCCGCCGGGGCCATCATCATCCACGAAACCGAGCCGGCTGCTTATCCTTGGGCGGTCATTCAATCGGCGACCGGGGGCGCGCGTTGGGACACCGTGCGCGAAGATCGCGGCGCCAGCCGTGCAGGCTTCGAGGGGTGGATCAACAATGATGTGGCGATGGAAACCTTTCGCCGCGCCAATCTCGATTTTCCGGAATTGAAGGCGCGCGCGCAGCGGCGCGGCTTCCGCGCCGTGCGCATGAACCTGACCGGCTCACTCACGTTGCACACAAATGTGGAGCAACGCCCAAGCTATAATGTGATCGGCGTTTTGCCAGGCCGGGAGCGGCCGCAAGAAACGATCCTCTATTCAGCGCATTGGGACCATTTGGGTCACTGCCCGGCCATCGAGGGCGACGATATCTGCAACGGCGCTCTCGATAACGCCACGGGCGTTGCGGCGGTCATCGAGCTTGCACGGCGGTTTACGGCTGCCGGCCCTGGCGCACGTTCAGTTGCGTTCATGTCGGTGACGGCCGAGGAGCAGGGTCTGCTGGGCGCCCTCTATTACTCGCAGCACCCCGTGTTTCCTGCCCGTGACACGGTGGCGGCCATCAATATCGACGGCGTCAACAATTTTGGCCGCACACGCGATGTGGAGATCGTTGGCTTCGGCAAGAGTGAGATGGACGATCTGTTCGCCGCGGCGCTAAGCGCACAAGGTCGGCGCGTGGCGCCGGATTCATCGCCCGAGGCCGGTTATTTCTATCGCTCGGACCATCTGCACTACGCGCAGTTGGGCATTCCTGTCCTGTACACGTCCAGTGGCGTGGACATGATCGATGGCGGCGCTGAGCGTGGCAACGCACTCAGTGCCGCCTATGTCGCCAATGACTACCACAAGCCGTCGGATGAAGTGACGGACGAATGGGACATGAGCGGCGGCGCCGAGGATCTCGAAGCGCTGTACGCTGTGGGACGCCGGCTCGCCGATGGCGATGAGTGGCCGCAATGGCGCGCCAACGCGGAGTTCCGCGCAGCGCGGCAAGCGTCGGGCCGATAACTTACTCCGTCGTTGTGCTCGATGTGTCGATGGCGCTTGAGGTATCGACGGTGGTGTCCAGGGTCGCGCTTGAATCGAACGTAGAGGACGTATCGACCGTCTGGTCGGCGTAACTCCCGCCCTGATCGCCCATCGCGCCATAGTCGGCGGCGACGCCCGCATGGTCGGCGGCGCCGTCGGCATATATTTGAGCCGTGTCCAGATCGCCCTCGGCAGCATAAGCAGCGGCAGAGGCCGCGTTGTCGTCGGCTATTTCCTGGTGATAATCTGCGTTTTCCAGGTTCATCTGGTCGTACTGGGCTTCGATGATTTCTGAATCGGCCACGTCGCCGCCATGATCCTTGACTTCTTCCATCGCATACTCGGCGTTCTGGGCCATCTCTTCAGCCTTTTCCCAGTCGCCCGCATCGGCAGCCTTGGCCTGTTCGCTCTGGTAATATTCGGCTTCTTCGCGCGCATCCTCGGCGGCTTGCGCATCGAGGATGGCGGTGTCGGGGTTGAAATCCTCCAGGCTACCTTCGTCTGCGGCCTTCTGCAGCGCGGCCATGAGGTTGGCCTGTTCCATGTCGGAAAGACCGGCGATGTCGGTTTCCATTTTTTGGCCGGCGTCGGTCTTCATGAATTCTTCCAGCGTCATTGCCATGGCTTTGTCCCTTCTTCTCAGTCACCCTCGGATTCGTCCGCGTCTTCAGCCGTTTCACTAATGTCGTCGGCTTCGCCTTCATGTTCGTGATGCTGGGCGGCTTCGACCGCAGCGATCGTCAGGCCCGCGGCGATGGCTGTGTCGACGATGAGTCGCGCTTCCGCCTCACGCTCAGCGATCTGTTCCTCTTCGCTCTTGCCGTGATGGATGCGTTCGGGATCGAACGTAGAGGCGAGTGCGGCGTCTCGCCGGCGGCGCGCTTCCTCGTCTTCGACCGCATCGATCACCGTCTCACCCGGGGCGGCGGGTTCGACAGTGACGTCGAATTTCGCGTCGCCGGGGGGACGGCTTGAGTTCATTCCGAGACCTGGTCCGGCTTGGGAGGTTTTGGCTTCTTGGGTGAGATTTTCAAAACCTTAGCGCAATCGGGATTGGGACAGCGGACGTTCACGGGCTTGTCGCCGGCAAGGACGCTTTTCGGCACGCGCATGATTGTCTTGCAGGCGATGCAAGTCAGGCGTTCCATGTCCGCTTGCGGCGATTGAGGCCTATCCTTGGCGGCCTGGACGGTCGCGGGGCGCGGCGGCGGGGCCCAATGTTCTATGACGCGGCGCCAGCCCCTGAATTCCTCGCTGGCGTGGAACTCTCGCGCCAGCTTCAGCCGCCGCGCCGCGTAGGGCGTCGACGTCATCGCGAATTCGGAAGCCTGCATGGCGCTGTCGTCCGAGGCGTCTTCCTGCTCTCGCCAGGCCTCGGCGTTGATGCGCCCGGCGAGCGGGAACGAATGCAGCGTCCATTGCAGCGTAACGCGACGGGCGACATCGAGATTGCCCGTCACCAGCAGCCCGGCGCGGTCGGCGGTGATCGCCGAATGGCGTTGCCACGCCATGAGCGGCGCGTTGATGCCGCTCTCGATGAGCTTCGCCGGGGAGAGAAAGCTCAGCACGCCGCTCGACATCAGCGAGCGGTTGCCCGGTTGACGCCCCGCCAACAGGTTGACCACCGTGTTCCAGAGCGCATGGCCGGCTTTGGCGTGGCCCATTTCGCGGCCAAGCAGGTAGAGCAATTCCTCGCCGCGAAAATTGGTGAGCACGCTGCCGAGGGCAATGAAGGATGAGGTTTGGGAGCCCATGGTGACGGAATCCCACATCTGCTCGCCCGAAATGTAGATTTCGGGAAGGTGCGTGAGGCCGACGATGCGCGCCGCTTTGATCGCCAGATCAAAGATATCGGGCAGTTGCCGTTCAGAAAGCCGCACGCCGTTGACTGCGGCCTCGAACCACGGGCGCCCGACGCTTTCAGAAACCGAGTGCGCAGCAGCGTTGAGCGGGCCGATGCCTGCGAGCGTATTCATGGCGTCGGCGTCGAGGCGCCAGAGAAACGCTTCGACAGGCATCTCATAACCGGGTCCGAGCGGACGCAGCCAGCGGCATGTCGGGCAGAACACTTTCGCCGGGGCGAGCCCCGCTCCGTCGCCGCCGCAGCTCTGGCAATGCATGCTGTAGTACGGCGCCTGCTGGGGTGGCGGCGGTTGTTGGCCCATCGGAGTGCCGCACGCCGTGCAGAAGCGGGAAGCGCCGTCCCACGGCGCGCTACAACGAGGGCAAGGCCCAGCCTGCATGCGCCTAAATGCGGCTTAGGAGTTCGGCCTTCTTGGTCTCGAACTCTTCCGGGGTCAGGACGCCCGCGTCACGAAGGCCGCCGAGTTGTTTGATTTGCTCCATGATGGCGGCGGAATTGTTCGCCGGCGCCGGCTGCGGAGCAGGGGTCGGCTGCGGGGCAGGCGCTGGTTGCGGCGCAGGCGTGTAGGCCTGTGCAGGAGCTGGCCCGGCGCCGCTTTGCAGATTCTTGATGATTGTGTCGAGCAGCTTATCGGGAATGCCGCTCGCGGCGCTCCAGGCGCTGTAAACGAGGCTCGCAATGATGAGAATTAGCGCGAAGGCCGCGAAGTAGTAATTGAACATCGCCAAGATGATGACGCAGAGCACTTGCGTCACAAGCAACGGCACAACGCTGCCCCATTGCACCTTGAGGCCAAAGCGCGCCGTCGTTTGACCGGGCCCCGCAGGGATCACCTGTAGATCGCCATCGTACTTCAGCGAGAAGCCGCCCGTCGTCCAGATGTTCTTATAGGCGAGCAGGAATTTTGCGCCGGATGGCGGTTGTTGCCACATGATTTCGCCGCCGGTCGCGGCAATGGCGCGCGTCGCCTGTGCAAAGGCGTCTTGAGGGGCGCCGGCAAACGTGGCTTGCTTGGTGTTGCCTGCGCTTGATGCGAAGCCTCGCGCCATCTGCGGCATTTGCTGAAAGGGCGGAGGGGGCGGCATAGGCGGAGGTTGAGGAGCGCCCGCGCCGATGGCCGCGCCGCAGGACCCACAGAATTGCGCATTCGCCGCCAGTGGTGCATTGCACCGCGGACAAGCCGAAGGGTTTGCCGACACCTGATGCCCCCGTCTATTGGCCCGCCGCCGCGCGACGGGCAGAGCGCAAGTTTTGCAACCAAGCCGCTTTTTGGGAAAGCGAAATCTAACGGGGCCGTTAGATAGAGCGATGGGAACGCCAAAGATGCGAAATGTGACGCTCTACGGAATGACGGGCAGCGGCAATTCGATGAAGCCCAAATGGGTGGCCGAGCGCACCGGATGGCAGGTGAGCTGGAACGAGATCGATGTCTTCAAGGGCGAAACGCGGACGCCGGCGTTTCTCGCCCTGAATCCGGCGGGACAAGTTCCCGTCGCAGTTTTCGCAGACGGACGCACGTTGGCTCAATCGAACGCCATCATGCTCTTTCTCGCCCAAGGGAGTGATCTGATACCAGATGATGTATTTGCGCGGGCGAAGATGTTCGAGTGGTTGTTCTGGGAACAATACAGCCACGAGCCGACCATCGCCGTCCGGATCGCGCGCAAATACTATCTGGGAGAGAAAGAGGACGCGCTCGACCCGGCTCTGCTCACAAAGGGCAACGCGGCTCTGGCGCGGATGGAGTTGGCGCTGAGCGGAAATCGGTTCCTTGTTGGCGAGGCATTGTCGCTCGCGGATATCGCCCTGGTGGCCTACACCCGCGTCGCGCACTGGGGCGGGTTCGACCTGGGGAGTTACCCAGGCGTCGCCGGGTGGGTGGACCGCGTGGAAACGGCTCTCGGGCTGGATAGCGGCGCCGCGGCGGCTTGAGCAGAACAGGCCCGGTCTGGCGGCAGAGGCACGCGGGAGGTATGCTCCCCGGCGAGTTTGGCAATTGAGGGTGCATGGAAGCCACAACGGAGCTTTGGCCCGCCTTGGCGACCATGTTCGGCCTGTTTTTGCTGGTCGGGTTTTTCGCACAGCTGATCGATGGCGCGGTGGGGATGGCCTACGGGGTCATCTCATCGAGCGTGCTGTTGGCGTTCGGGGTGCCCCCGGCGCAGGTCTCGGCGACCGTTCACGCCGCCAAATGCTTCACTAACGGCGCCTCGGGCGTCTCGCATTTGGCGCATCGAAACGTCGATTGGCGCCTCCTTTGGCGGCTCTCAGCCGCGGGCGTCGTCGGCGGGATCATCGGCGCCTATCTGCTGACCGGCTTCGACCCCACCTTCATCAAGGCGATCATTATCGCTTACTTGGCGGTCTTGGGCGTGATCATGCTGCGCCGGGCTCTGCGTCCGCCGCCAGAAACGCCTCCTCATCTCGACCACATCATGACCGTTGGCGCGGTCGGCGGCTTCCTCGACGCGAGCGTCGGCGGTGGATGGGGCCCGGTTGTAACCTCGACGCTGCTCGGACGGGGGCATTCGCCCCGCTACGTGATCGGCAGCGTAAACACCGCCGAATTCTTCGTCACCGTTGCGATCTCGGCCACGTTCTTGTGGACGTTCTTCACTGGCCGATTCGTGATCGAAGGGGGCGTGGCCACTGGCGGCGCGGCCCTAGCGGGGCTGATCCTCGGCGGCCTCGTGGCCGCCCCTCTGGCGGGTTATGTAACGAAAGTGGCGCCGGCGCGCTGGCTGCTTGCCGGCGCGGCGGTGCTGGTACTGAGCCTGTCCATCTGGCAGGGCATGCAGCTCTGGCCGCACCTGCTGGATTATCCGGTTTTCAGGCAAATGGCCCGGTTCGCTGCGGCAGGTTAACCGCCGGTTGCGAACGGGACGTTTACGACCTTCGGCGAAGCTTCAACGCTTCACGGAGTCGGCTTTGGTCAGCCTGGCGAATCTGAATCTGGCGTCCGCCCTGCTCGGGGGCGGCTCGGCCGCCCCCACGGGCGTGGGCGCTGACGTGCTGACGGCCTGGGCCTCGGCGCGCGCCGGGCTTGGCGTGGATGTGAAGACCGCGAGCCAGGATCCGAACGCGCCGTTGGCGCCGGTGTGGACCCCCGGCGTCTCGCCGAGCGCAGAAGCCCTGGTGCAGCGTGCGCTGGGCAACAAACCGTTTTTCGATCTTGGCTCCAAGCTCTACAGCGATCTCCAGGCTACGGGCGACTATCGGCGCTTGTTTGCGCTCTATTCCGGGCTCACCACGCTGCAAGCGCTCGCCGGGCGCGCGGAGGACAGTTCGCTCTCCGCCGCTCAGCTCACGCAAACGAAGGCGCAGTTCGGACGAGGCTTGAGCGAACTCGAAGCCTTCTTTGCTCAGCAACAATTTGACGACGTGCGGTTGGCGCAGGGCGATCGCGTCGATGCTGCGCAAACGACGCTGGCCCTTCCCTCGAAGTCGGAAGATTATCTCACGCCGGTCATTCACAAGGGCGGGCTCTACGAAAAGGTTTCCGGGCTGGCGGCCGACGCCAAGTTCACGATAACGGCGACATCGGCGGGCGGGACAGTTCGCACGGTGTCCATCGACCTTTCGGAAATGGGATCGATCCCGCGCTCGCTTTCGAATGTAGTGAGCTACATCAACGGCAAGCTCAGCGCGGCGGGCGCCGCGTCGCGGCTGGAAACCGTCGATCAGACGTCCAAAACCAACACCTTCACGTTCCTAGGGCGCACGACGACCACGCGTTACACCGGCCCTAAGCAATATGCGCTGAAAGTGGACGTGCGCGCCGGTGAGCGCGTCGCGTTCGAGCCGGTTGCGGCTCAGCCCGCATTTTACGCAGTGGGAACCACATCGAGCGGCGCGCGTCTGGTCAAACTTGAAGATGTCGATGGAGCGGCGGCGCAGCCGCAATGGCTTGAACGGCCGACCGCCACGGATGAGCCCATCGGGGCAAATATCGGAGCAGGCTGGCTGGGCGCGGGCGCGCCCTATGTGAGCGCGCCGCCTGGCGCCAACGAAATACGCACCAACGCGTTGGTGTCGGATGGCGCCAACAATTTTGAAGATGCATTGCGTGATGCGGGCGAGGCCATGCTTAGGCTCGAACTCCCGGATGGCCGCAGCCTTTCGGTTTCGACAGCGTGGCGCAGTGACGATCTTGAAGCCTGGCGCGTGCGGGCCGGGGAAAGCGAAGACCGAGGCATGCTCGATGATCTCGCGGAACGGCTGACGCAACTGCTTCACGAGCAGGGCGTCGCTGCGGGTGTTGATATTTGGGAAGATGGTGACGAGCTCGGGTTTTCAATCTTCGCCGGCGACGGGGTGCGGGTTTCCGGACTCACGATCAGCGGCAAATCGGCGGCGCTGACCCCAGTTGAGGCCCCTGGCATGGTGGGCGGTTTGCGCGATGGCATATTCGCTCGGCGCTTCGAAGTCGCGGGCGTTGCGGCTGCGACCGATATGTTCGTCGACGAGCAGACGTTCGTGTTTTCCGCCTCAGGGCTCGCTCAGACGATCACGATTGATGGCGGCGAAGATGGCATTGACGCCGCGACGCTGATGCAGCGCCTGAACGACAAGCTTCGCGACAAAGGATTGGCGGCGGCAGCGTCCTTGGTCGATGCCGGCGGAATGCTCACGCTTCGCCTTGACGCCTTGCACGACATGATCGACGTCAGCACGGTCTTGAACGGTGAGAGCCATGATGGCGTGCTGCAGGCGCCGGGGGGTTGGGTTTCTGGAGGTTTGCCAGTAGCCGTTGCGGGCCAGCCATTTGGCGACGCCGTGCGCAGCTACAACGTTGCCGGCGCCGCCCCGCTTCTGACTTATGCTGACGGCCTCGATATCGAGATCGTTGTGGCGACTGCTGCAGGCGATAAGACGGTCAATGTAACGGTCAGCGCGCTTGAACGCGCCAATGACCCGGACGCTTCGCCGGGGTTTTGGGCCGCTGCATTCCAGGATCGGCTCGACGCCGCGCTCAACGCCGCCGGCGTTTATGTGAGCGGCGCCGGGGGTGATCTATCGAGTTGGCGAGTTGCGGAAAGCTCCGGCCAGCGCCTGGTTTCGGTCAGCATAAACGGAGATGCGCTTTCGCTTGAGGGCGCAGCGCCGTCCTTCGGCCTGGGCGGCGCCTTCTCGGCGCAGCGCAGCTTAACTGGAGCGCTGGCGGCCACGGGCGTTAGCGACGACGTGCCGGCGCTGGTTTCAGACCAAAGCGTCTCGATCACATTCGACACCTCATGGGGGCAACGCACGGTGAGTGCGGTGCTTGATCCAGGAGATGCGCGCACGCTTGAAAGCGCGGCGCTGCGGCTGAACGAAGCCTTGGCGGCGGAAGGCTACGATCTCGGTTTGGCGGCGGTGGCGCTTTCCGGCGGCGGCGCCAGCTTGCGCGCGGTCACCGGCGCATCAGCGACGGTGCGTGGCGTGAGCGAAATCAGTCTCGGCGGCATGGCGCTTGACGCAACGCTCGATCCCATCGACGCAGTCAGCCGCGTGGACGATCCGCCTGGCGCAGCGCGCACCTTCGATCGCGCTGCGCGCGGCGCTGCGGTCGTGGAGACAAAGTCAGGAAATTCGCCTTACAGTTCGCCGAGTGCGAATTCCGCGGGTTGGTTTCCTGGGCGCGCATTCGATGTCGCGATCGGCGGCGGCGGCAAAGTGGCGACGGCGCGCGCTGTCGCCACGGCCGCTGACGGTTCGGTCTATGTGATCGCCGATCTCTCCGGCGATTCTGCAACAAGCACCATCAAAGGTGCGCGCGACGTTGCGCTGATGAAATACGATTCCGCGGGCAAGCTTGCGTTTGCGGAAATGCTGGGCGCCTCTGAAACCGCAAGCGGATTTGCCTTGGCGGTGTCTGCTGACGGTAAGGTCGCGGTGGCGGGTTCTGTTGAAGGAAGCTTGTCGGGCACGCTTGCGAAAGGCGGCGCGGATGCTTTCGTCACCGTGTTTGACTCCGCCGGCAAGGAATTGTGGACGGCGCGGCGCGGCGGCGGCGGCGATGACGGAGCCTTGGCCGTCGCGTTCGCGCCCGACGGCGGCCTGATCATCGCGGGGCGAACGCAATCGGCGTTGAGTGGGCAAACGGCGCTTGGCGGCGGCGACGGATTTGTTCGGGGGTACTCCGCGACGGGCCTTGAAACGTTCACACGCCAGTTCGGAACCAGCGGCGCGGACGCCGTCACAGCGCTGCTTGTGCGCGATGATGGCGCCGGCGGGGCGGAGATCATCGCTGGCGGGGTCGAAAACAACCGCGGCGTGCTGCGGCGCTTTACGTACTCGAGCACCGCCGGCCTTACGACCGGCGCGACGCGCGACATCGGAAATTTCTACAACGGCGCCATCAATGCGCTCGCCGCGGATGGGTCAGCGCTCTATGTCGGCGGCGAAATCGGCGGCGATCGGCTCGATCTGGCCGCAACGGCGCGTGTCGCGATTGCCGGCCAGGAAGGGTTTGTCGCCAGGCTCAATGCCGACCTGTTGGCGACGGGTCTCGACCGGGCAAGCTATCTGGGATCGGCGCAAGACGATGCAGTCAAGGGCCTCGCCATCGTGGGTGGCGAGGTTTACGCGGCTGGCGTGACCGGTGGGCTCATCGCGGGCTCCGGGGGCGCGAATGCGCCGATGAGCTTTGTCACCCGCCTCGGTGACGCGGGAGAAGCCGCCTGGACGCGCACGTTCTCCTCAGCTGCCGGTTTGCTCACTCTCACAAGATCGCCGTCGATACGTCCGGCGGCCTCGCCGCTCGACGTGCTCGGCTTGCCGCGTGGCGAAGTCGCGGGAAGCGACAGCGGATATCTGGCGAGCCGCAGCGCGCTGCGTGCTGGCGATGAGTTCAAGGTTGGCGTGGATGGTCGCCGGCTCTCCACTATCCGTATCGACGCCAAAGACACGCTCGCAACCCTGGCGCTGCGGATAAATCGTGCAATCGGTTCGGCTGGGCGCGCGGAGATTGTCAAGGAGGATGGGGTCGAGCGCTTGAAGCTCACAGCGCGCGCCGGCAAGGCGTTGCGCATCGATGCGGGCCGCGACGACAGGGACGCACTGCCAGCGCTGGGGCTCACGCAAGGCATCGTCTCGGTGAATGCCGCCGGGCGTGGGGCGCTTAGGACTTACGGGCTCGGACTGGTCAAGCTCAGTCTGGATACAGCCGCGAAAATCACGAGCGCAAAGGCCGAGTTGTCCGCTGCGATTTCCATCGTGCGGCAGGCCTATGATGGATTGCTCAATCCCAATGCCGTCGAGCAGACTGACGCCGAAAAGGCGCTGGAGGCGCGGCGGCAAAATGCCGGCGCGGCGCCACAATATTATCAGACCCAACTCGCCAACTATCAGGCGGCGCTGGCGCGGCTTGCCGGTGGATAACTACGCCGTCCTTGGGCTTCCAATGCCGTCGCGAGCGGGCTAGAAGCCCCGCTTCTGGCGTCGCCGCGGTAGCTCAGTGGTAGAGCGCACCCTTGGTAAGGGTGAGGTCGAGAGTTCAATCCTCTCCCGTGGCACCAGCATCCCGAAGCCGCGGCCCAGGCCGAGCGCAAAGAGCGCCTTGATGCAGAAGCAGGATAAGCCGGCCAGCCCCCGCGACAAACGCCTCGCCGAGGCCCTGAAGCGCAATATCGCGCGCCGCAAGGCGCTCCAGAAACTGCCTGGGGAAGAAGGGGAAAAGAAGGACAAGTAGGCCCCGCCTTGCCTACGCCGCCGCGCCACCTCATAACCCGCCCGCCGGGGGCCGGCGAAAGGGAGCCATGGATCGTATCGTCATCGCGGGCGGGGCGCCGCTCAACGGAACCATCCCGATCTATGGGGCGAAGAACTCCGCTCTGAAGCTGCAAGCCGCGGCGTTGCTCTCGAGCGAGCCGCTGATGCTCGAAAACATGCCCGATCTGGCGGATACGCGCTTCATGGCCCAGTTGCTGGGCTCGCTGGGCGTTGAGATCACATGGATCAAAGAAACGCGTACGCTGCGCATGCACGCCAGCGAAATCGCCTCCACGATCGCCCCTTACGATCAGGTGCGGAAGATGCGCGCATCGTTCAACGTGCTGGGGCCGCTGCTCGCCCGCGTTGGGCACGCGACGGTGTCATTGCCTGGGGGCTGCGCGATCGGCGCCCGCCCGGTTGATCTCCACCTCAAGGCGTTCGAAGCGATGGGCGCCGATATCGTCATCGAGCAGGGCTACGTGAAGGCGGCGGCGTTGCGCGGTCTGAAGGGCGCGGAAATCGATTTTCCTTTCGCCTCGGTCGGCGCCACCGAACACGCCATGTTGGCGGCCGTGCTTGCTCAAGGCGATACGGTTCTGCGCAACGCAGCGCGCGAACCGGAAATTGCTGACCTCGCCGATTGCCTGAACGCGATGGGTGCGCGCGTAGAAGGGGCCGGCGGCGGCGAAATCCGGATCAAAGGTGTGGCGACGCTTTCCGGCGCGAAGCATTCGGTGGTGGCGGACCGCATCGAGGCCGGCACTTATGCGATGGCGGCGGCAGCAGCGGGCGGCAATGTATTGCTCGCGGGCGCACGGTTTGAACACCTCGGCGCCATGCTGAAATTCCTCCGCGACGCGGGCGTCAGTGTTGAAGCCGAAGGGCGAGGCTTGCGCGTGCAGCGCAAGCCTGGCGCGCGGCTGCAGGCCGTGGATTTTGAAACCGAGCCGTTTCCCGGCTTCCCGACAGACCTTCAGGCGCAGGCAATGGCGTTGATGTGCCTTGCAAACGGCGCCTCGCGGATCAAGGAAACCATCTTTGAAAACCGCTTCATGCATGCGCCTGAACTGGCGCGCCTGGGCGCGCAGATCGCGGTGCACGGCAACGAGGCCGTCGTGACGGGAGTCGAGCGCTTGATTGGAGCGCCGGTCATGGCCACCGATCTGCGCGCTTCGGTGAGCCTGGTGGTCGCCGGTCTTGCCGCGGAAGGCGAAACCACGGTCAATCGAGTCTATCATCTGGACCGTGGTTTTGAGAATCTGGAGAAGAAGCTCTCCGGATGCGGCGCTCAAATCGCGCGTGTGAAGGAAGACCAGGGCTGATGACCGGCCAAATGCTGAAATTGCTGGCCGAGGACGCATCCGATCTCGATATTATCGGAGCGGCCGTCCAAGACGCGTTGCTGCGCGTCGGCGAGGTGAAGTTCGACAAGCGCGCCCGGCGCTTCACGGCCCTCATCAACCGTTTCCGCTGGGAGAGTGCGGGCGAGCGGGGACCGTATGAGCGCGTGCGCGCGGCGCTATCGTTCGAGAGTGTGCTGGCAGTGCGGAGCCGGCGTGTGCGCCAAGATGACGAAGAGGCGCTTGCGTCGCTGCTGGCGGTTCAGTTCGCGCCAGCGGAGGAACCGCCGGGCGGTGTGGCGCGCCTTTTGTTGGCGGGTGGAGGAGAGATCGCTCTCGATATCGAATGTCTCGATGCGATTTTGATCGATACGGGACCGGTCTGGCCGACGCCGCGGCGGCCAGACCATGATCAGCGATGAGCGAGCGCAACCGCCTCACCGAAGTGACGCTGGACGAGGCCTCGCTCGCGCCGGCATCCGCCAACGCGGAGCATGAACGCCGTGTCGCGCTGTTCGACCTGAAGGAGGCGAACTCATTCGCCATCGTCGGCGAAGATCGTGGCCCGTATGTCCTCGCGCTGGGAATGAGTGAAGGCCGTCTTGTGCTCAACTTGGACGCCGCCGATGGCGCGCCGGTCTGCACCCACCAGGCGCCGCTGGGGAGCCTGCGTAAGCTGATCAAAGATTATGGGTTGATCTGCGAGAGCTACCACAACGCTATCCGCAATGCCTCGCCGACTCAGATTGAGGCCATCGATATGGGCCGGCGCGGGCTTCATAACGAAGCGGCGGAAGTCCTGCAGATGGTGCTTGCGGAGCGCTTCACGATCGATTTGGAGACCGCCCGGCGGCTGTTCACGCTGGTCTGCGCTCTGCACGTGCGAGGCTGACCCATGCCGGGGGGCGAGGGGCCGCCACGATCGGTGCTGTTCGCCTGCACCCACAATGTGATCCGCTCGCCAATGGCGGCGGAATTGATGCGCATGCAGTTTGGGCCGCTGGTGCGGGTCGATAGCGTCGGCTTGCGCCCCGGCGAGGCGGTCTCGACAATGGCCGCTTTCGTCATGGATGAGGCCGGGGGCGACATCTCGACCTGGCGGCCCAAGGGTTTTGAAGCCTTTGACGAGTATTGGGAGGACGACCCCTTCGATCTGATCGTGTCGCTGAGCCCTGAGGTCCATCACACCGCCCTTGGGCTTGTGCCGCAGCTTGGCCGGGCGGCCGAATACTGGCCGACATTCGATCCCTCCCTCGCGGAAGGCTCGCGCGAACAGGTGCTTATGGAGTATCGGAGCGTCCGGGACAGCCTCGCCCGGCGCATCGCCGCGCGATTTTCTCGCCCGTCGACGGGATAGGCGCCAGCGCCTATAAGGCCCGGCCCGCCGCCGATTCAGGAGATGTAATGGCCAAGGAAGAATTGCTGGAATTCGCGGGGACCGTCGTTGAGCTGCTGCCCAACGCCACGTTCCTGGTGAAACTCGAGAACGACCACGAAATCATTGCCCACACCGCCGGCAAGATGCGTAAGAACCGCATCCGCGTGTTGGCAGGCGATAAGGTCCTGGTCGAGATGACCCCCTATGATCTGACCAAGGGCCGGATCACCTATAGGTTCAAATAATGACGCAGGGTTCCCTCGATCGCGCGGTCGTCGTCACAGGCGCCTCCACAGGCATCGGCCGGGCCGCGGTGGCCAGGGCTGTGCGCGAAGGCGCGCACGCGTTCGCCAGTGTTCGCAAGCCTACGGACGCCGACAGTCTCCGTGCAGAATTCGGCGAAGCGGTGACGCCGCTGGTGTTTGACGTGAGCGACGAGGCGGCTGTGCGCGCCGGCGCGGCGCAGGTTGAGCAAGCGCTGGGCGCCCGTAGGCTCATGGGGCTTGTGAACAACGCGGGCGTTGCCGTGTCGGGCCCGCTGCTCCATCTCGACACCGATGAGCTGCGCCGCCAGTTCGACATCAATCTTTACGGCGTTCACAACGTCACGCGTGCTTTCGCCAACACGTTGGGCGCTGATCCGGGCCGCAGCGGCGCGCCTGGGCGGATCGTTATGATCTCGTCTGTCGGCGGGCAAAACGGCGCGCCCTTCGTCGGCGCGTACGCGGCTTCCAAGTTCGCGCTTGAGGGATACTCGCAATCGCTGCGCCGCGAACTCATGCTCTATGGGATCGATGTCATCGTGATTGGCCCGGGCGCGGTGGCCACGCCGATTTGGGACAAAGCCGACAGCGACAACCTCAAGCGCTTCGACAACACGCCTTATGCGCCAATGGTCAAGCGCGTCGCGGACTACATGCTTTCGATGGGGCGGAAGGGCCTGCCGCCGCAGGCCGTGGGCGACCTGATCTGGTTTTGCCTCACGGATCCCAAGCCGAAGACGCGCTATCACATCCTGCGCAATGCCTTCATGGATCGCACATTGCCGCGTTTGATGAACCCGCGCACGGTGGATCGCATTATCGCGAAGCGATTGGGCTTTCCGGCGCGGCGATGACACGTCTGGTGCTCGCCAGCGCCAGCCCGCGGCGGTTGGAGCTTCTGGCGCAGATCGGCGTCACACCCGACGAAGTGATCGCTGCGGACATCGACGAGACCCCGCTCCCAAAGGAAACGCCGCGAGCTTTGGCGCGGCGTCTGGCGCGCGCCAAAGCCATGGCGGTTCCCGCGGCGGGCGCGATCGTGCTCGCGGCGGATACTGTTGTCGCAGTGGGGCGGCGGATCTTGCCCAAGGCCGAAAGCGAACTAGAGGCGCGGGCGTGCTTGTCCTTGCTGTCGGGCCGCGCGCATCGCGTTTACACTGGCGTCGCCGTGCGCGGGCGCGACGGCGGCGTGCGCGAGCGGCTGGTAGAAACCCGTGTTCGGTTCAAACAACTCGCTGACAGCGAAATCGATGCCTATGCTGCGAGCGGCGAATGGCGCGGCAAAGCGGGTGGATACGCCGCGCAAGGCCGCGCCGCCCGTTACATCATTTCGATTTCCGGTTCCTATTCCGCGGTGGTTGGTTTGCCCTTGTTCGAGACCGCCAATCTGCTTGAGGCGGCGCGTTGAGCGAGCCGCTGGAAACCTGGATTGACGCAGCGGTCGGCGAGACGCGCGAAGCGCTGGTGAGGGCGGGACGTCCGATTGCATTGCGCGTCGCCAGGGCCAGCGATGAGGGCCGCCGCGCGCATTGGGGCGAGATCTATTGCGCGCGCGTGCGTGACCTCGATAGGCGCCGCCGCGGCGCGTTTTTGGACCTCGGGCTACGCGAGCAGCAGGGATTTTTGCCACTTGGCGACGATGGCCGCGCCCGTATTCGCCGCGAGCGCGTGAATCTTCACGAGGGCCAGGGCGTCATCGTGGCAGTCACGCGTGAAGCAGCGCGCGGCAAAAATCCGGTGATGGAGTTGCGGGAGGTCGGACACGATGGCGAGGTCCCCCAGCGGATCGCTCGTCCCGAATGCGATGAAGAGCTTGTGTTGGCGAAAGCGGGGGATGCTCAGGTCCGCGCCAAGCTTGACGCAGCGATCGAAGACGCGTTGGCGCGGGCGGCGCCTATACCGGGCGGAGGGTTGCTGACAATCGATGCAGCCGCTGCGCTCACCGCAATCGACGTGGATGCGGGTGCGCGGCAAGGCAGCGGCGATCCGGAACGTTTTGCGCTTGATCTCAACATCGCAGCTGCCCGCGAGGCGGCGCGACAAATTAGGCTGCGCAATGTGGGAGGCCTCATCGCCATCGATTTTGTAGCTATGCGCGCAAAGTCTCACGAAAAATCTCTGGATCAAGCGGTTCGGCAAGCTTTCGCCGAAGATCCATGGAGCGTGCAGTTTGGCGGGCTCTCCCGCTTCGGCGTCTATGAATTGGCCCGGGCGCAATTGCGGACGCCTCTGCACGAGCAAATGCGCGCCGCGGATGGGCGACTGAGTGTCGAGACGGTGGCGTTGATGGCGCTGCGGGCTATTGAACGGGAAGGACGCGCCTATGGGGGGCGTCAAATCCTGTGCACGGTCGCCAGCGAGGTGAAGGCGTGGCTGGACGCGGGCGAAATCAATTGGCGCGGCGAGCTTTCGGGAAGGATTGGCATGCGCTGGACCCTTGAGGGATCGCCGCCCGGCGAATACTGGCCACGCGACAAGATCGATGCGAGGGCGATGTGAGCGAACGCAAGTGCGTCATTTGCGACAAGCCGCAAGATGAGCGGTACCGGCCGTTCTGTTCGAAACGCTGCGCGGACGTCGATCTCAATCGCTGGCTGTCCGGCCAATACGCAATCCCTGCGGCTGAGGAGGACGAGCCGGAGAAAGCGCCGCCCCGCGGCGAGCACGACTAACGGAAGCTCGCCACAATCGGCACGTGGTCGCTGGCCTTTTCCATGCTCCGCGCCTTCTTGAAAATCTCAACGCTTTCGAGCTGATCGGCGGCTTGTGGCGAAAGCAGAAGGTGATCGATGCGAATGCCGTGGTCCTTTTGCCAAGCGCCGGCCTGGTAGTCCCAGAACGTGTATTTGTGGGCTCCCCCATCGGCCTGCATGTAGGCATCTGCAAGCCCGAGGTTCAACAGCGCGCGATACGCGGCGCGGGTCTCTGGTTGAAAGAGCGCGTCATCCGTCCATGCCGCGGGATCATAACAATCGACCTCACGCGGAATCACATTGTAGTCGCCTGCGATGACGAAGCGTTCTTCAAATCCGAGCAATTCCCGCACGTGAGCGCGGAGCGCCTGCATGAACTCAAGCTTGAACTTGAATTTCTCCGTGCCAACAGGGTTGCCATTGGGCGCGTAGATCGACGCGATCCGCACTGGGCCGCCCGGCGCCGAGATGACTGCTTCGATGTATCGTGACTGATCGTGGTCTAGGCCAGGGACGCCGCGCACAAACTCTTCAATGCGGTGCTTGGACAGGATCGCAACGCCATTGTAGCTCTTCTGGCCAAAGGTCTCGACGTTGAAGCCCATGGCTTCGATCTCGAAGCGTGGAAATCGGGCGTCCTCACATTTGATTTCCTGCAGACACCAGACGTCAGCATCGACTTCCTCGAACACCTTCAGCGCTGTTGGCAGGCGCGCGAGGATGGAATTGACGTTCCAGGCGGCGATCTTCAGGGACATTTGATCTCGATAGCGTCGCCGCGCGCCTCACCGCAAGGGGGCGAGCCAGCTCTTGCTAGTGCTGAGCGACGTTTCGCGCCCATTGCGAGAGAAGCCATTTCTCGCCGCTCGTCGGGGGCAAGCCCGCGTGCAGCGTGCGCGGGTCGGGGGCAAGGTTCGGGTCAACATTGGCAAAGATCAGCGCGTCGCCTTCGCCTCCCTTGAATTTGTACCCGAGCTCGGGAAACTCTGTTTCGCCGCCGCCGTAGCCGGTGTTTAGGTAAACAAGGATTGTCGCCACCCTCTGACCGCGCTGTTGGATGTCTGCGGCCAAGCCCGGCTTTGAGTTGTCCAGGTAATCATGGTGCGGCGCAAATGCCTCGCCCGGCGCATAGTGGAGCAAGTAGGCGGGCTCGAAACACGCCAGGGGAAGCCCGATCGTGTTCGAAATTCGGGCGCGCAGAAATATGAGCGCGAGGTCCAAGTCTTGCAGCTGAAACGGCGCGCCGGAGTTCGAGCGCTCCGCGACGCGCGCCGAGCCGAGTTCTTCGTTGGTGTAGACGGTGGCGGGTTCCAGCCGGGTGCGCCCGCGGGCTACGACCCACGCGCACTCTGCGGGCGAGAAGAGGCCTCTGACAGTGCGTATGCGAGGAGCGGTGCTGACAACTTCCGTATGCCGGGGTGCGACAAACGCCCGTAAGTCGACGGCGGCGTCGCCTTGCGCCAGCGTTTGCAGTTCTTCCTGAGCGCGGGCCCATCCAAGCTCGGCGGCTTGGCGCAGCATTGCCAAACACTGATCCCAATCGGGTTGCTCAGCGAGGCCGGCCGCTTTGAGGTAACTTAGGCGCGCCAGCGCCTCGCCATTGCCTTCGGCCCCGGCCCGCTCAAGCGCGGCCATGGCTTCCTGAAGAGCGCCCGCACGGCCCGAGTTCAATACGTCAAGCGCGGCAGCGACCTCTGGAGTGTCTGCGGTTTGGCTGGTGGAGGAATTCATCGGCCGCCCCTACCGCCAAATGGTGGGGACGCCAAGCCCGGAGGAGTCCGTATTCAGCAAGCAAGGGTTGGGTTAAGCTCGCCGCATGACAGTTGTGCTCTGGGCGTTCACGGCGTTTCATTTCTTCACCGGCCTTGCGAGCTTGGCCTTGGCGATGCGGCTGCTAACGCCCCGGGAGCGCGCGCATTGGCGCTCGCGCCCCGCGCTGCTGGTGGCTGAGATGCTGTGCTGGGTTTATCCGATCGTGGCGGTGGTGGGAGCGAAGTCCGCCTGGGCTGCCTATGCACATAGCCACCATCTCGCCGTGCCCATGCTGATAGCGCCAGTTCTGTGGCTGATTTTTATGGGGCTTGTTTTTGCGATCGTCGACTTTGCCGAGGACGGGATTCTGGGGAACGCGCGCGGGCGTTCAGAATGACTTCAAGCGCCGATGCGCTCAGCCAGCCAACTGAGTTCGCGGTCTAAAGCGTCGCTCCAATCAGCATCAGGCTCTTGCTCGACGCGGGCAATGAGATTGGCGAGTTCGCTCGCCACATAGTCCTCGCCAACACTAGCCGCGAAATCGGCCAGCACGCGTCCGCGCTCGCAAAAAATGCGGACCCCTTCGGGCGAATTGGCGGCGACTGCGCGCACCCGCATCTGACGGAGCATGGCGGCCGTCGTCGGCGGCTCGCGCGTGTCATCGGCCTGGCGGCGTTCGCCGAAGCGCAAGAGCGGCTTGGTCTTGCGCCGGTCCTTGCCGACATATTTCTTGTTATCGACCCAGCGCACCTTCGCTCCTCCAAGTACGCGACGGATCAATAGCAACGCGCCCAACCTCATGAAGGAAGCGTTAATCAATGTGTCCGGCGTTGAGAGGGGCCTAGAATCCCCGAAAGGAAACGAGGTCGTCCAGTTCGGCGCGATCGCTGCGAAGGCTGTTCACGACCGCGCTTTCGTCCGCGTATCCCAGCGCCATGGCGCAATAGATCATCTCGGTTTTTTCCAGGCCGAGATGCGCATGGAGCGGCGCGCGCAGGGTGGCCCAGCACTCCTGCATGCAGCTCGACACGCCTCGCTCCAGCGCTGCGAGCGCGACCGACTGCATGAGCATGCCCAAGTGCGCCCATTGGCCGTAACCCATGCGCTCGTCGATGATGAAGAAGAGGCCCACCGGGGCGCCGAAGAACTCGTAGTTTCGGAGAAACTGGGCGAGACGGCCCGGCTTGCTGTCGCGCGGAATCCCCAGAAGCGCATACATGTCCTCGCCGACCTTGAAGCGGCGTGAGCGGTAAGGTTCCCACAGGTTCGGTGGATAGACGAAGCGCTCGCCGACATCGCCTGGAAGGTTTGCCTTGGCGATGGCGATGACGGCGTCCTTCTCGATCCCCGAAACCGCGATCATCCGCCAAGGCTGCATGTTGCCGCCAGACGGGGCCCATCGCGCGGCGTCGAGGATGTCGCGCAGCAAGGCTTCCGGCAACGGCTCTGGTTTGAAGGCGCGGATCGACACGCGCGCCTTCAGGGCCTCATCGACATTCATTCAACGTCCTTGGGTTCGGTCTCGGATGTCCTTCGCATAGACGCGGCCCGCCTTTTGGGCGGCGTCTATCTCGGCGGCGCTCATTTCCAGCGCCAACGCGGCGGCGCGCTTGCGGGCGGGATCGCTAGCCGAAAGCGTTACGGCCGCATAGAGCCACGATAGCGCCTCGATCGGATCACGCTGCATCAGGAAATCCGAGAGGTGCATCATCGCCGGCGCGTAGCCGAGTTCTGAGGCGCGCAGCAGCCACCGCCGGGCTTCGTCGGGCTCGCTCATGGTCGCGAGCTGCACCATGGCCTCGCAATCGCCAGCGCCTGCAGCCGAGCGGAACTGCGCGCGGGCCCCGTCGTTGTCCTTTGGCAGACCGACCCCAGAACGCAGCGCGATGCCATAAGCAGTCTGTGCGCCAGGATGGCCAAATTCCGCCGCGCGTTCAAAACAGTCAGCGGCGGCGGCCTTGTCCGTGACGCCGCCCAGCCCGCGCCAATACAGAATGCCCAGATGATAGTAGCCCGCCGCGCGGGGTTCTTGCTGCAGCGCCTCCTCCAGCAAACGCCGGGCGCGCTTCCACTCATTGCGCTCGAAGGCGTCGATGCCGCGATCAAGCTTGGTGGGCCGCGCCATGCTTAGACCGAAAAGCTGACGCCGCATCCGCAACTGGATGTAGCGTTGGGGTTCTTGACCTTGAACGAGGCGCCGATCAGCTCATCAACCCAATCAACCTCTGCGCCGAGGAGGAAGGGCAGCGAGACAGGATCGACAAAAAGACGGGCGCCGTCGCGCTCGATCACGAGGTCGGAGGCCTCGGCGGCCTTGGCCACGTCGATCTGGTACTGGAAACCTGAACATCCCCCGCCCTCAACCGCAACGCGCAGGCCCGCCCCAGGCGGTTCGTTGGCGACCACGGACTTGATGCGCTCGGCGGCGGCGGCGGTTAGGGCGACGTCTGACATTCGTTAACACAAACTCTTGGGCGCTTTCTCAAGCGTCTTCTGGCCTTATATGGTCTTTTCCCGCTCAAAAGTAGAAGGTGGTTCGTGGCTGAGGGGCATAAGTCTTCCGGGCGTCGGAAAGCGGAGGCGCCAGGGGGGCGCTACGTCCGCCCACCCCGCGCGCCCTATGCGACCGACCCTGGGCGAACGCGAGGGCGGTTGCATGAAGAACCGGAAAGCCGAACCCGGACCCCGTTTGAGCGAGACCGGGATCGCATCGTCCACTCCAGCGCCTTCCGGCGCCTGAGGGGCAAGACCCAAGTCTTTGTCGCCCACGAAGGCGATCATTACCGCACGCGGCTTAGTCACTCGCTGGAAGTGGCCCAGATCGCGCGCGCGGTAGCGCGCCAGATGGGCCTTGATGACGACCTCGCCGAATGCCTCGGCATAGCCCACGATCTAGGACATCCCCCGTTCGGGCATACCGGCGAGGATGTTCTCGACGCCTGCATGGAAGGCTTCGGCGGTTTTGATCACAATGCGCAGACTCTGCGCGTCCTGACGAAGTTGGAGCGACGTTATCCCAGCTTCGATGGGCTCAATCTGGCCTGGGAAACGCTGGAAGGTGTAGTCAAGCACAATGGGCCTCTGATCCGGTTCGGTGCGTCGCTGGAGGCGCTCCCCGTCGCGATCCAGGAATATGTTGCTGTCCACGATCTTGAGTTGGACACCTGGCCGGGGCTTGAGGCGCAAGTCGCTGCGCATGCCGATGACATTGCTTACAACAACCACGATATCGATGACGGCCTGCGGGCCGGCCTGTTCACCCTGGCCGAGCTGCGCGAAGAAGTGCCAATGGTTGGGCGCGTGCTGGGCGAGGTGGTGCGCGATCACGCCTCGGCCGAGGAATTCAGGCTGGTGGCGGAAACCGTGCGCAGGCTGATCGGGGTCTGGGTCGAAGATCTGATCGATGAGTCGAACCAACGCTTGGCTGCGGCGAAGCCCCGCAGCGCCGAAGACGTGCGCGCCGCCGGCAAACCGCTGATCGGATTTTCCGATGCGATGAACGAGGATCAGGCCGTGCTCCGCCGCTTTCTCATGGCGCGCATGTACCGGCATTGGAAGGTCAATCGCTCGCGCAGCCAGGCTAAGCGCGTGCTGCGGCACTTGTTCGATCTTCTCATCGCTGAGCCCGAGCTGTTGCCGCCAGATTGGCAGCGCGGCGGGGACGGCGCGCACGGCCAGCGTACGGCGCGGCGCGTCTGCGACTATATCGCAGGCATGACTGACGACTTTGCGCTCGAAGAGCACAGACGCCTGTTCAGCATCGACCGATAAGGTTTTTGTTGCGTCCGTGGAACTAAGGATTCGCAGAGATTCGCCACGGCGTTAAGCAGAGATGAAACGGCGCGCGTGTTAAACAACGCTGACGATTCCTTGGAGAGCGGTTTTGAGCACCCGTTACGATCCGCGCATGCGCATCCATGACGACCAGACGCGCCATGCCGGCGTGCTGTACGTGTTGATGGCCGTGATCGCCATCGCCTTTGGCGGGTTCGTGTGGCAGCTTTACAGCGCGCCGGAGACGCCTCACATCTCCGCTGAGCCCGGCCCGTACAAGGTTGAGCCGCCGCAGGGGACGGAGAGTATCGACGCGCGGCCTGTGGCGCCGGAAACGCCGGCGGCGGAACCCACTACAGGTAATGTGCTCGCTGCACCGCTGCTTCCGCAATTTGTCGCCAGCGGCCCCTATGTGGCCCAATTGGCGGCGCTGCAATCAGAGGCAGGCGTCGAGACAGCCTGGCGCCGCTTCGCTTCGCGCGCACCGCAATTGTTCGCGCAGGCCCAGCTTGATGTCGAGCGCGCCGATCTTGGACCGCGCGGCATCTATTATCGCGTTCGCGCTGGCTATTTTGCGAACCGGGAAGAAGCAGGGCGTTTCTGCGAGCGGATCAGGCAGATGGGACAAGACTGCATCGCAGCTGCGCGCTAGGGGATGCGCCCATGAGCCTGCTTTCATGCGCACTTGGGATACGGCAGCCCAATCTTGATGAAACGGCGCGCGCGTTTTTTCGCGAAGTGCGCCCCTGGGGGTTCATCTTGTTTCGCGAGGCGTGCGTGAGCCGCGATCAGGTGCGCGCGCTCTGCGCCGCATTGCGCGAGGCGGCGGGCCATGACGCGATTATCTGGATCGATCAGGAGGGTGGCCGCGTGGCGCGGCTCAAGGGGCCTGAGTGGCCAGTGTGGCCCGCCTGCGCGGCCTATGGCGAGATTTATGCACGAGCCCCCGAGCGCGGCCTTGAGGCTGCAACGCTCGGCTACAGGCTGATCGCGCACGAACTGAAAGACGTAGGCGTCGATGCGGACTTCGCTCCGGTGCTCGACGTGCCCGTGGATGGTTCCGACAAGATTGTGGGCGACCGCGCGTTTGGGGCCGAACCGGCGGCTGTGGCGGTGCTGGGCCGCGCAGCGCTTGAGGGGTTGCATGCGGGCGGCGTGGCTGGCTGCATCAAGCATATGCCCGGGCATGGCCGGGCGACCGCAGACAGCCATTTGGCGCTCCCACGCGTCGGAGCCCGCGAAGCTGATCTTCTTCAGGATGTCGCGCCATTCCACGATTTGGCTGACGCCGAAGCGGCTATGACTGCTCACATCATTTACGAGGCCTGGGATCCTGATCGGCCCGCGACCTGCTCCCCAAAGGTGATCGCTGACATCATTCGGGGCCGCATCGGTTTTCAAGGTCTCCTCATGAGCGACGACCTCGACATGAAGGCCCTGCAGTTCGCGCTGAACGGCGGCCTCGCCCAGCGCGCCGAGGCGGCGCTCGGCGCGGGCTGCGACGTGGTGCTGCAATGCTCGGGAAAGCTGCAGGACATGGAGGCGACGGTGAAGGGGTGCCACGCCTTGGCGGGCGTAGGCTTGGTGCGGGCGCGGGCGGTGGAAGCCTATGCCAAGCGTCCGGCGCGCAGCTTCGACGCGGAAGCCGGATGGGCCCGTTTCAAGGAATTGATGGCGGCGCACTAGGCCGATCTGGCGAGTTCTCGGCCTCCTTCCCGCGCTTGTTGCGCTTGAGGGCTCGCTCAAGGGCGGCGCCTGTCGTAATGATGAAACCCCCCGCGAAATGAATTGGCTCAGCGCGTGACCACGGACGAAGATCAAATGGAGTTTGACCTCGGCGCAGCCGAGGACGCGGAGGGACGCGAGGCCCTGCTGCTGGCGCTGGATGCGTTCGAGGGGCCGCTGCACGTGCTGCTGGAATTGGCGCGCGCGCGCAAGATCGACATCGCCCACATCTCCGTCGGTGAGATCGCCGACCAATATCTGGCCTTCATCGCGGAGGCGCGCGCCCAGAACATGGAGATAGCGGGCGACTATCTGGTGATGGCGGCGTGGCTGGCGTTGCTGAAGTCGCGCTTGCTGATCCCGAAGCCGGAATTGCAGGAGGACGAACCCGATCCGCTGCAGCTGGAAGCGGCGTTGCGCCAAAAATTGATGAATTTGGCGCAGGCGCGGGCGGCGGCAAAAAAGCTCGCGGAGCTGCCGCAGCTGGGGCGGGACGTTTTCATGAACGGCCAGCCTCAGCCGACAGTGCTGACCAAACAGGTCACTTGGCGCGCCGATCTCTATGAGCTGCTGAACGCTTATTGCGCCGAACGCTCGAAAGCGGTTCGCAAGCGCGCCTACAGAACGCTGGTGCGGCGCGCCTACCCATTGGAGAGCGCGCGCAAGAAGCTGGAGCAGGCGCTGGCCAAGCTGGCTGACTGGCGCGCCATCGATACGCTGGCCCCAGCAGGTGAAGGCGCGCCGGACGCGCCCCCGCGCGAGAGCTATCTTGCATCCACCTTTGGGGCGGCGCTTGAACTTGCCCGTGAGAGCAAGCTGGAGCTGCGGCAAGCCGAAGCCTTCGCCCCCCTGTTCGTGCGGGCGCGCAGCGCGCAGGGTGAGCCGGCATGAACGGGGAAGCCGATACGCCGCTGGCGGACACCATGCGCCGGATCGAAGACGCCTTCGCTGAGGGCGGCGGCGAGCGGGCGCCCCCATCTGAGGACGCAATCCGTGCGGCGGAAGCTCTGCTGTTTGCCGGTGGCGAGCCAGTGAGCGCCAAGGTGCTCGGCGAAAAGCTCGGGCCTGGGGTTGATGTGGCGGCGGTGCTCATGAAGCTGAAGGCCGACTACGCCGGACGCGGGGTCGAACTGGTGGAGGCCGGCGGGGCGTGGCGGTTTCAGTCAGCGCCGGATCTGGCCGGCTTGTTTGCTGAAACCCGCGAGGCGCCCAAGCGGCTGCCCAAGGCGGCGATGGAGACGTTAGCGGTTATCGCATACCACCAACCGGTCACGCGGGCCGAAATTGAGGACATCCGGGGCGTTTCGCTTTCGCGCGGCTCCATGGAGCTGCTTCTGGAGATCGGCTGGATCAGGCCGCGCGGGCGCCGCCGCAGCCCAGGACGGCCCCTGACCTTCGGTACGACGGACGCATTCTTGGGCCAGTTCGGCCTGGCCTCGCTTGACGCGCTGCCTGGCAAGGACGATCTGAAGGCCCTGGGTCTCATCGATCCGCGGGCGGCGGCGGCGATCGAGGTGCCGCGTCCGAGTGATGAGACCGCCAGTGACGAAGAACCACTGTCCCCAGGTGACGACGCAGCAAGCTTTTTCGTGGATCATCTGGAAACGGACGAGTAGGCGCCAGGGAGCGCCAAGCGCCTAACGGAGTTTTTTCTATGCATATGCCAGGTTTGTTCCCGCTTCTGATCGTGCTGGGACTGGCGTTTCTGCTGTTCTCCCGCCCGGGCCGGATTTCTGGCCTGATGGAAGATCTCGGCAAGGGCATCCGCGGTTTCCGCAAGGGCCTCGCTGATCCCGAAGAGCAGACGCCGCAGGAAACCCCGCGCCAAGTGCAGGACCAGTCGAACGGGGACCGCGCGCAGAACTAATGCGCGCGGGGTCAGGCGCCCATGCTTCCCAGTCTTGGTTTCAACGAAATCGTTATTCTCGGCGTGCTCGCCCTCGTGGTGATCGGGCCGAAGGATTTGCCGCTCATGCTGCGCAAGCTTGGCCGGTGGACGGCGAAGCTGCGCGGCATGGCTCAGGAATTTCGCACCGGATTTGACGAGCTGGCGCGTCAGGCCGAGCTGGACGAACTGAAGCGCGAGGTTGAAGCGCTGCGCCGCACGACAAATCTCAGCAATATCGCCAGCGAGATCAGCAAACCGTTGCCGACACTGGAAGACTATGCGGGCGTGGCGAAGGCCAAGCCGCCGCCGAAGGTCGCCATAGAATCGGCGCCCGCTGAGGCGCCGGCCGAAGCGGCGGCGGACGCGCCGGAAACAGAGCCCGTCACCGAAGCGCCGGCGGCGCGGAGCGCGCCGTGACCGCCGTGAAAAGCGAAGATGATGAGATCGAAGCCTCGCGCGCGCCGCTGCTCGAGCACCTCAATGAGCTGCGCTCGCGCCTGGTGACCGTATGCACCGCGCTGTTTCTCGGCTTTGTGGTCTGCTTTCTTTTTGTCGAGCCGATCTTCCTCTTCCTGGTCGAACCATTCGAAACCGCTTTGGCGGCTGCCCACCCCGAACGCGTTGGCCAGGGCGTTGATCTGATCAATACCGGCGCGTTTGGCTTCTTCTCTGTGAAGATGCAGATCGCACTCTTCGCCGCCATCGTGATCACGTTCCCGATCACGGCGTGGCAGGCTTATGCCTTCATCGCGCCGGGGCTCTACAAGCGCGAGCGCGCTGCTGCGGCGCCCTTCCTCCTGGGCGCGCCGATCATGTTCGCGCTTGGCGCGGCGTTTGTGTTTTACATCGCCATGCCGTTCGCGCTGCGCTTTGCCCTCAGCCAGGAAGTGACAGAAGGCGCCGTGCGGGTGCGTTATCTGCCAAAGGTCGAGGAATATATGGGGCTGGTCACCACCCTCGTGATCGCCTTCGGCCTCATGTTTCAGCTGCCGGTGGTGCTCTCGCTGCTCGCCCGGGTCGGTGTGGTGTCGGCTTCCATGCTGCGCAAGGGCCGGCGTTTCGCGATTGTAGGGATCGCGGCGTTTTCAGCGCTGGTGACGCCCAATGACGTGTTTTCAATGCTGGTGATGGCGGCGCCTGTCTATGCGCTTTACGAGATATCGATCTGGCTGGTCGCGGCGATCGAGGCGTCGCGGAAGCGCGCGGAAGCCGCCGAGGATGTTCACTCCCCCGGCCCCTGAGCGCGTCACCGGCGCCAGTTGCGGGCGCACGCGGCATAAACTAACCCCGTAGCCATGCACGATATCCGAGCCATCCGCGAAAACGCCGCGCTGTTTGACGCCGCCTGGGCGCGCAAGGGGCTGCCGGCGCAGACGCCAGCCATTCTGAAGGCAGACGCCGAGCTGCGGGCGGCGTCCACCGCCAAGCAAGAGGCGGAGGCGGCGCGCAACGCTGCGTCGAAAGAGATCGGCAAGGCCAAGGCGGCCAAGGACAATGCGCGGGCCGAAGCGTTGATGGCGGAAGTGGCGGCGTTCAAGGCGACGATCGAAAAGGCGGGCGCCGATGAAACCGCCGCGCAGAAGGCGCGCGACGATGTGCTGGCCGCGCTGCCCAATCTGCCCGCGCCCGACGTGCCCGACGGCGAAGACGAACACGGTAATGTCGAGGTGCGGCGCTGGTATATCCAGTCTGGCAATGGCTCGCCCGCGCTCGACCTCACCGCCGATCACGTCACGCTCGGCGAAGCGCTGGGTATGATGGATTTCGAAGCCGCCGCGCGCATGTCGGGCGCGCGCTTCGTGGCGCTGAAGGGCGCGCTCGCGCGCATGGAGCGCGCCCTGGCTGCGTTCATGCTGGATGTGCACACCGGGAGCAATGGCTACACGGAAGTGAGCCCGCCGCTGTTGGTGAAGGCTGAGGCGGCGTTTGGGACTGGGCAATTGCCTAAGTTCAAGGATGATCTCTTCGCATCCAGTTTGATTGATTTCGAAGCAGTGAAGAACGCTGCGATGGAGGATGCTCCCAAGGTGGTCCGTCGAGCGCGAAGGCGGTATCCCGACTTGGCGAGCATCATCCAAAACGCCCACCTAAATACCGAACAGAAGTTGGTGGCGATCGAAGCCGCCACACAGCCAATCCTTGAGCAGGCTACCGAGGAAGCTGGCAATGAATTACGGCGCCGCATAGAAAGCGGGGACTTCTCGGAATCGCGTTTCCTTATCCCCACCGCCGAAGTGTCGCTCACCAATCTCGTGCGCGAACAGATATTGGATGCATCCGCGCTGCCCATCCGCATGACCGCCGACACGCCGTGTTTCCGTTCGGAAGCGGGCGCGGCGGGCAAGGACACGCGCGGCATGATCCGTCAGCACCAGTTCCGCAAAGTGGAGCTGGTCTCCATCACCACGCCCGACAAATCCCACGACGAGCACGAGCGCATGACGGCGTGCGCCGAGGAAATTCTGAAACGCCTCGAACTGCCTTATCGCGTGATGCTGCTCTGCGCCGGCGACATGGGCTTCGCGGCGCGCCGCACCTATGACCTCGAGGTCTGGCTGCCCTCACAAGGCAAGTACCGCGAGATCAGCTCGTGCTCGAACTGCGGCGACTTTCAGGCCCGGCGCATGAACGCGCGCTATCGCGACGAAAACGGCAAGCCCCAATTCGTGCACACGCTGAACGGCTCGGGCCTCGCGGTCGGGCGCACGTTGGTGGCGATCCTGGAGAATTACCAGAACGCGGACGGCTCGATTCAAGTGCCGAAAGCGCTGGTCCCGTACATGGGTGGGTTGGAAAGAATAGAGAGGACCGCAGCCTAGCCCGGATTGAGCACGGCGAGCAGATCGGCGCCGCTTTCGCTCTGCGGCAGCGCAAAGAAATCTCCGCGCGTTTCGAGCGCCGTGCTGAGCAGGGCTTGGAAGATGCGGCGCGGCAATGTCTGTGCACCAAATTGCTCAAGATGCGGCGTGATGAACTGCGCATCCAAGAGCTTGAAGCCGCCGAAGCGCAGGCGCGCCGCCAGGTGCACAAGCGCCGCCTTGCTCGCGTCGCGCCGCCAGGAGAACATGCTTTCGCCGAAGAAGGCGCCGCCAAGCGCAACGCCATAGAGGCCGCCGGCGAGCTCGTTGTCCTGCCAGACCTCGACGCTGTGGGCGCCGCCCCGGCGGTGCAGGTCGATGTAGAGCGAGCGGATGTCGGGATTGATCCAGGTGTCTTCGCGATCGGCGTCTGGCGCGGCGCAGGCGTCGATGACCTCGGTGAACTCGCGGTTGATTGTAAACACGAAGCGCTGCTGGCGAAGGGTGCGCGCGAGCCTTCGGGGCACGTGAAAGCGGTCGAGCGGGAAGATGCAACGCCAATCGGGGTCGACGATGAAAAAGCCGTCGTCGTCACGGCTCTCCGCCATGGGAAAAACGCCGCGCCGGTAGCAGGCCAAGAGGTCTTCAGGTGTGAACGGCTTCACCGGGCGAGGATGCCCAAATTAGGGAGTTCTGGGAACTGTTCGCTTCAGTCCTCAGATTGGAGGCGTGCGCGCAGCGCGTCCTCGCCGATGGCGGCGCCGTGAAACTCGGGGGTGTCGAAGCTGGGCGCGGGCGCAGCGATTAAGGCTGGGCCTGTGGCCTGCGCCGTGGCCGCGCAGCCCGAAAGCGCCGCGACCGCGAAAAAAAGCGCGATCAGCACGGCCAGACCTGCGAAAGATTGTTGTCCCATAGAGAGCCCCGAGATTTGCGGCGGGGCCGCTGCAAATCAGGCGCCGTTAACCAGCAGCCCCGTCGGCCTTGGTCTTGAGCATCTTTTCGAGCCAATGGATCGAGTAATCACCGTTGATCACGTCGGGCTCGTTCATCAGGTCCCGGAAGAGCGGCAGCGTCGTCTCCACGCCGGTGATGACCATCTCATTCAGCGCGCGGCGCAGGCGCATCAGGCACTCGGCGCGGTCGCGGCCGTGAACGATCAGCTTGCCGATCAGGGAGTCATAATTGGGCGGGATCGCATAGCCGGCGTAAATTGCGCTATCGAGGCGCACGCCAAGCCCGCCTGGGGGATGGTAGCCCGTGATCTTGCCGGGCGAGGGGCGGAAGGTGGCCGGGTTCTCGGCGTTGATGCGGCACTCAATGGCGTGGCCGAGGAACTTCACATCCTTCTGCTTCACAGATAGCGGCGCACCATCGGCGATGCGGATTTGTTCGCGCACCAGATCGATGCCGGTCACCATTTCGGTGACGGGATGTTCAACCTGCAAGCGGGTGTTCATTTCGATGAAATAGAACTCGCCGTCTTCATAGAGATACTCAACCGTACCGACGCCGAGATAGCCGAGCTTCTGAATCGCTTCAGCGGTGATCTTTCCAATGCGTGCGCGGTCTTCGGCGTTGAGCGCCGGCGAAGGCGCTTCTTCGAGCACTTTCTGGTGGCGGCGCTGCAGCGAGCAGTCGCGTTCGCCCAGGTGGATGACGTTTCCGTGGCTGTCGGCGACCACCTGGATTTCGATGTGACGCGGGTGCGTCAGATACTTTTCCATGTAGACGTCGTCATTGCCGAACGCCGCCTTGGCTTCCGCGCGCGCAGTGGAGAAGGCCTCGCTCAGCTCATCGGCGCTGCGCGCCACCTTCATGCCGCGCCCGCCGCCTCCGGCCGCCGCTTTGATGAGCACGGGATAGCCGATCTGCTTGCCGACCTTCTGGGCTTCCGCTTCGCTGGCGACGCCGCCATCGGAGCCGGGCACGACCGGCATGCCTGTATCAATCGCGGCCTGCTTGGCGGCAATCTTGTCTCCCATGAGCCGGATATGCTCTGCGGTCGGCCCGATGAAGGTAAGGCCGTGCTGGGTGACGATTTCAGCGAACTTCGCGTTCTCCGAGAGAAAACCGTAACCGGGATGGATCGCCTGCGCGCCCGTGATTTCCGCGGCGGCGATAATTGAGGGGATGTGCAGATAGCTCTTGGCCGCGGGCGGAGGCCCAATGCAGACGCTCTCGTCGGCCAGGCGCACGTGCATGGCTTCGGCGTCCGCCGTGGAGTGGACGGCGACTGTGGCGATGCCCATTTCCTTGCAGGCGCGGTGGATGCGCAATGCAATCTCGCCGCGGTTCGCGATGAGGACTTTTTCGAACATCGCCTACTCGATGATCGCCAAGGGCTCGCCGTATTCGACCGGCTGTGCGTCGGTGACGAGAATGGCGGTGACCTTGCCGGCCCGCGGCGCTGGGATCGGGTTGAAGGTCTTCATCGCCTCAACGACCATGATGGTCTGCCCTTCGGCGACGGCGTCGCCGATTTTGATGAAGGGGGCCGCGCCCGGCTCGGGCGAGAGGTAGGCGGTGCCGACCATGGGCGAGGGCACGGCGCCCGGGTTAGATGCCGCATCGGCGGGCGGCGCGCTCGGGGCAGGCAATTGCGGCGGCGGCGCCGGCGCATGCACAACATGGGTTTGCATCGGCGGCGCGGCGCTGGCTGCTGCCGCCGTCAGCGTGCGCGCGATGCGCAGGCGCAGCTCGCCGTGCTCCACTTCGATCTCGCTGAGGCCCGTATCGTCAAGAATGCGCGCCAATTCACGCACCAGCGCCGGATCAATAGCCGGTGATTTTTTCTCGCTCATTGAAGAAGGTTTCCTGCTCACGCGCTTTGGCTCTCTTGTGCAAGCAATGCGGCCGCTTCGACCGCCAGGAGATAGGAGGTTGGACCGAACCCGGCGATGACGCCCTTTGCCGCTTTGCCCACTAACGAAACGTGACGAAAGTCCTCGCGCGCGGCTGGGTTGGAGAGATGGGTCTCGATCACGGGAACGCCGATCGCCCTGATGGCGTCATGCAGCGCGACCGAGGTGTGGGTGTAGGCGCCGGCGTTTAGAACAATTGCGGCGGCCTTGTCGCGGGCTTCTTGCAGCCAATCGACCAGCTCACCCTCAATGTTCGACTGGCGGAAAACGATGGTCCGGCCGAGCTGGCGGGCGCGCTCGGCGCAGGCCTTCTCAATGTCGGCCAGGCTGGCATGGCCGTAAATATCTGGCTCGCGCGTACCCAACAGGTTCAAATTGGGGCCGTTCAGCACATAGAGGGGCTTTGTGTCCGGCATTCGTCCTTTGCGCGGATGGGGGCGGCGGCTGGTTGAACCCCGCCCCGGGGGGCTCTAAGTCGGGCGGATAGGAAGGCCTATGCGTCTGACCGTCAATGGAGAAACGCGCGAGGCGCCCGATTCGGCGACGCTCGCCGAGCTGCTCGCCTCGCTGGGGATAGACGGGCGGCGGGTGGCGGTGGAGCGCAACCGTGAGATCGCGCCAAAGAGCCTGTGGGCTGAGATCGCACTCTGTGAGGGGGACCAGGTTGAGATCGTCCAGTTTGTGGGGGGTGGGTGATGGAAGCTGACAAGCCGCTGCTCATCGCCGGCAAACCGTACGCCTCGCGCCTCATCATCGGCACCGGCAAGTACAAATCCTACGCCGAGAACGCGGCGGCGCTTGAGGCCAGCGGCGCCGAGATCGTCACGGTCGCGGTGCGGCGCGTGAATCTGAGCGATCCCACGAAGGAGCGGCTCACCGATCACATCGATCCCAAAAAGGTGACGTTCCTGCCTAACACCGCCGGCTGCTTTACTGCCGATGACGCGTTGCGCACGCTGCGCCTCGCGCGCGAGGCGGGCGATTGGAAGCTGGTCAAACTGGAAGTTCTGGCTGATCAGAAGACGCTCTATCCCGACATGGAAGAGACGCTGCGCGCCGCCAAAATCCTAGTCGCCGAAGGCTTCGAGGTGATGGTCTATTGCAGCGACGATCCCGTCTATGCGCGCAAGCTGGAGGACGCCGGCTGCGTCGCCATCATGCCGCTGGGCTCGCTGATCGGTTCCGGGCTGGGGGTGCAGAACCCCGTGAATATCCGTCTCATTGTCGAACAAACCCGCGTGCCCGTGATCGTCGATGCTGGCGTCGGGACGGCCAGCGACGCGACGGTGGCGATGGAGCTGGGTGTCGATGGCGTGCTGATGAACACCGCGATCGCGGAAGCCAAAGACCCGATCCGCATGGCCCGCGCGATGAAACACGCTATCATCGCTGGGCGGGAGGCGTATCTCGCGGGGCGGATGGGCAAGAAGAAGTACGCGGATCCTAGCAGCCCGTTGGGTGGGTTGATCTGACTACTCAACAAGGCGTTCGCACATCTTTCTTAGCGCGTCGCTCATCGACGTATTCATTATTTCGACTTCGAAGCTACGAGCGACGCACTCAAAAGTGCTGTCGTGGAAGCCAAAAAAGTAGTGATTGAGGTCAGTCCACCTGCTCGGATCGTACATGCTATGCACAGAGTTGATGGCTTGCAGTTGATTGATCCAAGCTGAATTGCGAACGACCATTGGCCGATAGCCTTGCAGGCCTCGGCCGTAGAGCGGATGCCCTTGAAACACCTCGTCGTTGGGATCACCCATTTGCGTCGAGACGCAACCGTCAAAGCGGACGATCGCTAAGGCGTCGTCAGCGCGGGAATCGACAACCTGAGGCTCGCCATAGCCAACGCTTCCATCTTGAGACGCACCCGCCTGAGGGCCGAGGTAAAATGCCAGGTAGGTTGCATTGTCGCTCTGAACGAGATGCGGCAGCGGCGCGCCGATATCCCAGCGGACGGGAAAGTCTAAGGGCTCGGCAAATGATTCCCCACGGTGCGAAGCCAATGCACGCTCAAGTCTAAGCAGATCGTCGTGAGCGGCCTCGAACTCTTCCCATTCGCCGCCTTTGTGCTTCGGTGCCAGCGCCCGACTCGCGCGTTCGACGCGTTCCTCGGCTCGCTTGAGCTGGCGCACAAGGTCGGCTTCGCTCATCGCTCCAACCATCCCGCTAAATCCCCCAGCGCCCGCTCCGCCAGTGCCAGCTTCTTCGCGCGCGCGCGGTCTTCGCCCTTGAGCTTCTTGCCATCGGGTCCGTGCGTTGGCGCCTCGATCGGCGGAAACAAACCGAAGTTCACATTCATCGGCTGGAACGAGGCTTTGCCGTGCGTGATGTGCCCGCCCGTGACGTGCGCCAACAGCGCGCCGAGCGCGGTCGTGGCAGGCGGCGGCTCAAATGTGCGGCCCAAACGCTCCGCCGCCGCGAAGCGCCCAGCGAGCATGCCCATTGCAGCGCTTTCGACGTAGCCCTCAACGCCGGTGACCTGCCCGGCGAAACGCACGCGCGGCTCGGCGCGCAAGCGCAGCGTGCCATCGAGCAGCTTCGGCGAATTCAGAAAGGTGTTGCGGTGAATGCCGCCGAGCCGTGCAAAGCGCGCGTTCTCCAGCCCTGGGATCATACGAAAAATGCTTTCCTGCGCGCCGTATTTCAGCTTGGTCTGGAAGCCGACCATGTTGAACAACGTGCCCAGTTTGTTGTCTTGCCGGAGTTGCACAACCGCGTACGGGCGTTTGCCGACGCGTGGGTCCATCAACCCGACCGGCTTCATCGGCCCGAAGCGCAGCGTCTCCGGTCCGCGTTCCGCCATCACTTCAATGGGCAGGCAACCCTCGAAATAGGGCGTGTTCTTTTCCCACTCGTGAAACTCAGTCTTTGCGCCGGCATTCAGCGCACTGACAAATGCCACGTACTGCGCCTCGTCCATGGGGCAGTTGACGTAAGCCGCTTTGTCGCCGCCTGGGCCTTCTTTGTCATAACGAGATTGCTTCCAGGCAACGTCGAAATCGATCGAGTCCGCATGCACGATCGGGGCGATTGCGTCGAAGAAGGCAAGCGAGTCTTCGCCGGTCAGATTGCGAATGGAATCCGCGAGCGAGGGCGAAGTCAGCGGGCCGGTGCAAAAGATGACTTTTTCGTCCTCGTTGTCCAGCAGCGCATCGAGTGATTTCACTTCGCCGCGCTCGACGCTCACCAGCGGGTGCGCCTCAAGCGCCGCCGTCACGGCGCCGGAAAATACGTCCCGGTCCACCGCCAACGCGCTGCCGGCTGGCACCTGTGCAGGCCCGGCGCTTGCCATCACGAGCGAGCCCAGCCTGCGCATCTCTTCGTGCAATAGCCCCACCGCGTTGCCGCGCCAATCGTCGCTGCGGAACGAATTGGAGCACACGAGTTCCGCTAATTTTTCCGTCTTGTGCGCGTCAGTCATGCGAACGGGGCGCATTTCGTGCAGCACCACGGGCACGCTGGCGTTCGCCAACGCCCAGGCGGCTTCCGACCCGGCCAATCCGCCGCCGACAACATGAACCGGTTTCATAGGCGCTCTCATGACGCGGCGTCGGGTGCGGTTCAAGCCTCGCGGTGCGCATCGATTCACGCCATAAGGCGGCCGAGGAGGCATAGATGGCTGTAGGCGCACCAGTTCCGATCCGTGAAAGCGTTGGCGCAGCAATGCGGTTTGTGCGCGCCAACTGGCGTTTCATCGGATTTGTGTCGGCCATCGGCGCCGCGGCCGCGACGCTGGTTGCGGGACTGGCGCTGGCCGTGCCCCAGCTCTCACTGCTGACCGGTATAGCCTCCGCTGGCGTACAGGCGTTCGTCTACGCGGCTCTTGTGGCCGCCTTCCTGTTTGGCGCGTCCGCCGCGCGCGGGCGAGTTGTGACGGATGGCATGCGGGTGTGGGGCGCAATGCTGGTGGTGGGATTCTTCCTGTTCTTGTTCTTCCTGGTGGTCACCATACCCGTAATGATGGTGCTGGCCGCCGGCCCCATGGCCCCTTACCTGACCGATCTGCAGAGCGCGGGAGCAGATGAAGAGGCGGTGCTCGGCGTGATGACGCGTTTCATGGAGGAGAATCCGGGGCCGGTGCTCGCGTTGACTTTGTTCTACGCCGCGCTTTGGCTGCTGTTGACCTCGCGGCTCTATCTGTCGGCTCCGGCAAGCGTAGACCAGGGCCGCGTGCTGACATTTGAAACCTGGAAATGGACCAAGGGCGCGACGTGGCGCATCGTGGCGGCGCGGCTTTGGCTGCTGGCGCCGGCGAACATCTTTGTTGGCGCGCTTGGCCATCTCGTTGGCCGCGGCGTCGGCATGGATACGCTCAACCCCGCGTCCGCCGCGGCGGCGGTTTCGTCGAACCCGATTGGCTTCCTGGCTTATGTCGCGGTGACTTCATTTCTCACCTTCGCGCTCTATGCGGCCTTGGAGGCGGGTTTGTCGGCATACCTGTACCGCGGGTTGAAACCTGCGGCGGCCCAGACCTGAGCCTCGACCGACTCGACGGGCTCGGCTACATCCGCGCCCTCCATGGCCGCCTCCAGACCCTACGCATTCGATTTGCTCCGCCTTGCGGGGCCGGTTGCGCTCGCGCGGCTCGGCATCATTGGCATGGCGATGACCGACGTGATCGTCGTTGGCCAATTGGCGCCGGAAGAATTGCCCCATCAGGCGCTTGGATGGGCGCCCACGGCTGTGTTTCTTGTGGCGGCAATCGGCCTGCTGCAGGGCGTGCAGGTGTTGGCGGCGCGTTCGCTGGGCGAAAAGAACCCAGCGGGTGCGGGCGTTGCGCTCCGGCGCGGCCTGGTGCTGGCGTTGCTGGCGGGTGTGGCGTCAGCGGCGCTGATGTGGCTAGGCGGGCTTCGCCTTTTCACGGTGTTCGGCATCGACCCAGCGCTCGCCGCGCCATCGACGCCGGTGATGCAAGTGCTGGCGTTTTCAATCCCGCTGCACCTGCTCTACATCGCGGGAACCTACTTTCTCGAAGCGATTAAGAAGCCGGGCATCTCGACCGCGGTCATGTGGGCGGCGAATGCGGTGAACCTTGCGCTCAATTTGTTGTGGGTTCCAGAGCATGGCGCAATCGGTTCGGCATGGGCGACCGTGGGCGCGCGCGTCTTTCTTTCCGGCGCGCTGCTCGCGTGCATTTACCTGCTGCGTGACGCCAAGCACTATGGCGTGCGCGGCGCGCGCGGTGCGCCTGGGCCGAGCTATGGCGCCTTGCTGGGCGTGGGGGTTGCGGCGGCAGTGAGTCAGGCGGTGGAAGCGGGCGCTTTCTCAGCCATGACCGTGATCGCCGGGCGCATCGGCGCGGAAGTCGTGGCCGCCTACCAGATCATGCTCAACCTGATGGCGTTCGTATTCATGATCGCGCTTGGGCTGGCTGCGGCGACCGCAGTGCTTGTCTCGGAGGCGATTGGGCGCAACGCGCCGCACGATTCGGCGCGGGCGGGCTGGACGGGGGTGTGGCTCAACGCAATCACCATGGTAGTCGCCGCGGCTCTGTTGCTGAGTTTCGCATACCCTATTGGGCGCGCCTACACAGCTGATTTGCCGCTTGCGGCTTTGATTGCTTCGCTGATGTGGGTTGCCGCGTTGATCCTCACGCCGGATGGGACCCAGGTCGTTACTGCATCGGCATTGCGCGCGCGGGGGGACAATTGGTTTCCCACCTTCAGTCACATCATCGCCTATGCGGGGGTGATGCCCGTGCTTGGCTTTTGGTTCGCTGAACACCAGGGCATGGGCGTTGTCGGGCTGTTGTTTGCGATCTTTTGGTCAAGCGTTGTGAGCGCTGCGGTCTTGCTGCTGCGTTGGTGGACGCTGACGCGGAAGCCGGCTTCAGCTGGTGTTATGCCGGACGCCGCTTAGGCGCTTGCGCCCAGGACCCAACCTTCTTCGCTCTCCACGGCGGCGCGGCGCGGATCGTCTCGCGCCGGGCCGAAGAGAGCGCCAAGCTGGCCCTTCTCGTCGAGCGCATTGAAGCGTTCGCAGGCGGCGCGCACCTGCGCCTGGTCTTTCACTTCACCGGGGCCGGCTTTGGCGCCCAACATGCTCGGATAGATCTCGGCGATCACAGCCTCGGCGCCGTCCAGATCGGATGCCGCGAGCGGCTTCCATCCTGTTTCAAACGGCCAGACCTTGGCAGCGCGCGCGTCGCGCAGCCGTTTGAGGACGGGCAGGCCGGTCAGCGCCTGGCCGCCGACTGAGCCCTGGTAATAGAGTTTCCAGATCGAGGCGGCGCCTTTGGCGGCTTCATCGGCGTGGCGGAACTCTGGCAGATCGTTCGGCCCGTGTCCGCGCGGACGCTTGGCCGAAAGCATGGTTTGCTCATCGCGCGCGGGCGCGCCCCAGAACGGAAATGCTTCGCCTGTCATGAGCCTGTTCATCTTGGCCCCGACCTGAAAACGGTTGTTGGTGTTGTCGGGCTTGTCTTTGATTTCCTTGGCGGCAAATTCCATGAGCGCGCGCCATGGCTCGCCCGCCAGCTTGAGCGCAGCTGCTGTACCGCGCGGAAAGCCGATCGGAAAATCGAAACCCACCAGCACGCGTTCGTCCTTGCGCTTGAGATCGTCGAGAACTGCGTTCAGGAGTTTCTCAGCATCCGCGCGCGTCGATGGATTGTGCGCCTCAAACGCCATCTGAAAGCGCACGTTGCGCTTCATCACGCCGACCCAGATCGAGTCCGGGCCGGTGGCAGGCTTGGAGGCGGCGCTCCAATCCACCATGACATAGGCTTGGAACAGGCGTGGGCTCATGTATCAGCCGAGTTTCACCAGCATTTTGCCGGTATTTCCTCCGCTAAAGAGGTTGAGAAACGCTTTCGGCGCGTTGGCGATGCCGTCCTCAACCGTTTCTTCCCACTTGATTTTGCCGTCTTTGATCCACTGGGTCATCTCCGCGCGGAACTGATCGCGCATATCCCAGTAGTTCATCACAATGAAGCCTTGCATCTTGATGGACTTGCCGACGACATAAATGATGTTGCGCGGGCCCGGCTTCACTTCGGTGTCGTTGTAGGCGGAGATCATGCCGCATTCGATGAAGCGTGCGAAAGGACGCGCCAACTCCAGTGCGACTTCGAGGTGTTCGCCTCCAACATTGTCGAAATAGATGTCGATGCCCTTTGGGGCGGCGGCGCGCACGGCTTCGAGCAGGTTGCCGCACGTCTTGTAGTTCACGCCGGCGTCGACGCCGAGCGACTTCAGCCAAGCGAGCTTGGCGTCGGTGCCTGCGGAAGCGATGACCGTGCAGCCGCGGAGTTTGGCGATCTGGCAGACGGTCGCGCCCACGGCGCCCGCCGCTCCCGACACAAACACGGTGTCGCCGGCCTTCGGCTCGCCGATCCGGGCCAGTCCCGAATAAGCGGTGAGGCCCGGCATTCCCAGGACGCCGAGATAGGCTTGCGGCGGCACGTTCTCATTGGGCAGCTTCTGCAGCGCGCCGCCGACGCTTACAAAGGCGTCACGCCAGCCGTTCATGCTCTCAACCAAGTCTCCGGGTTTGAAGTCGGGCGTGTTGGATTTTTCCACACGTCCGATCGCCCCGCCTTGCAGCGCTTCGCCGATCTGAAACGGCGGCACGTAACTGGGACGGTCATACATACGCCCCCGCATGTAGGGATCGACCGACATCCATAAATTGCGCACCAGGACTTCGCTGGCGCCAGGTTCGGGAAGATCGACCTCGGCCAGCTCAAAATTGTCGGCCGCCGGCAGGCCGACGGGGCGGCTCTTCAGCCGGATTTCATGCGCCTTGGTCATCGAGCGACCTCCCTCTTGCTTTCGCGCACCCTAGACGCAGCGTTGTTGATATCCAAGCTGGCGGCAATGGCTGGACAGGTTAGGTCGGCCCGCCCATAACCGCGCCTCTCTCAACTAAGAAACTGGCTGCATGTCCATTCGCCTCCGTTTTGCGCCGTCGCCTACAGGGCGCATCCATGTCGGCAACGTCCGCACCGCCTTGCTCAACTGGCTGTTTGCGTTGCGCCAGGGCGGCGAGGTGCTTTTGCGCATCGACGATACGGATCTGGCGCGCTCGACCAAGGAGTTCGAGCAAGGCATCGAAGACGACCTCACCTGGCTCGGATTGAAATGGGATGAGCGCGCCAATCAATCGGCGCGCTTTGAGGACTACGAGAAGGCCGCGGCGAAGCTCAAGGCCGATGGGTTGCTCTATCCCTGCTACGAAACCGAGGACGAGCTCGATCGCAAGCGCAAGATTGCCCAGGCGACGGGCAAGCCACCCGTCTATGATCGGGCAGCCCTGAAGTTGAGCGCCGCCGAACGCGCCAAGCTTGAAGCGGAGGGACGCAAACCGCATTGGCGATTCAAGCTTTCTGGCGGGCGCAAGGATTGGGTTGACCTAGTGCGCGGGCCGCAGTCGATTGACACAGCTTCGCTTTCCGACCCGGTTCTGATCCGCGAAGACGGCGGCTTCCTCTACACGCTGCCCTCAGTGGTGGACGACATCGACTTCAAGATCTCGCACATCGTGCGCGGCGAAGATCATGTCACCAACTCCGGTGTGCAAATCGAGATCTTCGAAGCTCTGGGCGCGGAAGCGCCGGCCTTGGGCCATTTCCCGCTTTTGGTTGGCGCCGACGGCGGGGCGCTATCGAAACGGCTGGGCTCGCTTTCTGTGTCGGAGCTACGTGAAGCCGGTTATGAGCCCATCGCCGTTCTGTCGCATCTCGCGAAGATAGGAACTTCCGACGCAGTGGAAGCGCGCGCTGACATTTCTCAGCTGGCTGATGAGTTTGCATTTGAGAAGATTGGCCGTGCGCCAGCGCGGTTTGATCCCGAGGAACTGAAGCGCGTGAATGCCGCAGTGCTCCATCAGCTCAGCTATGAGGCTGCGAAGGATCGGCTCGGAGCGCTTGGTGCGGATCGGGGAGAGGCATTCTGGAATGCGGTTCGGGCAAATCTCTCGTTGTTTCCCGAAGTGCGGCAGTGGGCGCACATCGTAGACGGACCGATTGAGCCATTTATCTCCGACGCCGCGTTCGCGGCGGCAGCTGCGGAGGTGCTGCCGGCAGGCGCTTACGACGCGACAAGTTGGAGCGCGTTCGCCAACGCTGTGAAAGCCAAAACCGGCGCGAAAGGGAAGGCGCTCTTCATGCCTCTTCGCCAGGCGCTGACAGGGCTCGACCATGGGCCTGAGATGGGGGCGCTGTTTCCGTTGATTGGCGAACAGCGCGCTCGCAAGAGGTTGAACGGCGAAACCGCCTAGCCGCAAGGCGTGAGCATGCGCGCTTCGGCGCGGAAGATTTCCGGGAGCGCGCGGGCAATTGCGGTGGCGTCGGCTTGCAGCGCGGCCAGTGTCACGCTGCCGGCGTCTGCGGGTTCCAGGGCGAATGTGGGTTCGGGATTGTCGGTATCGGAATAGGTGAGCGCAACGCGCCACCGTGCATTGAGGCGCAGCTTGGACAGTGCGCCCGCCAACAAGCGCAGGCTCGCCATGCCCTCGCAATAGAACCAGACCGCCGGCATCTTCGTGATGCGGCCATCCGTTCCGGCGTGACCTTCGCATGACCAGCACGGCTCGAAGAACCCGGTGCGCTTCATCTCATAGACCAGCGGGGCGATCAGAGGCTCCACCGGGAAGACGGGGTCGCTTGTCAGCGTGCGCGGGGCGTCCGGGCAAAAGGGCGAGCATGCGCACTGGCAGCTCTTGCCGCCGCATTGACGGCAGGGAGTTACGCAATGGGCGCCGCAGACGCGTTGTTCGACCCCGGCGCCGGCGGCGGCGCGGCGCAGGTCACGGACCAAGGCTTCTGCATGCCCGGTCGAGGCGGTGTGTCGAACGATCCGCATGAAGAGGCTCAAGATAGCCTCTTGCGGTAAAATCGTAGTTAAACCGGAACGAATCTCAGCGCCGCGCCATTGTTGCAGTAGCGCAGCCGCGTCGGACGCGGGCCGTCGGTGAAGACGTGGCCCTGGTGACCCAAGCACTGGGCGCAGTGGTATTCCGTGCGCGGTGTGAAAAGCAAAAGATCATCCTTTGTGCCGATGTTTTCCGCGATGACGCGGGAAAAGCTTGGCCAGCCAGTGCCGGAATTGAATTTCCACTCAGACCGAAAGAGCTCCAGGCCGCACCCGGCGCAGACAAACATCCCGCGCCTGTGCTCCTCATTGAGGGGGCTTGTGCCCGACCGTTCCGTGGCCTCATGGCGCAGCACGCGAAATGCCAACGGATCGAGGCGTTCACGCCATTGCGCTTCCGTAAGCCGGCGCCAGGGAGAATTGGCGTAGCGGCGCTCGTTGGCGGCGGTGGGGATATCTTGACCGGCTGCTGCGCCCGGCGCGATGGCGGGTAGGAGCGCTGCGCCCAGCAGGAAGTTGCGTCGAGAAGTCATCATACAGGCGCAATACGGTTGGGATCGCCAACCGGTTTCACGCTTGCGCGGGCGCGCCCAGGAGGTCCAGGCATTCATCGACGGTGCGTGCGTAGGCGACGGCGTCTTGGAAGCTTGCGGGCGTAAGGTTCGCGTCGATGGTGTGCTGCATGAGGGCGAAGAAGGGCGCCCAGAAATCATCTTCGGCGAGGAACACAACGGGCTTGCGGTGGAGGTCGAGCCGGCGCCAGGAGAGGGTTTCCACCGCCTCTTCCAACGTGCCAATTCCCCCCGGCAGCACCACGAACGCGTCCGCTTCCTCGAACATGATGAACTTGCGCTCGTGCATGGTGTCGACCATGCGGTGCGGCACCGCTTCATAGGTGATTTCGCGGCGCTCGAGAAAACGCGGCATGATGCCGAGCACGTCGCCGCCGGCGTCATGTGCGGCCTTGGCGCAGCGGCCCATCAAGCCCACAGCGCCGCCGCCATATACGAGCCTCAGTCCGCGCGCGGCAAGGCTGGCGCCGAAACGCGAGGCGAGATCCAGATACGCAGGCTTTGTCGCGTCAGAAGAGCCGCAGTAGACGCAGACTGAGCGGATGGGGCGGCCTGGAGCGCTGGAATCAGCCATGGACATATCCAAACTTAGCCAATCTCGCGGCATTGCGGGGAAATTCCCGCACGCCTAAGTCCTCCTTTCAAGGATTGTTCCAAATGGCGCGCGGCGAAGGCAGGACAGTGTCGAAGGCGGAGCCTGCCGAGGATGTAAGCCCGCCTATCATGCGGACCGTGACGCGGCTCATGGGCCTTGTGGGCGGCCTGCGCGGGCCAGGATATCGGCTCCGCCTCGCGGCGGCGTTGGTCCTGACGCTGGTGGGCAAAGTGCTTGCCGTGGGCTCGCCGTTGGTGTTGGCGGCCGGGATCAACGCGCTGGCCGCAGGCCGGGGTGAGGCCGCGCTGCAGGCGTTCATTGGCCTTGCGGGCGTGTGGTGGGCGTTGCGGTTCGTTTCTGGAGCCGCGCCACAAGTGCGCGACGCCATCTTCCAGCCGATCAGCGAACAAGCGCAAAGGCGGGCGGGTGCGCGGGTGTTTTCGCACGTACACGCCCTCTCTGTGCGCTTTCATCAATCGAAGCGCACTGGATCGGTCTACCGCACCATTGAACGCGGCGTGCGTGCGATTGACTTTCTTTTGCGCTTTCTCGCCTTCAATATCGCACCGACGATCATCGAATTGCTGCTGGCGGCGGCTGTTCTGGGCTTCAAATATGGCTGGCTGTTTTCGCTGATCGCGGCGCTGACCGTGGTGATTTACGCGTGGATTACATTTGGCGTCACGGAATGGCGGTTGAAACACCGACGCGAGATGAACGAAGCCGACAGCGAGGCGGCAGGGCGGGCTGTGGATTCGCTGCTCAACTTCGAGACCGTGAAGAGTTTCGCGGCCGAGGCTCGTGAAAGCGAACGTTACGACCGCGCTCTCTCTTCCTACGCCACAGCCGCCGTTCGGGCCTACACATCTTTGGTCGTTCTGAACGTGGTGCAAGGTCTGATCATGACGATAGGGCTGTTCGCCATGGTCATTGGCGCGGGTTACCTGGTCGCACGCGGCGCCATGGGGCCAGGCGACATTACGGCGGTCATCTTGATCATGACCAATCTTTTCGCGCCGCTGAACATCCTTGGCTTTGCCTATCGTGAGATCAAGCAAACCTCCATCGACATGGAGAAGATGTTCGCGCTTCTGGATGAAAGGCCCGACGTCGCGGACAAGGAAGGTGCTGTCGCGCTAAAGGCTGTCCGCGGCGAAGTCAGGCTGGAGAACGTCTGCTTCGCCCATGAGGGACGCGATGTCGGCCTCGAAAACGTGTCTTTCATCGCGCCAGCGGGGAAGACGACGGCAATCGTGGGGCCATCCGGAGCTGGAAAGTCCACCATCTTGAAGCTGCTCTTCCGATTTTACGATCCAAGCGCCGGGCGCGTGCTGATCGATGGGCAGGATTTGCGCGATGTGAGCCAGGGTTCGTTGCGCGGCGCGCTCGGGCTGGTGCCGCAGGATGTCGTCCTCTTCAACGACACTATCCGGTACAACATCAGCTATGGCCGCCCTGAAGCGACTCAGGCGGAATTGGATGAAGCGGCCCGCCGCGCCCAACTCCTCGATTTCATCAAGGGTTTGCCACAGGGCTGGGAGACGCGTGTGGGCGAGCGTGGGCTGAAGCTCAGCGGCGGGGAGAAGCAACGTGTGGGCATTGCCCGTGTGGTTCTGAAGGATCCGGCGATTCTGATCCTGGATGAGGCGACGTCATCGCTCGACAGCGCCACCGAAGCGGAGGTGCAAAGCGCGCTTGAGGAAGCGAGCCGGGGACGCACGACGCTGGTCGTGGCGCACAGGTTGTCGACAGTCGCCAACGCCGATCAGATCATCGTGCTGAAGGAAGGGCGCGTGGTGGAGCGAGGCAACCACGCCGCGCTGATTGCCGAAGGCGGGCTTTACGCCGGCCTTTGGAAGCGCCAGGCGGAGGAGCCAGACGCGGTCGCGGCGGAATAGGCGTTTGGTCAACGTTTGTTAGCGACCTTTGCTAAGCTGATTGCAACCCGTCTGAGCGAAGAGTGAAGTGCGTGCGTCCGCGGACGTGCGCGTTCATGTCCACGCAATCTTCGATACCAATCTGTGACCAAGATCGGCCTCAGCCAAGCTCGCTCCCGCCGCCGACAGCGGCTGAAATCGCCAGGGACGGTGGGCCGTGCTCCATGCGACGCCCCCGGGCAGGCGCTTTCCGCTGACGACGAAGAGAATTTGGCGCGTGTCGCGCCGCCCCCGTTCGATGACGCGCCGTCGGCCGACGCGCCCGCGGAGGGCTGGGACGACGCCGAACCTCCGTTCGATCCCCCTGATCTGGCCGAAGCGCTGGGTCCAGCTGAAGGCGAGCGAGAGGACGAAGATCCACCATTCGACCCTCCTGATCCGGGCGATGAAATCTTTGTGTGTGCGGAGCAGAAAACTTCAGAGCCCAAAATCGGGCAGGCCGCTGCTACGTCGCCATCCCCGCCGCGCGCCAAGCCCGTGCCGACAATTTCGATTCACGTGTCTTGGGAGCAAAGTTCGACGGGCGACATAATTGATGCGTTTGCGGCGGATCCATTGCTGGCTCGCGCGAAGATCGCTGTGGGGCGCGGAGGGATCGATGCAGCCATAGAGCGTCTCAGTGGCGGCGAGCGGCCCGACTTGCTTATCATCGACACAAATCTTCAACGGGGCGAGATGCTGGCGGGGCTCGATCGCCTCGTTGAAGTCAGCCATCGCGACCTCAAGCTCATCATTATTGGGAGCATCAATGATGTGGGCCTGCTGCGCGATCTAAATGCGCGCGGGGTAAGCCAATATCTAATGTCCACGCCTGCGCCGGACGACTTGGCCAGTATGGTCGCGAACCTCTATGTGGACACCGACAAATCTCACTTGTTAGCTGTGATCGGCGCCCGCGGCGGCGTTGGGGCCTCGACCATTGCTGCAAATATCGCATTCGCTGTCGCCGGCGGCCGCAATCTGACGGCGGCGCTGCTTGATCTGGATCTGTGTTTCGGCGCCTCTGCCTTCAATTTCAGCGCCGACGCGGCGGGCGCGCTTTCAGAAGTGTTGGCGGCAAACGGTGAGGTGGATGAAGATATCGCGCTGGATCGCATAGCCATGCGCCCCATGGAACGGCTCAAGGTGTTTACCGCGCCCGCGACGCCGGGCCGCAGCGCGTCGTTGGATTGCGCCTCCCTCGAACGACTGGTGCGAGGCGCGCGGCGGACGAGCCAGTTTGTTGTCGTGGATTTGCCGCACCTCTGGTCGCCCTGGGTGAAGCAGGCGCTGCGTCTCGCAGACGATATTCTGATTGTTGCTGGGCCAGATTTGGCGAGTCTGCGGAACACGAGCAACATGCTGAAGGCGCTGCGCGAATTGCGCGCCGGCGCCCCTGAGCCGATGATCGCACTATCGACGGTTGGCGCTCCAAAGCGGCCCGAAATCCCGTTGCGCGATTTTGCGCAAGCGTGCGGCGTGACCCCCTGCGCGAGCTTCGGATTTGATCCTGCCCTATTCGGAAGCTGCGAGATGGCGAGCCAAATGCTTGTCCACGCGGCGCCGCAATCGAAGGCGGCCAAGGCCATCGAGATGCTGGCGACCATGGTCACCGGCGCCGAGGCCTCCGTGGCGAAGGCATCGCCCGTCCCGGAAACGGCGCGACCCGACGTGATCGAGGCGCGCGCGGTTCCAGTGGCGACCGAAGAAGCGAAGACAGAGGAACAGCCCCCCCTGGAACTTGTGGATGAGGCGCCTTCTGTCGATTATATCACGCGCGCGCGCCTTCTGGCGGAAGCGCAAGCAACGGTGCGCCCGTTCGGCGCGGCAGGCCGGGCACAATTGGCGCATCCCGGAGCGCGGCGGCTGGCTTTGCGTTGGGTCTTTTCGCGGGCAGCTTCTGGACGCAGCACAACGGAAGCGGCGGCGAGGCGAGTGCGGCGACATTAGCGGCGTCTGCGCCGGCTCAGGATGCGCAGACACTCTATGCGCTGGCTCGGGCTTACGAGCAGGGTGAAGGCGTGAGCGTTGATCTCGCGCGCGCCCGCTCGTTGACAGAGCGCGCCGCAAACGAGGGACATCTGCGTGCAATGCATGATCTCGGCGTGTTCTATGCACGCGGCGAGGGCGGCGCTTCCGATGATGAGGCCGCGCTCGGTTGGTTTCGGCGCGCTGCGGAGGCTGGCGTCACCGATAGCCAATTTAATGTAGGCGTCTTCTATGAGCGCGGGCGGGGCGTGGCCGCTGACAACGACGAGGCCCTCTACTGGTTCATGCTGGCGGCAAAGAGCGGCGATGACGGCGCGGCGGCTCGCGTGAGCGAACTCAGCGCTGACATGGCGCCGCTGCGCGTAGACCGCGCGCGCGCCAGGGCCGAGGCTTTCGTCGCGGCCGGAGCACTCTAGTCAGAGGCCGGCGGCGCAGGCTTATCGTGCTTTTCGAGCCATTCGTGCTCAAGAAGGCGCAGGCGCGTTGTGGTCGTCAACAGGAAGGCGGTCGACCAAGCAACGAGGATGACGCCGTTAGCGGCCTGGATGGCGCTAAGCACCCGCCATGACGGTGAGAGCACAATATCGCCGTAACCGAGGCTGACGAAGGTTACGGTGGCGAAGTACAGAGCCTCTTCGAAAGTCCGGAGTTCGCCCAGGCCGCGATAGAGCGCGGCGTAGAGCCAGATTTCTATGGTGTGCAGGGCGAATATCCCAAACACGACGAGAAGGATCATGCTGGCCTGCCGCAACGGCCCGGCGTGGGTTTTGAGGCGCACGTGGGCCCCGCTCATGATGCGGGTGAGGCCGAGCAGGCCGAAGAAGTGGACTAGCGTCGTGACAGCCACCATGAGTGTGGCGGCGCCCAAATTAAGTGCGAGTTGAGAGAGCGGCGCTTCCATCCAAGGTCATCCGTTAGAACTATCGGTTCAATCTGCCTTGATTCCTCTCAAGCGCGGGCGATGCGCCCGGTTCGGAAGTCGCGGCCGACCACCTTTGCGGCGTTGTGCCCAGGGGCCCCCGTCACGCCACCGCCTGGGTGCGTGCCTGAGCCGCACATGTAGAGACCAGCAACAGGCGTCCTGTAGTCTCCGTGTCCCAGGACCGGCCGCGCGCTGAAAAGCTGATCAAGAGAGAGCGCGCCATGCATGATGTCGCCTCCGACGAGGCCGAACGTGCGCTCCAGGTCCAGCGGCGAAAGCACCTGGCGCCCCAGAACCGATTTGGCGAAGCCGGGCGCGTGTTTATCGACGGTTGCGATCATGAGGTCGGCGACCTCTTCCTTGTGATCGTCCCAAGAGCGAGCGCCGGACAATTGCGGTTGCACGTGCTGGCAGAACAGGCTCGCCACGTGCTGTCCCCCCGGCGCCAGAGTGTCGTCGAGCGTTGATGGGATCAGCATTTCCACGATCGGCTCGCGTGACCAGCCATGCTCGCGCGCATCGTCATAGGCGCGCTCCATGTATTGTAGCGAAGGCGCGATGATGATGCCGGCGGTCAAGTGATCTCCCGCCTCTGGCTTGGCCGTGAAGCGCGGCAGCTCAGCAAGTGCGACGTTCATCCGGAACGTGCCGGAACCCACCCGATAGCGGGCGATGCGTTCCTGGAAGTCGGCCGGCAGGGCTTCTTTGCTGAGAATTTGTCCAAACAGCAGCTTAGGATTGAGATTGGAAATCACAGCGCGCGCTCTGAAAGTCTCGCCGCTCTCCGTGACGACCCCGCGCGCGGCGGTGGTTTCACTCACGCGAACGCCGCCCGCGACATGAGAAACTGTGTCGATAATGATCTCTTTGACGGGCACGCCGGTGCGGATTTCAACGCCGCGCTCGCGACAGCACGCGGCCATGGCTTGGGTGATCGAGCCCATGCCGCCAATGGCGTGGCCCCAAAGGCCCTTCTTGCCGTTCACCTCTCCGAACACATGGTGCAGCAGCACATATGCTGACCCGGGCGTGTAGGGACTGGCGAAATTTCCGACGATGGAATCAAAACCGAACAGGGCCTTTATGGGCGCGCTGTCGAACCAGCCGTCGAGCCAGTCGCCGGCGGACTTTGAAAAGAGATCAAGCAGGTCGCGCTTGGCGGTCATGTCGAGCTTGTTGAGCCGTCCGCCAAGTTGCGCGGCGCGCAAGGCTTCTTCGACGCCGCGCACGAGGCCATGTTCGACAAGATTGGGCGGCTGCTCCAGCAACAACGCACGCACAACATCGGCGATCGTTTCAAGGCGGCGCTCATACTCAGGCAGCCGCTCCGCATCGCGGCTCGAAAAGCGGGCGACTTCGCTCTGCGTAATTCCAGGCGCGGACATGAAATGGCGCCCATCCGGCAGGGGTAGGAAGTTGGAAACCTTGCGCTCCACAACCCGTAGGCCATGCCGATGCAGGTCCAGATCGGCGATCACCTTCGGATTGAGCAGGGAAACGGTGTATGACGCCACCGAGTTGCGGAAACCGGGATGGAACTCCTCGGTCACCGCTGCGCCGCCGACGACGCTCCGGCGCTCCAGCACAAGCACCTTGTGACCAGCTTGCGCGAGATAGGCCGCGCAGGTGAGCCCATTATGGCCCCCGCCTATGATGATGACGTCGTACACGGCGCTCCTCCCAGGCGCCGTTCATGCCTCGGTCGCGCTTTCAGAGGAAGCCGCCAACCCAGGGCGCCGCCACCGACAGGCGCACGAAAACAAATGCCCGCGGGCGACAGCCTGCGGGCAAGACAACTTCCAACCAACCAGATGAAGAAAGGAGAATGGCTCCTCGGGTAGGATTCGAACCTACGACCAACCGGTTAACAGCCGGTTGCTCTACCACTGAGCTACCGAGGAACATGCGCGGGCGCGCGAGGCGGGTTCTCTATCAAGTTAGTCGGCGCGGGAAAAGGCCCCGCCGGAGGCCAATGCCCATCCCCCAAGGAAAACGAGGGCCCCTTTCGGGGCCCTCGAAGGCGTTGGGTATGGTGGGGTGTCTCCAAGGGAAGACGATGTGAATATCTCCCTAATCGGTAAAGGAAGCGTAAATGGCGAACGCGCCGTTCACGAAGCCTACGAAGGCGTTGAGAAGTATGGGAAATAAGTTGGAAAAATGTGGAGGCCTCGCCCGGAATCGAACCGGGGTGCACGGATTTGCAGTCCGCTGCGTAACCACTCCGCCACGAGGCCATGCCCGGCGCAGGGAGCGTGAGGCGCCGGGGCGGAACTCCTAGGCGCAAGCGCTAGAATCGGTCAAGCGGAGTGCTCTCCCATGCGCATTACCGGCAAATTTCTGCGTCGCGCGGGCCTGGCCGGCGCTTTGGCGCTGTCGGCGGCGGCGGTGGCGGTTTCGTTTTGGAGAGGAGAGCCTCCGGCTGCGCCGCTGCAAGCCGCTCAGATCACAGCCTTTCAAAGCGACGCCGCCGCCTGCCGGCTTGCGCTCGCGGACGCTGGGCTCGAGGTCGAGGCCTTGCCCGACCTCAGGGGCGCGCACGGGTGTGGCTACCGGAGCGCCATTGAGATGAATCGGGGATTCCATACCTATTCCCGGCCTGTGGACGCCACCTGTGCGGCCGCGGCAGCCTTGGCGATTTGGGAGCGCGACGTGGTCACACCCGCGGCGCGAGAGCATCTTGGCCAGGCGGTGGCCCGCATCGAATTTGCGGCGCCGGCTTATGCTTGCCGGGCGATCGCGGGACGGCGGGACGGACGTATGAGCGAGCACGCAAGCGCTAATGCGTTCGATATTGGCGCTTTTGTCCTGGCCGACGGCAGCCGGATTGCCGTCGCCGGGGCCTGGCGGCGGGGGCCAGCGCGGGAGCGCGCCTTCCTGCGCGCAGTCCGAGATGGCGCGTGCGGCCCGTTCCATGCCGTGCTCTCCCCCGACTACAATCGTGCGCATCGGGACCACCTGCACTTCGACCTCGGGCCCGATCGGCTCTGCCGCTGACGGGCGCGCCATATGGCGCGCTTGCGGGCCGGGCCGGGGCGGCTTAACCGGAGCCACGCGCCAATAGGAGCCGCACACCGATGGATTTCGCCCGCGCCCGCGACATGATGGTCGAGAGTCAGGTCCGTACAGCGGACGTGACCGATCTGCGCATCATCCACGCCATGCGCACCTTGCCGCGCGAGCGTTTTGTGCCCGCGAACAAGCGCATGCTCGCCTATGGTGATCTCGAAGTGGAAGCAGCGCCTGGGCGAACGCTGATGCGGCCGCGGGATTTGGCGAAACTGATCCAGGCTCTGGCGCCTCAACCTCACGAGCGCGCGCTCGAAATTGGCGGGGCCACGGGCTACGGCGCAGCCATTGCCGTGGCTTGCTGCAAGGAAGCGGTGACGCTCGATATCGATCCTGATCTCTCCTTTGCGGCGCGTGCGGCGCTCGAATCGTGCGGGGTCACCAACGTGCAAACCGTAGCGACGGCTTTGTCAGAAGGTTGGGCCGATGGCGCGCCTTATGATCTTATCTTCCTGAACGGCGCCGCTGAAGTCGTGCCGGAGGCGTGGCTTGCGCAATTGGCGCCGGGTGGCCGGCTCGGCGTGATCGTGCGTCAGGGCGCGGCCGGTTCTGCTCGGATTTACACGAAAACCAACGGCGAAGCGGCCTATCGCGCTGTGTTCGATGCAGCGCCGCCTGTTGCGCCGGGCTTGGCGATGCCGCCTGCATTTGCGTTCTAGTTACGCAACAAGCGGGAATTAACGTTCCCTTATTTGATCGCGTCGAGCATGCCTGCGAACTGGCGATTCCACTTCGCAGCGCATTTGCGTGCTTGCGCGCTGTGGACGGGAATCGCCGCGATCAATAACCTCCGAGTCGCAACCGACTCGTTTGCGAAATTTCGCGGGGCTCGAAATGGCGCTTCAAGACCAACAGGCCGAACCTTCAATGGAAGAGATTCTGGCGTCAATCCGCCGGATCATTTCCGAAGAGGAGCAGGCGCCGGCTGCTGCTGAGCCGGTGCTCGATCTGACTCAGACTGAAGACGCCGCGTCGCTGCAGGAAGAGGTCAGCCCAGACGATGACATCGTGTTCGAGGCGGTCGAGGATGTTGTTGCGCAAGAGGTGCTGCCGCCAGCGCCAGCGCCAGCGGCGCCGGCGCCCGAAGCGCACCAGGAACCAATTGAGGCTATCCTCTCGCAGCCGACCGCGTCGGCAGCCGCCGGCGCTCTTGCGCGGCTTGCGGGTTCGCTGCGTATCTCGGACACCCAGAACCAGACCATCGAGGGCGTGGTGCGCGAACTCTTGAAGCCAATGCTCAAGGATTGGCTCGACCACAACTTGCCCGCCATCGTGGAAGCGAGGGTTGAGGCCGAACTCGAGCGGATCGCGCGCCTGGCGCGATAGACTAAGCGAGGACTTGAGCTAGAAGCGCCCCGGCCCCGCGCCGGGGCGCTTCCGTTTGAGCACACCGCACTGCTATAGCCTTCGCACCCGCAATAAAGCGGGGCAGACTAAGCCGTGAGATGATCGAAACCACATTCAACCCGAAAGCCGTGGAACCCCGCTGGAGCGAGGCTTGGGAGCGCGCAGGGGCATTCAAGCCGAGCGCTGATCCGAAGGCTGCGCCGTTCTGTATCGTAATCCCGCCGCCGAACGTCACCGGCTCGCTCCATATCGGGCACGCCCTGAACAACACGCTGCAGGATGTGCTGGTGCGCTTTGAGCGGCTGCGTGGAAAGAGCGTCCTTTGGCAGCCAGGGACCGATCACGCCGGCATCGCCACGCAAATGGTGGTCGAACGTCAGCTTGCGCAGTCGGGCGCCAATGAGGATCGCCGTACGCTCGGGCGCGAGGAATTCCTGAAGCGCGTGTGGACTTGGAAAGAACAATCCGGCGGGACGATCCTCAATCAGCTCCGTCGCTTGGGCGCCTCATGCGACTGGTCGCGCGAACGCTTTACAATGGATGAAGGGCTGTCTGCGGCCGTCCTGAAGGTGTTCGTGCAACTGCATAAGGAAGGGCTGATCTACAAAGACAAGCGGCTGGTGAATTGGGACCCCCATTTCGAGACCGCGATCTCTGACCTCGAAGTCGAAAACAAGGAAGTGCAAGGCCATTTCTGGCACTTCAAATATCCGTTGGAGAACGGCGAAACTTATCAGTTCCCGATCGCCTATGATGACGCGGGCGCTCCAACGGAATGGGAAACACGCGACTACATCGCCATCGCGACGACGCGGCCGGAGACGATGCTGGGAGATGGCGCAGTGGCCGTGCACCCCAGCGACAAACGCTATGCGCCCATCGTCGGCAAGCGCGTGTTGCTTCCGCTCGCGGATCGCTACATTCCAATTATCGCCGATGAGTACCCCGATCCAGACTTCGGATCGGGGGCAGTGAAGATCACCGGCGCGCACGATTTCAACGACTACAAGGTCGCGCGCGCCCACGATCTGCCGCTCTACGTGCTGATGGACACTAAGGGCCGCATGGCTGACGCGGCCTACGTGCCGGCGAAATACCGGGGTCTGGACCGGTTTGAAGCGCGCAAGCAAGTTGTGGCGGACATCGATGCCTTGGGTCTGCTCGAGCGCGTCGAAAATAAGAAGATCATGCAACCGTTTGGCGATCGTTCGAACGTGGTGATCGAGCCCATGCTGACGGATCAATGGTATGTCAACGCGGGCGAACTGGCCAAACCGGCAATCAAGGCTGTTGAGGAGGGTACGACGAAGATCGTCCCGGAGAGCTGGGGCAAGACCTACTTCCAGTGGATGCGCAACATAGAGCCGTGGTGCGTGTCGCGTCAGCTCTGGTGGGGGCACCGCATCCCAGCCTGGTACGGGCCCGATGGCGCGGTGTTCGTGGAAGAGAGCGAAGGCGCCGCCAAGCGGGCGGCGCGCGAGCATTACGGCAAGGAGGAGCCGTTGCGCGGGGATGAGGACGTCCTCGATACCTGGTTCTCTTCGGCGCTGTGGCCGTTCTCGACCTTGGGTTGGCCCGAGAAGACGCCGGAACTGAAGAAATTCTATCCAACATCAACGCTGGTGACAGGGCACGACATCCTGTTCTTCTGGGTGGCGCGCATGATGATGATGGGGCTGCACTTCATGAAGCAGGTCCCATTTCGCGAAGTTTACATTCATGCCCTCGTGCGCGACGCCAAAGGGCAAAAGATGTCGAAATCCAAGGGAAACACGATGGATCCCTTGGAGCTCATCGATAAATACGGCGCCGATGCGTTGCGCTTCACATTGGCGGCAATGGCCGCGCAAGGCCGCGATATCAAGCTCAGCGAACAGCGCATCGAGGGCTATCGAAACTTCGGCACCAAGCTTTGGAACGCAGCACGTTTCGCACAGATGAACGAATGCGCGGTGTGGGATCAGTATGATCCACGCAGCCCGGAGCAGACCGTCAACAGATGGATCGTTGGCGAGACCGCAAAGGCGGCGCAGGCTGTAACGGCTGAGCTGGAGGCGCGGCGCTTCAATGAAGCAGCTGGCGCGCTCTACAAGTTCGTCTGGAACGTTTACTGCGATTGGTATCTCGAATTCATCAAGCCCCTGCTCAACGGTGAGGACGAAACCGCCAAGTTGGAAACGCGCCGTACGACGGCATGGGTGCTCGACCAAATTCTGGTCATGCTTCATCCCTTCATGCCGTTCATTACGGAAGAACTCTGGGCCCGTACCGGCGAGTACGGCCAGAAGCGTCAAGGCATGCTGATTTCCGAATCGTGGCCCTCCCTGTCTTCGGATCTGATTGACGAGGATGCGGAGGCGGAAATCGAATGGATGGTGCGCCTGATCGCGGAGACGCGCTCCACACGCTCTGAACTCAATGTGCCGCCCGGCGCAAAGATTCCCATGCTGCTGATCGGCGCCGGTGAGGCGGCGGAGGCGCGTCTTGAGAGATACCAGGACTTGATCGACCGCATGGCGCGTCTGGAATATTCCACTGGCGCCGAGAGTGCGCCGGCAGGCTCGGTGACCTTTGTGCTCGACGGTGCGACCGTGGCGCTCCCGCTCGAAGGCGTCGTCGATCTGCCGGCGGAGGCCGCGCGCCTCGACAAAGATATTGCCAAGCTCACGGCGGAGATCGGCAAAATGGATGCCAAGCTCAGCAACACAGAGTTTGTCGCCAAAGCGCCGGAGGAAGTCGTTGAGGAGCTGCGCGAGCGGCGCTCGGATGCCGCAGCGTCGGTGGCGAAGCTGGCGGCGGCGCTGTCGCAGATCAAGGCCGCGCCCTAATGCGCGTCTTCATCACTGGCGCTTCAGGTTTTGTGGGTGGAGCCGCCGCCCGAACATTTGCTGCGGGCGGTCATGAGGTTCGCGCGATGTCGCGGTCAGAGCGCTCTGACGAGGTCATCAAAGCGCTCGGCGCGACGCCAGTACGATGCGATCTCGAAAACGTGACAGCCGCTCATGTCGGCGACGCTGAGGCGGTTGTGCACTGCGCCGCCTTCGTCGAGCAATGGGGCCCGATCGACGCCTGGAAGCGTTTCAACATCGACGGCACCCAGCGCATCTTGGATGCGGCGAAGCAAGCGGGCGCCAAGCGTTTCGTGCACATCAGCACCGAATCGGTGCTTTGGCGGGGGCAGCATCTTCGCGGCGCGGACGAAACCTATCCTTTGGCGCTCAATTCGCCCTATCCCTACTCCTGGACGAAGGCGCGCGCAGAGGTCCTCGTCACGGAAGCGGCGGGCGCGGATCTTGCGACGATCATCCTTCGGCCTCGGTTCATCTGGGGCCCGGGCGACACCACGCTTCTGCCGGCGATCGAAAAAATGGCGCGCAGTGGTCAATGGATGTGGATCGACAACGGTCGAGCACGCACATCGACCACACACGTGGACAACCTTGTTCATGCGATTGAGCTAGCGTTGAGCAATGGGCGCGGCGGCGAGGCCTATTTTGTCTTGGATGACGGCGTGCGCACGATGAAGGAGATGATCTCGGGGATCGCCGCCAGTCGAGGCATCAATTTGCCGGAGAAAAGCATTTCAGCTGGCGTCGCTGATTTTGTTGGCGGCGCCTGCGAGGTCGTATGGCGCACGTTCGGCCTGAAAAGTGAGCCGCCGTTGACGCGCTTTTCTGCGATGATCATGTCGCGTGATGCCGTACTGAGCGACGCCAAAGCGCGCGCGGAGCTAGGTTACGCGCCGGTAGTCTCCGTCGAAGACGGCCTGCGCGCCTTGGCGCAAGCGTGAATTTGCCAATCGAGCCGAACGTCATCGTGCCGTTCCTGGCGGCAGTCACTCTGATTGAACTGACGCCGGGCCCCAACATGGGGTACCTCGCCGCGCTTTCGGTCAGTGAGGGCCGCGCCGCTGGCATGAAGGCGGTGTTCGGCGTCACTGTGGGCCTGGCGTTCTACATGGTGGCCGCGGTCTTTGGCGTCACCGAACTTCTGCTCACCGCCCCCGCGCTGTATGGCGCGCTGCGTTGGGCCGGGGTTTGTTTTCTCCTGTACCTCGCATGGGAAGCCTGGCGGGGCGCTGGCGAGACATCGCCCGGGCACGCTGGGGTCAACGATCACGCGCCATTCTGGCGCGGCCTGGCAGCCAACGTGCTCAACCCGAAAGCGGCGTTGTTTTATGTGACACTGCTCCCGGGGTTCATCGCCGATGGTCACGCGGCGTACTGGCTTCAGGCCTTGCTTCTCGGCAGCATGCACTTGCTTGTGAGTTTCATCATTCACGCCGGCATCGTGATCGGTGCGAGCCGGGCAGGCGCGTTCGCAGCCGCTCCGGATCGCGCTGTCTTGTTGCGGCGCCTGTCGGCGGTCGGCATTGCGCTCATCGCGCTTTGGCTCGGATGGGAAACCCGCGCGATCTAACTAGGCAAGGTCGATGATCGCAGCGCGCCCGGCTTCGTCGCCGAGCGCGACGCATCTTCCGTCGGCGCGCCACGCCAGCGCCGCCACGGGGCCTTCGCCTGGTTCGTCGAGTTCGACGCCTGTCGTGTCGCCGAGGCGGACCAGTATGGCCGCTCCATCAGCATAGCCGATTGCGAGGACTTCTTCGCTTGGGTGAAAGGCCACCGCCGTAACGAGTGCGTCGCGTTCGCCGGGCTGCAGCGGGGGTTTCCCCTGAGGGCCAAGCTTGCCGGCAAACGGCCACACGATTGCGCTTTGAGCGCCGGAAGTAGCGAGCCAGCGCCCGCGTTTATCCCACGAGAAGCTCCGCGTTTTGGAGGGATAACCGTCCATGCGCAGATCGGTCTTGTCCGGCAAGCGCCAGCCGTGGAGGGCATTCTCCTGCATGGCGGTGACCACGTAGTCGGCTTCCGGCGACATCGTTATGGCAAGGTGGGAGCCTGCCCATTTGAGCGCAACGCCTTTGTCGTCGGCGGCAAGCGCCAAGCGAATATTGGCCCCGCCATAATGGCTGACCGCAAGGCGCCGGCCTTTGGCGTCCAGCGCCAGCCCGCCAATGCTGGAAGGATAAGCGAAACGGTGAGCTTCTTCGCCAGCTTTGAAGATCACCGCTTCCTTGCCCGCGGCCGCCGCGATCAAATTGGTGGAGGCGCTCACAGCGATGTGGTCCACCCATTTTCGCAATTCAGCGATGGTGGAGATCGCGCCATCCCGGGAGACCGCGTTGACCCGTCCATCGTCGCCGCCGGTGACGAGGCGCGCGCCGTCAGGGTGGACGGCGGCGCACAAGATGGCGCCGTCGTGCGCCTCGGCATTGCGGACATCACCATCGCGTGGCGCGAAGCTGACCCTTCCATCGCTCAGCGCAAAACAGGCTTCGTCCCCGACCCAATGGACGGCGGTGACCGCTGCGTCCAGAGCCAGGCGGCGTCCGCTTGCATAGACTTGCGCAGTCACGCTTTACACGCGTTGAATGCGGCTTCCAGTTCGCCCCGATCGAGATTGCGGCCGATGAAAACGAGGCGCGAGGTGCGTTCTTCGCCGTCTTTCCAGTCGCGCTGGGTGTCACCTTCGACAATCATGTGCACGCCTTGCACCACGAAGCGTTTGGGCTCGCCGGGGAAAGCAAATATCCCCTTGAGACGAAGGATGTCCGGACCGCGTTCCTGCGTAAGATCATTCAGCCAAGGCAGGAGCTTTTGCGGGTCGATGAGTTTGTCGGTCGAAAGCGCGATGCTGGTGATCCCAGAGGCGGCGACATGGTTGTGCTCATGGTCGTGATGATGGTCGTGACCGTGGTGGTGCGCGCAAGCATCATCGCAATCGTGGTCGGGTAGGAAGTGAGGGTCGATCTCGGTGATTCGATCGAGGTCGAAGGCGCTGAGGCCAAGGATCGCATCGAGCGGCGCGTCTCCGCGCTTCATCCGATGGAGGCGCGCCGTGGGGTTGACGGCTCGAATGCGGCGCTCCAAAGCGGGCAGATCTTCTGGGGAAACAAGATCGGTCTTGTTCAGAAGGATGACGTCGGCGAACGCCACTTGCTCCGCGGCTTCGGCGGACGTCTCCAGTTGCTGCATGGCGTGTTTGGCGTCGACGACGGTGACGATTGCGTCGAGCTTGGTTTTGGCGCGAACATCGGCATCGACGAAAAATGTTTGCGCCACTGGCGCTGGCTTGGCCAGGCCGGTCGTCTCCACCAGGATCGCGTCGAAGCGGCCTTTGCGCTTCATCAGCCCTTCGATGATGCGGATCAAATCGCCGCGCACCGTGCAGCACACGCAGCCATTGTTCATCTCAAAAACCTCTTCATCGGCGTCGACTATAAGGTCATTGTCGATGCCGATTTCGCCGAACTCGTTGACGATGACGGCGTACCTCTTGCCGTGCTGTTCTGTCAGAATGCGGTTGAGGAGGGTCGTTTTTCCCGCGCCTAGGAAGCCGGTGAGCACGGTAACGGGAACTGGCTGGGTCATGGCCCTCTAGATAGCTATTCCGGGGCGAACCGCTAGCGGTTAGGGTGGCTGCCAACCAGGTGGGGAGGCCGGCATGAGAAGCTGGAAACGCTGGGCGCTAGGCGTGGGCGGGGCGCTCGTGGCTCTGTTGCTGATCGGCGCCGGGGCTTTGGCCTACCTTGTGCTGCGGCTTGATGTGCGCGGCGAGGTCGAACGCGCTGTGGAAAACGCTACCGGCCGCAACCTTACGATCGCGGGCGATGTTGGCGTCAGCTACTGGCCTGTGTTGGGTTTGCGCGCAGCTGAAGCGACATTGGCCAATGGCGAAGGCGGTCGCGCGCCCGCATTCCTGACCGCCAGAGAAATCGATGTCGGCGTTGAGATCTGGCCGCTGCTGCACCGACAAGTCGTCGTGCGCCGGCTCGTGTTGCAGGATCCGCGTATCGCGCTTGAGGTGGATCAGGAGGGTGCGCCGAACTGGCTGCTGACGCCCCAGCGGCCAGCGGGCTCGCCTGGAACAGCTCCGCCGCCCGCACCGGGGCCGGCCAATCCGCCTGCCATCGATGTCGCCCGGACGAGCCTTCGCCAAATCCGCATCGTCGATGGCGAGGCCAGCTTTTTCGACGCGCGCCGCGGCGTTGGCTGGGTCGTTGGCGGCGTGAACCTCTCCACCGCACTGACCAATCTCGAGGCGCCAATGGAGATCGATGGTTCGGTCGTGTTCAACGATCGCACCATCGGCATTGACGCTCGCATCGCCAGGCCCGGCGCCGCTTCACGCGGTGAATTGACGCCGATTGTGTTGGAGTTGCGCAGCGAGCTGCTCACCGCGAGTTTCAATGGCCAGACGGTGGCGTCTTCCGGCGAGTTGGCGGGCGCTGTGCGCGCATCAGGTCCGAGTTTGCGCCAGCTCGCCGCCTGGGCCGGCGCTCCGTTGCAGGGCGCGGTGGGGCTTGAGCAGTTCGCGGTGGCCGGGCGCCTCGTCATCGGGGCCGGGCGTTACGCCTTTTCCAATGCGGGGTTTGCCGTCGATCTGGTGCGCGGCCGCGGCGATTTCGAACTCTCGGAGTTGCGCGGGAAGCCTTATCTGAGCGGACGTCTGGAATTGTTTGATTTCGACCTGAACCCTTACATTTCGGGCCAAGCGCCGCCAGCGCCGGAGGCGGGCGAGGCGCAGACCGCATCGGTCACGCCTCCTGAGGCGCCGCAGGCCACGTCGCAGCCGACGGCTGAAATCGCTGCAGTCGAAGCTGCTCCCCGTGCGCTCGACGTGTCCGAAGCGCCGAGCGAGGCGCCGATCGATTTTTCCGGCTTGCGCGCATTCAACGCCGACCTGGAACTCGTGACGGCCGCCGTCCTTGTGCAGCACATGCGCACTGACAGCGCGCGGCTCAATCTCGTGCTCAATGATGGTTTCCTGGCGGCCACGCTGCAGAACGTTTCGCTCTACGGCGGAACCGGGCGTGGGCGCTTCGAGATCGACGCCCGCGAGCCTGATACGCGCATCGTCCAGGACTTCGCGTTCACCGGCCTCAACGCGCAGAGCTTTCTAAGCGATGCGATCAATTTCTCAAGCATCGAGGGGCGCGCGGAAGTGTCAATCAACATGCGGACCCACGGGCGCACCCAAAGCGAGATGATCTCGGCGGCTGATGGGCGCACCCACCTGGAGGTGATCTCAGGCACGCTTCACGGCGTCGATCTGGGTGGAGTGGCGACCACCATCCGCAATGCGTTGCGCGGCGAGCTGATTGCGCCGGAGGCGCGCACCCCATTCCAAGGCTTTTCGGCGACGTTCGACGTGGCGGATGGGGTGCTGGCGTCGGAGAACATGTCATTCAACACCGCCGATTTGCGCATTCCGGGCATCGCCGTGATCGACCTGCCGCAACGTCGTCTCGACGCGCGTCTTGCGCCACGTTCGCCGCGCGGCGGCGTCGTTTTCCCATTTTCGGTGCGTGGCCCGTGGGGGCAGTTCACTTACGCGGCGGATATGAGCGGGCGTGTGCAGAACGAAATTTTGCCCCGCGTGAGGCAGGTTGAGGCCGCCGCGCGTGCGCAGTAACAATCCTTGAAGTGCTGACCCGTCCGCGGCCTTACCGCAGGCCCGCGCCTTCCTCCAGCCCCAGTGCTATGTTGAGGTTCTGGACTGCCGCGCCGCTTGCGCCCTTGCCCAGATTGTCGAGCAGCGCGACGAGGCGCGCTTCGCCATCGTGCCCGAAAGCAAAGAGCTTCAGTCTGTTGGTGCCGTTCAGTCCTTCCGGATCGAGCGACTTGAGCGCCTGGGCTTCGGCCAGCGAGGCCACTTCGACGAAGCTTTCGCCTGCATACGCGTCTGCCAGCGCGGCGTGCACGTGCGCAAGCGTTGGCGGCGTTGGCAGCGCTTGCAGCGCCAGAGGCACTTCTACGATCATGCCCTGGCGGTAGCGCCCCACGCTTGGGGCGAAGATCGGCGCCCGCGCCAGACCCGCTTGCACTTGCATTTCCGGCACGTGCTTGTGCTTTTGCGCCATTGCGTAGATCCGATAAGGGACCCGTGTGTAAGTCGGGGCGTGTTCGTCTTCGAACTCGGCGATCATCGCTTTACCGCCGCCGGAATAGCCGCTCACTGCGTTGCAGAAGAATTGCCAGCCGCGCGGAACCAGATCTGCATCGAGCAAGGGTCTCACCAACGCAATGAAGCCGGTTGGGTAACAGCCCGGATTTGAAATGCGCGTCGCTGCAGAGATATCCGCGCGCTGATCCTTTGTTAATTCAGGAAAGCCATAGACCCAGCCCGGCGCGACGCGGTGCGCCGTTGAGGCGTCAATCACCCGCACTGCATCATTCTCAATCAGCGCAACCGCTTCCTTCGCCGCCTCGTCGGGCAGACACAAGATCACGGCATCGACGCTGTTTAGCAGCCTCTTGCGCTCGCTCGCGTCTTTGCGCTTGGCAGGATCGATGGAGACAAGGTCGATATCGCGCCGGCCTTCCAGCCGTTCGCGGATTTGCAGGCCGGTTGTGCCCGCCTCACCGTCGATAAAGACTTTCGCGCTCACGATCCAAACTCCCACCACCCTGCGATCTTGGCGAGCATGCACCGCTCCCAAACAAAACGGGCGCTTCCGTGAGAAGCGCCCGTTCCGTGTACCAGACTTTGAGGCGTCTTAGCGCTTCGAGAACTGGAAGCTGCGGCGCGCTTTTTTCTTGCCGTATTTCTTACGCTCGACCACGCGGCTGTCGCGGGTCATGAAGCCGGCGTGTTTCAGCGCTGGGCGCAGGCCAGGTTCATAGTCGGCGAGGGCCTTGGAGATGCCATGGCGCACCGCGCCGGCCTGACCCGACAAGCCCGAACCGACAACCGTGCAGATGACGTCAAATTCGCCCTCGCGATCAGTGACCTTGAAGGGTTGGTTGATCATCATGCGCAGCACTGGCCGCGCGAAATAGGCGTCGCTCTCTTTGCCGTTGACGGTGATCTTGCCCTTGCCGGGCTTCACCCAAACGCGCGCGACCGCGTTCTTGCGCTTGCCGGTGGCGTAGGCGCGGCCGAACTTATCGACCTTGCGCTCGCGCAGCACTGCAACGTTTTGCTCCACGGGCGCTGGCGCACCGGTGATCTGGCCGAGTGACTCAAGGCCTTGGCTGATGTCGCTCATGATTAGCCGACCCTCGAGTTCTTGCGGTTCTTGGATTTGAAGTCGATCGCGACTGGGTTCTGCGCCGCGTGCGGATGCTCAGCGCCGGCATAAACACGCAGTTTCGCCAGCTGCTTGCGCGCCAGCGGGCTTTCCTTCGGCATCATGCGCTCGACTGCTTTCTCGAGCACGCGCTCGGGATGTTTGCCTGCGAGCACCTTGCCCGCGACGCGTTCCTTGATGCCGCCGGGATGGCCGGTGTGGCGGTAGTAGACTTTGTCCGTCATTTTCTTGCCGGTCAGTGTGACCTTCTCCGCGTTGATGACGACGACATGGTCTCCGGTATCAACGTGGGGCGTGAAATCGGCGCGATGCTTGCCGCGAAGGCGCAGCGCGATGAACGAGGCGAGGCGGCCGACGACAACGCCATCGGCGTCCACAACGATCCAGCCGTTGGTGACTTCCGAGGCCTTGGCCGAGCGCGTCGATTGTGTGCGCATGGAGATTAGGTCCTGTCGAAAACGAAGGCGCGCGTGTATTGCAGCGCGAAAACGGCGTCAATAGGGTTTATTTTATTGTGATTTATCAATGAATTGAAGTAGCGGTATTATATGCCCATCATTCCTTTACCGCCATGCCGCCCGCGCTGAAACCAAGGCGGTTATCCACAATAGGGCGGCGCCGGCCTGGTGCGGCAGCGCCAGCGCCATTGGCGTCGCGTGGATGACTGTGATGACGCCCAGCGCTGCTTGGCCTGTCGCCACGAGGCCAACAGCAAGCGCCGCCCAGCGCGCAGCGCCCCGGCCGCGCACCAAGGCCACAAGCGCAGTCAGCATCGCCAGCGCGGCCACCACATAGCCCGTCGTGCGGTGCATCAAATGTTGCGTCGCGTGATCTTCAGTGAAGTTGCGCCAAAGCGGCTCGAGCCCGAACGCGCTCGACGGAATCCACTCGCCGCCGATACGCGGCCAGTCGGCATAGGCGGGACCGCCATCGGCGCCGGCGAGCAGCGCGCCGAGCACCACCTGTGCAAACACAAGCGCCATCAGGGCGAACGGCGTCCACTTTGGCAGCCCCAAGTGCGAGGGCCGCGCCGGCCAGGCAAACGCCCCTAACGCCACCCACAGCGTCAGCGCCAGAATGCAGAATGCCATCGCCAGATGGATCGCCAGGCGCACGGGACTGACGTCGAGGCGGTCGAACAAGCCGCTAGTCACCATCCACCAGCCAATGAAGCCCTGCAGCCCGCCCAACCCGAACAACAAGGCGGTCACGCGAAAGCGGCCGCGCAGATGGCCGGTGATCAGAAGGATCAGCGCGGGGATGGCGAACGCCAAACCCAGCATTTTGCCCAGAAACCTGTGGGCCCACTCCCACCAATAGATGTGCTTGAATTCCTCCAAGCTCATGCCGTTGTTCTGAGCTTGGTATTCCATTGTCGTTTGATAGAGCGCGAATTCCTCAGCCCAGCGCGCGGCGGTGAGCGGGGGCGTCAGCCCCTTCTCCAAATTCCACTCGGTGATGGACAGCCCGCTATCGGTGAGGCGGGTGGCGCCGCCAACCAGGATCATCGCCAGCACCAGGGCGCAAATCAGCAGGAGCCACGCGCCCACCCAGCGGTCGCGCGGGGGCCAAATGTCATTGCCGCTCATGCTTGCCAATGTCCTCTCCGCTCTCCCATAGAGCCCGCTGAGCTTGACGAAAAGGCGGCGCCGGGCCGCGCCAGGGGCTTTCATGGAAACCAGGACCCGCAAGGCTTTCGGGTGCTTTCTGTTGCTGTCGTATCTCGTCGCCTATGTCGCCCTGGCGATGACTGTGGGTGCAGCGTTGGCGCAGCATTTGCCCAATTGGGCGTTGCTCATCTATTTCGCAGCGGCCGGGATCGTTTGGATCTTTCCGCTGAAGCCGCTCTTTGCCTGGATGAACCGCCGACAATAACAGACCGCCCCGGAAGTCACCTTCCGGGGCGGTTGCCCGTCAACGCAAGCGCGGGCCTAGTTGCTGAGCAGGATCGACAAGATCACGCCGGTTGCAATGCCGACCAGCAGAACCTCGCCGCGATCGTCGCGGACATAGTGGTAGCCGCGCGGCGGTGCGCGCAGGCGCTCGCGGCGCCAATCGACCTGCCGATAGTGCGTACGGGCGTAGGCCGGCAACCGATCGCCACGGCGCCATTGCTGCCAGGCGGGGCGGTAGTCGCGCCGCGCCATGATCCGCGCGCTGGGCTCGCCGTAGAAGAACCGGCCGTTCATGTAATAGCCATTGTAACGGCTTTGATCCCAGCGCCGGTTGTCCCGGCGATCCTCACGCCGGATATCGCGGCGCTCGTCGCCGCGCGTGGCCGTGCGCTGTGTTGTCACCGTGCGCGTTGTGGTGACTTGGCGATCGCCGCGGTCATTGCCGCGGAATTGCTGTGCGCTGGCTGCGCCCGCCGAAAGCGGCCCGGCGATGACCAGAGCCGCAAGCGCTGCTGTGGTAAGACGTTTCATGAGCGTTGCTCCTTCCATTCGCGAGACCTTACATCTCGTGGCATGGAGCTTCCCGCGGCGGCGCTGAACGCGTTCTGAGCATGTATTTCCATGGCGCCGCGCGATGGCGCCGTGCGGCGCCAAATCCCGCTTCTGGCAAATTTCGACACAACTTTTTTCGTGGCCCGAAGCAACGCCGCCCCACGGCGTGCATTGCAGGGCGGGCGCGGAGCGGCTAGGACACCGCTCCCTGGCGGGCCGTATGGCCTGAGCCGGACGGTCGGAGCGTGGCGCAGCCCGGTTAGCGCACTAGTCTGGGGGACTAGGGGTCGCGAGTTCGAATCTCGCCGCTCCGACCAATATTGAAGGGCCGAAGCCGCAAGATTCAGCAGCCGAAGCTGGGCGACTGGTATCAGCTCAGTAAGACGGCAATTGGGTTGAGCCGACTGGATAAACGGCGCCGCGAAATTCCGCGATTCTGCCGTCCGCAGATCTGATTTGTGCAATTGGCTGGCGCGCGTTTGCCTGCCACAGGTACCCAGCCCTTACGGCGCTTCCCGGCAATATCAAACATACTTCCAAGTCTTCCTCCGGGAATACAATGAAGCACTTCAAACCTGTAAATACGGCTACGTAGCCTTGGCCCGCGGGCGTCGCGCGGGACCATTCCTTGATGCGTGGATAGAAGGGCTCGTCGCGCCAGACATCGGCGTGGTCAGGATCTACCGACACGCGCAAGCCTTTGCCGCCGAGGCTCGGGCTCAATATGATGTTGCTGCGTTGGGGCCTCCAAGCGTCGTCAAGCGTAGGATCCACAAGCCAGTTGCAGATAAAGCCACGGCACCCTTCTGGCCGCGTTGGATATATCCCGCAACCGGTGCCCTGTGGGCTAGCGTGCGGGCACCAGACATTTTCTGGCTTACCTAATTCGGTGACGAACAGGAGCTTGCAGCAAAGGCTGCAGGAGCCGCATGTGCGCGCTGACGGGACCCCTACAGTCATCCTGATCGCACTTTCACATATTCCCCCGGCGCGTCGCAGAGGGGTTTGAGCGGGCCCTCGCCGGGCGTGCGTGCGGGCACATCGGGGCCTGAGCGCGCGCGAAGCCAGGCGTCCCAATAGGGCCACCAGGAGCCCGGATGTTCAGCGGCGAACGCCATCCAGTCCTCGACGGCGCCCTTTAGATTTGAATTGGTCCAGAACTGATATTTGTGAGCGCTGGGGTGGTTGATGACGCCGGCGATGTGACCGGAGCCTGCGACAATGAACTCCACCGGTCCGCCGAATGCCAAGGCGCTGCGGTAGACGCTCGGGGCTGGCGCGATGTGATCTTCTTTCGAACTTTGCATGAAAACGGGGATGGTCACGTCCTTGAGCGACAGCCTCTCGCCAAGCAGCGTGAGTTTTCCCTCTGTGAGGGCGTTGTCGCGGTAAAATGTGCGCAGGTAAAAGAGATGCAGCGCCTTGGGCATGCGTGTCTGATCGGCATTCCAATAGAGCAGATCAAAGGGCGGAGGATGTTTGCCGATGTAATAATTGTCGACAACGTAATTCCAGATCAGGTCGTTTGAACGCAACGAGTTGAAGGTGTCGGCCATGGTCTGGGCGTCGAGCACGCCCCCGGCCTGATCCATTTTTTCTTCGAGGAACTTGATCCCTGCATCATCGGAGAACACCAGCAGGTCGCCGGCGCACTTGAAGTCGGCCTGGCTCGCAAAGAAGGTCGCGCTTTGAATACGGTGATCGCCGGTCTTGGCCATATGCGCGAGCGCGGCGGCGAGAAGCGTGCCGCCTACGCAATAACCCACGGTGTTGAGGTGATCGACATTGGCGGCTTCGCATGCGGCGGAGACGGCGGCGTAGACGCCCTCGCGCATGTAATCTTCAAAGCTGGCTTCAGCCATGTCTTCGCCGGGATTGACCCACGAAACCAGAAAGACGGTGTGGCCCTGATCGCAGAGCCATTTGATCATCGAATTCTTGGGTTGCAGATCGAGGATGTAAAACTTGTTGATCCAGGGCGGGAAGATCAACAACGGCGTTTCGTGGACGGTTTCGGTCGTGGGCGCGTACTGGATCAGCTCAAACACGCGGTTGCGGAAGATAACTTTGCCCGGCGAAGTGGCGACGTTCTCGCCGACCTTGTAGGCGTCGAGATCGGTCTGCGAGATCGCCAGCATGCCTTTACCGCGCTTTAGGTCTTCGGCCAGGTTCTGAACGCCCTTGAGCAAACTTTCCCCGCCCGTTTGAAAGAGCGCGCGCAGGGCGGCGGGATTGGTCATCAGAAAATTGGACGGCGAGGCGGCGTCGACCGCCTGCTTGATGTAGAACGCGGCCTTGCGCTTTGTGGCGTCGTCAATGCCCTCAGTGCGCTGCACGAGCTCGTTGATGAAGTCGGCGGTGGCGAGATAGGATTCCCGCAGCATCGAAAACGCCGGATTGGATCGCCACTCAGGGTCGCGAAAGCGTTTGTCGCGCACCGGACCCTCTTCGGGCTGCTGGCCGGTGAGCATGTAAGCGGTGTGGCGCTGCCATATGTCGGCATAACGCTGCCAGAGGTTGGCGTGCGCTTCGCGCAGCGTCTCCGGCTGTTGCGCCAGGTGCGACCAAACATCGTTGAGCGCGCCCTGCATGCCCAGAGGGTCGGGCTGCCAGTTGGCGGCGTCCTTCGATTGTTCAATGAAGGCGGTGGAAAAAACCTGATTGGCGCGCGTCATCGCCTGAGTGAGATTTGCGGAAAGTGCGGCGAGGCTTTCGGCGGTTTGCGCCATGACCAGCTCATTGAGCGGAGCGGGGGCCTCTGCGGGCGATTTCGGCTTTGGGCTCGGCGGCGTTTCCGGCGGAGGCGGAACCTTCGCGGCGCGCTTACGGGCGCGCTTGGCGGCGGGCCTTGCTCCTCCAGAGCTGGGGGCCGGCGGTGGCTTAGCGCCCTCTGCGTCCGTCATTCGCCTCTCCATATTGGCGCGATTGTAATGCCGCTTCGCGTGGTGGCGCAAAGACTGGCTCTGGTATAGGGAAGCTAACAGGCACTGAATCGAGCCCGGGGATGCCGTCGATGCGCGTCGTTTTGTGTATTGCCGCTCTAGCCGCTCTGGGGGGCTGCGTCAGCACGCCGGGGGCTGAGACCCCCGCGTGGGCGAATGAAGCCGGCTACCCTGAGTTCCGCGATGTCCCCACCGGGGGCACTTCGGCGACCACGGAGGCCGCTCACTGGGACGGCATGCAGGCGGAACTGGCGGCCGCAGCGGCGGCGGCGCACGCCAATCCGCGCGCGAATGCGCCGCAAACGGTGGAAGACCCTAATGGCTTTCTCGATGAGGCGCGCCGTGACCTTGAGGAAACGCGCAACTCGCACAATCCGTACTGACGCTAGCGACTCCGCAACGCGCCATGAGCGTCTTTGATCTGTTCGTGCCTATCGCGGCGCCTGCACGCCGGCAAGGCGTCCGTCAGGCCGCGTGCAACTCGAAACAGCACCCGCAAACTGACGTCGCGCCGGAGTAAGTCATGGACGAGGGCAAGCTGCGCGTCGGCATTGCTGGCCTGGGGACGGTTGGAACAGGGCTCGTAAAGCTTTTTGCTGACCCTTCTTCGCGGCTCAACGACAGGCTGATGCTCACGACTGTCTCAGCGCGCGACCCCAGCCGCGCTCGCGGCGTGGATGTGAGCGGCTACCGCTGGTTCGCCGATCCCGCTGAGCTGGCGGCGCAGCCCGATATTGACGTGTTCGTCGAATTGATCGGCGGCGCCGGAGATCCTGCAAAGGACGCGGTGGAAACTGCCCTGCGACGCGGCGCTCACGTTGTAACCGCAAACAAGGCGCTGGTCGCACTCAATGGCGCCGCGCTGGCCGCCCTCGCGGAGGCGGGCGCAGGCAAATTGCTTTTCGAGGCGGCGGTCGGCGGCGGCGTGCCAATGGTGAAGGCTCTCAAGGAAAGCCTCTCAGGCTCGCGCGCATCGGCAATCACAGGCATCCTCAACGGCACCTGCAACTACATCCTCACTGAGATGGAGCAGTCCGGCCGCGCACTGGCATCGGTGCTCAGCGAAGCTCAGCAGCTGGGCTACGCGGAAGCCGACCCGACGGCGGACATTGGCGGCTTCGACGCCGCGCACAAGTTGGTCATACTGGCGGCGATTGGATTTGGCGCGCTGCCCGATTTCGAGCACGTGCGCATTGAGGGTATCGAGCGCGTTTCGCTGACGGACATCCGCCTCGCAGGCAAGCTCGGTTTCCGCGTGAAGCTGATCGCCAAGGCCTCGATGATCGATGGCGCTGTGGAGATGCATGTGCGCCCGGCGTTGTTGCCGCTTGTACATCCGCTGGCCAATGTGAATGGGTCGCTCAACGCGCTGGTGGTCGATGCCGAGCCAAGCGGGCAGTTGACCTTCATTGGCCGGGGCGCCGGGGAGGGGCCGACGGCGGCGTCGGTGGCTTCGGATTTGATGGACATCGCGGAGGGGCGAGCAGGGCATGCATTTGGGCGCCCGCTTGCGCAGTTGGCTCAGGTCGCGCGGGCAGCCCCTCCTGAGCGGGGCAGGTTCTACCTGCGCCTCCTGGTGCACGATCGCCCAGGCGTAGTCGCCGCCATCTCAGACCGGCTTGCGCATGAGCAGATATCGATCGAGAGTTTCTTGCAGATGCCGGTGCATGATGGACCCGCAGTCCCTATTGTCCTGACGACGCAGACATGCGCCCGCGCCGCAATGGAGCGCGCGGTGCATTCGATTGCGGAGCTTGATGTGGCGGCAGAAGCGCCGTTCCTGATGCCGGTGGAGCCCGCCGGCCAAAATTGGAGCAGCCGATGACGCGCACGATTGCCGATGATCTCGCCGTGGCGCTGGCGCGCGCGCCGATTGCCGCGGCAGTGGCGGCTGCGCGCCTGGTGGGCCGCGGCGATGAACGCGCGGCTGATCAGGCCGCCGTTGATGCGATGCGCCAAGCGCTGAACGCAGCGCCGTTCAAAGGGCGCGTGGTCATCGGCGAGGGTGAACGCGACGAAGCGCCGATGCTCTACATTGGCGAGGACGTAGGCGCCGGCAAAGGCGATTGCTTTGACGTCGCGGTTGATCCCCTTGAAGGCACGACGCTGGCCGCGAAAGCCAAGCCCAACGCACTTTCGGTTTTGGCTGTCGCGCCCAAAGGGGGATTGCTGCACGCGCCCGATGTCTACATGGACAAGATCGCGGTTGGGCCGGGCTATCCCGAAGGTGTTGTCGATCTCGACGAGGGCGCGGCCCAGAATGTGCGCGAACTTGCAAAGGCCAAGGGCGTAAGTCCCGAGGAGATCGGTGTTTGTGTTCTCGACCGGCCGCGCCACGGCGGCGTCATCGAAGCACTGCGAAGCGCCGGGGCGCGCATCTTTCTGATCGGCGACGGCGATATCGCCGGGGTTATTCATTGCACAAAACCCGAGACCGGCATCGACATGTATGTGGGTCAAGGCGGCGCTCCTGAGGGGGTTCTCGCTGCGGCGGCGCTCAAATGCGTTGGCGGCCAGTTCCAGGGAAGGCTGGTGGTGCGCAACGATGAGGAGCGCGCGCGGGCTGCGGCCGCCGGAATCGAGGACTTGAAGCGCCGCTACACGCTCGATGAACTGGTTCCTGGCGAGGCGATATTTGCGGCGACTGGCGTGACCTCAGGTTCGTTGCTCGAGGGGGTGCGCTTTGGCGGTGGCGGCGTGCGCACGCACACCATGATCCTAAACGCCGGAACCGGCGGCTGTGCGGAATTGCGGCTGCGCGAGCGGCTCTAGGCCTCATGGCCGCCCGATCCTGTGCAATGCTGGATTCGATGCGCAGATTCGATTCGGACCGAAAATGACGAGCGTGGCGCGGCGCGTCCAGGATAGCGGCGCATTTTTGGGCGTCGAGCGATCGCTGACCGGTCGGCGCTGGCGCACGCGCGAGGCTGATCTCGGCGTCGTCGAAGCGTTCCGCCGGAAGTATGCGCTGCCGGAGATTGCCGCGCGGCTGCTGGCGGCGCGCGGCGTCGCGTTTGAGGGCGCCGAGACGTTTCTGGACCCGACGCTGAAGGCGTTGTTTCCCGATCCGTCTTCGTTTGCGGATATGGACGAGGCGGCGCGCGCCATCGAGGACGCCATTGTCAATAATCGCCCCAGCGCGGTCCTTGCCGACTACGATGTCGATGGCGGCTCCTCCGCTGCGCAGCTTGTACGCTATTTCCGGGCGCGCGGGCGTGATCTGAAGATTTACGTGCCCGATCGCATGAAGGAGGGCTATGGGCCTTCAGTGCTGGCATTCGAGCGCCTCAAGGCGGAGGGAGCTGAACTTGTCATCACCGTCGATTGCGGCGCGGCAGCCGAGGGGCCGCTGAATGCGGCGGCGGAGATGGGGCTCGACGTCGTCGTGCTCGATCATCACTTGATGGCCCATGCGCCGCCGAAAGCGCGCGCCGTCGTCAATCCCAACAGACTCGATTGCACGTCCGGCCAAGGCAATCTTACGGCGGCGGGCGTGGTGCTGGTGGCGCTGGCGGCGGTAAATCGCGAGGCGCGCAAACGCGGTTCGATCGGCGCCAACAACCTGCCCGACCTGATGCAGATGCTCGATCTCGCCGCCATCGGCACTGTGTGCGATGTCGCGCCGCTAACGGGCTTCAACCGCGCCATTGTCGCTCAGGGGCTCAAAGTGCTGCGCAATGGCAAGAACATCGGCCTTGCCGCGCTCGCCGAGAATGCCGGGCGCAAGGCGAGCGCAACGGTCTATGATTTTGGCTTCATCCTGGGCCCGCGCATCAATGCCGGCGGGCGCGTGGGCGACGCTTCGCTGGCGACGCGGCTTCTTTCCACGGAGGATCCTGAGGAAGCGCGGGAGCTCGCGGCGACTTTGGAGGCGCTCAACCAGGAGCGCCGCCAGCGCGAGGCGGAAATGCTGGCGGAAGCTGAAACCGCCGCGATTGCCGAAGCTGAAACGCGCCCGGTGGTGATTGTCGGCTCGCACTTTTGGCATCCTGGCGTGATCGGCATCGCCGCCGGCCGGCTAAAGGATCGTCTGCACAAGCCGACGATCGTGCTTGGCGGCGTCAGCGAACACGAACCGGCCAAGGGGTCAGGGCGTTCAACGCCAGGCGTTAATCTCGGCGCTGCGGTGGCGGCGGCGAAAGAGGCGGGGCTGCTGATCAGCGGCGGCGGGCATTCCGCTGCCGCAGGGCTAACGGTCGAGTGGAGCAAGGTTGAGGCGCTTAAGGATTTTCTCTCCGCGAGACTCGAGGGCGAGTTGGCGGCAGCTGAGGGCGAGGCGCGCGCATTGACGATCGACGCCGCCGGCGGCGTTGGCGCGATGAATCTGGATTTGCTGGCCTCGCTGGAGCGCATCGGGCCCTATGGCCAGGGCCATCCTGAGCCGGTGTTTGCGCTGGCGGACGTGCATGTGTCGTTCGCGAAGATCGTCAAGGAAGACCACGTGCGCTTCACGCTGGAAGATGCACGCGGCGCCCGCGTCGGGGGCATCGCATTCCGGGCGATGAAGAGCCCGTTAGGCGAGGCGTTGATGAAGCGCGACACGCGCTACCATGCCGCGGTGCGGGTGAAGAAGAACGAGTGGAATGACACTGTGCGCGCCGAGGTGGAGATCGTGGACCTGGCGGAGGCGGGTTAGGCCTTCGCGATGCGGCTGGCCTCAGCGCCGGCGTTTTCCTTGGAAATTGCAATTTCAAGCGCATCGACGAGCTTGAGAAATTCGTTGCACTTGATCTTCCCAAGAAATGGGCGCGCCGTTTGTACATGGTTACGCAGAGCGCCCGTGCGCGTTTCCGACGCGGGCGCCGATTTCGCCTTTCGCTCCAATGCCGCGAGGTTGCGTTCAGTAAGCGCGAGGTGGGCGTTGACCAACCCGTCGGTGAGTTCTTCGATCAGCTCCACAGCGCGCTTGTATCGCGCCGCATAATAGAGCGCTGCATTCGAGGATATCTCGCGGGCCATCAAGTTCTCGATGTCGGCTTGCGTGGCCGCGGGCGCAAGATCCCGCAGGATCATCTGGCGCAATTCAGGCTTGAAGAAATTCATGAAAAAGACGGCGGAGAAGCTGTCGTCAATGATGGCTTTCATTAGCCCGGTCAGTTCGGAGAAAACAGGAAGCCGCGCGCCCAGCTGAACGTCAGCCGCTTGTAGGTTGAGGCGTTCCCGCTTGAAGGCGGCCGCCATCGGATCGTCAGCGATCCAGCGCACCAGCAGGCTGATCCGGTTTGCGACCGCGTCCATGGCGCGGTTGAGTTCGTCGGGTGTGCGCACCTGAAAGTGCTGACAAAGCCCGCGCGCAACCGCCTCGGAGAAAATCAGCAGCGTCTCGCCGGAGTTGAGCGCCGGAATGAGCGCATCGAGCGCAGCCTTGTAGCCTTTGAGCTCCTGGCGCGCCGCCGTCGCGCTGTCGTGCTCGGCGTCGGCTTTTGCGCGTGCGCTGCTCTGAAAGATGGCGATCGCGGCAGCGCCTGCGCCCGCCGCTCCGGCCAGGGCGCCGACAATGTCCCAGACGCTATCGGCCATGGCGGCCTCCTGACTGGTTGCGAGGCGCTCCTGGCTTGCCAGCCCGCGCGGGCGCCTCTATATGGCCGCTTCCCCGCGAACACGGGTTCCGCGGGCCCTTCGTCTATCGGTTAGGACGTCAGGTTTTCAACCTGAAAAGAGGGGTTCGACTCCCCTAGGGCCTGCCACTTTCCCGCCCATGCCAGCGTGCTAGAGACATCCCTGAGAGGGGATGACAACATGTCATGGAAATCATTGCGGGCCGCCGGGTTCGCGCTGGCAGCGGTGTTGGGGGCTGGCTTGGGCGGGTGTGCGCAATCGGAGACCGCCGCGCCAGGCGTCGCGCAGCAGGTCCAGACCGAGCAGCTCACGATCGAGACCCATTCCGGTCCGGTGCGGTTCAATGTCGAGATCGCAGATGATGATGCAGAGCGCCAGCGCGGGCTGATGTTCCGCCGGAGCCTGGCCGACGATCACGGCATGCTGTTCGACTTTCCCCAGCCTGAATTCGCCAGCTTCTGGATGCGCAATACCGTCATTTCGCTGGATATCATTTTCATTGGCGTCGATGGGCGCATTCTCAACATCGCCGATCACACGACGCCTTATTCGGAAGCGCCGATCCCGGCGGCGGGGCTGACGCGCGGCGTGCTGGAAATCCGCGCCGGACGGGCGGCGGAACTAGGCATTCGGCCTGGCGACCGCGTGCGCCATCGCATCTTCCCCAGCTAGCCGGTTGCCGCGCGCGTCTGCGCGTGGCACATGCGCCGCCCAGTCGGGGTGTAGCTCAGCCTGGTAGAGCATTAGCTTTGGGAGCTAAGGGTCGCGAGTTCGAATCCCGCCGCCCCGACCATAAACACAAAACGCCGCGTCCCTCATCAGGACGCGGCGCTATCGTTTGGAAGGCGAGCCCGTTACGGGTAGGGGTCGCCGTTCTCGTAAAACAGGCGGCCAGACTGCGGATCACTGAAATAATAGCGCCCGCGTTGCTGATCGTAATACTGGCGTCTGTTAGCGTTGCCGCCGCAGCGTCCGTCCTGCACGCAGCCGGCGTAAGCGCCGCCAGCCGCGCCGATCGCTGCGCCGATAGCCGCGCCCTGGGCTGCATCGCCGCCGCCAGTGTTGTTGCCGATGATGGCGCCGGCGGCGCCGCCGAGGACGGCGCCGGTTACGGCCCCGCGTTCCATGGCGCCGGACTGCGTGCAGCCCGCGGCCAGCAGCGCCAGCGCTGAAACGATGAGTGCTGTTCTCATTCTGGAATTCTCCTGATTTCGAAGCCGGAAAACGGCGTCGATAGAATGGTTCCTTGTGTTGCGGGCGAAAAGGCGGCGGATGCGGACCAGAAAGGCGCCTGCGATTACAATCGGTTCACGTACGCCTGAATTCAGAGAATTTTAGCCGCGCGCCACGCTTTGAGCTGCTCGCTGGTGGCGCCGATGAGTTCGCTCAGGACAGCGGCGGTGTCTTCGCCAAGCAGAGGCGGTGCGGCGCGCGTGCGGGGCGGGGTGACGCCCATGCGCACGGGGTTGGCGGCAAGGCGCACTTGAACGCCGTCGCTGCGGGTGGCGACTTCGACAGCGTCGCGCGCCTTGACCTGCGGGTCGGCGTAAACCTGATCGAGCGTGTTGATCGGCCCGCACGGGACCTCCGCGGCCTCAAGCGCCGTGACCCAATCAGCTGTAGTTCGCGTGCGCATGATGGCGCTGAGGGCGCCGGTGAGCGCGGCGCGATGGACGACGCGGGCTTCGTTGGTGGCGAAGCGCGTATCGCTGGCGAGGGCGACGCCGGCGGCTTTGCAGAAATCCTGGAATTGGCCGTCATTGCCGACGGCGAGGATGATGTGGCCGTCTTGGGTGGCCAGCACCTGGTAGGGGGCGATGGAGGCGTGCTGATTGCCGAGCCGTTGCGGGATTGCTCCCGAAGTCAGATAGCTCGCGCCGAGATTGGCGAGCATCGCGACCTGGCAATCGAGTAGCGAGACGTCGATATGCTGGCCTTCGCCGGTGCGTTCGGCGTGACGCAAGGCGGCGAGGATCGAGGTGACCGCGTACATGCCGGTGAACAGATCCGCGACCGCAACAGCGCTCTTCATAGGTTCGCCGCCAGGTTCGCCTGTGAGGCTCATGAGCCCGCCCATGCCTTGAATGATGTAGTCGTAGCCGGGGCGCTTGGCGTAGGGGCCGGTTTGGCCAAAGCCCGTAATCGAACAATAGACGATCGCGGGGTTGATCGCCGACAGGCTCGCGTGGTCTAGGCCGTATTTCGCGAGACCGCCGGTCTTGAAATTCTCGACGACAATCTGGCAGCAGCCCGCCAGGCGGCGCACGATTTCCGCCCCTTCCGGCTTTGCGAAATCGATGGCGACCGAGCGCTTGTTGCGGTTGGCGGAGAGGTAATAGGCAGCGTCGCCGTGGCCGCCGCCGGCCCTCGGCAGAAAGGGCGGCCCCCAAGCGCGCGTGTCGTCACCCACGCGCGGCCTTTCAACTTTGATCACGTCCGCGCCAAAATCACCAAGAATTTGCGTCGACCACGGTCCAGCGAGGACACGCGACAGATCGAGCACGCGCACGCCCGTGAGGGCGGCTTTGGGTTGAGGCGGGGCGTTCATGATCGTCGGATGTGCCCTTCGATGGCTGGCGTCGCTGTTGTTGGGCTTTCGTGTGCGAGGTCAAGCAAGGAGAATCCGGCTTCCTGACTTTCCCTCCGCGGGCGAGCGCGCTGATGAAATTAACGCCCGTTTGGGGCGATCAGCGGCGGCCGATGAGGTCATTTTGTACCGTCAACCATTATTGCGCCCAGAATGGGCGCGGTGGGGGTTAAGATGAAGAGAAAGCTGGCCTTGTTTTCGATGGTGAGTGGGTTGGCGCTTGGCCTGGCCCTCGTCAGCGCGCCCGCAGCGTTCGCGCAGGAAGAAAGCGACACAATTGTGGTCACAGGGTCGCGGATCCACACCGATCCGCTGACGCACAACCAACCGGTCACGCAGCTCGGCCAAGAGGATCTGGCGCGGACGGGTTTGAGTTCGACCGCCGACGTGTTGCAGCGGCTGCCCGTCTCGGGCGGTGGTCTCAACACCCGCAACAACAACTCCGGCAATATCGGCAACCCGCCCGATGGCGGCGGTGTCGGCGCTGGCGCCGCCGAGGTCGATCTGCGCTTCTTGGGTGCGCGCCGTGTGCTTGTGCTGGTCGATGGTCAGCGTTGGGTCAGCGGCACCGCTGGATCGGGCATCCCTGGATCATCTGACCTCAACACAATTCCGTCCTCGATGATCGACCGCATCGAAGTGCTGCAGGAAAGCGCTTCGCCTATCTACGGTTCCGACGCGATTGCGGGCGTCGTCAACATCATCACCCGCCGCCGTCAGGATGGGCTTCAAGCGTCCGCGCAGTACGGGGGATATTTCGAGGAGGGTGATGGCCAAACCCAGGACTATTCCATCAGCTACGGCTTCAGCCCGGCGCAAGGCACCGATATCGTCATCGGCGCCAACTATCAGAATCAGGAAACAGTTTCATCGGCCGACCGGCCGCTTTCGGCTTTCCCCGCTCCATACGCCACGAGCTGTGCGGCCGGCGGCTGCTCTTCCGGCGCGGTCAATGGCCGGATTGATTTGATCGTTCCGAGCCTTCCCGGATTTGAGAACATCGACGTGACGTTCGGAGGTTCGCCGGGGTCTGCGGCGCTCTTCGACCCTGCCGCCTGCGTACCAACGGCCGATCCAGGTTTTTCGAGCTGTTCATTGAGCGCGACGAACTCATTCCGCGATTTCACGACGCCAGATCGTTTCAACTACGCTCCGTTCAATTATTTGCTGACGCCCTCGGAACGGCTGGGCGCGTTCATGTCGTTGAATCACGAGATCAACAACACCACTTCGTTCCGGCTGCGCGCGAGCTACACTGACCGGAAGTCGGCGAACCAGGCAGCGCCATTGCCTCTGTTCCTGGGTCAGGACGCAGGCAACGGCACGATCCTTGATGACACCGTGATCGACGCCACAAATCCGTTCAACCCGTTCGGATTCACACTCGACCCATCTACTTATTCGTTCATTGGCCGGCGCATGATTGAGGCGGGCCCGCGCCACTTCGAACAGGAAGTGGAGACGTGGTCCGTCGCCGCGACTTTGCAGGGCCAATGGGACTTGCTGGGCCGGACCTGGTTCTGGGACGCCAATCTCAGCACGGCGAACAACTCAGCCAGCCAGTCCTTCACCGGCGATATCAACGTTGCGCGCGTGCAGCAGGCCTTGGGCCCGCTGGCCGGGTGCACCGGGTCGTGCGTGCCGCTGAACATTTTTGGCGGCGGTGGAACCATCACGCCGGAAATGCTGTCGTTCATCGGTTACACGGAGCACAATTCCAGCGAAGCCAAGCTGACCGATTTTACCTTCAACTTGACCGGCGATCTGCTCGATCTGCCGGCCGGCCCGCTCAGCGTAGCGACGGGCTACGAGTTCCGCAGGGTGGAAGGCAGCTTCGATCCTGACCCGATCACGGAAGCCGGATTGACCTCGGATATTCCGGCCCGTTCGGGGCGCGGGGAGTATGATGTCAACGAATTGTACGCCGAACTCCGTGTACCGATTGCCGCTGATCAGCCTGGGATTCACATGCTTGAGGCCTCGCTGGCCGGGCGGGTGTTCGACTACTCGACCTTCGGCACCGACTCGACAGTGTCGGCCGGTTTGCGCTGGCGGCCAGTGGAGGAAGTGCTGTTCCGCGGTTCGTGGGGCCAAGGCTTCCGCGCGCCGTCGATCGGCGAACTGTTCGGCGGCGGCTCGCGCTTCGACGCCACGATCACCGACCCGTGCAACAACCTATTGACAATAGCCGACGCCAACATCCGCAACAATTGCATCGCCAATGGCGTGCCTGCGGATGGGAGCTACTCGCAGCGCAATCCGCAACTGCCGGTCTTCGTTCGCGGCACGTCATCTCTCCAACCCGAGACGAGCGAGAGCTGGAACGTTGGCGCGGTCTGGCGCCCCAGCTGGCTGGAAAATCAGAGCTGGACCGACAGCGTTACGTTCGAGGTGAACTACGCCAACATCTCAATCGATGACGCGATCCAAGCCGCCGATCCGAACACCGTGATGAGTTTGTGCGCAACGACCGGGCAGTGCTCCACGATCTCTAGATCGGCCAGCGGCGCGGTTCGTTCGATTGACGACCCGCTGACCAATGGCGGCTACGTCGAAACGCGCGCAGTGGACTTCACCGTCAACTGGACGTCTCCCGAATGGGCTGTCGGCCAGTTCAGCTTCACGACGTTCGTCAGCCATCTGCTCGAGTTCACCGACGGCGCCACAAACCCCGCCGTATCGCGTGAAGGCACCGAGCGCGGCAGCCCATCGCAAGGCTTCCCGGATTGGAAATCGACGACGTCGCTGAATTGGGAATGGAACGATTGGGGCGCCACGCTCACCAATCGTTACGTTTCCTCGCTGGTCGAAACTGCCGCCGGCAACGCGAAAATGGGATCGTACTCGCCTTGGGACCTCCAGGTCCGCTGGGGGCCTGACATGTTTGCCGGCGTCGAACTGGCGCTTGGCGTCAACAATCTCTTTGATGAGGAGACGCCAGGTTGCGTGAGCTGCGACGTCAACAACATGGATCCAAGTCTCTATGACGTCCCGGGCCGCTTCGGCTATTTCCGGATCAGCTACCGGAACTAACGGCCACTGAATAAGACCGATTGGAGCCGGCGGCCGCAGCCGCCGGCTCTTTTTTTGGCGCCACCTCCAGATTGGGCCTATGATGAAACAAAGCTGTTAAGCAGCGAGGTGAAATGGACGACCGCAAACGAGCAGTGGCGACCGGGGGATGTCAGTGCGGCAAAGTGCGGTACGCGCTCTACGTGGCGCCCGAGAACAGCCATGTGTGCCATTGCCGGATGTGCCAGCGCGCCACGGGCGGTTTGCTTGCGGCGCTTGCCGGCGCGCCGAAAGACGCATTCGCATGGACGCGAGGCGAGCCAGGCGTGTTCGCCAGCTCAAACCTGGCCACACGGGCCTATTGCCGCGACTGCGGCACCCCACTGTCCTTCAGTTACAATCAGCCAGAGGCGCGCTTTTACGTGACGATCGGATCGCTTGACGATCCCGAGAGTGCGCCGATCATCATGCAATACGGGGTCGAGAGCAAATTGGGCTGGGTCAAATTCTGCGAAGAGGTCGCCAGCGAACGCACTGGGGAGGACCCCAAGGCGGCGGCGTTCTTTGGAGGCATGGAGAATAATCAGAGTTGAGGTGCGCCCCTGGCGCCCCTAAGAGGCGCGGAGCCGCGTCCAGGCGGCGGCGGGCGGTTAGCTCAGCGGTAGAGCATCTCGTTTACACCGAGAGGGTCGGGGGTTCGATCCCCTCACCGCCCACCACTTTTCGGGTCGGCAAGGGGCCTTCGCAGGCGCGCGCTTAGTGCTAGTTTGCGCTCATGAGGCGATCTGCAATCGTGGCGGTATTGACGGCCAGCGCGTTAGCGGCCGGATGCGATCAGCTCGGGCTCGGTCCGCACGAAGCGGTCTCTGCGCCGGAACAGGCTGTGCAGCCGCCGCCTGATGTGCGGCCAGGCGTCGGACAGACTTACGCCGACTTTGTCTCGCACCCGGAATTTGAGCGGTATTCCTTGCATGCTCTGGGGGCGGGCGCCGCGGCGCAGGCCCGCTTCGCACACGCGATGGCGGCGCGGCCGGAGGTGGGTCTGCTGGCGGAAGGCGGAGGCGCTCAGGCGCTGGTGTTTTCCGGCTGCGCGCCAAGCGGGTGCCTGGAAGGGCTATCCGTGGTCGCCATCGATACCCAGACGGGCGAGGTGTTCGCGGGGGTCAGCGACCTGAACGGCCAGGAAAAGCTGGTTGCGAATGACCGCCTGGAGGCGCTCCTGCGGCTGACCTCGCCCAGCCAGTCGTGGGACGATCCGGTTCGCCCGGCGCCGGGCTAGGCTGCCAAACGGCGATGGCGCGAGTGACGGGGCTCGAACCCGCGACCTCCGGCGTGACAGGCCGGCGCTCTAACCAACTGAGCTACACCCGCGTTCATTTCGCAGGAAGGCGCCGGAGTTAGGCCAAGCCGTTCCGGCGGTCAAGCAGAGCGATCCTGGCATGGACAGGGGCGGCGGGCGCCACTAGCGTCCCGCCGATTTTGCGGCTGTGGCGCCTGGGCTCTGGCGCGGTGGCCCGATGCGGCTTAGGTGGGCGTTCATGGGCCTCGATCTTCTCGATTACCTTCCGATCATCATCTTCTCCGCCATCGCCGTGGCGATGGGCGCGGCGTTTATGATCGCAGCGTGGGTGGTTGCGCCGAAGGACCCAGACGCTGAAAAAGTCTCGGCCTACGAATGCGGTTTCAACGCCTTCGATGACGCGCGGATGAAGTTCGACGTGCGCTTCTATCTGGTGTCGATCCTGTTCATCATCTTCGACCTTGAAGTGGCGTTCTTGTTTCCGTGGGCGGTGACCTTGCGCGATTTCGGACCCGAAGTCGGCCAGTTTGCATTCTGGTCGATGATGACGTTCCTCGGCGTGCTCACAGTCGGGTTCATCTACGAATGGAAGAAAGGCGCACTCGAATGGGAGTGAGCACACCAGCAGGGGCGGCCGCGCGCGCGGGCGTCGAGGGCGGGTTCCCGGTGAAGGAGGACGATCCTTTCTACACCGGGCTCTCAAACCAGCTCGCCGAGAAGGGATTCCTGGTCGCGGCGGTTGATGATGTGATCACCTGGGCGCGCACTGGCTCGCTGATGTGGATGACATTCGGACTGGCGTGTTGCGCCGTTGAGATGATGCAGGCGGCGATGCCGCGTTATGATCTTGAGCGCTTCGGTTTTGCCCCGCGCGCCAGCCCGCGCCAGAGCGATGTTATGATCGTCGCCGGCACGCTCACCAACAAAATGGCCCCGGCTCTGCGGAAAGTCTACGATCAGATGCCGGAGCCGCGCTACGTGATCTCGATGGGATCGTGCGCCAATGGCGGGGGCTATTATCATTACAGCTACGCGGTGGTGCGCGGCTGCGACCGTGTCGTGCCTGTCGATATTTACGTGCCCGGCTGCCCGCCGACTGCGGAAGCCCTGGTTTACGGCGTGCTTCAGCTGCAGCGCAAAATCCGCCGCGAAGGGAACATAGTGCGATGAGTGCGTTGGATGACCTCGGCGCTCATATCGTCGCCGCCCAACCGGGCGCGGCGCTGGATCACGCCGTGGCGCACGAGGAATTGACGATCGCGGCCAAGGCCGACGGGATCGTCTCGCTGCTGACCTTCCTGCGCGACGACCCGCGCTGCCGCTTCACCACCCTGATCGACATTTGCGGCGCAGATTATCCTGAGCGCGGCAAGCGGTTTGATGTCGTGTACCACCTGCTTTCCATGCACCTGAACCAACGGGTGCGGGTCAAGCTCGAGACCGACGAAGAAACGCCCGTGCCGAGTGTGGCGGGCGTGTATCCCTGCGCGGACTGGTTCGAGCGCGAGGCGTTCGACATGTACGGCATCTTGTTCGCAAATCACCCGGATTTGCGCCGGTTGCTGACGGACTACGGTTTCCAAGGCCACCCGCTGCGCAAGGACTTTCCGCTCTCGGGCCATGTCGAGGTGCGCTACGACGCAGAGCAACAGCGCGTTGTGTACGAGCCGGTGAAACTGACGCAGGCGTTCCGCAATTTCGATTTCCTCTCTCCGTGGGAGGGCATGACGCTGCCAGGCGATGAGAAGGCCAATGGCTGACGATCTCTCCAACGCACCGCTCGAAGAGAAGCGGACGTTCACGATCAATTTCGGACCGCAGCACCCGGCCGCGCACGGCGTGCTACGCTTGGTGCTGGAGATGGACGGCGAGATTGTCGAGCGGGTCGATCCTCATATCGGCCTTCTCCACCGCGGCACCGAAAAGCTAATCGAGTACAAGACCTATCTGCAGGCGTTGCCGTATTTCGACCGGCTCGACTACGTCGCGCCGATGAACCAGGAGCACGCGTTCTGCCTGGCCATTGAAAAGCTGGCGGGGATCGACGTGCCGCGCAGGGCGTCGATCATCCGCGTGCTCTATTGCGAGATCGGGCGCATCCTCAACCATCTGCTGAACGTGACGACGCAGGCGTTGGACGTCGGCGCCCTGACGCCACCGGTCTGGGGCTTCGAAGAGCGCGAAAAGCTCATGGTGTTCTATGAGCGCGCGTGCGGCTCGCGAATGCACGCGGCGTACTTTCGCGCCGGCGGTGTGCACCAGGATTTGCCCCCGCAGCTGATCGACGACATTGCAGATTGGTGTGAGCAGTTTCCCGGCAAGGTGCGTGACATCGAGGGGCTGCTGACCGGCAATCGCATTTTCAAGCAGCGCAACGTCGATATCGGCGTCGTGACGCAAGAGGATGCGCTCAAGTGGGGGTTCTCCGGCGTGATGGTGCGCGGCTCGGGCCTTGCCTGGGACTTGCGCCGCAGCCAGCCCTACGAGATCTACAACGAACTCGATTTCAAAATTCCACTTGGCAAGAACGGCGATTGTTACGACCGCTATCTCTGCCGGGTCGAGGAAATGTACGAGTCCACCAAGATCATCCAGCAATGCATCCGCTTGCTGAAGTCGACGCCCGGCCCTGTGCTGCCAGAGAATTCCAAGTATGCGCCGCCGCGCCGGGGCGAAATGAAGCAATCGATGGAAGCGCTTATCCATCACTTTAAGCTCTACACTGAGGGCTATCATGTGCCGGCGGGTGAAACTTACGCAGCGGTGGAAGCGCCGAAGGGCGAGTTCGGCGTCTATCTGGTGGCCGATGGCGGCAACAAGCCGTACCGGCTGAAAATCCGCGCGCCGGGTTTCCCGCACCTGTCGGCGATGGACTATCTCTGCAAGGGCCACATGCTGGCCGATGTTTCTGCCGTCCTGGGTTCGCTCGATATTGTGTTCGGTGAGATCGACCGGTGACGGGCGAACATGCGCCGATGATGTTGTGGATCGAGGGCATTGTGGCGCTCGTGATCGCGGCGGCGTTTGTGTTGCACGCATTCCTTGCTTTCAAACCAGAGCACGTTGAGCACCATCCGGCGCGCGTACGGATCGGCGCCGCCATTCAGGGGCTGACGATCGGTCTTCTGATCGGCTTTGTGGTTGTGCCGTTGCGCATGGGTTATATGGAGTTCCGCGGCATCGACATGCCTGGGGGGCCAGCCTCGCAGTCGCTTTCGTTCTTGCCGGCGCTGCTGCTGCTGGTCGTGATTCGGCGCGGAGCGCTGTTGAAAGCGCCGGTTCTCAAGACTTATCTGCGTGCGTACCGCCGGGCTTCTCTACTGAAGGCACGCGACGATGCAGAAAAGGCGCTGGCCAAGCTGGACGCGATCGAAGAGAGGACGGCGTCTGCATGAACGTCATCACCGCTCAATCGCTGCTGACGGCAATGCTAGGCTGGGTTGTCATTGCCGTGGCGCTGGCTGTTGCCGCGAGCTATTTCATGCGCCCCAAGGTTCGCGCACGTTATCCGGGCGGAACCAAGCGCTACCTGCTGGCGCTGACAGTGCAGGCCGCCGCGTTCATGTTGCCGATCCCGTTTGTATTGTTGTTTCTGCTGGGCGCGCCGATTTGGCCGGGGTTTGACGTCTTGCTGGCGGTCGCGGCGGGCGTGGTTGTCGTGACCATCATGAGGATGGCGCCGTTGACAGGGCCGCTGTTGCGCGATCTGGCGCGAGTTCGGATTGAATTGGCGCATGAGCGCCTTTCGGGGTCGCGGTCATGACGGCCGATTATCCAGACGTGAGAGCACAATGAGCGTTCGAAGACTTGCCGCTGAACAGCCCGACGGCTTCGATTTCAAGCCCGGCACAATGGAGCAGGCGCACTGGTGGATGGCCAAGTATCCACCGGAGCGGAAGCAATCGGCTGTGATCCCGATCATGTGGCTCGTGCAGAAGCAGGAAGGCTGGGTGAGCGAGCCAGCGATCCAGGCGATTGCCCAGTTGCTGGAAATGCCGGCGATCCGGGTGCTCGAAGTGGCCACGTTCTACACGATGTTTCACCTGCACCCTGTCGGGCGCCACCATCTGCAGGTGTGCGGAACCACGCCCTGCATGTTGCGCGGCGCCGACGAGCTCAAGGCGGTGTGCAAGCGCCGTATCGGCGAGGCGCACACGCCAAGTGCAGACGGTCGGTTCTCGTGGGAAGAGATGGAATGCTTGGGCGCTTGCGTGAACGCGCCCGTCGTGGCGATTGATGACTACTATCATGAGGACCTTACGCCGGAGGCGTTAGAGGCGCTGATGGACAAGTTGGAGCGCGGGGAAAATGTGACGCCAGGTTCTGCTGTCGGTCGGCAGACGTCGGCGCCGGAAGGTGGCGGGCGTGTCTTGACGGACCCCACCCTCTATGACGGCTCGCTGGCGAAGAAGACGCCGCTGCCCGGATTGCCGGAGAAGGCGTGACGCCGCCTTCGCCCCCGCAAGATCTGCCGCGCGTGAAGGGTCGCCTGCCGTTTGATCCTCAGGCCTTCAGCGGGTCGCGCCGCGCCCTCGGCGCGTGGCTCTACGGCGTGCTGGCGGCGGGCTTTGCCGGTGTTGCGGTTTACATGGCGCTGGCGGTGGGGCATCCGCTGGCCAGCGGCTACGTCGCGGGGCCCGCTGTTGGCGCCCTTTGGTTCGGGCTTCGTCTGTTTATGACTATGGGATCGAGACGCTGATGCTCGCTGACACGGATCGCATTTTCCTCAATCTCTACGGCGTTCACGGCGCCGATCTGGAGAGCGCCAAGAAGCGCGGCGCGTGGAACGGCACCAAGGACATGCTCGACGCTGGGCGCGATTGGATTATCGCGCAAGTGAAGGAAAGCGGCCTGCGCGGGCGCGGCGGCGCGGGTTTCCCGACAGGGCTCAAATGGTCGTTCATGCCCAAAGAGGTGAAGGATCGCCCGCACTATCTCGTGGTCAACGCCGACGAGTCCGAGCCGGGCACCTGCAAAGATCGCGACATCATGCGCCACGATCCGCATCTGCTGATCGAAGGTTGCCTGGTGGCGAGTTTCGCTATGTCGGCGCACGCCTGCTACATTTACATCCGCGGTGAATACGTGGCTGAGCGCGAGGCGATGGAGCGCGCAATCCGTGAAGCCTACGAAGCCAAGCTGATCGGCAAGAACAACTTGCATGGCTGGGACTTTGATCTCTACATGCACCACGGGGCCGGCGCTTACATCTGCGGCGAAGAAACCGCGCTGCTTGAAAGCCTTGAAGGCAAAAAGGGCCAGCCGCGCCTCAAGCCGCCGTTCCCTGCAAATGTTGGCCTCTATGGCTGCCCCACCACCGTCAACAATGTTGAATCGATCGCGGTGGCGCCGACCATCCTGCGGCGCGGCGCCAAGTGGTTCGCCGGCATCGGCCGTCCCAACAATACCGGCACGAAAGTGTTCTGCATTTCTGGCCACGTGAACAAGCCCTGCAATGTGGAAGAAGCGATGGGCATTCCGCTCAAGCAGCTGATCGAAGAGCATTGCGGTGGCGTGCGCGGCGGCTGGGGCAATTTGAAAGCGGTGATCCCGGGAGGATCGTCGGTGCGCATGATCAACGCCGAAGAGTCCGAAACCATGTTGATGGACTTCGACTCGCTATCGGCGGCCCCGCATCGTTCCGGCCTGGGCACCGCGGCAGTGATCGTGATGGATCAGTCCACGGATATGATCCGCGCGATTGCGCGGCTTGCCTATTTCTACAAGCATGAAAGCTGCGGCCAATGCACGCCATGCCGCGAAGGCACCGGCTGGATGTGGCGCGTGCTCGAGCGGATGGTGAAGGGCGAGGCTGATCACAGCGAAATCGATCTGCTGCTTGACGTTGCCGGTCAAGTGGAGGGCCACACCATTTGCGCGCTGGGCGATGCGGCGGCGTGGCCAATCCAAGGGCTGATCCGCTGTTTCCGCGGCGAAATTGAGCAGCGCATCGATCGTTACCGCGCCGCAAAGGGCGTTCATCAAGTGCGCATGGTGGCAGCGGAATAGGCGGGCGCATTTGCACCGCCGCAGCGGAGAGGTTACCCTCCCGCGCATCCATTCATAGGAGGCCATGGGCGTAACACGAGGGCGCGCCCGCCCCGTGCGATGTCATTTCCCGTTGGATTGCGTCGCCCGCTCGGAGTGAAACAATGAACAATGATCCCAACGACGCCAAGGCGTCGTTCGACAACCTCTATTCGCAAGAAGATCCGCGCAGCTATTTTTCCGTGCTTGGATCGCTGGATTACGCCATCCCCGATTTGGCCAAGCCGATATTCCGGCAAGCATTGGCCGCATTTCGCAGGTCGCGCGGCAGGCCTGCCACCATACTCGATCTCGGATCGTCCTACGGCATTCAACGCAGCGCTGCTGCGCTATCCGATCAGCGTGGACATGCTGCGCCGGCGATATGCGCGTCGTGAGATGATGGCGTTGAGCTCTGCGCAGGTGCGCGAGCTGGACAGGAACTACTACAAGTCTTGGCCGCGCATTCAGGACGAACGGATTATCGCTGCGGACGTTTCCCAGGCGGCGGTTGACTATGCCGTTGAGGTTGGATTGGCCGACGAGGGCGTCGTCCATGATCTTGAAGCAGGCGCGCCGCCGGCTGTGGCGCGGCGCCTGAGCGACGTTGATATGATCATCTCCACCGGCGCGGTGGGTTATGTGACGGAGAAGACCTTTGACACCTTGCTTAGGGCGGCTGGGCGCACGCCCTGGGTGATTTCCTTCTGCCTGCGCATGTTTGACTACCAGCCAATCGCGGACCGGCTGGCCAAGGATGGCCTCGTCACTGAAAAGCTGAGTTCGGCCGCTTTTGTGCAGCGGCGCTTTCAAGATGAGGAGGAAGCCAGCCAGGTTCTCGACATCGTTCGAGGCAAAGGGCTTGATCCAACAGGGCTTGAGGCGGAGGGCCTTTTGTTCGCCGAATTATTCGTCTCACGCCCGCGCGAGGACGTTGATGCGCTGCCGCTGGATCGGCTGGTGCGTGTCGCTAGTGGCCGCAACCTGAGTTTTGGACCCCGGCTGGTTCAGGTGAGGAAGGGAGAGCGCTTGCTCGCGACGCTTCGCCCCGGCTAGGCAGATGCGATGAAGCACTTCCTGCTGATCTATGATTACGCGCCCGACTATTTGGAGCGGCGCGCCGCATTCAGGACAGCGCACATTGAGCTGGCGCGGGCGTCAAGCGCGCGCGGAGATTTGGTGCTCGGTGGCGCGGTTCCGAGCGATATGCCCCCGTTTGGGCTCCTGTTGTTCAAGGCTGAAACGGCAGATGTCGCGGAGGCTTTTGCGCGCGCAGACCCTTACGTCAGCGGAGGCGTGGTGACGTCATGGCGTGTGCGGGAGTGGATAACTGTTGTGGGTGACGGCGCGCTCACACGGGTGTGAGTAAAAATGTGACAGATTTTCCGTTACTTAAGTGAATCTCTAGCGCGTTGGCGGCTGCTGGGTTCGCGCCATTCCGGACGACATCGCTCGGTGTGCCGCACGCAGGCGGCGTGGGACCGCCAAAGCATTGGCGCAAGGGGCCTTTGGCCCTCTTGCGGCGACGCAATAAATCGTCCATGCGCGTGGCGCGAAAGCGGCCAGACTCATGACCAAAATCCTCGTCGACGGTGTCGAAGTCGACGTCCCTCCTGAACGGACCTTGCTGCAGGCGTGCGAAGCTGCAGGCGCTGAGATTCCGCGCTTTTGTTACCACGAGCGCCTGTCGATCGCTGGCAATTGCCGCATGTGCCTGATCGAAGTGAAGGTCGGCGGCAGAGCCGGCCCCAAGCCTGTCGCGTCCTGCGCCCAGCAGGTGAAGGACCTGCCGCCGCCACGCGACGACATGCTCAATGAACTCATCACCAAGAGCGCGACTGTGAAAAAGGCGCGTCAGGGCGTGATGGAGTTCCTTCTGATCAATCACCCGCTCGATTGTCCGATCTGCGATCAGGGCGGGGAATGCGACCTGCAGGATCAATCGGTGGCCTATGGGCGTGGTGGTTCACGCTTCGACGAGAACAAGCGGGCCGTTGAAGAGAAATTCATGGGCCCGCTGGTCAAGACGGTGATGACGCGCTGCATTCAGTGCACACGCTGTGTCCGCTTCGTAACCGAGGTGGCGGGCGTGCCTGAATTGGGCGCGACGGGGCGCGGCGAGGACATGGAGATCACCACGTATCTGGAAGCGGCGCTTTCGAGCGAGCTTTCGGCCAACGTGATCGATCTTTGCCCGGTGGGCGCTCTCACCTCCAAGCCATACGCCTTCAACGCGCGGCCCTGGGAGCTGTCCAAGACCGAAACCATCGACGTTATGGATGCGCTGGGCAGCAATATTCGCGTTGATGCGCGCGGCGATGCGGTGCTGCGTGTGTTGCCGCGCGTGAATGACGAAATCAACGAAGAATGGATCTCGGACAAGGCGCGCTACGCCGAGGATGGTCTCAGCCGACAGCGCTTGGATACACCTTACGTTCGCGAGAACGGCAGGTTGCGCGCCGCCACTTGGGGCGAGGCGCTGGATGCGGCGGCGAAAGCGCTCTCGCGCGATGGAAAGAAGATTGGCGCCATCGCCGGCGACCTGGCGTGCGCGGAGAGCATGAAGGCGGCGCTGGACCTGTTCCGCGCGCTTGGCTCGCCCAATACCGATTGCCGCGCCGACGGCGCACAGATTTCAGGCGCTCCGCGGCAGGGCTATCTCTTCAACACCACCGTTGCCGGTCTCGACGAGGCCGACGCCATTCTGCTCGTTGGAACCAATCCGCGTCTCGAGGCGCCTGTGTTGAACGCACGCATCCGCAAGGCGTGGCTGCGCGGGGCGGAGATCGGCGTCATCGGCGAAGCCGCGGACTTGACCTATCGTTACACCCATATTGGCGCGGGTCCGCAATCGCTGAGCGACCTCGGGCCGTTTGCGGATGTGCTGAACGGGGCACAGCGGCCGATGGTGGTCGTGGGGGCCGGGGCGCTTGCGCGCGACGATGGCGCAGCCGTTCTGCGCGCGGCGGGCAAGCTAGCGGCTGGCGCTTCGAAAGAGGGCTGGAACGCGTTCAACATTCTGCACGCCGCTGCATCGCGCGTTGGCGGGCTCGATCTCGGTTTCCTTCCCGGAGAAGGCGGCAAGAGCGCGCGCGAAATGCTGAGCGGCGGGCTTGAGACGCTACTGCTGCTTGGCGTCGATGAGGCGCCGCTGCCGGAGGCTGGTGCGGTGATCTACATAGGCTCGCACGGCGATCGGGGCGCCCATCGCGCCGATATCATCCTGCCCGGGGCGGCCTACACAGAGAAAGACGCGACCTGGGTCAATACCGAGGGCCGCGTCCAGTACGGCCGCCGCGCGACATTCCCGAAGGGGGACGCCAAGGAAGACTGGGCAATTCTACGCGCCCTGTCGGGCGTGGTCGGCAAGACTCTGCCCTATGACAGCCTGGGCGCACTGCGCGCGAAGATGGTCGCCGATCATCCCACGTTCGGGCACGTCGATTATGCGCCGGGCGCCGCCGACGCTACGGGCTTTGACGCGGGCGCTATCGGCGCCGAGGGCCCGCTGCTGGGGGCGCCGTTCCGTTCGCCCGTGAGCGACTTCTACCTGACAAATCCAATCGCGCGCGCGTCGCGCACGATGGCCGAGTGTTCGCGCTTGCGTGCGGGTGCGGAAAGGGTGGCGGCGGAATGAACCCCGGCGGCGACTACATTCCGTTCGTCAATTGGCCCGCAGAGGTCGAATGGGGATTGATGAAGACGGGCCAAGTGCTCGCCATCATGATCTACCTTCTGCTGACGCTGGCGTTTATCCTGCTGTTCGACCGCAAAGTCTGGGCGGCCGTGCAGCTGCGCAAGGGCCCGAACGTGGTGGGGCCGTTCGGCTTGCTGCAGAGCTTTGCCGACTTCTTCAAGTTCGTGTTCAAGGAAATCGTCATCCCGGCGGGCGCCAACAAGACGGTGTTTATCCTGGCGCCTCTGATCACGTTTGTGCTGGCCTTTATTGGCTGGGCGGTGGTGCCGTTTGCCAATAACGTGGTGATCGCTGACCTTAATGTCGGCATTCTCTATCTCTTTGCGATCTCCTCGCTCGGCGTCTACGGCATCATCATGGGCGGCTGGGCGTCCAATTCGAAATACCCGTTCCTGGGCGGACTTCGCTCCGCTGCGCAGATGGTGAGCTACGAAGTCTCAATCGGCTTCATCATCATCACTGTGTTGCTGCTTGTGGGATCTCTCAATCTCTCCGCCATCGTTGAGGCGCAGCGTGGCGGCATATGGATGTGGCACGGGTTCCGGCTGTTCAACTTTGCGGAATTCCCGAGCAACATCCTGGTCGGCGTCGTGATGGCGGCGATGCTGGTGATGTTCTTTGTCTCGGCGCTCGCGGAAACCAACCGTCCCCCCTTCGATCTTCCGGAAGCGGAATCGGAATTGGTGGCGGGCTATCAGGTTGAATACAGCTCGACGCCCTATCTGCTGTTCATGATCGGGGAATATCTGAACATCGTGCTCATGTGCGCGATGATCAACATTCTGTTCCTGGGGGGGTGGCACGCGCCTTGGGGGCCGGTTGATGACCCGGTGCTTGGGTTTGTCGTCCTGGGCGTGAAGATGTGGGTGGTATTCTTCTTCTTCGCGATGGTGAAGGCGATCGTGCCGCGTTATCGCTACGACCAGTTGATGCGGCTCGGCTGGAAGATTTTTCTGCCAACTTCACTCGCGGCGGTGGCGGCGATTGCCTACTACGTCACCTTCCTTGCGCCCGCCTCAGCGGCCGCCGCTGGAGGGGCCTCATGAAGATGTTGTTGCTCGCCGCCTTGGCCGCGCTCGGCGCCTGCGCGACCACGCTGCCGCAAATCGTTCAGCGTGAGGGCGGCGCCTTCGATGTGCGTTATGACGCCTCCGTGCAAAGCGCCGAGGAAGCGGACGCGAAAGCCAACGGTCACTGCCCGAGCGCCCAGGCGGAGTTCATAAGCCAGGAAACGGGGTTCGATGGGTTCGCCTATCGCAGCTACCGGTGCGCCGAGCGCGCGCAATGAACCGCCTCCTGCAAGCGGCCAAAGGCGCCTTGATGCTCGACATGCTGGGCGGCTTTGCGCTGGGCATGAAATATTTCTTCACCCGCAAGGCGACGGTGAATTATCCGTTCGAGAAGAACCCGCTTTCCCCACGGTTCCGCGGTGAGCATGCGCTGCGCCGCTACGCCAATGGCGAAGAACGCTGCATTGCCTGCAAATTGTGCGAAGCGATCTGCCCGGCCCAGGCCATCACCATCGAAGCTGAACCGCGGGAGGACGGTTCGCGCCGCACCACGCGCTACGACATCGACATGGTGAAATGCATCTATTGCGGGTTCTGCCAGGAGGCCTGCCCCGTGGATGCGATCGTGGAGGGGCCGAATTTCGAGTTCGCCACCGAAACGCGCGAGGAACTCTACTACGACAAGGAACGGTTGCTCGCGAACGGCGATCGCTGGGAGCGCGAGATCGCGAAGAATTTGGAGCTGGACGCGCGCTACCGGTAGGGCGCGTCTTTGGGGGCTGCCTGCGCGAAGCGCCAGCGGCCGGTGTTGGAGAACGGAACGGATGCTGGCGGCAATCGCCTTCTATGCTTTGGCCGCGGTGGCGGTGATCTCCGCGTTCGCGGTGATCGCGGCGCGCAATCCCGTGCACTCCGTGCTGTTTCTGATCCTGACGTTCTTCACGGCAGCGGGTCTGTTCGTGCTTTTGGGCGCCGAATTCCTCGCGATGCTGCTGGTGGTGGTCTATGTGGGCGCCGTCGCCGTCTTGTTCCTGTTCGTCGTCATGATGTTGGACGTGGATTTCGCCGAGCTCCGGCAGGGATTCCTTTCCTATTTGCCTGCGGGCGCACTTGTCGCGCTGGCGCTGCTTTCGGAACTGGTTCTCGTGGCGAGCGCAGCGATGTCGGCGCGGGGGGCGCCGATTGCGCTGTCACCAGCTGCGGCTGGAGAGATCACCAATGCAGAAGCCATAGGGCGCGTGCTCTACACTGACTATCTACTGGCGTTTCAATTGGCCGGGTTGGTGCTGCTCGTAGCCATGATAGGCGCCATCGTGCTGACGCTGCGACAGCGCCCCGGCGTGAAGAAGCAGGACATTGCCGCTCAGGTGGGACGCAAGCGGTCCGAGGGCGTAGAGCTGAAGGACATCCGTCCTGGCCAGGGTCTGGGTTAAGGGCGGCTGCGATGCAGATCACATTGTTCCACTACCTGATCGTGGCGGCCATCCTCTTTACGATTGGCGTGTTCGGCATTTTCGTGAATCGAAAGAACGTGATCATCATCCTAATGTCGATCGAGCTGGTGCTCCTCTCCGTGAACATCAACCTCGTGGCGTTTTCGGCGTTCCTGCAAAATCTGCAGGGGCAGATTTTTGCGATGCTGGTGTTGACGGTCGCTGCCGCCGAGGCGGCGGTTGGGTTGGCGATCCTGGTCACCTACTTCCGTAATCGCGGCAATATCGCCGTCGAAGACATCAATCAGATGAGGGGCTGACGCGGTGGAGCTTTCAACCGAAGCCCTGATCGTGATCGGGCCGCTTATGGCGGCGGCGTTTGCGGGCCTGTTGCAGCGTTATGTCGGCGACCGTCTCGCAATGATTGTGACGACGGGCGCCGTCGGCCTGTCATTGGCGCTGTCATGGCCGATCTTCATTGATTTTGTATGGGGCGAAGGCCACGCGCGGACGCTCGAATTGTTCCGCTTTATCGATGTCGCCGGTTTCTCATCGACGTGGAGCGTGCGCATCGACACGCTTTCGGCAGTGATGCTGGTGGTCGTGAACACAGTGAGTTTCCTGGTTCACGTGTATTCGTGGGGTTACATGGCCGAAGACCCGCACCGGGCGCGGTTCTTCTCCTACCTTTCGTTTTTCACCTTCTCGATGCTGGCGCTGGTGACGGCCAACGACTTCCTGCAACTCTTCTTCGGCTGGGAGGGCGTTGGCGTGGCGTCCTATCTGCTGATCGGGTTCTGGTTTCATAAACGCTCCGCCAATGACGCCGCGATCAAAGCTTTCGTCACCAACCGGGTCGGGGATTTTGGTTTTGCGCTTGGGATCATGGCGGCGTTCTTCTGCTATGGCTCGATCCAGTTCGACGAGGTGTTCCACGCTGCGGCCGCGCATCCAAACCTGATGCTGGGGGTCGGGGACGTGCAGTTCCGGGCCGTGGAAGTGGTGTCGTTCCTTCTGTTCATTGGCGCGATGGGCAAGTCGGCGCAATTCTTCCTGCACGTGTGGTTGCCGGACGCGATGGAAGGCCCGACGCCGGTTTCCGCGCTTATCCACGCGGCCACCATGGTGACGGCGGGCGTGTTCATGGTCAGCCGTTGTGGCGAACTCTACCATATGGCGCCGCTGGCTTCGGGTTTCGTGACGATCATAGGGGCGACGACGGCGCTGTTTGCCGCCACGGTGGGGCTGGCGCAGAATGACATCAAGCGCGTGGTGGCGTACTCGACCTGCTCGCAGCTCGGCTACATGTTCTTCGCCGCCGGCGTGGGCGCCTACAACGCGGCCATGTTCCATTTGTTTACGCACGCTTTCTTCAAGGCGTTGTTGTTCCTCGGCGCCGGCTCGGTGATCCATGGCCTGCACCACGAGCAGGACATGCGCTACATGGGCGGTGTGCGCCGGCCGATGCCCGTCACCTGGGCGATGATGACGATTGGTACGTTGGCACTGATCGGGTTTGGCGTTCCTGGCTTGGGCGGTTTTGCCGGATTCTATTCCAAGGACGCGATCATCGAGGCGGCCTACGGTTCTAACGGAATTGGCGCGCAGTTCGCGTTCTGGTGCGGCGTGAGCGCGGCGCTGCTGACGAGCTTCTACTCTTGGCGCCTGGCGTTCATGACGTTCGAGGGCAAGTATCGCGGCAATCCAGATGCGCACCATCATGGTGATGCGGCCGGGCACGCCCATGGCCACCACAAGCCTGCGGGGGGTGTAGCGCCGGCGCACGAATCTCCCTGGGTGATGCTAGCGCCATTGCTCGTGCTGGCGGTTGGCGCGGTTGGCGCGGGTGTGCTGTTTGCGCCGTTCTTTATAGGCGAATACGCGGGCGTGTTCTGGCGCGAGACCATGCCGCTGGCGCACGGCGCCCACCACGAATTCCCGGCCTGGGTGATCTGGGCGCCTCTCGTTGTGACAATTTCCGGGTTTGTTTTGGCCGTGATCTTCTATCTGCTGGCGCCGGCCGCTCCCAAGGCGATGGCGAAGGGGCCGCTTTGGTCGTTCCTCTACAACAAATGGTTCTTCGACGAGATTTACGACTTCATCTTCGTGAAGGGCGCGCGTGCGCTGGGGGACATCTTCTGGAAGTGGGGCGATCAGAAAGCCATTGACGGCCTCGGGCCCGATGGCGTCGCGGCCAGCTCGCGCTTTGTATCTCGGAACCTGCGTCGTCTGCAGACTGGCTTTGTTTATCATTACAGCTTTCTGATGCTGATCGCGGCGGTTGCGTTTGGCGCCTATGCGATCTTCGCCGGCCTCGGAGGCGGGCGATGAGCGAGCTGCTGGCCGGATGGCCACTCCTTTCGATCGTAACCTTTCTGCCCGCAGCTGGGGCCGCGCTTATCCTTTTGTCGCGGGCGTCGCTGGGGGGGGTGAACCAGGGCTATGACAACGGCGTCAAGCTGCTCGCGCTTTTGGTGACGATCGTCACCTTCGTCGCTTCGCTTTTCGCGTTCAGCGTGTTCGATCCGGGAAATCCTGACTACCAGCTGACGGAGAACCATCCCTGGGCGTTTGGGCTCTCCTACGCGATGGGCGTCGATACGCTGGCGATGTCGCTCATCATGCTGACGACTTTCTTGATGCCGCTCTGCATCTTGGCGAGTTGGGTCATCGAGAAGCAGGTTTCCAGCTATATGGTGCTCTTCCTGTTGCTCGAGACGCTCATGATCGGCGTGTTCTGTGCGCAGGACATCGTTCTTTTTTACATCTTCTTCGAGGGTGGCCTCATCCCGATGTTCATTCTCATCGGCGTGTGGGGTGGCGAGCGGCGCGTCTATGCGGCCTTCAAATTTTTCCTCTACACGCTCTTGGGCTCGCTGCTGATGCTGGTGGCGATCGTGGTGATGATCTCAATCGCCGGCACCAGCAATATTCCCGCGCTCACGGCCTACGCCGCCCAGACAGGTTTCGATCCAAACCTGCAGATATGGCTATGGCTGGCGTTCTTCGCCTCGTTTGCCGTGAAAATGCCGATGTGGCCGGTGCACACTTGGCTGCCGGATGCGCACGTGGAGGCGCCGACGGCTGCGTCAGTGGTGCTGGCGGCGATCCTGTTGAAGATGGGGGGCTACGGCTTCCTGCGCTTCTCGTTGCCGATGTTCCCTGAGGCCTCGCACTATTTCAAATATTTTGTGTTCGCGCTTTCGGTGATCGCGATCGTGTGGGCGTCGCTGGTGGCGTTCCGCCAGCTCGATATGAAGAAGCTAATCGCGTACTCTTCTGTTGCGCACATGGGCTTCGTGACCATGGGGATCTTCTCGGGCAACGAGCAAGGCGTGCAGGGCGCAATCTTCCAGATGCTCTCGCATGGCGTCATTTCAGGCGCGCTGTTTTTGTGTGTGGGTGTTGTTTACGATCGCATGCATACCCGCGAGATTGCTTTCTATGGCGGCCTCGTGAACCGCATGCCAGTGTACGCGGCCGTGTTCATGCTTTTCACGATGGGCAATGTGGGGCTTCCGGGCACGAGCGGTTTCCCCGGAGAAATCTTGACCATGGTGGGCGCCTTCCAGGTCAACGCCTGGGTGGCCGCGGTGGCTGCGCTGGGCGTTATTTTCTCGGCGGCCTACGCATTGACGCTCTACCGCAAGGTGGCGTTCGGGGTGATTGAAAACCCCAAGCTCGACGCCATCACTGACCTCAATGCGCGGGAGTGGGTTACGTTCGTTCCGCTCATCGTTGCGACATTGCTGATGGGCCTGGCGCCCGCTTACGTGCTCGACTTCACTCAGAACTCAGCGCGCGCTGTCGTCGCCGCCTTCGCGGGAGCTGGCCCATGAACCCCGCGGCCGATCTGGCGCACAGCCTGTCATTTGCCCAACCCGAACTGTTGCTGGCCGGCTTTGCGCTTGCGGGCGCGATCGTGGGCGCCTGGGGGAAGGATCGTGCGTTTGGCTTCCTGTGTCTTGCCGGCGTTGCCGTGATTGCAGGCGCGGGCATATTGGCGGCGACGTCGGGCCCGGTGGCGCCGGTGAGCATCTTCCAAGGCGCCATGGTCGCGGATGGGGTTGGTGCGTTTGCCAAAGTGCTGATCGCGCTTGCGGGGGCGGCGACTTTGGCGCTTGGCGCCGACCATTTCACGGCAACGCGCGAACAGCGCTTCGAATTCCCGTTGCTGGTGACGCTGGCCGTGCTTGGCATGTTCGTCATGGTGTCGGCGCAGGACCTGATCAGCCTTTATGTCGGCGTCGAACTGCAAAGTCTGGCGGCTTACGTGCTGGCGGCGTGGCGGCGCGACGATGCGCGCTCGTCAGAGGCTGGCCTGAAGTATTTTGTCTTGAGCGCGATCTCGTCGGGGTTGCTGCTGTTTGGATCCTCCTACGTCTATGGCTTTACAGGCTCGATACATTTCGACGCCATCGGCGCAGCCGTTCATGAAGGGGCCGGCGGCGTCGGGCTCATTTTCGGCCTGGTGCTGATGCTGTGCGCGCTTGGCTTCAAGATGTCGGCGGCGCCATTCCACATGTGGACGCCAGATGTGTACGAGGGCGCGCCAACGCCGGTGACAGCATTCTTTGCGGCCGCGCCAAAGGCAGCGGCCGTGGCGTTGATGGCGCGCGTGCTCTACGAGCCGTTTGCGCACGCGAGCGAGCAGTGGCAGCAAGTGGTGGCGGCCCTTGCAGCGATCTCGATGGTTTGGGGTTCGCTGGCGGCATTGGTGCAGACCAATCTCAAGCGGCTGATGGCCTATTCGTCGATCGGAAATATGGGCTTTGCCCTGATGGGGCTTGCGAGCGGGACGGAACAGGGGCCCTCATCGGCGCTGCTCTATTTGACCCTCTATCTGCCCGCTACGATCGGCGTGTTCGCGCTGATCCTGGCGATGCGCCGCGAGGGCGCGGCGGCAGAGACGATCGACGATCTTGCGGGGCTTGCGCAGAAGCGGCCGTGGATGGCGGCGCTGTTCACGATGCTGCTCTTCTCGGTGGCCGGCATCCCCCCGTTTGCCGGGTTCATTGGGAAGTTGGCGGTGTTCACCAGCGCCATCGACGGCGGCCTCATGTGGCTGGCCATTGTAGGCGGCGTCGCAGCGGTGGTGGCGGCGGCGTATTATTTGAGGCTCTTGGCCTCGATCTGGTTTGCGGCGCCGGCCGCCCCGTTGCAGGCGCCCAGCGGTGTGGTCATGTTGACAGCGACCGCCGCGGCGGCCCTGACCTTCCCCGTCCTGGTGTTGCTGCTTGGCGCGATTGAAGGCTGGGCGGAAACAGCCGTGCGGATGAGTTTTTGAGAGAGCAGGCAGGATGATCGACGGCCGTGCGCCTGTCGAAATCTTTGGCGAGATCGACTCCACCATCCTGGAGGCGCGCCGCCGCGCCGAGCGCGGGCAGGCCGGCCCTGAATGGCTGGTAGCGCGCCGTCAGACGGCGGGGCGGGGGCGGCGAGGACGCAGTTGGGCCTCGCTGGAAGGCAATCTGATGGCGACCTATCTGTTCGCGACAGACGCGCCGCCGCAGACAATTGCGTTGCTCGGTTTTGCCGCGGGCGTCGCCATCGCAGAGAGCATCGATGCGATCCTGGGCGCTGGCAGCGCTATGCTGAAATGGCCCAATGATGTATTCATCGACGGTGCCAAGGCGGCCGGCATCATGCTTGATTCAGGTCCGTATGGAACAAAGACTTGGGTGGCGTTGGCCTTTGGCGTCAACCTTGTGCACGCCCCCGAGGCCATCGACCAACCAGCCACCAGCGTGCGTGCGCTGTTGCCTCCGGATGCGCCGGCGCCCCATGCAGAAGCGTTTCTTGCCGCAGTGCGTCCCCGCCTTGAGCGATGGGCCGCGCGCGTAGAAAGCGATGGGTTTGAGCCGCTGCGCCAGGCTTGGCTGCAGCGCGCGTACGGTCTTGGCAAGGACGCGCGCGTCATGCAGGGGGAGGAGACGCTGGATGGGCGGATCGTCGGCCTGAGTCCGCGCGGCGAACTTGAGCTCGATACGCCAGCCGAGCGGCGGTTGATCGCGGCGGGCGATGTTTTTCTCTCAACAGCGGCTTGATTCCCATGCTCCTCGCCATCGACGTCGGCAACACCAACACCAAGTTCGCGATCTGGGACGGCCAGACGTGGAAAGCTCAATGGCGCGCATCGACCGACACCAGCCGAACGGCGGACGAGTATGCTCCTTGGCTCAACCAGGTCATGGCTCTGACGGGGCTTTCCTTCGCGGACATCAGGGCCTGCATAATCTCGACTGTCGTGCCGCAGGCGCTGTTCAATTTGCGCAACCTCTCTCGGCGGTACATCAACGCCGAGCCGATGGTGATCGGCGAAGACGGGTTGAAGCTTGGCATTGAGGTGCGCATCGACAAGCCGCGCGAAGCGGGCGCAGACAGGCTGGTGAACGCGGTCGGCGCTTTTGTGGAATACGGCGGACCGGCGATCGTGATCGACAGCGGCACTGCGACCACCTTTGACATTGTCGGCGCCGACGGCGCATTTGAAGGCGGCGTGATCCTGCCAGGCATCAATCTTTCCCTGCAGGCCCTGCACGATGCGGCCGCGCGTTTGCCGCGCGTTGAAATCCGCGATCCCGGCATGGTGATCGGCAAGGATACGGTGAGCGCGATGCAATCGGGCATCTATTGGGGTTCGATAGAGATGATCGAGGGGCTCTGCCGGCGCATTAGAGCCGAGTACGGCAAGCCGATGAAGACGATCGCAACGGGCGGAGTGGCTTCTCTGTTTGAAGGCGCTTTCCCAAGCATCGATCATTTCGATCAGGACCTGACATCTCGCGGTCTGCTTGAGATCTTCCGCCGCAACGGCGGCAAGCTTTGAAACGGCCAGCGTCCGGCGACGAACTCGTATTCCTGCCGCTTGGCGGCTCGGGCGAGATCGGGATGAACCTCAACGCCTATGGCTATGGCCCTGCCGATGATCGCCAATGGATCATTGTCGATATCGGGGTCACTTTTGGGCGCGAGGATGCAACGCCTGGTGTCGAACTCATTTTGCCTGATCCGGCCTTTCTGGAGGGCGAGCGCGACAACATTCTCGGCATCGTACTCACGCACGCGCACGAAGATCACATCGGCGCGTTGGGCTGGCTGTGGCCGCGGCTGAAGGCGCCGGTGTACGCCACCCCGTTTACCGCCGCGCTGGTGCGCGAAAAGCTGAGAGAGCGCAACCTGCTGGAAAAGGTTCCGCTCACCGAAATCCCGCTCAAAGGCGCCCTGACGCTCGGGCCGTTCGAGATCGATTTCGTTACATTGACCCATTCGATCCCGGAGCCCAATGGGCTCGCGATCCGCACGCCGCTTGGCCTCGTCTGGCATACCGGCGATTGGAAGATCGACCCAGATCCCCTGATCGGTGAAACGACAGACGAGGCAAAGCTGCGGGCCATGGCTGAAGAGGGCGTGCTCGCCATGGTGTGCGACAGCACGAACGTGTTCGTGGAGGGCACGGCAGGGTCCGAAGCAGATGTGCGCGACAAGCTCACCGAGGTCATCAAACGCTGCAAGGGCCGCGTCGCGGTGACGGCCTTCGCCTCTAACGTTGCGCGGGTGGAAACTGCCCTCCTGGCCGCGCGCGCGGCCGGGCGCACGCCTTGCCTTGTGGGCCGCTCGATGGTGCGCATCTACAACGCCGCAAAAGGCGTGGGGTTGCTGGCAAATGCACCGCACGTAATCGATGAGGAAGAGGCCGGAGGGCTTCCGGATGAGAACGTCCTGTTCCTCTGCACTGGCAGTCAAGGTGAGGCGCGGGCGGCGCTATCGCGCATTGCGCGGGGCGAGCACCGGCATGTCTCGCTTCGCCAGGGCGATACCGTGATTTTTTCGTCTCGGGTGATCCCGGGCAACGAGATGGCGATCCACTCGCTGTACGATGCGTTCCTGAGCCGCGGCGTAGAGCTGATCACCGCCGATGACGAGCACCATATTCACGTCTCGGGCCATCCTGCGCGAGACGAACTCATGCAGATGTATCAGTGGGCGCGCCCGCGCATCGCTGTGCCCGTGCATGGTGAGCTTCGCCATATCCGTGAGCACGTGAAGCTGGCCCAGTCATGGCAAGTGCCCGAGACTGTGAGTCCAAAGAACGGCGACATGATCCGGTTGGCGCCTGGGCCGGCGGCGATTGTCGATGAGGTTCCCGCTGGCCGCCTTTACGTCGATGGCGCGGTGATCATCGAGCCGGAGGGTGAGGCCATCCGCGACCGGAAACGGCTGGCGGCCGAAGGCGCCGTCAATATCGCCATCGTGCTGAGCGGGAAAAACGCCATTGTGGCCGGGCCGAACGCGTCCGTGCGCGGGCTGGGCATGCCCGATGAAGAGGACATGGAGCTGGCGCTGGAGGATGTGGAGCGCACCGCGCAAGCAGCGTTCATGAAGCTCAACCACGGTGAGCGTGGCGACGATGAAGCGGTCGAGGCCAGCCTCGTGCGCGCGGTGCGCAAGGCGGCCGAGCGGCTCTGGAAGAAGCGGCCGCTGGTCGACGTCACGGTTCTGCGTGTCTAGACTGGCGCTGGAGCAGAACGATGATCGGACGCTTGAACCATGTTGGCATTGCCGTGCCCTCGATCGAGGACGCCAAACGGACATATCGCGACCTTTACGGCGTGCCCGAGAGTGAGATGACGCAGACGCGCGAACTGGCCGCGCAAGGCGTGCGGTTCGCGTTCGTGAACGTCGCAAACAGCCAGATCGAACTCATCGAACCGCTGGGCGCGGATTCTCCGATCATTAACTTCCTCGAGCGCAACCCAAGGGGCGGCCAGCACCATGTATGCTTCGAGGTGGCGGACATATACGTCGCGCGGGACGAGGTGGTGGCCAAGGGCGCCACGGTGCTGAATGAACCGCGCATCGGCGCCCATGGCACGCTGATCATTTTCGTTCATCCCAAGAACTCGAACGGCGTTTTGATTGAACTCATGGAAACGCCCAAGGCCGCGCACGCATGAACCCAATTCTTGGCATCGCCATCTATGTCATCCTTTGGTGGCTCGCGCTGTTCATGGTGCTGCCCATTGGGGCGCAGAGCCATCACGAGGCCGGCGAGGAGACCGTCCCAGGCGCAGAGCGCGGGGCGCCCAAGGCCCATGGCTTGAGGCTGAAGGCGCTGTGGGCGGCGGGGATCGCGGCGATTATGTGGCTGTTCGTGGCCTGGGCGATCGCGGCCGATCTCTGGCATGTGCGCGGGTGATCTCGCCGCGTTGCCGCCGCGCGCGGCTCAGTCTATCCAGGCCGCCCTGAAAGGATAGCAGCCCTATGCATGCGCTCAAGATCACGCGCGCCGAGGATTTCCCGGAATGGTACCAGGCCATCGTCCGCGAGGCCGACCTCGCGGAGCTGTCGCCCACGCGCGGATGCATGATCATCAGGCCGTGGGGCATGGGCATATGGGAGAGGCTTCAGGGTGAGCTCGACCGCCGCATCAAGGAAAGCGGCCATGACAACTACTATTTCCCGTTGCTCATCCCGATCAGCTTCATCGCCAAAGAGGCAGAGCACGTAGAGGGCTTCGCCAAGGAGATGGCGGTCGTCACCCACCATCGGCTCAAGGCAATCGATGGGGCGCTGAAACCAGATCCTGAGGCCGAGCTAGCTGAGCCGATGATCATCCGTCCTACGTCGGAGACCATTATTGGCGACGCATTCAGCCGCTGGATCAAATCCTACCGCGACCTTCCCTTCAAGCTGAACCAATGGGCGAACGTGATGCGCTGGGAAATGCGCACGCGGATGTTTCTACGGACGGCGGAGTTTCTCTGGCAGGAAGGCCACACCGCGCACGCCGACAAGGCCGATGCGATGGAGGAAACCCTCGCCATCCTGGAAATGTATCGCAGCTTTGCCGAAGATTTCCTCGCGCTTCCGGTGATTGCCGGCGAGAAACCCGAGAACGAACGCTTTCCTGGCGCCGACCGCACCTATTCAATTGAAGCTATGATGCAGGACGGCAAAGCGCTGCAGGCGGGCACGTCGCACTATCTCGGCACACATTTCGCCGAAGCCCAGAATATCCGCTACCAAGACAAAGAAGGCGCCATGACGTTGGCGCATACCACATCATGGGGCGTGTCCACGCGCCTGATCGGCGGCGTGATCATGACCCACGGCGACGATGACGGCCTGCGCACGCCGCCGGCGGTGGCACCGCGTCAGATCGTGATCGTGCCGATGCTGCGCGGCAAGCCGGAGGACAGCGATCTGAAGGCATATTGTGCGGCGCTGGCGGCGGAACTGAATGAACTGAGCGCGTTTGGCGCGCCTGTACGCGCCCATGTCGATATCAAAGACGCAAAGCCCGCCGATAAGCGCTGGGATTGGGTGCGCCGGGGCGCGCCGATCATCTGCGAAATCGGTCCGCGTGACGCCGCAAATGGCCAAGTGACCTTCATCAAGCGCAATGCCTTGCGCGAGGGAGAGAAGATCAAGTCTCACTCGTTCGCTCGGACCGAATTTGTCAGTCAAGCCGCAGCATTGCTGGAGTCGACGCAAGCAGAACTCTTCAACGAGGCCAAGGCGCGGCTCGACAACAACATTCAGCAGGGCTTTGCGGCCTTTGCCGACCTGGAACGCTATTTCGGTGAGGATAAAGAGAGCCAGTTCAAAGGATGGGCGCGGGTGCAGTGGGCGCGCCCCAGTGGTGCTGAGCTTGAGGCGGTCGGAGAGCGGCTAAAAGCGCTCAAGCTCACCATCCGAAACGCGCCGCTCGCCCAGCCCAGTTCTTTCGGCGCCTGCATTTTCAGCGGCAAGCCTGCCGTTGAAGAAATCCTGATCGCGCGGGCCTATTGATGGGATCGCGGTCGCAGCCATTCGGCCTGTTCGAGCGCATGCTCGCGGGGCGCTATCTGAGGGCCAAGCGCCAACACGGGGGTGTTGCGCTGATCTCAGTAATTTCGGTGACGGCGATCACGCTGGCGGTGATGGCGCTCATCATCACAATGTCGGTGATGAACGGCTTCCGCGAAACGTTGCTGTCGCGGATTTTGGGCGTGAATGGGCATGTCTATGTGGACGTGCGCAACATGCCGGCCGAGGAGATCGATCGGCTTGCCGCATTGGCGCGAGGCGTGCCGGATGTGCTGCATGTCGCGCCCGTGATCAATGCGCAGGCGCTGGCGACCTCCGATGGATTGGCCGCGGGTGTCATTGTGCGAGGCATGCGCCGCGAGGACGTGCAGGCGCTTTCCATTGTGGCTGATTCAATCCGCGGCGGGGGCGGCTTCCAAAATTTTGAAGGCGTGGAGTCGCCCAGCATCCTGGTGGGGGACAGGTTGGCTGCTTCGCTCGGGGCAGCGGAAAACATGGCGATCTCCATCCTCTCACCCCAGGGCGCTGCGACGCCCTTCGGGCTGACGCCGCGCCGCAAGTCATTCCTCATTGGGGGTGTCTTCAGCGTCGGCATGGCGGAGTTCGACTCCGCCTTGATTTATATGCCGCTCGAGCAGGCGCAGATCCTGTTTGGACGCGGAGATGGCGCAGATGAACTGGAAATTCGCGTGCGCAATCCCGATCGCACCGTGGCTGCGATGATGGAATTACGCTCGCGCCTGGGGCCCAGCGTGACGATCTATGATTGGCGCGCAAAAAGTCAGGGCCTTGCTGACGCGCTGGTCGTGGAGCGCAACGTCATGCGCCTTATCCTGATGATCCTGGTGGCGATCGCCGCGCTCAACATCGTCACCGGGCTGATCATGCTGGTGAAAAACAAGAGCCGCGACATCGCGATCCTGCGCACAATGGGGGCGACGAAGGGCGCCATCATGCGCGTGTTCTTCATGGCGAGCGCCAGCTTAGGCCTGATCGGACTGAGCCTCGGTTTGCTGCTGGGCGTAGGCTTTTGCATCTACATTGAGCCCATACAGAATTTCCTCTCCGATGCGTTCGGCTTCGACGTATTTCCGGGCACGGTCTATTCGCTGGAAACGCTGCCCGCGCGGGTGGAGTGGAGCGAAGTCGCGATGATATCGGTGTTCACTGTGTTGGTGACGTTCGCATCGACGCTGGTGACCGCAGCATGGGCTTCGCGCTTCGATCCGGTGGAGTCGCTGCGCTATGAATGAGATGGTGCTGCGGCTTCAGGATTTGCGCCGGAGCTTTATCTCCGGCGGTGACGAATTGGTCGTGCTCGACGGCGTCGAGCTGGAGATTAGGCCCGGCGAGATCGTTGGCCTGATCGGGCCGTCAGGGTCCGGCAAGTCATCGTTGCTGCATGCGGCGGGCCTGCTTGAGCGGCCGAGCGGCGGCGAAGTCTGGATTGACGGAACCGCCTGCTGGACGCTGGATGAGGGGGCGCGCACCCGTGTGCGGCGCGAAAAGATTGGTTTCGTTTACCAGTTTCATCATCTGCTGCCGGAATTCGACGCCGTTTTGAATGTCGCGCTGCCGGCCTTCATCGCGGGGCGTTCGCGCCGGGAGGCCACCGCTGAGGCAGAGCGCCTGCTCGATGTATTGGGCTTGGGCGGCCGCATCCACCACCAGCCCGCGCAACTTTCCGGCGGCGAGCAGCAGCGCGTCGCCATTGCGCGCGCGATGATCAACGATCCGCAATTGATACTCGCCGACGAGCCCACCGGAAACCTCGATCCCGACACCTCGACGGTTGTTTTCGGGGCGCTATCGGAGCTTGTGCGGAACAGGGGTGCGGCCGCTCTCATCGCTACCCACAATCTCGAATTGGCGAAATTCATGGATCGGGTGATGGCGCTCGACCATGGCAAACTGGTGCGGCGGAGCTAAGCCCTTCGGCGGGAGCGGGCAAAAGCCTATCTTGGGACTGAGAGAATCAGATGCCCCAGCCGTTCATCCACCTTCGCGCCCGCTCAGCCTATTCGCTGCTTCAAAGCGCCGTTCAGGTGAAGAAGCTCGCGAAGCTTGCCGCCAGTCATGACATGCCCGCGCTCGGCCTGACCGACGCGAATAATCTCTTTGGGGCTTTGGAGTTTTCCGAGGCCGCCTGTGAGGCAGGCGTGCAGCCGATCGTGGGGTTGACGCTGGACGTGCGCGGCCAGGACGGGGCTGACGGCCAAATCGCGCTGATCGCGCAGAATGCCGCTGGTTATGCCAATTTGATGCGGCTCTCGAGCGCGGCATATCTGGAAGCTGACTCTCATGCCGACCCGCAGGTCGCTTTCGAGAAGATGCTTGCCCACTCAGAGGGGCTCATTGCGCTGACGGGCGGGGGCGACGGCGTGCTGGCGGCGCTCCTGTCGGAAGGAAAAGGCGATGTCGCAGCGGACGTGATCAAGCAACTGGCCGCCGCCTTCCCCGGACGTCTCTATGTCGAGCTGCAACGCCATGGCGAGCGCATCGAGGCGGATACCGAAGGTCCGTTGCTGGAGATCGCCTACGATTTGGGCCTGCCGGTCGTCGCCACCAACGACATTCGATTTGAGAAGCGCTCCGATCACGCTGCTCACGACGCGCTGATGTGCATCGCGGCTTCCTCATATCTGGGCGAGGAGGACCGTCCGCGCGTCAGCAATCAGCACTATTTCAAGTCGGCGCAAGAGATGGCGGCGCTCTTTTCCGACCTTCCCGAGGCGATCGAGAACACGGCGGAAATCGCGCGGCGTTGCGCCTTCGCGGTGGAAAAGCGCAGGCCAATTCTGCCGCGTTTCGACACCAAGCGGGGCCGCGACGAGCCTGCGGAACTGAAAGCGCAGGCGGAGGCTGGGCTCAAGGCGCGCTTGAAGGCGCTTGGCGAAAATCTGGCCGCGCCGGCGGCGGAATATGAGCAGCGGCTGGCCTACGAACTGGGCATCATCACGCAGATGCAGTTCCCCGGCTATTTTCTGATCGTTTCGGACTTCATCAAGTGGGCGAAGGCGCAGGGCATTCCTGTTGGGCCGGGCCGGGGTTCGGGCGCGGGCTCGGTCGTCGCTTGGGCGCTGACGATCACCGATCTCGACCCGCTGCGCTGGGGTTTGCTGTTCGAGCGGTTCCTCAATCCGGAACGCGTTTCGATGCCGGACTTTGATATCGATTTTTGCCAGGAGCGCCGCGGCGAGGTCATCGACTACGTCAAGAACAAGTACGGTGAAGATCGTGTCGCCCACATCATCACCTTCGGCACGCTGCAAGCGCGCGCGGTGCTGCGTGATGTTGGCCGCGTGATGCAGTTGCCGTTTGGCCAGGTGGACAAGCTGGCCAAGCTGGTGCCGGCCAACCCAGCCAACCCGGTGACGCTCGCGCAGGCCATGGAGATCGAGCCGAAGCTTTCTGAGGCGCGCAAGAATGAGGCGGAAGTCCGCGAACTGATCGACACCGCGCTGCAGCTTGAAGGGCTGTACCGCAATGCTTCAACGCATGCGGCGGGCGTCGTGATCGGCGATCGCCCGCTGATTGATCTGGTGGCGCTCTACCGCGATCCGCGCGCGCACCTTCCCGCCACCCAGTTCAACATGAAATGGGTGGAGGCGGCGGGGCTGGTGAAGTTCGACTTCCTGGGCCTGAAGACGCTGACAGTGATCGACCGCGCGCTGAAATTCATCCGCGCGCGCGGCGAGACAGTGGAGCTCGACAACAGCGGTTTCGATGATCCGCAAACGTATGAGCTGATGCAATCGGGGCTGACCTTCGGCGTGTTCCAACTCGAAGGCCAGGGCATGCGCGACACTCTGCGCAAGGTGAAGCCGACGTGCCTGGAAGACGTGATCGCGCTAATTTCGCTCTACCGGCCTGGTCCGATGAAGAACATCGACCGCTTTGCAAACGTGAAGCACGGACGCGAGGCGCCGGATTATCTCCACGAGAAGCTCAAGCCGATCTTGGAAGAAACCTACGGCGTGATCGTCTACCAAGAGCAAGTCATGCAGATCGCGCAGGTGCTCTCCGGCTACACGCTGGGGGAGGCCGACCTGCTGCGCCGCGCGATGGGTAAGAAGCAGCCCGCCGAAATGGCCAAGCAGAAAACGCGTTTCATCGACGGCGCGAAGGAGCGCGGCGTCAGCGAAGGCCTTGCGGCGCACATATTTGACCTAGTGGAGGAGTTCGCCGGGTACGGCTTTAACAAGTCGCACGCGGCGGCTTATGCCGTCGTCGCCTATCACACGGCATATCTCAAGAAGCACTATCCGGTGGACTTCACCGCCGCTTCGATGAGCCTTGATCTCTCCAATTCCGACAAGCTCGCAAGCTTCGCACAGGACGCCAAACGCATCGGCGTGCGGCTGCTTCCGCCGGATCTGAACAAGTCGGAGGCGGATTTCAGCGTTGAGAGCAGTGAGGATGGGTTGGCCGTGCGCTACGCGCTGGGCGCGGTGCGCAATGTCGGCGTCGCTGCGATGGAGGCCGTGGTGGCGGAGCGGAAGGCGCGCGGCCCGTTCAAGGCTCTATATGATTTTTCCGAGCGGATTGATCCCAAGGCGATCAACCGCCGCCAGCTGGAGAATCTCGCGAAGGCGGGCGCTTTTGATTGTATGGAACCTGATCGCGCACGGGCGCTCGCTGCGTGCGAGGTCATCGCCGCGTATGCGCAGCGCGTGGCGGAGGAGCGGGCCAGCGCGCAGGCCAGCCTCTTCGGCGCCGAGGAGCCCAGTGCGCGTCCGGCCTTTCCCAAAGCGCCGGCCTGGTCAGCGCAGGATCGCCTCGACGCGGAGCGCGAAAGCGTCGGTTTCTACCTGTCTGGCCATCCTCTCTCGGATTTCTTCGTCGAAGCGGGGGACAGATATTCGAGCTATGCGGACATTCTGGAAGAAGGCGAGACGGAGCCGCGCGCGTATCTGATGGCTGGGGTTGTGCGGCGCATCCAATACAGGCCGGCGATGTCGGGCGGAACGCTGGCCTTCGTGTCGATGTCCGATCCGACAGGGGATTTCGAAGGCATGATCATGCCCGAGAATGTGGCTCCTGCCCGGGATGTTCTCGATGTGGGCAGGGCGTTCGCGTTTCGCGGGCGCGTACGGTGGCGCGATGGAGACCTTAAGCTCGCCGCGGATGCGTTTGAGCCGGTCGAGGCCGCAGAAGCGCGGATCGGAGAGGATTTGCGCATCGTGGTAAAGGAGGGCGCTCCGCTGGACACGCTCGCGCAGACGCTTGGGGCGCTGCCGAAGGCGCAGCCCGGCGAGGCGCGACCGCTCAAGCTGATGCTGCACCTGCGTGACGGGCGCGAGATTGAATTGGCCACAAATATTTTGGCGCCGGCCGGTCCCGCTGCACGCGCAGCCTTGAAGGCCGCGCGCGGAGTTGAGCGGGTTATCTGACGCGTCAATGCGCCGCTCGTCGCGGAAATCTCCCGAAACGCGTGCAAGGGCTTGTCCTGGAGCGCCCCGGCGCCTTTGATGAGCGCTCTCAAAGGGGGGGCTTATGCGATTTCGACCGGTCTTGGCGCTCGCCGCGCTGCTCAGCCTTGCTGCCTGCGCCACGACGCAGGGGAGCGGCGATGCAGCCAATGACGGCGCGGAGGCGTTCGCCTCAACCTACACGCCACGGCCCTCGGTTCCGACGCTGATTCGTGGCGGCACCGTCTTTGACGGTAATGGCGCGGAGCTCGCCAACGCTGATGTCCTGATGAGCGATGGGCGGATTGTCTCCGTAGGACAGAACCTGACGGCCCCGGCGGGTGCTGTCGTCATCGACGCGGCAGGCCGCTTCGTGACGCCTGGTATTATTGACGCTCACTCTCACCTCGGCGTCTATCCCTCGCCGGCAATCGCATCGACGTCAGACGGCAACGAATTGACGCAGCCCAACACTGCGGAGGTCTGGGCCGAACATTCTGTTTGGCCTCAAGATCCGGGCTTTCAGCGCGCGCTGGCCGGCGGCGTAACGGCGCTGCACATCCTTCCCGGCTCAGGCAATTTGTTCGGCGGTCGCGGTGTAACGCTGCGCCCTGTTCCGCGCGCGCGCACGGTCATGGAGATGAAATTTCCGGGTGCGCCGCAGAGTCTGAAAATGGCCTGTGGCGAAAATCCGTCTCGGATCTACGGAACGCGCAATCAGTCGCCGGCGACGGGAATGGGAAATGTCGCGGGCTACAGGCAAGCCTTCGCCAATGCTCAACGCTATGCGCGACGGGTGCAGGCCGCAGAGGAAGGTCATGGCGATCCGCCGGACCGCGACCTCGAGATGGAGACGCTCGCTGACGTCCTAAATGGCGATCTCATCCTTCAATGGCATTGCTATCGCGCTGACGAAATGGCCCTGGCGATCGAAGTTTCCCACGAGTTCAACTTCCACATCGCCGCGTTCCACCACGCGGTCGAGGCCTACAAAATCAGCGATCTTCTGGCGCGTGAAAATATTTGCGCCGCGATGTGGGCCGATAGCTGGGGCTTCAAGCTCGAAGCTTATGACGGCATTCGCGAGAACATCCCGTTTGTTCACGCTGGCGGGGCGTGCGCCATAGTTCACTCCGATAGCGAGGTCGGCATTCAACGTCTCAACCAAGAGGCGGCTAAGGCGGTGGCCGATGGCCGTCGTGCAGGGGTGAACGTGACGCGTGCCGAGGCGTGGACTTGGCTTTCGCGCAATCCGGCCCGGGCGCTACACATCGACGACCAAACCGGCACGCTCACGCCGGGTCTCCGCGCCGATGTTGTGATCTGGTCCGACGATCCGCTCTCAAGCTACGCAGTCGCGCAGCAAGTCTATATGGACGGCGCACTTGTCTACGAGCGCGGCGCCGCGGGCGATCCGCCCTCCGATTTCGAACTTGGCCAAACTTATCGGGAGCACGCGCAATGAGGCTGCTGTCCGCATTTATTCTTGCCGCGGCTTTGGCGGCGCCCGCGGCCGCCGAAACGGTGCTCATTCGCGATGGACGCGTGGTCACCAATGGCGCGGCCGGCATCATTGAAAACGGCGACGTGTTGATCGTTGACGGCCGCATCAGCGCAGTGGGCGC
>JAWKUY010000001.1:0-373459 GCA_041398345.1 Hyphomonadaceae bacterium | reverse complement strand
GCTCCAGGCGCGGTTCTGCTTTGCCAGCAGGCGCCTTTGCAGCCGGTTCGCGAGCCGGCCCACGACGCTCTGCAGCGGCTTCAATTGTTGATCCAGATAATTGCGCAGGCGCGCCAGTTCTTCCGGCGGGCACAAATCCTCAGCGGCAATGATCTCATCGAACGCGCGGGTGAACACCTGGTAGCTGGCGTTGGGATCCTCGGCGGAATTGCGCTCCTTTGGGCGCATGGGCTTCTCGCCCGGCTCCTCCTGCTCCGACTCGCGCGTATCATCGGCGTCCATATCCGTTTCAACCGAAATCGTGCGATCGGTCTCAGTGTCCATCTCACCGTCGATCATTTCCAAATCGGCCGGCGCCTGGTCCTCTTGTTCGTCCTGGCCATCGGGATTGTCGGCTTGCGGCGGCGGCGTCTCCCCTTGCGCCTCAGTCTGTTCATCGTCGGCTTCTTGCGCCGTGAGGTCGTCGCCGATGCCCAGATCAGTGAGCACGTCGCGCATCACCATCGCGAAATCATGCTGACTGCCGGCGGCGGCGGTCAGCCGATCTAGATCGGCACCCGCGCTGCGCTCAATTTCGCCGCGCCATGCATCAACGAGACCCTTGGCGTTGGCGGGCGGCGCCAGGCCCGTCAGCCGCTCGCGCACTATCAGCGCAACCGCGTCAGCCAGGGGTGCAGAAGCGCGGTCTTTCACCCGCGCCGCGCCGCGGCGCTCAAGCGCATCGGTCAGCGCCGCGGTAAGATTTCCGGCGACGCCCTTCATCGCGTTTGCGCCAAGAGCCTGCACGCGCATTTCTTCCACGGCGTCAAATACGACCCGCGCGTCGGCGCTGGCGGGGCGCAACCGCGCGTGCTCACGCTCGTCGTGGTGCGCGAGCCTCAGCGCCAGCCCATCGGCCTGGCCGCGTATGCGCTCCGCTTCGGACTCGGTGATTACGCGCGGCGGATGCGGCAGCACGATCTTGCCGGGGCTGAGCCTTGGCCCCTCCGCCCCGAACGTCACCTCAAGTTCTTCTTCAGCGCCCGCCAACGCCCGCGTCGCCTGCGACAGTGAGCGCTTGAAAAGTTCTGTGGGGGTTTCGCGGGCGGACATGCCGTTGTGGATCCTAGGAGCTCACGGTCGTTGGAATAAGATGCAATCGCTTCAGCCCCATGACTGCAGCTCAATGATGTTACCCTCGGGATCGGTCACATAGCACCATGTCACTTTCGTTCCCGCGGCCGTCGCGAGCGTGACGATTTCACCGACGCCGCCGCCCCCGGCGCGCAGCACCTCCTCGCGCGCCTGCTTCACGGAGTTCACGCTGAAGGCCAAGTGTCCGAAGCCCGGACGATTCACTTTGGGCGGAACGCCATTGGCCAACGCGCCATAGGTGAATATTTCCAGCGTTGGACCGTCGCCGTCAAAGCCCGGCAGGTGCAGGTGCACCCCTTGAAGCCGGGCGCCGGGGATGCCCGTCCCCGCCTCAAGCAGCGGGCCCTCATAGTCTCGCTCGGGCGGCGCCGGGGTGCAGCCAAACACATCCATGTAGAACGCCGCCAGCATGCGCCAATCGCGGGCGATCAGATTGGTATGAACATAGCGCGCGCCTTCGATCATGGCGCCTGCCTTAAGCCACCTTCACGCGCGTCGCCGCTTCCGGCAGATCGGCGCCGAAAGCGCGCTGGAAGAACTCAGCGACCGTTGGCCGTTCCAGCTCGTCGCATTTGTTCAGGAACGTCATCCGGAATGCGAGGCCCACATCGCCGAAGATTTCAGCGTTCTGCGCCCAGGTGATCACCGTGCGCGGGCTCATCACCGTGGAGATGTCTCCGTTCATGAATGCGTTGCGGGTCATGTCCGCCACGCGCACCATCGCCATGATCGTGCGCTTGCCTTCAGGCGTGTTGTAGGTGGGCGCTTTGGCGGTGACGATCTCGGCCTCAACGTCGTGATCGAGGTAATTGAGCGTGGCCACCACCGACCAGCGGTCCATCTGCGCCTGATTGATCTGCTGAGTGCCGTGATAAAGGCCTGAGGTGTCTCCGAGACCGATCGTGTTGGTGGTCGAGAACAAGCGGAAATACGGATTGGCGGTGATGACGCGGTTCTGATCCAGCAAAGTCAGTTTGCCGCTGGCTTCCAGAACGCGCTGGATCACGAACATCACATCCGGGCGCCCGGCGTCGTATTCGTCAAAGCAGATCGCCACCGGCCGCTGCAGCGCCCAGGGCAGCATGCCTTCGCGGAATTCGGTGACCTGCTTGCCGTCCTTCAGCACGATGGCGTCCTTGCCGACGAGATCAATCCGGGAGACGTGGCTGTCGAGATTGATGCGCACCAGCGGCCAGTTGAGCCGCGCGGCCACCTGCTCGATGTGCGTCGACTTGCCGGTGCCGTGGTAGCCCTGCACCATGACGCGCCGGTTGAACGCAAAGCCCGCCAGGATCGCCAGCGTCGTCTGCGGGTCGAAGCGATAGGCCTCGTCGATCTCGGGCACGTACTCGGTGCGCTTCGAGAAGGCGGGAACCCTCATATCGCTCTCGACCCCGAACTCGCGGGCGGAGACCTGGCGGTCGGGCGTCATGGTGAGCAGATCGTCGGCAGTCGTCATCAGGGTCTCGGCTGTTTCGCGCGCAGCTTACGGCGCCGCAGCATGGGGTGGAAAGCGGCCAATTAGACCAAACCGCCAGCTTTGAGCGTTTGATATGCGCGGATGACGCGCAGGAGGTTTTCCTCGGCGCTGCGATCGCCGCCATTGGAGTCTGGGTGCCAGCGTTTGACCAGTTCGGCGTAACGCGCACGGATCTGGGCTGCGTCGGCCGTTTCCTCCAGCGTCATGGCCTCCAGCGCCAAGGCCTGCAGCCGGGTCAGGCGCCGGCGCGCCTTGACCGGCGCCGCAACGGGTTCGCCGCCGAACATCCCGAACGGATCGCGGCTTTGGCCAGCCCGGAAACCGCGCATGGCCGCCGAAAACCGGTCCAGCCGTCCGCTGCGGAAGGTCCAGGTTGGCCGGTGTCCGGTTTCCTCGCGCTTTTGGTGCTCGGCCAGTTCGGCGTCGCTCATGCCTGCGAAATAGTTCCAGCGGCGATTGTAATCGGCGGCGTGCTCGACGCAGAAATGCCAATACTCACCGCTGTGGTCGCGGCTTTTGGGCGCGCGGTGGAGACCGCTGCGCCCGCAGCCTATATGATCACAGACGCGTTCGCCCGGCTCACGCTCAAGGGTTTCCGCGTCAGGTTTTTTGACGCGGATGTCCACGAACTTGGGGCGGTAGCGAAACGCGCTGGACATTGGACCGCCGAGTATGGGCGCCAGAGGTTAAGCGGACAAGGAATTGACAGAACACAAAAAGCATCTTTCGCGGGCCGCGCGTATGGAAACGCTTCTGCGCGAGCGATTTTCGCCTGTTCACTTTGCGTTGACCGATCAGTCGGGCCAGCACGCCGGCCATGCCGGCGCGCGTCCGGGCGGGGAAACCCACTACCATGTGGCGATTGCCGCCGCGGCATTTGGCGGTCTCTCGCGCGTGGCGCGTCAACGCTTGGTTTACGAAGCGCTTCGTGAAGAATTCGACACAGGCTTGCACGCTCTCTCTCTCGACCTCAAAACTCCAGAGGAGACGCGCGGAAGCTGAACTTCGCGGGGCGCGGGCATGGGGCTGCTGCGGCAAGTACTGGCGTGGATCGCCGCTATTGCGGTGGGCGTGGCGCTCGGCGGAGCATCCGTGTGGGCCGCGCTTTCGCTTGGGCGAAACGCATTCTCGGAGAGTTACGGCGCCTGGCGCTTCAGCCGCGCTGCCGGGTCGGAGGCCGCAGGCCCCTACACGCGCGCCATCATCGCCCGTGAAGGCCTGCTGGCGCTCTCGGCGCGCGAGGCGCTCTACTTCTCACTGTACCAGGACGATCAAGGCCGCCCCTTGAGCGAAAGTTGCATCTACGATCTGAGCGGCGCGCCGCTGGCGGCGCGCTGGTGGTCGGTCACGCTCTATGCCGACGACAATTTCCTGGCGCAGAACACCGATGGCGCACACTCCATCGATGCTTCCCGCGTCGGCAACGACGCCCCATGGCGTGCGCGCATTTCGCCGGTTCGCGGCGACGCAGTGCACTGGCTGTCCTCGCGTGCTGCGCGGCGTGGCTTCATCATCATGCTGCGAGTCTACAATCCGCAGCGGGATTTCCGCCCCAGCGCCCGCGCCTTGCCCGTCTTGACCACGGTCTCCTGTGCGGGAGACGCTCCATGAACGCCGGCAAATACGTGTTCGCAGCGCTCGCCATCGCGGTTCTGACGCACTTGGCGGTGGTCTACGCAACGCCGCGCGTGCTGATGGCGGTTGCGTTCGACCGCATCGGCGCCGGAGGCTTCAACACTTGGCGGCCTGCCGATCGCGTGACGGCGCTGTCGCGTCAAGTGGTGCGTCCATCTCCGGATTTCGCCTACTCCGCCTGCGTCTATGATCTGAGTGAAGGCCCGGTCACCATCAGCGCCGGGCCATGGGGCGCCTATTGGTCGCTCTCGCTTTACGCCGCCAACAGCGACAATTTCTACGTTATTGACGACCGCGAAGCCCGCCGCGGCGCGGCCATTACCTTGATCCGCCGGGGCCGGTCCCATCCGGACGACGCCCAGACCGTCGTCGAAAGCCCCAGCGTCCGCGGCATCGCGCTCATCCGCCGTCTGGCGCCGACGCTGGATAGCTACAACGCCGCCCGCCAGGTCGCGCGGGGCGACATCTGCGCGGGCCTCACCCGTTAGAACTTGCCAAGCGCTGCGCCGCCAACCGTGCGAACAGCAGCGTCACCGCCTTGCGCCGCGCGCCGGCCAGCGCATGTACGGGCGCATCGCGGAGTATCGCGCCGCCGAACCCGTCCGCCACCATTAGCCCGACATCTTCCGGGATCAGCTCACGGGGAAACACCTCGGTGACCGCGAAAAAAAAGCGATCGCAATAGTCGCGATAATCCGGCCACTTCTGATCCACGGCGAAATCTTCGACGCACGATTTGGTCTCGACGATCCAGATTTCGCCGTTCGGCGTAAGCCCCATCAGATCGGCGCGGCGGCCATTGGCGAGAGGAACCTCCAGGATCGACGCCAAGCCGTGATTGTGCAGCACGCGCGTGACGCCGCGCGCCAGGGCGGCGGTGACCTCGGGACGGGTATGGGGCTCGTCCTCCACGCTCATGATCAGAACGGGTTGAGCGTGTAGCCCTCTTGCTGGAGCAGCGCGTGCTCGGTCATCGCTGAAAGCGCCATGCTCACCCCCGGCAGCAGATCAGCCGCACTGATGCCGTAGTGCGCGGCAGTTTGCCCGCAGAGATAGATCCTTACCCCGTGCTGGCTGAGCGCGGCGATGAGCCCGGCATTGGGATTTTCCGGCGCAGCGTCAGCAGGCCTGGTCAAATCGCGCGCGGCGGCGCCGTGAACAACGATTGCAAGCTGGATGTTTTCGGTCGGCACGCCAGCGGCGGCATGCAGGTTTAGGAAGCGCGCCGCGGATTCGATGCCGGAATTGACAGAGCCCGCCTCGGCAGCGCGGCTGACATCGAAGGCGATCTTGAAGCGAACGCCGGCCGGCAACGGCGCCGCATCAGGCGCCGCGGCCACCCGGCCATATGCTTCAATGACCGTGCCAGGTCCGAAGGGGCTTGGCTCGTCCGCCGAAGCCGCCGAGGCGAACGTGAGCAGCCCCACAACCAACGCAGTTATCGATAGCATTTTCATGGCGGCGCCCCTCAATCCAAGACCGAACCGCCACACTGCGCGCCCGCGCGCGCGGCGCCAAGCCTCTACCCGGTGAAACGCTGCGTCCGCTCGTGATGCAGCACCCGATACAAATAATTGTAGCGCTCTTCGGCAGTTTGCGTGTTCCAGGACACGTTGACGCTTTCGATCTCACCCGCCGAGTTTGTGTACAATTGCCAGCCGAACGTCATTTGCTTGTCTGCGATCATGTACCGGACATCCGGCAAATCGGAGCGCAGCACCCAATAGACCCGGACATCGGCGGCATGCTGGCCGCGCATGATGTCCAAGGTCGCGGGATTTTGAAGCTGCTCAAGGCTGTCAATGAAGAAGATCCGCGTGAGCGTCCCTCCCCGCGCAATAAAGCCGCGAAAGAGCTCGTTCAGATCGCGGCCGCGCCAGAAATAGGTTGGCGTCGCGTCCGCGGTCGCGATCAGGTCGCAGGGAGGCTGAAGCTCCTCGAACACCTTGCGGTAGAAGTCCTGAAAGAAAAAACCGCCGCGTACGTCAAAGAACTGGCGATTGAGAATGTCGTCGATGCGGCTCAGCATGTAGCTGCCGGCGAAGCTCGAAAGCGCCCGCGCCCTCGGCGGCAACAAATCGAGCTGAGCGCGGGTCTGGGCGATGAGATCGGTATTGTTGCGCAGCGCCGCGATGTGAGAGCGGATGCCCTCGATCTTGGCTTCGAGCTGGCTGGCGCCTTTTCGCTCTCGCGCGCGATCAAGGTAGAGGTGCAGGTAACTCGCCCCGCACACCAGCAGCAAAACGCCGATCAGCAGGCGCTCCGTGAGCCGCTGCTGCGGCAGGATAAGATTGAGGATATCGCCCGGAACCAGGGTCAGAAGCGCAATCGCGAACGCCACAACCGCCGGCAAGGATTCGATGACAACCCGGACCCGCTCTCGCACTTGCACGGCCGCGCCTCCCCGGCGCGGAGGCTTACACCGGGCGCCGCCGCCGGCCAAAACAAAATCGCCCCGCCGTACGGGCGGGGCGATCTGAGATCGAATGAAGCGCCGATCTATTCCGCGGCGACCGCCGCGGCCTTAACCTCGCCGAGCGCATCGCTGTTGATGCCGAAATTGATGGTCTTGAGATACTGGATGCCCTCATCGGCGATCGCATCGCCGACCATATCGGTCCCTTCCGCCTCGAACTCCTCAAAGTTCACGTACATGGCGTAAAAGGGCTTTGTGCGCTCGGTGATGATGCCGGCGTTCCAAAGCGTCTTCACCAGCACGCGGAAGATGTTGGCGCTCTCCTTCATATGTTCGCGCCGCGCTTCGTCGGTGGCGATTTCCTGGAACTCCGCCATGACGCGGTTCGCGTCCAACCCGAACTCGTCATAGATCACCTTCATCTGGTGCGGTGCGACCAGATTGAACAGCAGCGTCTGGAAGCAATGCGCCGCCCAGTTCTCGACGATCTCGTGTTCTTCCTTGGAGAGCTTCGGGATGGTGCGATCGGCCCAGATCTTCCCGAACTTGTGATGGAACGCCTCGTCGGTCATCACCAGCTGGGTGAGTTTCTTCGCCAGCGGATCGTCCCATTCCTTGAAGATGGTGGCGAAGGCGCCCATCGCGAGGCCTTCGACAAGCATCTGCATGCCGATGATCTTCTTGTACACTTCCGGCGCGTGCACGATTTCCTTCAAGAGATTGGCCAGCACCTCTCCGCACGGCAGCGGCGTGCCCCAGCGCGCGATGATGTATTTTGCGAAGGCGGTAACGTGGCGGCCCTCCTCGCGGGTTTGATTGGCGGCGTATTCCTGGGCGCCGGGATCGCGCAGGACGTGACAAAGCGAAGCCGACAGATTGAGCGCGCCCTGCTCGCCGTGAAGGATTGAGCTCATCACCCAGCGGCCGACCTGGCTCTTGAACCGGATGCGTTCGGCGGGCTTGTCGGCGAAGAATTCCGAGACGTAGTTCGTCTCAAGCGCGGGCACGAGATAGTCGGGGATGAAGTCGGTGGCGTTGGCGTCAAAGTCGTCGTTGAAATCGATGTATTTCTTGTCGAGCGGATCCCAGAAATGGTCGTGCGTCGCTGAAATGATCTTATCGAACGCCGTCGAGCGGTTCATGTGGCGGTCAATCGCCAGCATGGCCCCGAAATCGGTTGGCGCGACCGCATCGTAGACCTCGTCCTTGGTGATCTGGCGAATAGGGGCGGCGGTATCGGCCATCGCGTCTCTCCCGGCTTTTGTGGCCGCAGATCATCGCGGCCGTTCCTTGGCTTCTTGATCACTCTAAGGCCAAATTTGATCGAGATCAATAAAAATGACGCTGGCGTCAACTTGCGGACCTCCACAGCCCGCCCGACGGCGCTACTCCACGGTAATGGAGTAATGACCCTCGAAGGTCCGGCCGCTGGCGTTCTCGACCACAACCACGACGGGTTGAACCCCGCTTGCCGGGAAGTCGAGCGCTCTGCTCTCCGTCTCGCCGCGCGTCGAAGCGACGACAAAGAGCCTCCAACCCGTCATGGGCCTGCCGTCAGCGTCGGGCAGATAGACGGCGACGGTTTCTCCCCCCGGCGAATTGGTCTCCGCGGAGATGGTCACCGTATGCGCGCCGCCGGAAGGCGCGCGGAGCGAATGATGGAAGGTCGAGAAGACATCGGCGCTCCAGGCGTTGACGTAGGTTTCGGGCGCTTCCGCCACCGTGGGAGCATCGGCCGCGCCGGCGCCGGCCGGAGCGCTGGATGGCTGTTGCGGCGGTGAGCACGATGCGGCCACGATCAGACAAAGTGCAGCAAGGGAATTTCGCATGACGCGTGCTCCTATGTTTCGCCCCACCTGGCCAAAGCTTAGCGGGCGGGTCCGGGATTGCGAGCGATGATCGCGCCGTCGCTGGAGAGCATTGAGGCGCTCGCCCACGACGCATGGAATGCGGTGCCGGAGAGTTTTCGCGCCCGCGTCGGACCCTTGGTCTTCCGGATTGAGGATCTGCCGAGCGATGAGGTTCTCGAAGAACTGGGCATCGACGATCCGTTCGGCCTCACCGGCTTATATAGCGGCGTCGATCTCACACAGCGTTCGCTCACCGATCCCGCGCTGCCGCCGGCCATGGTGTTCTTGTACCGCCGCGCAATCTTGGACGAATGGATCGAGCGGGGCGACGTCAGCCTTCATGCACTGGTGGCGCACGTCCTTGTGCACGAGATCGGCCACCATTTTGGCCTCAGCGACGAGGCCATGGACGCATTGCTTGACAGCGAGCCTTAGGGTCTGCGCCGCTGCCGCGACATCGGCACGGCAGTGCGGCTCGCCATGCCAAGCGAGTTCGCGCAATACTCTTCGGGCGTCGTCAGTTGCGGCCGCATCGGATCGGTGTCGAGAGCGGTTTGAGCCTGGCTGACGCATTGGTCCCATGCCCTCACATCAGTGCGGCGCTCTTCATTCGACCGCGGATCACCCTGCGGCGGCAAGGCTTGTTCCTGCGCCTGACCTGGAACCACGATGTCATCGCTCGGCGCCGCCGGCCGCGAAGGCGGCTGTTGGGGAGCCGGTGCGGTGACGCCCGGCGCCGCCACGACGGCATCAGGCGCTGCCTCCGGCGTTTCGCTCACAGGCGCGGAAACCGCAGGGGGCGGCGGAAGCGCAATAGCATCGTCCGCACGCTCGCGCCCAGCGCATCCTGCGAGCGCCATCAAGGCCAACGCCGCCGCCGTCCGTTTCAACATCCGCCGCTCCCTCAATGGCCACGTCTCGACATTAACGAGAATTTCCGCAGGCACTAGCCTTTGCCTGCGCACAACTCATCAACCCAAGCCGGCACCGCCTCGGTTGCTTTCCCGTAACGCGCTGAGTTGAACAACGCGGCATTTTCCGAAGGTTCCAAATTGATTTCCATGGTCTCCAAGCCGGCGCGCCGCGCCGCCGCGACAAAGCCGGCGGCGGGGTAGACAGCCCCCGATGTCCCGATGGAGACAAACAGATCCGCGCGCGCCAACTTATCGTAGATCGCATCGAGTTCGAGCGGGGCTTCTCCGAACCAAACCACGTGGGGACGCAGCCCGCCAATTCGCCCGCACGCGTCGCACGCAAGGTCCAGCCGGAGGTCGCCGTCGGCGAAGCTGACCGCGCCGCAGCCGTGGCAGCGCACCTTGTTCAGCTCGCCGTGCATATGGATCACGCGCTGCGACCCGCCTCTCTCATGCAAATCATCGACATTCTGCGTGCAGAGCGTCACCGCGCGCCCCTGCCCGCTCCGTTCAAGCCGTGCGAGCGCCTGGTGCGCCGCATTTGGCTCTACGCCCGCCAGATTGGCGCGGCGGAGATTGTAGAATTCGAGCACTTTCGCCGGATTGCGTTCATAGCCGGCGATGGAGGCGACCTCGGCGAGGTCATAACGGGCCCACAGGCCGCCCTGGTCGCGGAAGGTCGAAAGGCCCGATTCCGCCGACACGCCGGCCCCGGTCAGGACGAAAATTCGCGTTGCCGCCATGTAACCCCCCGCGCACCCCCGATGTGGGATTCCCCTAAACCGGGACAAGGCTTGACGCCTTTTCCCTCATCCGCTTTTGGGACACGGCTTATTGAAATCATGGAAGGGCGCCAGAATGCGCATCGTCTCTATTTTTGCTGCTCTCGCCTTGGCCACCTTGGCCACGGCGTGCGCCAACCGAACCGGCGACATGACCATCGCGGAATGGTGTTCGGCGGACCCCGGCCGCGCCGACACCGACATCTGCAAGCAACATGCGGACACAGAGGAGGTGCGCACAAGCCTCGGCCAGCGCATCGCTGAAGCTCTGGGCGTCGCCAACCACGCGCAGCAGACCGCGGATTCCGCCATGGCGCGCAACGTCGTGTGCGTCACGCGCACGCTCAACCGCACCCGCACCGGCTCCTGCGATCCCGGCTACACGCTGACCGGCTGCACGCAGACCCGCTACACCACACGCGCCGGCGGCATGGCGATCCTGCGCTCAGTCAACGACACTGAATGCCGCTACAACGCGCAGGTGCTGGAAGTGCAGGTGCGCTGCTGCGCGATGGGGCCCAACCCGCCGCCGGCGACCATGGTCAACGACACCGCCCCGCCCGCGCCGGAAACGCCGCAGCCCGCGCCGGTTTCCTGACCACACCTCACGAACCCAAACGATATTCCGCTTCGAGCCTGTAAAGGCTCGGAGCGGATTTGCGCGTGAAGCTCGAATAGAGTCCGAAAGCCTCCACGCGAAAGGGCGGCGCTTCAAAAAGCCCGAGGCGGGTCTCGAACGCGTGCACGCGCTCCAGCGGCGCCCCGCTCAAATACGCCAGCGTGACGTGCGGCGTGAACTTGCGCGGCTCCGGCTTCAGCCCGGCGCGGCGCGCGGCGCGCTCACACGCCGCTGCGAGTTTTTCAAGCGACTCACTCGCCGCCACGCCGACCCATAGTGCGTGGGGATCGGCGCCGCCAAAGGCCCCCGCGCCCCGCAAACGCACCTCAAACGGCGCGACAGCGCCCGCAGCCGCCTCAAGCGCCACATCGATTTCATCGGCCACCGGCTCGGCGACGTCGCCGAAGAACCGCAAGGTGATGTGCAAATTCTCACGCGGGCGCCATTTGGCGCCGGGCACTCCCTTCATGAGCGCCGTCAACCGCTCGGCGACATGATCTGGAAGGGCGAGTGCGACAAACAGGCGAAGCGACATGGCGCTTGAAATTTGGCTCGCGGCAGGCGCACGCGCAACTCAATCGTTGCCTATTTGTTCGGTCAAACATCACCGCGCGCTGAAACGTCGTCTGACGCCGGCCGGAATCGACTGGCCCGCCACTTCTTGCGGCGCCCATCGCCGCGGCGGTGCATTCATCGGACGGGAAGACTTTCGTGCGCGCGCCGTGGCCCAGGTGGTGTGTGCTGCTGAGCTTCGCGAGCGGGAACCGGCGGACGGCGCCGATGTCTTCCAGCACCATGAAGCGAATACCCATCACGCACGCACGTCAAGTCAACTTTCATGTCATCTCGCTGCGCCGCGTTCAGCTTGGCGGCGCGGGCGGCGAGAGTCCGGGCAGGAATTGCGATGCGGCTGCGTTGGGCACAATCACCAGCACGTCAAACGACATCAGCAATTGCCGCATCTCGCTCGGAAGGTGCCGCCAGCGGCTCATCCGGAATTTCCAGACCCGAAGGTCAAAGATCGTTATCTGCTCGCTGTCCGTGAACGGCGCCAGAAACGGCGCCTGTTCGTTGAACGGTTGCGTGCAGGACTCAGGGGGGCCTTGCAGGCTCGCCACTTCACTGCCCGGCCCACACCAAACCGCCACCGCCAGCGCGTTGGTTCCATTGGCCGTCGCAAAGTCGGTGACGAACCCACCCAGCCCCAGCGGACCTGTCGGTGTTGTGCCCCGATACATGTGGTAGGCGCCAAATTTGAACATGACGCGTGGCGGCCTGCCATCGGCGCGCTCAGCGGCTCTATAGCGCGCCAGGAAGAGCTGCTTCATCAGATTTTCGCGTTCAATATTCGCGAGCAGCGCCTCCCCGCCGCCACCTGTGAACGGCCGGTAGATGCGCTGCGACTGGATCATCGCATCGACAAGCTCAGCATAGGCGGAATCGCGCCTGCCGCTAAGGTGAGCGCGCAAATCAATCAGCTGCTGCGCATCGCTCGCGCCGAGCCAGTCCAAATCACCCGCGCTGGCTGCCGCAAGCTCTGCCGCCAGCGCGCGGGCCTCACGATCATGAGCGTGGGCGGCAATGTCGGCCAAGAGGGGCGAAGCTGCGCCGATAAACACCTGGTCGAGCCCCCAAATCCGGGGGCCCCTCGCCGGCGTCGAGCGCACAATTGCTTCCGCAAGCAGCGCTTCGGCTTGCCAATCAAAGAACGGCGCCCCTGTTGCGCCGCCATTGCGTTCGAGATAGCTGGCCCACCCGGCAACGCCCCCGGCGCGCAGTTCGCGCTCCAGCGATGACGCGACCCATGGGTCGACTTCAACCGCCGCATAGCCAAACCCCTCGGCGTTGAGGTCACTCCAGTACGCAGAGACGAAGTCAGCGATGCCAGCGTTGCCATGCTCTTCGCCAATCAGCACGAATTGAGACTGCGCGCCCAGAGCGCGCAGAAAGTCGCCGCCCTCGCCGGTCAGCCGTCCGTTCTCAAGGCGCGCAACGTGGCGAGAATGTTCTATCAACGCTGGAAATAAATCCGCTGCGGTCTGCCCGGGCGCCAGCTGCTGCGCCGGTGGCGCCGTCGGCGCGAAATCCTGCGCGAGCGCGGCGCTGCTTACGGCCATGGCTGCAGCCACGCAAATCAGTGATCTCATGTGCAATTTCCTCACTCCCACGGGATAGATGCGCGCGCCTATCCCGTTGGATGCGGCAATCCCCTTTTTGGCGGCGCGCAGCTTACAGCGCGTCGAGCGGCAGCTTCAAATAGCGCACGCCATTATTCTCCGGCGGCGGCAGCTCCCCCGCCTGAATATTCACCTGCATCGAAGGCAGGATCAGCGCCGGCATTTGCAGGGTCTTGTCACGCGCCTCGCGCATAGTCACGAACGCGTCTTCACTGACGCCGTCCTTGATGTGGACGTTGTTCGCCCGCTGCTCAGCGACAGTGGTTTCCCAGGCAAACGTGTCGCGGCCCGGCGCCTTGTAATCATGGCACATGAACAGGCGGGTGTGCTCGGGTAGAGCCAGAATGCGTCTGATCGAGCGATAGAGCGTGCGCGCATCACCGCCCGGAAAGTCGCAACGCGCCGACCCATAATCCGGCATGAACATGGTGTCGCCCACGAATGCCGCATCGCCAATGACATAGCTCACGCAGGCGGGCGTATGGCCCGGCGTGTGCATGACGTTCACGCTCAGCTCGCCCAGCGGCAGTTGCTCGCCATCGGCGACCAGCTTGTCGAATGGGCGTCCATCGGCTGTCACGTAGCTGAGATTGAAGACGTCCTTGAACACCTTCTGCACCGCCTTGATATTCTCGCCGATGACGATGGGCGCGCCCGTCGCCTGCTTCAGGAACGGCGCCGCAGAAAGATGATCGGCGTGCGCATGAGTCTCGAGCAGCCACGCAACCGTGAGCCCCTCTTCCTTGACCGCGTCCAGAATGGCCTGCGCCGAAGCGGTCCCGGTACGTCCTGATTTGGCGTCGAAATCGAGCGCACTGTCGATAATTGCGGCTGCGCGCGTAGCGCTGTCCCAGACCAAGTAGCTGACGGTAAAGGTCGGTTCATGAAAGAACGCACGGACGCCAAGCGCTGCGGACATGTCTGCGTCTCCTGTTTAAGGACTAGGACTTGAACATATATTAGGTTATGCTAATTTACATGCAACCCCGCAGCATCGCGAAAGGACGCATCGTGACAACTCTCAATCCCATCAGCCCGCAGGATCTCAAGCGCAAGCTGGATTCCGGCGAGGCCGTTCTGATCGACATCCGTGAGCACGCGGAACATGCCAAGGAGCACATTATCGGCGCGCGCCTGGCCCCATTGTCGGCGATCGACGCCCACGATTTCGACCGCGATCACGACAAGATCGCCGTGTTTCACTGCAAATCCGGCATGCGCACGCAAACCAACGCCGCCAAGCTGCTGGCGCGCGGCTTTCCGCAGGCGTTCTTCCTTCAGGGCGGAATCGAAGCCTGGAAGGCGGCGGGCTACCCCGTGCACAAGCCGAATCGCGGCATGTTCGGCGGCTGATGGCGCTGCCTGACATCCTTGCGGTCCTGAGCGGCGGCGCTGTTGGCCTCATTCTGGCGCTGATCGGCGGCGGCGGTTCGATCCTGGCGACGCCAGCGCTGCTCTATGTCGTCGGCGTCGCCAATCCCCATATCGCGATCGGCACCAGCGCGCTCGCGGTCTCGGCCAACGCCTTCGCCAACCTGATCAATCACGCCCGCCGCGGCAACGTGAAATGGCCGTGCGCTAGCGTGTTCGCTGTTTCGGGCGTGGTTGGCGCGGCCATCGGCGCCGCCATAGGCAAGCTCACCGATGCACGCGTGCTGTTGCCGCTGTTTGCGATCCTGATGATCGTTGTCGGCGCGGCCATGCTTCGCCCGCGGAAGGACGAAGGCGATGGCGACGTGCGCCTCAGTCAGCGCAATGCGCCAAAGCTCGTCGGCTTCGGGCTCGGCGCTGGCGGCTTGTCCGGCTTCTTTGGCATCGGCGGGGGGTTTCTGATCGTGCCGGGCTTGGTCGCAGCCGCGAACATGACGATGCTGCAGGCGATCGGATCATCACTGCTGTCTGTCGGAGTTTTTGGCGCGACGACGGCGGCAAGCTACGCCGTCGACGGCCTGATCGACTGGCGGATCGCCGGACTCTTCATCGGCGGCGGCATTATCGGGGGCGCCATCGGCGCCGGTTTTGCGACGCACCTCGCCAGACAGCGCGGCGCCTTGCAGCGCGTCTTCGCTGGGGTCGTCTTCGCCGTCGCGCTTTACATGCTGTATCGCAGCTTTTTCACCTGACCGGCTGATGCTCGTCGGCGTAGAGCGCCGCCGCTTCATGCGCCACATAGGCGCGCAGCGCTTCGGCGTCGCCATCGCTGACCCAGTCTGTGAAATCGGGCATGCCATTGGCCGCACGCGCGCCATGCACGGTCTGCGCCCACACGCCGGCGTCCTGCAACGCAGCCGAGCGGCGCAAATCCGGCAGCACGCCTCCGGAGATCACGCCCGTGCCATGGCACACCATGCAGAACTGCGTGTACGCGGCCGCGCCGTGCGCAAGCGTTTGCGCGCTGGCCTGAATGGCTGGCGGCGCCGGGGTTTCGACGCGCACAAGTTCGCGCGCGGGCAACGCGCCGGTTGCTCCCAGCGCAAACACGTTGACCCGTCCGTTCACCGGCTCAGTCGGCGGATTGGCGACGCCCATCCCGACCGGCAAGAAGAACAGCGTTCCATAGCTCGCCAGCGAGGCCACATACTGCCGCCCGCCGACAGCGTAGCTGATTGGGCCGCCCATGGTTGCGGCCTGATTGTCGAACTCCCAGAGCTGGGCGCCTGTGCGCGCATCATAGGCGCGGAACTGGCCCGCCAGCGTGCCTTGGAACACAAGTCCGCCCGCCGTCGCCAGCGTTCCCCCATTCCACGGCGCGCCGAGCTGCACGCGCCACGCTTCGCGCTGATGCACAGGATCCCACGCCAGCAAAAAGCCCTGCATTGAGTTGCGCACTGCCGCGCGCGTGGCGCGATCGTCAGGCAGGGCCGCATGCACCGTTCCGGTGTTCCATCGCCCTGGCCGGTACACAAAGGCGGGGTCAGAAGTGTAGTCCTGCGCCATCTCTTGAACAGGCACGTAAACCAATCCTGTTTGGCGGCTCATCGACATCGGATGCCAATTGTGGGCGCCGAACGGCGAAGGCAGCACAATGGCCGTGCCCGCCACGAAGCGCGCTTCGGCGTTTTCGATCGGCCGGCCGGTGTTCAGATCCACCCCGCTCGCCCAGGTCTGGGTTGCGATCGGCGCAGCCGAGATCAGCCCGCAATTACTGCGGTCTATGACGTAGAAGAAGCCGTTCTTCGGCGCATGCAGAAGCACCTGCCGCTCGGCGCCGCCGATGGTGAGCGTGCTCAGGATCATCGGCTGCGTGGCGGTGTAGTCCCACGTTTCGCCGGGCGTCTCCTGATAGTGGCACTTGTAGGCGCCGGTCTCGGCGTCGACGGCGACGACCGATGAAAGGAACAAGTTGTCGTTGTTGCGCCCTTCGATCGAGGGCGAGCGGATTTCGCGGTTCCAAGGCGCGCCATTGCCGGCGCCGATCCACAGCGTCCCGTTTTCCTCATCGTAAACGAGCGCATCCCAGGCGGTTCCGCCCCCGCCCGACTCCAGCCAGGCGCCTGCGCTTGGGTTCCATGTGGCGAGCATCTGCTCGCGCACGCTGTCGGATGCGGCGTCATCCGGGCCCTGCGGGTTGGGCGTGGTGTAGAAGCGCCAGCGCAGGGCGCCGGTCTCGGCGTCGTAAGCGCTGACATAGCCGCGCACGCCGAATTCAGCGCCGCCATTGCCGATGAAGACGAGCCCGCGCGCGGCGCGCGGCGCCCCCGTTATCGTATAGGGGCGCGATTGATCGACCGTCACCTGCTCCCAGGCCACCGAGCCATCGCGGGCGTTCAGCGCAACGAGGCGCCCATCCAGCGTGCCGACATAAATCTTACCGTTCCACGCCGCTACGCCGCGATTGCCGACATCGCAACATGCAGAGGCGCCGCGTTCATGTGGCACTTGCGGATCGTAAACCCAGAGTTCGCGCCCGGTGGCGGCGTCGAGGGCGTAGACGATGCTCCAGGCGGACGTGACATACATCACGCCATCGACCACGATCGGCGTCGCCTCCGCGCCGCGCGGCGCGCGCATCTCGTAGCTCCAGGCCAAGCCCAGCTGCGAAACATTCTCCGGGTTCATGGATTCAAGCGGCGAATAGCGTTCTTCCGCATAGGTTCGCCCGTGCGTCATCCAATTGCCGGGTTCGCTGTCGGCGCTTTCAATCCGCGCCTGGTTCACCGCAGCCGGTCCGCACCCCGCCAACACGACGGCCAAGGCCGCGCCCACCCATGCGCTCTTCATCCCGCATCTCCCTCGTCTTAACGGGCATCCTGCGCCGCCGCTGCGGGCCGCTCAAGCACCGGCGCCCCAATATCGAACAAACCCAACAATCCACGCACGGGCGGCAATGGGCGCGTCACTCGCCTGGGAGAGGATATTGTGTCCCGTTCCAGCCCGCGCGTGCGGTGCGGCCCCTGCATCAACTCGCCCGACGAACAATGGATCTCGGGAGAACGACGTGCGTCTGACAAGAAAATATCTCGCTGCTGCAGCCATTCTCAGCGCTGCGGCTCTGGCCACGCCCGCCTCCGCGGGCAACAGCAACAACCATGGCGGCGGCAACAATTGCCAGCACAATTGCTCCAGCCAAGGCGGCTCGGGCGGCGGCAGCTCGTCCTCGGCCAGCAACAGCAACCACAACAGCAATTCATCGTGGTCTCAGGGCGGCGCGGGCGGCGCAGCCAACAATACCAACAACATCACCAACACCAATTCGGCCACGGGCGGTGCGGCCAACAACACCAACAGCAACTACGCCGCTGGCGGCTGGGCGACTAACGCCAACAGCAACAGCGCAAACAACTCCTCCTCCGCCACTGGCGGCGCGGGCGGCGCCGGAGGAGCTGGCGGTGCGGGTGGAGCTGGCGGCGCCGGCGGCACCGCGACCAACGCCAACACCAACAGCGCCAACAATACGAGCTCGGCCACGGGCGGCTATTCGTCCGCGACGGGCGGCTCAGCCACGGGCGGCTCAGCCACGGGCGGCTCATCGAGCGCCGACAACAACGGCAACAACAATTCGAGCTCGTCAAACTCGCAGCAACAACAGCAGCAGCAGCAACAGCAACAGCAGGTGAGCAACCAGAACGACACCTCCAGCTCGAACAATTCGAGCCAGGACGTCAGCGTCAACACCTACAATGAGCGTAATCCGGTCAGCACCGCGTTCGCCGCTCCGCTCGCTGCTGGCGAAGACACCTGCATGGGCTCAAGCTCGGTGGGCGCTCAGGCCATCACCTTCGGCCTTTCGATCGGCACAACCTGGCAGGACGCCAATTGCCGCCGCCTGAAGAACTCGCGCCAACTGGTCGCGCTCGGCTATCACCGCGCCGCCACGGCTCTGATGTGCGTCGACGCCGACGTGCGCCACGCCATGGAAGAAGCTGGCACGCCTTGCCCGTCTGGCGGCGCGCCTGCGCCAGTTGAAGAAGCGCCGGCGCCAGCGCCGGCCGCACTGCCGGTGGAACCGGCGGCGGCCCCGCCTCCGCCAGCGCCACGTCGCTACCGCCGCCATCGCGACGGCCAAAGCTGAAATCAAACGGCCCCGGTTCAAACCGGGGCCGTTCTGTTTCTGCCTGCTTCAGCGCCTGCGGCCGCCGGCAGCTCTACGCATCGACATCTGCTTCCAGGGCGAACTCTTGAATGAATTCGCGGCGTGGCTCGACCACATCGCCCATCAGCTTGGAGAACATCTCGTCAGCGTCGTCGGCGTGATCGACCTTCACTTGCAGCAGGTTGCGGATTTCCGGATCGAGCGTGGTTTCCCAGAGCTGCTCGGCGTTCATCTCCCCGAGACCCTTGTAGCGCTGCACCGAAACGCCCTTCTTGCCGGCGTCCTCGATCGACTTCAGCAACGAAAGCGGCCCGTACACGTCGAGCGTATCGGCGCCGCGACGCAGAACGGCCCGCCCGGCGTACGTCTCGCGCAGGGCCGGCGCACGTTCGGCCAGGCGGCGCGTATCGGTCGATGACAGGAACAGCGTGTCGAGCACGATCCGTTCGGCCACGCCGCGCACGGTGCGGCATCGAGCACAAGCGCGCCGTCGGATCGAAGCGTCCAGGTCAATTGGCCTCGCCTTCCTCGGCTATGACGTTGAGCCGGCGCGCGGCCTCTTCCGCCTCCAGCCTGGCCCGCGCCCTGGGCGAACGCGCCCGCGAGCGCGGCCTGTCGAGCACCATGTCGGGCGCGCGCTGGTGCCAGACGCTTGATGAGGGCTTCCGCCGCCATCGCTTCATGGCGCCAGGCGCTTCAGATCGTCTCCCGCGATCTGCGCCTCCGCCCTGAAGTTCAAGCACGGCGCCCGCCGATCCTTCCTCGATCAGGAAAGTCTCGAACTCGCTCTCATCCTTCAGATAGCGACCGCTCTTGCCTTTGGAGGCTTTGTAGAGCGGAGGCTGAGCGATGTAGAGATAGCCGCCATCGATCAGCTCGGGCATCTGCCGGTAGAAGAATGTCAGCAGCAAGGTGCGGATGTGAGCGCCGTCAACATCGGCGTCTGTCATGATGATGATGCGGTGGTAGCGCAGCTTTTCAAGATTGAAATCATCGCGTCCAATGCCTGTGCCGAGCGCGGTGATCAGCGTGCCGACCTGCTCCGAGGAGAGCATCTTGTCGAAGCGCGCGCGCTCGACGTTCAGGATCTTCCCCCGCAGCGGCAACACTGCCTGATAGTCGCGATTGCGGCCCTGCTTGGCCGAACCGCCCGCCGAGTCGCCTTCGACGATGAAGAGTTCCGATTTTGCCGGATCCTTCTCCTGACAATCGGCGAGCTTGCCCGGCAGCGAAGATATGTCGAGCGTCGACTTGCGCCGCATCTCACGAGCCTTGCGCGCCGCCTCGCGCGCCGCGGCCGCCTGCACAATCTTGGCCATCACGGTCTTCGCGTGCGCGGGATTTTCCTCAAACCATTGCGTCAGCGCTTCGGCGACCAGGCTCTCCACCACCGGCCGCACCTCGGAGGACACCAGCTTTTCCTTGGTCTGCGAGGAGAATTTGGGATCCGGCACCTTCACCGAAAGCACGCAGGTTAAGCCTTCGCGCGCATCGTCGCCGGTGATTTCAACTTTTTCCTTCTTCGCCAGCCCCGAGCTCTGCATGTAGTTGTTGACCACGCGCGTCAGCGCGCCGCGGAAACCGGCCAGGTGCGTTCCGCCGTCTCGCTGCGGGATGTTGTTGGTGAAGCAGAGCGTGTTCTCGTGGTAGCCGTCATTCCATTGCATCGCGGCCTCAACGGTCATTCCGTCGCGCTCGCCGATCACGTAGATGGCGTCGGGGATGACAGCGCTGCGCGAACGGTCAAGGTGGGCGACATAGGCCTTGACGCCGCCCTCGTAAAAAAGCGTTTCCTCGAATGGCTCGGGCCCGCGCAAATCCTTGAAGACAATGCGCACGCCTGAATTCAGAAACGCCAGCTCGCGCAGACGGTGCTCAATCGTCTTGCGATCGTACTCGGTCATTGTGAACGTCTTGGGGCTGGCCAGGAATCGCACGGCTGTGCCGCGCTTGGGTTTGCCATCTGCAATCGGCGCGTCGCCCACCATCTTCAGCGGCGCTTCCGCGTCGCCGTGGGCGAAGCGCATGTAATGCTCTTTGCCATCGCGCCAGATGCGCAGATCGAGCCACTCGCTGAGCGCATTGACGACAGACACGCCCACGCCATGAAGACCGCCCGACACCTTGTAGGAATTCTGGTCGAACTTTCCGCCCGCATGCAGCTGGGTCATGATGACTTCGGCGGCGGAAACACCCTCTTCCTTGTGAATGTCGGTCGGGATGCCGCGCCCATTGTCGGTGATTTCGGCGCTGCCGTCGGGATGCAGGATCACCTCCACGCGCGTTGCGTGGCCGGCCAGCGCCTCGTCGATGGCGTTATCGACCACCTCATAGATCATGTGGTGCAGGCCCGACCCATCGTCGGTATCGCCGATGTACATGCCGGGCCGCTTGCGGACCGCATCTAAGCCTTTGAGAACTTTGATGGATTCCGCGCCATAATCAGGCGCGCCCGCCGGAGCGTTCTGGGGAGCGTTCATGAGTGTCGAATCGCGCTGAGAAACATCCCTCAATATAGGGATTTGCGCTGGAAAAGTCGCGCTTTTGATGCCGCACGCGATACGAAAAAACAGCCCAAAATCCGCTAGAAAACAAACGGAACGGCGAGCCAGAACACGGCCCCGACAAGGCCCGCGCCGAGGGCGAGCCAAAGCCCGTCGCGGGCCACCATCCCGAGCCCGAAAAACACCACCGCGATCCCCGGCCCAAGCGGCGCGAACGGGATCAGGCCGAGCGGAAACGTCACCAGCGCGGCGCCGATGCAGAGCAACCCAACCAGATTTGCAAACGGGGGCCGCGACAGAAACGTGAGGCGCGGCCGCAGCAGGCCATCGACCCGCCCCGACCAATCGCGCGCCTCACGCACGCCCATGCGCACCATCGCCCGCGGCGCCTTGGCGTTGAGCGCCCAACGCGGCAGCCACACGTGCCTCATCCCAAGCGTGAGCTGCCCCGCGATCAGCAGGGTCAACGCGGCAGCGAGCCAGGTCATTCCCGGCACGATGGTCGCAGGTGAGATTGCAAAGAGCCCGATGATGAGGAGCAGAGGTCCGTAGGACTGCCGTTCCACCGCGCCCAGGAGTTCGCCGAGGCTCATATCGGCGGGCGCGCCCGGTTCCTCCTCGCCAACCGTCGCGGCGACATCGTCGAGCACCTCGCTCAAGGTGTCGGGCTCTTCCGGCGCATCAGGCGTACTCATGCGCGCGATGAAGGCGCAAACCGTGCTGGCGTCAACGGCCTTGCTCAGGCGGCGATGCGCACCGGCAATTGCTCGTAGCCCTTCACAAACGATGAAAACACGCGCTTGGGCTCCTCAACAACCTCGACCTTGTCGAAGCGCTTGAGAATCTCCTCCCACACGATCCTGAGCTGCATTTCACCCAGGCGATTGCCCACGCAGCGGTGGATGCCGAAGCCGAACGACAAATGCCGGCGGACGTTCTCGCGCTCGATATTGAACGTGTTCGGATTGGCGATCACCTCGTCATCGCGATTGCCGGAAACGTACCACATCGCCACTTTTTCGCCGGCGCGGATCGTCTTGCCGCCGATTTCGGTGTCGGCCAGCGCACGGCGGCGCATGTAGGCGAGCGGGGTCTGCCAGCGAATGGTCTCCGAAACCAGTGATGGGATCAGCGCTGGATTGGCCTTCAGTTTGGCGTACTGGTCGGGAAATTTGTTGAGCGCATAGACGCTGCCGGAAATAGAGTTGCGCGTGGTGTCGTTGCCGCCAACGATCAGCAGCACGAGATTGCCCAGAAATTCCTGAGGCCGCGCCGTCGCCATGTCTTTGGTCTCCGCCCCGTGCGCGAGCATGGAAATCAAATGGGCTTGGCCTTTCCTTGGCGCGCGTTGATGCCAGAGCTCGGTGAAGCAGGCCAGGGCACTCCAGCAACTCGGGCGCGGCGCTGCTCGTCGCTTTCAATAATGCCCATGCCAGGCGCGGCGGGTGCGACATCGGACCAGCGCGTGAGCTTGCGCCGGTCCTCGAATGGGAAATCGAACAGCGCCGCCAGCATCTGCGTGGTGAGTTCAATGGAGATTTTGTCCACCCAGTTGAACACCTCATTGCGCGGCGTCGAATCGAGCAGCTGGCCCGCGCGCTCACGAATTGTGCTTTCGAGCTTCTTCGGGCGAGATTGTCCGGCGCGACAATTGGCGAGACGAGTTCTGAGGCTGCACGTCGTGCTTGGGCGGGTCCATCGCGATGAACATCGGCAGGAAAATCTTCCTCGGGCTCGAAACGGAAAGGTGGAGTGGCTGGCTCCGAGAGAAGATCTCGGTGGTGGTTCGTCTCCACATGCATGATGTCATTGAACTTGGTGACCGATCAATACGGCTCCGTTCTGGCTGTCCGGGCAATAATGCACCGGCGCCTCTTGCGCAGGCGCTCGAAGAAAGGCCACATATTGTCGTCGCGAAACCGCTCGGGCCGGCTGATGTCCAGCGCCTACAAGTCGGCCGACCAAGCGTCCTCGTTCGGATCATAGTCGAAAACGTAGTCGTCGTTGCGCGCCATCGCCTTGTCCTCCGCCGCCACGTGAGCAAATTTGAGCGTCTTGTCACCGCTTACGCAGCGTGCACTCGCCCATCCTTGACCTCAAATTGTTGCGCGGGCGCCCAAGGTACCAGAACAAGCTCTGGATCGGTGCCCGTCAGCCAGGCCTGGCTCCGGATTGGCAAGCAGTTCGTCGAACAGTGCAGCGCGGCGAACGGCGTCGAGATGGGCGTAGCCGCTTCATCGATCAGGATCAGCGAGGGTCCCGCGCCGACTGCCTGCCAACGCGCGCGCCTGCGCCAGCGTGAGCCCCAGGAGCAGCGCCTTTTGCTCGCCGGTTGAGCACTGATCGGCATCCATATTCTCTGCCGCGTGTCGCGCGCGCAGGTCGCTGCGGTGGGGCCCATCGGAGCGCGCCCGGCGCCCGGCGTCGCGCCCGCGCACGTCGCGCAGCAACTCGGCGAAGTCCTTCCTCCACATCGGCGCTCTTGGCGCCCGCCTCGAAGCGCGCTTCCAACAGCCCCTCAAGCGCCAGCGCCGCCTTGGGGAAGGCGTCCGACGCGCATCGATCGCCGCGCTTGCAACCGTGCAGCGTCTCTACGCGCGCCGCGGCGATGGCCGCTTCCATGAGCGGACATTTTGCCCAGCCCGCCCAGCCAGGCGTCGTCGAAGACGCGCCTCGCTGAGCAGCCGCTACGCGCTCACGCATGGCGCGCTCACTGCGCCGCCGCCTGGCCGTGCTCCGATGCGCGCCAGCGTCAACCGGTCGAAGAAGCGGGCGGCGGTCCCCCGCCGGCCCGGACCACAGGCGGTCCATCGCCGGGGTGAGCCGGGTCATCCGCGCGGCCCGGCCAGGTCGGAGGCCGTAGCCGGTTGCCCGCCACGGCAGGCAACGCGCTTGACGCCGCTTTCGGGCGTGCTCACGCCCCGCTCCCAAGGTCACGCACTCGCCATCGCTCGCGATCTGCGCCGACACCGCCCATGGCTGGCGCCTGGCCGCCGTCACGCGCCACATCCGTCAACGACGCGGCGCGTGTCTTCCGGGCGCAAGCATCGTGAGCGCTTCGAGAATATTGTCTTGCCGGCCCCATTACGCCGAACAGGCACACCGGGCGCGCGTCAAGCTCCAGATCGAGCGCGGCGTGGTTGCGGAAATTGGCGAGTGTGAGTTGCGCAACGCAGCGAATGCATCACGCGCGCCGCACAGCACATGCATTGCAGAAATGCGCCGCCCCATCACACCTGCAGCGGCATCAGCACATAAAGGCGGCCAGGACCATCGGCTTCGTCGCGCATCGAGATGGGCGAACCGAATCGGCCAGTTCGAACAGCGCCTCTTCGCTTCGATCTGCTGGGCTACGTCCAGCAGATAGCGAAACCGATCTCCATGCCGTCAGTCCCGTGGAAGCGGCAAGATCTTCGGTGGCGACGCCGGCGTCGGGGTTATTGACTGTCAGCGTGACTTTGTCCTTGTCGAGCGCGAGCCGCACCGAGCGCGCGAGCGCTCCGCTTTCGGACCAGCCGCAACGCGATCGACAGCCTCTGCAAACGCCTTGTTGTCGATCTTGAGCTTCTTCGAATTGCTCTTCGGGATGACGCGCGCATATTCCGGAAACGAGCCGTCGATCAGCTTGGAGGTCAACACGGCGTCGCCCAGCGCGAAGCGAATTTTCTGCGGCGACACCGAGATCTCGACCATGTCCGCAGCGTCATCGAGCAGGCGCTTCAGCTCATTGATGGTCTTCCGGGGGACGATCAGCGGCCTTCGGGCATGCCTTCAGCACCTTTCGGTGCGGTGTAGTCGGCAAGCGCGAGACGGTGCCCGTCAGCGGCGACCGCGCGCAACTTCGGCCCGTCGGCGTCAACCGTGTGAAAGAAGATGCCGTTGAGATAGTACCGCGTTCTCCGTGAGATCGCAAAAAGCGCGTCTTGTCGATCAGGCGGCCGAGTTCGGTGGGCTCGATCTCGAAGCGGGTTTCGAATCCGTCGGAGGGCATCGATGGTGCCGCCTGCCGGCAGTGTGATCGGCAGATGCAGGCGTGACTTTCCCCGCCGAGATGAAGAGGCGCTTAGATCATCGCCCGAAACGTCCAGCTTGACCGCCGCCCCGTCCGGCAATTTGCGCACGAAGTCATAGAGATAATTCGCCGGCTGCTGTCGTCTGGCCGCCGCGCTCCACCCCGCGGCCGATCCTGAGATTTCGATATCCAGGTCCGTCGCCGTCAATTTCAGGCTGTCGCCCTGCGCGGAGAGCAGCACGTTGGACAGGATTGGTATGGTGTTGCGCCGTTCGACGACGCCTGCACGTGATTGAGCGCTTTCAGGAGCGCCGCGCGCTCAATGGTCAGCCGCATGTGGTCTTCCGGTCCCCGCTCCCAGCTTTGCGGGGAGCGGCTCAATAAACACCCCCGCGAGCGGCCTGAGTCGCCGCGCGCGGGGTGAGAAACCAGCAGAAGCGCGCCAATCCCCAAGCCCTAAATTCAAGACTTGGTAGGCCGCTTAAGCTCGGGATCCAGGCCTAGGGCTCGCGGCGGATCGCGCGCGATGCCCTCAATTTCCGCCTTCAGGTTCGCATCCTGTTCGGCGAGCGCGGCGACAGGTCGCGCGTACATGATGGTCGTGGTCAAATCCGGCCGAAGCGCTGCCCGATATCCGGCAGCGAGGCGTGAGTCATTTGAAACGGCCAGATACATCGCCAGCTGGCGCGGGCGCGCAATCGAGTGGCGGCGCGTACGGCCCAATAATTGCTGCACCGTCATGTTGAAGTGGCGCGCCACAACCTTCGCACAAGCCGATTGCGATGCGCCGCTCGGCGGCGTCAGACAGCTTGGATTGCAGCGCATTGGCGGCAGCTTCTAGCGTCACTGTTGTCCCTCCGGAAATCTTCCATTCGATGAGAAGTTGGCAGACCGCGCCATCAAGTTCGCGGCCGGTAACGTGCATCCTCTCCGCGATCATGTCGAGCGCTTCGGATGCAACGCTGAAGCCCGAATTCGCACGCGCATGATGCGCAACGCGAACATCGAGAATACGGCGGCGCAAGGCCGCATCGGGTTCTGAAATCTCGCTGACGGCGGCGCCTTTCAACTTGGCGCGCAGCGCATCATCGAGCCCTTCGAGCCCCTCGGGCCCGTGGTTGGCGGCGAGCGCAATCTGGCCGCCGCGGCGCGTCAATTCATTGAACGTGTCAAACGCCTCTTCCTGCGTCGCGCGCTTGCCGCAGATACGGTGAAAGTCGTCGATGATCAGCAGGTCAGGCGCGCGCACCATTTCCTTGAACGCCGAGGAATCGCGCTTCTTGTGCAGCGCCGATTGAAAGCACTCGAGAAATTCCTGGCCGGTCATGAACAGCACTTTGCGGCCGCGCTTTGTTGCTTCGTGCGCGGCCGCGCCGAGCAGGTGGCTCTTGCCGCAGCCCGGCGGCGAATGCACGAGCCAGACCGGGAACGTCACGCCAACCCCGGCGCCGATCATCTGCGCCACAGTGTACGCGTGAAAATTGCTGGGCCCTTCGCAAAACGAGTCGAACGAGACCGCCGGCGCCAGCGCCTCGGCGGGCCGCGCCTCTTCGATCCGCGCATCCGCCAGCTCACGCACGTCTTCTGGAATTTCGTGTTCCAGGAGAATCTGAATCTCCGAGACGCGGGGCTCATGCGCCCGCATCCGAGCGCCCAGCCGCGCCAGCACACGCTGGTTCAACTGCTCCTTGGCCAAGAGGGAGCTTGCTCGGAACAACAGCACGCCGTTGAGTTCGGCCACCAATCGCAATGGATCGATATAAGAGCGATAAAAATCCGCTCCCATTTCAACGAACAATTCCTTCTGCACGAGCTCATACGCCCGCGCCGCCCCCACGCCCGCCACCTCTCGGCGGGCCTCCTCGCCCTGTTCCATAGCACCCCCGCTCAGAACTTATTTGTTTTCAGCCGCCCCTAGGCAGGCGCACCTCTCCCGTCCGAGCCGAATGAGATTTCCGGCCCGATGCTAAGCATCGGTCTCACTGAGACGTCGAACGGCGAGTTGCACTCGCCTGACAAACGAAACGATGCGCCGTTCCACACAGGCCGTCAACAACAACTTGTTTACGATTCCGCAATTTCCACAGGCGCGTCACTTGCGGCGCAACTACCTGAAAACACAAGGAATATCTGCGTTATCTGAGAAAGCCAGTACGCCGTGTACGGATTAAACTCCACAGCTTATCCACTGTGTCGTTGCAGATTCGGAATTAGCTGGATTCGTAACGCTTTGGCGACGGAAAAAATCGTCGCAGCTTCCCGTTTCAGCGGGTTTTTGCGCCCGAAAGCGCGGCGATGCGCTTGGAAAGACGGGAGACTTTGCGGCTTCCAAGGTTCTTGTGAACAACGCCCTTGGCCACAGCGCGCATGGTTTCCGATTCAGCAGCCTTGAGCGCCTTAGCGGCCAGGGCGGCGTCTCCGGCGGCGATCGCCTCCTCCACCGAACGCCAAGAGGACCGCATACGGGTGCGGCGCGCCTTGTTGATCGCCGTGCGGCGGTCGATCACTCGGGTCGCCCTCTTTGCGGACTTGGTATTCGCCATCGTTTGATTTCCAGCAGGTGTAGTTTCGGAGACGAAGCGCGGGCGTATAACCCTAGGCAAAGCCGCCGTCAAATCCTCAACGGTGCTTAAATTCGGGCGCCCGCTTTGCGATGAACGCGGCCATGCCTTCCTTCTGATCCTCGGTCGCAAACAGCCCATAGAACAGGCGCCGCTCCAGCTTCAGGCCCTCATTCAGCGGCGTCTCGAACGCGGCGTTCACCGCCTCCTTGTTGGCGATGGTGGAGAGCTGGCCAAAGCCCGCAATCTTCTTGGCTGCGGCCATGGTCTCTTCCATCAGTTTGTCAGCGGCGACGATGCGCGCCACCAAGCCACAGCGTTCGGCCTCGGCGGCGTCCATCATCCGGCCAGTGAGGCACAGGTCCATCGCCTTGGCTTTGCCGACGGAGCGGGTGAGACGTTGCGAGCCGCCCCACGCCGGCATCACGCCCAAAGTGATTTCGGGCTGGCCGAATTTCGCGGTTTCAGCCGCGATGATGAAGTCGCACATCATGGCGAGTTCGCAGCCGCCGCCAAGCGCGTAGCCCGCGACAGCGGCGATCATTGGCTTGCGGCAACGCGGCACGCGCTCAAGATTTTGGAACGGATCGCGCGCATAGAAATCGCTGAATTGGCCTTCCGCCATCTGCTTGATGTCGGCGCCCGCGGCGAAAGCTTTTTCCGAGCCGGTGATGACGATGCAGCCGATTGCAGCATCTGCTTCGAAGGCATCGAGCGCAGCGTTCAACTCACCGATCAGCGCGTCATTGAGCGCATTGAGCGCCTTCGGGCGGTTGAGACGGATGACGCCAACGCCAGAGTCGGTTTCGACGAGAATATTTTCGTAGGTCATGCCGGGCTTGATGCGCCGCATGGGCGGCGAAATCAATTGGCGTTGGTCGAAGCCGGATGCGTCACGAGGCGCGCGCCAAGGCGCGTGCGGCCATCGTCACGATCCAAAGTGAAGCTCAACTCCTCCCGCCCGCGCTGAAACACCAGAGCGCCATCTGTGCGCGGGCTCACCGCCCAGCCGAGCTGCGGCAGCGCTTCATAATAGAAATCCCGCACCGCCGCCCCATCGGCCGCCCCTTCGGCCTCAACCACCACCACGCGCCCGCCGCCGGCGTCAAAAGTGGAGGCCGCGCCCGCTTCAACGAAGCCGGGCGGCATCGGCAGATCCTCGATGGCCGAGAAGTAAGACGCATCGGCATAGGCAGGCGCGGCAAGCGTCAAAGCGGCGACACAAATAAGGGCTCGACTCATGCGCCAAAGCGTAGCCCTGTCCGCGGCCAAGCCCAAAGGTGATCCATGCGCGCCATCATCGCATCCCTGCTGCTGCTCGCCGCCTGCGCCACTCCGCCGGCTGCGACGGCCGAGACCGCAACCCCGGCGGCGGTTCCTATCGCCGCCTGCCTGGCGCAAGCCGGAGCCGATCCCGGGGCCCGCGGCGACTGCATCGGGCGAGGCGCGCAATGGTGCGCCGAGAACACCGAGGGCGGCGAGACAACATTCGGCATGGTTCAATGCGCGATGGCCGAACGCGAACAATGGCAGACAATCCGCGCCCAACAAATCGCGGCGCTGCGGGCGCAGGAAACGCCGTCACAAACTGCCCTGCTTGAAGCGGCGCTTGAGGCGCACGAACGCTGGTCTCAGGCGCGCTGCGCTTATGAAGCCTCGGCGTTCGAGGGAGGAACCTTGGCGCGCGTCGCTGGCGCGGCGTGCATGAACGAGGCCATGGCGGAGGACGCATTGCGCCTCTATGCGCGCAACCACGACGAATGATCGCACACTAACGCTGGCAGCGTGGGCACCAGAAGGTCGAGCGTCCCCCATGCACCGCACGGCGAATGACGCCGCCGCATTTGCGCCGGACGCACGACTCGCCCTCGCGATCGTAGACGCGGAAACGTTGCTGGAATGCGCCTTGCTGCCCGTCGACTTGCGCATAGTCGCTCAGAGTTGAGCCGCCAACGGCGATCGCCTCCTGCAAAACCTCGCGGATCGCGGGCGCCAGCTTGTCCAGGCGCGCTTGTGAAACAGCGCCTGCGGCGCGCGCTGGCGCGATGCCGGCGCGATGCAGCGCCTCAACCACATAAATGTTGCCCAGGCCGGCGACGACGCGCTGATCCAGCAAGGCTGTTTTGATGTTCGCTTTCTTGCCTTCAAAAGCCTCCGCCAGGTACGGAGCGCTGAAGCCATTGCCGAGCGGTTCGGGGCCGAGGCCCTTGAACCACGGGTGCGCGTCGAACGCCTCACGCGCAATGAGATCCATATAGCCGAAGCGGCGCGGATCGTTGAACTCAAGCCGCGGCCCGCCTTCCACCTCGACAATCACATGCGTGTGCGCAGGATCGGGCGGCTCGGAATAATAGAAGTCGCCGGGCTGGCGTTCGGCGCCGATAACGCTCCAGCGCCCCGTCATGCCCAGATGCGTGACCCAGATGTTCCCGTCATCGAGTTCAGCCAGGAGATATTTGGCGCGCCGCGTCAGCGCCTCGACGCGTCTTCCCTCAAGCCGCTTGGCGAAACGCTCAGGGAAGGGAAAGCGCAGATCGGCGCGCCTTGTCTTGGCCCGCACGATGCGCCGGCCCACCAGATGCGGGGCCAGGCCCCGCCGCACCGTCTCCACCTCAGGCAGCTCAGGCATGCGGCGATAGGTCTTGGTATCTGGCGGAAATCAAACGCGAAACCATCATGCGCCGATATAGCCCCACCCTGCGCGCCCGGCTATGGTCCCCGCCTTCTTCAAGGACCTCCGCATGAGCGACGACACAGCCTCCTTCGGCTTTCAGGACGTGCCCAAGGGTGAAAAGGCCTCGAAGGTGCGGGCGGTGTTTTCCTCCGTCGCTTCCAAATACGACTTGATGAACGACGCAATGTCCGGAGGGATGCACCGGCTCTGGAAGGACGCCGCCGCCGCCAAGCTCAACCCGCAACCGGGCGAACTCATCCTCGATGTCGCCGGCGGCACTGGCGACATCGCCCGCCGCCTCAAGAAACTCGGCGACGGCGCTGCGCAGCGGCGCGGCCTTGAGGCGCCGGAAATCCATGTCATCGACATCAACACCGAAATGCTTGAAGCGGGCCGCAAACGTGGTGAAGACGGCCTTTACTGGCACGAGGGGGACGCGGAGAACCTGCCCGTGGATGATGGCGTCGCCGACGCCTACATCATCAGCTTCGGCATCCGTAACTGCACCGATATTCCCGCCGTACTCCGCGAGGCCAGGCGGGTCCTGAAACCGGGCGGGCGTTTCTTCTGCCTGGAGTTTTCGCGCCTCGCCATCGGCGGGCTCGAGCCGGTTTATGATTTCTACTCCTTTAACGCGATCCCGGCGCTGGGGAAATTGCTCGCAAATGACCCGGATTCTTACCGATATCTGGTCGAATCCATCCGCCGGTTTCCGGATCAGGAAGCTTTCTTGGCTATGATCCGTGAGGCGGGGTTCGCGCGCGCGGCCTATCGGAACATGGCCGCAGGCGTTTGCGCGCTGCATTGGGGTTGGTCGGTTTAGTGTTTTCCTGGATCGGACATAGTTGGCGGCTGGCGCGCGTGGCGGTGACGCTCGCGCGCTACGATGTGCTGCTGCCGGAGGAATACTACGATCGCTATCCGGTCTCCCTGCAAGCCACCCACACGGTGCTGCGCATCATCGCAAAGCGCCGCCGCGGCCGCAGCGTCGGCGAGCGCTTGGCCAAAGCCCTGGAGCGGCTGGGTCCCGCCTATGTGAAGGTCGGGCAATTCCTGGCCACCCGCCCCGACATGATCGGCGTCACGGTCGCCCAGGAGCTGGGCCGCCTGAAGGACCGCCTGCCTCCCTTTTCGCGCACCGAAGCGCTCGACACCATCAACGCCGAGCTTGGCGGCACCGAGGAAGTGTTCGCCGGCATTTCAGAGGCCATGGCCGCGGCCTCGATTGCACAGGTGCACCAGGGCATCGTGCCGCGCCACGGCGTGATGGCTATCAAGGTGCTGCGCCCGCGCATCGAGAAGAAGCTGGCGCGCGAAATGGCGGCGCTGCGCTTTCTGGCCCAGCTGATTGAAGTCTTCTCGCCGCAATCGCGCCGGCTGGAGCCGGTTCAGTTCATCGACACCGTCGCCTCGGCCATGGAGCGCGAGCTTGACCTCCGCCTCGAAGCCGGCGCCGCCGCCGAGTTCCGCGAAGTCGCCGAGAAGGATGGCTATCTCACGGTCCCCAACATCGATTGGGCGCGTTCGTCAAAGCGGGTGATGACGCTCGATTGGATCGACGGCGCCCCGCTCACCGATTCAAAAGCCCTCGACAAAGCTGGCGCCGACCGCAGCGCCCTCGCCATCGCGATCACGCGCGGCTTCCTGGCGGCGGCGCTCGACCACGGCTTCTTCCACGCCGACATGCACGAGGGCAATCTGCTCTACGGCAAGGACGGCAAGCTTTGGATCGTCGATTTCGGCATCATGGGCCGCATCGGCCACAAGGAGCGTCGCTACCTCGCTGAAATCCTCTACGGTTTCCTGCGCCGCGATTACCGCCGCGTCGCCGAAGTGCACCAGGAAGCCGGCTACGTGCCGGAGAAATTCACCGTCGAGGAATTCGCTCAGGCCCTGCGCGCTATTGGCGAGCCGATCTTCGGCAAGACCGCCGACGGCATATCGATGAGCCGCCTGCTTCTGCAGCTGTTCGACGTCACCCATATGTTCGGCATGCATCTGCGTCCCGAACTGGTGTTGCTGCAAAAGACCATGGTCCAGGTCGAGGGCGTCTCGCGTGCGCTAGATCCACAGCACGACATGTGGGCTGCGTCGCGCCCGATCGTCGAGCGCTGGGTGCAGCGTGAACTCGGCGCTGAAGCCGTCGCCAAGCGCGCCATTGACGAAGCCGCCACCGGCCTGGGCGCGCTGCGCCGTCTGCCGCACGCCCTCACCGCCCTTGAAGCGGCGGCGCGCAAAGTCAGCTCCGAGGCGCCGCGCGAAGAGCGCAAATGGTACCAGCTGCCTGCCTTCTGGCTCGGCCTGCTCGCGGGCGCGGTGCTCTCGCTCGTGCTTACCGCGGGCAGCAGCCAGCGCACGCCCCGCCAACCGCCGCCCACGGCGGCCATCGAAACGCCCGCCCAACCCGACGCCGCACCGGCGCCGGAGGTTGATCCCAGCGCCGACCTCGCCTCGCCCCAGAGAGAGCGAGAGAGCGCACCCGCAGAAGAAGGCGCCGCGCCATGAGCAAGCGCGTCCTTCTCATCATAGGCGGCGGCATCGCCGCATATAAAAGCCTCGAACTCATCCGCCTGCTCGCAAAAGCTGGCGTCGGCGCGCGCGCAATCCTCACCAAGGCCGGCGCCGAATTCGTCACGCCCCTCTCGGTGAGCGCGCTCACCGGCGACAAGGTCTACCAGGATCTCTTCGACCTGACCGACGAGAGCGAGATGGGTCACATCGAACTCTCGCGCTCCGCTGATCTGGTTGTCGTCGCACCCGCCACCGCCGACCTCATGGCGAAAGCGGCGAACGGCTTGGCCAACGACCTCGCCTCCACCGCCCTGCTGGCTACCGATAAGCCTGTGCTGATGGCGCCGGCGATGAATGTGCGCATGTGGGCGCATGCGGCGACGCAACGCAATGTCGCGCGGTTGCAGCAGGACGGCGTGCGCTTCGTCGGCCCCGATTCCGGCGAAATGGCCTGCGGAGAATATGGCCCCGGCCGCATGGCCGAGCCGGCCGCGATCAAGGATGCAATCCTGGCGCTGCTGAGCGATGGTCCGCTCAAGGGCAAGCGCGCGCTGGTCACCGCGGGCCCGACAATCGAAGCAATCGATCCCGTCCGCTTCCTCTCCAACCGCTCAAGCGGCAAGCAAGGCTACGCCATCGCCGCAGCCCTCGCTGGCCTCGGCGCCGATGTGACGCTCGTTTCCGGCCCCACCAACCTTCCGGCGCCCGCGGGCGTGAACCGCGTCAATGTCGAAAGCGCTCGCGATATGCTGCGCGCAAGCGAGGCCGCGCTGCCGCTCGATGTCGCCATCATGGTCGCGGCGGTCGCCGATTGGCGCCCAAGCACGGCCGCCGGCTCGAAACTCAAGAAAGACAAAGCCGGCGTCCCGGCGATTTCTCTGGTGGAGAACCCCGACATCCTCGCCACGCTTTCCAAACCAGGCAAGCAGCGCCCCAAGCTCGTGATCGGCTTCGCCGCCGAGACCGATGAGGTCGAAGCGCACGCGCGCGCAAAGATCGCCAAGAAGGGCTGCGACTGGATCGTGGCCAACGATGTCTCGGGCGACGTAATGGGCGGCGACGACAATCAAGTGATCCTCATCACCAAGGACGGCGCCGAAGCTTGGCCGCGCATGCCCAAGGAAGGCGTGGCGCGAAAACTCGCGTCGGAGATCGCCAGCGCGCTGGCGGCAAAGCGCACCCGCCGCAAATAACCTCGCTTTCACGAAAACGCCGCGATTGGGGGCTTGAGCCTTTCGCCTGGGGCGTTATGTAGAGCCCTCCAATCTCACCTCCTTTCAGCCAAACCCAAAGCGCGTCCACGCTTGAGAGAACCTGACTGCATGAGCATTCCGAACCACAACGAACGCCGCGAAGCCGCTGAAGCCGCCAAGAAGGCGATGCTGGAAAAATTCAAGACAAAAGCCGCGGCCCCGGTTGATCCCGCGGTTGCGGCCCAGCGCGCCGCGGAAGCGAAAGCACGCGAAGAAAAGCGCATCGAAGCTGAGAAGCGCCGCCGCGAACGCGTTGAACTGGAAAAGCTCGAACGCAAGCTCGCCGCCGAGGCAAAGGCCAAAGCCGATGCGGAGGCCGCGCGCATCGCCGCCGAGGAAGCCGAGCGCAAGCGCGTCGCCGACGCCGAAGCCGCCGAAATTCTGGCCTTCGAACAGAAGGCCCGCCGCGATCTTAAATACGCCGCGCGCAAGGCCCGCCAGGGCAAGAAGTAGGTTCTACGCCTTCGCGGCGCCGCAGCTGGCGCCGCCCAAAACGCAGAAGCTGGCGCAATATTTGTGATTGAGCGCAACCGGGCCTGAGGCTTCCTGCAACGTCGCGCCCAATTCGAAGCGCGTATCGTAGGGCAGAAGCGTGCACGCCAGCACCGCCGGTTTCGATTCGCCTTTGCGCTTCACCACCATGCGCGCGCTCGCGCACATGACCTCCCGCGGGTCCTTGTTCAGAATGCCCCAACAGGCGGTCGTGATCTCGGGCGGATCGGCGCTCATGTCCATTTCCGGAAAGATCACCAGCGCGGCGGGATCGCGCGCGTCGAGCTTGAGGCCAATTTCGTCGAACAGCGTCTGGAAACGCGCCCGCAGCTCAAACTCCTCTCCAGCAGTGAACGCGCGCCCGGCCACATCGACCACAAGGCCGCTTGAGGCGAGCCATTTCAGCCCGGCCATCGTCTTGTCGTAGCTACCTTCGCCGCGCTCAGCGTCATGGATCGCCGCGCTGGGGTCATCCAGAGAAACGCGGAGCCGCAGACGCAGACCATGGCGCTTCAGGAGTTCGAGCAGCTGCGCCTTATGGCGCTGCATCGGGCGCATGGCGTTGGTCAGCACCAGGGCCTCAAATCCGCGCGACAGCACCTCATCCAGAATGGCGATCATCGCCTTGTTCATGAACGGCTCGCCGCCCGTGAACCCAATCATTTTGACAGGCAGCCGCGCGCGCTCGATCTCATCGAGGTAGAGCCGCACATCGTCGAGGCTGAGATAAGCCAGCCGGTCGTTCCTGGGGCTCGACTCGATGTAGCAATTTGCACAGGTAATGTTGCAGAGCGTGCCGGTGTTGAACCAGAGCGTTTCCAGCGCGTGCAGCGCGATGCGCGCGCGCGCCTCGCCTTTGGCGGTGACGCGCGGATCGATGAATTTTGCGGCTGCGGCGCCGTCGGCCATGCGCTTTTTGCTCCCTGCCCGGCCCCGAATCCGGTTTAACCCCGTCGCATGAATACGCGCACAGTCACAATTCAGGTTACGCCATTGCCGCATTTCGAGGGATTGGCACTGCCCGCTTACGAAACCGCCTTCTCGGCGGGCATGGATCTGCGCGCGGCCGTGCCAGAGAGCGAGCCCATGGAGGTCGCGCCCGGCCAGCGGGTGCTGGCGCCGACCGGCTTGGCCATCGCCCTGCCCGCCGGATACGAAGCTCAAGTCCGCCCGCGCTCCGGCCTTGCCCTCAAGCACGGCCTCACCTGCCTGAACACCCCCGGCACCATCGACGCCGATTACCGCGGCGAGGTGAAGGTGATCCTGATCAATCTCGGCCAGGAGCCGTTCACGATCCGCCGCGGGGAACGCATCGCTCAAATGGTCATCGCGCCGGTCACGCAAGGAACCTGGGAGGTCGTGGCCGAGTTGCCCGAAACGGCGCGCGGCGCCGGCGGCTTCGGCTCCACCGGCCGCGGCTGAGTTGGAACGGCGCCCGCCTTCGCCTACTTTGCCAGCGTGACCACAAATTCCCGATGCACCGTGCTTCCCGCCGGCTTCGACGCATTGTGCGCCGCCGCCAACGCCGAGGGCTTCACGTTTCTCGATCGCCTGGCGCAGCGCTGGCGCGCTGGCGGCTATGATGGCGATGGCGCCGCCTCATTGCGCTGCGCCTACGCGGACGGCCAGCTCGCCGGCGTCGGCGCCCAAACCTTTGACGAATACGATCCCGGGCCCGATCGCCGCCGCATTCGCCACTTCTACATTTTGCCTCAGCTGCGCAGACGCGGCGCAGGACGCACGCTCGCTGGCGAGCTCATCGCTGACGCATTCGCCCTCGCGCCTCGGCTGCATCTGCGCGCCACGCACGCTCTGTCCACAGCGTTCTGGGACGCGATGGGCTTTGCCCGCGTCGATCACCCGTCCCGCTCGCATGAATTGGTGCGCCCGTGAGCTTCTCCAGCGAAGAGCGCGAGCGTTACGCCCGCCACATCCTGCTCAAGGAGATCGGCGGCCCTGGTCAGCAGAAGCTCAAAGCCGCCACCGCTGCACTCGTGGGCGTTGGCGGCCTTGGCGCGCCCGCTGCGCTTTACCTGGCCGCCGCCGGCATCGGCGCCTTGCGGCTCATCGATGACGACGCCGTCGCGCTTTCGAACCTGCAGCGCCAGATCATCTACCGCACCGCCGATGCGGGCGCCTCGAAAGTCGAACGCGCCGCCCACGCCCTGGCGGCGGTCAACCCAAACGTCGCCATTGAGACGCACAACGTGCGCCTGACGGACGCCAACGCCGAAGCGCTGCTCGGCGGCGCCGGCATCGTGCTCGATGGCACGGACGATTTCGCCACGCGCTTTGTTGTCAACGCCGCGTGCCGCAAACTCGGCGTCCCGCTCATTTCGGGCGCCGTGGGCCGCTGGGACGGCCAGCTCGCAACCTTCAAGGCAAACGGCCCTTGCTATCGTTGCCTCGTACCCGCCCAGCCGCCCGGCGCAGAGACGTGCGCGCGCGACGGCGTTGTCGGCGCGCTCACCGGCGTCATCGGCGCGATGATGGCGCTTGAAGCGATCAAGGAGATCGCCGGCGCGGGCGAAAGCCTCGCAGGGCGCCTTCTGGTGTATGACAGCTTGAGCGCCGCCATGCGCGTCGTGGCGCTGCCGCGCGATCCTGCATGCCCTGTCTGCGGCCGCGGGCAAGGGAACCCGGCGCAAACTTGACCTGCGCGCCTGCATGTTCACTCTAGGCGCAACGGAGGGTGGACATGCGTTGGCTGATCGGGGGACTTCTCGCACTTGTTGGATTGGCGGCCTTGCTGGGCGCGGGCGCGTATTTCGCGCTCAAGCGGCCCGACGTGGCCTACGAGACGCTCGCCGCCGCCTATGAGAACGCTGCGTCACGTTACGAAGATTTGCCCGGCGGCATCCGCATGCATTACCGCGAAGAGGGCGAACCCAATGCGCCCACGCTGCTGCTCATTCATGGTTTTTCCGCCTCGGTGCACACGTGGGAGCCCTGGGTGCAGCGCCTCGGCGGCGCTTACCACATCGTCTCCGTTGACCTTCCCGGGCATGGCCTCACGCGCGCGCCCGCCGGTTATCAGGCCTCGATCGAAGCGTTTCGCGACGCGGTCTACGCGTTCACGCAGGCCCGTGGCCTTGAGCATTTCGCCGTCGCCGGCTCATCGATGGGCGGCAACGTCGCGTGGGAATACGCGCTTGCCCATCCCGAACAGATAACCGCTCTCATTCTTGTCGATTCATCAGGCTGGGAAGACACCCGCGCCGAAGCATCGGAAGAGCCGGCGATCTTCAAGCTGCTGCGCAATCCTGTGCTTGGGCCGCTGCTGCGCGACCTCGACAATACACGCCTCATCCGTCAGGGCTTGGAAGCGGCCTTCTTCGATCCCTCGCTCGTCGACGATGCGATGGTCGATCGCTATGTCCGGCTGGCGCGCGCGCCAGGGCACCGCGACATTCTGCTGCAAATGACGCTGGGCTACCGCACGCGCCATTACGCAACGCCTGAGCGTCTGGCCGCGCTGTCGATGCCTGTCCTGATCCTGCAGGGCGATACTGATCGCCTGGTCCCTGCCGAGCATGCGCAGCAATTCCACGACGCCATTCCCGGCTCGCAATTGATCGTCTTCGAATCGACCGGCCACATTCCTCAGGAAGAACGGACCGATGAATCCGCCGCCGCGGTGGAGGACTTCCTCGACGGCGTTCTCGCCAACGCCGCATTGGCGCCGTTGCCGGAAGTCGATTGCGCCGTCGACGCCCGCTGCTGACAGCTTCGCGCCAGTGTCGCAATGGCGCGCTAGGAATGCATCAATGCTGATCGACAGACGCGGACTTTTCCTAGGCGCTGCGGCGCTGCCGCGCGCGGCATGGGCCGGGCCGCTGGCGCGCGGCGTGTTCACGCACGGCGTTGCCTCCGGCGATCCATTGAGTGACGGCGTCGTGCTGTGGGCGCGGTTCATCGGCGGCGATGGGCGCCTCGCCTGGGAAATCGCCGAAGATGAAGCGTTCGCGCGCGTGGCTCAGCGCGGCGAAGTCACCGCCTCCGCCGCCAACGATTTCTGCGCCAAGGCCGACGTACGCGGCCTTGCGCCCGGAAGACGCTATTTCTACCGCTTCCTCTCCGCCTCCGGGCCGTCGCTCACCGGCCAGACTCGCACCGCGCCCTCTGGCGGCGCAGACAGCCTCAACATCGCGCTCTTCTCATGTTCGAACTATGCGTTCGGCTATTTCCACGCTTATGGCCATGCCGCAGCGCGCGAAGATATCGATCTCGTCCTGCATGTGGGCGACTACATCTACGAATACGGTCGCGGCGACTATCCAAGCGAGCGCGAAGCGGTTTCCGGGCGCATCCTTGATCCGGCCGGTGAATGCATTCGCCTGCAGGATTATTATCAGCGTTACGCCACCTACCACACCGATCCCAACCTCCTGGCGCTGCGTCAGGCGAAGCCGATCTGCGTCGTGTGGGATGATCATGAAATCGCCAACGACACGTGGCGCGAAGGTGCGCAAAACCATTCTGAGGCCTTCGAAGGCGCCTTCGCCGATCGTGTCGCCGCAGCATCCAAGGCCTATTTCGATTGGATGCCGATCCGGCGCCCCGAACGGCGCGGCCCGCGCATCTACCGCAGCCTCGATTGGGGCAGTTTGGCGCGCATTCTCTTGCTCGACACGCGCCTGATCGGGCGCGATCGCCAGCTCGATTATCGCAGCGCGCTCGCCCAAACGCTTGCGCAAGGAGGCGCCGACGCGGATGCGGCGATCGAACATTTCCGCGCGGAAACGCTCAACAACCCAAACCGGACCATGATGGGCGCCGCGCAAGAGCGCTGGTTCGCCGAATCGCTCGCAGAATCGAAGCGGCAGGGCCAGACGTGGCAGATCGTGGCCCAGCAAGTGGTCATGGGCGAGCAGCTCATGGCGCAGGGCGCCGCTCAGCTGCTTCCCGCTGACGCCGCCGCCGGATCGCGCACGTTTGCGCGGGCGAGCGAACGCGCGGGCGCCGCAGGCCTGCCGTGGAATCTGGATTCCTGGGGCGGCTACCCCGCCGCACGCGCGCGCTTTCTCGAAGCCTGCGCCGCCAACGCCAGCAACGCCATCGTCCTCGGCGGCGATAGCCACAATTGCTGGCTCAACAATCTGCCCGCTGCAGGCGGCGCGCGTCTTGCCGCCATCGAGTTTGCCGGCGGCAGCGTCACGTCGCCCGGCTTCGAGCGCACGCTCAGCGCCGCCGGCCCCGGCGAGCGCGAGGCCCTGATGCAAAGCGCCAACCCGCAGCTCGCATGGTGCGATCTGACCCATCGCGGCTACGGCGCGCTGCGCTTCACGCCCAGCGCCTGCGACGCGCAATGGATCGCCTTCGCGGATGTGCGCTCCCCGCAGGCCAGCGCTGCGGAAGTCACGCGTTTCGCCAGCGCCGCCAGCGCCGGCGGCGGTCCGGGGGGCTGGACTCACGCTTGATTTGCGCCGCGGCGCTCGTCATGGCTTAGGTCATGACCGATTGGCTGCCCGGCGCTGTCATCTACCAGATCTATCCACGCTCGTTCCGCGATTCTAACGGCGATGGCGTCGGCGACCTGAAAGGCGTGATCGAAAAGCTCGATCACGTCGCCGCACTTGGGTGCGACGCCGTCTGGCTCTCGCCGTTCTTCACCTCGCCGATGAAGGATTACGGCTATGACGTCGCTGACTATCGCGGCGTCGATCCCCTGTTCGGTACGCTGGCCGACGCCGATGCGCTGATCTCGCGCGCGCACGCGCTGGGCCTCAAAGTGATCATCGATCAGGTCTGGTCGCACTCTTCCGATCAGCACCCATGGTTTGCTGAAAGCCGCGCCAGTCGCGACAACCCGCGCGCCGACTGGTACGTCTGGGCCGACGCCAAGCCCGACGGCGTTCCGCCCAACAACTGGCAAGCCATGTTCGGCGGCGCCTCATGGACCTGGGACGCGCGGCGGCGGCAATACTATCTGCACAACTTTCTGCCCGAACAGCCAGACCTCAACGTCCGCAATCCGCACGTGCAGGGCGCGCTGCTGGATATCGCCCGCTTCTGGCTCGAGCGCGGCGTCGATGGCTTCCGCCTCGACGTCGTCAATTTCCTGATGCAGGACGCGCAATTGCGCGATAATCCCGCGCTGCCGCTGAAGCGCGCGCCCGCGCGCCCGCACCAATTTCAGCGCCACATCTACGACCGCACGCAGCCTGAAACGCTCGCCTTCATCGCCCGTCTGCGGCGCGTGCTCGATCAGCACGGCGCCATAGCCGTTGGCGAAATCGAGGACGAAGAACCGCTCAAGGTGCAGCGCGACTACACTGATGGCCCCGAGCGCCTGCACACCGCCTATTCCTTCTTTCTGTTGCGTCAGCGGGACCTGACGCCCAAGATCATTCGGCAGGCGATGGATGAATGGCAGGGCCGCCTGCCATCCTGGTCACTCTCCAATCACGACGTCGTGCGCTTCCCGACGCGTTTGGCCGGCGATGACCCTCAGCGCATCAAACTCATGTTGGCGCTGCTGCTTTGCCTGCGCGGCGCGGCCTTTCTCTATCAGGGCGACGAGCTTGGCCTGCCCCACGCGGAAATTCCGTTCGATCGTCTGCGCGATCCCGAGGCGATTGCGTTTTGGCCCTCGGGCATTGGCCGCGACGGCGCGCGCACGCCGATGCCATGGGCCGCGCACGCCAACATGGCCGGCTTCACTGAGGCAGACGACGCCTGGCTGCCGCTCGATCCTCGGCATCGCGCCCTGGCGGCCGATGCGCAGGCAGGCGATCCGGATTCAGTTCTTGAATTCACCCGCGCCATGATCGCATTGCGGCGCGCCAGCCCTGCGCTGCGGCTTGGCGGCTTCACCCCGCGCGATGCGCCCGCGCCATTGCTCGTCTTCGAACGCGCCGCGCCTGGCGAAGCCGTGCTCTGCATCTTCAATCTCGGGCCCGGCGCACTACGCTACGATGCGCAGGGGCGAGAAGCGCGCCTCGCGCTCAACGGCGCAACGTACGCTGATGGCGCGGCGCATTTGCCTGGCTACAGCGCCCTTCTCATTGCGCTCTAGCGTTCGCCGAACACGTCGAGCGGCGCCGCCATGCTCGCCTCACCCTCTTCGTCCAGCACGCCTGCGGCGCGCAGGATTGTCGCGCCGATCTGGCTCAACGTAGCGCAGTGCTCCATCGTGTACCCCGGTGCGGCGCGAACGCCCGGACCGCGGACGGCGGCAAAGACGGCGTCCGATCCCTCGCGGCGCACGCCCGGCACATACATGCCGCGCCATTGGCCGCTGCCATGCCCGTGCCAGCGGCCATTCTCCGCGCCGCCACGGCCGTGGTCGGCCGTCACGATCAGAATTGTTCGCCCCGCGGTGCGTGGGTTGGCCTGATACGCCTCCCAAATTTCACGGACGAAATTGTCCGCATCGGTGGCCGCCGCCAAATAGCGTTCGTAATCGCCCTCATGCGCGCGGTTGTCGGTATCGCCGAGGGCCACCCAAAGCATGCGCGGCGGATCGCTCAGCACCGCGCGCGCGGCAGGGATCACCTGCGGATCGTGCAGCGCCGCCGGATCGGGAGGATTGAACACCGGAATGCCGCTGCGCTCGGTGTTCAGGATCGCCGGCACGACATCCCATTCGGCGAAGACGCGCACCTGCCCCGCGTAGTCGGGTCTGCGCGCCAGGCGCTCCAGAACCGTGACGTCATCGTTCGGGACAGGCGCGTTGGAACGAATGGCGGGATTGGGACGCCCCGCCAGCATTTCAGTGTATCCGGGATAGGAAAACCAATAATCGTTGGTCACGCGCGCGCAGGAATTCTGGTCGCGGTTGCCGATCAGAGCCCCCTCTTGTGCGAAGCCCAGCAGGAATGGGGTCAGCGCCTGTGCGCGATCGGGCACATCCACATAGCGCGCGCGGTAACGATCGTCGGTGAGGAGGCTGGGATCGGCGCCGCGAAACAGATCCTCCCAGCGATAGCCGTCAATGGTGACCAGCACCACGTAAGGCGTATCAGCATCACTCTGCGCGCGCGCAGGCGCGGCGAGCGCGGCAAACACCGCCAGCGCTAAGATCAAGCTCTTCATGATCGACCCCCAGTGCAGGCTCGCGGCGGTTCGCTTGGCTCAGCGTTCGCCGGCGGCCGCGGGCTGCTCGCCCGCGCTCCCATACATACCCACTACGAGATATTCTTCCAGCGGCGATCCAGGCGCGCCGCGCGCGCCGCCGGCTGCCTTGTTATTGGCCCTGAACTCTGGCGGAGATGTACACGGGCGTACTCGACATCTGCACGGCGCACCGGCCTGCACGGCTCTGATCGCACCCCAACAGCTCTACCTGCCCGCGCCCGTGCGCCCTGATTTCCACAACAGCGCTCAGGGGATGTTCGAACACGCAACGGCCGCCGCCCCAGCATGCGCCCCCGGTCCCCACGTCAATACGCACGCCAGCGGGCGCCTCGACGAAAATGAGTCCGGCGCTGCGCGCAGCCGCCGCCGACGTCAGATCGCTATCCCAGGTCTCGGCCGAGACGATCTGTGCGGCGCTGAGCAGAAACATCGCCGCCATCGCGCCGGCCGCGACCGCGCCCTGCAGGCGCAGCGTCGGCGGAGCGGAGGGTCCGGTCCGCGAGAGAAGAGCGCGCACGCGCTGGCTGAGACCGCGGCCGCTCATGGCGACGGCCGCCGCTGGGGAGGCCGGCAAAGCCATACGCGCAATTTCGATCAGCGCCGTCGCATAGTCTTTCGTGCTCACAATGCCGGTGGCGGCGTCGTCACACACCAGCTCAGCGTCATCGCGATGGCGATGGGCGCAGAACCAGACCAGCGGGTTGTACCAGTGCAGCGCGCACGCCAAGCGCTCGGCGAAAAGCCATGCAGTGTCGCCGTTGCGCAGGTGGCAAAATTCATGCGTCAGCGCCATGCGCAGCGCCGACTCGCTGAGCGACGCCGGCAGCAGCAATTTGGGCCGCACAAAACCAAAGACCAGCGGCGTTGATACGGCATCGGACACTCTCATCTTGATGCGGGCATCGACGCCAACACGGCGGCGCAGCGCATTGGCGGCGGTCATCTGGCCCTCGCTCAGCGGCGTCCCAGCGTCATAAATGCGTGCGAGCTGGCCGTAGGCGCGCATCGTCTTCGCGAGCGCCAGCGCAATGCCTGCGGCCCAGACAATCAACACGATGGCAAGAACTGAGTGCGGCGCGCCCGGCGCCGCAAACGGCAAGGCCGCCGCTCCGCCGTCCGTAAGGGCGAGCGGCTGCCCGGAGGTTGGTATGGTCCAAAGGCCCGGGCGCGATCCCTTTTCGAAAAGCAGCGTGAGCGGCGCCAGCGCCGCAACGGCAAAGGCGGCGCGATAGATCAGGACACGCAGGCCTGGGCGCAACAGCTGGCATAACGCCAGGACCGCGCCCAGCAGCAGCGCGACTTCGATCGCTATGCTTAATGCAGAGATCGCAAAACCGTTCATCATTCTTCCACCGCATTATTGCGTTCAATTTCCGCCAGCAGTGCGGCGAGTTTTCTTTCGCTGACTTGAGGATCAGAAGCTCTCAACAGCGTGGCCGCAGCATCTTCGTACGAGCCGCCGAAAAAAGTCTGCACCAGGTTCGACCAAGCATTTTTCAGCGCGGCGGCGCGTGGCTGCGCCGGGCGGTAAATATCCTTGCGGCCCGCTCGTTTGCGCTTCACCTGCCCCTTCTCCGTGAGAATGCGCAGAATTGTGCGCACGGAATCATAACCCGGCGCGTCGGCCAAGCGTGTGCGAACGCCTTCGACGTCGCTCTCGCCGAGCGCGTGAAGCGCATCCATGATTTCCCGTTCGCGCCGACTAAGAACCGCCATTTGCATTCGACCTTGACTGTGAATTTTTTACCAGCTATTGATCCGGCGTCAAGTGGTAAAAATATACCAATGCAGGAGGCATACATGCTTAATCGCCGGAGTCTTGGAAAATCGGCGCTGGGTTTTGCCGCGGCGTCGGTCGCGGGCGCGGCGAACGCTCAGGTGCAACTGGACGTCCAGGCAATCGTCACAGCAGCCGCTGACACGGTGCGCCAGCGCTACGTCGATGCGGCGAGAGCCTCCGAGTTGGCCGATCAAATCATGGCGCGGCTGGCCGCAGGCGCCTACGCAACACAGTCGCGCGAGACGTTGGCCGACCGGCTGACGACGGATCTTCGTGCGTGGACGCATGATCTCCATATGCAAGTGCATTACGCACCGCCGGCGCCAAGCGCCGCTGAGGTCCCATCCGAAATCCCTGAGGACGATCAGCACCCGCGCGCGACAGCATGGGGCGTGCAGACGGTCGCCCGTCTGCAGGGCAATATTGGTCTTTGGCGTATTACACACCTCCCGAGGCCGCCAATCTGGGTCGCGGCCAAATACGCCGCGTCAATGGAGCTTCTCTCCGACACAGCCGCCCTCATTATCGACCTCACGACAAATCACGGCGGCGGCGAGGATTCTGCGGCGCTGTTCCTGAGCTACTTCTTCAACGGCGAGGTCGAACTCGGGCGCACCGAGCAACGCGACGCGCCTGATGAAGTCATCATGACGACCGAGCGCGCCGCCGGCCCGCACTATGGCGAACGGCGCCCTGTTTACGTGGCCATCTCAGGCCAAACCTTTTCTGCCGGAGAAGGCATCGCGTACAGCCTGAGGTCGCGGCGCAACGCGGTCTTGGTCGGCGAACGCACGAGAGGCGGCGCCAATCTCGGCGACACCTTCGATTTGCCGGACAACTTCAAGATATTTGTCGTAACCGCGCGGTCGGCAGGAGACAGCTGGGAAGGTGTTGGCGTCGCGCCAGACATCCCCGCACCGCGCGGCCAGGCTGTTGCGGTGGCGCACCGCCGCGCGCTCGCCGATTTGCTTGCGGCAGAAGCCGATCCGCAGCGGACGCAAATCCTGCGCAACGTGCAAGCCGCCAGCATCGAAAATCTGTCCAGCTTCGATTTCGCCACGCGCACGCGCCGCTGAGGAGCGATCCCGATGTTCACCAGGAGAATGCTGGCCGCGGCCTTCGGCGCCGGCGCGTGCGCGGCGGCATGCAGCGCGCAATCAAACGCCCGAGGAGCGCCCCGCCGTCCCGCGCCGGACGACGTCCTGCATCTGATGGATGTGGCCCGGGCGCCGGGGCTGACCTACGCGGTGCTTGAGAGCGGGCGCATCACCGCGAGCGCCGTGCACGGGGTGCGGCGCGCCGGAGAGCCGGCGACGGCCACGACCTTCTTCGACTCCGCATCCTTGGCAAAACCGGTCTATGCAACGGCCATCCTCGCGCTCGCCGACGAGGGCGTGCTCGATCTCGATCGCCCCCTGCAGGCCTACCTGCCGATGTTCTCGGACACACAAGCGCAGTCCATCACGGCGCGCCACGTGTTGAGCCACACAACCGGGCTTCCCAACTGGGACTACGATGAGGCGCCGATTGCGGCGGCCTTCCCGCCAGGTTCGCAATGGGCGTATTCGGGCGAAGCGTTCTTCATGCTTCAACGCGTCGTCGAGCATCTGACGTCACGCCCGCTGGCCGACCTGCTGCAACACTATGTGTTCGGCCCCGCCGGCATGATGCGCAGCACAATCGTGTGGAGCGATGCAGTTGCCGCTGACAACGCTTCGCCGCACGACAATTCCGGCGATCTCATTGACGATCGCTACACCACGCAGGCTTTCTCGATCACGCGCGCCGCCTATGTGGCCACGAGCGGCGTGCCCATGGCGCGTTGGACGACCGATGATGCGCTGCGCGCCTGCACGGCGACGGGCGACAGGCCGTATCCAGGCAACACCATCCCCAATCCAGCCTATGGCCTCTGGACCAACGCGGCCGAGTACGCCCAGTTCCTGCTGTACGCCAGCGGCGACCGGCGCCGCGCCGAACCGCAGGTGCGCCTGCGCGGCGCGCTCAGCTGGGGACTCGGCTGGGGCCTGGAACAGAGCGACGACGGTTTCTTCGCGTGGCATCATGGCGACGGCAGCGGCGTCAAGAACTGCTTCATGCTTCACCTGCCCAGCCAAACCGGGATCGTCATCTTCGCCAATAGCGACAACGGAGCAGCGATCTACCGCCGCATGATCCGCGGCTTTTTTGAACGCGAGTTCGACACCTTCCTCTGGGTCTAGGCGCCTCGCCCGCGGAGGGCACATCAGCGCGTGCGCAACTAGCGGCGCAGGTCTCAGGGCGGCGCCTTTGCGTGCGCGATCCGCGCCGGTCTCGAACGGGGCTTGGCCAAGGCGCCCTCGATCCACGAGCACCGCGTGTCGAGCCATGAACTCAGAAGCCCCGCCGTGTAAGCGTCGGCTTCGTCGAGCACCCCGCTTCGAAGCATTTCATACCGCCGCAAAACCTGGCGGAGCAGCTGTTTCCGCTCCGCGGGCGTGATTAGGTGATCGAAAATCAGACGCGTCCTGAGCGGATCGAACCCCAGGCCTGACGCGCGTTCGGCGTCCATGAGCCAGCATCTCAACGCGGCGCGTCCCGTCGCGGTTATAGCATACGTGGTAGCCCGGCGGCGTCCGCGCGTGTTCGCAGCGCTCGCCCGCAGCAGCTTGCGCGACGCCAGGCGGCGCATAAGCGGATAGATCGCCCCCGCGGACCCAGACCAGAACTCCGACGCCGAAGCCGCGAACTCCCGCGCCAGGGCATAGCTGGTCGCCGCGCCCATTCGAGTGAGAACGCCCAGCGCAGCGCCTTCCAAATTGGTGAGCGTCACTGCCTTTCGCCGTTTCATCGAATTCGAGGTTTGCATATTGCTATTCGTAATATACGTTCGAAGACGACGCAAATTGTAAGGACTAGCGCATGAGACGCCTCGGATTCCTGGCCGCCACCCTGCTTTGGGCTGCGGCGTGCTCCGTACAGAGCAATTCGATCGCGGGCGAAAATGACGGGCAGACGATCGCACTGGACGTGAGTTCGGGCCGTCCCGTCGCGCAAGTCACCATCAATGACTCGGGTCCGTACCCGATCATCTTCGACACCGGCGCGGGCGCGACGATACTGCTCGCCAGCCTGGAGCGCGATTTGGGATTGTCAGTGCTGGGCCACACGCCGATAGGCAGCCCGCTTGGCGGCGTCGCGCCCACTGGCAATGTAGTGCGCCTGGACAGCGTTTCCGTCGGCGGCGTGGTCCGGCGAAATCTTCAGGCGATCTCGATCGAAAACGCACTGCTGCCGCTGCGCGGCGCCCTCGGCGTCATCGGTCCTGCGGCCATCCGCGATCGCGTGGTGGAAATTGACGTGTCGAGCTCGGAAATGTGGATCGGACCGGCGCCGAGGAGCGCCGTCACAAACTGGAACCGCATCGGCCGCGGCGACAAGCTCGACGCCACGATCACGATCGGCGGCTTCGAAATCCCCGCGCATATCGATTCTGGCTCTGCGGGCGCAATTACCTTGCCGCTGAGCGCGGCCAGCCATCTTCAACTCGTCGAACCGCTGCGGGAGTCTGGCGGCATGCGCACGATCGACGCCACGCGCGTCGTTTCGATCGGCCGCCTCAATGCGGACGCTGACATTTCCGGCACTCCTGTTCGCCTGGACGTGGCCAATTTCGCAGACGTGAACACCGCCATCATCGGATCGCAAGCGCTCGCGGGATTCACGGTCGTGATCGACTACCCGCACCGGCGCTGGGCGCTCGTGGGAACTTCCGCGGGCCCGATCGCCGCGCAGCCCCCGCTCGGCGACTTTGGCGCGCGCGTGATGCCCTTGGCCAGCGGCGCGATCCAGGTCTTCGGGATCGACGATGGCTCGCGCGCTGCGCAAAGCGGCTTGCAGATTGGCGATGAAATTACCGCCGTCGATGGCCAGAACGTTGCGAACATCAACCCGCCGGACCTGCGCGGGTTGCTCTCGTCCTCATCGACGCGGCTCACGATCCAGCGGAACGGCGGCCAGCTGGAACTCTCAACGCCATAGCCTCAAAGCGCGCCGTCAGCGCAGCGAGGCTGCTGCGTCATGCTGACAGCTCACGCCAGACGTCATCTGCGCCGCGCGCACGCCGAAGCCCGCGGAACAAGAGGTGCGCGAACGGGTTGGCGCGCCGCTCCGTTCCGCAACAAACTCGGGCGACCCCGCCACCGCGTGCCCATCGGTGAAGTAGGCGACCGGATCGTTACAAGTGGCTGGCGGACAGAGAGGGATTCGAACCCTCGATAGGCTTGCACCTATACACGCGTTCCAGGCGTGCGCCTTCAACCACTCGGCCACCTGTCCGGCGCGCCGGTTTATGGCGGCCTCCGCTGCGCCCGTAAAGGGCGAGGCCAGCGCCCCGCCGCAAATCCCGCCCACGAGCCGGGGACGCCAGCCCTGCCTGCATCCTATCCGGCCCCTGCCGCGTATTTTGCAGGTGTGCGCGACCGCCGGGCCTTCCTATATTGCGGCCGCCATCCTTCAAAAGGTGCCCTCATGCCGAAGCTGACCGTCCTGCCCACCGAACGCGAAGCGCTGCCGGGGCGGGCGACGCCTCTGCCCACCGCGAAGATCCACTTCGTCAACGGCAATCCGCTGAAGCCGCCCTTCCCCGCAGGCCTGGAGGAGGCTGTTTTTGGCCTCGGCTGCTTCTGGGGCGCGGAACGCAAGTTCTGGCAGACCGGCGGCGTCTGGACCACGGCCGCAGGCTATGCCGGCGGAATCACGCCAAATCCCACCTACGAAGAAGTGTGCACCGGCCGCACCGGCCACACCGAAGTCGTGCGCGTCGTCTTCGATCCCACGATCGTGAGCTATGAAGCATTGCTCAAACTCTTTTTCGAGAGCCACGATCCGACCCAGGGCATGCGCCAGGGCGGCGATATCGGCACCCAATATCGCTCCGCCATTTATGCGACGTCGTCGGCGCAGAAATCCGCAGCTCAAAATGCGCGCGCGGCGTATGCCGAAAAGCTCAAGGGCGCCGGCTTCGGCGAAATCACAACCGAGGTTCTGGACGCGCCCGAATTCTATTATGCCGAGGATTATCACCAGCAATATCTGGCGAAGAATCCCGATGGCTATTGCGGCATCGGCGGCACGGGCGTGAGTTGTCCGGTTGGGCTGACCGCGTGAGCCAGGGCCCGCGCCTGTGCCTCATCGATGACGACCCGCTGGTGCGCGACGCCATGGCGCTTGGCCTGGAAGACGCCGGCTTCACCGCGTTCACCACCGCAAGCGCCGCCGCCGCGTTCGAAGCAATGTCCGCAAGCGCGTACGATGTTCTGGTCACCGACGTGAACATGCCCGGCGCCGGCGGCGCTCAGATCATCCCGGAAGCGCGCGCACGCTGGCCTGCGATCGCGATCGTGGTCATCTCCGGCGCGCAATCCATTGGCGGGCGCCCCATAGCCGAGGCCGCCTCGGCGCTGGGCGCGGACGCTGCTTTGATCAAGCCATTCCGCACGCGCCAGCTTGTGGAGACGATCAGAGAAGCGCTCGAAGCGCGGGCCGCGAACTCAAACTAGCGGGATTGTCAACCAGGCCAGCGCAGGCCGACGCGGCGGCGCTGCTGCAGCGTCTGCTCCGCACGTTGCAGCGCCCGCAGCGCCACTTCCGCCTGCTGCAGCGAATCCGTGGAGCGAAGCGCGTCCATCGCCAGGCGCAGGCGCGAAGCGCCCTCTTCCAGCTTGTCGCGCGCGCCTTCGCGCTCGCCCAGGGCGGTGAGCGCGCGCCCTATTTCCTGTTGCGCCGCGCCCCAGGCGCCAGGATCGGTCGTGCGATCGACCGCATCAAGATAACGCTGGCGCGCATCGAGCGCTTTGCTCAGCCATTTGATGTGGCCTCCGCGCTCGCCCAGGCTCAGCGCGCCCGAGGCGAAGTCAGACAGGATGTCGAGCTGCAGGTTTTCGCTGACCTCTGCGGGACGCGCTTCGACCATCTTGTCGAGCGCCTCGACGATCGGCTGCAAGCGATCGGGCTTGTAGTCCTGCGGGCGATGCAGCACTGGGCGCGCCTTGCGCGCCAGCGCGAACGCGAGCGCGCGCTGCACGGCTTCATCGGGGCGCCCGGTGCGCCAGCCAAGCTGAAAGTCCTGCACCTCGTGCGTGCGCCCATAACCGGGCAGCGTCGTGATGCGCAGGTCGAGCTTGCCCAGCACATTGCGCTTGCCCCACACAATCACGTCAGCGGCCGAGCGCTCCAGCGCTTCGCCCGCTTCCACAGCGATCCGCCGGCGGGTTTCCGGATGCGCGCGCGGCGCCACTGTCTTCAGCCGGACCGGGAACAGATCGACCTGCACGTTCTGCTCAAACGAGAACATGCCAAAATTGTCCTCGATGGCTTCCTTCATTTCCTGGCGGAGCTCGCCGCTGCCGCCTTCGATCTCGGCGATCAGCACCAGCGCGCGATGATCCTTGGTGCGCTTGAGCGCCTGCGCGCGCAGCGCCATGCGCGCCAGACGGCTGGCCCGGCCCATGCCGGTGAGCATCCAGAACGCAGCGACGATGACCGCAGCGAGACCGATCGAAGTGAAGAACATGAATACGTTCGGCGACTGCACGAACGCATCCTGAAACTCACGGGGCAGCAGCCGCATAACGCGGGACGCCAGTTCTGGCGCAACCCCTGCAGCCTCTGCAAAATTAACCATTTAGCGTCCGTAAGTCCTGTCGAGTCTTGACCTGTAGCCCGCCGTTTCGCGGCGCACAACGGGCTCAGGCGCCCCGCGACAGGCAGCGGCGCCTCAAAGTGCCTAAAAGGCGAATGCGGCCCTTATTGGCCCGCCGCGGCGCGGGCCCGCGCCATGGCGTCGGCGACGCCGGGAATGTTGTTCAGATCCATCACCCGGACGCCGGCCGGCAGGGCGAACAGATCAGCGCTCTGCGGCCCGCGCTGCACGCTGGTCGTCTGCCAAACGGTCTCGCCGTTGCGCGTAGCCAGCAGAATGATGCCATCCCCGGTGACGCAGGCCGTGCTGGCGTTCCCATCGCTCTCCGTCCGGCTCCATTCGGAGCCCGATTCGCCGGCTTGCGAGCACGCGCCGGTCCGTGTGGCTGTCGACGCCATCTCTCCCTGCCAGGACTCCACCGGGTCGTCGAACTGATCTTCCGTGGCGCGCATCGCCATCGTGCGCCCGCCCATATTGGTCATGATCAGGCTCTCGCCGGTCTCCCCGTTGCTGATGATGACCGATTGCCCCTGAGAGGCGTTGATCTCCATGCGCAATTTCCGGCCATCGCGGATCATCACCACCGGAATGCTCTGGCCGCCGCGGCTCATCACGCCCTCTGCGCGGTACGCCGCGTTAGCCAGATTGGGAAATGGACCCCCTCCATTGTCGGCCTGGCTGACGCTGGGGGCTTGGCTGGACGGCGTGCTGGGGTTGCAGGCGGCGAGCGCCAGCGCGGACATGACGGCGAGAACGGCAACACGCATTGGCTTGTCTCCAGTGAAAACGGCCTCCCGGCTGCCTAGCAGCCCGCGCCCGCGGATCAAAGCGCGGCCTCGTCGCAGATTTTGGGCGCTCTCTCGCACCGGGCGCCTTGGCAGCCTTGCGGCGGACGCCGCCCTCGGGCCACAATTGCCGTAACCACAAAGCCCATCGCACAGGCGGCGGCTTGCACTCAGACGTCTTGGGGGATTTCCATGAAGAAGCACATTCTCGCCACCTGCCTGGCATTCTCAGCACCGTTTCTCGCCGCGTGCGCCACCACAGGGGCGGACGTCGTAGATTCTGGCCCCAGCGCGGCCGGCTACCGCGCCGCCCAGGCCGAGGTGACCAGGCTGACTGCGCAGGCCAACGAGAACGGCTTGCTCAAACCCTGGACGGGCCCCCATGGCGGCGTGCCGCCCTGGGATCTGGCGGACGCCGCGGCCGTTCCCGCCGCGCTCGAACTCGGCATTGCGCTGCAGACCGCCGAGGTGAACGCTATCGCCGCCAATCCGGCGACGCCGACATTCGAAAACACAATCGCGGCTCTACAAAACGTCGGGCGCCATCTCGACCGCGCCAGCACGATTTTCAGCGTAATGACCGACAATGTCAGCACGCCTGAAGTGCAGCAGGTCGAAGCTGACTGGTCCCCGCGCCTCACCGCGGCGGGCAATGCGGTGACCTTCAACCGCGCGCTGTTCGCGCGCATCGACAATCTCTATCAGCGCCGCGCCACGCTCAACCTGACCGCCGAGCAGCTCCGCCTGCTGGAACGCACGCATGACCAGTTTGTGCGCGCTGGCGCTGCGCTCTCGCCTGAGCAGCAAGCGCGCCTTGGGTCCATCAATGAAGAACTTTCGGTCAAGTTCGCGGATTTTGGCCGCCGCCTCCTGGCCGACGAGGACACGGCGATCTTCATCAACAATCGCCGCGATCTTGAAGGCTTGCCGCCGAACATCGTCGCCTCGCTCGCTGCGGCCGCGGCCGAACGCGGCCACGCTGGCCAATGGGCGGTGGTCAACACCCGCTCGAGCGTCGATCCCTTCTTGACCTTCTCCGCCAACCGCCGCCTGCGCCAGCAGGTTTGGACCGCCTTCAAGAATCGCGGGGACAATGGCGACGCCAACGACACCAACGCCATCATTGTCGATATCCTTCGCCTGCGCTCCGAGCGCGCGCAAATCCTGGGCTTCCAGAACCACGCCTACTATCGCATGGCCGACACCATGGCCCATGATCCTGAACACGCGCGGGATCTGATGATGCGCGTTTGGCGCCCGGCGGTGGCGCGCGTGCATGAAGAAGTGCGCGACATGCAGGCGATCGCCGACCGCCAGCACGCCAACATCACCATCGAACCGTGGGACTACAATTATTACGCTGAGCAGGTGCGCCGCGACCGCTACAACCTCGATCAGAACGAGCTGCGCCCGTATTTCGAGCTCAGCAACATGATCAATGGCGCCTTCTATATGGCCAATCAGCTTTACGGCCTCTCGTTCAACGAGATCACCGGGACCGTTCCGGTGTTCGAACCGAGCATGCGGGTGTGGGAGGTCACCGATCGGGACGGCGCCTATGTGGGTCTGTTCTACGGAGACTATTTCGCCCGCGCTGGAAAACGATCGGGCGCTTGGCAGCTGGCCTATCAGGTCCACGAGACCTTCACCGGAACGACGGTGACGCCCATCACCTCCAACAACAACAATTTCGTCGCCGGCGCGCCGGGCGAGCCAGTGCTGATCTCGCTCGATGATGCGCGGACCCTGTTTCACGAGTTCGGCCACGCCATCCATTACCTGGTCTCGAACGTGAACTATCCCGGCCTGCAGGGCACGCCGCGCGACTACATCGAGTATCCGAGCCAGGTGCATGAGCATTGGGTGCTCACGCGTCCGATTCTCGACCGCTTCGCCCGTCACTACCAAACCGGCGCGCCAATGCCGCAAGCGCTCGTCGATCGCGTCCACAACGCCGCGACGTTCAACCAGGGCTACGCGACCGTGGAGTACCTCTCCTCCGCCTTGGTGGACATGGCGCTGCACGACCGCGCCGAGCCGGTGACAGATCCCGACGCGTTCGAGCGCGAGACTCTGGCCGCCATCGGCATGCCGCACGAACTGGCGATGCGGCACAGGCTGCCGCAGTTCGGCCACCTGTTCTCGAGCGACACCTATTCAGCTGGCTACTATTCGTACTTGTGGTCCGAAGTGATGGACGCCGACACCTGGGAGATGTTCGAGGCCACTGGAAATGTGTTCGATCCCGCGACGGCGGCGGGCATGCGCAACATCATTCTGGCGCCCGGCAACACAACGGACCGCGCCGAGGCCTACCGCCAGTTCCGCGGCCGCGATCCCGACGTCAACGCCCTGTTGCGCAATCGCGGCTTCCCGACTGAAACGGCCGAAGGCGCCGGCTCAAGCGGCGGTGGGCACTGAGCTTTGGGCGGGGCCGCCAGGCCCCGCCTCAGCCTCCGCTGATTCAGCCAGGGTTCAGCCTTCCCGCGCCATGGTTGGGCCGGGAGCACGATGACCATGATCCGCAAATTCACCGCCGTCTTGACGGCGACCGCCCTCGCCCTGGCCACGCTCAGCCCCGCGACCGCATCAGCGCAGGACTGGGGCCGCCGCGACGCCTATCGCGGCCACGATTGCCGTGGCGGCGGCTGCGATTACCGGCGCGATGATTACCGGCGCAATGATTATCGCCGGCATGACAACCGGCGCCATCGCGATCATGACAATGACGACGCCATCGTCGCCGGCGTCATTGGCCTGGTGCTCGGCGCGGTCATCGGATCGGCGATCGCCCAGTCCGGCAAGAATGAGCCGCGCTACGACAACACGCGCGACGCTTACGAGCGCGACTACGGCCCGCCGCCGAGCGACTACCGCTACGAAGAACCGCCGCCGCCCGAGCCGGAATGCACGCGCAGCGAACGCCAGTGGGATCGCTACGCCAATCGCTACGTTACGGTGGACGTTCCCTGCTGATGCGCGTGCCTAAGGGGCAACATCAGGCCCCGCCTGAACAGCAATCGCACGAGCACGCATTAAATCATCGGCCGCATGCGCTATCTTAGGCGCATGCGGTACGTGTGCGACGCGCCCGGCGGCGCGACCTGGTTCAGATTGGAGACGGAGGCGGAAGCGGAGGCGGAAGCCTCAATGATGCATCACGCCGTCGACAAGTATTTCCGCCGCTACGAAGCGATGGCCCGCGAAACCTATCGGGCGCCGAAAGGAACCGCGAGCTTCGAACAAGAGATCGGCCTGAAAGACCACATCGCACGCGCCATGCCGCTGTTCCTGACCCTGCGCGCCAATGATGGCGAAGGGCTCGCCACGGCGATGCTGCCGCCCGGCGGGCGCAACCAGGTCAATCATCCCATCGTGATCGTGGGGCCGGGCAATGCCGATCCCTATGAAGCGCATGAAGCGGAGATCGAAGCTCTCGCGCGGCATTTCGCGATCGATCTGCCGCGCGAGAGCTGTTTCCCTTACGCGTAGGCGCTTACTTGCCCAGCGTGCCGCCGCCGCCCTGGCGCGAAAGCACCCGCGCGCCCGCATAGCAGGGCGCCACCGTGCAGGTCTGCATCAGCATCCGCACCATGTATTGCGCGTTAGCGGGAGGCGTGAAGTTCACGACCGGGAAATCGTCCGGCAGCACATCGCTTGCAACCACGCCGCCGGTAGCCATATCGATAAGCTCGATATCCATGTTCGAGCATTCGTTGTCGCACGCGCCGATGATCATGTACGGCGTGCCCGCCACCAGCTCCACCATCCAGCGATCGTCGGCGCCGGGCTGCATGCCCGCCACGTGATCGGCAAAGCCCGGCGCCGGTGACAATCCATTCCCGAACTGCGTTTGCACGTGGTTGAGGTCCTTCGCCACCAGCGCCTCAAGCTGCGTGCGCTGTTCAGCGGTGAGATTGGCTTGTTGGGTCGTGCCGGTGGGCGCTTGCATCTGCGCCGGCGCCTGCGCGCCGGACTGCACCTGGGGAAGCTGCGGGCCAGCGCCCTGCTGCCCACACGCCGCCAGCGCCAAAGCCACAACCGCTATCGCCACTCGCATCATCACCGTCCTCCTCTCGCGACACCCGCGCACAACACTGGAGGAAAACCACCGCCGCGGGCAAGAAAAGTCTGACGCGAAGCGCTCGCACTGCAATAAGCGTTTGAACGGCAAGGCCCTTTTGCGCCGCCCGGATCGGGACGCCCGAGGGGGCGGGCCGTCGCCTGGTCCGCCCCGCGGAACGGCCGCCTAGCTCTCGCCCATCGCCCGCAGCAACACGCGCATGGAAAGCAGGTAGTTTTCACGCAATCCGCTCATGGCCTCATCGATGCGCCGAGACGATAACGATTTCACGATCTGATCATGCTGGCGCGCCGAACCGTCAATCAGATCGGCCTCCGACATATAAGCGCGTTCAAATCTGGAAATCTCCAGGCGCAAATTCTTCATCATTGACTGAAGGCGCGCATTGCGCGCAACGCCAGTCAGGGTTTCATGCCACTCCACGTCAAGGCGATGCGCGGCGCCCGCTGTCTTGGCGCGGCGCATGCGCTCATTGATTGCCTTCAGCGCTGGGAGAATTGGCCCGACAAAATCAGCACCCGATTCAGCAGCAAGACACTCGAGCTGCGCAAGCATCCCGATCGGATGACGCCGATTGGATGACGTTCGTCTCTTCGCCGTGCAGACTAGAAATGGTGGGCGCGACAGGGATCGAACCTGTGACCCCTACGATGTCAACGTAGTGCTCTCCCGCTGAGCTACGCGCCCGAACCTCTCAAGGTCACCGTTGGGTGGGGGGATATAGACCGCGATCCGGCGCCGGTTCAAGCCGCCGCGATCACGCGCTCGATCTCGACCACGAGATCCTTCAGGTGGAAGGGCTTGGAGAGCACCTTGGCGTCTTTGGGCGCCTGGCTCTGGGCTGAAAGGGCGACCGCCGCAAAGCCGGTGATGAACACGATTTTCATGGCCGGATCGGCCTCGGCGCCGCGGCGGGCGAGCTCGATGCCGTCCAAACCCGGCATGACGATGTCGGTCAGCAGCAGGTCGAACGAGCTGTGTTCCAACGCTTCCCAGGCCGAATCGCCGTCTCCGTAGCCAGCCACGTCATGGCCGGCGCGCGTCAGGCTCGAGACCAGAAAGGCTCGCAGCGAGTCATCGTCTTCAGCCAGCAGGATACGCGCCATGCGCCGCTCCGGAAAACCCGGCCCCCTTGTTCACCGGTAACCCTTAGCACACGCTTGGTAAAGGGCGGTTAAAGCCGGGCATGCGCCCTCGCGGGTGGTAAATGTTGACGCTCCGCCAAGGGCCAGCGAACAATGCTTTCCATGGATGGCTCCGATCATGGCGCGGGCGCGGCGTACGCCGCCGACGGCTTGAGGCCGCAGCCCTGCGCGATCGAGCCGCCCTTCGCGCTGATCGAGCCGCTGCACCGCACTGCGCCGCTGATTTTCGCTTCCCCCCATAGCGGGCGCCGCTACCCGCCAGAGCTGCTCGCTGACGCGCGGGTCAGCTTGATCAGCCTGCGCCGCTCGGAGGACGCTTACGTCGATGAATTGTTTGCGAGCGCCGCCGCACATGGCGCGCCGGTGCTGACCGCGACGGTCGCGCGCGCCTACATCGACCTCAACCGCGACCCCGCGGAGCTCGATCCCGACATGTTCGACGAGCGCCCGCCGCATACGGCGCTTGCCGCTTCGGCGCGCGTACAGGCCGGGCTTGGCGCAATCCCGCGCATTTGCGGCGATGGCCAAAGCATCTACCGGCGCAAGCTCACTTTGGCCGAAGCAGAGCGCAGGCTCGCGGCAGTGCACCGGCCTTATCATGCCCTGCTCGCAAGCCTGGTTGCCGAAACGCAGGAACAGTTCGGCTGCGCAGTGCTGATCGATTGCCATTCCATGCCGAGCAGCGCCCGCGGCGCCCATGCGCCCGACGTCGTCCTCGGCGATCGCTACGGCGCGTCGTGCCACCCATCGGTGACCGCGCTTGCGGAAGCGACGCTGCGGCGCTTGGGCTATCGCGTCGCGCGCAATTCACCCTTCGCGGGCGGACACACCACGCAGACCTATGGCCGCCCCGCCGCCGGCGTCCACACTTTGCAGATCGAGATCAACCGCGCGCTCTACATTGACGAGCGCACGCTCGAGCGCACCAAGGGCTACGCGCGCGTTCACGCCGACATGAGCCGCCTGGCGGAAGCACTCAGTGCTGCTGCGCTGCACAAGAGCCTCGCGTAGAGATCGGCGGCGCGAGCGCCGTCGAATCATGTTAACGCGCCGCAATGAACAAGAAATCCACCTTAGCGGCGCTTGCCGGGTACGGCCTTGCGACATTGTTGGCGAGCACGCCGGCGGCGGCTCAAGAGGCCAGCGGCGAAACCCTCGCCGCCGGCCCATCGGCCTCAGGAACAGAGACCGCTGATCTACAGGCGCCGCCGGTTTTGCTCTCCGATGATGCGCCGGTGGCGTCCTTCACCCTGGACGACGATCAGCGCGGCGAGCGCGGCTGGCTCTCCGAAATTCGTCTCGGCCTGCTTGCGCAAGACAACGGGCCGATCGTGAATTCTGTAGAGTCCGGCGCGGCGATCAATTTCGAAGTCCTGTTCAATTCACCGCGCGCATTGAGCGCAATCGGTTCGCCGCGGCCCCATGTCGGAATTTCGGCGGCCACCGATTCCTACGCCACCAGCTACGCCTATGCCGGCCTCACCTGGGAGCGCGAGTTGCAGCAGGATTGGTTTCTTATCGGCGGGTTCGGCCTGGCCCTTCACAATGGCGAATATCTGCGGAAATCAGAGCAGCCGCCTGAAGATTGGAGCCGGCAAAAAACACTCGGATGCCGCGTGGATTTTCATTGGGGCGTCGGCGCTGGCCGCCGGTTCGCCGGCAATTGGAACGCTGCGCTCCACTACGAACACGTCTCCAGCGCCGACGTCTGCATCAAGGGCGCGCTGGGCATTGAGAACGTCGGCATTCGGTTCGGCCGCGTGTTTTAGAAAACTCTGCGGGCGTTGCAGAGGCCTGAGCCTGTCGAAGGCCCTTCGATATACTCGAACAGCACAAAAAAGCGGGGATAGCGGCGTTTCAATCCGACCGGTCGCGCAGCGCGTTAGGCTTGCGCATCGCTTCGCCCCGGAGAGCAGTTGGATCCCTGTTCAATTCAATGGCGCAGCGTTGCAGTTGAGCGTGAGGCCCGGTCGCAGAGCTCGCCTGAAGCGAGCGAAGGCGGAGGCAGCAGCGGACAGGAATGGCCGCTCTCGCATTCCGTAGCGCGCCGGGCCGAGGCCCGCGGCGAACAACCGACGGGAGCAAGAACCGGGGACCGCGTGAACAGCGCGGCCCGCACGCCGCCGGGGATCGATCCAAGGGCGTGAAAAACCGCCCCGTGACGACCCGGCGCCAGCAAACTGCGGGGACGCGGGTTTTCGCGTCATAAAGCGCCGAGCCAACGGCGCAGTTTTTTCCGGCGCGAACCCCCGCGTCCCCGGCTCTCCACTTTTGCGCTGCGCGCGCAAGAGGAGGCGAAGGCGTGCGCGAAAGAAGAAACCGCCGGGCGGTGAGGCCCGGCGGCAAAGGTCAATAGGGAGGAAACGCCCAAAAGGGGCGGATGGGGCGTCGCGAAACGCCGCACCGCAGCAAAGCTATTCCGCAGCGCAGCATGTTTCAAGCCCGCAGCCCCCGCATCTTTGAGAGATTTCCATTATATGATTGATTTATTGTCTTTAATTGCACCTCTATGCCATATTGCATGTGCTCACATGCAGCCCTGGATGGGTTGTGCATAAGGAATCTCCAGGCTTGCCGTTGAAGCAGGCGCCCGGGCCGGGCAGAAGCTCGGGCTAACCCCCTCCCAGAAAGCCCTCTTATGGCCGAGCGCCTCCGCAACCTCGCAATCATCGCCCACGTCGATCATGGCAAGACCACTCTGGTCGATCAGCTGCTCGCGCAGGGCGGCGCCTTCCGCGCCAACGAAGCCCGGCAGGAACGGGCGATGGATTCCAACGATCAGGAGCGCGAACGCGGGATCACCATCCTCGCCAAGTGCACCTCGATCCTGTGGGCGAAGGACGCAGAGGACTATCGCCTGAACATCGTCGATACGCCCGGCCATGCCGACTTCGGCGGCGAGGTCGAGCGCATACTCGGCATGGTCGATGGCTGCGTGCTGCTGGTCGACGCCTCCGAAGGCGTCATGCCGCAAACCAAGTTCGTCCTCTCGAAGGCGCTTGGGCGCGGGCTGAAGCCCATGGTGGTGCTGAACAAGGTGGACCGCCCCAGCGCCGATCCCGACCGCGCGCTCAATGAGATCTTCGAATTGTTCCTCGCGCTCGGCGCCAGCGACGAGCAGGCCGATTTTCCGATCCTCTACGCTTCCGGCAAAGAAGGCTGGGCCAAAGCCGATATGGCGGGCGAGAACAAAGACCTGACTCCCCTGTTCGAACTTATCGTGCGCCACGTCCCCGAGCCCGCCCCGATCGTGCGCAAGGACGAAGCTTTCGCGTTCCTCGTCACCATGCTTGATTCCGATCCCTTCCTCGGCCGCGTGCTCACTGGGCGCGTCGAAGCGGGCCGCGTGAAAGTTGGCGACAACGTCAAAGCGCTCGCGCGCGACGGCAGGGAGATCGAACGCGGCCGCCTCACCAAACTGCTTTCCTTCCGCGGCCTGAAGCGCGTGCCGGTCGAAACCGCCGAGGCCGGCGACATCATCGCCATCGCGGGCCTCGTGGAAGCCACCGTCGCCGACACCATCGGCGCCATTGAAATTGCTGCGCCCCTGCCCTCGATCCCGATTGATCCGCCAACGCTTGCGATCACCGTATCGATTAACGACAGCCCGTTGGCCGGCCGGGCCGGCGACAAGGTGCAAAGCCGCGTCATCCGCGCGCGACTCACCGCAGAGGCTGAATCCAACGTCGCGATCCGCGTCACCGAAACCGCCAACAAGGACGCGTTCGAAGTGGCGGGGCGCGGGGAACTGCAACTCGGCGTGCTGGTGGAAACCATGCGCCGGGAAGGCTTCGAGCTTTCGCTCTCGCGCCCGAAGGTGCTCACCCGCAGCGAGAACGGCCAGACACTCGAACCGATCGAGGAAGTCGTCATCGACGTTGATGATGAATACGCCGGTGTCGTCATCGAGAAGATGAGCATCCGCAAGGCCGAGCTGCAGGACATGCGCCCCTCCGGCGGGGGCAAGACACGCTTGGTGATGCTGGCGCCATCGCGCGGCATGGTTGGCTATCATGGTGAATTCCTCACCGACACACGCGGCTCGGGCGTGATGAACCGGCTGTTCCACTCCTGGGCGCCGTGGAAGGGCGACATCCCGGGCCGGCGCAACGGCGCGCTCGTCTCCAACGACAAAGGCCAGTCAACCGCCTACGCTCTGTGGAACCTGGAAGAGCGCGGCCAGATGTTCATCGCTGACGGCGAGGACGTCTACGAAGGCATGATCATCGGCGAGAACAGCCGCGGCGAAGATCTCGACGTCAATCCGCTCAAGGGCAAGAAGCTCACCAATGTGCGTGCGTCGGGAAAGGATGAATCCATCCGCCTCACGCCGCCGCGCCGGTTAACGCTTGAACAGGCGATGGCCTGGATCGAGGATGACGAATTGGTTGAGGTTACGCCCGCCGCGATCCGCATCCGCAAAGCGCATCTCGATCCGAACGAACGCAAGAAGGCCGCCCGCGCGAAGGAAGCAGGCTGAACAAACGCAGGCGACGAATAAGTCGCGCGCGCCAATCGCGTTTACCAAAACACCCGGCCCGATATGGCGCACTCTTCGCGCCACACGCGTGCGCGCACCACGGTTAGCGCGTGTAAACGGACAATTCCCGTCCCGGAATGTGTGGCACGGCTCCTGCTCTCCTTTGGCGCATAATGGCGGGCCCAATGGGGGAGACCGCCGCGAACAAGGGCGCATACACATGGCTAACGCCATCGACCTCCATGTCGGCAAGCGGCTTCGTCGCCGTCGCCGGCTTCTGGGCCTCACCCAGCAGCAGCTGGCTGAGTCCATCGGCATCCGCTTTCAGCAGATTCAGAAATACGAGTGTGGCGCTAACCGCGTCACGGCCTCTCGCTTGTACGAACTCGCTGTCGCGCTGAACGTGCCGGTCAACTACTTCTTCGAAGGCCTGCAGCAGGTCGCCGCTCCCGCCACGCCGGGCGCGCCGGCCAACGATCGCGATCTGATCGCGGCGGACGTGCTTTCGCAGAAGGAAACGCTGGAACTGATCCGCGCTTACTACAAGCTCGGCGAACGTCCGCGCCGGCGCCTGCTCGATCTTGCCAAGGCGCTGCAAGACGAATCCACCGACGCGGCCTAAGCGGCCAATCCTTTCAGGGAACGTGACGGGCCCGCCGGTAATGGCGGGCCCGTTTCGCGTCTGGCCCTTGGAAATGGATCCTACTGCGCAGCCGGCGTGCTATGGTGCGTCAACATTAATAGCCGCCCGCCTGCATTGTGATGTTTTTTTCGCGCCGGACATTTGCCAAGCAGCTGGCCTGCGCCCTCCTCGAACGCGGCGGGCCGCTGCTTCAGGATATGCCAGGCATGCTGTCGGCCGGCTTCATCGCCAGCGAGGGGTCTCGCCGGCGGCGGCGCATTGACGGCATGGCCCTCTGCAGCGGCCGCTGGGCCGCTTCCGCCTACAACCAGCCTTTCCGCGTCGCCTCCATCTCCAAGATGATCACGGCGCTTGGCTTTATGCCGCTCCTCGCCCGCGGCCGGATCGGGCTCGACGACGACATCTCCATCCACCTGGGCGAGAGCCTGCGCCATCCCGAATTCCCCGGCCATCCGATCACAGTGCGCATGCTGCTGACGCACACGAGCGGCCTGCGCAACGGCGACGACTTTCCGGTGCCGTTCAACCGCCCGCTGTTGCGCCATCTCAGCGAAGCGGCAGCTCAGGAAAATTACCGCGGCTGGTTTGGCCCCGCCAGCGAGCCTCCTGGCGTCTGGTTCCGCTACAGCGACACCAACTTCGCGCTGGTCGCCCAGATTATCGAGCGCGTCACCGGCGTACGCTTCGATCGCTACATGCATGAAACGCTGTTTGCGCCGATGAACCTGGAGATCGGATACAATTGGAGCGGCGTATCGCAGCGCAAGCGCAGGCGCGCCGCGGCGGCCTGCCGCTGGATCGGCGGCGCATGGCGCGCGGAAGTGGACGCCGAGCCGCCGCTCGCCCCGGCGCTCGCGCTCTATCGCGGCGAGAACAACGAGAGCGCGACCGAGGCTGACTATGCCATCGGCGAGAACGGCTTCGCGTTCGCTCCGCACGGCGGCTTGCGTCTCACCCTCGCCGACATGGATCGGCTTGCGCGGTTCTTCCTGCAGGGCGCGCCAATAGACGGCGCCAGCGCCGTCGCGCTGATGAGCGCCGGCCCCTGGCGCTACAACGCCGCCGCGCCGAATGGCGCCACTGAAAACGGATTCTACCAAGCCTACGGCCTGGGCTTGCAAATGCCCTTGGGGACTGGCGACGCTTTCTTCGGCGCAGCGACGCCGGGCTGGCGGGGCCATTGCGGCGACGCATACGGCTGGATGACCGGCCTGTGGTGGAATGAGCGCACGCAGTCCACTCTTGTGTACGCGATCAACGGCATGCCCGAGAACGAGCGCCCCCACGGAAACCGCTCAGCCATGACGGCGCCGGAAGAAGCGGTCATCGACGCGGCGCTAGCTCAGCGATAATATTCGACGCGCCGATCGCGGAAGAATCCCCAGGCGGCGCGGTGGCGGTCCAGGAAATCGAGATCGAACGTGTGCGTGAGCACGCCTTCATCTTCGCGTTCGAAGCTCTGCACCAAATCACCGCGATGATCGGCGATGAAACTCGAACCGTAGAAGCGCTGCCCGCTCGCCTCCACGCCGATGCGATTGCTCGCGACCACGGGAATGACGTTGCTGACTGCGTGCCCCTGCATCGCGCGCCGCCACGGATCGCGCGTATCCAGCGAGGCGTCGTGCGGCTCGCTGCCGATGGCCGTGGGGTAAAACAACACTTCCGCGCCCATCAGCGCCATGGCGCGCGCGGCCTCCGGAAACCATTGATCCCAGCAGATGCCGACGCCAATGCGGCCATGAGCGGTGTCCCAAACCTTGAAGCCGGTATCGCCAGGACGGAAATAGTATTTCTCCTGATAACCCGGCCCGTCGGGAATGTGGCTCTTGCGGTAGACGCCGAGCTGCCTGCCGTCCGCATCGACGATCACCACCGAGTTGTAATAAGCCGGGCCATCTCGCTCGAAGATCGAGACCGGAATCACAACGCCCAATTCCTTCGCAACGGCCGCCAGCGCCGCAACGCATGGGTGGGACCCCGCTTCATGCGCAGTGGCGAACCAGCGCTCCTCCTGCGTGGTGCAAAAATAGGGGCCCTGAAAAAGCTCGGAGGGCAGGATGACTTGCGCGCCCTGCCTGGCCGCATCGCGAACGAAGCGCTCTGTCTTCGCGATATTGGTCTTCAGGTCTTCGCCATAGCTGGTCTGGATCGCGGCGACGGTCATGGTGCGCGTCATCACGCCGGCTCCTGTTGAGTGATGCAATGAAACGAACCGCCGCCGGTGAGGATGGCGTGCGAGGACAGGCCGACGACCCGCCGACCGGGGAACAACGGCGCCAGCGCGTTGACCGCATCGTCGCCGCTTCCGGAATAAATCGGCACGACGACGGTCGTATTGCCGATGATGAAATTCATGTGGCTGGCCGGCGCTGCGTCGCCATCCTCATCCTCGACGGCGCCTGGCGATGGAATGCGGATCACGTCGAGCTTGCGTCCCGCCGCGTCGCGCATCGCCGCCAGCGAAAGCGCGATCTCTTCAAGCACATCGAAATTGGGATCGCTGCGATCGAACGGCGCCTGGCACACGACGCGCCCCGGCGCGACAAAGCGCGCGAGGTTGTCGATATGGCCGTCGGTGTGATCGTTCATCAGGCCTTCGTCGAGCCAGAGCACCTTCTCAATCCCGAGCGCGCGCCTCAGCGCCGCCTCGGCGCCCTCTTCAGTCCAATGCGGATTGCGGTTGGGATTGAGCAGGCATTGCCGCGTCGTCAGCAGCGCGCCCTCGCCGTCCATCTCGATGGCGCCGCCTTCGAGGATGAAATCATGGCGCTTGTATTCCGCGCCCGCTTGCAGGGCGATGCGGGCGCCAACCTCTTCGTCGTGCGGCAATTGGTATTTGCCGCCCCAACCGTTGAAGCGAAAGCCATGCGCCTTGCCGTCGCTGGTGAAGATCGGGCCGGTGTCGCGGAACCATATGTCGCCGAACGGCGCCTGAATCACCTCGGCGCTCTGCCCCAGCGCCAGCTTGGCGGTCGCCTCGGCCTCACGCCCATGCGCCAGCACCCGCATGCGATCGCCCTTGCCGCCATCGGCAAGGGCGCGGATCATCGCCGCCACCTCCGCGCGCGCGGGCTCAAGATCTTCGCCCCACAGGTCTGCCGCGGAGGGCCACCCGGTCCAGATCGCCTTGTGCGGGCGCCACTCAGCTGGAATCGTGCTCATCGGCGCTCCTTAGCGCATGTGAATGTCGCCAGATAGGCGCGTTTGGGCCCCATGCAAGCGCCACCGCGTTCTGGCGTGCAGACCTCGCTTCGGCTATGACCCGCCAGGGGGATAATCCGGGACGCCATGGCAATCCAACGGTCCGCCTTCGACCGCGCAACGCTTGCTTTCGCGCTGGTGCTCATAGCGGTCACGGCCGTGCGCATCATGCTGTTGTTCGAAAATCCGATTGGCCTCTATTTCGACGAGGCCCAATACTGGATGTGGTCGCGCAACTTCGACTGGGGCTATTTCACCAAGCCGCCGCTGGTGGCCTGGGTCATCGGGCTAGCCACCTCGCTCACAGGCACGGATGCGGAATGGGCGGTGCGCCTGGGCGCGCCGATTGCGCACGCCATCGCAGCGGCGGCGCTGTTCGTGCTGGGCCGCGCCATGTACGGCGCCTGGGCGGGTTTCTGGGCGGGCCTGGGCTGGCTGATGCTGCCTGCCGTGTGGTTCTCGTCGGCCGTCATCTCCACCGACGCCCTGCTGTTGCCGCTCTGGTCGATCGCGCTTCTGGCCATGTGGCGCATGGTGGCGACGCGCGCCTGGATTTGGGCCGTGGTGCTGGGCGTATCGCTTGGACTGGGCGTTCAGGCCAAGTACGCCATGCTCTATTTCGTCCTCTGCACGGCGTTCGCGGCGTGGCGGATCGAGCCGGTCCGGCAGGCTCTGGCCAAAGGGCGGGGCCTGCTCTCGGCGCTGATCGCCATCATCATTATCGCGCCGAACATCATTTGGAACGCACGCAACGGCTTCGTCACCGCTGCCCACACAGCCGAAAATGCGCACTTCGACGCTGACCACCTCTTCAATCTCAACAAACTGTTCGAGTTCCTGATTGGCCAGGCCTGGATTCTTGGCCCGGTTGTCTTCGCGGTGCTGATCTGGGCGCTCTGGCGCGCCTGGCGGCGCAGCGCCGGACTTTCGGCCGAAGAGAAATTTCTGCTCGCCTACATCCTGCCGCCGCTCGCGTTCGTCAGCATCATCGCCTTCATCTCGCGCGCCAATTCAAATTGGGCCGCTGTGGCCTACCCCGCGTCGGTGCTGTTGGTGACGGGCGTCTTGTTCGGCTCCAAGCGCGGCCGGCGCTCGCTAGCGATGGCGACAGCGGTCAACGCGATTATGGGCGCGGCGATGATCGCCGTGGTTGTGTTCAATCCGGACATCGCCAACCAGGCCAAGGGCGTGCGCACAGCGCGTGCATGGGAAGAGACCGCGCGCGAAATCGCGCTGCGCGCGGCAGCGCAGCCAGGCGATGCGCCGTTCTCTGCGGTGCTCGTCGATGATCGCGCCACCTATTTCGAACTCAGCTATTACTGGCGCCATGCCCGCCGCGCGGGCGCGCCTCTTCCTCCATTGCGCATGTGGCTGCTGCACGGGGTTGCGCGGAACTCGGCGGAATCGAGCAATCCGATGCGCCCGCAGGAAGGGGCCCGCGTTCTGGTGGTGCATCTGACGCCTGTCTATCTGCCGCTCGTCGCCAGCGATTTCACAACCTTCCGCACCGTCGAGCACCTCACCGTGCCGCTGGGCGGCGGGGTCAATCGCGAGTTTGAGATTTCAATCGGCGAGGGCTTTGCGCCTGTCGCGCGCGATGCGGATTTCGAGGCCCGGCGGCGTCAGCTCGAGGGCAGATCGTAATCTGGAAACGCTGAGCCGCCTTGTTCGGGCGAACAGGCATTGAGGCGGAACAACGAAAACAATTCCCGCCCCAAGCCGCGCGCATTTGCGGCGAGATCGACCGGCGCTGCGTGCCGCGTACGCCAATCGTCCGGCGCGATCACGTCGAGCGCCCCCGCCTCAGCATCGACTCGCACGATGTCGCCATCGCGCACTTGCGCGATCGGGCCGCCGTCGGCCGCCTCCGGCGTGACGTGGATCGCCGCCAGGCCCTTGCCGCTCGCGCCGGAAAGCCGCCCATCCGTGACGAGCGCCACCCTGAAGCCGCGATCCTGCAGCGAGCCGAGCAGCGGCATGAGCTTATGCAATTCCGGCATGCCGTTGGCGCGCGGGCCCTGCCCGCGCACAACGATCACGCAATCACGATCCAGCGCGCCGGATTTGAACGCCGCCTGCACCTCGCCTTGTGACTGGAACACCAAGGCCGGCGCTTCGATCGTGCGCTGGTTCTCGGCCACAGCCGACACCTTGACGCAGGCCCGGCCCAAGCCGCCGCTCAGCAGACGCAGGCCCCCTTCTTCGGAGAACGGCGCCTGCGCGCCGCGCAGAATGTCTTCGTCGCCGCTGGCGCCGGGCGCGGCGCGCCACGACAAGGCGTCGCCATCAAGGAAAGGCGTCTGCGCGTAAGCAGCCAGATCTTGCTCACCCACCGTCATAACGTCGGCATGCAGCAAGCCTGCGCCGAGCAATTCGCGGATCAGGAATCCCATCCCGCCTGCGGCATGGAACTGGTTCACGTCAGCGCCGCCATTGGGATAGATTCGCGCCAGCAGCGGCGTTGCGCGCGATAGCGCCGCAAAGTCGTCCCACGTCAGCTCGAGGCCCGCCGCGCGCGCGATCGCCGGCAGGTGAATGAAATGATTGGTCGAGCCGCCCGTCGCCATCAGGCCAACGATGGCGTTCACGATCGCCTTCGCGTCGATCAATCGTCCGATTGGACGAAAATCCGCGCCCATTCCGGTGATCGCTGCTGCGCGCTTGGCGGCGGCGATCGTCAGCGCATCGCGCAGCGGCGTATTCGGCGTTACGAAGGCCGCGCCGGGAAGCATCAGCCCCATCACTTCCAGCATCATCTGGTTGGTGTTGGCCGTGCCGTAAAACGTGCAGGTGCCCGGCGCGTGATAGGATTGCGCCTCAACCTCCAAAAGCCCGGCGCGATCGATCTTGCCCTCCGCGAAAGCTTGGCGGGCGCGCGCCTTCTCCTTGTTGGGAATGCCGGAGGGCATGGGCCCCGCCGGAACCATCACCACCGGCAGCCACGGGAACCGCAACGCCCCGATCAGAAGCCCCGGCACGATCTTATCGCAAACGCCGAGAAGCAAGGCCGCGTCAAACGTGTTGTGCGAAAGCGCGACCGCAGTGGAAAGCGCGATGACGTCGCGCGAGAACAGCGAAAGCTCCATGCCTTCGAAGCCCTGCGTGACGCCGTCGCACATCGCCGGGACCCCGCCCGCGACCTGCGCGACCGCACCCGCCTCGCGCGCGGCCTTGCGGATAATTTCGGGATATTTCTCATATGGCGCGTGCGCCGAGAGCATGTCGTTGTAAGCGGTGACGATGCCGATGGACGGCCATTTGCCGCCGAGCAGCATCGCCTTGTCCTGCGCAGCGCACCCGGCGGCGGTGTGCGCCTGGTTCGCTTCAGCGAGACGAACGCGTGCGGGCTTGCTGACGTCATGCGCACTGATCAGATCGAGGTAGCGCCGGCGGCGCTCAGTGCTGCGTGCGGCGATGCGCTCGGTGACGGCGGCGACGGCGGCGTGCAGCGTGCTCATTCGGGATCCCACCAGGCGCGCCCGTCACGGTCCAGCATGAGGGCCGACTGTGTTGGTCCGTTCGAACCCGCCGCATATCCGAACGGCTCGTCGCCGTTCTCCTCCCACGCCGCCAGCAGCGCGTCCGCCCAACTCCAGGCGGCATCGACTTCATCGCGGCGCATGAACAGGGCGAGATTGCCGCGCACGACATCCATCAGCAGGCGTTCGTAGGCGTCGGGATAGCGGACCCCATGAAACTCTTCGGCGAAGGACAGATCGAGCGGCGCTGATTTCACCCGCAGCCCTCCGGGGCCTGGCTCCTTCATGTTGAGCCACAGGCGCACGCCCTCATCGGGCTGTAGGCGCAGCACCAGCCTGTTCGGCGCGCCCGCACCTGCGCCGAAAATGGACACGGGCGTGTCCTTGAATTGCACGACGATCTCCGAACGCCGCGCGCCCATGCGCTTACCGGTGCGCAGATAGAACGGCACGCCCGCCCAGCGCCAATTATCGACCTCCGCCTTGATCGCCACGAAGGTTTCCGTGCGCGACGCCCTGCCGATCTCTTCCGCATAAGCCGGCGCGGGTTTGCCATCGACCAAGCCCGCGCGGTACTGGCCGCGCACGGTGCGCAAGGCCGCCGACCTGGCGTCAATGCGATGCAGCGCCGACAGCACTTTGAGCTTCTCGGTGCGGATAGCGTCGGCGTCCATTGAGTTGGGTGACTCAAGCGCCACCAGGCAGAGCAGTTGCAGGATATGGTTCTGCACCATGTCGCGCAGCGCCCCGGACTTGTCATAATAATCGCCGCGTCCTTCGACGCCCAATTCCTCGGCGACTGTTATTTGGACGTGATCAATGGTGGCGCGAGACCATATGGGCTCGACCAGCATATTGGCGAAGCGCAGCACCAACAGGTTCTGCACGGTCTCCTTGCCGAGATAATGATCGATGCGGAACGTGCGCGTTTCGTCAAACACCGCGCCCACGCCGTCATTGATCGCGCGCGATGACGCCAGATCGCGCCCGATCGGTTTCTCCAGCACAATGCGTGACGCCGGCGTGGCCAGGCCGGTCTCCGCAAGCCGCTGTGCGATGGTCACGAACAGGCCCGGCGCCGTCGATAGATAAAAGATGCGTTCTTTGTCCGCGCCGTCCGCCAGCAGCGCCTTGAGCGGCCCCCATGCCTCAGCGGGCGCCGTCGCATCGATGCGCGCGTAGTGAACGCACTGCATGAATTCCGCACACTTGGCTTCGTCAACGCATGCCCCGGGCGCAAAGCGTCCCCGGCTTTCGCGCACCATCGCCCGAAAGCCCTCAGTATCGAGATCGGACCGGGCCGCGCCAATGATGCGCGAGTTGGGTGGAATCTGCCCATCCAGATACCGGTGCAGCAGAGATGGAAACAGTTTGCGCAGCGAGAGATCGCCTGTCGCTCCGAACACGACGAGATCGAACGGCGGGACAGGAATGAACTCAGCGGCCATGGCTGGCAAGCAAACCTGAATTCGCCCGCCCGCGCAAATCCTGTCTCTTAGAGACGATCGCGCAGCGCATACCAGAGCATGCCCAGAACATAGAGCGGCGTGCGCAGACCCGCACCGCCCGGAAACTCCGGCGGAGCAAGGCCGGCCAGGACATCGAACCGCTCGGCCGTTCCCGCCATCGCTTCGGCGAGCACCTTGCCCGCGAGCGCCGGGATAAGCACGCCTTGGCCGGAATAGCCGTGCGCAAAGAATAAGCTGCCGCTGCGCCCGATGTGAGGCAGGCGCGACATGGTGACCGAAACCAGTCCGCCCCAGGCATGATCGATGCGCGCCCCGGCCAGCTGCGGAAACACTTTTACCATGTGCGCGCGTGCAAACGCCGCCATGTCCGCCGGCGGCGCCGGCGTATAGCGCTCGCCACCGCCGAAGATCAGGCGATTGTCGGCGCTCATGCGGAAATAGTTCACCACGAAACGGCTGTCGCTGACGGCGAGGCCATCGCTGACCGGCGCGCGCTGCAATGGCTCGGTCGCGACGAGGTAGTTCGCAACGGGCATAATGCGTCTGGCCAAACGGGGCTCGAGATCACCCAGCAGCGCATCGCACGCCAGTACGCCGTAGTGCGCACGCACGGCGCCGCGCTCCGTACGCACGACAATATCGCGCCCCGCCTCGATGGATAAGGCGCGCGAATGCTCAAAAAGTTGAGTTCCCGCCGCCCGCGCGGCTTCGCCCAATCCCAGGGCGTAATTAAGCGGATGCAGGTGTCCCCCGCCCTCATCGAGCAGCCCGCCGTGAAACTGGTCGGCGTCAAGGCGCGCGCGCGTCTCTTCACGCGAGAGCACCCGCGTCTGCTGGTAGTGCATCTGCCCGGCAAGCGCCTCAGCTTCGGCGCGCATCCAGTGAAGATCGGCGCCCTTCGCCGCGGCCGTCAGGTGCCCGTTGGTTTCAAGACCGCACGCAATGTTGTGGCGCGCGATCCGCTCCAGGGTCAGCTCGCGCGCTTCCAGGCCAAGCGCGAACAGGCGGCGCGCCTGCTCCAATCCAAAGCGCGCGATCAGTTCAGCCGCGCCCTTGCGCCAACCCGGGATTATCTGGCCGCCATTGCGCCCCGAAGCGCCCCAGCCAATTTGCCCTGCCTCCAGAAGAATGACGGAAAAGCCGCGCTCCGCTGCATTGAGCGCCGCGTGCAAGCCTGTATAGCCGCCGCCAACAACAACGACGTCGGCGCGCGTCTCGCCCTCCAGAACCGGCGCAGGCGCGAACGCATTGGCGGTCTCCGCATAATAGGAGCGCGCCATGCCGAGGCCGGAATTGAAGCCTCCGCTCACACTTTCAGCAGCAAGTGATCGCGTTCCCAGGAGGAAATCACGCCTTCATAAGCGGCCAGCTCGTGCGCCTTGATGCGCTGGAAGGCGGCGCAAAAATGCTCGCCCATCAATTCACGAACCGGCCCGCAGGCGCGGAAGCGATCGAGACCTTCGTACAAGGTGCGCGGCAGCGTGCGCGCTTTGTCGTAGGCGCTGCCTTCGATCATGGCGGACGGTTCAAGCTTGTCGCGAATGCCGATATAGCCGCTGACCAGGCACGCGGCGAGCGCCAGGTACGGATTGGCGTCGGCCCCCGGCAGACGGTTCTCGATGCGCCGGTTCTCCGGTTGCGAAATCGGCACCCGCAGCCCGCACGAACGATTATCGTAACTCCAGTGCAGATTGATCGGCGCCGAAAAATCCGGGCGCATGCGGCGGAAGGAATTGACGTTGGGCGCGAACAGCGGCGTCACCTGCCCCAGATACTTCTGCAGACCACCGACGAAATGCCGGAAAAGTTCGGTGTTGCCGCCCATTTGATCAAGCGGGGCGCCGAAGAGATTGGCGCCGGTTTTCGCGTCCACGACCGAAATGTGGAGATGCATGGCGCTGCCGGGCTGATTCTCCATCGGCTTGGCCATGAACGTGGCGTAGACGCCGTGCTTCAGCGCCACCTGCCGAACGATGCGCTTGAACACCAGCACTTGATCGGAAACATGGATCGGATCGCCGTGATTGAAATTGATCTCAAGCTGAGCGGTGCCGCTCTCATGGATCATGGTGTCCAGGTGAAGCGAAGCCGCCTCGGCGTGCTCGTAGATGGTCTCGATGAGGTCTTCGTATTCGGTGATCGCCTCGAGCCCGTAAGGCTGCGGCGCGGTTTCTGAACGGCCCGAGCGCCCGGCCGGAGGCATCAGCGGCAGATCCGGATCGGTGTTGACCTGCGTGAGGTAGAATTCCAGCTCCGGCGCCACCACCGGCTTCAGCCCCAACTTCGTGTACAGGTCGATAGCGCGCTTAAGCACGTAACGCGGAGCAACGTCGTAGGGGCGTCCATCGGTATGGAAGGCGTCGGCGAATACAAACGCCGTCGGCGTTTTGTAGCCCGGCGCAACGCACAGGGTCTCGAATTCCGGGCGCAGGATCACATCGGGATCGCTGAGCGCATCGGCATCCTCCTCATCGTCGGCGTATTCGCCGGTCACCGTGAGGGTGTAAACGCTGGAAGGAATCCGCAATGAGCCGTCGCGTTCGCTCTGCAGGAACTTCTGCGCCGGGAACACTTTGCCGCGGATGACCCCGTTCAGATCGGGCACCAGGCACTCGACTTCGCCGATGCCGCGCTCCTTGATCCACTCGGAAAAACCCTTGTTGCTCATTGGCCACCCATACGCAAAAGCACGCGCGCTGCGGCGCCGCCGTCAAGCCGGCGCCAGCCATCCGCAACTGAATTTCTTTCAAACGAGCGCCGCGCAACAAAGCTTCGGCGGCCGGATCGGGCCGCCCACGCGCCGCGCCCATTCGCCCTCCTGGGAAGGCTGCGGGAACGCATTACTCACCTAATATGCGATATATCGAAGCCGCAATGGGGGTAAGTCAAGGCGCCACGCGGCGGACAAGAACTGCCATTCGTCTGATGTTGTTAGGTGAAACTTCAAAACCTGGGCTATTATTGACTGCTATGACCCAAGACCAAGCCTCGGACGACGGCCTCAACTCGCGCGTTTACGCCGAACTCAGGCAACGCATCATTATCGGTTCTATTTCACCGGGGCATGAGCTTTCCACGCGCGGCCTCGCCGCCGAGCTCGGGGTCAGCCAGACCCCGGTGCGCGACGCGCTTTCCCGGCTCGCCGCCGATGGCGCAGTCGCCATTCGATCCAAGCGGCGCGTGCGCATCCCGCCAATGTCAAATGAACGCTTTGACGATCTGCTCGCCTGCCGCCTGTTGCTGGAGCCGGAGGCCGCGATGCTCGCGCTGCCCCACCTGCAGGGGCCGGAGCTCAAGCGCCTGCGGACCTTCGACCAGCTGCTCGATGACGCCATCATCAACCGCGACGCCGCCGCTTACATGCAGGCGAATTACGATTTCCACTTCACGCTCTATCGCGCGCAGCCGCGGCATACGCTGACGCAACTGATCGAGACTCTTTGGGTGCAGTTCGGCCCCTATATGCGGTTGGTCCACAATCGCATCGCCACCATCAAGCTCAATGACTACCACCAGGCCGCGATCTGCGCGATCGAGGCAGGCGACGCCGCCGCGCTTCGCTCGGCGATCGCCTCGGACATTTCCGACGGCATGGGGCTGATGACGCGCGCCGGCCTGGCCGCGGAAGCGGCCGCCGCCGCGGCCTAAGCCTGCCGCTTCAGCGCGCGCAGCGCGGGCTCCGCCTCTCGCAATGAACGCCCGATGATATCGATGATGCGGTCGATCTCGGCCCGGGTGATCACCAGCGGCGGGCACATGACGATCGAGTCGCGAATGCCGCGGACCATCAGCCCGTTCTTGATGCAGATATCGCGCACGATCGGGCCGGCCTTGCCTTCCTCACCCGTGAAGCGTTCGTTTGTGCCAGGCTTTGCAACAATTTCGACCGCGCCGATCAGACCCAGCGAACGCGTCTCGCCCACCAGCGGATCGCCGTCGAGGCGCTTGAGCGCCTCCGAGAAATACGGCCCCACGTCATTTTTGACCCGCTCCACCAAGCCCTCGCGCTCGATGATCTCGAGATTCTTGAGCGCCACGGCGGCGGCCACGGGATGCCCCGAATAGGTGTAGCCGTGGACGAAATCGCCGCCCTTCTCACGCAACACTTCAACGATTTTGTGAGACACGCCAACCGCCGAGATCGGCATGTATCCCGAAGACAATCCCTTCGCCATCGGCACGAGATCGGGCGTCACGCCGTAGTGCTGGAAGCCGAACCACGAGCCCAGACGCCCAAAGCCGGTGATGACCTCATCGATCACCAGCAGGATGCCGTATTTCCTGCAAATCGCCTCAACGCGGGGCCAATAGCCCTTCGGCGGGATGATGACCCCGCCCGCGCCCTGCACCGGCTCGCCGATGAAGGCGGCAACATTCTCCGGGCCTACTTTGATGATGCGATCTTCGATCTCCTGGGTGACGCGCGTGCAGAAGGCCTCTTCATCCTCGCCGAAGCCTTCGTTGAACTTGTACGGCTGAGCGACGTGTTCCACGCCAGGGATCGGCAATCCGCCGATGGGGTGCATGTGCTTCATGCCCCCGAGGCTGGCGCCGGCCATGGTGGAGCCATGGTAGGCGTTCCATCTGCTGATGAAGATGGTGCGCTTCGGCTGGCCGCTCACATTCCAGTAGTGACGCACCATGCGCATCACTGTGTCGTTCGCTTCCGATCCGGATGAGTTGAAGAAGACATGCTGCAGCGCGCCGCCGAGCAGGCCCGCGAGCCTGGCCGCCAGCATCACCGTGGGCGGCGTGGCTGTCTTGAAGAAGGTGTTGTAAAACGGCAGCTCGCGCATTTGCTCGGTCGCGGCGCGCACCAGTTCCTCGCGGCCATATCCGACATTGACGCACCAGAGACCGGCCATGCCGTCGAGGATCGCATTGCCGTCGCCATCATAGATGGTGCACCCTTCCGCCCGCGTGATGATGCGGCTGCCCCCGAGCGCCTCAATCTCCCCGTAGTTCGCCTGCGCCGGCAAATGGTGCGCGACATCGAGGCGGCGCAGTTCGGGGATGTCGTAGTTGCGGACGGTCATTTCATTCATCCTATCTTTCGCGCGAACGGCCTAACGGGGCGCCAGCGGCTCGCGGCGCAAAGCGCGGCCCAAAAGTCTGAAGAAGGTCTGGCTGTCGGGATTGTCCTGGGCCTTCCATTCCGGATGCCATTGAACCGCCAGCACAGGCGCGCCATTCACCTCCGCCGACACCGCTTCCACCACGCCGTCCGGCGCCGTCGCCTCGACCTTGAGCCCAGCGCCGAGCTTATCGACGCCCTGGTAATGCACGCTGACGACATCGAGTTCGCTGCGCTTGTAGGCGCCCTCCAGCACCCCGCCCTGGCGCAACGACACCGGGTGAACGTGCTCGAAATACTCAGCGAAACTTTTGTCGCTCGGGGCGTGGTGGGCAATGAGTTCAGGATGCTCGGCCATGTCGCGGCGCAAGGTTCCGCCAAACGCGACGTTCAATTCCTGGAAGCCGCGGCAGATGCCGAACACAGGCTTGCCGAGATCGAGCATCGCCTCAATGAGGTGCGCCGTCATTTCGTCACGCGCGGGGTCGAACGGCCCAGGCGCATCGTCGACCAGCTGGCCGTACCGCTTGGGATCAAGATTTGAGGGCGTGCCGGTGAGCAGGAGGCCGTCGAGCCGCGGCGCCACTTCGCGCGCATGCATCAGCTCCGGCATCGCCGGCACGAGCAGTCCGGCGGCGTCGGCATAGACCAGCGACGACGCAACATAACGCGTCATCACAACTTGCGCGGATTGGCTTTCCAACTCGCGGTTACAGCAGATGATTCCCAGAACCGGACGCGGGGGTGCTTTGCTCATGTGACCTGCAGACGTAGCGTGTTCATTCTATGCCGCCAGCTTTGCTTTGAGGAGGGGTTGGCGCTGCGCAAGCTCCCGCCTGACGCCAAGCTCAGCCTGATCTAGATCACGAAAGCAGCACGGCCGGCGAACAAGCGTGCCACGCCAGCCAGACCGGCTCGTCCCAGGTGAAATCCTCCTGGTCGTAGCGGGTCAGATTGGAGCGGAAGGTCTTCACCCGCCGCCCGCCTTCGAGTTCGACCTCGTAATTGGTCTCGCTGCCAAGGTAGACGATGTCGCGGATGACCCCCGGCACCACATTGGTGCCCTCCGGCGCATCCTCCATCTTCATCGCCGTTGAGCCCTCGGCGCGCTTGTGCATCTCGATCTTCTCGGGCCGGAGCGCCACCCAGACCGCTGCGCCCTTCGCGCCGGTGACGCCGTGATCAAGATAGACCGGCGCGGAAAGCTCCGCGGCGCGCACCAAGGCGTGGCCCGGCTCATCTTCGGCGAGCACGCCCTCGAACATGTTCACTGAACCAACAAAATCGGCCACGAAGCGCGAATTCGGAAACTCGTAGAGGTCGGCGGGGGTCGCCACCTGGGCCAGCACGCCACGGTTCATGACCGCACAGCGTGTGGCGATCGCCAGCGCTTCGTCCTGATCATGGGTGACCATGATGAAAGTGATGCCCACCTTTTCCTGCAGCGATGTGAGTTCCGAGCGCATCTGATCGCGCAGCTTTGCATCAAGCGCGGAGAGAGGCTCGTCGAGCAGCAGCACGCGCGGGCGTTTCACCAGCGCGCGCGCCAGCGCTACCCGCTGGCGCTGACCGCCTGAGAGCTGGTCCGGCATCCGGGCGCCGAGGCCCTCCAGTTTGACCAGTTCGAGCGCCTCATCGACGCGCCGCTTGATCTCATCTGCGGCGACGCCATCCATCTTGAGGCCGTAACCGACATTGTCGGCGACCTTCATGTGCGGAAAAACCGCGTAGGACTGGAACACCATGTTCACCGGCCGCTTGTTCGGCGGCAGATCGGCGATGTCCTTGCCGTCGATCAGAATGCGCCCTTCCGTTGGCGTCTCGAAGCCGGCAAGCATGCGCAGGAGCGTGGTCTTGCCGCAGCCCGACGGCCCAAGCAGAGCGAAGAACTCGCCTTCGCGCACGTCCAGCGTAACGTTATCGACGGCCACCATCTTGCCGAAGCGCTTGGTGACGCCCTCAAAGCGAATGATGGCGTTGTCCTTCACGTGCGGCGTGGGCTTGGCCGCGGGCGCGTTGGATGCAGCTGCTTCGGTCATGCGGTTAGGCTTTCTTGTCCTGCGGCGTCTGGTTCTGCATCTGCAGCCCAATTGCGGTCAGCACCACGGTGACGACGATGAGTATCGTCGATGCTGCGTTCACTTCGGGCGTCACTGAGAAGCGCAACATCGAATAGACCTTCACCGGGAACGTGATCGTGTCGGGGCCGGCCGTGAAGAAGGTGATGACGAAATCGTCGAGAGACAGCGTGAAGGCAAGCAAAGCCCCTGCAATCAGGCCCGGCTGCATATGCGGAACCAGGACATCCCAGAACGTTCGCCACTCACTGGCGCCCAGATCCTTGGCCGCCTCTTCCAGCTCGCGATTGAATGAGGCCAGCCGCGCCCGCACCACGGTGGCGACAAACGGAAAGGAGAACGAAATGTGCGCGATCGTAATTGCGCCCAGGCTGAGCGGCCACGGCATGCCCATCGGCCAAGGCATCACCCTGGCGAAGAACACGAGCATCGCCACGCCCATGCAGATTTCCGGCACTACGATCGGCAGCGCCAATCCACCCTCAACCACGGTTTTGCCCGGGAACTTGAAGCGCCACAGCATGACCGCCGCCAGCGCGCCCAAGATCACCGAAATGACAGTGCAGAAGAAAGCGATGGTGAGCGAATTGACGAAGGCCTGGATCAGCGAGGCGTTGTTCAGCGCCTTTTCGTAATAATCCAGGGTGAAGCCCTGCCAGACGATGTTGCGGCGGCTGTTGTTGAAGCTGAACACCATCAAGGTGATCAACGGCAGATAGAGAAAAAGAAGCGTGGCGCCGACGATCACGCGCAGCGGCCAGCGCCGCAGATATTCGAGCGGCCCCGGCTTTTCCTTCTTCTCGCGCGCGCCCAGCTGCGGCAGCGGCGGCGTGGTCAAGGCGGCGTCAGCCATCACCCTCTCCGCTCGGAGCGCCGCTGCACCAGGGCCTGCACCGCAATGGCGATGAAGGTGAGATACATCAGCAGGAATGAAAGCGCCGCGCCGAAGGGCCAATCATTGGCGCGCTTGAACTGGCGCTCAATGACGTTGGCGATCATCTGGCTATCGGTGCCGCCAAGAAGATCAGGCGTCAGATAGGCCCCGAGCGCGGGAATGAAGGTGATCAAGATGCCCGACGCAATGCCTGGCGCGGCGAGCGGCACCACGACGCTCCAAATCGTGCGCAGATGCTCGGCGCCCAGATCGAGGCTCGCCTCCATCAGCGAACGATCCATACGGTCGAGCGCGGAATAAAGCGGCAGCACCATGAACGGCAGGTGCACATAGACAAGCCCGATCACCACCGCTGTGTTGTTGTAGAGCAGCGTAAGCGGTTCAAATTCGCCGAGCGGCTGCAGCCCGACCATGGTCATCAGGCCGCTGGCGTTGTTCCACAACCATTCCAGCGTGAAGTTCACATAGCCATTCTCGCGCAGTACGGCGATCAGCGCATAGGTGCGGATCAGCAGATTGGTCCAGAACGGCAGCATGATCAGCAGCAACAGCCATGCCTTGGCCTTTGGCCCGGCGAAGGCAATGGCGAGCGCCACGGGAAAGCCGACGACAAGGCACAGAAACGTCGTCAGCGCCGCGATGATGATGCTCTTCCAGAAAATGCCGAGATAGAGCGGCTCCAGCGCGCGCGCGTAGTTCGCGAACGTGCCGGTGAAATCAATGGTGATCGGCCCGGTGTTTTCGCCAAACGAATACGCCCAGATCACGCCGAGCGGGATCAGGAAGAACAGGAGCAACCAGGCGACGGGCGGCACGGTGATCGCCGCGAACGCCGCTTTCGCCTGCCGCCAGGTCTGCTCCATGTTAGGCTCTCCTCACGCCGCGCTGATGCGGGTGAAGATTTCCTCGTATTGCCGCGATTTCTCATCGCCTTCGAAGGCGCCGTACTCGGAAAGCGCCATGACGTCGGCCGGCGGGAAGATCACCGGATTGTCCCGGTAGCTGTCAGGCATCAGCGCGCGCGCGGCGGCGTTCGGCGTGGGGTAGAGAATCTCTTCAGTGATCGCTTTCCCCGCTTCGGCGTCGAGCAAATAGTTGATGAAGGCGTGGGCGTCATCAACGTGGGGCGCCCCGGTGGGGATGCACAGGCAATCGGAATTGATCAGCGTGCCTTCTTTCGGCACCACGAAATCGAAGGCGTCGCCGCCCTCGGCCTGCATGATCTGAGCGATATCGCCGTTGTACTCGAGCACGATGTCGATCTCGCCCGAAACCAGCAAATCCTGCCCGTCATCCTCATGGAACGCCTTCACATGCGGCTTCTGGCGAATGAGCATCTGCTCGATCCGGCTGAGCATCTCGTCGGGGATGTTATTGACCGAATGCCCCAGATACTTCGCCGACAGCCGGATGAGATCGGCCGATTCCGAAAGCAGCGCGATGCGCTGGCTGTACTCGCCGGAGTCAAACAGGTAGCGCCACGAATCCGGCACTTGGCCGTTGTGCATCGCCGCCTTGCGATAGCCGATCCCAAGCACCAGCCACGTGTAGGGCATTGAATACTGGCGGCCCGGATCGAACGCAGCGTCCTGGAATTCGGGTAGCAGGTTGGCGATGTTGGGGATCTTGGCGTGATCCAGCGGCATCAGCATGCCGGCCTGGCTCATACGGGTGACGAATTCGTTCGACGGCACGATCACGTCAAAGCCCGGATTGCCAGCGCGCAGGCGCGCGAACAATTCGTCATTGGTGGCGAACAGGCTCATCTGCACCGGCACGCCGGTCGCGGCCTGAAAATCCGCCAGCGTGGTCGGGCCGATATAGGTGTCCCAATTGTAGAAGTTCACGACGCGCCCGCCGCCGCGATTACAGGCCGCCAAGCCGCCTGCGAACGATATCCCGATCGCGGCCGCGCCGAATTGCTGCAGCAATGAACGGCGCGAGGCGCCCCGGAGATATTTGCCTTTGGCCATGTTGCGCCCTTCCCTTGGCTTTGCCCTTCGTGCTGGCTTCAAGTTGGTCCCAAAGCCTGGCTGCTAACAAGCACGCAAATACCAGTCATAATCAATATCTGGGATGGCACTTTGGAAGCGATCCTGCTCCACGCGCTTTACGGTGGCGAACATGCGCACGAAGCGCTCGCCCAAATAGTCCTTCAGAAGCGCCGAATCCGCGAATCTATCGGTCGCGGCGAACCAGTTCGTTGGTATCCGCTCGCCCCCTTCGGCCTGAGCGTAGCCATCCCCCACAATGGCCGGGCCGGGATCAATCTTGTTGCTGATGCCGTGGTGCACCGCAGCAAGCAATGCTGCGAGTGCGAGCGCTGGATGGGCGTCCGCCCCGGCCACGCGGTGTTCGATATGGCGCGTGTTCGGCGCGCCCGCCGGCACGCGGAACGAGACGGTGCGATTGTTCACGCCCCAGGTCGGCGCCACCGGCGCGTAGGAATTGGCGCGGAAGCGCCGGTAGGAATTGGCGTTTGGCGCAAAGATCGCCATCGAATCCGCCAACAGCGCCTTCATGCCCCCCACCGCGTGCGCCAGCACCGGCTCGCCCTCCGGCTTGTCGGAGGCAAAGATGTTCTTGCCCGCCTTGTCGTTGACGCTGACATGCAGATGCATGCCCGAACCCGCCAGATCGGCGAACGGCTTGGCCATGAACGTCGCTTCGCAGCCATGGCGCAGCGCCACGCCCTTGGCGGCGCGCTTGTAGAGCACGGCGTCATCTGCTGCGCGCAATGCATCCGCGTGGTGCTTCAGAGTGAGCTCGAGTTGGCCCGGGGCGTATTCGCTGATGGCCCCCTCCAGCGGCACGCCCATCGCGTCCGCCGCCGCCCAGAGATCGCGCAGGAAGGCTGACGCCTCCTCCACTTCGCGCAAGCCGTAGACTTGATGTTGGGTCGGGCGGTCGCCCGTGAGCGGCGAAGGCGGCAATTGAATTTTGCCGTCAGCGGTCCGGCGCGCATCGACGAGATAGTATTCCAGTTCGCATGCCACCACGGGCGTCAACCCATCGGCTGCGAAGCGATCGATGACGCGCTTGAGCACGTGGCGCGGGTCGAGATCGTGCGCGGCGCCGTCCAGCTCGTACATGGAGACCGGGATCTGCGCGACATCCGCGCCCAGCCAAGGCGCCGGCGTCAACCGCCCCGCGATCGGGCGCGCGATGCGATCTGCGTCACCATCTTCCCACACCAGACCTGTAGCCTCGACATCCTGGCCGGTGATGTCGTTGACCAGAATCGAACCCGGCAGGAAGCGCCCCTGCTTGTACACCGCCTCAATCTCGTGGCGGCGCAGGCGCTTGCCGCGCGGTACGCCCGCCATGTTGGTGAACACGATTTCGAAGAACTGAATTTCCGGGTGAGCGTCGAGGAAGGTTTTGACTTCCTTCGGATCGGCAATGGTCATGCGGCGCTTTCTTGGAGGTATTCGCCGGCAAAGCTATCGACCGCCGCGGCCAGCCGGTCAATCTGTTGCGTGGCGGTGGCGGGCGACGCCAGCATCATCATATGGAACGGCGCGATCAGCACGCCGCGATTGATCAGGTAAAGGTGCAGCGCCTGGTTCAGTTCGGCTTGCGCCAGCGCCGGGCGCATCGCCGCCGCGTCCTTGGGCGGTGAGGCGGCGAAGACGATCTCGGCGCGCGCGCCCACGTGCACGACGCACCAGGGCAGGCTGCGCGCCGCGATGACCTTGCGCAAAGCTGCGACCAGATAAGAAGCGCCCTTCAGCATCGCATCATAGGCTTCCGGCGTCGCCACTTCGCGCAGGGTCGCCCCGATCGCAGCGAGCCCCATGGCGTTGCCGGCCAGCGTCGTGCCAATGCCCGAGCGCCCCGCCCCGCGCGGGACAGCGGCGATTTTCTCCGCCAGGTCGCCGCTGACGCCCCAAACCGCGGCCGGAAACCCGCCTGCAATCGCTTTGCCGATCACAAGCGCATCCGGCTCCAGGCCCCACGCCTGCGTCGCCCCGCCCGGCCCCGAAGAAAGCGTATGGGTCTCGTCCAAGATCAGCAGCGCGCCAGCTTTCCTGGTCAATGCGCGCAAGCGCTTATGGAAATTTTCCTCCGGCAGGATCATCCCGCAATTGGTCATGGCGGGCTCGGCCAGCACTGCCGCGACATCGCCTTGCGCCAGAGCCGCCTCCAGCGCGGGAACGTCGTTGAACGGCAGCGCGCGCGTAGTGCGGGTTACGTCCAGCACCTGGCCGACAAGCCCCGCATCCGGCCGCGTGCGTCCATGGCGCAGCTCGACAAAGCAATCTTCGACCATGCCATGATAGCAGCCGTCGAACACGACGATGACCGGCTTGCCGGTGACCGCGCGGGCCCAGCGGATCAGCGCCCGGTTGGCGTCGCTGGCCGAGAGCGTCGTCTGCCAGAATGGCAGGCCAAAGCGCGCGGCCAGCAATGCGCCCACTTCGGCGGCGGCCTGCGTCGGCAGCATGAACGTCGCGCCGCGCCGGGCTTGTTCGGCCAAGGCGCGCGCAATCTCCGGCCGCCCGTGACCAAACATGCCCGGCGTGTCGCCGAGGCAAAAATCATCGTACGTGTTGTCGTCGATGTCGGTCAGCACCGCCCCTTCGCCATCCTCGGCGATGATGGCTGCGGGCGCGGCCCAATCGTTCATCCAGTGAAACGGCGCGCCATGCAGCCAGTGCTCGCCCAGCGCGCGCGCCTGCGCCACGCACTTGGGGTGGGTTTCGAGAAAGCGCGCTGTCTCGCGCGCCAAGAGCGATGCAAGGGCCGTCACCGCGCCGTTATGCGCCGCTCCGCCGCGGCTCGGCAATGGCGCCCGCGCTCAGGGCCGATAGGTGATCGAGATGCCCTTCAGCTCTGTGTATTTTTCCAAGGCATGCAAAGAGCGGTCGCGCCCGAAGCCCGATTGCTTGGCGCCGCCGAATGGCACGGTGATGTCGCAAGCGTCCCAGCCATTGATCCAGACCAGCCCGGCCCGCAGCTTGCGCGCGACGCGGTGGGCGCGGCTGATATTGGCGGTCCACAGTCCGGACGCCAACCCGTACACGGTGTCGTTGGCGATACGCACGGCTTCGTCTTCGTCCTTGAAGGCGATCACGCCGAGCACCGGGCCAAACACTTCCTCGCGCGCGAGGGTGTGAGCGTTATCGACGCCGTCGAATACGGTGGGCGCGATGTAGTAGCCGCCGGACTCTTCGCGTACGCGCTTGCCCCCCAGCGCCAGCGCGGCGCCTTCGCTTTTGGCCTTATCGACATAGCCGAGCACGCGGCGCATCTGCCCTTCGCTGACGATGGCGCCCGCGACGCTTGCGGGATCGAGCGGATCGCCGGGGGCATAGCGGGCTGACTTCTCGATCACCTTGGCGACGAACGCATCCTTAATCGGCGCCTCCACCAGGAGCCGCGACGCCGCGTTGCAGATTTCGCCCTGGTTGAAGAAGATGCCCCAGGCTGCGGCCTCCGCCGCCGCATCGAGATCTTCAGCGTCTGCGAACACGATCTGCGGGCTTTTGCCGCCAAGTTCGAGCGCCACGCGCTTCAAATTGCTCTCCCCGGCATAGCTCATCAGCTTGCGCCCGACTTCGCCCGAACCGGTGAACGCGATCAGATCGACATCCATGTGGCGCGCCAGCGCCTGGCCTGCCGTTTCGCCAAGGCCCGGAACGACATTGAGCACGCCCGGCGGCAAGCCCGCTTCCAGCGCGAGCGCGCCCAGCTTCAAGGCCGTGGACGGCGATTGCTCCGCCGGTTTCAGGACGATCGAGTTGCCTGCCGCAAGCGCCGGGGCGACCTTCCAGCACGCCATGTGCAGCGGAAAATTCCAGGGCACGATGGCGCCGACCACGCCAAGCGGCTCGCGCACCACGAAGCTGAGGCGCTCGGCCGGCGTCGTCGCCACCTCGCCATAGACCTTGTCGAGCGCTTCCGCGTACCAGCGGATCGAGTTGATCGCGGTAGGGATGTCGATGGCGCGCGTGTCCGAGATCGGCTTGCCCATGTCGAGCGTTTCGAGCAGCGCCAGCTCTTCCAGATCGCGCTCCATCAGCTCCGCCAAGCGGAACATGATCTTTTTCTTTTCGCGCGGGTGCTTGTTGCGCCAACGGCCATCCTCGAACGCCGCCCGCGCGGCCTTTACCGCAGCGTCAATATCGGCGCCGTCCCCCGAGGCGACCTCGCAAAGCAGTTTTCCATCGCGTGGGCCGATATTGGGGAACGTTCCGCCCGAGGCGGCTTTGACAAGTCTGCCATCGATGACGGCTTGCGTGGGAAAGGCGAGTTGGGCGGCGCGGCCGAGATTTTCCTGAAGAGTCATGGGGCGCTCTCTAGCGGGTTCGCGCCGCGGGTAGAACACCAAAGCGACGGGCCGCCGGATCGCCGCTTGTGGCGCGCTGGCCCCGCGCTCACAATGGCGGGCTTCGGGGGAAAGTCATGAACCTACGCGCACTGCTCATCCTTGGCCTGATGCTGGCGGCAAGCTGCGCGCCCGCCCCCGCCGCCGCCCCGGCGCCCGCTTACGCCCCCACGATCACGCGCGACGAGTACGGCGTGCCGACCTCGCACGGCCGCACCGACGCCGAAGCCGCCTACGGGATCGGCTACGCGCATGCGCAGGACAATTTCGCCACCATCCAGCTGGTGATTCTGGCCGCGCGCGGGCGCCTCGGCGCGCACCTCGGCGAGGAAGGCGCCCGCTCGGACTATCTCTGGAATCTCATTGGCGTGAAGCAAGCTGTGGACGCCGGCTATGAGCGCGATCTCAGCCCCGGCTTCCGCGACATCATCGAAGCCTACGCCGCCGGCCTCAACGCCTATGGCGCCGAGCACCCGGCGGAAGTGCTCCCTGGAGCGCGCAACGTCACAGGCCGCGACGTTGCGGCCGGCTCTGCGCTCACCGTGCCGCTGTTCTGGGGCTTCGAGCGCGTACTCGGACAGGTCGCCGATGAAAGCGCCCACCCGTGCGCGGTGCAGGAAGCGACAGCGGAATCTATTGATTGGGGATCGAACGCGTTCGCGGTTTCGCCGCGGCGCAGCGATGACGGGCACACACGCCTCATCGTCAATTCGCACCAGCCGTGGGCGGGCCCCGTCGCCTGGTATGAGGCGGGCGTTGAGAGCGATGCGGGCTGGCGCATGCATGGCGGGCTCTTTCCCGGCGCGCCCTATCCCGTGCTCGGCACGAACGGCGCGCTCGGCTTCGCCGCCACTGTGAACCTGCCCGATCTTGCCGACATCTACCGCCTCACCACCGACAACTCTCATCGCGGCCAATACTTCTTCGACGGCGCCTGGCGGCGTTTCGAGACCCGCACAATCTGGCTCTGGGTGAAGATGGGGCCGATCACCGTCCCGATCCCACGCACATTGCGTTACAGCGTTCATGGGCCGGCCTTCAAAACCGCGGACGGCTGGGTGGCGGTGCGCTACGCCGGCGCCGGCGAGATCAGGGCGATGGAGCAATTCTATCGCATGGGCCGGGCGCGCAATTATGAAGAGTGGCGCCAGGCGATGGCGATGCGCGCCATCCCCTCATTCAATTTCCTTTACGCCGACGCGACTGGACGCATCGGCTATTTCTACAACGCCATTCTGCCGCGCCGCGCCGAAGGTTCCGATTGGTCAGGCTGCGCGCCCGGCGACACCAGCGCCAATGTCTGGGCCATGGATGATCGCATCGAAGCTCCTGAGATTGTCGATCCCGCGTCCGGCTGGGTCGCATCCACCAATGGCGCGCCCTGGTACGTCACCGACGAGAGCGCCAACATATCGCCCGCGGACTTCCCCCAGGCCGCGCCATCCATCGAAACCTACATCACCAATCGCGGCTACCGGGCGGTGGAGATCTTGTCGCCGCTGCGCACCATCAGCGACGCGCAATTGCTCGCCGCCAAGTTCGATCTCACCGCCAGCGAGCGCTCGCGGCAGGTCGCCGCGGTGAACGCCATTCTTGCGCAAGATCCGGGCGATGACAGCGAGCTGGCGGAAATTCAAAGCGTGCTGCGCGCGTGGGACCGGCGCTCAAACATCGACAACACCAGCGCCGCGCTCGCCAATCTCATGTTCTATCCGATCTACACCGCCCGCCGCCTCGGCCAAGCCGAACCCGATCCGCGCAACACGGTGCGCGACGCTGCAGCACATCTGCGCACGCATTTCGCCCGCCTTGACCCGCCGCTGGGCGAGGTCCTGCGTTTGCGGCGCGGCGCGGTCGATCTGCCGCTGGAGGGCGCGCCCGACACGCTGCGCGCGCTGCGCTGGACGCCCGACCCCGATGGGCGGCTGAACGCCGATTTCGGCGATGGGCTGATGATGGTCATGGACTGGGCCCCCGACGGCTCTCTGAGCACGCGCGTGATCCACCAATGGGGCGCGAGCGAACACCCCGAAAACCCTCACTACAACGACCAGTCCCCGCTCTTCGCGCGCGAGCAATGGCGCGAGCTGCCGCCGGCGCCGCCCGCCTCGCCCTGAATTTGTCGCCGATCAATTACGGAGCCGCGCGCCTCGGTTAAGCCCCGGCGGTGGAGGACACATGCAAGCTGAACATCTTGATCAAGCGCTCGCGGAAGAATTCGCCGGTCACGGCGAGACCATCCACAAGCTCAAGCTGAGCAACCCTCACTTCAAATCGCTGATGGAACAGAACCACGCACTTTGGCTGCAGATTCAGAACATCCAGAATGACGTCACCCCCGCCGATGACGCCACGCGGCATGAGCTTGAGAAACAGCGCCTCAAACTGCTCGACGAAATCGCGGCTCTGATCGCGCAGGCCGAGGCGTAACGCCAACAAATTCTGTGACTGCACCCACTTGCGGGCATGTGCGGCGCAGGCTCACAATGGCGCCATGCCCGATACATCGCGCCCGAACTCGCTTGACGCCTTCTGGATGCCGTTCACGCCGAACCGCGCGTTCAAGGCTGATCCGCGCATGGTCGTGCGCGCCGAGGGCATGCACTATTTCACGCCCGACGGGCGCGCCGTGCTTGATGGCACCGCCGGGCTCTGGTGCGTCGCGGCAGGCCACGGCCGCCCACGCATCGTTGCAGCCATCCAGCGCGCGGCCGCGGAACTCGACTACGCCACCAATTTCAATCTTGGCCACCCGAGCGCATTTGAATTCGCCAACCGCCTGAGCGCGTTGCTGCCGGAAGGGCTCGACCGGATTTTCTATACGAATTCTGGTTCCGAGAGCGCCGATACGGCGCTGAAGATTGCGCTCGCCTACCAGAAGGCGCGCGGCAGGGCGGGCAAGTATCGCCTGATCGGCCGCGAGCGCGGCTATCACGGCACAAATTTTGGCGGCATCAGCGTCGGCGGCATTGTCCGCAACCGCATGACCTACGGGCCGATGGTGGCCGGCGTCGATCACCTGCCGCACACGCTCGACATTGCACGCAACGCCTTTTCGCGCGGCGAGCCGCCCCACGGCGTTGAGTTCGCCGACGCGCTTGAACGCATCATCCAGCTTCACGACGCCAGCACGATCGCGGCCGTCATGGTCGAGCCGGTCGCGGGCTCCACCGGCGTGATCATGCCGCCGCAAGGCTATCTCCAGCGTTTGCGCGAGCTCTGCACCAAGCACGACATCCTGCTCATTTTCGATGAGGTGATCACCGGCTTCGGACGCTTGGGCGCGCCGTTCGCCGCGCACTATTTCGGTGTGAAGCCCGACATCATCACCATGGCCAAGGCCATCACCAACGCCGCGGTGCCGATGGGTGCGGTGGCCTGCTCGCGCGAGATTTACGACACAATCCTCGCCAATTCCGATACGCCGATCGAACTCTTCCACGGCTACACCACCAGCGGCCATCCGCTCGCCTGCGCCGCCGGCATCGCCACGCTCGACACCTTCCGTGAGGAAGGATTGTTCGAGCGCGCCGCCGAACTCGCGCCCTATTGGGAAGACGCCATGCACAGCCTGCGCGATTGCCCACACGTGATCGACATCCGCAATCTGGGCTTGATCGGGGGCATCGAACTCGAACCGCGCCCCGGCGCGCCCACGCAACGCGCGCTGGAAGCCTTCAAGCTCTGCTTTGACGCCGGCGTGCTGATCCGCGTCACCAGCGACATTCTCGCGTTCTCGCCGCCGTTGATCATCGAGAAGAATCAGATCGATCAAATCGCAGACGCTGTGCGCGCCGCCCTCAACCAGATTGCGTGAGCTGGCGTGATCGCGCAGATCCTACTTGCCAACTTCGCCATCTCGGCGGCCTTCTGCGCCGCGCTTTGGCTGGTGAGCATCCGCATCAAGGATCCAAGCTTCATCGATGCGTGGTGGGCTTTGGGCATCGTCGCGCTGAGCTGGGCGACGCTCTTGCAGGCGCCGGCGCCCGGGCCGCACGCTTTGGCGCTAACAGCGCTTGCGACGGCGTGGGGCTTGCGGCTGGGCCTCTACCTGCTGGCGCGATGGAAGACCCATGGCAAGGACCGCCGCTACGCGCGATTGGAGGCGGCAGCGGCCAAGCAGGGCCTGGGCTTTGCCTGGTTCTCGCTCCTGTGGGTGTTTGCACCACAAATGCTGCTTCAGTTTGCAGTGGCGCTGCCGGCTATGCTTGGCCAACTCGCACCCGCCGCCTTCGGTGTTGTGGCGCTGTGCGGCGCCGCGCTCGCCGCTTTCGGCATCGCCTACGAGGCCCTCGCCGATTGGCAGCTCGCGCGCTTCAAATCCGATCCGGCCAACGCTGGCGCGGTGATGGATCGCGGATTGTGGCGCTACTCACGCCACCCGAACTATTTCGGCGAACTCTGCGCCTGGTGGGGCATGTATCTGATCGCGCTCGACGCCGGCATGGGCCGCTGGAGTTTGATCGGGCCTGCCCTGCTCACGCTTCTGCTCGTGGGCGTGTCGGGCGCGCCGACCACGGAGCCGCATTTGGCGCGCACGCGTGCCGGCTATGGCGCGTACCGGGCGCGCACGTCCGGTTTCATACCGCTGCCGCCAAGGCGCTAGCTGAAGCGCGAACGCGCCCGCGCGGCAAGATCGATCTTCGGCAGCGGCGCGCCGGCGCGCGCGGCCTCGCCCGCCTGAGCCGGCGCCCATGCGGTCTGCTCGAATTGCGCCGCCACATACTCGGGAATGAAGCGCGAGCGAATGGCATAGACATGCTTGTCGCCGCCCTTGCTCTGCTGGGTGTGATAGAAACGCTGCGGCGTGATCAGGTGCAGGCTGTCCTTCGCGCGCGTCATCGCCACGTAGAGCAGGCGCCGCTCTTCCTCCAGCTCCGCTGTAGTGCCTGCGCCTAGATCGGACGGCATGCAGCCATCGACGACATTGAGTACAAAAACGTTCTTCCATTCCTGGCCCTTGGCGGAATGGATCGTCGAAAGGATGAGAAAATCATCGTCCTTGTGCGCCGGGCCGCTCTCATCGCTGGTCGAATTCGGGGGATCGAGCGTCAGCTCAGTCAAGAAACTGGTGCGTGAAGCGAACGTGGCGCCGATGCGCTGCAATTGCTCGATATCGCCCATGCGCACGCGCGCATCCTCATAGCGTTCGTTCATCATCGGGCCATACCAGCGCGCCGCCAGATCGAGATCGCCGGGCCATGCCGACTTGCCCAAATCGGCAAGCATGGCCTTCAGCGCGTCCCACGCCTCGCTGGCGCCGGCCGGCGGCGCCGTGTTGCGCACAGCCCCGTACGCGCCGCTTTCATCGAGCGCATCGAGGATGCGCGCCGCTTTGGCGGGCCCGACGCCTGGGACAAGCTGCAAAGTGCGAAAGCCCGCCAGCCTGTCGCCGCCGTTCTGCGCCCAGCGCAGGATGGCGAGGAAATCCTTCACATGCGCGGCTTCGAGAAATTTGAGCCCGCCGAACTTCACGAACGGAATATCGCGCCTGGCCAGCTCCAGCTCGACCGGCGCAGAAAAATCCGCCGCGCGGAACAGCACCGCCTGCTGCTTCAGCTCCAGCCCGCGCTCGCGCGCCTCCAGCACGCATTCGGCGACATAACACGCCTGCGCCGCCTCATCGCGCACGCTCACCAGTTTCGGCGCCGTCCCGCCGCTGCGCGCCGTGCGCAAATTCTTGGTGAAGCGCTCAGCGGCCAGATCGATCACCGCATTGGACGCTGCAAGGATCGGCGCGGTGGAGCGATAATTCTGCTCCAGCGTCACCAATCGCGCCGGCGGCGCGAAGGCCTTGGGAAAATCCAGGATGTTGCGCACGTCCGCTGCGCGGAACGAATAGATTGACTGCGCATCGTCGCCCACCACGGTGACGCCGCGCCCATCCGGCTTCATTGCCAGCAGAATGCGCGCCTGCAATTTGTTGGTGTCCTGGTACTCGTCCACCAGCACATGATCGAAGCGCGCGCCGACCTCGGCCGCCAAAGCCGGCTCCTTCATCGCTTCAGCCCACAGCCAGAGCAGATCGTCATAGTCCAGCACATTCTGCTTCTGCTTGGCTTCCACATACGCCGCGAACAGCCGCTTCAACTCCTCTTCCCACTCGCGGCACCAGGGAAACGCCGCCGCCAGCGCGTCCGCGACGCTTTCATCAGCGTTCACCGCGCGCGAATAGATGGCCAGGCACGTGCCCTTCATCGGAAAGCGCTTCGCGCCCGTCGCCACGCCGAGCTCCTGGCGCACCATGCCCATCAGATCGGCGCTGTCGCTGCGATCATGGATGGTGAATTCCGGATCGACGCCGATCACCGGCGCCAGTTCGCGCAGCAGCCGCGCGCCGATCGCGTGAAACGTGCCCGCCCACGGAATGCGGACATCGCCGGCCATTACTCTGCCGACCCGCGCAATCATTTCACTCGCGGCGCGGCGCGAGAAGGTGAGCATCAGAATGCGGGACGGATCAGCACCCTGCGCCACCAGGTGCGCCACACGGCAAGAGAGCGTCTTGGTTTTGCCAGAGCCCGCGCCGGCGATGACTAGCAACGGCTCAAGGCCATGCTCCACCGCCGCCCGCTGTTCTGCGTTCAGGTCGTCAAAGGCGTGCGCATTGATTCGCGACATGCGCGGAGGCTGACGCGTTTCGCCTTTGTTCGCAACGCGTGGCTATCGCCAGAGCACAGCAAGCACTGCCGCCCTTCTCTTGGCTAAGGAGAAGGTGGTCCGAAAAGCGGATGAGGTTGACTGGCGCGTGAAGCATGAAACACGATCCTGACTTGAAAGCGTGAGGGCCCAGATGATCTCCCCAAACGGCATCGCCCACATCCAGCTCACGGTTCGCGACGTGGCCGCGAGCCGCCCGTTCTACCATCGCCTTCTGGTCGAGACCTTCGGCATGGCGATCCAGTACGATGCGCCCGGGCAAATCTTCTACTGCATCGGCGCGCGCACCGGCGTGCTGATCCGCCCCGCCCCGCCCGAACATCAGAACACGCCGTTCGACCAATGGCGCATTGGCCTGCACCATTTCTGCTTTCGCCTCCGCTCCCGCGAAGACGTCGATGCGCTCGCCGCCTCAATGCAAGAGTTCGGCGCCAAGATGATCCGCACCGGCGAAGAAGGTCCCTGGGCGCCGGGCTATTATTCGACGCTGCTCGAAGACCCCGACGGCATTCGCATCGAAGGCCTTTTCATTCCCGGCGCCGGCAATCTCGACCGCATCAAGGACGGCCCGATCGCGCCGGTGACAGACTAAGGCTTGATCCCTTCGGGCAGGCGCGGCAGCGCGCTCTCGTCGACGAGCCACGGCACGTCGTGTGAGGTCCAGATGCGCACTTGCGGGCGCACGCCGGGATCGTCATCGAGGGTCGCGACGCGCAGAATGATCTGGGGCTGCGCCACCCATTCAGAAAGAATTTCCGTGCCGCAGACCGAACAATGGCGCCGCAGCTTGCCGGGCGTCGATTCATACGCCGTCAGGCGATCGATCCCAGCGACAAAGCGAAACGCGGCGCGATCGACCCGCGCCGTAGTCGTGTAGGCGCTCGCATTGGATTTTCGGCATGTGTGGCAATGACAATGGCCGATCGGCGAGGCCAGCGCATCGGCCTCATACTGAACTGCCTTGCACAAACAGCTTCCACGCAATGGCATCATACATCCTCCAATGCCGCACTCGCCTCCAGCCACGCCGCTTCAGCCCGCGCCAGCGCCGTTGCGGCATGGGCCCGCTCCTTCAAGAGTGACTCCCCGCGCGCGCGATCGCGGCTGAACAGATCCGGATCGGCGAGCGCGGCGTCGATGCGGGTCAACGCAGCCTGCGCCTGTTCGATCTCGGTCTCCGCCGCCTCGAGCTTGCGCTGCAATGTGTATTTCGACGGCCTTGGCTGGGCTTCCGTACGCTCCACAGCGCCCGCGGCTGCCTTTCCATCATCCTCATCGCGCGGACGGTCCGCTGCCGCGACCAGCTTGCGATAATCTTCCAGGTCGCCGTCATACTGGCGCGCGCGCCCGTGATAGACCAGCCAGAGACGATCCGCGCACGCCTCCGCCAGATAGATGTCGTGCGTGATCAACAGCACGGCGCCCTCGTATTCGTTGATGGCGTGGATCAGCGCTTCGCGGCTGTCGATATCCAAGTGTGAGGTCGGCTCGTCAAGGATCAGCACGTGCGGCTTGGCATGCGCCATCAGCCCCAAGAGCAGGCGCACCTTTTCGCCGCCCGAGAGATTCTGCACCTTGGTGTCGATCTTCTCGGCGCCGAAGCCCATGCGCGCGGCCAGCGATCTGAGCTTCGGCGGCGCCCAGTCGGGCTCTAGCTCGCGCACGTGCTCCAGCACGGTTTCGCCCTCGCGCAATTCGTCGAGCTGGTCCTGGCTGAAATAACCCATCACCGCTTTCGATGAGGCGACACGTTTGCCCGCAAGCAGCGACAGCCGCGCGGCGACGGATTTCACCAGCGTCGTCTTGCCCTGCCCGTTGGGGCCGATCACGACAATGCGGTCATCGTGATCGAGGCGAAGCGAAACCCGCTTCAGCACTGGCTTGCCCTCGATGTAGCCCAGGTCGCATTCGTCGAGCACGACCAACGGCGAGGCCAGCGCCGTCGGGTCTTCGAAATGGAACGGGACTGTGCGCTCCTCCAGCGGAACGGCGATGTCCTGCATCTTCTCCAGCTGCTTGATCCGGCTTTGCGCCTGCGTGGCCTTGGAGGCTTTCGCGCGGAAGCGATCGATGAACTTCTGCAAGTGGGCGCGCTGAGCGTCCTGCTTGGCCTTCATGCCTGCGGCCAGCGTCATGCGCTCAGCCTTCTTCTTCAGATAGGCGTCGTAGCCGCCGACGAAGACTTCAAGCTTGCGGTCGTCCAGCGCCAGAATGTGGCTCACCGAGCGATTGAGCATTTCACGGTCGTGGCTGACGCACACCACTGTGTGCGGATAATCGCGCAGATAATCCTCCAGCCAGGCCGCGCCTTCGAGATCGAGATAGTTGGTCGGCTCGTCGAGGATGAGCAGATCAGGCGCCGAGAACAGCACGCCAGCAAGCGCTGCGCGCATGCGCCAGCCTCCGGAGAACTCTCGCGCCGGCCGGCGCAGGTCTTCCTGTTCAAAGCCGAGGCCCGCCATGATCGCCGACGCCCGCGCTTCCCCTGAATATCCATCGATCTCGGCCAGGCGCGTGTGAATGTCGGCGATGCGCTGAGGATCGGACGCCGTCTCGGCCTCCGCCAGCAACGCCGTCATCTCTTCGTCAGCCGCCATCACCAGCTCGATGAGCGGAGTTTCCACTTGTGGCGCTTCCTGGGCCACAAAGCCCATGCGCGCGCCGCGGCGCACCCTGATCGACGCGTTCGCCTTGCCGGTCTCCTCGCGGATCAGCCGCAGCAGCGTTGACTTGCCCGTGCCGTTGCGCCCCACCAGGCCGACCTTCCAGCCCTCGGCGATGAACGCATTGGCGCTCTCAAACAGCGGCCGGCCGCCGATGCGGTAGGTAAGATCGGAAATTTCGAGCACGCGGCGTCATGCCCTCTCCGGCGCCTCAAAAGAAAGAGCAAAAATGCAGACGAGCCCCGAACCGGCTCAAAACAGCCCGACTACCTTGCCATCATTGTCGATATCGATGGCGTCGGCGGAGGGAAACTTCGGCAATCCCGGCATAGTCATGATGTCACCGCAGATCATGACGATGAACTCCGCCCCGGCGGCCAGGCGAACTTCGCGGATGTTGACGACGTGGCCGGACGGCGCGCCGCGCAGCTTCGGATCGGTCGAGAATGAATATTGCGTCTTGGCCACGCAGACCGGGAAATGCCCATAGCCGCCGGCCTGCAGTTCCTTGATGCGGTTGCGCACGCTGGTGTCGGCGACAATTTCGGAGGCGCCGTAGATCTGCGTCGCCACCGTCTTCATCTTGTCCCAGAGCGGCGTCTCGTCCTTGTAGAGATGCTTGAACGAGGACGGGCCGTCGCACAGCGCGATCACCTCGCGCGCCAGCGCCTCCGCGCCCTTGCCGCCTTCGGCAAAATGACGCGCCGGCACGACTTTGGCGCCCGCCGCGCGCACGCGATCCTGCAGCGCCTCCAACTCGCCGGCGCCGTCTTCCGCGCGCTGGTTGATCGCCACCACCAGCGGCAGACCGAACTTGTTGCGCACATTGTCGATGTGCCGCTCCAGATTGGCCATGCCCTTGACCACCGCCTCGACGTTTTCCGCCGGCAGATCTTCCACCCCGACGCCGCCGTGAAATTTCAGCGCGCGCACGGTCGCGACGATAACGGCGGCGGCGGGCGTCAGCCCCGCTTTGCGGCATTTGATGTCGATGAATTTTTCCGCGCCGAGATCGGCGCCGAAACCTGCTTCGGTGATGACATAGTCGGCCAGCTTCAAAGCCGCCTTGGTGGCTGACACGCTGTTGCAGCCATGGGCGATGTTGGCGAACGGACCGCCATGAATAAAAGCGGGGTTGTTCTCCAGCGTCTGCACCAGGTTTGGCGAGATCGCATCTTTCAGCAGCACGGCCATCGCCCCGTGCGCCTTGAGGTCGCGCGCCCTGATGGGTTCGCGCTTGCGCGTGTAACCGACGATGATCGCGCCCAGACGCTCTTTCAGATCGGCAAGGCTTGTGGCGAGACAGAAGATCGCCATCACTTCGGATGCGACCACGATGTCGAATCCGTCCTCGCGCGGATAGCCGTTGGAAACCCCGCCCAGGCCTACGTTGATCTGGCGCAATGCGCGATCGTTGCAGTCGACCACGCGCCGCCAGGTAATGCGCCGCAAGTCGAAGCCGAGGTCATTGCCATGATGGATATGATTGTCGATCAGCGCCGCCAGCAGATTGTGCGCCTGCGCGATCGCGGCGAAATCACCGGTGAAATGGAGATTGATGTCCTCCATCGGCACGACTTGCGCATAACCGCCCCCGGCCGCACCGCCCTTCACCCCGAAAACCGGCCCCATCGCAGGCTCGCGCAGACAAATCATCGCCTTCTTGCCGATGCGATTGAGCGCATCGCCAAGGCCAACGGTCGTCGTGGTCTTTCCTTCCCCCGCCGGGGTCGGGGAGATCGCCGTCACCAGGACCAGCTTGCCGTCATCGCGGTCTTCGAGTGAGCGCAAATGATCGAGCGCGATCTTCGCCTTTAAACGTCCAAACGGCTCAAGCTTGTCTTCCGGAATGCCGAGCTTCGCCGCGATCTCGGCAATCGGGCGCATGCGCGCCTGCTGCGCGATCTCAATATTGCTCAGAGTTTTCCGTGCGCCGGCTTTGCTGTTCGTCATTTGCCACCCACAGGCGCGCAGATCGTTGGGGAGCGCCCACCCAAAGCAGCTCTCCACTACTGCGGCGGAATCCCCCGCGGCAAGGGCCTCGTTCATCTCTTCGACCAATGGCGCTCGCACGGCCGCCCGGACCAGCCATACTGGAGCGCGCGCAGGATTTGCTGTAAGATCGCAAATCTTCTGCAAGGAACAGCGCGCATTGGCCGAACCATGGAACGAAGCCGCAGCAGAAACGGTGATTGCGCCCTTCACAGCCCTTGAGGGCCCGCTTCTTCCCATGCTGCACGGGCTGCAGGGCGCGTTCGGCTGCATTCCCCCCGAAGCGACGGCGTTCCTGGCGGAGAAGCTCAACCTTTCGCGCGCCGAAGTGCACGGCGTCGTCAGTTTCTACCATGACTTCCGCCGCACGCCCGCTGGGCGCACGGTCGTCAAGCTCTGCCGGGCTGAGGCCTGCCAGGCGATGGGCGGCGATGGTCTCTCGCAGGCGCTGCTCAGGCGGCTCGGCGTCGACTGGAACCAAACGACGCCAGATGGCGCGATCACAGTTGCCCCGGTCTATTGCCTTGGCTTGTGTGCGGCGGCCCCCGCCGCTCTGATCGGAGACAAGCCCGCCGCGCGCCTCGATGCGAAGACGCTGATCGAAAAGGTGGAGGCGCTGCGATGACGCGCGTCTACACGCCCGCCGACACATTGGCGGTGAGTCTGGGCGCCGATGCGGTTGCCCAAGCTCTCGAACAATCAGGCTTTGAGGTCGTTCGCACCGGCTCGCGCGGCATGGCCTGGCTCGAACCGCTGATCGAAGTGGACACGCCGGGAGGTCGCGTCGGCTACGGGCCAGTCGCCGCGGCCGATGTCGCAAGCCTCGCGCCGGTTCTCGCCGCAGGCGGGCCCCACAAGCTCTGCATCGGCAAGATCGACGCGCATCCGTGGATGGCGCGGCAGACGCGCATCACGTTTGCACGCTGCGGCGTTGTCGATCCGCTTTCGGTCGAGGATTATCTCGCCCATGGCGGCCTGCGAGGGCTGAAGCGCGCGCTCGAGATCGGCTGGGAAGCCACCATCGCCGAAATCACGCAATCCGGCCTGCGCGGACGCGGCGGCGCGGGCTTTCCGGCCGGCGTGAAATGGAAGGGCGCGGCGGAAGCGAAGTCGGCGCGCAAATATGTCGTCTGCAACGCCGACGAAGGCGACAGCGGCACCTTCGCTGACCGCATGATCATGGAAGGCGATCCGATGGCGCTGATCGAAGGCATGGCCATCGCCGCCTTCGCTATCGGCGCCAGCAAGGGTTACATCTATTCACGTTCCGAATATCCCCTCGCCAACGCAACGTTCGAGAAAGCACTGTGCGCCGTGCGCGCCGCCGGCGGGTTGGGGCCGCATGCGTTCGGGACCAATCACGCGTTCGACATCGAATTGCGCATTGGCGCCGGCGCGTATGTGTGCGGCGAGGAAACCGCGCTGCTGGAGAGCCTTGAAGGCAAGCGCGGCCAGGTGCGCGCCAAGCCGCCGCTGCCGGTGCATGAAGGCCTGTTCGGCCAGCCCACGGTGATCAACAACGTGCTCACGCTGGCGACAGCGCCGTGGATCATGGCCCACGGCGCGGATGCTTATGCAAAGCTAGGCAGCGGACGCTCGCGCGGAACCATACCGCTGCAACTCGCCGGCAATGTGAAATTTCCCGGCCTTTACGAAGCGCCGTTCGGCCTGACGCTGGGCGAAATCGTCAACGACATTGGCGGAGGCACAGCGACCGGCCGGCCCGTGCGCGCGGTGCAATGCGGCGGACCGCTTGGCGCCTATTTTCCGCCCGCTCTGTTCGACACGCCCTACGACTACGAAGCCTTTGCTGCGCGCGACGGGCTCATTGGCCATGGCGGCGTCGTGGTCTTCGACGACAGCGTGGACATGGCCGCCCAAGCGCGCTTTGCCATGGAGTTCTGCGCCATCGAAAGCTGCGGCAAGTGCACCCCCTGCCGGATCGGCGCGGTGCGTGGGCAGGAAGTGATTGACCGCATCATCGCGGGCGAGGATGGCGCCATTGCGCTGCTGGAAGACCTCTGCCGCACCATGAAACTGGGCTCGCTCTGCGCCCTCGGCGGGTTTACACCTTATCCTGTGCTTAGCGCGCTCCGGCATTTTCACGAAGATTTCGCCCAGCCGCGCACAAGAACGAAAGTCGCGTCATGAGCCTTGTTCGCGAAGCCGATTACGGAACGCCGGCCAGAAGCGCGGACGCCGAAGTGCGGCTCGAAATCGACGGCCACGCCATCAGCGTTCCGGCTGGCACATCGATCATGCGCGCCGCGCGCCTGGCCGGCGTCGATGTGCCCAAGCTCTGCGCCACCGACATGCTGGAAGCCTTTGGCTCCTGCCGGCTTTGTCTCGTCGAAATCGAAGGCCGCGCCGGCACGCCCGCCTCCTGCACCACGCCGGTTGCCGCGGGGATGAAGGTCTCGACGCAAACGCCGCTGTTGGCGCAGTTGCGGCGCGACGTGATGGAGCTCTACATCTCCGATCACCCGCTCGACTGCCTCACCTGCCCCACCAATGGCGATTGCGAATTGCAGGATATGGCCGGCGCTGTCGGCCTGCGTGACGTGCGCTACGGCGCTGACGGGGAAAACCATCTCGACGAACCGAAAGACGAGTCCAATCCGTATTTCACCTTCGATGGCTCGAAATGCATCGTCTGCTCGCGCTGCGTGCGCGCCTGCGAAGAAGTGCAGGGCACGTTCGCGCTGACCATTGACGGGCGCGGCTTTGACTCCAAGGTCGTCGCAGGCGCGGACGAGGGCTTCTTCGACTCTGAATGCGTTTCCTGCGGTGCCTGCGTACAGGCCTGCCCGACCGCGACCTTGGCGGAAAAATCGCTAATCGAAACCGGCACGCCGGAACATTCCGTCGTCACCACCTGCGCCTATTGCGGCGTCGGCTGCGCCTTCAAGGCGGAGATGCGCGGCGAAGAGGTCGTGCGCATGGTCCCCTACAAGGATGGCAAAGCCAATCGAGGCCATTCCTGCGTCAAGGGCCGCTTCGCCTGGGGTTACGCCACGCACAAAGAGCGCATCCTGAAGCCGATGATCCGCGCCCAGGTCTCCGAACCTTGGCGCGAAGTGTCATGGGACGAGGCGATCGCTCACACCGCCGCCGAACTCAAACGCATTCAGGCCAAGCACGGGCGCAGCGCCCTGGGCGCAATCACATCCTCGCGCTGCACCAATGAGGAAACCTACCTCGTGCAAAAGCTGGCGCGCGCTGGCTTCGGCGTCAACAATGTCGATACCTGCGCGCGCGTGTGCCACTCGCCCACGGGATACGGATTGAAGACCACGTTCGGCACGTCAGCCGGCACGCAGGATTTTGATTCCGTCGAGCAGAGCGACGTCATCATCCTGATCGGCGCCAACCCGACCGATGCACACCCCGTGTTTGCGTCACGCATGAAGAAGCGTTTGCGCCAAGGCGCCAAGCTCATCGTCATTGATCCGCGCCGCATTGATCTTGTCCGCAGCCCCCACGTCGCGGCGGCGCATCACCTGCCGCTCCGGCCCGGCACAAACGTCGCGGTGCTGACGGCATTGACGCATGTGATCGTGACCGAAGGCCTGGCCGATGAGGCGTTCGTGCGGGCGCGTTGCGATCTCGAAAGCCATGCGGCCTGGGCGGCCTTCGTATCGGAACAGCGCTGGTCCCCGGAAGCGCTCGAAAAAACCACCGGCGTGCCCGCACGCGATCTTCGCGCGGCGGCGCGGCTCTTCGCTGCGGGCGGCAATGGCGCGATCTATTACGGGCTCGGCATCACCGAACACAGCCAGGGCACCACCGCGGTGATGGCGTTGGCCAACCTCGCGATGGTCACCGGCAATATCGGCCGCCCGGGCGTGGGCGTGAATCCGCTGCGTGGGCAGAACAATGTCCAGGGCGCCTGTGACATGGGATCGTTCCCGCACGAGCTGCCCGGCTATCGCCACGTCTCCGACGATGCGACGCGCGCCACGTTCGAAAGCATGTGGAACGTGAAGCTCGACGCCGAGCCGGGTTTGCGCATTCCCAACATGCTCGACGCGGCGATCGACGGCAGTTTCAAGGCGCTGTACGTGCAGGGCGAAGACATCCTGCAATCGGACCCCAACACCAAGCACGTCGCCGCCGCCCTGGCTGCGATGGAGTGCGTGATCGTGCACGATCTCTTCCTCAACGAGACCGCCAATTACGCGCACGTCTTTCTGCCCGGCTCCACCTTTCTGGAGAAGGACGGCACCTTCACCAACGCCGAGCGCCGCATCCAACGCGTGCGCCGCGTCATGCGCCCGAAAAACGGCTATGCCGATTGGGAGGTCACGCAGCTGCTTTCCAACGCGATGGGATACGTCATGGCGTATCGCCACCCCAGCGAGATCATGGACGAGATTGCGGCAACGACGCCGACTTTCGCGGGCGTCAGCTACGAAAAGCTGGATGCGCTTGGCTCGATCCAATGGCCCTGCAACGAAAAGGCGCCGGAAGGAACGCCGGTCATGCATGTCGGCCAGTTCGTCAGCGGCCGCGGCCGCTTCATGCTCACCGAGTACGTCGCGACCGACGAGCGCACGGGCCCGCGCTTCCCGCTCCTTCTCACCACCGGGCGCATCCTGTCGCAGTACAATGTCGGCGCGCAGACCCGGCGCACGGCGAATGTCGCGTGGCATGACGAAGACCGCCTCGAAATACATCCCCTCGACGCTGAGAACCGCGGCCTCAACGATGGCGACTGGATCAAACTCGCCAGCCGCGCCGGCGAAACCACATTGCGCTGCAAGATCACCGACCGCGTTGCGCCGGGCGTTGTGTACACAACGTTCCACCATCCCGACACGCAGGCCAATGTCGTCACCACCGACTATTCCGATTGGGCCACCAATTGCCCAGAGTACAAAGTGACGGCCGTGCAGGTCTCGCCCTCCAATGGCCCCACGCAGTGGCAAGAAGAATACGAGGCGGCGAGCGAACGGGCGCGCCGCATCACACAGTCCGAGGCCGCCAAGTGAGCGCTGCGCGCGCGGCCCACGATCTTCGCCCCGCACGCGTGTTTCGCGACGGCGCATGGCTGGAAGGCGCCCGTGAGATCATCGGCGAAGCGGCGGTTTCCATCGTCATTGATGGCGGCGCCGAAGCAGTGATGATGGCGACGCCGGCCGATCTTGAGGATTTCGCATACGGCTTTGCGCTCGCCGAAGGGATCGCCGCCGCACCCAGCCAGCTCCGCGATCTCGAAATCATCGAGCACCCGCTTGGCGTCGAGCTGCGGCTCTGGCTGCACGATGGCGCGCGCACGGCGCACGCCGCCCGCAGGCGCACGCGCGCAGGTCCCGCCGGCTGCGGCCTCTGCGGCGTGGAGAGCCTTGAAGACGCCATGCGGCCGGCGCGGCAGGTTGGCGGCGCCTTCACAGTCGGCGCCGCCGAGATTGTAGCCGCCATGCGAACGCTGGCCGAACAGCAGCGGCTCAATCGGGCCACACGGGCCGCTCATGCAGCCGCGTTTTTCACTCCCGGCGATGGCGTGAGTTTGGTGCGCGAAGATGTCGGCCGCCACAACGCGCTCGACAAGCTCGTGGGCGCCCTGGCGCGCGCAGGCAAGAACGCCTCCGCCGGCGTCATTATCATGACCAGCCGTGTCTCGGTCGAGCTGATTCAGAAGGCAGCCTTCGCTGGCGCGCCCGTGCTTGCGGCGATCTCCGCGCCCACAACGCTCGCGCTCGACACCGCGCGCGCCTGCGGGCTTTGCGTCTGCGGCATCGTGCGCGACAATGGGCTGGAAGTCTTCACCCACGCCGAACGCATCAGTTGAACCCATGAAAACTGACAAGCTCGTCTACATGGCCAACCAGATCGGCAAATACTTCGCCGCACAGGGCGATGAGGCCGCGATCGCAGGCGTCGCCGATCACTTGAAGAAATTCTGGGACCCGCGCATGCGCGCTGAAATCGTGGCGCATTACAAAGCCGGCGGCGCCGGGCTCGATGGCGCCGTCGCCAAAGCGGTCGCCCGCCTTGCGGACAAGGCCTAGCGCCGCGGGCGAAGGCGCTCGAAATCTTCCAGCGTGTTGATGTTGGCGAATGCGTCTTCGTCCTCGAACATCACGCAGGGCGCGTCCGGTGCCGCCGCGCGCACCTGCGGATGAGCGCCGGCCGCGAACTGCGCGCCGAGCGCGGTCGCGAGCTGCGGCGACCATGCCGCGCACAGCGGGTGCAGACCGCTTGGCGTTTGAGCGAATGCCGCTTGCGCGTGCGCTGCGCGCGCCGCCGTCACCAGCCTTTCAGCCATGTTCAGGGGAATGAACGGCGTGTCGCACGGGGCGGTAACGAGCCATGCGCCGCCCTCTCCGAGGGCCCAGCTCATGGCCGCGAACACGCCCAAGAGCGGCCCGCACACCGGCGCCTCCGGGTCAGGAAGCAGCGCGCAGCCCAGCAGCGCAGCGCCTTGTTCATGGCCGCAGACGGCGATCGCATCCGCTTGCGCCCGCAGGCGTTCGCCCACGCGCACGATCAGGGGCGCGCCGTCAAAATCCGCCATGGCTTTGTCGGCGCCGAAGCGCCGGCTTCCTCCGCCGGCAAGAACAGCGGCGAGAATGCGCGCGCCCATGAGCGCCTAGAGCATGGCCGGGATCACGCGATCCGGCGGCTTGTGGCCATCGGCGAAGGTCTTGATGTTGATGATGACCTTCTCACCCATGTCGATGCGGCCTTCGATCGTGCCCGATCCCATGTGCGGCAGCAGCACGACATTGGTAAGCTTCTTCAGCTTTGGATTGATTGCGGGCTCGTGCTCGAAAACGTCGAGACCGGCGCCGGCCAGTTCGCCCTTCTCAAGCATGCGCGCGAGCGCGCCTTCATCGATCACTTCCCCGCGCGCGGTGTTGACCACATAGGCATGGGGTTTCAGCAGCGCCAGCCGCCGTGCGCTCAGCAAATGGTAGGTCGCCGGCGTATGCGGGCAGTTCACTGAGACGATGTCCATGCGCGAGAGCATTTGATCGAGGCTGTCCCAGTACGTGGCTTCCAGCTCCTGCTCGATATGCGCGGGCGCCTTGCGCCGGTTGTGATAATGGATCTGCAGCCCGAACGCCTTGGCGCGCCGCGCGACGGCTTGGCCGATGCGCCCCATGCCGATGATGCCGAGCCGTTTGCCCCAGATGCGCCGGCCCATCATCCAGGTCGGGCTCCAGCCCACGAACTCATCGCGCTCGATCACTTTGACGCCTTCGATCAGGCGCCGCGGCACGGCCAGGATCAGCGCCATGGTCATGTCCGCGGTGTCTTCAGTCAGCACGCCCGGCGTATTGGTGACGGTGATGCCGCGCTGAACAGCGGTCGCGACGTCGATGTTGTCGACCCCGGCGCCGAATTGCGCGATCAGGCGCAGACGCTCTCCGGCGCGCGACAGCACGCGCCCATCGACGCGATCGGTCACCGTCGGCACCAGCACATCGGCGCGCTGCACGGCGGCGGCCAGCTCGTCCGCGCTCATCGCCTTATCGTCGGCGCTCAGTTCGGCGTCGAACAATTCCTTGAGCCGCGTTTCCACCGGGTCGGGCAGGCGGCGCGTGACGATGACTTTGAGCTTCTTCGACGACATTCAGCCTCCATAAACCACGCCGCCTCAGCGTCCAAGGCAAGCCGTTAAATCTGCTTTCACGCGGCGGGCGCATGCTGACCTTCCGCTCCGGAATACCGGAGAACAACAGCGAGAATTGGGTTATGCGCCGTGGGAAACTGGCCGCGCTCGCCGCGGCCGCCGCATTGATTTCATTGACATCCGCGGCCGCCGACCCAACTCGGGCGCACTTCATGAGCCTCGGCCGCGAAGGCGCGGAGGGCCATAGCGGGCCCAGCGCGCGGCAGCCGGTGGCGTGGATCTATCAGCGCGCCGGGCTGCCGCTCATGGTGCTCGCCGAACAGGGCGAGTGGCGGCGCGTCCGCGATCCGGACGGAACCGAAGTGTGGATGGAAGCGGCGAACCTGGAAGCCCGGCGCACTGTTTACGTGCGCCAAAACACCGTGCTGCGCCGCGCGCCGCGTGCGGGTGGACAGCCTCTCGCCATTCTCGCCCCCGGGGTCATCGGCGCGGTCACGGGGTGTGACGGCGTCTGGCGGCGCGTCGCGGTGGGGGGCCGCATCGGCTGGGCCGAGGACGCCGCCTTGTGGGGCGGCGATTGCGACGGGCTCGAAACTGCAATTCGGCCCTGACGCGAAAGAACTGGACCCACTCTCCCATTCAAGGTCCGCTTCACCTGATTGGAGCAGGCGGAGGGGAAAATGCGCCACATCATCTTCATCGCGGCCGCGCTCGCGCTCGGCGCGTGCGAGACCATGCCCGATTTCACCGGCGGCGGCCCGGCGAGCATCGCAGGCCCGCCGCCTCAAAATACGCCGGCCGCGCCAGCCGCCTTCACGCCCCCGCCCGAGCAGCAATTGCTTGAGCTTGAGCGCCAGCTCTCGGCCACGGCGCAGGAGAGCGGCCTCGGCGGGGCGATCGCCTCGGTCATTCACCCCGAGGGCATAGTCATCCGCCCGGGCGTCACTTTGTCCGGCTCAGAGGATATCGTCCGCGGCCTTGCTGCGCCGGCCGGCGCGGGCCCGATGTACTGGCAGCCCGACCGGGTCGATGTCTCAACCTCCGGCGACATGGGCGTGACCAGCGGCCGCTACGTCCAGGTCATCACCGGAAGCGAAGCCGTGCAGGGCCGGTATGTCGTGGTCTGGCGCCGTGACGGCGCCGGGGATTGGAAAATCCTGACCGAGACGCGAATCCCCGATCCCCCGCGCGCAGCGGTTCGCCGCCGCTAGCCGGGCCCGCTCGCCTTGCCCCTGCCCCGCCCGGCCTGTAAGCCGGGCGGGAATTCCCCTTTGCGCGCAGAGACAAGCATGGCCGAACGCCCATCCAGCCTTTCCTATGAAGATCTGATCGCTTCCGGCGAAGGCAAGATGTTCGGGCCGGGCAACGCGCAGCTGCCGCTGCCGCCGATGTTGATGTTCGACCGCGTGACGACGATCACCACCGAAGGCGGCGAGCATGGCAAGGGCTATGTCGTCGCCGAATACGACATCAATCCCGAACGCTGGTTTTTCGATTGCCACTTCCGGGGCGATCCCGTCATGCCGGGTTGCCTTGGCCTCGACGCCATGTGGCAGCTCACCGGCTTCTTCATGGCGTGGTCCGGCTCGCCCGGGCGCGGGCGCGCGCTTGGCGTGGGCGAAGTGGAGTTCCGCGGCCAGATTACGCCGCAGACCAAATTGGTGACTTACGAGATCCAGCCCAAGCGCGTCATCCAGCGCAAACTGCACATGATCGTCGCCGATGGGGTCACCAAGGCCGATGGCGTCACCATCTATACGGCCAAGGATTTGAAGGTCGGACTGTTCAGCCCTGAACAGCTCGCCGCGCAAATGAAATAACGGAGCAGCTGATGCGTCGCGTCGTCGTCACCGGCATGGGGATCGTCTCCTCGATCGGCAACAATACGCAGGAAGTGCTCGCCAGCCTGCGCGAAGCCAGAAGCGGCATCGTCGCGGCGCCGGAGTACGCCGACAAGGGCATGCGCTCCCAGGTGCACGGCGCGCCGCAGGTGAAGCCGGAGGACGTGGTCGATAAGCGCAACATGCGTTTCATGGGTGAAGGCTCCGGGTGGAATTTCATCGCCATGGAGCAGGCGATCACCGATGCCGGCCTCACGCCTGAAGAGGTTTCCAATCCGCGCACCGGCATCATCATGGGCTCGGGCGGACCATCGGCGCGCGCCATCGTTCAAGCCGCCGACACCGCGCGCGAGAAAGGCGCCCGGCGCGTGGGCCCGTTCGCGGTGCCCAAGGCGATGAGTTCGACCGCCAGCGCAACGCTCGCGACGCCGTTCGAGATCAAAGGCGTCAACTATTCGATCAGCTCGGCCTGCGCCACCAGCGCCCATTGCATCGGCAACGCCTACGAGCACATTGCCGATGGCAAACAGGACATCGTGTTCGCCGGCGGGAGCGAAGAACTGGATTGGACGCTTTCGGTTCTGTTCGACGCCATGGGCGCCATGAGCACCAAATACAATGAAACGCCGGAAAAGGCTTCGCGCGCCTATGACGTGAACCGCGACGGTTTCGTCATCGCCGGCGGCGCCGGCGTGCTTGTGCTGGAGGAATACCAGCGCGCGAAAAAGCGCGGCGCGAAAATCTATGGCGAGGTCGCCGGCTACGGCGCCAACAGCGACGGCCATGACATGGTCGCGCCCTCCGGCGAAGGCGCCGCGCGCTGCATGAAGATGGCGATGAAATACCTCGAGCGCCCGGTCGATTATCTGAACACCCACGGCACATCGACGCCCGTGGGCGACCTCAAGGAAATGGAAGCTGTACGCGCGGTGTTCGGCGCCAAGCCGCCTATGATTTCCAGCACCAAGTCGCTGACTGGCCATTCGCTCGGCGCGGCGGGCGTGCAGGAGGCGATCTACTCTTTGTTGATGCTCAACAACGGCTTTGCCTGCGAAAGCGCCCACATCGAAGACCTCGATCCCGCCTTCGAGGATCTGCCGATCCTGCGCAAGCGTGAGGACCGCGAGCTCAATTGCGTGCTGAGCAATTCGTTCGGCTTCGGCGGCACCAACGCCACATTGGCGTTCACGAGGGTGGCGGCCTAGTCATCCAAAGGCCATGCGCGGGCGTATCCGGCTCTATCTTGAGCTTGGAGGGCGTGCATGCGGTGGTTTTTCGTAGCTTTTGCCGCGCTGGCGGCAGCGTGTACGACAGCAGGCGCGCCGCAGGCGACCCGCGGAACGGATTTTGATCGCGTCCTGGGCGGGGGCTGGCATGGCGTGCTGACTTATCGCGATTACAGCCCGCCCTATGGAGACGTCTCTCTGCCTGTGGAAGCAGCGCTCACGCAGGCCGAGGGCGGAGTGATCATAGCGCTGCACTATCCCAGCGAGCCGCATGCCGATTCAACGGAGTTGCTCGCGCTTTCCGCGGACGGCGGCGCCATTGACGGCCACCCCATCGTCTCACGCGTAGAGCAAGGCGAGACCGTTGTTCTGACAGCGCGCGGCCCCTGCGAGGACGACGAGCGGGCCGCGATCTGTGAGATGACCTATACGCTCGGCGACGCAACGCTGGCCTGGCGCAAGGTCGTCATCGTCGATGGCGAAGCGCCGCTTCGCCGCCACGAATACGCGCTCAATCGGGATTGACGCCTCTCTTGGCCAACCTTGTTTGCGCGGTGCGCCTGGCCAGAACACTACAAGGTTGACCCATTGTCGTTTCTGGCGCCATTTGCGCCCCAGTTTCGAAGCTCGGGGAGCCTTGAATGGCCGATGAATGGACCCTGCCCAGGGGCGATCTGATGAAGGGCAAGCGCGGGCTCGTGATGGGCGTCGCCAACGACCACTCGATTGCTTGGGGCATCGCCAAGCAGCTGGCTCTGCAAGGCGGCGAACTCGCGTTCACGTATCAAGGCGATGCGCTGGAGAAGCGCGTGCGGCCGCTGGCGGAATCGATCGGCGTAAAGCTGATGGTCCCGGCCGACGTCACAGACGACGCTTCGATGGATAAGGCCTTCGCAGAACTCGCTTCGAAATGGGGCAAGCTCGACTTCCTGGTCCACGCCATCGCCTTCGCCGACAAATCCGCGCTCAAAGGCTCGTTTGTCGAGAACACGACGCGCGACATGTTCAAGTCCTCGATGGACATCTCGGCTTATTCGTTCGTCGATGCTTGCCGCCGCGCGGCCCCGCTCATGCGCGATGGCGGCTCGATCATCACGCTCACCTATCAGGGCAGCGAGCGCGTCGTGCCCAACTACAACATGATGGGCGTGGCGAAAGCGGCGCTGGAGGCTTCGACGCGCTACATCGCCCGCGACCTCGGCCCGAAGGGCATTCGCGTCAACGCGGTTTCGCCTGGCCCGATGCGCACATTGGCCATGGCGGGCATCTCAGGGGGCAAGCAGCTCATGAGCACGGCGCGCGACTGGAGCCTGCTCAAGGAGGACACCACGATGGAAGGCGTCGCGGGCTGCGCATTGTGGCTGCTGTCGGACCTCGGCAAGTCCGTCGCCGGCGAATGCATTCACGTCGACGGCGGATTCCACGTGGTGGGCGTGCCCGAGGGCGTTGAGCCCTAACTCGCCTTCGGCATGAATTGCTGCGCCAGCCCGTGATAGAGGCGCTGCCGGCACACCAGAGCGCTGACGCCGTCAGCCACCAGCGCCGCCACGAACAGCGGCAAGATCATGCCGCGGCTGGCGGTCGCCTCGCTGACGATGATCACCGCCGTGAACGGGGCGCGCACGACGCCGGTGAAATACCCGATCATGCCGAGCACGACGATGGCCCCTGTCGGCGCATCGGGAAAGAAGCCCTGCATCAGCCCGCCAATGCCGGCGCCGACTGAGAGAGAGGGCGCGAAAATCCCACCGGCATTGCCGCTCAAAGCCGATGCGATCGTCGCCGCCAGCTTGGCCGGCGCAAACCAGATCGACGCCGCCTGCCCTTCGACCAGGTTGCGGCTGACCTCATAGCCCGTGCCGAAGGTTTCGCCGCCCGTCAGCACGCCGAGCAGCGCCACGACCAGCCCGCATCCGGCGGCAAACAGAATCGGCCGCCGTTTGAGGCGTTGCAGCAGCGGCCGCTTCGGCGCCGCCGCGGCCAGCAGCGTGCGCGAAAACACACCGCCCAGAAGACCGCCAACCACGCCCATCAGCGGCGCAATGGTGAGCGCCGCCGTCAGGTCGAGCGTATCGCGCATGACGCCGAAATAGACGTAATCGCCAGCGATCCCCAGGCTCACCAGCCCCGCGATCATCACCGCGCCCATCACCAGGATCGCGATGCGTTGTTCGTAGGCCGCGGCCAGCTCTTCGATCGCAAACGCCACGCCGGCAAGCGGCGTGTTGAAGGCCGCGGCCACGCCCGCGCCGCCCCCTGCGATCAGCACGCCCGGCGTGATCGGCACGCGCATAAGCTTGTGCACGCCCACCATGATCGCCGCGCTGATCTGCACCGTCGGCCCTTCGCGCCCAAACGAGCCCCCGCCTGCAAGGCCGAGCAGCGTCAGCGCAAACTTCATCACCGCCGTGCGCAGCGACACCAGCGGATTGGCGCCCGCCGCGGCGGGGTCTTTCGAGGCGGCGATGATCTGGGGAATGCCCGAGCCTTGTATCTGCGGCGCCCAGCGGCGGGTGAAGTAGATGGCCAGCGCAAATGTCGCCGGCGTCACCAGCAGCGGCGCGTAAGGCGACCACCGCGTCAGCTGCGCAAACAAATGCTGGGCGCCGTCGCCCGCGCGCGCAAAGGCCAGCGCCGCGAGCCCCACCAGCACAGCGCCGACCCCGGTGGCGAAGCGCCGCCGCGCCACGGCGATCTGCTCCTGCGTCAGCCGAGAGCCATAGCGGCGCCACAGCACCGACGCACGGCGCGCCAAGCTTCTAGGAAAGGAAGGCATCGCCGTTATCTTGCCTGCTTCGCGGCGGGCGCGGCAACCTATTGGGTGCGATCAGCTTGTTTGGCTGGCGCTGTCTTGGCTGTCGCGCTGCGCGTCGCGCAGAATCGCCTGCGCCTTGAACACATCCTCGCTGGAGCCCATCAGCCGCCAGCCCTGCTCCATCATGGAGGGGTCCATATCCGCCATCAGCACGTTGAACTCCGGCATCAGCGTCTCGATGCCCTCGCTGCGCAGCAGCGATTGCGCGATCAGGGCCTCCGGCCGCGAGACGAAACGGGCGATGATGACGAGGGCGGGCATGGACCTCATCCTAAGCCTTGAAAGGGCGAAATTGCGGGCAGACGTCCTGCCGAGGCCTGAGCCCGTCGAAGGCCGGCCCGCGCACTGGTTCGCCCTTCGATAAACTCAGGGCTCGCAGCGCTGCGTGAGAGGCCTGAGCCCGTCGAAGGCCCGGAAACTAGAAAGCCCGCCGAAGCGGGCTTTCCATCTCGATTGAGAAAATGGCCTTAGTCGCCTGAGCTCTCCCGGCGCGGGCGATCCCGGCCGCCGCCGCGACGCGGACCACGGTCGCCGCGGTCACGACGCGGGCCGTTGTCCTCAGCTTCCTCGCCCATCTGCGCCGAGAGGTCCTCGCCGGTGGCCTGATCGACCACCTTCATGGAGAGGCGCACCTTGCCGCGATCGTCGAAGCCCAGGAGCTTCACCTTCACGACATCGCCTTCCTTGACCACATCGCCCGGCTTCTCCACGCGTTCGCGCGCCAGCTGGGAAACGTGCACCAGGCCGTCCTTGGCGCCGAAGAAGTTCACGAAGGCGCCGAATTCCATCACCTTCACGACCTTGCCTTCGTAGATCTGGCCGACTTCCGGCTCGCTGGTGAGCGATTTGATCCACTTCACCGCGGCTTCGATCGAATCCGCATTGGCGGAAGCGACCTTCACCGTGCCGTCATCCTCGACGTTGATCTTGGCGCCGGTCTTTTCCACGATTTCGCGGATCACCTTGCCGCCAGTGCCGATCACATCGCGGATCTTATCGACCGGGATGTTGATCTGGACGATGCGCGGCGCGTTTGCGCCCACGCTTTCGCGCGGCGCATTCAGCGCTTTGTTCATCTCACCCAAGATGTGCATGCGCCCGGCGTGCGCGCGGTCGAGCGCCACCTGCATGATCTCTTGCGTGATGCCCGCCACCTTGATGTCCATCTGCAGCGAGGTGATGCCCTTCTCGGTGCCGGCGACCTTGAAGTCCATGTCGCCGAGATGATCCTCATCACCCAGAATGTCGGTCAGCACTTCGAAGCCGTAATCTTCGAGAATGAGGCCCATGGCGACGCCAGCGACAGGCGCCGCAATCGGCACGCCCGCATCCATCAGCGCCAGCGAAGAGCCGCACACCGTGGCCATCGAGGACGAGCCGTTGGACTCGGTGATCTCGGAAACCAGCCGCACCGTGTACGGGAATTGCTCGGCGTCCGGCAGCACGGCGCGCATCGCCCGCCAGGCCAGCTTGCCGTGGCCAATTTCGCGGCGCCCGGCCCCGCCCATGCGGCCGGTTTCGCCGACGCTGTAGGGCGGGAAATTGTAGTGCAGCATGAAGCGCTCTTTGGTCGTGCCAGAAAGCGCATCGATGAATTGCTCGTCCTCGGCGGTGCCAAGCGTGGCCACCACGATGGCTTGCGTCTCACCGCGCGTGAACAGCGCCGAGCCGTGCGTGCGCGGCAGGAAGCCCACCATCGCCTCGATCGGGCGGACTTTGTCGACGGCGCGCCCGTCGATGCGGCCCTTTTCCTTGACGATGCGGGTGCGCACGATGTCGCTCTCCACCGCCTTGAACACTTCCTTGAACACGTTGGCGTCAACGCCATCGGCATTGGCTTCGCTCTTCACCAGAGCGGTCTTGGCCTTGTCGCGCGCAGCGCCCACAGCTGCGTAACGCTCGTCCTTCTTGGTGACCTTGTAGGCGGCGCTCAGTTCAGCGCCCACCATATCGGCGATCTTCTTCTTCAGTTCGGAATGATCGGCCGGTTCGAATTCGAACGGGTCTTTGCCGGCCTTTTCCGCCAGCTCGATGATCGCATCGATCACCGGCTGCATGCCCTTGTGCGCCAGCGACAGCGCTTCGAGCATCTGCGCTTCGGAAAGCTCCTTCACTTCAGATTCGACCATCATGATCGCGTTGGCGGTGCCGGCGACGACCAGATCAAGGTCGCTCGTCTTCATCTGCTCGATGGTCGGGTTCAGCATCGGCCGCCCGTCGATCCAGCCGATCCGGCTGGCCGCGATCGGGCCCATGAACGGCACGCCGGAAATGGTCAGCGCGGCGCTGGCCGCGACCATGGCCAGAATATCGCTCTCGTTTTCATTGTCCCATGAGAGCACGGTGATGATCACCTGCACTTCGTTCTTGAAGCCATCGACGAAGAGCGGGCGGATCGGGCGGTCGATCAGACGCGACAGCAGCGTCTCGCGCTCCGTCGGGCGTCCTTCGCGTTTGAAAAAGCCACCGGGAATGCGGCCGGAGGCGAAATACTTCTCTTGGTAGTTCACGGTCAGCGGGAAGAAATCTTGTCCCGGCTTTGCTTCTTTCGCGTAGACGACCGTCGCGAGCAGCGCGGTTTCGCCCCAGGTCGCGAACACGGCGCCATCGGCTTGCCGCGCGACGCGGCCGGTTTCGAGCGTGAGCTTGCGCCCCGCCCAATCGAGAGAAACGGATTTCACATCAAACATACAACTTACTCCAGGCCGATGAGCCCCTGCTCCGGCGGCCTCGTGTGGTGCGCAACAGCGGATTCCATTGCGCTCGGTCGTTCCCTTCCCCGCTTAGGGAGGGGTGATGGGAGGGGTGAGACTCGATGGTTCGGATTGGAGCCGCACGCGCATGCGTGAACTCGCCGCCGGAGGAGGTTCACCCCGCCCCGCGGCCCCTTCCTCTGCTGGGAAGAGGCCAAGCCTGCGTTATCGGCGCAGGCCCAACTTTTCGATCAGCGCTTGATAGCGGGCGCTGTCGCGGTTCTTCAGGTAGTCGAGCAACCGGCGCCGCTGCGAAACCATCTTCAGCAGGCCTTGACGCGAGTGGTTGTCCTTCTTGTGGGTCTTGAAATGCTCAGTGAGGTTGGTGATGCGCTCGGAGAGGATCGCCACCTGAACTTCCGGCGAGCCGGTGTCGTTCTTGGTCTTCGCATTGTCTTTGATGAGCGCGGCTTTGCGCTCCACTGAAATCGACATCGGTACTCCTTCATTCGTTTGCGATGTGGAACACGCGTGTCGGCGAAAACTTGCCGGCGCGCACGTCGCCCAGCGCAACCGCTCTGCCCTGGAACAGGGCAACCGCCGCACGGGAGGCGTCCTGCCCGGCGATGGTGCGGTCCCGGAACTTGGGCTTCAGCGCCTCCATCACATGCGGAAGGAGAACGATGGGCCGTCCCTGTCTGAGCTTGAACGCGTCCTCTCCGTTAATGGCCAGCGCCGGGATGTCGTCCAGCGCGGTCTCAACGGGTTTCAGGCGTTCTGACGCGGCGCCCTTATGGCGCAAATCCTCGAGCGCGTCGAGGGTTACCGATTCTGCCTCTGCGAACGGGCCCACTTCCGTGCGCCTGAGCCGCCAGACATGGCCTTCCGCGCCCAGTTTCGCCGCCAAATCCCGCACCAGAGCCCTGATGTAAAACCCTTTTCCCGAGCGAACCCGGAAGACGGAGAGGTCTTCGCCCTCACTGCCAGCGAGCTCGGCCTCGTAAACCACCACTTTGCGCGGGGCCAGCTCGACCGCTTCGCCTGAGCGCGCGATGTCGTAGGCGCGCTCGCCATCGACCTTCACGGCGCTGAACTGGGGCGGCACCTGCTCGATCTCACCGGTGAAATCGGCGAGCGCCGCGCGAATGGCCTCGGGCGAGGGCCGCACGGCGCTTTCGGCGATGACCTTCCCTTCCCGGTCCTGCGTGTCGGTCGAGACCCCCCATTTGATGGTGAAGAGGTAGGTCTTCCGCGCCTCCATCAGCCAGGGCACGGTCTTGGTGGCTTCGCCCAGCGCAATCGGCAATACGCCGGAGGCCAGCGGATCGAGCGTGCCCGCATGCCCGGCCTTTTGCGCATTGAAGATGCGCCGCACCGCCGAGACCGCATGCGTCGAACTCATATCGTCCGGCTTGTCGAGCACGACCCAGCCGGAAACGTCCTCACCTTTCTTGCGCCGGCTCATGAGTTTCGTCCTCGCGGCGCAAATCGCGCGACTTCGGGCTGGCCAGCAGCTCATCGATATGGCAGACCTCGTCATAAGAACGTCCGGCAAATGCAGTTCCGGCGTGAAGCGCAGATCGATGCTGCACGCCAGGCGTCCGCGCAGAAATCCCGCGCAGTGGCCAAGGCCCGCCGCGATGGCGCCCGGATCGCCAGGCCCAGCGCCGAAACGAGACACAGTCATGTGCTTGAGGTCCGGCGAAGCGCGCACTTCGCCAATGGTCACCGAGGGCCCACCACAGCGCGGGATCGCGCAGATCTCGCGCGCGACGATGTCCACCAGGGCGTGACGCACCAGTTCCGCTGCGCGCAGTACCGTTAGGACGGGCCGCCCCGCTCATGCCCGCGATCTTCGCTTCCGTCTTATTGGGCCGTGTAGGCGTAAGCGTTGCAGACCACCAAAGGATCGCCGCCGGAGGGCGGGCGCGCGTCGCCGCTGAACGCGGCGATCTTGGTGCTTACCCAGCGCCCGCTGGCATCGACGAATTCGCTGACGGCAAGGTGGCTGGTCGCACGTCACCGCACAATCACCTCCGCGGGGCGCTGCGGGTCACATTTTCCGACTGCACCCGGTAGAGATACGCATCGACGCGCGGATCGCCGCCAAGTACGGCGGCGAAGCTTTGGCCGCCCACGCCCGCGCGCAAGGCCGCCGGCACCACGACCAACAGGCTGGGCCGTCACCGTGATGCCGTTGGCGAATGCAAACACCAGCGGGCCGCCCCGCTGGCCCTGCAGGCTCACCGCAGATTGCCCGTCACCGCACGCTGGGCGTCATCATCGGCGGCGCGCCATTGCAGGCGCGCCACTGCGGGTTCTTCCTGGGGCACGGTGTCGACGCGCGTTTCCGGTTCGACCACCGTCGATGGCCGCTCGCCCGGCGTCTGATCGACTTGGCGGTTGCGGTCGCAGCCGCCGAGGCCCGCCGCAAACGCCATCACAGCTGCAATTACGATCCGCCGCATGATAACCGCGCCTCAGAGCGAACGCTGAACCACTTCAACGTTGAAGCATTCGATGACATCGCCTTGCTTGATGTCCTGGAACGGGCCGAAGCTCATGCCGCACTCCTGGCCGGAGACGACTTCGTTCACTTCGTCCTTGAAGCGCTTCAGCGTCGTCAGCACGCCCATTTCCTGGATCACGACATTGTCGCGCAGGATGCGCACCTTGGCGCCCTTGCGGACAACGCCATCGGTCACGCGGCAACCGGCCACTTTGCCGACCTTCGAAATGTTGAACACTTCGAGCACCTGCGCGTTGCCGAGGAAGGTTTCGCGCATTTGCGGCGCCAGCATGCCCGACATGACGCCTTTGATGTCGTCGATCAGGTCGTAGATGATCGCGTAGTAGCGGATTTCGACGCCTTCGCGCTCGGCCAGGTCGCGCGCCTCCTTGGAAGCGCGCGGACATTGAACGATAATTGGCGCGCCGGAGGTCTTGGCCAGCTGCACGTCGGACTCGTTGATGGCGCCGACGCCGGAAAGCACCACGCGTGCGCGGACTTCCTCGTGCGCGAGCTTCTCCAGCGAACCGACAATCGCTTCCGCCGAGCCCTGCACATCGGCCTTGATCAGCACCGGCAATTCCTTGGCGGTACCGCGGAGATCCTTGAAGCGCGCCATCATCGATTCGAGCGATGTGCGCACCTGCCCGCCGCCCGGGCCGGATTTCTGGCGCTTCGTCCGCCCGGTAGTTTCGCCACTTCGCGCGCGGTTTTCGTTTTCCCAGCGACGTTAGGCGTATCGCCCGGCTCGGGCACACCGCCGAGGCCCATGATCTCAACCGGCTCGGACGGGCCCGCTTCCTGCAATTGCTGGCCGCGTTCGTTGGTGATGGCGCGGATGCGGCCCATCTGAGCGCCGACGACGACGATGTCGCCGCGCCTCAGCGTCCCCTTCTGCACCAGCACCGCCGTGGCCACCGTGCCGCGGCGCGTCGAGCTTGGATTCGATGACCGTCGCCTCCGCCGGCCGGTCCGGGTTCGCGCGCAGCTCAAGCACTTCCGATTGCAGCAGAATGGTTTCGACCAGCTTGTCGAGGCCCGGTGCGCACGCTTCGGCGCCGAGACTTCAACCGCAAGCGTATCGCCGCCATGCGCTTCGGTGATGACATTGTGCTGCAACAGGTCGGTCAGCACGCGCGTCGGATTGGCGTCGGGCTTGTCGATCTTGTTGATCGCCACGATGATCGGCGCGCCGGAAGCGCGCGCGTGATTGATCGCTTCGATCGTCTGCGGCATCACGCCGTCATCGGCGGCGACGACCAGAACGACAACGTCGGTCACTTGCGCGCCGCGCGCGCGCATTGCGGTGAATGCGGCGTGGCCGGGCGTGTCGAGGAACGTGACGCGCTGGCCGTCCTTCAGCCGCACCTGATAGGCGCCGATATGCTGAGTGATGCCCCCGGCTTCGCCGGCGGCGACATCGGTCTGGCGCAACGCATCCAGGAGCGAGGTCTTCCCGTGATCGACGTGGCCCATGACGGTCACGACCGGCGGGCGCGGCTTCAGGTTCTCCTCGCTGTCGACGATATCGCCGGCGAGCCCCTCTTCGACGTCGGATTCCGCCACGCGGCGCACGCTGTGGCCATGCTCGGTGGCGATGAGCTCGGCGGTGTCGGCGTCGAGTTCGTCGCTTTGCTTGAGCATCTGGCCCTGGCGCATCATGAACTTGATGATGTCGGCCACGCGCACCGCCATGCGGTTCGCAAGCTCCTGGACCGTAATCGATTCCGGGATGACCACTTCGCGGACGATGCGTTCGCGCTCGCCGCTGCCGCCGAGCATCTTGGCGCGGCGCTCTTTTTCCTTCTGCTGCGCGCGCCGGTAGGCCGCGAGCGAACGCACGCGATCATCGTCGCCCGCGACTTCGCGTTCGACCATGTCGAGCGTGAGCTTGCCTTCGCGGCGCTTTGGCTCGCCCTTTTTGGCCGGCTTCACCGGCGCCGCAGGAATAGGCTTGCGCGCGGACTTGATCCGCCCGCCCAGCTCATCGAGCAGCGCGCCCTGGTTCGGCTGCGCAGGAGACGCCGCCGCTGCCGGGCGCGCGGCCCGTTCTGCGGCAGTCGCCGCGGCTTCTTCTTCGGCTGCTTCGGCGCGGCGGCGCGCTTCAGCCTCCGCTTCGATTGCGGCAAGTTCCGCCGCTTTGCGGCGCTGCGCGTCATCGAGCGCGCGGCGTTGTTCTTCTTCCGCCCGCTGGCGCTGCTCGCGCGCTTCGCGTTCGGCCATCGCCCTGCGCACCGCCTCTTCGCGGCGGCGGCTCTCATCGTCGGTGATGGCGCCGGGCGGTTGTTTGGGTGCAGGCGCGGCGGCCTCTGGAGCGGGCGCAGGCGCAGCGCGCTGACGCAGCGGCGGGGGCACGCCAGGCCCGGCTGGCGCAGGCGCGGTGGCGCCGCCCGCGCCGGGGCGATTGATCGAGCGCTTCTCACGCACCTCGACGGCCACTTGTTTGGTGCGGCCATGGCTAAAGCTCTGACGCACCGTTCCCGTGCTCGTCGTACGGGTGAGCGTCAGCGGCTTGCGGCCGGAAGGAGTTTCTTTCTGTTCGTTGCCGTCAGACATGCAGTGGTATTGCCGATCCTAAATTTGCCGTCACACGTAGTTCGTCTTCAAACGTCCTGCTGCCCGCCGCGGCGATGAACCTTTGCCGGTTCAGCGTCCGCGCCGCCCAGTCCCAGACCAGTCGAGCGCCAGGAATCGGGCCAAGAGCCTGGAACGATGGCGCGAAAACCCGCCAAACGGCCGATTTCCGCCGCCCAGCCCAACGCCAAGCGCTCTTGAAGCAAGCAAGCGTGTATCACACGTTCCCGCCCCAGCGCCACGCCCAATTCCGCCGCGGTAAAGCACCCCACGGCCGCCGGCGGGCGCCCCCACAAGCCCTGGTGCAAGCTCATCAGCTTCTCGCGCCCATCTTCGGCGCCATCGCTCGCCTCGATCAGAACCGGGGCCGGCCTGTCGCGGATCGCGGCTTCGACTTGCGTGGCGCCGATCGCCAGTGCGCCTGCGCGGCGGGCTAGCCCAAGCTGATCGAGGCAGCGCCGCGCCAGCTGCGTCTCGGTCAGCGCCGCAAGGCCGGCATCGGCCTTCACCTGCGCCTTGAAAGCGCGGGCGAACGCGCCCTTCTTCACCGCCTGCTCGATCGATGCGCGGTCGGCGCGCACCCACGCGCCGCGGCCCGGCAGTTTTCCCGCGACATCGGGCACGACCGCGCCATCGGGCGCGCGCGCAAACCGGATCAGGCCCGCGCTGCTTTCGCTCTCACCGCTGACGATGCAGCGCCGCTCCAGCCCGCGGCGCGGCGGCTCAGCCTCGATCTGGGAAGACGCTGGCGACATCGTCGGCGTCTCCTGCTTCGGCGGCCTCGACCTCTTCTTCCGGCGGCGCCTCGATCCAGCCCGCGGCGATGCGCGCGTTCAGCACCAGCGCGTCGGCCTGTTCCTGCGTGAGTTGGAACGATTCCAGCAAGCCCGGCTCGCGCACGCGTTCGCCGCCCTTGGTCTCGAACCAGCCGCGCAGATCATCGCCCGTGCAGCCCGCGAAATCCTCGAGCGTCTTCACGCCCTTCTCGCCCAGCGCCACCAGCATCTGCGCCGTCAATCCCGGCACAGTCTTCAGATCGTCGGCGACGCCGAGTTCGACGCGCTTAGCCTCCAGTTCGGCGGCCAGCTTTTCGAGATATTCTTGCGCCCGCGCCTGCAATTCCTCGGCGATCTCGTCGTTGAGACCCTCGATGGAGGCCAGTTCGATCGGATCGACGTAAGCGATCTCCTCGACCGTCTCGAAACCTTCGGACGCCAGCAGCTGGGCGAACATTTCGTCCACTTCCAGCGCCTTGATGAAGAGTTCGGACCGCGACGCGAATTCCTTTTGGCGCCGCTCGGATTCCTCGGCTTCGGTGAGAATGTCGATGGACCAGCCCGTCAGCTGCGAAGCCAAGCGCACATTCTGGCCGCGCCGGCCGATCGCCAGCGACAGCTGCGATTCCGCCACCACCACTTCGACGCGCGCATCCTCAGGATCGAGCACCACCTTGGAGACTTCCGCCGGCTGCAGCGCGTTGACGATGAAGGTCGCCGGATCGGGCGACCAGGGAATGATGTCGATCTTTTCGCCCTGCAATTCGCCCACGACCGCCTGCACGCGGGCGCCGCGCATGCCCACGCAAGCGCCGACCGGATCGATCGAGGAATCATGGCTCAACACCGCGATCTTGGCGCGCGAGCCCGGATCGCGGGCGGCGGCCTTGATTTCGATCACGCCCTCATAGACTTCCGGCACTTCCTGCGCGAACAGGCGCGCCATGAATTCCGGCTTGGCCCGCGACAGGAAAATTTGCGGCCCCTTGGTCTCGCGACGCACATCATAGATGTAGGCGCGGGTGCGATCGCCGACGCGCAGATTTTCCCGCGGAATGCTCTCCGACTTGCGGATCACGCCCTCGGCGCGCCCGAGATCGACGATCACGTTGTAGAACTCGACGCGTTTGACCACGCCGTTGATGATCTCGCCGACGCGATCCTTGTACTCGCCGAATTGGCGCTCGCGCTCGGCTTCGCGGACTTCGTGGTTGATCACCTGCTTGGCGGTCTGCGCCGCCACGCGGCCGAATTCGATCGGCGGCAGCAGCTCCACATATTCCTTGCCCAGAACCGCCTCGGGGTCGGTCTTCTTGGCGATGTCCAGCATGATGTCGGTCGAGGGATTGAACGGGCGTGTTTCAGGATCGAGCACGCTGTCATCGACGACAGTCATCACCCGCCTCAGCTCCATCTCGCCGGTGCGCGGATCGATGCTGGCGCGGATGTCGTGCTCGGCGCCGTAGCGCGAACGCGCGGCCTTCTGGAGCGCGTGCTCCATCGCCTGGATCACGATCTCCTTCTCAATCGACTTCTCGCGCGCAACCGCGTCGGCGATCTGGAGAATTTCCAGCCGGTTTGCAGAAATGCCGGTGCTCATGTCGTCTTCCCTTCGTCAGAATCGTGTTCAGCGGTCTCCGCCGCTCGCGCCCGTCTCAAATCTTCCTCGATCAGCTTGTCGGTCAGCACCAGTCGCGCGTCCGACAACGCCGAGAACATCAGCTTGGCTTCGCCGTGCTCGCCCGCGAGCGTGATCTCATCACCGTGCACGGCTTTTATGACGCCCTTGTAGCGGCGCCGGTTATCGACCATCGCAGCGGTTTCGAGCTTGGCCTCATGGCCGATGAAGCGCTCGAAATCCTCGATCCGCATCAGCGGCCTGTCGATGCCGGGCGAGCTGATCTCGAGGTCGTACTCGCCCTGCACAGGGTCTTCCAGATCGAACACCGGCGACAGCGCCCGCGACAGCCGCGAGCAATCGTCGATGCCCATCTGCCCATCGGAGACGCGCTCGGCCATGATCTGCAGCCGCTTGCGGCGGTTGCCCGAGACGCGCACGCGCACGATCCGGAACCCGAGACCCGAGGCTGTCGGTTCGATCAGCGCGATCACGCGCTCTTCCACTGGGTTGGTCGCGCGCAGCGGCGGCTCCCTCAGGTAAACAAAAAGCGGCGGAGCTTTCGGCCCCGCCGCTGAACCCTCATCGAGGGCGTCAGCGATGTAGTAGCGCGCATATAGCTGGTTCTGGGGATCTTTGCTAGCCCCGAAAACCGGAAGGGCCGCTTTTGGGCCCTGAGCGGACGTTCAGACGCTTAGGCGATGCCACTTAGCAAAGGCGGCTCTGCCTTCTTGTTCAGCCATATCGGCGGTCTCGTATGTTCCGTTGGCGGGGTGCTGATGCCATCCCTCTGCGATTACTTCGCCCTCGTATTCAGAGACGTAGTAGTGCTCCTCGGCAAATGCGAAACGCCCGTCGTCGCGCTCAAGCACGACAATCCGGCGTCGCGGATGAATAGCGTCCGTCACCTCAATCGGCTCTAGCTCTCTGACGACCTTCATTTTGGCGCGCGACTCCGAAAACCACCTTAGTGGTCACACAAGCACATGTCCGCTCTCGGCGAAAAGCAGACGTCAAACCCGCACAAACCTAAGCCACACGGGCGCGCAATCGCCGAGCCGCTTGGCCTCGTAGCGGGTCGTCACATGCCCCGGCCAGGGCGCGCGCCAATCGGCGGCGCGCTCCGCCGGCCACGCAAACCGCGCGTCGCGCACAAACGCCTCCAGCGCCCAGGCCGCGTAGTTCGCCCAGTCGGTGGCGAAGCGCACCTCCCCGCCGGGCTTCAGCACGCGCGCGAGGCGCTCAAGGACCGCCGGCTGGATCAGCCGCCGCTTGTGATGGCGCGCCTTCGGCCAGGGGTCGGGAAAAAGAATGTAGACGAGATCGAGTGAAGCATCGGGCAAACGCGCCAGCACGTCCCGCGCATCGCCCATGTGCAGGCGCACATTGGTGACGCCGCTCTCCTCGATATGGCGCAAGCAGGAAGCGACCCCGTTCACGAACGGCTCCACGCCGATGAAACGGGCGTCCGGGCGCGCCTGCGCCTGCGCGACGAGGTGTTCGCCGCCGCCAAAGCCAATTTCCAGCACGAGCGGCCCTTGCGGCGGCGCCAGCGACCCTGGATCGATCGGCCCCGCTTCCGGCACAGCCAGATGCGGCAACAGGCTCTCCATCAATCCCGCCTGCCGGGGCTTCAGGGTGCGCGCTTTGATGCGTCCATAGCTGCGAAGGGGGCGGTTCTCGTCCATTGGCGCCGCCCATAGCCCAACATTGCCGCCGCGCGAACTCGCCGCCCCTTCCTATATCTGCTACCTGAGGCGAAATCTCCGGAGGACGACATGCGCGAACAGCTCAATTTCTACATCGACGGCAAATGGGTCGCCCCGGCCAAGGCGCGCACGCATGACGTGATCAATCCGGCCAACGAAGAGCCGTGCGGGCGCATTTCGCTGGGCGCGGCCGAGGACGTGAACAAGGCCGTCGCCGCCGCCAAGCGCGCCTTCGGAACCTGGTCGCAGACCAGCGTCGATGAGCGCAAAGCCGTTCTCGACAAGATCATCGCCATTTATCAGCGCCGGCTGCCCGAAATGGCGGAGACCATTTCCATGGAGATGGGCGCGCCGCTGCCGCTGGCGCAGGCCGCGCAGGCCCCTGCCGGCCTCGGCTATCTGATCGATGCGCGCAAGCAGCTCGACAGCTTCGATTTCGAATACGATTACGGCAAGGGCCGGCGCATCCTGAAGGAGCCGATCGGCGTCGTCGGCATGATCACGCCGTGGAATTGGCCGATGAACCAGGTTTGCGCCAAGGTCGGCCCTGCGCTCGCTGCCGGCTGCACCATGGTGCTGAAGCCTTCCGAACTCGCCCCGCTCAACGCCATCCTGTTCGCCGAAATCCTCGACGAAGCAGGCGTTCCGCCCGGCGTCTTCAACCTGGTCAATGGCGACGGCCCCGGCGTCGGCGCGGTTCTCTCCGCCCACCCCGATGTCGACATGATGAGTTTCACCGGCTCCACCCGCGCGGGCACGTCGGTGATGCAGAACTGCGCCGCCGGCATCAAGAAGGTCGCGCTCGAACTGGGCGGCAAGAGCCCCAACATCATTCTCGACGACGCCGATCTGCCCAAGGCGGTGGCCGGGGGCATGATGCACATGGCCCACAACACCGGCCAGTCCTGCAATGCGCCTTCGCGCATGCTGGCGCCAAAATCGAAATATGAAGAGGTTGTCGCCATCGCCGCCGCGACCGCGAAGGCGATCAAGATGCAAGCGCCCGGCGAAGCCGAACAAGGCGCCATCGGCCCGCTCGCCAACGCCAACCAGTTCCAGAAGGTGCAGGGCCTGATCCAGAAAGGCATTGACGAAGGCGCGCGTCTCGCTGCCGGCGGCGTTGGCCGGCCCGACGGCTTCAATCGCGGCTATTACGTCAAGCCCACCGTCTTCGCCGATGTGAACAACAACATGACCATCGCGCGCGAAGAAATCTTCGGCCCCGTCCTTTGCATCATTCCCTACGAAACCGAAGAAGAAGCGATCAAGATCGCCAACGACACGCCGTATGGCCTGGCCGCCTACGTGCAGGGCCCGCAGGAGCGCGCCCGCAAGGTCGCGCGCAAGCTGCGCGCCGGCAACGTCCACATCAATGGCGCGCAAGGCGGCCTGGGCGCGCCGTTCGGCGGCTACAAGCAATCGGGCATCGGCCGTGAAGGCGGCCCCTTCGGGCTTGAGGAATTCCTTGAAGTGAAGGGCGCCTATGGCTGGGGCGAGCAAGCGTAAACACAAGGAAAACGTGGCTTTCACGGCCCGTTAGCCACGGCGCGTCAAAGTGGCGGAACCATGATTCCGCCGCTCGACAATTTCGCCGCCACGTTCGACGCCATCGACATCGCCGGCGTGCGCGCGCCCTCGCGCGCGGCGATTGAGAGCGCGAGCACCCCCTCCGCGCCGCCACCGGAAGAAGCGCCGGGCTTCTATCTCCTCGACGACGCGCAGGGCCGTTTCGAAATCGATCGCGCCATCGGCGTCATCTCGCTGAAGGACGAGGGCCTGCTTGCAAGCGAGCGCGGCGCCATCCACGCGGTTCGCCTGCGCGTCATCGAGCCCTCCGGCGCGCGCTACGAAATGGACATGCAGTTGCGCCTCACCGGGCGCGTGCCGCAAATGGTCGGCGCCGAAGACCTAGCCGCGCTCGCCGGCGTCGAAGCGCCCGCGCCGCGCGTTGAAGCCAAGGCCGCAGCCATCGCGGCGCCGGCCCAAGCTGCGCCCACGCAATGGACGCGCTATGCCCCGGCAACCGGCGCGCGCGCGAAGGCGCCGCGTCACCATGGGCGGCGCGCCTTCATCGCCGCCGAGATCCCGCAAGCGGAAAATCTCGACGCCGCCGCGCTTACGCTGCCGGGCGCGCCCGGCCCGTTCGCCGCGCACCTGCCCTGGTCGCTCTAAGGTCGCCGGCCCGAACTCCTGCTTGGAAGCGCAAACTCCGGCGGCGCCCCCTGCCCCGCGCCGGCGTCAGGGCGCAGCAACCATCGATCCGAGCGGCTATGTCTTCACCTGACACGTCGGCTTGTCACGTAGGGAAGCCCGGTCAAATGGAAGCGAAAACTCGCACCAGGCGAGCGCGCCTGCCACCTACCGCACCAGCGTGCCTTCGCGGGCCCATCGATTTTGTTTTTGCAGTGTGATTGCTTGCCGCCGTCAACAGTGCTCGGCTAGGTTGTGGATGGCTCTGGCGGGAACCGCTGCCACCGATAACTGTGGTTGCGGACGTTTGGGGGTGAACTCATGCCGTTGATCAGTGGTGACTTCACGGTCTTTGAAGACGAAACATACACCGCCAGCGGGACTGTCTTCACATTCGATACGCTGTCCTACGTGTTGTTCCTCAACCTCGGTCAGATTATCGCAACCGGCTCGCTGAGCGAGTCAGCAAGGGCGTTCTCTTCGAGCAACGGTTTTGGGCTAATCGACAATCGAGGCTTGGTATCCTCAACGTCAGATAGTGGGGATGCTTACGGTCTCTCCTCAGGGGATTGGAATCCCGACATCACGAATTCAGGCACATGGGCGGTGCGGGCAACGGGTTGGGCCTATGGCGTAGAGACATGGTCACCAGGCAACAGGGTCACAAACGACGGCGAATGGATTGTCAACGGCGGCAGTGGCGCTGTTGGTATGATGTTCGTAAATCCGGCGACAGTGGTGAACAACCAAGACATCATCGTTTCCGCCACCGGCCCCGCGACCGGCGTCACAATAATGCGTTTTGACAATGACGTCTTCACAAACAACGGCTCCATAACCGTAACGGGGTCGACAAGCGTCGCCCTATCCTTGACCGGCCTGGCTCTTGCAGCGCCCACAGCCCCCACCATAATCAATACAGGGAGCATTACGGCGCAGACTGCAATATTTTGCTGGAATCAGTTCTCTCCACCACAAGAGAAGATCGACTGGCTGTTCAACACGGGTACTATCAATGGTTTGATTGATCTCGGGCTGGGCAACGACCAGATCGACAATCAAGGCGTCATCAACGGCGATGTCTTCACGTATGTCGGGGCAGACGTCATCGACACCAGCACGGGATTCATCAGCGGTGTTGTTTATCTAGGAGACGGCAACGACGAGTTCCGCGGCGGCGCGCAGGGCCAGGTCGTGTTCGGTGGCCTCGGCAACGACCTCCTCAACGGTGGCGACGGTGACGATGAATTCTACGGCGAGAACGCAGTGGACACGCTCAACGGCGGTGGCGGCGATGACTATCTCTCGGGCGGTAGCGCACCGGACACAATCCACGGCGGCGCTGGCGCCGATACGCTCATCGGCGGCTCCGGCGCTGACGCGCTCGACGGCGGAAGCGGAACCGACACAGCCAGCTATGCGGGTTCGACCAGCGTGACAGTGCGGCTGTGGAACGGAACCGGCTCTGGCGGCGACGCTCAAGGCGACACCCTCACCGGGATCGAGAACCTCATCGGCAGTGCGAACAACGATACGCTCATCGGCGCTGACGCAATAGCCAACGTGCTCGATGGCGGCACAGGCAATGATTACCTCGCCGGCCTCTCCGGCAACGACACGCTGATCGGAGGCGCCGGCGCCGGACACCCTCGAAGGCGGCGGGCGCCGATGTGCCTGACGGCGGCGCTCGACATAGACACTGCGAGTTATGCAGGCTCGACGAGCGTCACCGTAAAGCTGGAATGACCGGCTCTGGCGGCCACGCCTGAGGTGCGACACCCTCACCGGCATCGAGAACCTGATCGGCAGTGCGAACAACGATACGCTCATCGGCGCTGACGGCGTCGCCAACACGCTCGATGGCGGGGCCGGCAATGACTACCTCGCCGGCCTCTCAGGTGATGACACCCTGATCGGCGGCGCCGGCGCCGATACGCTCAATGGCGCCGCCGACATAGACACTGCGAGTTATGCGGGTTCGACGGGCGTCACCGTGAAGCTGTGGAACGGGACCGGCTCTGGCGGCGACGCTCAGGGCGACACCTCACCGATCGAGAACCTGATCGGCAGTGCCGGCAACGATACGCTGATCGAAAAGCGATTGCGGCGTCGCCAACACGCTTGATGGCGGGATCGGCGCCGATATGCTGGACGGCGGTGACGGCGTCGACACCGCCACTTATGCGGCGTCCAGCGCACGGGTGATCGTACGCTTGTGGAACGGGACCGGCTCCGGCGGCCACGCTTAGGGCGACACCCTCACCGGGATCGAGAACCTGATCGGCAGCGCCGGCAACGATCTGCTGATCGGCGCTGACGGCGTCGCCAACACGCTCGATGGCGGGGCCGGCAATGACTACCTCGCCGGCCTCTCAGGTGATGACACCCTGATCGGCGGCTGGCTGATGTGCTCGATGGCGGCGCCGACATAGACACTGCGAGTTATGCAGGCTCGACGAGCGTCACCGTGAAGCTGTGGAACGGGACCGGCTCTGGCGGCCACGCTCAAGGCGACACGCTCACCGGCATCGAGAACCTCATCGGCAGTGCGAACAACGATACGCTCATCGGCGCTGACGGCGTCGCCAACACGCTTGATGGCGGGGCCGGCAATGACTACCTCGCCGGCCTCCGGCGACGATGTGCTGATCGGCGGCGCCGGCTGATACGCCTTAATGGCGGCGCCAAATGAGCAGCTTCGGTGTCACCGCTGCCAGGGCCAATGGCGACACTGTTGTGGACTTCGACGGCGCCGGCGCGGGAATTGGCGACAGCCTGGTGTTCCAAGGTTATGGCGCGGCGGCGGCGGGCGCGAGCTTCATCCAGCTCAACGCCACGCAATGGCAGATCACTTCAGCGGACGGCCTCATCGTCGACGTGATCACCTTCGCCAACGCCGCAACCATCGACCCAAGCGACTATATCTTCAGCGGCGGTTGAACCGGATCTGGTCAAGGCAGGCCAGATCGCGCGTCGCGCGAAGGGCGCGGATAGCGGCCGCGCCTATCCCCGCTTCCGCACCAGGCGCGCGCTTGCAAAACAAGGCGCGGCGTGCAGCAACGAGCGTTCCAATCCGCCTGGCTTCAGCCCGTGCGAAGATGAGCCATCTCCTGTAGGGAGGCGTTTGAGTCGACCAACACCAAACCGTTCAGGAGACGCGGTTTGAACGCGATGCAGCGAAAGCGCGATGCCTGAGCTCCGCAGCTCCAGCGAGCAGAAAGGGGAAGTTGAGGGTCCGCGTTCTGGAGTTGGTCCAGAGCGCGCGTCAGCCGGGAACGCTGCGCGCGCTTAAGGCGCGCCTGGGAACCCCAGCGTCGCGGGGACCGGTCCGGAGAAATCCGGTTCAGCAGAGGAGCTGCGCCGGTCGAACCACACCACCCGCCTCCGTCACGCATGGCCGCCCAGGGCGCACGTTGAACGCCTCTCGTCTGCGCCGGCTGCACAACACATCGCGCGGGGCGCGCTTTGCGCGCACCACCACCACCTGTTCTCTTGGAAGCGCTTGGCCGCAAGCGCGCCCCGCTCTCCCGTCCGGAGAGGAAAGAAAATCCAGCGAAACCGCAAACGCTGTGCGTTGTGCGGGCGAAGCTATTCCGCCGGCGCTTCCTGGATCGATTCCAGATAGGCGATCAGCTCATCTACGCCTTGCGGATTGAGTTGAAACTCCGGCATCGGGTGGACGACCTGAATGCCGTTGATCAGCTCCTCCTCCAGAACATCGGCTCTGTAGCGGGAAAGCACCGTGCGGAACGCCGGGGCCGCCGGATTGGGGCTGTCGCCATATTCGCCGACAGCGTGACAGCTTGCGCACTGCGCCTCCGCGATCGCGCGGCCATCCTCACGCCGCTGCGCTGCGTCGGCCTCTTCGGCGCTGACGCTCACCGGGACCGGCTCGGGCTGCGGCGCAGGCGCCGCGCAGGCAGCCAAGCCCATAAACGCCGCAGCGGCTGCGAAACGAAGCATTGCGAACTCCTTCATGCGGCCAACCTTAGCGCAGAGAGAAACGATTCTATATATCCGGCACGATGTCGATTCCCGCAGCCTTGTCCGATCCCGCCGTCGCCGAGGCGCATGCTGCATTGGCTGACCGTACCCCGGTCGTGCTCCTGATCGGCCGCGCCGGCACCGGCAAAAGCCATTTCATCCGCTCGCTGGTGGAATCCAATCCAGGCTATCCGCAGGCGCTGCTCGCCCCCACCGGCCTTGCGGCCATGAACATTGGCGGCCAGACCGTGCATTCGTTCTTCGGGTTTCCCCCGCGCCCGCTGATCGGCAATCACGAGAAGCCGAACTGGTTCTTCACCCGCACCGCGCGCGCCATCAGCCGCCTGATCGTCGATGAAGTTTCGATGCTGCGCGCCGATGTGCTCGACGCCATGGATCAACACCTGAAAGTCGCGCGCAAATCCTCGCGCCCCTTCGGCGGCGTGCAGATGCTGCTGGTCGGCGATTTCTACCAGCTGCCCCCCGTCGTGCGCGGCGATGAAAGCCAGCTCCTGGAAGACGCCGGCTACGCCAGTCCGTACGCTTTCTCCGCACACGCCCTGCGCGACGCCCCGCTCGCGGCGGTGCAGCTCACTGAAGTGCACCGCCAGACCAATCAGGATTTCATCGCCATCCTCTCCTCGATCCGCGAGCGGCGCGGGGTCGAGGAAGCAGTGACCATCCTCAACACCGTGTGCCTGGACCGCTCGCTGCCCAAGCGCCCAGTGCTGCTCTGCGCAACCAACGCCGTCGCCGACCGCTACAACGCCCAGGGCCTGGCCGCGCTGGAGGGCGCGCCCGCGCGCTACACCGGGGCGTTCGAAGGCGAGGCGCCGCGCGCGCAGGGCGATCGCTTCCCGGCGCCGATGGAACTGACCCTGAAGCGCGGCGCGCGCGTGATCTTCACGCAAAACGATCCCGAAGGGCGGTGGGTGAACGGCTCCCTTGGCACCGTGAAGGCGCTCGACGATGAAAGCATCGCTGTCGCGCTCGATGCCGGCGATGACGTCGATGTCGAGCGCGCGACCTGGCCGCAGGCGCGCTGGACCTGGAACGCCAAGGAAAACCGCATGGAGGTGAAAGAGGAATTCAAATACGTGCAATTCCCGCTCGCCCCCGCCTGGGCGCTCACCATTCACAAAGCCCAGGGCATGACGCTCGACAGCGTCGAAATCGACCTCGGCCGCGGCGCCTTCGCGCCCGGACAAGCTTATGTCGCGCTCTCCCGCGCGCGCTCGATGGAAACGCTGCGCCTCACCCGCCCGCTGTCGCCGCGCGACGTTCAGGTCGATCCTTCGATCGCCGAAGGCCTGGCGCGGCTCGGCGCCTAGGCGGGGCTATTCGTTCTTGCCCTGCTTCCTGTCGCGCTCAGCCAGGATGCGCAGCCTGAGCGCATTGAGCTTGATGAAGCCTTCGGCGTCGGCCTGATTGTAACCGCCCGCTTCGTCGAAGCCGACAAGCGCCTTGGAATAAAGCGAATTGGGAGATGACCGCCCCACCGTGCGCACGCCGCCTTTGTAGAGCTTGAGCTTCACATCGCCCGAGACGCTCTCCTGGCTCGCGTCGATCGCGGCCTGAAGCATTTTGCGCTCAGGCGTCCACCAGAAGCCATTATAGATCAGCCCGGCATATTTCGGCATCAGCTCATCTTTGAGGTGCATGGCGCCGCGATCGAGCGTGATGCTCTCGATGGCGCGATGGCCGTGCCAGAGGATCGTGCCGCCCGGGGTTTCATAGAAGCCGCGCGACTTCATGCCGACATAGCGGTTCTCGACCAGATCGAGCCCGCCGACGCCATGTTTGGCGCCGAGGCGATTCAATTCGGCCAACAGCTCATGCGCTTTCATCGCCTTGCCATTGATGGCGGCCAGATCGCCGCGCTCAAAGTTGAGCGTGACCGTCTCGGCCTTGTCGGGCGCCTCCTCCGGCGTGATCGTACGCCGGTCGCCGCGCTTGGTGACGATGTCGGGAACCTCAACATCAGGATCCTCAAGCGCCAAGCCTTCGCTCGAGGTGTGCAGGAGATTGGCGTCAATCGAAAACGGCGCCGCCTGTTCCTTTCCCTTGGCGATCGGAATGCCGTGCTTTTTCGCATAAGCGAGCAGATCAGGACGGCCTTCGAAACTCCACTCGCGCCATGGCGCGATGACTTTCACGTCCGGTTTCAGCGCATAGTAGGAGACTTCGAAGCGGACCTGATCATTGCCCTTGCCGGTGGCGCCGTGGCACACCGCATCAGCGCCGACAAGATTGGCGATCTCGATCTGACGCTTGGCGATGAGCGGCCGCGCGATCGACGTGCCGAGCAGGTAGAGGCCCTCATAGAGCGTGTTGGCGCGGAACATCGGAAACACGAAATCGCGGACGAACTCTTCGCGCAAATCGTCGATGAAGATGTTCTCAGGCTTGACGCCCATCGCCAGCGCTTTCTCACGCGCCGGCGCCAGCTCCTCGCCCTGGCCCAAATCGGCGGTGAAGGTCACCACCTCGCAGCCATAGGTTTCCTCAAGCCACTTCAGGATGATCGAAGTGTCGAGGCCGCCTGAATAGGCGAGCACGACTTTTTTTACAGACATGGAAACTTCCTAGATCTCACGCACGAGCTTCATACGCGCGACTATCACCCGGCCTTGTGACAAACGCGCCCCGCACGGGACCGGCGCCGCCCACGCGCGCGTGGATGCGCCAGGTTCCTTGCAGTTTGCAAGCGTCGTTCGTCATGAGGCGAAGCTATATCGCTGCGGCGTTCACGGCGCCATAGTAATCGCGATGGCGCGACTACCTGCCCCCCTGCAGACTCGCATCGAGGCGTTGGCGAAAGCGGCCCTCGATGCATCCGGCGCGGCAATTGACTTCGCTGCGCCGCGCGGCGCGCCAGCGCTGTTCGCGGCGGATTCGCTGAGCTGGCGCGTGATGAAGAACCCCGTGGCGCTTGTCGTCGGCGGCGTCGCCGCCGTGATCCTGGAACTGGCGGAGCCGCGCGTACGCACCGGCGTCTGGGAGCACACTGCATTCCGCGGCGACCCGGTGCGGCGCATCCGGCGCACGGGATATGCAACGATGGCGACGGTGTACGCGCCCGCCGAGGCGGCGCGCGCGTTCATCGCGCGCGTCAACGCCATGCACGCGCATGTAAGCGGCGTCACGCCTTCGGGCGCGCCCTATCACGCCAGCGATTCGGAACTCCTGAATTGGGTGCAGGCCACGGCGGCGTTCGGCTTTTCCGAGGCTTACGCGCGCTTCGCGCGGCCGCTGTCACGCCTGGAACGCGATCGCTTCTACGCCGAGGGCGCCGCCGCCGCCGCGCTCTATGGCGCAACCGGCGCGCCCAAGAACTTTGCCGAGATGGAGGCCTTGTTCGCCACCATGCGCCCCAAACTCGAGCGCTCGGAGATCATCTTCGAATTCCTCGCCGTCATGCGCACGGCGCGATTTTTGCCATCACGGCGCTTGCAGCGCTTGCTGGTGCGCGCCGCTGTCGAGATCATCCCGGGCTGGACGCGCGATCTGCTCGGCCTGGGACGGGCCTTTGGCTTGCGCTTCGGCGAAAGCGCACTGGTGGGGGCGCTTGCCAAAGCGGGCGAACACATCGTGCTGAATGAAGCGCCGCCGGCGCGGGCATGCATGCGGCTGGGATTAGCTGGCGATTACTTGTACCGCTGACTGTTACACCATCACCTGGTTGCCCAGTTCCACCGCGCGGCCCGATGGAATGTGGAAGAAGTCGGTGGCGTTGGTGGCGTTGCGCGCCAGGAAGATGAAGAGGTGGTCCTGCCAGAGCGGCATGCCGCTCTTCTCGCTGGGCACGATCGTGCGGCGGGAGAGGAAGAAGCTCGTCTTCATGATGTCGAACTTCAGCCCGTGCTTGCGCGCCTCGGTGAGCGCCTTGACCACGTTCGGCGTCTCCATGAAGCCGAATGTGAGGATCACGCGCTTCACATCGGGCATGTAATCCTCAACCTTCACACGTTCGCTCTCAGGGGCGCGCGGGGCGTTGATCGTCTTCACCGTGAGGATGATGATCTGCTCATGCAGAACCTGATTGTGTTTCAGATTGTGCATCAGCGCGGCGGGCGCGATGTCGGGATCGCCGGTAAGGAAGATCGCAGCGCCGCGCACGCGGTGCGGCGGATGATGTGAAAGCGTCTCGAACAATTTCGCCAGCGGCTCATCGCGGCGCGTGGTTTCCGCAAGCAGGCGCGTGCCGCGCACCCACGTCCACATGATCAATATGAGCCCGCCCGCCAGCAGCAGCGGCACGAAACCGCCCGACCAGACGCGCTGCAGGTTGGATGACAGGAAGATGAGCTCGATGATCACAAACGGCGTCACCATGGCGGCGGCGAGCGCGATCGGACGCTTCCAGAGCTTCCAGATCACAATGAACATCATGCATGTGCTCATCAGCATCTCGCCCGTAATGGAGATGCCGTACGCGGCGGCCAGCCGCGTCGAAGAGCCAAACGCCAGCGCGAGCACCAGCACGCCCGCAAGCAGAAGCCAATTGATCTGCGGCATGTAGATTTGGCCGGCCTGCGTCTCGGAGGTGCGCCGGATTTCCATGCGCGGCAGCAGACCAAGCTGAATGGCTTGCTGGGTCAACGAGAACGCACCCGAAATCACGGCCTGGCTGGCGATGACAGTCGCGGCGGTCGCCAGAATGACAAGCGGCAGCCGGATGGCCTCCGGCGCCATTTCGAAGAACGGGCTGAAATCGAAGGCGACGCGATCGGCGCCAACGGCGCGCGCGGCGTCGCTCGCCAGCTGATATTCGGTGTTCAGCGCATCAAGCCTGCCGAGCACAAACGCACCCTGGCCAAGATAGTTCAGCATCAGAGCGGGCAGAACCAGAAACGCCCACGCCATGCGGATCGGATAGCGGCCGAAATGGCCCATGTCGGCGTAGAGCGCCTCCGCGCCTGTCACCGCCAGGAACACCGATCCGAGCACGACGAAGGTCAAAAAATGGTGTTCGATCATGAAGGCGATCGCGTGGCTGGGCAGCAGCGCCTGGAACACGGTGGGATTGTGAACCACCTGGATGGCGCCGAGCACGCCCATAGTGACAAACCAAACCGCCGTCACCGGCCCGAAATACTTGCCCATTACGCCCGTGCCGCGCGACTGCACGGCGAACAGACCGACAAGGATGCCGATCGCAATGGGCAGCACGAACGGGTCGATCGGCCCGTCGAGACTCGGCACGGCTTTCAAACCTTCAACGGCCGAGAGCACCGAAATCGCGGGCGTGATCAGCGCATCGCCATAAAACATCGCCGCGCCTGCGACGCCGATCAGAAACAAGAGCGGCGTACGCCTGCCGAGCGCACGCTGCGCCAGCGCCATCAATGAGAGCGTGCCGCCCTCGCCCTTGTTGTCCATCTGAAGGACGAACACGACATACTTCAGCGTCACCACGATCATCAGCGCCCAGAAGATGAGCGAGATGATGCCAAGCACCTCTTCGGGCGTCGCCAGCGTGCCGTCCTGCAGAACGTGGGCGAAGGATTCCTTGAACGCGTAGAGCGGGCTGGTGCCGATGTCGCCGTAGACGACACCGATGGAGCCGATCAGGAGGGCCCAGAACCCGGCATGAGCGTGAGCGCCGCCGCTTTGGGCGCCGCGTTCCGGCTTGTCCGGCTGGGGCGCGTCGGCCGGAGCCTGCGCCATGCGAATATCCCCTTCAGGCGGTCAGCCGCCGCCCCGTCAAGGGCCGCGCGTTTACGCCTTTTCACCTAGCGGGGCAAATGCTTGCGCCCATGATGTTGTTGTTTGGTTACGCGCGATCGAACGCCGGGCGGCGTCAAAAGTCGGTGGCGATGCCCTTACGCTCCCAATCGCCGTAACGCGTCGGCTCCGGACCGGCCGGCCCGCCGGTTTCCGCGGCGAGCGCCGCCGCGTCCTTCCGCCGCGCCTCGGCCTCGGCCAGCGCGCGAAGGGCTTCCGGCGTCAACTGCTTGGCGGCGCCTTCGGGCGTGCTCATCTGCCCTGCCTTTCATTGCTGCGGCGCAACGAGGCGCCGTCATGGTTGATAGAACCTTAACCGGCGGCGCGCGAGCCTGTCGGGCTAGTTTCGAGCGACTCAAATGCGCGCCCGCTTTCCTCTGCCCGCCGCCCTCTGCGCGGCCATCGGCCTGCCCTTCGCCGCGCCCGCCGCGTGGGCGGATTCACCCGTGGTCATCGAAGGCGCCGACAAGGAAGCGCGGCAGGCCATTCTCGACCTGCTGCCCGATCGCGAAGCGCCGGACAGCTTGTTCGACGCCGAACGCATTGCCGAAGAGGCCGCTGCGCGGGCTTTAGCGTGGTTGCGCTCGGAGGGATATTACGGCGCGACGGTGACGCCCGAGGCGAGCGATGAGCCGCCCGCGGCGCGGTTGGTCATCGCGCTGGGTCCGCGCTTCACATTCGAGGCGCCGGAGATCGTGTACGCCGGCGCGGCGCCAGAGGCGGATGCGCTCGGAGCCGCGAGCGCGGCGCTCGCGCCGGTCAGCCAAGCCGCGCCCGCCCGCGCGGCCGCCGTGCTGGAAGCGGAGGGCGCCGCCCTCTCAGCGCTGCAGCAACATGGCTACGCGGACGCCGCCGCAGGCGAGCGGCGCGTCGTCGTCGATCACGCCACTGGGCGGGTGGCGGTCACCTTCCATTTCAACGCCGGCGCCGCAGCGCGGCTGGGCGCGTTGCAGGCCGAGCCCGGCGGCGTGCTGCGCCCGGGGTTCCTGGAGGACCTGCGCAACTGGGACTATGGCGACGCCTACACGCCGCAAGCGCTTGCGCGGCTGCGCCGCGACATCACCTCGACGGGAGCGGTTTCCTCGGCATCGACGCGGCTTGAGCCCGCGGACGCCAGCGGCGTCCGCGATGTAGTGCTGAGCATCGAACCTGCGCACCGCAACGCTTACGAACTCGGCCTGAGCTACTCGACGACCGAAGGTGCGGGCGTGCAGGCGGAATGGACGCGCCGCAACCTCACGGGCCGCGCTGACGCACTGACCGTCGCCGGAACGCTGGCCGAAATGCAGCAGAGCGCGCGCGTCGAACTCACGCGGCCGCACGCCGCCGGGCTGGGCCACGCGGCAACGTTTGGCGCCTCCGCCGAACATGAAACGCTTGACGCCTACACGCGGCAAGGCCTGGCGCTTTACGCCAGCGTGAACGCCTCGACCCGGCTACGCACGGCAACAAGTTATGGCGTGCGCCTCAGCGGCGATACGTATGACGATCTGGCGGGCGGCGTGAGAAATGCGGCCGTTCTCTCCGGCTTCGCCGATGTTCGTCACGACACCACCGAATTCTCGCTTGACCCGCGCGATGGCGCCATCACCGAACTGCGCATCGAGCCCTCGGTCTCGACCGGCGACGAGACGCTCGCCTTCGTTCGCGCCACCGCTGAAGCGCGCATCTATGAATCCTTCGGCAAGGACGACCGCCTCACGATCGCCGCACGCGGGCGCGCTGGCTGGCTCGAAGCGTTGAGCGGCGATGTCAACGACGTGCCGCCGGACCGGCGCTTTTACGCCGGCGGCGGCGGCTCAGTGCGCGGCTACGTCTACAATTCCATCTATCCTGCCGAGCGCGATCTGGCGGGACTGAGCCCGGGCGGGCAAGGCCTTGCGGAAGCGTCGGCCGAAGCGCGGCTGCGCTTTGCCAGCCGCTGGGGCGCCGCGGCTTTCGTCGATGGCGGCACGGCCTTTGATGTTTGGGAAGACGCGGGCGACCTGAGCTGGGGCGCCGGCATTGGCCTGCGCTACGATCTCGGTTTCGCGCCCCTGCGCTTCGACATCGCGTTCCCGCTCGACGAGGACGAAACCAACGCCGACTACGCGCTCTACATCAGCATAGGGCAGGCGTTTTGAGCGGGGAGCGGCCCAGACGCCGCAAACGATGGCGGGCGCTCGCCGCCGGCGGCGTGATCGTCGCCGGCGCCGGCGCCTGGGCGATCGGCCCTGGGGCGGCTTTTGTCGTCGATCATCTCGCGGACGGCGCGCGCGTTTGGCGCTTGGGCCGCATCCGCGTTGACGATGTGAGCGGCGCTTGGCTGGGCGCGCTGCACGCAGGCGCGGTCAGCATCGCAGACAATGAGGGCGTCTGGATCGAAGGTCGCGACGTCGCACTCCGCTGGTCGCCGCTGGACATCCTATTTGGCCGCGTTGCGCTCCACTCCGGAAGCGCTGCGTCGATTGATCTGCTGCGCCAGCCGCATTTGCTGGAGCGCAGGCCAGCCAGCGATACGATGTTCGACGTGCGCCTCGAAGCGCTGACGATCGAGCGCCTTCGCGTTGGCGAACCCGTGCTCGGCGCCTCCGCGGAATTCGCCGCCGATAGCGCCCTGCGCCTGCAAGACGCAGACATTCGCCAGCTCGCGCTGACGCTGCGCCGCTTGGATTCAGACGATGATCGCTTGATCGCCCGCTACGACGCTGCCGCGCCCGCTTCGCTACAGCTTGACCTCGAAAGCGCGCCGGGAGGCGTCATCGCGCGCCTCCTCGGCGTCGCGGAAAGCGGCGCCCGCGCGAGCGCCAGCGGCGACGGCGGCGCCGACACAGGCAGCGCTCACTTCGACGCGACGGCCGGCGACGCGCAAATCCTGACCGGCGCGGTTGAGTGGACGCGCTCGCAATGGCGCATTGACGGCGAGGTGCATCTTGATGCCCTCCCAGCGCTCGCCGGCCTCGCCCACCGCATCGGCGCCAGCGTGAGCGCGTCATTGACGGGCGCGCGCGGCGGCGGCGGCTTTGAGGCGCACGGCGAAACGCCTTACCTCGCGGTCAACGTCAATGGGCGCCTGGACGCGCGCCACCACCTTGACGGACCCGCCCGCATCGTCGCGGAGTCGGCGCGGCTCTCAGCCATTGCACGGGAATCTCCGTTCTCGCTTGGCGCGGCCCGCCTGGAAGGCGAACTGCGCCAAGCACGTGGAACCACCGCGCTTCGCGGAACCTTGAGCGCGCAGGACATCGAGGCGCTTGGGCGGCGCGTGCAGTTCACCGGCCCGGTCGAGGCCGCGCTCACGCGAGAAATGTTCTCCCTCAACGCCGACCTGACGGCGGCGCCGGATTCGCCGGCGTTGTTTGCAAACGCCAGGCTGCAGACAACGCTGGAATACAATCGTAGCCGCGGCCGGTTTGAGCTGAACCAGGCGGAGCTTGCGGGCAACGCCATCGCCGTAAGCGCTCAAGGCTGGGTCAATGGCGGCGACGGCGAATTCTCCGGCGACTGGCGCATCCGGCGCATGCAGGCGATCTCGCCGGACCTAACCGGCACGGCAACAGGCCACTGGCGCGCATTCCGCGAGAGCACGGCGCAAGGGCGCGTGTGGACCGTGACGGCGGACGGGATTGGCGCCAGCTTGGCGGGCGAGCCCGCCATTGTTCCGCAATTGCTAGGGGCGGCGCCGCGCTTCGATGGACGCTTTCGCTACGAGGATGGCGGCATCACCATTTCGCACGCACGGCTCGATGGAGCGCGCCTGCGCGCGGGCGCGCTGGGGCGCATCGTTCGCGGCCAAGCCGACATCGCGCTTGAAGCCAGCGCGCGCGGCCCGCTCTCACTGGGCGGCGCCGAAATCGCGGGCGCGGCGGACGCCACCGGGCGCCTGGGCGGGCCAATCGCGCGGCCCTCGCTTACGGCGCGGGCGCAAATCTCCAGTTTCAGCACGGGCGCAATCGTTGTGGAGCGCCCCATCCTCGAATTCTCACTGGCGCCGCAGGGCGGCGCCTATGCAGGCCACGCGCACGTAGAGGGCGCCGCATCCGGCCAAGCGTTGACTGGAGGGGCGCAGGTCGCGATCACCGGCCGCGCTGTCGCGCTGGGCGGTCTTGACGCCAGCTGGGGCGGCTTACAGGCGCAAGGCGATGCTGAATTCGCCAGCAACGGCGCAAGCGCAAACCTCGACGTGAACGGAAACCTGGACGGGTTGGCGCCCGGGATCAGCGGACGCGTGGCCGGCGCCCTCACGCTCACGCCGGACGCGCTTGCGTTCAACGCCAACCTTGCCGATGCGCGCGCCGGAGACCTGCGCGTGCGCGCGGCGGACGTGCGGGCGCAAGGCCCGCTCGACGCGCTCGCCATGCAATTCAGCATGCGCGGGCGGCTGCGCCAGGCGCCGCTCACCTTTGCGGGCACGGCGCTGGTGGATGCCTCAAGCGGCGCGCGCATCGAGGGCCGCGGCGCGCTGGCGGACGCGCCGGTCTACACCCGTGCGCCGATCGAGGCGCATTGGCGGCGCGGGCAGACAGACGCCACGCTCAACGTCGCGTTGGACGGCGGCGTCGTACGCGGGCAATGGCAGGAGCGCGGCCGCGCACTCTCCGGGAGCGCGCAAATCGATGATGCGCCGCTCGCCCCGCTGGCTGCGATCTGGGGAGAAACCGCCACCGGCAGGATCGATGGGCATGTCCGCCTCGCCAATGACGGGCGGGGTCTGAACGGCGACGCCAACATTACGCTCGCCGGCGCCCGCTTCGCTGGCCGCCAGCGCGGCACGCTCGATATGAGGATCGTCGGCGATCTCACGCCGGGCCGCCTGGCGGCCGAGATTGACGCCGCATCCGAGAGCGGGCTGACAGCCCACTTCGAAGCTGACGCCCCGGTCGAGACCAGCGCTGCGCCGCTGCGCATTGCTTTGGCGCGCGAGCGGCGCGGGCGCGCCTCATGGTCTGTACACGGACCCGCTGAATCTCTTTGGGCGGCCGCGCGCCTGCCCGACCAATCCCTCGCGGGCGCGCTCGATGGCCAGGGCGAGCTGCAATTTGGCGCAGGCTATCTCTCCGGCGCCGGTCACGTTGAAATCACGGACGGGCGCTTTGAAGACAAGTTGACCGGCGTAACGCTAACAAACCTCGATGCGCGCATCGCCATTGGCGACAACGGAATTGCCATTGAGCGGTTTTCGGCCGCCGGCGCGCATGGCGGACAGCTCACCGCGACGGGCGGCAGCATCAGCCAGACGCAAGGAGAAGTGGCGGTCAATTTCAGCAACATGCGCGTCATCGACCGGCCCGACGCGCGCGCGCAAGCCAACGGCGCACTGACCCTGACCTGGGAGGGTTTGCACTCGTCGCTCAACGGCTCGATCGACATCGTCAACGCCAATCTCGATATCGCCGCCAATCCGCAGGCGGGCATTCCCACGCTCGACGTCATCGAAATCAATCAGCCCGGCGGCGAGGATTTCACGCCAGAGGAAACGCCCGCGCCGCGCCACAATGGCTCCACCACGCTCGATGTCGCGGTCAGGGCGCCGGGCCGGGTGTTCACGCGCGGGCGGGGCGTCGATGCGGAATGGTCCCTCGACATGCGCCTCGGCGGCACGGCGCGCACTCCGCAGGTATATGGAACCGCGACAGCTCTGCGCGGTGCGCTGGCGCTTTCGGGCCAACCGTTCGACATCGAGAACGCGACCATCACTTTCGACGGCGATCCCCTCGATGCGCGCATCGACATGAGCGCCACGCGCGACACCGCGGACTTGACCGCGCGCATACGGCTCACAGGAACGGCGCGCGATCCCGAGATCAGCTTTTCATCTGAACCGCCGCTCCCCGAGGACGAAATCCTTCCCCAAGTGCTGTTCGGCCGCTCCATCGAGGACCTCTCCCCGTTTGAGGCCGCGCAGCTTGCAGCCAGCCTGGCGGCGCTGTCCGGACAGGCTTCGCTCGATCTGGTGGACGCCGCGCGCGCCGCCGCCGGGCTCGACCGATTCAATGTGCGCCAGGACGAAGACGGCGGCTTCCTGGTGGCGGGCGGGGTCTACCTCACCCGCGATGTCTATGTGGAGCTGGCCCGCAGCGGGCTTGGACAGCCGCAATCGACCGTCGAATGGACGGTCCGCCCGCGTCTTGTGCTGATCACCAGCTTTCTCGGCAATGGCGATCAGCGCGTCTCACTGCGGTGGCGGCGGGAAACCGATTGAGCGCCCCGGCGCACGCTCCGGAGTTTCAATACCGGAGCCCTGAGCGACGTCCCAGGGCGAACGCTGCGTACACCGGCCTTCGGCGCGCCTTAAGCAAGCGTGTTGCCGCGCTCAGCGGCAGCGGCCATATAAAGCGCGCATGAAATTCCTCGACCAGACCAAGATTTACGTGCGCTCCGGCAATGGCGGCGCCGGCGCGGTCTCGTTCCGGCGCGAAAAATTCATTCCGTTCGGCGGCCCCGATGGCGGCGACGGCGGCAAGGGCGGCGATGTTTGGATCGAGGCCGCCGACGGGCTCAACACGCTGATCGACTATCGCTTCCAGCAACACTTCAAAGGCGCCACGGGCGGCCACGGCATGGGCCAAAACCGGCACGGCGCCGACGGTGAGAGCATCACGTTGCGCGTGCCCACCGGCACTCAGGTGCTCGAAGAAGACAAGGAGACGCTGATCGCCGACCTCTCAGAGCCGGGCATGCGGGTGTTGCTGGCGCGCGGCGGCAATGGCGGCTTCGGCAACGCCTATTTCAAATCGTCGGTGAACCAGGCGCCGCGCCACGCCAACCCGGGGCTTCCCGGCGAAGAGCGGACGCTTTGGCTGCGGCTCAAACTCATCGCCGACGCCGGCCTCGTTGGTCTGCCCAACGCCGGCAAATCGACGTTTCTGCGCGCTGTCAGCGGCGCCACGCCCAAGGTGGCCGATTATCCGTTCACGACGCTGCATCCGAACCTGGGCGTCGTCACCATCAGTGAGAGCGAACGCTTCGTGATGGCGGATTTGCCGGGCCTGATCGAAGGCGCCGCGGAAGGCACCGGCCTCGGCACGCGCTTTCTCGGCCATGTCGAGCGCTGCGTGGCCCTGGTGCATCTGATTGACGCCACCGCCGACAGCGCAACCGAAGCCTACCGCACGGTGCGCAACGAGATCGAAGCTTATGGCGGCGGTTTGGCCGAAAAGCCGGAGATCATCGCGCTCAACAAGATCGATGCGCTGACGCCTGCGGAGGCCAACCGCAAGCACGCCGCCCTTTCGCGTGCGATCGGCAAGGATGTGCGCCTGGTCTCAGGAGTGTCCGGCGCGGGCGTGCGCGAACTTGTCAACGACATCGCCGCCATGCTGCGCGCGCGGCGCCGCGACGAAGCGGAAGATGTTCAAGCCGAAACGCCAACTGATTGGGCGCCATAGGCGCATGCACCGGAGCCTCTCATGGTCATGAAGTACGACTCCCCGGAGTCACTGGCGCGCTATATCGAATCCGAGTGGCCGGATTTCATACCGGCGGCGGCCGCTCAAAAGAACGTCAGCTCCGACCTGCTGGCCTTTGCACCGCGCAACAAGATTTACTACACGCGCATTCCAGAGATCGTGCGCGCCGCCATGCGCACGCCGCCGAACCGCATCTACGATGCCGGCGCAGGCATCGGCCGGACCGTGTTTGAACTGGCCCAGCTCTACCCCGACGCAGAAATTGTCGGCGCCGAACTCTCACAACAGTTCACGGGCTTCGCGCGTGCAGTCCTTTTCGGCGAGGATCCGCCCAAATTTGTTCCGCTCATGGCGAACGACAGGCGCGGCGTCGATTTCATTGCGTTTCCCCAAGCGCTCTCGGAGGTGGCGAAGAAGCTCAAGGCGCGCGCGGGATCGCTTGATTATTTCGCGGCGCCCGCCGAGGCATTGAGCTATCCGCGCGATTATTTCGATCTTGTGCTGTCGCTCAACGTCGTCGATCGCGTTCCCGATCCAGCGGATTTCATTCAAAAGGTCGCGCAATTTGTCGGTCCTGGCGGCTGCCTCATCATGGCGACGCCCTACGACTGGAAAGATGCGCCCGCGCCAAAGAAGAAACAGATCGGTTCAATGACCGACGTGCCCCTGCCGGGCTTCACGTTGGAGACCTCAACGCACATTCCGTATTGCTTCCGCCGCGACATACTCAGCGAAGTCAATTATCGCACGCACGTTGTTGTCTTGCGGCGCACATGAAGCGTGCGCTGCCCCTCGCGTATCCAGGCATGACAATCGGCCTGTTCGGCGGCAGCTTCGATCCTGCGCACGGGGGCCACGCTCACGTTGCGGAGACAGCGCTGAAACGGTTGAACCTCGACCGCGTGTGGTGGCTGGTTTCGCCGCAAAATCCGCTGAAGCCGAAATCGAGCCCCTTTGCGGCGCGCGCCGCATCCGCGCGCGCGCAAGCGCACGGGCGGCGCATGGTTGTGTCCGATCTGGAGCAGCGTCTGGGCTGCGCCTACACCTATCAGACGCTGCGCGCGCTGAGGCGCCTCTATCCGGGCGTCCAGTTCGTCCTGATCATGGGCGCGGACAATCTAGGCAACTTCCGCAAATGGCGGCGCTGGCGCGAAGTGGCCGCCGCCGTGCCTGTCGCCATTGTTTCAAGACCCGGCGCCGGGGCCCGCCTTCGGCTGCGGGCGCCGCACGACTGGACCTACCTAAACGCCCGTCATCACTGGGAATCCTCCACACGCGTGCGCGCGGCGCGGGGTCAGGCGTTGGCGAAACCGCCGCGGAAGTGATAAGATGGGCGCTAGCCAGAAGCAGCAGAAGGAACCACAGACCTGTCGCCTGAAATGAAACGCGCACCGGCCGCCGCCCAAGCCGGAGGAGCGCCACGCGCCGCCAATCGGCCCGCGCGCGGTATTGATGTCGGTGCGGCGACGCGGGTGGTGCTGACCTCCCTCGAAGACGACAAGGCCGAGGACATCATCGCCATCGACATTCGCGGCAGGTCTTCTTTCGCGGACATGCTCGTCGTCGCTTCCGGGCGCTCGGCGCGCCATGTCGGCGCACTGGCCGATCACATCATGCGGAAGCTGAAGGACGCCGGCGTTAAGGACGTGCGCGTCGAAGGCCTTCCGCAAGCGGACTGGGTTCTCGTGGACGCCGGCGACGTTGTGGTCCACCTGTTCCGCCCCGAGGTGCGCTCGTTCTACAATATCGAGAAGATTTGGGCCGCCGGCCCCGACGCACTCCCGAGCTGAGCTTTGCGCATCATCATCGCCGCCGTGGGCCGCCTGCGCGACGGGCCAGAAGCGGCGATGTGCGTTGACTATGCCGCGCGCGCGGCTGCGGCCGGCCGCCAGATCGGCTTCAAGAGCATCGATGTCGTGGAGGTGGAGGCCAAGCCAAACGGAGATGCGCGCGCCGAAGCGGGCGCTCTGTTTCGCGCCACCCCGGACGACTCGCGCCGCATCCTGCTCGACGAACGCGGCGCGGAGTGGAGTTCGCGCCAGCTTGCCGAAAAGCTGGCGCGCTGGCGCGATGACGGCCTGTCATGCACGACCTTCTGGATTGGCGGCGCTGACGGCGTGTCGCAAAGCGTTAAGGATAACGCTGATGAAAAGCTCGCTTTTGGCCGCCAAACATGGCCGCATCGCCTCGTTCGCGTGATGATTAGCGAGCAAGTTTACCGGGCTATGACTATTTTGTGCGGTAATCCCTATCACCGGGACTGAAGATTCCGGATGGTATTGGTGGTTGGTTATGGCTCGAGGCGCGCAGCGCGCCCGCGCTCTTGCCGCGCTTGCGGCCGGGGCGTTTGCGTTTCTCCTGGGACCGGCGGAAGCCCAGACCCAGCGCACGGCCGCCCAGGCCGAGCGTGACCGGCGCGCGGAGGCGCAGCGCGCCGAGCGTCTGCGCGCTGAAGCGCAGGCTGCACAACGCGACGTCAGCGCACTCGACACACGCATGCGCGACGCAGCCCGCCGCCGCGACGAGGCCGAGACGGCGGCGCTCGCCGCGCAAGAGCGCCTCGGCGCCGTGCAACAGCAAATCGCCGCCGACAGCGCCGCCCAAACCCGGGCTCGCGACGCCATGGAGGCGAGCCTCATCGCGTCCGCTTTCGCCCAGAGACGCGTCGAAATCCGCGACGCTCGCATGAACGTCGCGGCCAGGGCGCTCGGCCCGGCCTATTTCGAGGAACAGCGGCGGCGCACCCGCGCGATCGCGGCGGCGACCCAGACACAGGCCGCCATCGCGACCGAGCAGACCTTGCTGGCGGACACGCAGGAAGCCGTGCTCGCTGAACAGAACGACATCGCCGCTCTCCTGGCGCGGCGCCGGACAGCGCAGGCGCGCCTCACCAGCGAGGCGACGGCGGCGGAGCGGCGGGCGCGCGCGCTCGCAGCCGAAGCCAGGACGTTGCGCGAGCTGGCCCAGCGGGTGCAGCGCGCCTCAGCGCGGCGCGGCGCGGCGCCGAGCGGACCCAATGTCATCCCGGCCAGCTGGACGGCGCCTGCAGCCGGGAGGATCACACGGGCCTACGGCGCACGGGACGCAGGCGGCCCCGCGTCTCAAGGGGTTACCGTGCGAACGGGCGCGGCGGCGCAGGTTACCGCTCCCGCGGCAGGCGAAGTCGCCTACGCGGACGCGTTCCGCAGCTATGGCCAAGTCTTGATCCTTAACCTCGACGGTGGTTACGCTCTCGTGCTCACCGGCCTTGACGACATGCGCGTCCGGGTCGGTGATCGGGTGCGCGCAGGGCAGCTTTTGGGACAAATGTCCGCAACAGCCACTCCGGCGCCGGAATTGTATGTAGAAGTGCGGAGGAACGGCCAGCCGGTCGATCCGAGCAGATGGCTGAGCGCACGCGGACTGACAGCCGAGGCCGGGACGCGCACCGGCTAGGCGAAGGCGACGTGGGCTGAAGCCGGGGAGTGAGCGATGCGGGTAGCATGGATAGTCGCGCCGATTGCAGGCGCAGCCGCCCTTCTCGGCGCACTGGCATGGTCAGCGCCGGAGGACCGCCACAACGGCGATGTCTACCGGCAGCTCGAATTGTTTGCCGACGTCCTGGCCCGCGTCGAACAAGACTACGTCACCCCGATCGACGAACAGCAGGCGATGGAAGCGGCCATCCAGGGCATGCTCGCTTCGCTTGATCCGCATTCCTCGTACATGAATGCCGCAGAATACCGCGACATGCAGACCGCGACGCGCGGCGAGTACGGCGGGCTCGGCCTTGAAGTCACGACAAGCGATGAAGGCCTGGTGCGGGTTGTCTCGCCCATCGACGGCACTCCCGCCGCGCGCGCCGGCATCCAAGCAGGCGACTACCTCACCGCCATCAACGGCGAAAGCATCGTCGGCCTGACGCTCAACGAAGCCGTAGAGCGCATGCGCGGCGAAGCGGGCACGGACATCACCATTACCGTGGCGCGCGAAGGCAGCGATCCGTTCGACGTCACCTTGAGGCGCGAAATCATCAACGTGCGCGCCGTCACTGCGCGCGTTGAGGGCGGCGATATCGGCATCATCCGCATTTCGACGTTCAACGAGCACACAAGCTCGATGCTGCAGGACGCGATCCGCACCGTGCGCCGCGACACTGGCGGACATCTGCGCGGCGTCGTGCTCGATCTGCGCAACAATCCAGGCGGACTGCTCGATCAGGCGATCGAGGTCTCCGACGCGTTCCTTGACGGCGGCGAAGTCGTCTCCACGCGCGGGCGCCAGCCGGAAGACGTGCAGCGCTACAACGCGCGCAGGGGCGACGACCTCGCGGGCGTGCCCGTTGTCGTGCTGATCAACGGCGCCAGCGCTTCGGCCGCCGAGATCGTCGCGGGCGCGCTGCAGGACCGCAATCGCGCGCTGCTCGTCGGGACGGATTCGTTCGGCAAAGGTTCGGTGCAAACCGTCCTTCCGCTGCAGGGCGGCCGCGACGGCGCGCTGCGGCTGACCACGGCGCGCTATTACACGCCTGCGGGCCGCTCAATCCAGGGCGCGGGCATCACGCCGGACATGGAAGTGGCCGCGCGCCGCATCGATCCGGCGCGCCTGCAACGCGCAGGCATTTCGGAAGCGGATCTTCCGAACGCCCTCGACAATGAATCGGGAGCGCAACGCCGCGGCGTGCACGTACCGGACGACCAGCCGCCGGAAAATTGGGATGCCGACGAGGATTATCAGCTCTCGCGCGCACTCGATTTCCTGCGCCAGGGGCTGGTTGCGGAGCGCTTGCGCGCGCGCGCCGGCTAGCGCTTAACGCCTTGTCAATCAATGTGAAACAGCGCTGAGCGCTAGTGACGGCTGGCGCGAATTCAGCGATTCTGCGCAGTGATGATTCGCCCGCGCGTGAATATGCGGGGCTTCGCGCCGCCGCCGAAGGCCAAGGCGCGACGCTTGCCGCAGCTCAGCCACAGGACAGTCGCGTTCGCCTTTTCAGGCGCGCTGGCCGTGGCCGCACTTGCAGCCGTGCAAATCTTCGGCGACCCGAGCGCAGCCGGTCCGCGCCGCGTGATCTCGCTGGCGCCCTCGCACGCAGCCGCGGACGCCCCGCACATCTCTCTTTCTGACGCCGCCGCCAACGGCGACCAAGGCGACATTGCAGACCTGCCGTTTACAGGCGAGTACGGCGAGATCGACTCCAATGGAGAATTGCGCGTCGCCGTGGTCGAAACGCCGGACGCGCCGTCAGCGCGTCCCACCGTTCCGCCATTGCCGCGCGCGCCGTACGCGGGCCTGACGGAGCCGGGCCCGAACGGCGTGCTGCCGATTGTCGGTTCGAATGGGCGCACGCCCGCACAAGCATATGCGCGCCCGTTCACCCCGCGCGAGGGCGTGCCTTCGATCGCAGTCATTATCGGCGGCCTGGGATTTAACGCGGCGGCGACCACGCAAGCCATCGACGAACTGCCCCCGGAAGTCACGCTGTCCTTCGTTCCCTACGCTCAGAACCTGCAGACTTGGATCGATCGCGCGCGCGCGCGCGGACACGAAGTTATGCTCGAACTGCCAATGGAGCCGTTCGATCCGGACGCCGACGACACCGGGCCGCAGACTCTGCTCGCCTCCTCGCCTGCGCAGCAGAATATCTCGCGGCTGGAGCAACTGCTTTCGCACGGGGCAGGTTATTTCGGCGTCACCAATTACCAGGGCGCGCGCTTTGCGACGTCGGCGCAGGCATCGCAGCCTATCGTTCAGGCGCTCAAGCGCCGGGGGCTCGTGTTCATTTCTTCCGGCATTGGCCAGCGCACCGCGCTCAGCATAGAGGCGCAACGTGCAAGCCTGCCCACCACCGCCGCCGACCGGATCATCGACGCACGCCGCGAGGCGGACGCCATCGACGATCAATTGCTGAATCTGGAAGCACTGGCGCTGCAGAATCAAAGCGCGATCGGCGCTGGTTTCGCTTATCCTGTCACCATGGAGCAGGTCGGTCACTGGGCGCGGGACATCGCAACGCGCGGCTATCAATTGGCCCCGGCGTCAGCTGTGCTGAACGCGCGCGCCACGCGCAGATGACAGAGCCAAAAGACACAAGGCTCTACCGTCCAAATGTCGGCCTCGCCCTGTTCCATCGCGATGGGCTTGTTTTGCTCGGCAAGCGCGCCGGGGCAGCCGGCCCTTATCAATGGCAAATGCCGCAAGGCGGCATAGATCGCGGCGAAACGGCGGCGGACGCCGCATACCGGGAGCTTGAGGAGGAAGTCGGCGTTCGCGCCGCCCACGTTACATTGTTGGAAGAAACCGAAGACTGGCTTTATTACGATTTCCCAAGGGACGTACGCACAAAGATGAGGCCACGCGGCCGATATCGTGGGCAGAAACAGAAATGGTTCGCTTTCCGCTTCACCGGGCGTGACGCCGACATCAGACTCGATACACATACCCCCGAGTTCAGCGATTGGCGATGGTCGGCGCTGGAGACAGCGCCAGAACTCGTGATACCGTTCAAGCGCCCCACATATGACGAAGTGGTGCGGCGGTTTCAGAGATTCAGCGTGGGGGATTCCAAGTGATTGCTTGCCTTAAGGGCGCCGCCGCCGTGCGCTGCTCATGAAACGCTCAAATGTCGTAACGCCAGTCGTGTTTGTGCACGGCGCGTTTTGCGGCGGCTGGGCGTTCGATGCGTTCCGGGAGCCGTTCGAGTCCGCCGGCTTTGAAACGCACGCGCCCAATCTTCCACATCATGAACGCGGCGCAGATCTCGAACAATTGGCGCAGACGGGACTGAAGGATTACGCCGCCGCCATCGGCCACTACGTGCGCACGCTGCGTGCGCCGCCCGTGCTCGCCGGTCACTCGCTGGGCGGGCTCGTCGCGCAATTGGCGGCGGCGCACACGCCCGTCGCCGGGCTCATTCTGCTGGCGCCAAGCGCACCGTGGGGCGTGCCGCCGACTACATTGGACGAGCATGGAAACCACTTTGGCCTATCGCTGCTTGGCGATTATTGGCGCCGGCCGGTGCCGCCGGACTATCGCATAGCGCGCGCCACGACGCTCGACAGGCTGAGCCGCGAAGATGCACGGCGCACCTTCGCGCGCTTCGTGCCTGAGAGCGGGCGTGCAATTCGTGAAGCCGTTCAGTGGTGGCTCGACCACTCCATGGCGAGCCAGGCGCCCGTCTATCGCATCGCCGCGCCGGTGCTCGGCCTTGGCGGGGGCAAGGATCGCGTAAACCCGGCAAGCACGGTGCGGCGCGTCATCGCCCGGTTCCCGGAGGGCCAGGCGCATTTCCACGAATTCCCCGAGATGAGCCACTGGCTCGTCGGCGAGCCCGAAGCGCCCGACGTTGCGCGCCTGGCTCTGCAATGGCTGGAGGCGCGCGGCATCAGCCCCAAGCGCGCGCCCAAGAAGCGGGTGCAACTCTCGCTCTTTGGCTGGGGCGACAGCGCGGGCGCCTAGCGCGAAGAGCCATGCATGCTGGGCGCGCTGGGCTCAGCGCGCCATCGCCGCCTTTATCGTCTCGAGACGCGCCAGCCTGCGCTGCGCCGCTTCGTGTTTTTCCTCAGTGTTCGCGTCGCGCAGATCCTCGGCGGCGTCCTTCAAATCCTGCTCGAGTTTGGCGGGCTCGATATCGGCCAGATCGACGGCCTCCTCGGCAAGGACGGTGAGCCCTTCGGGGGTCACGTCCGCGAAGCCGCCATTGACGAAGATGCGTCTCTCGGCGCCGCCGTCCATGACGCGCAGGGCGCCGGCCTTGATCACGCTCATCACCGGCGCATGGTTTGGCGAAACGCCGAATTCGCCCTCTGCGCCAGGCACAACGACATGATCGACATCGCCGTGGAACAGCTCGCGTTCGGGCGAAACAAGAGCGAAAGTGAGTTTGTCGGACATCATTCTCTCCGCAGCGCGAAAACGCGCACGCCAAAGTGCGGACGCCGTGGCTTGCCCCCGGGCTTGGGGTAGGTCACGTCCAGCGCCGCGACGCGCGCCCCGCCCAGCTCCACCTCATAGGTGCGCGAACGCATTTCTTCGTCCATTGCGTTCCGCTCGTCCTTCACCTGTTTGGCGCGCGGATACGCCGCCTGCAGCGCTTTTTCGAAAACTGGCAGCGCCCGCTCACAATCCCCGCCATTGTACCAGACGGTGACTGTCGATCCGCTCATATCGAAGAGCACGCCATCTTCGCCAGTTTCGTAGAGCAAAGTGATGCCCTCTTCGGCCAGCCCAAGCTGTTCGCGCTCGGCGCGCGTCAGCATCTGCGGCTCCCCCGGTGCCTTACCCTCTACTGAGCCCGCGACAATGCCAAGCGCGCCTTCGATGACGAGCTTGGAGAGCAGGTCGGAGTAGGTGAGAGTATCGGAGCTCACGCTGCTTCCGCCGCGAGACGTTGCGCCTTGGCGATTGCGTCTTCGATGGTGCCGACCATGTAGAAGGCCGGCTCCGGCAGGTGGTCGTACTCGCCTTCCACCAGGCCCTTGAAGCCACGGATCGTATCCTTGATGTCGCAGAGCACGCCCGGGGTGTTGGTGAAGGCTTCCGCAACGTGGAATGGCTGGCTCAAGAAGCGCTCGATCTTGCGTGCGCGCGCCACAACCAGCTTATCCTCTTCCGACAATTCATCCATGCCGAGAATGGCGATGATGTCCTGCAGAGACTTGTAGCGCTGCAGGGTTTCCTGCACGCGGCGGGCGACATCGTAGTGCTCTTGGCCGACGACATTCGGATCGAGAATCCGCGAGGTGGAGTCGAGCGGATCGACCGCGGGATAGATGCCCTTTTCCGAAATCGCGCGCGAAAGCACGGTGGTGGCGTCCAAGTGGGCGAACGATGTCGCCGGCGCGGGGTCGGTCAAGTCGTCGGCGGGCACGTAGATCGCCTGCACCGAGGTGATCGAACCCTTGGTCGTCGAAGTGATGCGCTCCTGCATGGCGCCCATTTCGGTCGCAAGCGTCGGCTGATAGCCGACCGCCGAGGGAATACGGCCCAGGAGCGCCGACACTTCCGAGCCGGCCTGGGTGAAGCGGAAGATGTTGTCGACGAAGAACAGGATGTCCTTGCCCTGATCGCGGAAATGTTCGGCGATCGTCAGCCCCGAGAGAGCAACGCGGGCGCGTGCGCCCGGGGGCTCGTTCATCTGGCCGAACACGAGCGCGCAGCGCGAGCCCTGGCCGCCGCCGGCCTTGTTCACGCCGGACTCGATCATTTCGTGATAGAGATCGTTGCCCTCGCGGGTGCGCTCGCCGACCCCAGCGAACACCGAGTAGCCGCCGTAGGCCTTGGCGATGTTGTTGATCAGCTCCTGAATCAGAACCGTCTTGCCGACGCCGGCGCCGCCGAACAGGCCGATCTTGCCGCCCTTCGAATAGGGACACAGCAAATCGACAACCTTGATCCCGGTGACCAGAATTTCCGGAACCGGCTTCTGATCAACGAAAGCGGGCGCGGGTTGGTGGATGGCGCGCGTCGCGGTCGCCTTCACCGGGCCCGCTTCGTCAACCGGCTCGCCGATGACGTTGAGAATGCGGCCAAGCGTCTCTTCGCCCACCGGCACCGCAATAGGCTGGCCAGTGTCGGTGACTTCCTGTCCGCGCACGAGACCATCGGTCGCGTCCATGGCGATCGTGCGGACCGTGCTCTCGCCCAGGTGCGTGGCCACTTCCAGCACCAGGCGGTTGCCGCGATTGGTCGTCTCCAGCGCGTTGTAAATATCCGGCAGGTGGCCATCGAACTCGACATCGACGACGGCGCCAATTACCTGCGCCACCCGGCCTTTCATGGATTTGGTCATTGCTTGTGCCCTTACGCGTAATACTTACAGCGCTTCCGCGCCGGAGATGATTTCAATCAGTTCTTTGGTGATGTTGGCCTGGCGCTGGCGGTTGTAGCGAAGCGTCAATTTCTTGATCAGGTCGCCAGCGTTACGGGTGGCGCTATCCATCGCGCTCATCTGCGCGCCATAGAAGCCAGCCTGGTTTTCCAGCAGCGCCTGCAGAATCTGCCCGTTCAGATATTGCGGCAGCAGCGCTTCGAGGATTTCCTCTTCGCTGGGCTCGTACTCATACACCGCGCCCTTGAGATCTGGCCGCGTGACGCCTTCGGGCGCGCGCGCCGGAATCAGCTGAAGCGCCGTCGGGACCTGGCTGATCACCGAACGGAAGCGCGAGAAGAAGAGCGTGGCGACATCGAACTCGCCGGCCGCGTAAAGTTCCAGGATCGCGTCGCGCACCATGTGCGCCGCGTCGGCGCCGACATTGCGGAAACTGGAGAGATCGACGTACTTGACGATCTTGTCGCCGTGCAGACGGCGCAACTGGTCACGCCCCTTTTTGCCCACCGCCAAAATCTTCACCGTCTTGCCGGCGCCCAGCAGCTCCGTGATCTTTTCGCGCGCGGCGCGCACGATCTGAGTGTTGAAGCCGCCGCACAGGCCACGCTCGCTGGTCATCACGACCATGAGATGCACTTGATCCTTGCCGGTGCCGCGCAGCAGGGCCGGCGCGCTGTCGCCCGAAACCGCCGAGGCCAAGTTCGCGATCACGCGCGCCATGCGCCCGGCATAGGGGCGCGCAGCTTCGGCCTGGCTTTGCGCCCGCTTCAACTTGGCCGCGGCCACCATCTGCATCGCCTTGGTGATCTTCTGCGTGGACTTCACGCTGGCGATGCGGTTGCGAAACTCTTTTAAGCTCGGCATTCGATGTCCCTAACGTTGCGCGAGCGCCAGCCTGCCGGCCACGCCCACGAAGAAGGCGCCCACGGCGCCCTCAAGCCAACGCACAATGCTCGTTCTCAGCGCCAGGCGCCGCGCGTGCGAGGCCGCGTAGGCCACGCACGAGAGCCAGACGGCGCCAAGCGCGCAGTGAATCCCAATCAACAGCGCGCCAACGGCCGGCGCGCCCGGTCCCGACGCAAATTGCGGCAGCGCCGCAAGGTAGAAGATCGCCACTTTCGGATTGAGCGCGTTGGTCAGGAACGCCTGCACGAACGGACGCCCAAGGCGCGGCGCCGCCGTTGCAGCCCCATCGCCGCCGCGCAGCGCACGCCAAATCATGCGTACGCCAAGCCAGGCCAGATAGAGCGCACCGGCGATCTTCACCGCGAAATAAAGCGAGGGAACCGCCACCAGCAGCGCCAATGCGCCGAACCCAAACAGCGCGGCGTAATAAACGCCGCCGCTGACGATGCCGGCCACCGCCGCCAGACCAGCGCGCAAGCCGCCGCGCGCGCTGTGGCTGGCGACCAGAAGCGTGTCTGGCCCCGGCGAGAGCGTCACGGCCAGCGCAAGCGCCGTCCAGGCAAGGAGAGCGGCGGGTTCGATCAAGCGAACGCGCCGGCAAATTCGTCGAGGGCGGCCTTGATCTTATCCTCAATGCCGTCGGCCTTGATGTCCTTCTTGGCGCCGATCGACTTCAGGAGATCGCTCTTCTTGGCGCGCAGCCACGCAACCAGCTCGCGCTCGAAGCGGCCGACGTCATTGACGCTGACCTTATCGAGATAGCCGCGCGTGCCGGCATAGATCAGAACCACCTGCTCCTCGACCGGAGTTGGCGAGAACTGCGGTTGCTTGAGCAATTCCGTGAGGCGCGCGCCGCGATTGAGCAGACGCTGGGTGGCGGCGTCGAGGTCGGAACCGAACTTGGCGAAGGCCGCCATTTCGCGGTACTGCGCGAGTTCGCCCTTCAGCGGACCGGCGACCTGCTTCATCGCTTTGATCTGGGCGTTGCCGCCGACGCGCGACACCGAGATGCCGACATTGAGCGCCGGGCGGATGCCTTGGAAGAACAGATCGGTTTCGAGGAAGATCTGGCCGTCCGTGATCGAGATCACGTTCGTCGGGATGTAAGCCGACACGTCATTGGCCTGCGTCTCGATGATCGGCAGCGCTGTCAGCGAGCCGGACTTGTTGTCTTCGTTCAGCTTTGCGGCGCGTTCAAGCAAGCGGGAGTGCAGATAGAACACATCGCCCGGATAGGCTTCACGCCCCGGCGGGCGGCGCAGCAGCAGCGACATTTGCCGGTAGGCGACAGCCTGCTTGGACAGATCGTCGTAGATGATCAGGGCGTGCATGCCGTTGTCGCGGAAGTACTCGCCCATGGCGCAACCTGAGAATGGCGCCAGGAATTGCAGCGGCGCCGGATCGGACGCGGTGGCGGCGACGATGATCGAATAACCCAGCGCGCCCTTGTCTTCGAGCGTCTTGACGAGCTGCGCCACCGTCGAGCGCTTCTGGCCGACGACGACATAGATGCAATAGAGCTTTTCGCTCTCGCTGGCGTTCCGCTCGTGCGCGTCACGCTGATAGAGAATGGTGTCGACGGCGACGGCGGTCTTGCCGGTTTGGCGGTCGCCGATGATCAACTCGCGCTGGCCGCGGCCAATTGGGATCAGCGCGTCGATTGCCTTGATGCCCGTCTGCATCGGCTCGTGCACGGATTTGCGCGGAATGATGCCCGGCGCCTTCACGTCCACGGTCGCCCGGCCCTCGGCCTTGATCGGGCCCTTGCCGTCGATCGGCTCGCCGAGCGCGTTGACGACCCGGCCCAGCAATGCCTTGCCAACCGGGACGTCGACGATTTCACCAAGCCGCTTGACGGTGTCGCCCTCTTTCAAGCCGCGGTCTTCGCCGAAGATGACGACGCCGACATTGTCGCGCTCAAGGTTGAGGGCCATGCCCTTCACGCCGCCAGGAAATTCCACCATTTCGCCGGCCTGGACGTTCTCAAGGCCGTAGACGCGGGCGATGCCGTCGCCGACGGACAGCACACGGCCGATCTCCGACACTTTGGCTTCGGCGCCAAAGCCCTTGATCTGCTCTTTCAGAATGGCGGAAATTTCAGCGGCGCGGACGTCCATGGTCTCTCTTTCCCTCAGGCGGATTTCAGTTGCAGACGCAGAGCGTCCAGCTTGGATTTGATGGAGGCGTCAAACTGGCGGGAGCCGACGCGGACGACGAAACCGCCGATCAGGGCGTCATCGACCGACGTCTCGGCTTCGACCTTGGCGCCGAGCTGCTTGCTCAGCGATTCGACGATGGCTGTCTTTTCGGCCTCGCCCAGCGGGCGGGCCGATACGATTTCGACCTGCCGGGCGCCCCGGTCCCGGGCCACCAGCGCGCGGTAAGCCATGGCGATGGCCGGCAGTTCGGCGGCGCGGCGGTTCTGTGCGACAGCGCCGATGGCCTTGCGGCCGAGTTCAGAGACCCCGAGCTTGGCGGCGACCGCCACCAGCGCCGCGGCCTTTTCGGCGGGGTCGATCAGGGGCGAGCGGGCCGCAGCGCGCAGGTCCGCGCTTTCCTTCCAGGCCGCCACGAACTTCGCGAAATCCTGTTCGACGGCGTCTAACGCCTTGGCTTCCTTGGCCAAATCGAAAACGGCTTGGGCATAGCGGGCCGCCGCTTCGGAAGCTTCGCCGTCGAAGGTCTCTGCCACGTCTATCTCGCTAATTCCGCCGCCGGCGACCCATGAGGACCGCCCGCTGGCTTCGATTGCGCCGCTTGGGGAAAACCCAAACGCCACAGGACCGCTGCGAATCCATTCGCGCGGGGCCTCTGACGCGCGCGCGGAGTACCATGTCGGCTTCGGACTTGACAACCGGGCCCATAGGCCGCCCCTCAGCGACAAATGCGCCGATAAGGCGGGGGGAAACAAAGCCATGACCGACGCACATGCGCCAACGCAGGCCAGCCCTGAAATTCCGCCGGACAAGATGCGCCAGGTCGTGGCCGCTTCAGCCGCCGGGACCGTGTTCGAATGGTACGATTTCTTCGTCTACGGCGCCCTCGCCTCGGTCATATCGCCGATCTTCTTCGCCGGGCTGCCCGACGCCCAGGCCTTCGTCTTCACCCTGCTGACGTTCGCCGTGGGGTTTGTGGTGCGCCCGCTCGGGGCGCTGGTGTTCGGGAAAATCGGGGACAGCGCCGGGCGCAAAGGCGCGTTCCTCATCACGATTACGATCATGGGCGTGGCCACGTTCGCCGTGGGCTTGCTGCCGACGGCGGCGCAAGCAGGCATTTGGGCGCCAATCCTGCTGGTTGCATGCAGGGTGCTGCAGGGCTTTGCGCTGGGCGGCGAATATGGCGGCGCGGCCATCTATGTCGCCGAGCACGCCGACCCCAAGCGCCGCGGGCTTTCGACCGGGTGGATTCAAACGTCCGCCGCCTTCGGGCTGATCGGGGCGCTGGTTGTGGTCGCGATCACGCGCGCGGTTCTCGGGGAAGAGGAATTGCGCGCCTGGGGCTGGCGCATCCCCTTCCTGCTTTCAGTGTTTCTGCTGGCGATCTCGGTGTGGATTCGCCTGCAACTCGAGGAGAGTCCCGCCTTCCAGCGCCTCAAGGACGAAGGCCGCGTCTCCAAGGCCGCCTATCACGAGAGCTTCCTGCAATGGCGCAACCTGAAGATCGTGCTCCTGGCCTTCTTCACCGTCTGCATGGCGCAAGGCGTGGTTTGGTACACCGGCTCTTTCTACACGCAATTCTTCCTGGAGCGGACGCTTAAGATCGATTCGCTTACCGTGAATCTGCTGATGATCGCGGCGGTCGCGCTTTCGGCGCCACTTTACGTCTTCTTTGCGTGGCTCTCCGACAAGGTTGGCCGCAAGCCGGTGATGCTCGCCGGCATCGTGCTGATGCTGGCGCTCTATTTTCCCGGCTATCACTACATCACGCGGGCCGGGAACCCCGCTCTGGCCGAGGCGTCAGAAACCGTGCCAGTCACGGTGATCGCCGATCCCGCAGACTGCACATTCCAGCTCGACCTGACAGGCGGCGCCCGCCAGTTCTCCACCTCGTGCGACATCGCCAAGGGCTCGCTCACCAATGCCGGGATCAGCTACACGACCGAGGCGGGACCGGCGGGAATGCTCGCACGCGTGCGCATCGGCGACGCCGAAGTGGAGAGCGTCAGCGCAGCCGGGCAATCGAACAGCGAGATTCGCACCGCGCGCTCTGAATTTGAGGCGAGGCTCCGCCCCGCCCTCGACGCCGCCGGCTATCCCGCGCAGGCGCCGGGCGCGATGCAAGGCTGGGGCGCCGGCGAGATTGCGCGCGTGTTCAGCGAAAAATTTGGCGTGTTCGCAATCATGGCCTTGTTCGTCCTCGCCGCGACCGCATTGTACGGCCCGCAAGCCGCAGCTCTGGTTGAACTGTTCCCCACGCGCATCCGCTACACAGCGCTTTCGGTGCCGTATCATATCGGCGTCGGCTGGCTCGGCGGGCTGCTGCCCGCAATCGTATTCGCCATAAACACGGCGACTGGATCAATCTATGCGGGGCTCTGGTTTCCCACCGTCGTAACCGCCATGGCGGCCGTATTTACGCTGCTTTTCCTGCCGGAAACCAAGGATCGCGACATCCACGCCTGAACACCAGGCCCCGTGGTTTTCACACATTCACCAGCTCTCTGAACGGAAGCTTAAGCCAGCTCGTGCATACTCCCCTGCATGACGGCGATCCCCCACGCCGCCTTGGCCCTCACCAGCGCCCTTGGCCGCTTTGAGCACGCTAGTTCCCAAGTGCTTAGAGCGGCCACTGGCGCAGGTGATGAGGATTTGGGCGATGGCCTCGTTGAAATGGCGGAGGCGAAGGTGCAGGCGAGAGCCGGCGCCGCCGTGATCCGCTTCGCCGACGAGATGTACGGCGCCCTGCTCGATCTCGCGCGCGAACGGCGTTAGGCGCGGGCTTAGTGTTGCGCCGCACCGGCTTTGCGGCGGGCGCGAATGTTGAGCAGCTCCACCACCAGTGAAAACGCGATCGCGAAATAGAGATAGCCGCGCGGAATGTGAAACCCGAGGCCGTCCGCGATCAGCGCCACGCCGACCAGCAGGATGAAGGCCAGCGCCAGCATTTTCATGGTGGGCTGAGCCTCGATGAAATCGGCGAGCGGCTTGGCCGCCACCGCCATCACCAGCGTCGAGAGCACCACCGCCAGAATCATGACTGCCAGGATGTCGGTCATGCCGACGGCGGTGATCACGCTGTCGAGAGAAAACACGATATTGATGACCGCCAGCTGGATCAGCACATCGGAAAAATTGGATTTCGCCGCTGCCTCTTCATGGGCCGCGCCCTCAACAGAAGCGTGAATCTCCTGCGTGCCCTTCACTAGCAAGAACAGGCCGCCCCCGAACAAGATCAGGTCCTTGATCGTGAAGTACGTAAACTCGTGCATCGCATGAGGGTCGGCGCCCGGCCCGAGTATGAGCGCCGCCCAACCCTCGGGAAGCGCAAACAGAGGGTTCTCATCAAGCTGAATGATCCAGAAGATGCCTGACAGCATCAGGATGCGCAGCACCATGGCGCCCCAGACGCCGAAGCGGCGGGCGTTGTTCTGCTGGGCGCCCCGCAGCTTGCCGATCGCAATGGAGACGAACAGCAGATTGTCGATGCCCAAAACGATCTCAAGGAAGGTCAGCGCCGACAGGCTGACCCAGAACGCGGGCGTAGCGAGAATGTCCATTGCGGGCTCCAGGGCACCCACACGCCTGATGTCGCGTGCGCCGTCAAGCGGGCGTGCGTTCCGGCGGCAAACATGCTTCAACGGCGCGGGGACCAGCATCGAGGGAATCATGCGGATATTCGGACTGATGCTCGCGGGCGCGCTGGGCGCCTGCGCAATGACGCCAATGCACACGGCCACCACGACGCTTGTGGCCGCTGACGCCGCCACCGCGCTTGCCGCGGGGCAACAGCTGACGATGACAATCGAAACGCCGGGGCAAACTCCGCCCGAGGGCGAAGACCCGGTCATCCTCATGCGCCTGCGCAACAGCGAAGGCCGGCTGATGAGCTTCGACCAATCCAACCACGCGCCTATGCATGTCATGGCGCAGGGCGCAGGCGGACCGCTCGCTCAGGTCATGGGTCTCTTCGGCGACGAACGGCCGACGCTCTACGGCGCGCGCCGGGACGAGAATGAAGGCGCGCCGTTTTTCTGCGGTGAAAGCGGGCCGGTCGCTCTCGGCTATTATGAGGGGGCCGACGGCGCCATTCAGATAGTGGGCCTCAGCCAAGAGTTTGGTTTTGAGTCCCGCCCTGACGGCAGCTACGGGGCCCTTCCCTACAGTCCTGATCAAGTCTGCGCCCGGCTTCGGTTCCGCCGCCAATGACGGTCTACGCCCTCGCCCAGTTGCGCATCCATGATCGAGAGCGCTACGGCCGCTACATGGCCCGCTTCATGCCGGTGCTGACCAAATACAACGGCCGGCTGCTTGCTGCCGACGACGAGCCGCGCGTGCTGGAAGGCCAGTGGTGGGATCGCAACAAGGTGGTGTTGATGGCGTTTGAGGATGCGGCGGCGCTTCGCGCGTGGGCGGGGTCGGCCGAGTATGCCGAGATCGCCGAGGACCGGAAAGCCGGCGCCGAAGCCGTCGTGTTGCTGATCAAGGGGCTCTAAGTGCGCGACCTCACTCAAGGACCGATCACTGCGCACCTTCTGGGGATGGCGGCGTTTATCGGCGTCAGCCTTATCTTCCAGACGCTCTATTTCATCGTCGATCTCTATTTCGTGTCGCGGCTGGGAAACGAGGCGATCGCGGGCGTGAGCGCCTCGGGCAACGTGTTCTTTCTGGCGCTCGCCGCCAATCAGCTGATCAGCATCGGCGTCATGGCGCTGGTCGCGCAAGCGATCGGCAAGAAAGACGCAGCCGAAGCCAATCACTATTCCGACCAGGCGATCTCGATGGCGCTGGCGGGCGCTGTGCTCATGCTCGTGCTGGGCTACGCCATCGGCGGCGGCGCCGTGCGCGCATTGACCGCGGACGCCGAAAGCGCCGCGCAGGGCAGCGCCTATCTGTTCGCATTTCTTCCGTCGCTGGCGTTGATGTATCCATCGTCGGCCATGGTGTCGGCGCTGCGCGGTGCGGGCGTCACGATGCCTACAATGGTGCTGCAAACCGCAACAGTGCTGCTCAACGTGGTGCTGGCGCCGGTTCTGATCGCGGGCTGGGGCACGGGGATTCCGCTGGGCGCCGCCGGCGCCGGTCTCGCCAGCAGCATTTCTGCGCTCGTCGGTTTTGTCGGGCTCGTCTTCATGTTTCCGCGCGTGCAGCGTTACTTGCGCCTTCATCTCGCTGCGCTGGCGCCCGATTTCGACGCGTGGCGCCGCATCACCTTCATCGGACTGCCGACGTCACTCGAGTTTCTGTTGATGTTCGCCATCTTTGTGGTGATCTATTGGGTGATCCGCGATTTCGGCGCGGCGGCTCAGGCCGGCTTCGGCATTGGCGGGCGCATTATGCAATCGATCTTCCTGCCAGCGATGGCGGTTGCTTTTGCGGCCGCCCCGATCGCGGGCCAGAACTTTGGCGCCGGGCGCCATGATCGCGTGCGCGAGACCTTTCGCACCACCGCGCTGATCGGCTCGGCGATCATGCTCTCGCTCTCCGTGCTGTGCCACGTGAACCCGTCAGTGCTGGCGCGGCCTTTCAGCGACGACCCCGAAGTGCTCGCCGTCAGCAATGACTACCTGCAAGTGATCTCATGGAACTTTGTGTTCAGCGGGCTGGTGATGGCGGCGGGCGCCATGTTCCAAGGCATGGGCGACACCCGCCCCTCCCTGTTCGCCAGCCTCACGCGCACGGTGACGTTTGTCGCGCCCGCGATCTGGATGTCGACGCAGCCCTGGTTTCAGCTCCACCATGTCTGGCTGCTTTCCGTCGCCTCGGTTATGTCGCAGTGCGCGTTGGTCATGTGGCTGCTCTTCCGCCAATTCGCGCGCAAGCTGACGCCAGCAGCTAGTCTGGCGGCGGCAGGCTGAGCGAGGCCTGGCCGAACGCGTAGCGCCAGCCTTCGGGCGTGCGCACATAGGTGTCGCTGAACCAGAGCCGGCGGTCGAACGCCGCGCCTTCCCTGGTCACGCCCTTGAGCCACAGCCGCGCGGTGACGATAGCGGTATCCTCACCGTAGAGGCGCACCGTCTGCGTGCCTTCATCTTCGACCTGATGTTCGTAGGTTGCGTCCTGCTCGCGTGCTGAACGCAACAGGTCTTCGCGCGAGTGCACAGTTCCGCGCCCGACGACAAGGATCATGTCGGGATGCAGGATGGCGCCCATTGTCTCAGCGTCGTTGCGCTCAACCGCAGCCTGATAGGCCGTATCGAGCGCGGCGACCGCGGCGCGGTCGTCCTCCGGCGACGCGAAAGCGGCGCCCGCGCTCAACGCGGCCGTCAGCGCCGCAGCCGCCCATACTTTGCTCATATCACGTGCTCCAGCTTGTGTGGGCGCTGCGTAGCGCAGACACGAAGCAGCCGCTCGCCGTTTTCGGACGCCGCCCATGTGCGGTTACAGAAATGAGTACGGATCCACGTCGATCTGCACGCGCACGGCGGAGTGCAGTTTCACACGGCTCGACCACGCCGTCAGGAAAGCGCTGACATCGACGCCGCGATTGGCGCGGATGAGAAACCGCCTGCGATGCATGCCGCGAATGACCGCAAGCGGCGCGGGCGCGGGCCCCCACAGGTCGAGCCCATCGACCACCGGCGCTTTCTCGCCCATCGCCTTGGACGCGTCGTTGACCAATTGCTCGTCGGGCGCCGAGACGATGATGGCCGCGAGTCGCCCGTAAGGCGGCATGCCTGCGGCCTCACGCTCCGAGATTTCGGCGGCGAAGAACGCATCGCGATCCTGCGCCGCCAACGCCTGCATCACCGGCTCGTGCGGCGCGTAGGTTTGAATGAGAGCCCTGCCCGGCTTTTCATGACGCCCGGCGCGGCCCGTCACCTGGCTGACCAGTTGGAAGGTGCGTTCGCCGGCGCGCAGGTCTCCACCCTTCAGCCCCAGGTCGGCGTCGACGACGCCGACAAAGGTGAGGTTCGGGAAGTTGTGGCCCTTGGCGACAATCTGCGTGCCAATCAGAATGTCGATCTCGTTGTTTTCCATGCGCGCCACCAGATCGCGCACGGCCTCGCCATTTGGCGTGGTGTCGGAGGAGAAGATTTCGATGCGCGCATCGGGAAAGGCTTCGCGCACTTCCTCTTCAATGCGCTCAACGCCGGGCCCGATCGAGGTGAAGGAATCCGGCGTCAGACATTCCGGACATACTTTCGGCTTCGGCATCGAGAAGCCGGTGAGATGGCACACCAGGCGGCCAGAATATTTGTGCTCGACCAGCCATGAATCGCTGTCCGGCGAGCGCATGCGGTGCCCGCAGGCGCGGCACAGCGTCAGCGGCGCGTAACCGCGGCGGTTCATGTAGAAGAGCGATTGCTCGCCGCGCGTCATCGCCTCCATCGCCGCAGTCACCAGTTTGGGCGACAGCCATTTGCCTTTCTCTGGAGGATCGAGCTTGAGATCGATCAGCTGCACGTCCGGCAATTCGGCGGCGCCGTGGCGGGATGGAAGCTGCACGTGCGCATAGCGCCCGCTCTGCGCGTTCACCAGGGTTTCCAACGACGGCGTGGCGCTCGCCAGGATCACCATGCATTGACCAAGCTTCGCGCGCGCCACCGCCAGGTCGCGCGCCTGGTAGATCACGCCGTCCTCCTGCTTGTAGGAGGAATCGTGCTCCTCATCGATGACGATGAGCTTCAAGTTGGGATAAGGCAGGAACAACGCCGAACGCGCGCCGACGATCAGCCGGGCGCGGCCCGCAGCGATCTCGCGCCATGCGCGCCGGCGCGCCTTGTGCGGGATGGCCGAGTGCCATTCCACAGGCGTTACGCCGAAGCGCGCTTCGAAACGCGACATCGCCGCTTGCGTCAGCGCGATTTCGGGAAGCAGCACCAGCACCTGCGTGTCGTGTCCCTGCTTCAGCGCTTCAGCCGCGGCTTCGAGATAGACCTCCGTCTTGCCCGAGCCGGTTACGCCATCGAGCAGTGCGACGTGAAAGCCCCCGGCGCGCACCGAGCTGCAAACGCTTCCCGCCGCCGCGCGCTGAATGTCCGAAAGCGACTTGCCCGCGCGCGAGACATCCGGCGGCGGGAACGGGGGATCTTCGCTGATCTCAAGCTTGGCGAGCGCGCCGCAATCGACGAGCCCCTTCACCACGGCCGAGGATGTCTCTGCGCGGCGGGACAGCTCGGCGGCGTTGACCCGCTCCTTCGCGGCTTCGTCAAGCACGCGCCGGCGGGCCTCGGTCAGCTTTGGCGGCAACTCGCCCGTCGGCGCCAGCACAGTATGCGTCGGCGGCGGCAGCAACGCGTCCGGCGACCGCGCGACCATGCGCAGCAGATCGCCCGGCGGACGGACCAGATAACGCGCGGCCCAATCAATGAACTGACGCGATATTTCTGGAATAGGCGGCCCAGGCAGCACCTCTTCGATCGCCTTGAGATTGGCCGCGCCGGGATGGTGATGCTCAACCGCCCAGACCACCCCGCGCACAAGCCGCGATCCGATCGGCGCGATCACGTGCATGCCGGGCGTCAAGCCCAGGGCGTGTGGCGCGCGGTAGTCAAACGGTTCGGGCAAGGGCAACGGAAACTGCACGGAGACTTTGTCCAGCGTGTCCGCCTGGTACTCGCTCCCCTCCTCCTGCACAGCGAACAACGGCCCCAGCGGCGGGGCGGCGCGCTGTCGCTTGAGCGCCTCAAGGGCGCGGCGGCGTGCGGTGGAACTCATCGCCCATGAATCTAGGGCGGGAGGAGAGTCGTGGGAAGCGGCTGTGGCGGCGCCGACACTGAACAGCGCTTTAACCCTTCGCCAAGACGGGTCCTTAGCCAAGCGGGCCGATGCTCAACCTGCTATGTTGGCGGAAATTATCTCGCGACTGGTCCAGCCGGGCCGGCATTACGACCACCTGTTCACGGCGTTCGCCCCCAGCGGCGCGCCGCCGCAGGTCTTGAGCGATATCTTCCACCAGCATGACGACGCCTTCGCCGACGAATACGTGCCGCCGCAGCACCGTTTTTTCCGCGCGCTGGTGCAGGACATTCTGGCCGGGCGGCAACGCAATTTCAGCAAGCTCGACGGGCCTGCGCTGAAGCGCATCTACTCCGCCTACGCCGCGTGCTTCGAACGCGCCGAAACCTACGAGTTCCAACTTGCGCTGTGGCGCAACGATCCGCCCTTCCGGCTGGCGCTCAGCGAGGCGCGTCAGACGATCATCACCGAACTCGTCGCCAAAGCCGCACAGGATCAGGCCCGGCGCGCCTATTACAGCCGCTGGAAGGAATGCCTTCAAACGCCCCTCGATATCGGGGGCGCCACACTTGCGGCGCTGTTGCGCCAGATGAGCCCGGACGATTGGCACGAGATCGCGCTCAACTGGAATTGGGGCGACGGCCTGGCGCCGCTGGCCTGGATTACCGCGCGGCACGATTGCGATCGCGCCACGGCTGTCTACGCCATGTGCGCCGGCGCGCCGGGCGACGTGGCCGAGAGCCATCGCTCGGACAATCGCCAGCATGGCTTCGTGCGCGATGTCGCCGCACGGCTTGAGGGCGGCTTTTATCCCAACGCCGAGCTGGCGCTGGCGCTGGGGGACCGCACACGGCTCTCCTTCGCGCGCGAGATCGCCCGCGCCCGCGCCACCGGCGAGAGCCCGTGGCTGCTGCCGGACGATCTGCTCACCCATGAAGGGGTTCGCACCCATGCGCCCAAGTACAGCGTGACCAACGGGACCGTGCACTACCAGTACGACTACTGGCTGGCGCATCGTGCGCCCAAGCGTTGACGAGATATTGACGCTGCCTGCTGTTCACTACGGGGATGTCGGGCGCTCTTCTTCTTTCGCAATGGATCGACCATCTGCGCGATGAAAGGCGTTTTTCGTCGAATTCTGTCGGCGCCTATGAGCGCGACGTCGCCGCGTTTCTAGGCTTTTTGTGCGGCCATCTCGGCGGCGAGCCTAGCCTGCGCGATCTCGCCGAATTGGAACCGCGCGATCTGCGCGCCTATCTCGCCTACAGGCGCCAGGGGCCAGACGCGCTGGCGGATCGCTCCATTTCCCGCGCCCTGGCCGCCATCCGCAGCTTCTACCGCTATCTCGAGCGCCGCCACGGCGTCACCAACGCAAGGCTCAGCTTAGTGCGCGGGCCGCGCCTGAAGCGCGCCCTGCCCCGCCCGGTCTCGGAAGCGGGAGCAGAGAGCCTGATTGCGGAAGCGCGCGCGGCGGCGCCTGAAGCCTGGATTGGCGCGCGCGACGCAGCATTGCTGACGTTGCTTTACGCCGCCGGCCTGCGCATCAGCGAAGCGCTTGCTCTGACCGGCGCCGATCGCCCCTTGCCGGAAACGTTGCGGGTGACGGGCAAAGGCGGCAAGGAGCGGATTGTGCCGCTGCTTCCGGCGGCGCGCGAGGCAGTCGAGCGCTACGCCGCACAGTGCCCTTACGCCCTTTCCGCCGACGCCCCACTCTTCCGCGCCAGCCGCGGCGGGGCGTTTTCACCGCGCATGGCGCAAGCACTGATGGCGAGCCTGCGAGAGCGGCTCGGCTTGCCGCAATCGGCGACGCCGCACGCTTTGCGGCACGCTTTCGCGACGCATCTGCTCGCCAACGGCGGCGACCTGCGTGCGATTCAAGAGCTGCTCGGACACGAATCGCTCTCGACGACTCAGACGTATGCGAGCGTCGAAGCGAAAAAAATTTTGCAGCTGTACCGGCGCGCGCATCCGCGCGCGTGATCATTTTTGCACGCGCGCACTCCGCTGCGCGCCTTGATAATCAAGGCTTGCAGAGTTTTCGCAGAGTGTTCGCGCAATCAAAAAACCGCGCACGCAGAAAAATTCGCGCGAGTGCTTGCGGAAACTACTTGCAAACCAAATTCAGCGAAAAAAATCTTCGGAGAGTCAAACAACTCCCATCCAACCCAGTACCAACACAAGTAAAGATGAGGAAACGAAAATGGCTAAGAAGGTAAAGAAGGCCGCCAAGAAGCCGGCCAAGAAGGCAGTGCGCAAGACGGTCCGTAAGGCCGCCAAGAAGTCGGTCCGCAAGACCGCGAAGCGCAAGCCGGCGAAGGCCGCTCGCAAGACGGTTCGTAAGGCCGCCAAGAAGCCGGTCCGCAAGACCGCCGCCAAGAAGCCGGCGCGCCGCGCGCGCAAGGCCGCGAAGCCTGCCGCTGCGATGTAATCGCGACGAGCAAGAGGGGCGCTGCAAAGCGCCCCTCTTCGCTTTCAGAGACTCCTAAAAGGATCACATGCGCGCTCCGGTCATTCGCTGCCCCCGCTCCCGCTACGAACGCCGCCGCCTCTCGCGCTATCAATTCAAACGCTGATCCTCGCGCCGCCGCGGCGCTCCCTCCCCTCCCGGCCTTCGACAAGCTCAGGCCTCTGCAAACGGTCCCGGACTTTCAGGCGGCCGCGGAAAGCGCCCAGCGCGCAACGCCCGGATAAGGCGGTTCGCCAGTATCGGCGAAGCCGTTCTTGGCCAAAGTCGAAGCCGCGAACACATCCTCGGCATCGAGATGGACGATCACGCGCTTGGCGCCATTGGCCAGTGCCCACGCCGCCAGCGTACGCACCGCCTCCGAGCCATAGCCGCGGCCGCGGAACTCCGGCAGCAGGCCGAAGGCAAGCTCGACTTCGCCTTCCTCGTCAGGACGGCCGACCAAAGCGGCGATGCCAACAAGACGAGGCGGCGCCCGCTCACCTTCATTCGCCAGTAGCGCCCAGCCGTACCAGCCCTGGCCCTCGGGATCGTGCGCGAGGTTCTTGTGCGCCCATTCAAGCGCCGCAGTCTCGAACGGCGCAGGCGGCCACACCGCTTCGTGGGTGACGGCGATGGCGTTGAAGAACGCCGTGCGGCTCCCAGCCTGAAGCGCAGCCAGCTCAGCATCAAGCGCAAGGAGCGCCAAGCGCTCCGCCGTCAGTATCAGCAAACGCCTCTCCCTCGCTTGGCTCCAGCGGGCAGCAAAACCCAGCCGACCGAAAAGCTAAAGTGAGGATTCGGCAATTTTCACAAGCGGGCGCCGGACCTCAAGCCTGCATGGTCCAGCCGTCGACGCCTTTGGCGGCTTCGCGGATCGCCTCCGACATGGTCGGGTGAGCGTGGCACGTACGGGCGATATCCTCGGCGCTGGCGCCGAATTCCATCGCCACGCAGATCTCGCCGATCATTTCCCCGACGCCTGCGCCCATCATGTGAACGCCGGCCACCTTCCGGGTCGCTGCATCCTCCAGCACCTTCACCATGCCGTCGGTTTCGTGGTTGGTGCGCGCGCGCGAGTTGGCCATGAACGGGAACTTGCCGACCTTGTATTCGATGCCGGCTGCCTTCAGCTCCTCCTCAGTCTTGCCGACCCCCGCGACCTCGGGATCGGTGTAGATCACGTTCGGGATCACGTCATAGTTCACGTGCCCCCACTTGCCGGCGATTGTCTGGGCGGCGGCGATCCCCTCCTCCTCGGCCTTGTGGGCGAGCATGGCGCCGGTGGTGCAATCGCCAATGACGTAGACGCCCTCGACGTTGGTCTTCAGATGATCGTTGATGATGAAGCCGCGCGGGTCGGTCGCGACGCCGGCTGTTTCCAGCCCTAGGCCGTCGGTGAACGGCTTGCGGCCAATGGCGACAAGCACAACGTCGGCCTCCAGGACGCGCGCAGCGCCGCCCTTGGCCGGTTCGATCGAGACCAACAGGCCGTCACGCGTCTTCTCGACGCCGGCGACCTTGTGGCCCAACTCGAATTTCATACCCTGCTTCTTCAGCGTGCGCTGGAATGCGGTGGCGATCTCAGCGTCGACAGTGGGCGTGATGCGATCGAGGAATTCCACGACCGTCACCTCGGCGCCGAGCCGCCGCCACACCGAGCCAAGCTCAAGCCCGATCACTCCAGCCCCGACGACAATGAGTTTCTCCGGAACCTTCTTGAGCGAAAGCGCGCCTGTCGAGCTGACAATGCGCTCCTCGTCGATCTCGACCCCGGGCAAGCCGGTGGGGACCGAGCCGGTAGCGATGACGATGTTGCGCGTCTCGAGGCTCTGCCTGGCGCCGTCAGCGCCCGTCACCTCGACGCGCCCGCGCCCAGCGATGCGGCCAAATCCCTTGATGTAATCGATCTTGTTCTTCTTCATCAGGAACTCGACGCCCTTAGTGAGGCCATCGACGGCGTCTTCTTTTTGCTTCAGCATTTGCGGCAGATCGAGCGAGAGACCAGCCACCTTCACGCCCATTGCGGGGAAGGTCTTGGCCGCCGCCTCATAATATTCGCTGGCGTGCAGGAGCGCCTTCGAGGGAATGCAGCCGACGTTCAAGCATGTGCCGCCGAGCTTGCCGCGGCTTTCCACGATCGCTGTCTTCAGCCCCAGCTGCCCGGCGCGGATGGCGCAATTGTAGCCCCCGGGGCCGCCCCCGATGATGACGAGATCGTATGACATGAAAGCTCCGGTGATGCGTGGGCGCGCACTTCGGCGCGAGACGGAATCATTGCCCGGAACATAGGCTCCGGGCAGTGATGATCAATCCGCGTTTGCGTGGATGAGACTTGCGCTTCAGGCGCCCTGGCGGTCCCAGTAGGCGCGGTCGGCGGCGTCGATGATGAAGATCAGCACGCCCACGATCAGGATCACGCCCAGCATGCCCACTTGCGCCTCCGGCGCCTCGGGCGTTTGCGCCAGCACGCCCGGCTGCGTGTAGGCGCTGGGGTTGATCCCCTGGACCGTGGCGACAAGCCCGCCCTCGCTTTGCTGGGCGACCGCCCAGCGCCCGCCATAGAGGGCAAAGCCGATCAGCCAAGTCCAGAACGCCTGCGTGCGCCGAATGAGGCGGATAGCGGCAATCAGGAAAAAGAGCCCGGCGCCGCCCCAAAGGCCGACCTCAAGCCAGCTGACGCGGCCAAGCGTTTCCTGCTGTTCAGGGCTCAGCGGCAAATCGACAGGCAGCTGCGCGAGGTGGGCGGCGCCGGCGAAGGCGGCCGCGAAGCTGGCGAGCACAAGCGCCAACAGAACCAAAATGGCCGGCCAGCGCAAAACAAAAGTCATGGGCGTCCCCTCCCATCCGCTCCCCGAGCGGGACAGCGAATGTACACGCTTGGCCAGCCAAGCGCCAATGGGAGAACGAAAGTGTTTGGATTCAGACCTCTTCCAGTGTGAGAACGGCGCCCTCGGCAAGCACGCAGGAAGGGAAAGCCGGATGGCGAAGATCAGCGCGTGGCTGGCGCTATGCGCGGTTGGCGCGATGGCGGCGGCGTTGGCGATGAGCGGGACGCCGCAAATCAGCACGATCGGCCCAATCGCGGCTGGATTGATGTTGGCCCTCGGCGCCTATCGCACCTTGCGCTCACTGAGCGGAGGCCTGCGGCTGCTCTGCGGGGCATGGGGCGTGGCGGCAGGTCTGGCCTGGTACGCACCCAGTTACAATTTCCCCGACATGATCCCCGCGCCGCTTGCGATCGGCGCGCCGGTTCTGGTGAGCGCTCTGGGCCTGGCGCTCGTTGTGCTGCACAAGGAAAAGAAGAGCGCGCCCTAGAGATCGAGCAGCATGCGCTCGGGGTCTTCAAGGCCCTCTTTCACACGCACCAGGAACGTGACCGCCTCTTTGCCATCGACAATACGGTGATCGTAGCTGAGCGCCAGATACATCATCGGGCGCGCCACGACCTGCTTATCGATGACGACCGGCCGCTCCTGGATCTTGTGCATCCCCAGAATGCCCGATTGCGGCGCGTTGAGGATCGGCGTCGACATCAGCGAGCCGTAGACGCCGCCATTGCTGATGGTGAAGGTCGCGCCCTGAAGGTCTTCGAGCTTCAGCTGCCCATCGCGGGCCTTCACGCCAAGATCGCCAATTTCCTTCTCGATCTCGGCCATGGATTTGTGATCGGCGTCGCGGACCACCGGCACGACCAAGCCGCGATCGGTGCCGACGGCGATGCCGATGTCGTAATAGTTCTTGTAGATGATGTCCGCGCCGTCGATCTCGGCGTTGACGTTGGGAATTTCCTTCAGCGCAGCGATGCACGCCTTCACGAAGAAGCTCATGAAGCCGAGCTTCACGCCATGCTTCCTTTCAAAATTGTCCTTGTACTTGTTGCGCGCGGCCATGATGGCCGACATGTCCGCCTCGTTGAACGTGGTCAGCATCGCCGCCGTGTTCTGGGCTTCCTTGAGCCGGCGGGCGATGGTTTGACGCAGGCGCGTCATCGGCACGCGCTCCTCGCGGTCGCCGATCACGCGGGTCTGCAGCGGCGGATGCGCGGGAGCTGCGGCGGGCGCGGAGGCGCCGCGCTCAATAATGGCGAGCGCATCGGACTTGGTGAGCCGGCCATCCTTGCCCGAGCCGGACAAGCCGGAAACATCGACGCCGCTTTCGGCGGCGATGCGCTGCACCGAGGGCGGCGCCTGCTTGGCGGCGGCGGCGCTGGCCGGCGGCGGCGCTGGCTTGGAGGCCTCGGCTTTTGGCTGCGGCGGCGCAGGCTGCGCCCCTGCCCCGCCCATGCGGCCAAGAAGCGCGCCGATCGTGACAGTCGCGCCTTCGCCAGCGACGATCTCGCTCAATACGCCGGCCTCCGGCGCCGAGACCTCGACGGAAACCTTATCAGTCTCCAGCTCAACCAGGGTCTCATCCTTGCGGATGGAGTCGCCGGCTTTCTTCATCCATTTGGCGACGGTTGCTTCGGAAACGCTTTCGCCGAGGGCCGGCACTACGATATCGGTCATTTCATATCACTTCGTGTTGCTGGTGGGCGCATCATGACTGGGCAAGACAGGTGAATCGGACTTGGTCCAAAACACGCCGTCATTGCCATTGTTCTTCTGAACGAGCCGCACGCGCTTGGGATCGAGCCCGCGCATCAGCCGCGCATTGACGGCTATCCGGTCAGCGTCGCTGTTGCCGAATTCGGTGGTGTGCGTGGCGCATCCGCAGGTGCGGCAGTGGTGAAACTCCAGCTCGCGATCGCCCCACATATAGACAAACGTGTCGGGCGGGCTCGCGAAATGCACGTCTCGCTGCGGGTAATAAGCCCACAGCCCGCCATAGAGCCGGCAATGGGAGCAGTTGCAATCGAGCACCCATTCGGGCTCTTCCGCCTCGAAGCGGACTGCGCCGCAATGGCAGGACGCGATCATCATGCTCATCCGAGCGCGTCCTCAAGAAATTGCTCCAGTTCCTTGAGGTGCTTGGACATCTGCCCCGCGGCGGTGGACGCGCTCGCCGGACGGCCCGCGTAACGGGCGCGCTTGGCGCTGATGTGCATCTTTTCAAGCGTGAGCTCGATCCAGGGATCGACAAAGCTCCACGCGCCCATGTTCTTGGGCTCCTCCTGGCACCAAACCAGTTCGGCATTGGGGAAACGCGCGAGTTCGGTCATCACCGACTTCACCGGCCAGGGATAGAATTGCTCCAGACGGAGCAGATAGACATCATTGAGCCCGCGCTTCTCGCGCTCATCGAGCAGATCGTAATAGACCTTGCCGGCGCTCATCACCACGCGGCGGATTTCGGCGTCCGGCTTGAGCGCAATCGCCGTGTTGCCGTTTTGAAGCTGAGCGTCATCCCACAGAACGCGATGGAAAGATGAGCCATCAGCCATGTCGGCGAGCGTTGAAACGCATTTCTTGTGGCGCAAAAGGGATTTCGGCGTGAACACGATCAACGGCTTGCGGAAGTCGCGGTGCATCTGCCGGCGCAGCGCATGGAAATAATTAGCCGGCGTCGTGCAGTTCACGACCTGCATATTGTCCTCGGCGCATTCCTGCAGGAAGCGTTCGATGCGCGCGGAGGAGTGTTCCGGCCCCTGCCCTTCGTAACCGTGCGGGAGGAGCATCACGAGCCCCGACATGCGCAGCCACTTGCGCTCGCCCGATGAAATGAACTGATCGATCACAACTTGCGCGCCATTCACGAAATCGCCGAACTGGGCTTCCCAGAGCGTCAGCGTCTTGGGATCGGCGAGCGTATAGCCGTACTCGAACCCGAGCACGGCTTCTTCCGAGAGCAGCGAGTCAATCACTTCGTAGTGCGCCTGGCCCTGGCGCATGTGGTTGAGCGGCGTGTAGCGCTCTTCCGTCTGCTGATCGACAAAATGCGAGTGCCGCTGGCTGAAGGTGCCGCGGCAGGAATCCTGGCCGGACAGGCGCACATTGAAGCCTTCATCGAGCAGCGTGGCGAACGCCAAGTGTTCGGCCAGCGCCCAATCCACGCCGTGACCTTCGTCGATCGCCTTACGCCGTGTTTCGATGACGCGCTGCACCGTCTTGTGCATGTCGAAATCACGCGGAATTTCGGTGATGCGGGCGCCGAGGCTGCGCAACCGCTCCATCGGCACTTCGGTTTTTCCGCGGCGATCATCATCGGCGGGCAAGGCGAAACCTGACCAGACGCCATCGAGCCAATCTGCCTTGTTGGCGCGATAGCTCTTGCCCGCGTCGAATTCACGATCAAGGAAAGCGTTGAAATCGCCGATCCAGCCATCGACTTCGTCCTGGGTGACGACGCCTTCCTTGACCAAGCGCTCTGCGTAGATGGCCACCGTCGTTGGCTGATCCTTCACCCGCCGATACATGATCGGCTGCGTCATCGTTGGGTCGTCGCCTTCGTTGTGGCCGAAGCGGCGATAGCAGAACATGTCGATGACAACGTCCTTGCCGAACAGCTGGCGATATTCAGTGGCGACCTTCGCGGCGAAAACGACCGCCTCGGGATCGTCGCCGTTCACGTGCATGATCGGCGCCTGCACCATCAACGCAACATCCGAAGGATACGGGCTTGAGCGCGAATAATGCGGCGCCGTGGTGAACCCGATCTGGTTGTTGATGATGAAATGCATCGTGCCGCCGGTGCGATAGCCGCGCAGGCCCGAGAGCGCGAAACACTCGGCGACCACGCCCTGCCCCGCGAAGGCGGCGTCGCCGTGAATGAGCAACGGCATCACGCGCGCGCGCAGCTCGTGCAGCGCTTCGCCCTCCTCGGTCCATGTCGCGCGCTTGGCCTGCTTGGCGCGCGCCTTGCCGAGGACGACCGGATTGACGATTTCGAGATGGCTGGGATTTGCGGTCAGCGAGAGGTGGACATTGTTGCCGTCGAAGGCGCGATCCGACGACGCGCCGAGGTGATACTTCACGTCGCCCGAACCGAGCACATCGTCGGGCGTGGCCGAGCCGCCCTGGAACTCGTGAAAGATCGCCTGGTAGGGCTTGCCCATCACTGCGGCGAGAACATTGAGACGGCCGCGGTGGGCCATGCCAAGCACGATCTCCTGCACGCCGAGGGCGCCGCCGCGTTTGATGATCTGCTCCAGCGCAGGCAGCATGGCCTCGCCGCCGTCGATGCCGAAGCGCTTGGTTCCCGGATGGCGGCGATGCACGAACTTCTCGAACGCCTCGCCTTCGATCAGTTTCTTCAGGATCGACCGCTTGCCCTCAGGCGTGAATGCGATTTCTTTGTCCGGCCCTTCAATGCGCTCTTGTATCCAGGACTTCTCGCCTGGATCGGTGATGTGCATGAACTCGATGCCGAACGTGCCGCAATAAGTGCGGCGCAGGATCGCCAGCATCTCGTTGACGGTGGCCATCTGCATGCCGAGCACGCCGTCGATGAAGATCGGCCGGTCAAGGTCGGCAGGGCCAAAGCCATGGCTCGCGGGATCGAGATCCGGCGCCGGAGGCCGGACCTCAATGCCGAGCGGATCGAGATTGGCGGCCAAGTGGCCGCGCATGCGATAGGCCCTGATCATCATCAGCGCGCGCACTGAATCGCGCGTGGCCTGCTGCACGTCCTGAGCTGAGGCGCCGACCAGCCGAGCGGCCGTCTTCTGCTCCAGCCTTGCGGCGAGGCCAGCCCAATTTCCGTCCATGAGCTTGGTGGTCTCGGTCGTCTGCGGCTGAGCCAGCTCAGCGCGATACCAGGACGGCCCGCTGACCGCGGCGCGCACCGCGCCCGGATCATCGTGGAGATGTTCGAAGAACGCCCGCCAGCCTGCATCTACAGAGCTGGGATCGTTCAGAAATTTCTCGTGCATCTGCTCCACGAACGTCGCGTTCGCGCCGTAGAGGAAGCTCGTTTCGAGCATGGCGACATTGGGCAAGCTGCGGGCGTTGTCCGCCATGGAACCTCTCGCAAAATACGGAACCGCAACAAAAATGTAGGCGCGGAACCGCAGCGGCGCTCCTTCTAAAGTGCGTCGGTTAAGGATTGAAGGCCTGCATTAGCGCAGGCCTGACGCACGCTCAGTCTTTCAGCAGTTCGGCCATGGTGCGCCCGAGCGCGGCGGGGTGTGGCGCGACCTTGATGCCGGCGGCTTCGAGTGCAGCGATCTTGGAAGGCGCGTCGCCCTTGCCGCCGGAGATAATGGCGCCGGCATGACCCATGCGCCGTCCAGGGGGAGCGGTGCGGCCAGCGATAAAGCCGACTGTCGGCTTCCAGCGGCCCTTCTTTTTCTCGTCTGCGAGAAATTGCGCCGCGTCCTCCTCGGCGGACCCGCCGATTTCGCCGATCATGATGATCGCCTGTGTTTCGTCGTCGGCGAGGAAACGCTCAAGCACATCGATGAATTCCATGCCCTTCACGGGATCACCGCCAATGCCGACCGCCGTCGTTTGTCCAAGGCCCTCGTTGGTGGTCTGGAACACGGCTTCGTAAGTCAGCGTGCCCGAGCGGGAAAGAATGCCAACTTTGCCCTTCTGGAAGATCGAGCCCGGCATGATGCCAATCTTGCATTCGCCAGGCGTCAGAATGCCGGGGCAGTTCGGACCCAGCAGCAGCGATTTCGATTTTTGCAGCTTCGCCTTCACCCGCACCATGTCGAGCACGGGAATGCCCTCCGTGATGCAAACGATGAACGGAATTTCGGCGTCGATCGCTTCCTCGATCGCAGCGGCCGCAAACGGGGGCGGCACGTAAATCACGGTTGCGTCGGCGCCGGCTTTTTCCTTGGCTTCCGCCACCGAATTGAACACAGGCAGGCCGAGATGGGATTGCCCGCCCTTCCCCGGACTGACGCCGCCCGTCATCTTCGTGCCGTAGGCAATCGCGGCTTCGGAGTGGAACGTGCCGTTCTTGCCGGTGAAGCCCTGGCAAATGACGCGCGTGGCGGCGTTGACGAGAATGGACAAGGAGAGCTGCCCCCAGAGTCGGCGTTTGAAAGAATCGGCCTTTGAAACAGAGCGGTGAGCGTCCTAACCGCCCGCATCGGCAGATGCAAACGCGCCAGGATCGCTCAGGTGAGTCCCCGCGCGCTGCCGGCCTTCAGCCCATGATGAAAGCGTTGAGCTTGTTGCCGTCGGGATCGCGGAAGTAAGCGGCGTAAAATCCAGGGAAGCGTTCGCCAGGACCGCCCTCGTCGGCGGCGCCGAGCGAGCGGGCGAGATTGTAGATCTTGTCGACCTGCTCGCGGCTCTTGCATTCGAGTGCGACCATGACGCCGTTGCCGACGGTGGCGGCGTTGCCGTCATACGGCTTGGTGAGGCCAATCCCAGCGCCGCCGCCGGGCACGCCCCAGGCGATGAAGGTCTCGTTGTCAAACATGCGGCCAACGCCCAGCTCGGCGGCGATCTTGTCATAGAAGCTCGCAGCCCGCGCCAAGTCGTTGGTGCCGAGCGTGACATAGCCGATCATCTTGCCCTCCTCAGCCGCGCAGGCGGCGCCCGCATCCTAGGGCCGGCAAGGGACGGCCGCCAGGGCGGTTAATCTTCGCTTAATCAATGCGCTGCGCCGGGCGGCCATACACAATTGTGACCAGAAAAATGCAGCCGCTGCGGGCGCGGGCGCTTTACAGGGCGCTCGAATGAAGCTTTTGTGACATGACTGTGACATGACAATGACGGTTGCGTGACGCAAGGCGGGCGCGGCCGGGGTTGAAGAAAAAAGCGCGGAAGAACGCCCCCATGAAGGCCTTCTGATCGCAGCTGGATTTGCACTTATGGCCAGCGCCGGTGTGGCCGCAGCGCAGGGACAGGATGCGCCCGCGCAAGCGATTTCAGTGAATTATGAGGATCTCGATCTCAACCGCACCGAAGACGCCGCCTCGCTGCTGAGCCGGTTGCGTTATGCGGCGATGCGCGCGTGCGAAGTGGATGCGATGCAGCGGCCTGGGCCGGCAGCGCGGCGCGCCATCAATGAATGCCGCAACGCGGCGCTGGAACAGGCTGTGGCGGATGCAAACGAGCCGGAACTGGCCCGTCTCTACGCCGAACGGCAGCGCTAGAGCGCAGGCGCGCGCACGGCGGACGCCGTGCTTTGGCGCGGGAACGTGATGACCGCAACCGATGGAAAGGCCTGCTCACGCGGACCTTCCCACTCGACGATGACAAGCGCGTCTTCGCCCTGAATGCTGGCGGCGTAAGTTTCCCGCACACCGCGGCCTGAAGCGCTCGCGGTCGGACGCATGACGGCATAGAGCGGCCAGCGCCCCGCTATTTCAGCAAGCAGGCCATCGACGGTTTGACTCGATTGTTCGCCGTAACAGGAGCGTGCGGGCGCGCCGGCGAGTTCGCCCTCGCTGTAGCCGAGCGTCCAGCCCGCGGTGCTGCTCCATACGCCGCGATGGCGTGCGCGCTCAATGCCGGCGTGGGAGTCGGCGAAGCCCTGCCCTGCCGCCGGGGCGCCGCCAGCAGCGCGCGCGGCAGGCTCGATGCGGGCGGGATCGCCATTGAAGCAGGCCGCCATGATCAGGGCGTCGCCCCGCGGCGCGATGGTCTGCGCATGGGCAACGCCCACCGCACACATGAGCGCCAACACGCCCGCCACAAACGCCAACCGCATATGCGCCCCGCTCCGATCGCGACCGGCGCGGGGATATTTCGATTTTGCTGAACTTTTGTGACGCTTATCCGAAGGATTTGTGAGCGTGGGACGCGCCTACCCCTTCACAGCGGCCACAATCTTTCGCGCCGCGTCTTCGAGATCGTCGGCGCTGATGACGTTGAGGCCGCTGTCGCCGATAATGCGCTTGCCTTCTTCGACATTGGTGCCTTCCAGGCGCACGACCAAGGGCACGCTGAGGCCAACCGCTTTCACCGCCTCGATGACGCCGGCCGCGATCACGTCGCAACGCGCAATGCCGCCGAAAATGTTGACCAGGATGCCCCTCACCTTCGGGTCGGCGAGAATGATCTTAAACGCGGCTTCCACCTTGTCTTTGTCGGCGCCGCCGCCGACGTCGAGGAAATTCGCCGGTTCGGCGCCGAACAGCTTGATGATGTCCATGGTCGCCATGGCCAGGCCCGCGCCATTTACGAGGCAGCCGATCTCGCCATCGAGAGCGATGTAAGAGAGATCGTATTTCGACGCCTCAATCTCCCGCTCATCCTCTTCGCCCAGATCGCGCAGCTCAGCCCATTCAGGATGGCGGAAGGCGGCGTTAGAATCGAAACCGACCTTGGCGTCGGCGCACATCAGCTTGCCATCTTCGGTGACGATGAGCGGATTGATTTCCAGGAGGCTCATGTCGCTCTTGGTGAAGGCTGTGTAGAGCTTGCGAACCAGATCATCGCACTGCGCGGCGAGATCGCCGGAGAGGCCAAGCGTGGCCGACACTTTGCCCGTGTCGGCGGCCGTTGGGCCCGCGAGAGGATCAATACCCACGGTCGTGATTTTCTCGGGCGTGTCGTGGGCGACTTCCTCGATGTTCATGCCGCCGGCCTGCGACACCACGAAAGCGACACGCCCCTGCTCGCGATCAACCAGCGCGGAGAGGTAGAATTCTTTGGCGATCTTCACGCCCTCTTCGACATAGACGCGCTTGACCACGCGCCCGGCGGGGCCGGTCTGCAACGTCACCAAGGTGTGGCCAAGCATTTGTTGCGCATAGAGGCCGACATCTTCCGGCTTGAAGGCGATGCGCACGCCGCCCTTTTCGCCAGCCTCGGGCTCTTTGAACTTGCCCTTGCCGCGCCCGCCAGCGTGAATCTGGCTCTTCACCGCCCAGACGGCGCCGCCCAGCTGCGCCGCCGCCTCAACCGCTTCGTCGGCGGAAAATGCAGGATAGCCGCGCGGAACCGGCACGCCGAAGCTCTTCAGGACAGCTTTGCCTTGATATTCGTGGATGTTCATACCGGCCCCTTGAATCAGTTCCCTCTTACAAGGGCGCCGCCCGCGCCAGCAACCCCGCTAGGGCGTGGGTTTGTCCTCAGCATAAGCGATCTCACCGCCGGCGACGCTGGCGCCGAGCTGTGGGGCGTATTCTTCCTTCAGCACCGCCGCTTCACGCGCGTTGCGGCGCCAGAACATGGCGGCGCACACCAATGCCGCCGCCGCGCCTGCAAACCAGAACATGCCCGCAATGCCAAACAGATCGACCAGCGGCCCCATGATCAGCGGCCCAATGATGGAGCCCGCCGCCCACACGAACAAAAGCCCCGCCGCCGATTGCGCGAGCTTTCCAGGCTCCGCGCGGTCAGCCATGTGCGCCACCGCGACGCCATAGAAGGAAAGCGCTCCGGCGCCCCAGGTGAAAAACAAGGCGCCCGCCGACAAGATGGAGAGCCGCCCGCTCCAGAGTGCGAGCGCGAAAGACGCCGCAGCCGCCAACGCAGCCAGGGCGGCGATCACGAGCCGCCGGTCCATGCGATCGGACATGCGCCCGGCCGGCCATTGCAGCAAGAGTGATCCGGTGAAGGCGGCGGAGTAGAATTGCGCTGCCGCGCCCGGACCATAGTGCTGCGCTGCATAGAGCGGCGCCAGCGCAAGCACGCCGCCATTGACGAGCCCGGCGCCAAAGCTGCCGATCACAGCAGCGGGCGCAGTTGCGAACTGTTCGACAAGCGCAAGCGGCTGCGCTTTCGGCGGATCGGGTTGCAGCGTCGATGTGAAGCAGATCGGCACCATCGAGAGGGCGGCGAGCGCGGCGGCAATCATCCACGGCTCGGGCGCAGCGGGCGCATACCCGAACGCCAGGAATGGGCCTACCGCCAGCGCGCCTTTGGTCAACACCATGTAGAGGCTCATCACTTCACCGCGCTGGTTCGGCGAAATGGAAAAGCTCATCCAGCTCTCGACGGCCGCGAACAACAAGGCGACGGCGATTCCGGCGACCATGCGCGCGACGCCCCAAGCCCAGACGTCGGCGCTGAAATGAAGCGCCAATGTCGCCGCCGCGAAAATCGCCGCGCAGGCCGCATAGACGCGGATGTGACCGACGCGTGCGAACAGAAAGGTGGCGATCATCGCGCCCATCATGAAACCCGCCGAGTACGAGGCGGCGACGAGGCCGAGCGCGGTGCGCGAATGTCCGTCTTCAATGAAGGCAAGCGGCAAGCGCACGCCGAGCAATCCGCCCGCGAGTTGCAGGATGGTGACGGCTGCGATGAGCGCAGCGACGTTGCGCAGCAGGCTTGGCATCGGCCCGCCCGCTTCTAATTGGGATTCTCAGCGCGCGGAACAGGCGCGCAGCCGCTTCAGCCGAAGAAAAGTTGGAACATAAAGCGGCCGGGAAGGAACGTCAGCAAGCCCGCCACCAGGAGGCCGCCGACGAACATGCCGGTCATGGCGCGCTTGTGCCACTCAAGCCTGCGATTGCGGATCGCCACGATCCCCATCGGCAGCGCGATGATGGTCCAACCGGTAAGCAAATGGATCAAAGAGTAGGAGTTGCCGCTAAGGCCGGTGATGAAAAGGCTCGAAACCGCCGTTATCCCCATGGCGGCGACCCAGGCCCAGCCGAGCACCCTGTGCGGGCCCCTGCCCTTAGGCAGGGCCAGGATGACACAGCCGATGACCAAGGCGGCAAGCGCGGCGATGATGTGAATCTGAACCTGCGGACCAAGCCGGCCCCAGAGCGCGAAATTGGGCGCGTGCGGGCGTGCATCGCCGAACCCGGCCGTGAGGTCGGGCGCAATTGGCGAGAGCGCGACCGCCATGACCGCAAACGCAGCCGCCTGCACGAGCCAGCCTGGCCATTTGGGTTGCCGCTTGACTTGTTCCATGGTTCGCCTCCGGGTCTGATTGCTCAGCCCTCTCACGCCGGAGACCTCGGTGCGGCCGCATCTACGTGAACAGGACCGATCCATGCGCCAAAACCAGGCTGCGGCGGTTGGCGCTTCGCGAATGACAGCGGCGAACTGGCGCGACTGGGCGCGCAATCTCTCGATTTCCACCGCTGCCGGCGTGTTCCTGGCGCTTGCCGGCGCCATGGACACTCACGACCTGCCTATGGCGGCGCGTCTGGCGTTCTGGGTTCCGATGATGCTCGGCGGCGCTCTCGTGGGGCACGCGCTCAGCAGATTGGTGGCGTTCATTCCCCGCGCCACAATGAGCCGCTGGCTGTTCGGCGCGGTGCTGGCGGTGGTGATTGCGGCGCCGATCACCATCCTGGTCGAGGCCTATGGCGCGCTGTTCCGCGCCGCCGGCATGCAGCTGCCGTCGTTCGTGCAGCTCTTCCCAAGCGTGTTGGTCATATCGGCGGCGATGACGGCGATCATGGTGGCGGTAAACTGGCCAGGGCGCGAGACCCATGGTCCCGAGGCCGGCGCCTCACCTGCCCCGATCCGTTTCCTCGATCGGCTTCCGGCCAAGCTCAGGGGCGCAGAACTCTACGCCGTCTCGGCGGAGGATCATTATCTGCGCCTGCACACCTCAAGGGGCAGCGACCTCATCCTCATGCGGCTCTCAGACGCCATCGCAGAACTTGAGGGCGTCGAAGGCATGCAAACGCATCGCTCTTGGTGGGTCGCCCGCGACGCCGTCGAAGGCGCGCGGCGCGAAGGAGACCGCGCGGTCTTGCTGCTGAAGGGCGGCGTCGAAGCGCTCGTCAGCCGGCCCAACGTGCGTGCGCTGCGCAATGCGGGCTGGTTCTAGCGCGGGCGCGCAAACACCCAATCGGTGTCCGCCGCAAGGTAGACGAACGTCGCCCATGCGGCCACGTTCTGCCGAAGCGCGGCCGGATCGATCGCGTAGAGCGTGTCATCGGGAGTGTGGTGGTGGTTGAAATAGTCCATCCCGTCTTGATCAAGATCGACAAACGGAGCGCCACTTTCGCCAATGCTGCTGATGTCGGCGCCGCCGCCCGCCTCATTGCCGCCCATGATGACGTCAAGCGGGGAAAGCGCTTGCCGGATCGCACGCGCATGCGGAAGCGCCGCCTCGTCGAACGCCGATGCGAAGCGCCAGATGCGGCCCGCCCCAAAATCACTCTCGGACGCAACAATGTGCATTTCGTCGGCGTGAGCGGCGCCGTAGGCCGCCCCGCCATGGACGCCATTTTCTTCCGAGCCGGCCAGCAGAATGCGGATGGTGCGGCGCGGACGGCGCGGCAAGTCGCGGATCAACCGCGCTGCAGCGCTGATAATGGCCACGCCTGCGCCATCATCGATAGCGCCCTGTCCGGAATCCCAAGAATCCAGGTGAGCGGCGAGCAAGACGATCTCATCAGGCCGCTCGCGGCCACGGATTTCGGCAATGACATTGCCCGATGGCGCATCATCGCGCATCTCAGCTTCGATCACCATGCGCACGCGCACCTGTCCATGCGCGGCAAGACGGGCCAGCACGTCCGCATCCGCCGGTGAAATCGCCATTGCCGGCAACGACGCGCCATCCTGCTGCCGCGATGAGCCGCCCTGGTGCGCGAAGCGATGCACGTCCGTGCCAACGGAGCGGATGATGCAGGCCAAAGCGCCCTTCCCTTGCGCGACGGGCGCGCAACGCCCGCGTTTGCGCACGGCCGCGCCGTAGCCGGAACCATCTTGCGTCGCGATCATGTGCTCATCGATGAACACAATGCGGCCCGCCACCGAAGCGTCAGGCGCCGCCTCGAGCGCGGCCATGTCGGCGAAGCGCACGATCTCGCCTTCAAGCCCGCCCGCAGGCGTTGAAGGGGACCCGCCCAGAGCGACCGAAACCATTGGCCGCTCGCTGCCGGGCGACACGATGCGGGCTTCCTCACGCGTCGCGTCCCAATACGGGATCGTGAACGGCTCAATGTGGACATTGGTGAAGCCGTCGGCGCGCAGCATCGCCACCGCCCAATCACGCGCGCGCGCTTCCGCGTCAGAGGCCGCCAAACGCGGCCCAACTTCGGTGACGAGGCTTTCGACGATCTCGTAGGCGTGATCACTTGCCAGAGCCGCCGCCTGCAGCCTGTCGATTGTCCGTTGCTGCCCCGGCGAGAGCGCGGTCGTTTCCGCTTGGGCCCTGGTGGGATCAATCGCTTGCACATAGCCCTGTGGCTGCTGCTGCGCGTTCGCCGCCGAGGCGAGCGCGAGCGCCGCCAAGCTCAGTGCAATGATCTTCATACCCACCCCCAAAACACCTGGAACGAATTTGCGGACGGCGGCGCCAGATGCAAGCGCCAAGCGACGGATCAGGCGCCGCGGCGGGCCTTCCACGCCGATTTTGATTGGCCATAAATGTCGCACTTGAGGTGAGCGAATGGCGCAGGAAGCGCGACGTCCTCTCGCTCGAGCCGCGATCCGAGGCGCAGCGCCAATGCGATGGAGGGCGCGTTAGCTTTATCGATGCAGTGGATCACGTGATCCCAACCCAAAGCGTCAAACGCCCAATCGATGGCGGCTGCGGCGCCCTCGGCGGCGTAGCCCTGCCCCATCGCGGCTCTCTTCAAACCCCAACCGACCTCGCGCCCCGGCCAGCCATTCCCGTCTCCGCCGGGCTGCCAAGGCCCCAGACGCCCAATCCATTCGCCGGTGTCGCGGCGGATGACCGAAAACATCGAATAGCCCAACAGCGCCCATGAACCCGCCAGCGACGACAAGCTGCGCCACGCCGCGCTCCGCGGCGCCGTGCCGCCGATGAAACGCATGGTGTCTTCTTCCCCAGCCATCGCGGCGAAGGCGTCGAAATCATCCTGGCTCGGCGGGCGCAGGATAAGGCGTTCGGTGGTGAGCGTGGGGCCAAGGGTCATGGTGCCTTGTTAGCCGCTCGCCGCGCAGGGCGCCATGGCATGCCCGCAACGCGTTAGCCCTTGAGTGATGACGCTCGAAGCCGCATGGATGCAAGGCGGCGCTCGCATCCCGGCAGGCCGCGAAGAGGATGGCCGCCATGGCGTTCCAGGGCTTTTCCAGGACTTCTTCAAGTTCTTCCGCGATCTGGCCAAAAACAATGATCGCGAATGGTTCGAGGCCAACAAGGCGCGCTATCGCGAAATCGTGCAGGCGCCGATGTCGGACTTCATCGCCGCACTGGCGCCAAAGCTACAGAAGATCTCCCCTCACTTCCGCGCTGACCCGCGCCCCAATGGCGGCTCGATGTTTCGCATCCACCGCGACGTGCGCTTCTCCAAGGACAAGAGTCCCTACAAGACGCACGCCTCCGCGCATTTTCGGCACGAACGCGCCAAGGATGCGCATGCGCCCGGCTATTATCTGCACCTGGCGCCCAAGGAGGTTTTGTTCGGCGGCGGCGTGTGGATGCCCGACCCGCCTGCGCTTGCGAAAATCCGCAGCGCCATCGCCGAAGAGTCCAAGGCGTGGGCGAAAGCGAAATCGGCCAAGAGCGTGCTCTCCACGTTCGGCGGACTGAGCGATCATGGCGATTCACTCTCGCGCCCTCCCAAGGGCTTTGCTCCCGATCATCCGATGATCGAGGATTTGAAGCGCAAGAGCTTCTTTGTCATGCACGATTCAAGCGAAACGGACGCCGCCTCGCCGAAATTCGTCGATGCGGTCGCCGCCGCCTACAAGGACGCCGCGCCCGTGATGCGCTTTCTATGCGAGGCGGTGGACGCGGAGTTTTGAGGACCCACGGTATGGGTCACGGTGCGGTCAACGCCCGCTCAATGCGTCTGTCGGGGACAAGCCAAATGATCGCGACGAGAATGTACATCGCATAGCCAAAGCGTGGATCTGCGAAGGAAGCGGCAATGCCGATGAGGTAGAAAACTGGCGAAAGCGTACCCTTCCAGTCCCATCCGATGGCGCGCTTGAGCATATGACCGGGGCCGTGACTGCGAACGATCAGTGTTTGCAGGATGTAATAGGCCAACGCCGCGGCGAGCAGAGATGCGCCATAGACGACCGTCGGCCACATCGCGCCGCCGGTTTCTCCGAACCAAGCCGTCGTAAACGGCACGAGGGAAAGCCAGAACAAGAGATGCATGTTGGCCCAAAGGATGGCGCCATTTACGCGCTCCACGGTGACCATCATGTGATGATGATTGTTCCAGTAAATCGCCAGATAGATGAAGCTCAGCACGTAGGCGAGGAAGACCGGAGCAACGGCGCCAAGGCCCGCCAGCGTGACCTCATGCGGCGGCCGCAGTTCAAGCACCATGATGGTGATGACGATGGCGAGAACGCCGTCGGTGAAAGCGAGTAACCGTTCCTTTTGCATCGCGCTGCCGTTCGTTGAACCTCAGCCCACGCTGGGATCGATGCCCTTGCACGCCTCGACCAAGCCCTTCACGGCGTTGACGGATTTGTCGAACATGGCGCGTTCTTCGGGGCCGAGTTCGATCTCGACCACCTTCTCCACGCCGTTCTTGCCGATGATGCAGGGCACGCCGACATAAATGTCGCTGAGGCCATATTGGCCGCTGAGATTGGCCGCGCACGGCAGCAGGCGGCGCTTATCGCGCAGATAGGATTTCGCCATCTGCATCGCGCTCTCCGCCGGCGCATAGAAGGCGGAGCCGGTCTTCAGCAGATTGACGATTTCGGCGCCGCCGTCGCGCGTGCGCTGGACGATGCTGTCGAGCTTGTCTTGCGATATCCAGCCCATCTTGACGAGGTCGGGCAGCGGAATGCCCGCAACGGTGGAGTAGCGCACCAGCGGAACCATGGTGTCGCCGTGGCCGCCGAGCACGAAGGCGGTGACATCCTCCACGCTGACATTGAACGCCTCCGCCAGGAAGTAGCGGAAGCGCGCGCTGTCGAGCACGCCGGCCATGCCGACGACCTTGTTGTGCGGCAGCTTGGAGAACTGGCGCAGCGCCCAGACCATGGCGTCGAGCGGATTGGTGACGCAGATGACGAACGCATTCGGCGCGTGTTGGGCGATCCCCTCGCCCACCGCCTTCATCACCTTGAGATTGATTCCCAGGAGATCGTCGCGGCTCATGCCGGGCTTGCGCGGCACGCCGGCCGTGACGATGCACACATCGGCGCCCGCGATGCCGGCATAATCGTTGGCGCCCTTGAGCGCGCTATCCTTGCCGAACACGGGCGAAGCTTCGGCGATGTCGAGCCCTTTGCCCTGCGGCACGCCTTCGACCACGTCGAACAGCACCACATCGCCCAGCTCGTCACGTGCGGCGATGTGGGCCAGCGTGCCCCCGATCATGCCGGAACCGATGAGGGCGATCTTTGCGCGAGCCATGGGGCGCTCCTGGGGAATCATGGGGAAGGAAGGCGCGTGATTAGACCCGGTCGCTTCCAGACGCAACGCGGCCAGCTGGGACGGATGGTGTCCTAGGTTTTCCCGGCGCGCGGCCAGCAGGCGGCGATGGACCAGACGCCGAGCGCGGCGCTGACGGCGTTGATGAGCATTTCGAACTTCATCGCAAGGCCGGCGCTGGCCAGCGCATACAGGCCATTGTTGACGTTGAAGGTAATGTCCATTGCCGCAAGATAGATCAGCGCAGAACCTGCCATGAGCCCGGCCGGCCGGGCCCAGGGACGGTTCAGGATGAGCCCGGCGCCAGCACAGGTCATGCACAACGCCATCCAGCCATCGGCGATCGGGAAACTCGATTCAAACGCCGTGTACCAGCGCTCATCGGTCAGCCTCACCTCCCCGCCCGAGAAGTAACTCCACCAATACAGCGCGGTAACGGCGGCGCCGACAAGGAGCAAGGCGCCAAGAATGACGTTGGCCTTCAACTTGCCCACCGGTTCACCGCTTCAAACACATCAGCAGGCCGTCGCCGATAGAGGTCATCACAGCGTGCACGCGCGAGTCCGCCTTGGCCTTCTGCGCGATCGCCCGCAGCGCGGTTGTATCCGGCCTCGTGTCCGCGGGATCAGCGACGGCGCCCGACCACAGCACATTATCGAACAACATGACCCCGCCGGGGCGCAGCAATTTCAAGCCGCGTTCGTAGTAAGCATCGTAGCCGGTCTTGTCGGCGTCGATGAAGCCGAAGTCGTAGGCGCCGCTTTCGCCGGCGGCAATGCGAGCGCCCAGGGTTTCCAAAGCGGGCGCCACCACAAGCTCGATCACATCATCGACGCCAGCTTCGCGCCAATAGCCGCGGGCCTTCGCCGCCCACTCGTCGGAGATGTCGCAGGCCAGCAGGCGCGCGCCCCCATGGGGATGCATGTCCTTCAGCGTGAGCGCGGTGACGAGCGCAGAGTAGCCGGTGAAAACCCCGATTTCGAACGCACGCCTGGCGCCGGCAATCCGCACAAGCTGAGCCATGAAGGCGCCCTGCTCGGCGCTGATCTGCATGCGCGCAACGCCGCCAAGCGCGGCCGTCTCCGCGCGGCATCGCGCGGCTGCGGAATTCTCGGGCGGATTTGCGTGCGCGAGGTAGCGCACAAGATTTGGATCAAGGCTGAGCGAGGCCGACATCGCCCCAGCCTACGCGAGGCGGCGCAACTCCTCCACCAAATCGCTGCGCTCCCAGGTGAAACCGCCTTCGTTGTCCGGCTGACGGCCGAAGTGGCCGTAGGCGGCGCTGCGTGCATAGATCGGGCGGTTGAGCTCGAGATGCGTGCGGATGGCGCGCGGCGTGCAGCCGCCCATCATCTCGGGCAACGCCTTCTCAAGGATCGCGGGATCAATCGTATCGGCGCCGTGGAGGTCGACGTAAAAGCTCGTCGGCGCCGCCACGCCGATGGCGTAGCTGATTTGAATGGTGCAGCGCTCGGCCAAGCCAGCTGCAACCACGTTGCGCGCCAGGTACCGGCAGGCGTACGCGGCTGAGCGGTCCACCTTGGTTGGATCCTTGCCCGAGAAAGCGCCTCCGCCGTGCGGTGCAGCGCCGCCATAGGTGTCGACAATGATCTTGCGCCCGGTCAGCCCGGAGTCACCGTCAGGGCCGCCGATTTCGAATTTGCCCGTCGGGTTGATGTGCCACTTGGTTCTCTTCGTGACCAAGCCTGCGGGGAACACCGAAAGCGCATATGGCTTCACCAATTCCGCGAAACGCGCTTGCGAGTAGTTCTTGTCGCCGAGCTTCTTGGTGTGCTGATGGCTCACGACGATCGCCAGGACTTCGACCGGCTTTCCGTTTTCGTAGCGCAGCGTAACCTGGCTCTTGGCGTCGGGCTCAAGCTCGGGCCGCTCTCCCGAATGGCGCGCTTCCGCCAAGCGCTTCAGGATGTTGTGAGAATATTGCAGCGTCGCGGGCATGAGCTCCGGCGTCTCGCTGCAGGCGTAACCAAACATGATGCCTTGATCGCCGGCGCCTTCATCCTTCTTCGCCGAAGAATCCACGCCTTGGGCGATATGCGCGGATTGGCCGTGCAGGTAGCAGGCATAGCGCGCCTTTTCCCAATGAAAGCCCTTCTGCGCGTAGCCAATGTCCTTTACCGCGGCGCGCACCTTGGGTTGCAGCGAGGCGATGATCTCCTTGGTGAACGCCTTGTTCTCGGCCTTGGATTTGCCGGGCTGTCCCGCCCGCACCTCCCCCGCCAGGATGATGCGATTGGTCGTCACCATAGTTTCGCACGCCACCCGCGCTTCGGGGTCGGCGGCGATGAAGGCATCCACCACGGTGTCGGAAATTCTATCAGCCACCTTATCGGGATGGCCCTCGGAGACGCTTTCACTGGTGAAGACGTAGTTGCTTCTGCTCACACGGTTTCTCCGGGCCGGTTTGATTGGGAAGCGGCTCTCATAAGGGACAACCGCGCGAAAGTGCAAACGATCAAGCGCCGTTGGCGGCTATCGCCCGCCATCAGACGCTTCGTCGGTGAGCGCCTTAACCAACTCCAGCACGCGCTTGCGCACGCGCGGGCTCCTGATTGAGGCAAACAGCGCAATCAGCTGCGCTCCCTCCGGCGTCGCCAGGGCGTCATCGACATAATCCTGCTGGCCCTCGGCGACCCCCATGCGCGGGCTTAGCCCCTCGAAAAACCGCGCGGGCGGCATTTCCAGCGCAATGGCGATATCGTGCAGGCGGCTCACAGCTATTCGATTGACGCCTTTCTCGTATTTTTGGACCTGTTGGAAGGTTACGCCAAGTAATTCCGCAAGCCGTTCTTGGCTCATGCCTATTTCCAGACGCCGAGACCTAACGCGTTGGCCGACTTTCTTATCGACAGCGTTCGCTGACCGCTCGTCGTTCATGATTATTTGGCTCCCAGCCGACGCCCGGAAGGCAAAAACCTCAGCCCCGCCACGAATACAAGCAGTAATCCGACCAAACCTTGGCCCCAGCGCGCCCAAATTGTCTCAGGCAGCGCCGCGGGGAGCTGGGCCTCCGCAAACAGGCTTCGCCCGTTGGTTGCACGAACGGTCCGCCCGTACGAGTCGATTATGGCCGATATCCCTCCGGAAGCGGCCCGCGCCATGGGCAAGCCCTCCTCGATCGTCCGGAAGCGCGCCATCGCGTAGTGCTGGTAGGGGCCGCTGCCATTGCCAAACCAGGCGTCGTTGGTGACGCTCACGAGCCACCCAGGCCGGTCAGCGCCCTGGGGAACAATTCCCGGAAAAATCGCCTCATAACAAATGAGAACTAGGGCGGGCGGCGCGCCCGGCACCACCAAACGCGTCGGCGGCGGACCAGGCTCAAAGCCTGCGCCGATGCGCTGGAGGGGCGCGATGTTGAGCGAACTCACCAGCGACCAGAGCGGGATGAACTCGCCAAACGGCACCAAGTGGTTCTTGTCGTAGACTTGGCTCAGGCGCGCCTCGCCGCTTACGCCATCGATGACGGCGGCCGAGTTGAAGTAGAGCAGCTCGTCGTGGCGAAGCTCGCGGCGCGTCAAGCCGGCAATCAGGACGCGATCTCCCAGGCCCCTCCCTATCGCGGCGAGAAAATTCGGATTCTCGAGAGGGAAAAAGTTGACGACGGGGATTGCGCCCTCCGGCCAGATGACAATCGAGGCCGCGTTGTCGTCGTTTGGCGGGCCGCTCGCCGCCAGATAACGCGCCAGCACGCGCCATTCCTGATCGGGCCGGTTCTCCCACTTCTCTGCCTGGCTGAAGCCGGAATCCGCGACCCGCACGATCGGCTGGGCGCCCGGAAGATCCACGCGCGCGCCCGCAAGGCGTTGTGCGCCCCACCCCCACGCCATCCCGATAGCCAAAGCAGCGGCCAACACAGGCCCGAAGCGCCGTCCCGCCCCCGCCTCGCTGGTTGCAATCATAGCTGGCGCTGCCGCTGCAAGCAGCGTCAACAACGAAAGGCCATAGGCGCCGACTACAGACGCAAGCTGCGAAACCGGCTCGCCGGGCGTCCAGACATAAGCCGGCAAGAGCCAGGGAAAGCCGCCGAACAGATGCCCCCGCAACCACTCGCTGGCGAAAAACGCAGCCGCAAACACAGCGAGCCGGCGCAGATCGCTCGTCCAGAATGAGATCGCCAGCAGCGCTCCGAGCCCAAAAAAGAATGCGAGGCCGCCGGCGAGCGCGATGGTGGCAGGCACGCCCCACAGCGGCCCCCAAGCGTCGCTATCGACCATGAACGCCGACGACACCCAATAGAGGCCCGTCAGCAGATGTCCGAAACCGAAGAACCAACCGGCCACAAAGGCCGCGCCGCGCCGGCGCGGCTGGGTCTATGCAACATCGAGCAACAGCAGCAATACGGAGGCTGAAACGGCATAGACAAGCGTAAGCTGAAACGGCGCATGAGCGAGCGTTGCAAGAGCGCCCGCGATAAACGCGATGCCGCGACGCTGCCACGCCGTGCGCGCACGAAGCCAGCTCATGATACGCGAACGATCGGCCGTGGGCGCATTCAAATCAGAACTCTCCCTGAGATTTTCGAGCAGGCAGCGTCGGCGCTGGCGCCTTATTCGTCATTTCCGTTGGATTTTGCGCCGCTGTTGGCGGCGCGGCTGGCAAATGCCTCCGCCGCCGGCTTGATGCGGACGCGCTTCACTCTTCGCGGGTCAGCGTCGATGATTTCAACATCGAAGCCCGCCGGGTGATGCAGGATTTCGCCACGCTGTGGCAAGCGCGCCGCCAGCGCGACAGCCAAACCGCCGGCGGTGTCGAACTCATCCTCATGCTCAGGCAGCGCAAGGCTGGCGCCGAGCTTGGCCTCCAGTTCGTCGATCGGCGCGCGGCCGTCGGCCTCGAACGCACCGTTGGCGCGCTCGAGCACAAGCGCGGACTCCACATCATGTTCGTCCTCGATCGCGCCGACGATCTGCTCAACCAGATCTTCCATTGAAACGAGGCCGTCGGTGCCGCCGTATTCATCGACCACAAGCGCCAGATGAATGCGGCTCGATTGCATTTTGAGGAAAAGCGTCGCCAGCGTCATGGATTGCGGCACGAACAGTATCTCGCGCCGGATGCGCGGCAGCGATCGATCAGAATATTTGGCGCCGGCCTCCCCGCTCGCATTCGGCGCAAGAAGCGCCAGCACGTCGCGCACATGGACAAAGCCCTGCGGATCGTCGAGCGTTTCTCCATAGATCGGCAGGCGCGAATGCTGGCTGTCGGAAAACGCGCGCGCCGCCTCGCCCAGCGTCGCGGACGCCTCGATAGCGACGATCTCCGCGCGTGGCCGCATCACGTCGGCGACCTTGAGACGGTCAAAGTGCGCGGCCCGCAGGATCAAGTCCTTTTGCGCAAGCTCAATCGGCTGACCGTTCTGTTCGCGCTCACGCAGCGCCTCTTCCACCGCTTCAGCCGAACCCAACCGCTCACGGGCGAACATGCGCGACAGTTTCTGGATCAGCCCTCCGCGCCTTCGAGGGGAGGGTTCGCCGGCGTCATGTGTGTCAGCCATCTCGGGTAAGTTTCGCACTCCTGTGAAATTCGCACTCACGCGTAGGGATCTTCTATCCCCATCGACGCCAGGATTGCGCGCTCACGCGCTTCCATGGCTTCAGCGTCAGCTGGATTCTCGTGATCATAGCCCAAAAGATGGAGAAAGCCGTGCACTGCCAGGTGCGCGGCATGGCGTCCAACGGCCTTACCCTGATTTTCTGCTTCAGAGACAATGGTTTCCGCCGCGAGGGCGATGTCCCCGAAGAACCGCCCGCCGGCGTCGCCAACCCCTGCCGCCGAGGGAAACGACAACACGTTCGTCGGCCCCGCCTTGCCGCGGAACTGCGCGTTCAGCGCGGCAATGGCGGCGTCATCCCCGAGCAGAAGCGCAACCGATCCCTGAGCGCCTTCCGCAAGCGCCGCTTCACGCAGCGCGCTTGACAAGTAGGCTTCATGGCCGCGCCAGAGCGGCGACTCCACAAGCACATCCACCTCCAAAGGGCTCTCACCCTCCACGGGCGCCCTCGTCACGATGATAGGCCTCGACAATATGAGCCACGAGCCGGTGGCGCACGACATCCTGCGTCGCGAAGCGAATGACTTCGACGCCTGGCAAATCTTCAAGAATGGAAATTGCGTGCGCAAGACCGGATTGATCGGGGCGCACCAGATCAATCTGCGAGGGATCGCCGGTCACGACCATGCGCGATCCTTCGCCAAGGCGCGTCAACACCATCTTCATCTGCAGAATGGTCGCGTTCTGGGATTCGTCGACAATGACGAATGCGTTCGACAGCGTTCGCCCGCGCATGAACGCAAGCGGCGCGACTTCGATCTGCCGCCGCTCCCGCCGCGCCTTCAGATCGTTCTCCGACATCTGGCTGCGGAAGGCGTCCCAGATCGGTTGCAGATAGGGATCCACCTTCTCCGCCAAATCGCCGGGCAGATAGCCAAGCTTCTCGCCAGCTTCCACCGCAGGCCGTGTGACGATGATGCGATCAACACGCTCCTGCTTCAGCGCTTCCACGGCGGCGGCGACGGCAAGGTAGGTTTTTCCGGTTCCCGCGGGCCCAACGCCAAAAATGAGATCGATCGCTTCGTCACGCAGCGCCTCGACATAGTGCACCTGCCGCGGCGTACGCAGCGTGAGCCCGCCCAGCTGCGGCAAAGCCATGATGCCGGGCGCATCGGCCTGCCCTTCCGAAAACGATATCGCCGCCAGCACTTCGCCTTCGCGCACCCTGCCCTTTCGCCGCGCAAGATCCGCCAGCGCATCGACAATGCGCTGGACACGCTCCAGATCGGCCTCCGCCTTCGGCCCGCTTGCGTTCGCGATCAACTTGTCGCCCTGCGCGTCAAGAGTGAGGCGATAGGCGGGCGCGCCACGCGGTGCGTCGGGATCGCGAAACGCTTCTTGTATCTGCGCGACATGGCGGTGCAGTGGGCCAAACACGGCCTGCGCCACGCCAGCCTCCGAGAGGGCGAAAACGCGCGTCCGCCCTGCTGCGCCGCTGGTCTGGCTCATGCTGAAGCCATGGCGCGCACGCCCGCGAGCGCATTCTGCGATGCGCCGGCAATGCGCACCGGGACAATGTCTCCGTCGCGCGCGGCGGCGTCATCGAAATGCACCGCCTGCAAATACGGAGAGCGTCCGTGTTTTTGCCCCGCCTTGCGGCCGATCCCGGTCACGAGAATGGGCAGCTCCTTGCCAATCTGCGCCGCATTGAATGCGCGCTGTTGCTCACTCAACAGCGCCTGCAGCTGCGTGAGCCGCTCGGTCTTGGCCTCCTCGCTCACTTTTCCCATCATCGCCGCAGCTGGCGTGCCAGGGCGCGGCGAATACTTGAACGAAAACGCGGAAGCAAAACCGATGTCTCGAACCAATTGCAGCGTCGCTTCGAACTCAGCTTCGGTTTCGCCGGGAAAGCCGACAATAAAGTCCGTCGATAGCGCGATATCGGGCCGCACAGTGCGCAGCCGCGAGACGATATCGCGATAGAACGCGCCGTCATGTTTCCGGTTCATCGCCTTGAGGATGCGATCGGAGCCCGACTGCACCGGCAAATGCAGGTACGGCATCAGCTTCGGCTCTGCGCCATGAAGTGCGATCAGGTCGTCCGTCATTTCGACCGGGTGCGATGTTGTGTAGCGAAGGCGCTCTATGCCCGCGATTCCGGTGAGCGCGGCCACCAGATCGGCAAAGCGGGCCGCGCCGAGTGGGCCCACGCCATGATAGGCGTTGACGTTCTGGCCGAGCAAAGTGATTTCACGGACGCCGCGGTCGGCAAGCGACTTGGCTTCAGCAATGACGTCATTCAGCGGACGCGAAAATTCGGCGCCCCGCGTATATGGCACAACACAGAAGGTGCAGAACTTGTCGCATCCTTCCTGAACCGACAGAAACGCCGTGACGCCATCGGGCGAACGCGCTGGCAGCGCATCAAACTTTTCCTGGGCGGTGAAATCGGCCGCAAGGCGCTCGCCGCTCTTGCGCGCCGCGCGCGCGATCAGCTCCGGCAGTTTGTGATAGGCCTGAGGCCCCACAACGAGATCGACGGCCGGGGCGCGTGCGATGATCTCCTCACCTTCGGCCTGAGCGACGCACCCGGCGATCGCGATGGTCATGCTCTTTCCTTCCGCGGCGCGGCGCTGCTTGTGCGCGCGCAGACGTCCAATCTCGGAATAGACCTTTTCGGTGGCTTTCTCGCGAATGTGGCAGGTGTTGAGAATGACAAGGTCCGCGTCATCCGGCGCTTCCGCGAGCGCATAGCCGAGCGGCGCGAGCAGGTCGCGCATGCGCTCGGAATCATAAACGTTCATCTGGCAGCCATAGGTCTCGATGAAAAGCCGTTTTGGCGCTTGGGCGTCAGGCATCAGCGCTTGCCCGCCTTGGCTTTGTCCTCGAGGGGCAGCCCGTAAAGCTCGAGCCGGTGATCGACGAGCTTGTAACCAAGGCGCCGCGCGATCTCGTGCTGCAGGCGCTCGATTTCTGGATCCACGAACTCGATGACGTTGCCGCTCTTCATATCGATCAGGTGATCGTGGTGGTGCTCGGGCGCCTCTTCATAGCGCGAGCGGCCATCGCGGAAATCGTGGCGCTCCAGAATGCCCGATTCCTCGAACAGGCGAACTGTACGATAGACCGTGGCGATCGAGATGCCGGGATCAACCGCCACCGCGCGGCGGTGCAACTCTTCAACATCGGGATGGTCGTGACTAGCCGAAACCACGCGCGCGATCACGCGGCGCTGTTCGGTCATGCGCATGCCCTTCTCGACACACAGTTTTTCGATGCGATCCATGATGCGTGGGATACTCCCTACCGGCGCGCGCTGTCCACCACCGGAGAGTCAGACTGGGGGCCTGGGCAAGGCGCGGCGCATGACAATCGCGTCAACGGCGCCGCCCTCGCCCGCATAATACGCTTGGCGGCGGCCCGCTTCTTCATAGCCCAGCTTTTGATAAAGCGCGCGCGCGGCGAGATTGGTCTCGGCCACCTCCAGATGCATGGCGCCCGCGCCGCGCACAAGTGCAGCGACGCCTGCGGCGGTCACCAGCGCGGCGCCGACGCCGCGGCGGCGCGCTCCCGGGACCACAGCCACCGTCAGCAGCTCGGCGTCGCCAGCGGCGGCCCACGCCATCGCGAACCCCTGCGCCGCGCCGTCGCGCGCGACCAATGCAAATACAGCCGGATTCTCCAGCAGTTTGCCAATTTCCGCCGCGCTCCACGGCTTGTCGAACGCACGCGCGTGCAGTGCAGCCAAAGCTTCGCTCGCGCCGGCGTCCGCGGCCTCGATCATGCGCCGGCGCCGGGTAAAGTGACGTGAGGCGCACGCAGATACTCAGGATCAGGCCGATACGCCTCGGGATCGAGGCGGGCGGCGCGGCGCGCGAGAGCGGCAGCATCCACCGAAGCGCCCGGCCCTCTCAGCACCGCGCCGGCCAATAGATCGGCGTGCGCCCCGCGCTCGATGTTGCACGGCGAAATCTGCGGCGCGCCGTCCTGATAGCGGGCGAAGTAGCACGCGCCGGGGGTTTCGATCAGCGCCGCGCGGGCGCCCGCTTCACCGTCTTCGAGCGCCAGGGCTTCCAGCGTGCTGACGCCCAGGCAAGGCTTGTCCAGCGCCAATGCGAGCGCGCGCGCGAATGACAACCCCACACGCACGCCGGTGAAGCTGCCCGGCCCCTTCGTGACAGCCACCCGCTCTATTGCTGAGGGTGTAAGGCCTGCTGCCGCGAGCGCATCAAGCAGCATAGGGGCCAGCCGCTCGGCCTGGCCGCGAGACATCGCTTCCGAGAGCGCGGCAAGCGTCTCCTCGCCACGGACCAACGCGACAGAACAGGCATCCAAAGCTGTATCGACGCCAAGAACGATCATCGCCCTCAGACGACCTGCTCGACCCGGTTCACCTCAGGCACATAGTGGCGAAGCATGTTTTCGATGCCTTGCTTCAGCGTCAGAGTCGATGACGGGCAGCCGGCGCACGCCCCGCGCATATTGAGACGTACAACCCCATTCTCGTGATCCCACGAATGGAATGTGATGTCGCCGCCATCGCGCGCCACAGCGGGGCGCACACGCGCATCAATAAGTTCTTTTAGCTCCTTAACGATCCCCGCCGCCTCACCCTCATAGGTGATGTCGGCCTCGTCCGTCGCATGCTCAGCGCCGCCGCCGGAGATCACCGGGCGGCCCGACGTGAAGTGATCCATGATGGCGGCGAGAACATGGGGCTTCAGGTGCTGCCACTCGAACGCATCGCTCTTGGTGATCGTGATGAAATCCCCGCCGAGATAGACGCGCTCGACGCCATCCACGGCAAACAAGGCCTGCGCCAGCGGCGAATCGGCCGCGGCGTCTTCCGCTGCAAACTCCCGGCTTCCCGCGCCCAGGACATCGCGGCCGGGAAGGAACTTCAAGGTACGCGGATTGGGCGTGGCTTCGGTTTGAATAAACATGAGACGTTAGGTGGCTGCCCGGCTGGCGCCGGTCAACCCGGCCGAAAGCGCGAGCTGGCGAATCTCGTCGCGGGAAAGTGCGCCGGGCACGACCAGGACCGGCACGGGACGTGCGCCCAGTCCCTCGCGCTTTCCGAGTTGGGTGACCAGCGGGCCCGGCCCGCCCGGCCCCGCCGCCGACGCGAGAACCACAAGTTTGATTGAAGCGTCCTGTTCCACAACCTTGCGCAATTCCGGCTTGAGGTCCCCTTCCCGCAACACGGGCTCGGCGGTGACGCCGCACTCGGCCCAGACCTCCGCGGCAAACCTCTGCGTCAGCGATTCCGCGGCGTCCCAGGCTTGGCGGCGCATTTCTTCGGTAATGGACGCCCAAGGCGCAGGGTCGGACGGCTCGATTACCCGCAAGATGATAAGCCGCCAGCTCGTGCTCTTGCACAGGAGCCCGGCATAGATCAGCGCATCTGGAAATTCCTCGCTCTCGTCGGCGATGACGAGGCAGGCGAACCCTTTGCTCTCACTCATGGGCGCAGACAGTCGCTCAATCGCACGCCCGCTTCAAGCGCGCCAAAATCCGACGACCTCACGCACCTCCGCCATGATGGGCTGCGCGACTGCGCGCGCCTTCTCCGCGCCAGCCTTGAGGATCACGTCCAGCGCCGCCGGATCGGCGATGAGGCGGCGCATCTCCGCGGCGATCGGCGCTAGCTTGGCCGCCAGCGCTTCGGCCAGCGCCGGCTTGAAGACGCCGAAGCCCTTGCCGCCAAACTCCTGCAGAACGGCCTCCACGCTGGTTTCGGTGACGGCTGCATAGATGCCAACGAGGTTCTCGGCTTCCGCCCGGCCCGCGAGTCCCTCCTTGCTCTCCGGCAAGGGATTCGGATCGGTGGTGGCCTTCTTGATCTTCTGCTGGATCGCATCCGCATCGTCGGTGAGATTGATGCGCGTCATGTCCGAGGTCTCGGACTTCGACATCTTCTTAGACCCATCGCGCAGGCTCATGATCCGCGCGCCCGGCCCTTGGATCAACGGCTCAGGCAACGGAAAAAAGCCCGGCGCCTGATAGTCATTGTTGAATTTCTGGGCGATGTCGCGCGAGAGTTCGAGGTGCTGCTTCTGGTCTTCGCCCACCGGCACATGCGTGGCCTTATAGAGCAGTATGTCCGCAGCCTGAAGAACCGGATAATCAAACAGCCCAACGCTCATGCGTTCGGCATGTTTCCCGGCCTTGTCCTTGAACTGGGTCATGCGCTCGAGCCAGCCCATGCGCGCGATGCAGTTGAAAATCCAGGTGAGCTCAGCGTGCTCGCGCACGGCTGACTGAATGAAAATGGTGGAGCGCGCGGGATCGACGCCGGCTGCGATGTACGCGGCGGCGACTTCGCGCGATCTTGACGCCAGCTCTTTCGGATCGGGGCCTGTCGTGATCGCGTGCAAATCGACGATGCAGTAGATGCACTCGAACTTTTCCTGCAAGGCCACGAACTTCTGCAAGGCGCCGAGATAATTGCCGAGATGCAGGCCGTTGGTAGGCTGCATGCCTGAGAATACGCGTTGCGGACCCTGATAAGCGGGTTGGGGTGCGTCGATCATGGAGAACTCCGGAGCATAAGAATGAGCGCCGCGATCGGGCGCGTGCGGTTCAGGCGTTCAAATCCGCCATCGCCAAAGCTGGGTTCTCATGCTCATGGCGCTTCCTATCAGCCGTCCATGCCGGGCGGCAAGTCGCCGCCCCTGCCGGGTGAGCGGCGGAACGCGGCCGCGACCTCGGAAATGGTGACGGCGCGCAGCGCGAAGGCCGCCGCCACGAAAAGCATGAAGCCGGCCATGCAGATGACCAGCGTGGCGAGCTCTTTACCCGCAACGCCGACGATTGGGAGTGCGGTGAAGGCGGCGTCGATGGCGGGGTAGAACGGGGTCGTTGCCGCAACCGCCACCGCCATGATTACGGTGGCGACGCCGATGCGGCCCAGCCGCGACCAAGCCTGCGCAGCGGGCCGCCAAGTTCTTTCGCGCAGGAGGGCGCCTGCCAGAAGGATGACGTTCACCCAGGCCGCAGCCGAGGTGGCGATCGCAAGGCCGACATAGCCGGAGTGACCGGCCGCGCGCAGGCCGAAAAAGAACGCGACACCAAGAACAACGTTCGCAGCCACGCTGGCGAAAGCGAACGCCATCGGCCGGCGCGTGTCCTGACGCGCGAAGAATGGCGGCGCGAGAATTCGCGTCAGGACAAAAGCTGGAACGCCCCAGCCATAATGGAACAAGGCATTCGCAGTGGCCTGCGCGTCAGCGTCGGTAAACTGACCGCCAGTCCAAAAGCCATGCATCAAAACGAAAGGCGCCACCAGGAACGCCGCCGCCGCCGGCAATGTGAACGCCATTGAAAGCGTCACGGCCTCATCAAGCGCACGGGTCTCGTCGCCGTCATCGCCATCAGCGACCGCGCGCGACAGGCGCGGCAGCAAGGCCACGCCGATGGCGACGCCGATCAATCCCAGCGGCAGCTGATAAAGCCTATCGGCCGCATAGAGCCACGATTTGGCCCCCTGCTCGAAGGACGCCAGCGCCTGGGAGACGAAAACATTGATCTGCGTCGCCGATCCGGCAAACACCGCGGGACCCATCAATATCAGAATGCGCTTCACGTCCGGCGTCAGGCTTGGCGCGCGAAACCCCAGACGGACGCCCAGGCGCCGGCAGCCCCAAAACAACAGCACCGCCTGCACCACACCAGCAACTGCTATCGCCATCGCGCCCCAAAGCGCGGCGGTGCGCGGATCGGGCGCGGGAAGAACCGCCGCCAGGATGCACAGATTGAGAAAGATCGGCGCGGCCGCGGAAAGCGCAAAGCGCCCGGCAGTGTTCAGCACGCCCGCGAACAGCGCAGAAGCGGACATGCCTACCAAGTAGGGCATGGTGATCTGCGTCAGCAGGATCGCATAGGAAAAATACTCCGGCTGATCAGCGTATCCGCCATGAATGACGAGCATGATCCACGGCATTGCGATCTGCGCCAGGATCGTCAGCGCCACCGTCGCCAGCAGCAATACCGACAACGACTGCGAGGCGACGCCCGCCGCTGTATCTTCGCCCTGCTCGCGCTGCGTGCGCGCGTAGACCGGCACGAAAGCCTGCGTGAACGCGCCTTCCGCAAAGATGCGGCGAAACAAGTTGGGAAACATCTGCGCGGTGGCGAAAGCGTCGCCTATCGGATTGGCGCCGATAATGTTCGAGATCGCTCGGTCGCGCGCATAGCCCAGCACCCGGCTCAGCAGAGTGAAGCTGGTTTGCACCAGCGTGTTGCGGGCCAGACTCATTGATTCCCCTGAGGTGCGGGCCGGGTGTTTAGCCCGCCGCTACCTCCACGTCGAGGCGGGCGCGACAGCCAGGGGCGTTTTGGCCGGATCGGAGGGCGCCGCGGGCTCTGCGCCACGCAGCACGGCATCGAGCTTTGCGCGAACCGCTGAAACCCGCCGCGGGTTGGAGAGCTGACCTCCGCCCTGCTCCTCCTGCACGTAGAACACATCGCAAGCGCGCTCGCCCAGCGTGTCAATGTGGGCGCTCACAATCGAAACCTTGGCGTCGGCGCAAACGCGCGCCAGCTCCGCGAGCAGGCCGAGCCGGTCCCGCCCGGACGCTTCGATGACGGTGGCGTGGGGAGTGATGGCGTTGTCCACGCGGACCCAGGGCTCGATCGCAAAGGCCGCCGTGCGCCGCGAAGCGGGCTGCGTTTCCGGCGGCGGCTGATCGCTGAGCGCCGCGCGTGTCAGCCGCTCAGCCAGCACGTCGAGCGCGTGCGCATCTTGAACTCCGAATGGCGCATGCCCGCTGGTCTGGATCGAGAACACGTCAAACGCAGCGCCTTCCTTCGACGTGTGCACGCGCGCATCGACGATATCGGCGCCGCTCGCCGAAATCGCCGAGCACAGACTCGCAAACAAGCCCGGCCGGTCGCCGGCATACACCAGCACCTCGGTGACGCCGCGCGCTTCGCGCACGCGGGTGGCCACATGGGGAATTGCACGCTGATCGCGCGCCAGGAGCACCTCCCGTGAATGCCAGGCGAGCGCCTCCGCGTCATGGTTGAGCCAGTAACCGTCGTCGAGGGATTCAAACCATGCGGAGAGAGCACCAGCCTGGCCGCCCATTTCCGCCGCCAGCCGCGCTTTGGCGTCGGCCGCAATGCCCGCCATGTGGGCGCGCACCCCCTCTTCGTCGGACCGGCCGCCATGCAAAGCAGCTTCAGTAAGGCGATAGAGGTCACGCAGCAGCTGGCCCTTCCAATCGTTCCACACGTTCGGGCCAACGGCGCGAATATCGGCGACTGTCAAAACCAGCAGCAGCCGCAGCCGCTCCGCATTCCCGACCAATTCGGCGAACTGCGAGATTGTACGCGCATCGCTTATGTCCCGCTTTTGAGCGATGTCGCTCATGACCAAGTGATGGCGAACCAGCCACCCCACGAGATCAACCTCTTCCTGCGGCAAACCCAACCGTTCGCACGCCGCGCGCGCTGACTTTTCGCCCTCTATCTGCTGATCGCCCTCACCTTTTCCGGTGTCATGAAGCAGCATTGCGAGATAGAGAGCGCGGCGGTTGATGATCTTCCCGAAGATGCGCGTCGCAAGCGGGTGGCGGTCCTTGTGGCGGCCGCGCTCAATCTCCGACATGGCATCGATAGCCTGCAGCGTATGCTCATCGACCGTATAGTGGTGATACATGTTGAACTGCATCTGCGCGACGATGCGGCCAAACTCAGGAACAAAGCGGCCCAGGACGCCCGCCTCACTCATCAAGCGCAGCGCCGCACCGAGCCTCCGGGCGTTGCTGACGACATCAAGGAATGCCGCGCGCGCCGCCGGTTGACGCCGCCACCCAGGGCCCAGCGCGCGAACACGGCGCGCGGCCGCGCCCAATGCGGCCGGGTGAATGTCGAGATTGTTGCGCTCGGCTATCGAAAACAGGCGCAAGATGTTCTCAGGCGCGTCGAATACCTGCGGGTTGTCGATGTTGAGGCGCCCGCCATCGGCATGAAAGCCTGGCTCTATGCTCGCTGCGCGCTTTCTCCCTGCCGGCAGAAGCCGCTGCAGGCCGCGCGGCGCGCGCTTGGCGTTGTCGGCCTCCAGCTGCGCGCAGAGGATGCGAGTCAACGCGCCGACCTCCTTCGCAACCAGGAAATAGTGCTTCATGAAGCGCTCGACCGCGCTTTGGTTGGCGCGCGCGCCATAGCCCAGGCGCTTGGCCAGCTCCGGCTGCAAATCAAAGGTCAGGCGCTCTTCGCCGCGGCCGGTGACGAAATGCAGATGACAGCGCACCGTCCAAAGGAACTCGAGCGCGCGGCGAAAGGTGTTGCGCTCCTCGTTGGTGAAGACGCCCGCTTCAACGTAATCGCGCGGATGGGCGAAGCCATAACGCCGGCGCGCGAGCCAGAACAGCGTGTGCAGATCGCGAAGCCCGCCCTTCCCCTCCTTGATATTAGGTTCAACCATGTAGCGCGTGGCGCCCGCACGGGCGTGCCGTTCATCGCGCTCTTTCAGCTTTGCGGCGATGTAGGCGCCATGATCATGGTCGGCGACCTCGTTGCGGAAACGCGCAAACAATTCCCCGGCAAGCGATGCGTCGCCGGCGATCCGGCGCGCCTCCAGCAAAGCTGTCTGGATGGTGTGATCCTCGCGCGCGAGCTTGAGACATTCATCAACGTTGCGCGACGAGTGGCCGACCTTCAGCCCCATGTCCCAGAGCATGTAGAGCATGTACTCCGTGACGCTCTCGTCGAAGGGCGTGGGCTTGTACGCGCGCAGGAACAGTAGATCGAGATCCGATGACGGCGCCAGCTCCCCTCGGCCGTACCCGCCTACCGCCAGAACGGCGAAGCGCTCACCTTCCGTGGGATTGCGGGCCCTGAAGATGTGGGTGGTCGTGTAATCGTAGAGCGCTGAGACCACCTCGTCGGCGACGGCAGCCAGAAGCCGCGCGACGGCCAAGCCGTTCTCCCCTGCCTCCAGGCGCTCCTTGGCGATCATCCGCCCCCGAAACAATGCGCCATGGAGCAGCGTCCGCACCGTGGCGCGGGCGCCCTCGCCCTCGGCTGCGAAGGCAGCGCTCAGCTGGGCGCGGAGGCGAACGCCATCGACGACGTGCTCGATCCGGGCGGGTTTCAGGCGGGCGACGGCCATGGGATTGCTATTTGGTCATCCAGTTCGTGCGTGAGGGGCGCCGGCGCCACTATGCCAGGCTGTCAACGGTGAAATCTTCGCGAAACGCACATCGCAAACTTGCCTCATTTCGCGGGCACAGCCAAAAGGTATTGGGGCCGCGCGCGCCCCCAGGAGAAACACCTCGATGCGCAAAAGCGGCAAGACCATCCGCCTCAACCCGGTGGACGACGATCACCAAGTGACCGATCACCCTGCACGCGCCGGCCTTGAAGCGATCATGGACCAGAAGCTGTTCGCGCAACGCATCAAGAGCGAGCGTGCTTCGGCCTATTGGTTCGCGGCTTCCTTGTGGGGCGTCACCGGCCTGGTGATGGGCGGCATCCTTGGCGCCTACATGATGTTCGTGGCGATGGATTCCTCGCTGCCGCTCGCGTCCGAAGCCGTGTCACGCGGCATGGCCGTGGAGCAGGCGCGCCAGCGCGTGGACGATCGCGAGCCCGCGCTCAGGGATCCTGCCGAGCAGCGTCCTTAAGCTTGTAGAGCAGCTCCAGCGCCTGCTTGGGCGAAAGCGCATCTGGATTGATCTCCGCCAGCGCCGCTTCCAGCGCTGACGGCGCTGTATCCTCGATCACTTGCGAGAAGAGCGGCAGATCGTCAGCGATCTCGACGCGCGCTGCGCCGCCGCTCGCCTCAAGCCGCGCCAGCACGGCGCGCGCGCGCTCAACAGCGCTCCGCGGCAACCCGGCAAGCTTGGCGACCTGGATGCCGTAGGAGCGGTCGGCTGCGCCGGGAGCGACCTCATGCAGAAAGATGAGATCGCCCTTCCATTCCTTCGCCCGCAGGTGTGCGTTCGCCCCGGCCTCAAGCTTCTCCGCCAAGCGCGTGAGTTCATGGTAGTGCGTCGCGAACACAGCGCGGCACCTGTTGGCCTCGTGCAAGTGCTCAGCCACGGCCCAGGCGATCGCGAGACCATCAAACGTGGCGGTGCCGCGGCCAATTTCATCGAGCACGACAAGAGCGCGCGCGCTGGCCTGATTAAGGATGGCGGCGGTCTCGACCATTTCGGTCATGAAGGTCGAGCGGCCGCGGGCAAGATCATCCGATGCGCCGACGCGCGCAAACACGCGATCGACCACGCCAAGGCGCAGCTTCTTTGCAGGCACATAGGCGCCCGCCTGCGCCAGCACGGCAAGCAGCGCGATCTGGCGCAGATACGTGCTCTTGCCGGCCATGTTCGGCCCGGTGACGACCATGAGCCGCGGCCCCGACCGGCCTTCGGCGTCGAGCCGGGCGTCATTCGGAGTGAAACCCTGCCCCTGGCCGCGCACGCTTTCCTCAACGACCGGATGGCGCGCTGCTTCAGCGAGCAGGGCGGTGGTTTCGTCAATCTCCGGGCGCACGGCTTGGGTTTCATCAGCCCACACTGCGAGCCCGGCGGCGACATCAAGCGCCGCAAGCGCTTCCGCGGCGGCGCGGATCGCGGTTTCAGCGGCGGCGGCGCGCGCGGCGAAATCCTTGAAAAGCGCCAGCTCCCGTGTAAGCGCCGCCTCCCCTGCGCGCGCTATCTTGGCGTCGAGCTCGGCCAGTTCGGTCGTGGTAAAGCGAATTGAGCCGGCGTTGGTTTGGCGGTGAATGAAGCGAGCGCTGAGCGGCGGCGACATCAGGGCCTCGGCCTGCTTCACCGTCGCATCGATGTGATAGCCCAGGACGTTGTTGTGCTTGAGCTTGAGCCCGGCGATGCCAGTCTCCTCGGCGTAGCTGGCCTGCAGGGCCGCGATCACTTTGCGGCTGTCGTCGCGCAGTGCGCGCGCATCATCCAACGTCGCGTCGTAGCCCGGCGCCATGAAACCGCCGTCGCGCGTCAGCAGCGGCAGATCCTGAGCCAGCGCCCGCTCTAATGTCTGGGCCAGCGCGGCGCACTCGGGATGAGCCGCCAGCGACAGCGCCGCACAGGCCGCCTCAATCTCGCTGGGCGCTTCGCCGGCGACGCCCAGGCAACGCGCGGCGGCGCGATCGCCTGCACCCAGGCCATCTCGAATTTGCGCCAAATCGCGCGGCCCCCCGCGCCCAAGCGCCAGTCTCGTGAGCGCGCGCGCCAGGTCGCCGGCAGCGCGCAATTCATGGCGAACGCCATCGCGGCGGGCGCGCTCGGCGATGAAAAAATCTACAGCGTCGAGCCGGCCGTTGATGGTCGCGACATCCGTCAGTGGGCGCGAAATACGTTCAGCCAGCAGCCTTCCGCCGGGCGCGGTCACGGTGCGATCCATACAGGCCAGCAGCGACCCTTCCCTGCCGCCGCGCACTGAGCGCTCGATTTCAAGCGCAGCGCGTGTTGCAGCGTCAATCGCCATGAACGCGCCCCCAGCGTTGCGGCGTGGGGGCGTCAGGCGCGGCGCGGCGCCGGCTTGGGTGAGCTCAACATAGTCGAGCAGCAGGCCCATGGCCGAAAGCTCCACCGCGCTGAATTCGCCAAACCCATCAAGTGCGGCGACCTCGAACGCCGCCTTGATGCGGCGCTCCGCCGCCTTTGCGTCAGCCTTGACGGCGGGCCGCAACGTCAAGGCTGCGCAGGTGTTGCGCACGGCTTCAGATAGGCTCGCGGCGGCAGCTTCGATGGCGAGCACTTCCGCTGGCGCCAAAGCGGCAATTTCGTCTTCAACGTTCGCCGCCCGGAGCGCGCGGGTCTCGAACGCGCCCGTTGAGACATCCGCCCACGCGATCGCAGCTTCGTCTCCAGCAAACGCCACCGCAGCCAGGCAATTGGCCGCGCGCGCATCGAGCAACCCTTCTTCGGTAAGCGTGCCGGGCGTGACAACACGAACAACGCCCCGCTGAACTATTGATTTGCCGCCACGCTTCTTGGCTTCGGCGGGATCTTCTAGCTGCTCACAGACCGCAACCTTGAAACCTGAGCGGATCAGCTTGGCGAGGTAGTTCTCAGCCTGATGCCAGGGAACCCCGGCCATCGGGATCGGTTCGCCGCCATGCTGCCCGCGCTTGGTGAGCGTGATGCCGATGGCGGCGGAGGCCTTCTCGGCGTCTTCAAAAAAAAGTTCGTAGAAATCACCCATCCGGAAAAACAGGAGCGCATCCGGATGTTCCGCCTTGGCGGCGAGATATTGCGCCATGAACGGCGTCGCCTTCGGCGGCGGTTTTTGAGAGGAATCGGCCACCGCCAAGCTTTAGCGGCTCACGTCCCGGAGTTCCATTGACGCGACAGGCGCCAGGGCTAGGGTGCGCGCCTCATCAAGGACCGCGCGACGCCTATGGCCGATTCGAAACAGACGTTTACCGACGCCGAAGCGCTGGAATTTCACCGCGCGCCGTCGCCAGGCAAGATTTCCATCACGCCCACCAAGCCCATGGCGACGCAACGCGATCTCTCGCTTGCCTACTCCCCCGGCGTCGCCGTCCCGGTCCGCGCCATCGCTGAAGACCCCGAGAGAGCCTACGACTACACTTCGAAGGGCAATCTCGTCGCCGTGATTTCAAACGGCACCGCGATTCTCGGCCTTGGCAATCTCGGCGCGGTCGCATCCAAGCCCGTGATGGAAGGCAAAGCCGTCCTGTTCAAGCGCTTTGCAGACGTCGACTCCATCGACATCGAAGTAACCACCCAGGACATCGAAGAATTTATCACGACGGTGCGCAATATCGGGCCCACTTTTGGCGGCATCAATCTGGAAGACATCAAGTCTCCAGAGTGTTTCGTGATCGAGAGCCGCCTGCGCGACGAGCTCGACATTCCTGTGTTTCACGACGATCAGCACGGCACCGCTATTATCGCAGCCGCTGGCCTGCTGAACGCATGCGAGCTTACCGGGCGGCGCCTGCAGGACATCACGGTTGTGGTCAACGGCGCCGGCGCCGCGGGGCTTTCTTGCATCGGGCTGATCAAGCAACTCGGCGTGCCGCACCAGAACGTCATCGTCTGCGACTCCAAGGGCGTGGTCTATCAAGGCCGCACCGAGAGCATGGACCAGTTCAAAACCGCGCACGCGATCGACACGAAGGCGCGCACGCTCACCGACGCGATGAAGGGCGCGGACGTATTCATGGGCCTGTCCGTGGCGGGCGCGGTGACCAAAGACATGGTCAAGTCGATGGCGAAGAAGCCCATCATTTTCGCGATGGCCAATCCGGACCCCGAAATCACGCCCGAAGAGGTTCACGAAGCCCGCAAGGACGCGATTGTCGCGACCGGGCGGTCCGACTACCCAAATCAAGTCAACAACGTTCTGGGATTTCCCTACATCTTCCGCGGCGCTCTGGACGTGCGCGCCCGCACCATCAACGAGGAGATGAAGGTCGCGGCGGCGCGCGCGCTCGCTGAACTTGCCAAGCAAGATGTTCCCGATGAAGTTGCGGCGGCCTACCACGGGCGGCGCCCGAAGTTCGGTCCCGAATACATCATCCCCGCTCCCTTCGATCCGCGTCTGATCTCCGAAATACCGCCTTTCGTGGCGCAAGCGGCGATGGATAGCGGCGTCGCAAGAAAGCCGATCGGCGACATGCAGGCCTACAAGCACAGCCTCGCGCAACGCCTCGATCCCACCGCCGCAATGATGCAGCGCGTGCAAACGGTGGTCCGGCGCAAACCCAAGCGCATCGTGTTCGCCGAGGGCGAAGAGCCATCCGTGATCCGCGCGGCATACGCGTTCCAGGAACTGGGCCTGGGCAAATCGCTGCTGGTGGGGCGCGAGGATCTCGTGCGCGCCAACATGGTGCAAGTAGGCGTGCCCGCCGACGCCCGGCTGGATGTCGTCAACGCGCGCCTGACCGAACACAACGGCGCCTACACAGACTATCTCTACCGCCGCCTGCAGCGCTTCGGCTTTCTGCAGCGCGACGCGCAACGTTTGGTCAATCTCGATCGCAACGTGTTTGGCGCCTGCATGGTCGCGGCCGGACACGCCGACGGCATGGTCACCGGCGTGACGCGGAATTACGCGACGGCGCTCGATGACATCTTGAAGGCCATCGATCCGGGGCGCGGCGAGCGCGTCATGGGTATATCGATCGTATTGATGAAGGGGCGAACGCTGTTCATCTCAGACACGGCGGTCTGCGAATTTCCCAACCCCGAGGAACTGGCGCAGATCACGACCCAAGCCGCCGCCACCGCACGGCTTGTCGGCGCAACGCCCCGTGTCGCGCTGGTTTCACACTCGACGTTCGGCAATCCCAAAATGGATCGCTCAGAGAAAATTCGCGAAGCGGTGTCGATCCTCGACCGCCGCGAAGACGTCGATTTCGAATACGAGGGCGAGATGAACGTCGACGTCGCGTTGAATCCGGATATGCGCGAACTCTACCCGTTCTCGCGGCTTTCGGAGGCGGCGAACATTTTGGTGATGCCGGCGCTGCATTCAGCCTCGATCGCGACCAGCCTGCTGACCACCGCCGGCGGCGCGACAGTGATCGGGCCGGTGCTGACGGGCCTCGCCAAGCCCATTCAGATTGCGCCGCTTGGCGGCGCGGTTTCCGATATCGTCACCTACGCCACGCTCGCCGCGTTTCAAGCTGCCGAAGCGAAAAATGAGGTCAAAGCGACCTAGCTCGGCGCGGCATTGACCGGAGCGATAAGACCCTTCTCGTGCCTTTGCGTGATCAATACGGCGAGCACCAAAGCTATGGCGCCGATCAGACACGAGTACACAAAGAACATCACGTAACCGGCGCCCAACGCGGATGGCGAGACGCCCAAATCGGCGGCGCGCGTGAAGGCGCCATCGGGCAATGATGTGAAGAGCCCGCGCAGGGCGCCCAGCGGCCCGCCCTGCTCCGCAGCGCGCGCCGAGCCTTCAATGATGCCTCCCGATTGGGCCGCAATCAGCTTGCCCGGCAGCGCATAAAGCGAAGAGAACAAGGCATATTGCGTAGCGGTGAAGCCGGCGCTCGTCAGGCTCGACATGTAGGCGATCAGCACCGTGCCGCAGAAGCCCGCTGTAATATTGTCGACAGCGATAGCGGCGGCGAACGCACGCCAATCTGCGCCCTGGGTTGCGAGCCAGGCGAACATGAGGTTGGAAACCGGCCCAACAAAGGCGCCCGCGACAAGCGAGCGCATCAAGCCAAAGCGGGCGACCGCCCAGCCGGCGACGCCAACGCCGACGCTCAGCATGACCACGCCGAAGCCCTTGCGAACCTCGGCGATGCGTTCGAGGTCGAATCCGACATCAAGATAGAACGGATTCATGATGTTCAGCACGAAATCGCTCAGCCGGTAGCAGCAGATCATCGCCAGGATCAGGACGGCCGTGCCTTCGAAGCGCTTGAAAAAGTCGGCGATGGGTTCGCCATAGGACCGCTTGAAGTAGACGCTCGGCCGGGTCGGCTTGCCCGGCGCCGGAAGCGCGGCGCACACGATGAGCCCAAGCCCTGCGAACGCAAAAGCCACTTGGATGAAGACGCCAAGCGGACGCTCAGCCCATGCCGCCTCCAAACCCGACAAGATTTCGCTCTGTCCGATGATAGCAAACGTGTTCTTCAGGAGATCGAATGCACCAGTAAATCCTGTTCCAAAAATGAGCGCGCCAGCAAACAGCAAAACCAGGCGGATAGCCCATTCGGCGGCTTCCTCCGCAGGCCGCGCTGGCATGTCAGCTGGCATGAGCGGCTGTTGCTGGGGGCGCGGCGTCTCCTTCGGGGCGGCGAACACGGCGAGCATGCCAACCCCCATGAGCACAGCCATGCTGGCATAGGCCACACCCCAATTGATCCGGGACGCGATGAACAGCGGCGCGATGCCCGCCGTCAGGATCGCGATCCGATAACCCCATTGGTAGGCGGCGGCCATGACGCCCTGACGCGTCTCTCCCGCCGCTTCGATGCGCCATGCATCGATGACGATATCCTGCGTGGCGGAGGTAAATGCGACAAACACTGCAAACGCAGCAACCAACCCGATATTGACGGTTGGGTTCGCGCCGGAGATCAGCCACAGCCCAAGCACCAACAATCCTTGGCACACGAGCATCCAGGAGCGGCGGTGACCAAGGACAGCGCTCAGCACCGGCACTGGCGTGCGATCAACGAGCGGCGCCCACAGGAATTTGAGCGAATACGACAGCGTCGCGAGTGCGAAGAATCCGATCACCTGCAAAGATACGCCTGCGGTTCGCAGCCACGCCGAGAGCGTGTCGAACACCAGCAAATTCGGCAGGCCAGCCGCAAAGCCGAGCGCTAGCATCACCAGACTGCGCCGTTCAAAGAACACGGCGATCGCCGCCCAGGTGGAGCGCTTGGCCGCGCCCTCTGCGATGTCCGTCATGTCAAACGCTCCGGTTCATGCGTCCGTTTCGACCGTGGCCGCGTTTTCTCTGCCGGTAAAGCGCGCGGCGACCGCAAGCAGACGGTTTGCGTCAATCGGCTTTGTAATGAAATCGTCCATGCCTGCCTTGAACGCGCGCGCGCGCTCGGCCTCGCCGGCGTCGGCGGTAAGCGCTATGATGGCGGCCGCGCGCGAGGGCCCCTCCCCAGCACGGATGCGCGCGGCGGCTTCAAGCCCGTCCAGGCGCGGCATGCGAATGTCCAGCAGTATCAGATCAAACGCGCCGGCGGCTGCCGCCTCCACAGCTTCCTCGCCGTCGTGAACGGCCGTCACCGTGCACCCCGCACGCGCAAGCAGGGTGCGTGCGAGCAGCGCATTGATGGGGTTGTCCTCGGCGAGCAGCACACGCAAACCAGTGAGCGATTGCGGGATGTCATCGGAACGCAACTCCGGCGTCGCGGCGGGGCCGGCGCTCATGCCGAGCGCCGCCCTAACGCGCTCGATCAGGGACGAGCGCCGCACAGGCTTAAGCGTATAATGCATGACGCCTGCCGCGCGGCAGGCGTCAATGATGTCCCGCCGTTCCTGCGGCGCCAGCGCGATGACCGCGCGGGCGCTTTGCTTGAGCGCCTCGATTTCCTCGCCGTGCACGTCGGCGCGCCAATCGAACAGGATGACGTCCGGCGCATCACTTTGCTCGACCACGGCGCCGCCGTGCGCGATGATCGTTGCGCGCAAGGCGTGGCCAAGAACCTGGGAGTCCGTAACAACACAGATGCGCAAATTTGCGAAATCGTTCCTCGGCCCAGCCGCTTCAACTTGCGCTAGCGGGAGCTCCACCCAGAAGCTCGCGCCGAAGCCCGGACGTGAGACCAGGCCAGCTTCGCCACCCATCGCCAATGCAAGCTTTTTCACAATCGCACGGCCAAGGCCGGCGCCGCCATGGCGGCGCGAAATCCCCGCGTCCGCCTGAGCGAATTCCTCAAAGATCAGCGCTTGTTTCTCCGGCGCCACGCCAGGCCCAGTATCGCGGACATTGAAGCGCAGACGCCCGTTCGGACGGGGCGCCATTTCGAGGATGACGCCTCCGTTTTCGGTGAACTTGACGGCGTTGCCGGCCAGATTGAACAAGATCTGGCGCAAGCGGCCGTCGTCGCCCATCACGCGCGCCGGCGCGTCGCCGCGAACGGTGACGGCGATCTCAAGGCCCTTGTCACGCGCCTTCGGCGAGAGCAATTCGGCGACGCCCTGCATCGTGACTTCGGGGTCGAATGGCGCGGACTCCAGTTCGACGCGCCCGGCCTCAAGACGCGAGTAGTCAAGAATTTCCGTGATCAGGTCGAGCAGCATCTCTCCAGAGTGGCGGATGGCGGCGACGTAGGATTTTTCGTTCGGCTCCAGGGCGCCAAGCTCCAACAGACCCGCCATCCCAAGAATGCCGTTGAGCGGCGTGCGCAGTTCGTGCGTCAGTGTTGCAAACAGCGTTGTCTTGGCGCGCAGCGCCTCATCGGATGCGCGCACGTGGCGGGTGATGTCGCGCGCGATCGCCAGCCGCGCGCCATCGGGCAACAGGCGCTCTACCCACTCGAAGCGCCGCCCGTCGGGCGCTGGCGCATCGAAGCGGCGCTCGCCGTTCTCGAAATCCGGCGCCGGCGCCCTGCCCCAGGGCGGGCGCTGCGGGCCGACCCAATGGCGAAAGGTCGCGCGGAACGCCGGATTTGCGCGCAGCAAGGCCCCGTCGGCGGCCAGAATGGCGACCGGATCGGGCAGCGCGTCAAACGCGTCGAAAGCTGAAGCGGCCGCAGCCTTGGACATCGGCCGATCAAGCGCGCGCGGCGGTTAAGAAACCTTAGCGAACCCGCCCTGATCGGGGCTTGCCCACTGGCGCTTCAGACTGAGCGCTTCGGCCACATGGATGCGGCGTACGGCGTCAGAGCCATCGAGATCGGCGATGGTGCGCGCAACCTTGAGCGTGCGGTGGTAAGCTCGCGCCGACAGCGCCAGCGATTCCGCCGCCTTGGCCAGCAGCGCCGCCCCCGGCGCATCCGGCGCCGCCAGCGTCTCCAAAGCCTCCAGATTCAACGCCGCATTCAGCCCAGCGCCGCGCGCCAGCTGAGCGTCGCGGGCGCGGCCAACGCGCTGAGCGGCCTCGGCAGTCCCCTCGACCGGCGCCGGCAGCGCCAGATCCGCCGCCGTCACCGGCGGGACATCAAGTTGGATATCGATGCGGTCGAGCAACGGGCCCGAAAGCCGCGCCTGATACTCGATCGCGCACCGCGGCCCGCGGCGGCACCGCCCTGCTCCCGGACCGCCGCCGCAGCGGCATGGATTCATTGCGGCGGCCAGCAGAATTCGCGCGGGATAGGTTACGTGATGATTGGCGCGCGCGATCAGCACTTGTCCTGACTCAAGCGGCTGACGCAGCGCATCGAGCGCCTGCTGCGAGAACTCGGGCAACTCGTCGAGAAACAGCACGCCATGATGAGCCAGGGAAATTTCACCAGGCTTGGCGCGAAGCCCCCCTGTGAACGCGCAAAAGATGATGTCCCTCCGGGGCTCTTCGGCGCTCGAAATAGGCAAAAGAAGATGACCCCGTACCCACAGAAGACGTCCCCAGTTCGCAATCGGCGACAGTTGACGTCCCTGGTTTCTGAAGTGGCGTCCAGGTGGACCGACGAGCAGCTCGCGCCTCGACCCCTGAGCGCCGTCCGCGGCTCAATCTCAGTTCCACCTCGAGGCCCGCTAGTACCCTTCGAGTCGTCGATCGAGCGCGACTTCCTGATGTTTTGCAGGACGAGCCATCGCGTCACCGCCGTTCACGCCCAACGCCTGGTGATTGATTTCCAGGATGTGAAGCGCGGAGCCGCTCGTCGATACACGCCTGATTTCGTGGTGGAGGTCGCAGCCGATGCTGGGCTCTCCTGGCGAAGGGCGGTCGTTGAGGTGAAGACCCATCGCGATCTTTGGCGCTCCCGCAGGCTGATGCGCGCGCCCTATGCCGCCGCGCGAACGGGCGGCGGGCGGAAGGCACGATCTTCCGAGTGGTGACCGACCGGATGATGAGCGGCGAATGGTTGTCCAGCACCCGGCTGTTGTCAGGCCACCTCGACAAGCCTTTCGATGTGCAACCGAGCAGGATTGCGTCGCGTTCCTGCAACAACGTGACAGGCTACCGCATCAGCGAGATTCTCGCGCTGGCGCAACAACGAGGTCTTAATCCTCAAGCTCTACTGCCCGTGCTCTACCGTATGGTCGCGCGAGGCCAACTCTCCCCGACCGCGGTCAGCCGATTGGACCTCAGACGTGGGTTGCCGTTGTTGGATCGCAGAAGCGACTATGAGGCGAAGCGCGCACTACCCGGGCCAGGGGCGCCGCTCGACATTTCGACGATGGATGAGGCGCAGGTCGCCGAAGCCGAGCGCCGGCGCGACATCATCGCGCGCCTGGAAGCCGGCGGTCGTTTCGACAGCGCGACCGTGGAGGCTGCCGCCGCCGAGTTCGGAGCCAGCAAGCGGCAATTTAACCGCTACCGCAAAAGCCTCCGAAATACCGGCGCGCTGACCTGCCTGTTGCCGCGCGGGCGGAGCGGCGGGCGGGGGCGGCTGCGGCTCGACCTCCGCGTCGAGGAAGTCATCACCGAGGTGCGGCTGGAGTTCAGCCGTCATCGCAAGGAGGCCAAGAACCATCACGCATTCGCCGAGATTCGAAACCGCTGCGTGCGGCGGGGCTTGATACCGCCCTCGCACAACACGTTGCGAAGCCGCTTCGCCGGCGTTCCGGCGCGTGAGCGCGTCGGCCTGAAGTACGGAAAGAAGGTGGCTCGTGAGCGATACGAGCATATCCGAGGCAAGACGCCCGAAACGACGTTTCCACTTGAGCGTATCCAGATCGACCACACGCTCGTCGACGTGGTCTGCGCGAGCGCTTTCGACCGTGAGCATGTCGGCCGTCCCTGGATCACTATCGCGCTCGACGAATGCACCCGAGCCGTCCTCGCGTTCGTGCTGACCTGGGAATATCCAAACGCCTCGACCGTCGCTCAGTGCATGACGCGGGTGATGACGCCCAAGGATGAGTGGCTGGAGCGCGTCGGCGTTCCACTCCCATGGCCGATGTATGGCACGCCCAATAGCGTCTATCTCGACAACGCAGCTGAGTTTTGGTCACGCGCCCTGTTCTATGGGTGCAGGGAATACGGCATCGCGCCGCCCGAGCATCGCCCGCCAGGGCTGGTCCATTTCGGCGGCATCATTGAACGCTTCATGGGCACGGCGATGGACCAGATGCGGCTGCTCCCCGCAGCAACCGCCCGTGATCGCGGCTTCGACAAGGTCAAGACCCGCAATCCGAACGAGGCGGCCGAGATGACCCTCGATGAGCTAGAGGTCTGGATGCTCGAGTTCATCTGCGGCCAGTATCACGTCCGGCCGCACAGCACGACCAAGCAGCGCCCGGATCTGGCCTGGGAGCGCGGCATCTATGGCACCGAGAAGCGTGCAGGCGCCGGCCTCCCGCCGATCATCGCTGACAAGCAGAAGCTCTATCTCGACTTCGCCGACATCGAAGACCGGACGATCGAGCGCTACGGCATGCGCTGGGACAATATCGAATACTGGGACGAGGTGTTGCGGCCGTTCCTGGACGCTGGAGAGCAACGCAAGTTCGTCGTCCGCCGAAACCCCTACGACGCCTCACGCATCTACTTCCTCCACCCAATCGAGGGGACCTATTGCGAGCTGCGCTGCGAGCAGATTACCCTTCCCAACGTGTCGGTGTGGGAGTTCAACGAGACCCGCAAGCGGTTGGTCGCCCAAATCGGCGACAAGCCGGACATGGCGACCATCATGGCGTCAATGGAGCGCCAACGCCTGCTGGAGCAGGACGCACAGAACGCGAAGAAGCGACACAGGAGTCGCTTGAAGCAGGAGCGTCGGCGGGTCGGCGAACAAGTCACCGCCGAACTCACGCCGCATGCGCCCATCTCCGAAGACGCACCGCCAGCGCCGCAGGCTCCGGTTCGTCGCGACATCTTTTATGAGATCGACGAATGATCCTCATCTCGCAGGACCGCCGCCTCACCAAGGCCGCCCGCGAGGCGCTTGAGGCGGACAACACCGCCCAGCGGCTCAACCTGATCCGGCAGAAAGTCTTCATCCGCTACGCCGCCGCCGATGCGATCACCGAGCGGCTTCAGGAGGCGCTGGAGGATTATCCGACCGAAGGCGACAGCCACATCCTGATCTGGGGGCCGTCGGGCATCGGCAAAAGCCAAATCGTCAAGCGCTTCGCCAAGTTGCAGAACCTCCCGGACGATCCGAGGGCGTCCAAGGCCAACGTCCCGGTGCTGGTCGTGAGCATGGGGCCGACCGGTTCTGCCCGAGGGCTGCTGGTGCGGATCCTTGGGCAACTCAACGCGCCCTACGGCAAGAGCGCGAGCACCGACACCCTTTATCCTGACGTCCTCAGACTGCTCCGAACCAGCGGGGTCAAGATCCTGGTCATCGACGAATTGCATCACATCGAGAAGGGCAATCGCAAACAACGCGAAGAGGCGCTGGCGACAATCAAGCTGCTCGGCAATGACCTCGGCATCACCATCGTCGGGTGCGGCACGATCGCCGCGCTGCGCACGCTTCGGTGGGACCCGCAGATCGAGCGCCGGTTCGAGCCGCATCGACTCGAGGTCTGGGGTCATAACGAACAGACCTATGGCCTGCTCAACAGCCTGGAGACCTGTCTGCCGCTTCGCCACGCTTCCGGGCTTTCCGATGACAAGATCGCGACCTGGATTATCAACGAGTCGGAGGGGACCACGCGCGAGATCGCCTATCTGGTGCGCCGCGCCGCCCTGATGGCCATCCGCTCAGAGAAAGAGCGCATTGATCTTCCGCTGCTGCGCTCGCTGAACCATGTGAGGCCATCGGTTCGGCGGCAGCGGGAGGACGTCCTCCTCAGAGCCGCCTCGCTGCCGCCGCTCTGAGATGTCGGACCTGCGTCTGTGGCCTTGGCGTCCCCGCCCGCAGGCCGACGAACTGCTCTCTAGTTGGCTGCGGCGGATCGCGCTCGGCAACTCCGCCAAGCTGCATAGCTTTTGTCACGCCGTCTGGCCCGGGCTGCAGATCTGGAATCGCGACATCGACGGGCTGGCGCCGCCTCGGCTCATGGAGGGGCTGGTCGCGCATACCGGGGTCGATGCGCAGGTCGCGGAGTTGACGACCTTCCGGCCCTGGGTCGGCACGTTGTTCGAAGAGGTCCGGGTCACGGGGGCGACCCAGTGGCTGCTGCCCGTGGGCATTCATCACCGCACCCGCCGGCGGCCGGGCCAGCAGTGGTGCCCCCTCTGCCTGACCGAGGACGCCGAGCCCTACTATCGGCGTCGCTGGCGCCTGGCGATCGCCAGCACCTGTCCTCGCCACGGCTTGGTGCTGGCCGACAGCTGCCATGACTGCGGCGCGCCCGCGGTCCCTCATCGGGGCGCCGATCCCTGGTGCCACATCTGCACCGCCGATCGGCGCGACCACCCGGTGATGGCGGCCGAGAGCCAGGCGCTACAGTTCGAGTTTCGGCTCAGCGAAATGCTCGCGCCCGACGTCGTCCCGCGGACCGACTTGGAGGCCATTCACCCGCTGGCCTATTTCGGCCTGGTTCGTCAGGTGATGACCGTGCTCAGCGGCGGCGAGCGGTCGCAGGGTCTGCGCGACGAGGTCGCGCGCAGTTGGGGCGGTGATCCCGCGCCCTACGCCGCCAAGCAGATCGAGACCGCTTCGGCCGCTGATCGACATCGACTATCAGGCCTCACCGCCCGGGCGATGCGCGGGTGGCCGTGGCTGTTTGTGGGCCACTGCGCCGACGCCCGGGTCTGGAAGTCCTGGGCGTTTGCGGACCGGCGCTATGGCCGATCACCGTTCGCCTATGCCGATCCAGTGATCCGTTACCTGACGCCCTGACGGCGGTCGCCTGTTCGTCGCTGGGTGTTGGATGCGTTGCCGCTGCGCCACGGTGAGTCTTCATTAACGCGACGCCTTTCATCATGAATCTCAAACAGTTGCGACGCTACTCTCGCGCGGGCTTTTTGCTACCAAATTGGCGTTTATGTTTGCCATAGTCGGCCGTTCATGCGACATTTCTTCATATAAGGTTGCCCGGAAGCCATTATCGGTTGCCGGGCTTTTCGACTCGAAGGACCGCATCATGACCAAGCCCATGCTTTTGCTCGCCCGATCCCCATCGTGGAAGTCGCTGCGGAGGCCGACGCCATGGTGACGGTGTTCGGCATTCTGAATCTCACCGAGGACTCCTTCTTCGATGAGAGCCGGCGGCTAGACCCCGCCGGCGCTGTCACCGCGGCGATCGAAATGCTGCGAGTCGGATCAGACGTCGTGGATGTCGGACCGGCCGCCAGCCATCCGGACGCGAGGCCTGTATCGCCGGCCGATGAGATCAGACGTATTGCGCCGCTCTTAGACGCCCTGTCCGATCAGATGCACCGTGTTTCAATCGACAGCTTCCAACCGGAAACCCAGCGCTATGCGCTCAAGCGCGGCGTGGGCTACCTGAACGATATCCAAGGATTTCCTGACCCTGCGCTCTATCCCGATATTGCTGAGGCGGACTGCAGGCTGGTGGTTATGACCAGCGCAGCGGGATGGCATCGCCACCCGCACCGGTCACCTTCGACCCGAAGACGCGCTCGACGAGATTGTGCGGTTCTCGAGGCGCGGGTTTCCGCCTTGCGACGGAGCGCTGCTGACCGGCTCATCCTCGATCCGGGGATGGGATTTTTCTTGAGCCCCGCACCGGAAACATCGCTGCACGTGCTGTCGAACCTTCAAAAGCTGAAGTCGGCGTTGGGGCTTCCGCTATTGGTCTCGGTGTCGCGGAAATCCTTCTTGGGCGCCACCGTTGGCCTTCCTGTAAAGGATCTGGGTCCAGCGAGCCTTGCGGCGGAACTTCACGCGATCGGCAATGGCGCTGACTACGTCCGCACCCACGCGCCTGGAGATCTGCGAAGCGCAATCACCTTCTCGGAAACCCTCGCGAAATTTCGCAGTCGCGACGCCAGAGACCGAGGGTTAGATCATGCCTAGCATTCACCTTCCGGCCGCCCGCTAGCGGACCCTGGTCAGGTTCCGCGAAGGTGGGCGCAGACATGCTGGGCTCGTCAGGATCAAACTGCACTATGAGGCGGCGGTTCATACCGCGCCAGGGGAGCGAATGGACAGCGAGGAGCCTCCGAACGTTCGGGTCGCCTGCTCGGGTGATATCGACGAGGTTGTGCGGCTGATGCACGACGCTGCGGCGTGGATGTCCGCCAAGGGAACGCCCGCCTGGGACGTCGCGCGGATCGACCGGACATTCGCGGAGACCTTCGTCCTGAGATCCGAGCTCCTAGTCGCGAGTTGCAGCGACGGCATCGTCGGCTGTTGCACCTTGTCGGCCGAGGATCCCGAGTTCTGGCCCGACGCCCTCAAGGGGGAGGCCGCATATCTGCACAAGCTCGCGGTGCGACGGACACATGCGGGCCGGGGTGTCAGCTCCGCGCTGATCGAGGCTTGCCGCCATGCCGCGCGAACGCAGGGGTGCGCCAAGCTGCGGCTCGACTGCCACCCGAACCTGCGTGGCCTATACGAGCGGCTCGGATTCACCCACGTCGACACTTTCAATCCCGGCTGGGATCCAACCTTCATCGCAGAACGCCTAGAACTCGAAATCTAACGTCCGTTCGGGCATCGAGGTCCATGTCGGGGTGGGACGGGCCCGTGGCTTCAAGATCACTTGCAGTCCGACCGCGATGTCTTGGTTGCGCGAGAGGTTGTCGATATCCTCCACTTCCATCATCAACCCTGGATAATGCCGCCGCCGTCATCGCCGCCGACGCCCGTGCCGGGCTTTTCGGGCCTGTCAGGCTTGCTCGGCCTTCGGCCTGCCTGGGCGAGATCTCCGGCGGACGGATTAACGGCGGAGCTTCGCCGCCTTTCGTGCGTGTGAAGGCCGAAGATAGTTCTCTCAAAAACATCCGTTTATGAGAGATGCAAAAGACAGCAGTCTGCTGAAGATCTAAGATCTCTCAAAACTGTCCCTCGCTTCCCGTCTCTCACCGATCTATGTTTCTAAGTGTTTTGAGAGGGGAACGGCATGTTGGTGGGGTACGCCAGGGTCTCGACACGTGATCAGACCCACGCGCTGCAACTCGATGCGCTGAGCAAGGCAGGATGTGAGCGCATCTTTGAGGAGACCGCCTCGGGTGCTCAACGCGATCGACCGCAGCTTGCCGCCGCGCTCGACTACGTCCGCAAAGGCGACGCCATCGTGGTCTGGAAGCTCGATCGGCTGGCCCGCTCGATCAAACAGCTAATCGAGACCGTCGAGCATCTTGAGCGACGCGAAATCGGCTTTCGGTCGCTGACGGAGCAGATCGACACCACGACTGCTGGCGGTCGGCTGATCTTCCACATTTTCGGGGCGTTGGCCGAGTTCGAGCGCTCGATAATCCGCGAACGATCCAGAGCCGGCCTTGAGGCCGCCAGGGCGCGCGGAAGGATCGGCGGTCGGCCGAGGGCGCTCTCGCCGACCGACTTGATCGCCGCGAAAGCGATGCTGACCAACCGCGACATCACCGTAGCCGAAGTCGCCAGACGCCTGAGTGTGTCTCCCGCCACATTGTATCGACATCTGCCAGGGGGTCGTACAGCGGCCGAACTGGAATGACGCGTTCCTCTAGTGATCGGTCAGGCGCTGATCGAAGAGCCTCGTAGTCCGCTCTTCGGCAGAAGGCGTGCTTCCGCCTAAGCGTGCGCGCGGCTCGCTCCACCGATTTGGCTAGGGGAGCGCGGTGCTGCGCCAGCTTTCTAGAATGTCGCTTACTTCGCGGCTGACAATTAACCGCGCCTCGGCGCGAGCCATACCGGAGATCGCCAAAAGTCGATCGTAGTCGGTAAGTTGGTGGCGGGCGAAGGTTGAGGCCACAATGCCGACGACCTTGCCTAGCGAGGCTTCTGTCCACCGTTTGGCCAGAATCCGTTCGATGAGGATCTCGCGGTATTCCGGCGGGCAGCGAGCTTGATGTTTGCGAAAATGTCGCTCGACCGTCCGCCGGGTGAATAATGTGCCTTGCTGCATGCGATGCCTCCAAGGAGACGCTCGCATCGGCCTACGCCAAAAGGGGTCGCATGAGGTGCTTGGGGGCCGCCAAAAGGGTAGCTCAGCGACATGCCTTCCGATGTTGCCGTCAGCTAATCGCCAACCTTGGGGGGCGGCAGTTCGTTCGGCGTTCCCCACGACAATAGCCAGGCTTTCACAGCCTCGTGGCTGATAGTCCGGCCTGCCTCAATGTCGGCAATGCCCTCGGCGGTCGCTTCCTGGTCGTCGTCAAAGTTGTCGGCTTGGGAGTTCACGCAGTCCAACTACCACAACACCCGACCGCCCGGCCACACCGGTCCGACGCCTACGCCTTTACGGCCACACGGTGTAATGGAGGAGAGAGAGCCAACACATGCGCCAGCGCGAATGGCTTGGCGGCGGTCCGCAGGATTTCAGTCGCCGCCTCGTAGGCTTCAGACGGGACCACTCGGTCCGGAGGCGTTGCGGCGGGACCCCTAGTGTGCGCCCTTCACAGACCCTGAGGAGCGCACCGCTCGCCTTCTTGCTGCCCATCGCGATAGCGGGGACATCACAACTGAGCAAACTCAGGGACGCCCAGTGTTGCGGCGGGACATCCACTTCTGCGTTTTTACACCCCCTCCAACTAGCGCCGCCATCGAAGCCGAATGATGCGGCGCCCGGAACGGCCGCGTCCGCGTCAGGCGCCCGCGCTCAAGCAGACCAGCCACCGAATGCAGCGTTGAAACTTCCAGCAGCTCCTCCGATGAGAGCGGCGGCAGCAGTCCCGGCAATCGTTGCGCGAGCATGGACTTGCCTGCGCCAGGCGGGCCGACGAACAAGATGTTGTGGGCGCCCGCGGCAGCGATCTCGAGCGCGCGCTTCGCCTGTTCTTGTCCGCGAACATCGCGCAAATCCGGAACAGGCGCGCCGCCGACAAGGCCGCCGCGCTCGGGCGGCTGCAGAGCCGCGCCGCCTCGAAAATGATTGACCAGCGAAAGCAAAGAAGGCGCGGCGATTACCTCGCCGCCGGCCCAGGCCGCCTCGGCTCCGCACGCTTCGGGGCAGATGAACGCAGCGCCCATGCCATGCGCGGCCATCGCCGCCGGCAACGCGCCCGGCGCCGGCGCCAGCGCGCCGTCGAGGCCGACTTCGCCGAAGCACACCACCCCGTCGAGCGCGTCGTGGGGAAGCGCCCCGATCGCGGCCATCATGGCCAGCGCGATGGGAAGATCGTAATGCGTCCCCTCTTTGGGCAAATCGGCGGGGGCCAGGTTCACGACAAGCCTTCCGGCCGGAATCGCCAAGCCGATGGAGGCGAACGCTGCCCTCACGCGCTCCCGGGATTCGGACACCGCTTTGTCGCCGAGCCCGACAATGACGATGCCGGGCGCGCCGCCAGTCAACTGGACCTGAACATCAATCCGGCGCGCTTCCAGCCCCGCAAAGGCCACCGTTGTCGCATTCGCGCATGTTTGCATCGCGCCCGCCCTTATCCACAGACGACAGCGCGGATCATACAGAAAGGGAACAAAACGGCAACGTAAATCGAACGCATCTGCGCTCATTTACACAACCTTTACTACTTACCCCCAGTGGCGTGCGCGCGCCACGGGAAATTTCGCCTTTGAGGAAATCCCGGTGCGCCTAATTCGCAGGATAGGCGGGGGGCATGCTGGCGCTCTCATCGCGCCGGAACTCGGGAGTTGCTGGCGCTTGCGCATAATACGGCAGGCTTGGCGCGCGGACCTGCATGAATGAAACGACGCGACGCACGCCGCCGACAACGCTCGCGATCTCAGCGGCGCGCCGCAGCTCGCGATCGCTGCGCGCCAAGCCCATGAGATAAACGTTGCCGTGGAACGTCTCGATATTGACGTTGATGGCGCGCACATCCGAACTCGCCGTCAGCCGCGCACGGATCTGCGCTGTGATCAATTCGTCCTGCGCACTGCGCAGCACCGACGACGGCTCGCCGACAACCAATTCGTTGTAGACGTTCTCGACGGTGCGCGCGCCGCGCGCAATTGTTTCGGCGGCCTGCCGGTGTTCGGCGGTCGGGACTGTGCCGGAGAGGAGCAAGTTGCGGTTGGCGACCTCAACATCGACCTCTCCGAACGCGGCGCTGTCGGCGGCCATAAGGCGCATCTTGACCTGCTCAGAGGCCGAAGCGTCATCGATGCCCTCGCCGATCGTGCGATCCTGCATGGCGTAAACGCCAACGCTCGCGACCGTCCCGATCGCCGCCGTCACGCAGCCGCTTGCACCCGCGGAAGCGGAGAACACGGCGAGAAGGGCGAAAAACCGGCGCATGCAGTTTTCAGTGTGCACCTGGATCGTTTCGGCACGCTTAACATCACCCGCCCTGGCGATCATCGAACCAGGCGCCGCGTTCATGTCTTGGCAACAAACCTGAACCAATCACGATCAAATCAAACCTCAAGGGCGCGCGCATAAGCCGCCAGCGGCCAGCGAGCGCTTGGGCGGCGCGCGCGATGCGCTGTTGAGCCATTGGCGTGACCGCGTAGGCGCCGGCGTCGTAGGTGGAGCGCGCCTTGACCTCGATAATTGCAAGAACGCCGGATTTCCACGCGGCGATATCGACCTCGCCATAGGGCGTGCGCAACCTATGACCCAGAATGCGATAGCCTTTGCATATGAGGTAGGCCATCGCCACCCATTCCGCGATCCGCCCGCGCCGCTCCGCCTGGCGGCGCTTCATGGTTTGTCTTTGAGCGCCAACGCGCGCGCATAAGCGCGCCTGCGCGAAACGCCCAGTTCACGCGCAGCTTCAGCGGCGGCTTCCTTGACGCCGCGAACAAGCGCCGTTGCAAGAAACGCGTCCAGCGTCTCATCGCTTGTGTTTTCTTCAAGCGGCGGCGGGCCAACCAAGACGACGATCTCGCCTTTCGGCGCGCCGGCTTGCGCATAGTGGGCCGCCAGCTGATCGAGCGGCGCCCTTCGCGCCTCCTCAAACAACTTCGTCAATTCGCGCGCAACCACAGCCGGGCGCGGCCCCAGCGCCTCAGCCATGTCCGCAAGCGACTCCGCCAGGCGCGGCCCGGTTTCGTAGAAGATCAACGTCGCTTCAGCGCCGGCAAGCGCGGCCAACGCAGCGCGGCGCGCCGTCCGCTTGGGCGGCAAAAACCCAGCGAACGTGAACCGGTCGCTTGGCAACCCCGAAACAACCAGCCCGGCCAGGAGTGCGGACGCGCCCGGAATTGGGAACACGCGATGTCCCGCTTCGATCACGGCGCGCACGAGCTTGTATCCGGGATCGGAAACCATGGGCGTGCCGGCGTCCGAAACGAGCGCGACAGACTCACCGCTTTCCAGCGCCGCCAGGATTTCAGCGCGCGCCGCCGCGGCGTTGTGCTCATGATAAGCGGAGAGCCTGGGCTTCAGCCCATAAGCATCCAGCAGCTTGCGGGTGACGCGCGTATCCTCCGCATAGACCCTGTTCGCCGTCCCTAGAACGTCGAGCCCCCGCAGGGTCATGTCGCGGAGGTTGCCGATGGGGGTGGCGACCACATAAAGGCCCGGTTCCAAAGGTGGACTGGATTCGCGGGCGCCGATACGTTCGCGCCCGATTTCCCTGGGGTCAGACGAAGGATTGCTCATGGCTTCCGCCAAATCATCGGCGCTGACGCACGCCGCGCCAAGCGCCAAAACCGCCGCGGCGCTCGGCCTGGCGGCATTCATGGCCGCCTGCGCGACCACGCCCGCGTCCGTGGGGCCCGCCCCCGGCCCAGGGCCGGTGGGTCCCGCCCCGACCACACCGCCGGAAGCCCAGGTACAGACTCGCGACGGCGTAACCCCGCCCTTCATGCGCGGGCGCAATGTCGTTCGCGTTGGCCTGCTGCTCCCGTTCTCACTCAGACCGCAGGATGCGGCGGCCCTCTATAATGCAGCCGAACTGGCGCTGTTCGACCACGGCAACCAAAACACCTTGCTGATCCCCCGCGACGCCGGCTCCAACGAAGCCTCGGCCAACGCAGCGGCGCGCGCGCTCATGAACGATGGCGCGGACATCATCATCGGCCCGGTGCTGCGCGAAGGCGTCGCCGGCGCCGCGGCCGCAGCAGCGCGCGACCACATCCCCGTGATCGGTTTTTCTTCAGATCGCACGGTCGCGGGCAACGGGGTCTATCTGTTGAGCTTCCAACTCGAAGACGAAGTTGCGCGGCTCGTCTCCTACGCGGCGAGCCAAAACATCCGCAGCATCGCTCTGCTGGCGCCCGCAAACGAATACGGGCGCCGCGTGGAGGCGGCGTTGCGCGCCGAGGCCGCCGCGCGCGGCGTCTCCATCGTTCAGGCGCAACTCTACAACCGCACCGATGCGGACGCGACAGCCGCAGCGACAGCGCTGGCGGCGAGCCTGCGCGGCGAGCCTGCGCAGGGCATCGTCATCGCCGAAAGCGGCGCGCCGCTGCGCGCGATCGGCACCGCCCTGGTGCGCGGCGGCGTCGATCAGCGGCAAGTCCGGCTGATGGGCACCAGCGTCTGGGCTGGCGAAGCCGAGCGCGAGCCGACGCTCGCTGGCGGCTGGTATGTTTCTCCCGATCCAAGCGCACGCACGGACTTCGAGAACCGCTATCGCGCCATGTTCGGCGATTCACCGACGCGGCTTTCCAGCCTCGGCTATGATGCGGTCGCGCTCGCCGCTCTGCTTTCGCGCGACCGCGGCTCGCAAGGCTTTTCCCGCACGGCCATCGAAAACAGCGAAGGCTTCGCCGGCTCCGACGGCCTGTTCAGGTTCCGCCCAAACGGCGCCATCGAGCGCGGGCTCGCGATCATCGAGGTGCGGCAAAGCGGCGTAAACGTCCTGGAAGCGGCGCCGCGCCGTTTCCCGCGCAGCGGAACCTAAGCGGCAAGTTCGGCGACGATTGAGTTGCAGACAACGCGCCCGCGCGCCGTCAAGCGCACGCGGGCGCCGTTGTGTTCAAGCAAGCCATGCCCGCACAACCAGAGAATGGCTTCCGGATCGACTGCGCGCCCGCGCAGACGGCCCACTTCGTCAATATCGACGCCCTCGCTTACGCGCAGGCCCATCAGCAGAAGTTCGTCCGCCGCTTCTTCGCCGGTCAACCGCGCCTCCGTGACCCAACCTACGCCGTTCTCGCGCACGGCGTCGACATAGTCGCGCGGGTGCGGTTGCGCTTCGGTCGCGACGCGGGCGCCTTCATGCGTCAGCCGGCCGTGCGCGCCCGGCCCAACCCCAATCCAATCGCTACCGCTCCAGTAAAGTACATTGTGGCGCGAACGCGCAGCTGGCGCGCGCGCGTGATTGGAAATCTCATAGGCGCCAAAACCGGCCGCCCCGCAGAGCTCCTGCGTGAGCTCATAGAGTTCCGCCGACAGATCGTCGTCAGGGGGCGAAATCTCGCGGCGTTCGACCCGGCGCGCAAACGCCGTCTTGGGCTCAATTGTCAGCTGATAGAGCGACACATGCTCGACGGGCAATGCGAGCGCTTGCTCCAGCTCCTGGCGCCACGCTTCCAGGCCCTGACCTTCGCGCGCATAGATAAGGTCGATTGAAACGCGTTGTCCGGTCGCGGCAGCCGCCGCCACCGCCTGCAGCGAACAAGCCGCGTCGTGCCTGCGGCCAAGCGCCTTCAAGGCGTCATCGCGCAAGGCCTGAACGCCGACCGAAAAGCGATTGACCCCCGCAGCCGCCTGCTCCGCGAACAAGCCCGCATCTTCGGGATTAGCCTCAAGAGTGATTTCGCAATCGCGCGCGAGGCCGAAGGCCCGCTGCGCCGCATCGACCAGGCGCGCAATTTCGGCGCCGGACAAAAGGGACGGCGTGCCCCCGCCGAGAAACAAGCTCGCAGCTTCGCGGCGGCCATAACGTTCAGCATGAGCCTGCAGATCCGCGGCGATCGCTTCGATCAGCGGCGCATTGCCGGCGCCGCGCGCGCGGTAGACGTTGAAATCACAATACGGGCAGATGGCGGCGCAGTACGGCCAGTGCACGTAAATGCCGAACCCGCTCATGCAAGCGCCGCGACGAGCTTCTCGAACGCGCGCGCCCGATGGGTGAGCGGCAATTTCTCGTCATGGCTCATTTCACCAAACGTGCGCGCGTGCGCTTCGGGCTCGAAGATAGGATCGTAGCCAAACCCCTTCTCCCCCCGCGGCGGCCAAACAATGCGCCCCCGCGCCTCGCCCTCGAAAACCTCCGTGGCGGCGCCCGGCCGCGCCAGCGCCAACGCGCACACAAAGCGCGCGCTGCGGTCCGCTCCACCCGCGGCCGTGAGTTCGCGCCAAACCTGGTCCATGGCCGCCGCGAAGTCCTTGCTGGGCCCTGCCCAGCGGGCGGAATAGACGCCCGGGGCGCCGCCGAGGGCGCCAACCTCGAGGCCGGAATCATCGGCCAGCGCCGGCAGGCCTGAGGCATCGGCGGCAGCACGGGCTTTCAGCATGGCGTTGCCCGCAAAGGTCGGTTCGGTCTCCTCGGGTTCAGGCAGCCCGAGTTCGGCGGCCGATACGGGCTGGATGCCAAGGGGCGCGAGCAAGGTGGCGATTTCGCGGACTTTCCCCGCATTGTGGCTGGCGACGACGAGGCGACCGGTTAAGCGGGACATGGTTGCGACACTTGTTTGACGGCGGCCCTAGGGGTCTATATCGTTTATCAATAAAATCAGTCTAGGCTGGTTCATTCGGAAGAGGCGGTTATCGTGAAAGCGCTCGGAAAAGGCTCCATCGCGTCCCTGGTCAAGGCCGGCCTGACCGCCGCCTGGGTCGTGCTGTGGGTCGCGCTTGCGGGGATCGTGCTCGGCGCGCTCGGCTACGGGGCTCTCCTTGCGATGATCAGCGCCGGATGGATCGACGCCTCTCTGCTCGAGGGCGGAGACGGAGCGATCCAGGTTGGCGGCGGGAGCGACTTCCACGTCAACTACGACAATCCCGGCGGCGCGACTTGGCCGATCGTTGCGCCCGCTCTTGTCATTGGCGCTGTATTCGTCGCCGGAGCGCTCGTCATCGTCGGGCGCCTGCGCAAACTGTTCGACAGCTTCACATCCGGGGAGCCCTTCCGGCGTGAGAACGCGGCCCATTTGCGCGCGATCTGGATCACCATGCTCATCATCGAGGTTTCCCGCTACGTGCTGCTTGCCGGGGTAGCCGCGATCTTCGCAGCGGTCGGATTGCCCGCCGGCGCAGACGCCGATTTCAACATCCGTATCGACTTATCGACGTGGCTGTCGATCGCAGTCCTCATTGTGCTCGCTGAAGTGTTTCGCGAAGGCGCGCGCCTGAAGGAAGAGCAGGAGCTCACCATCTAATGGCGATCCGCGTCACCCTCGACCGCATCCTGCTGGAACGGCGCATGTCGTTGACCGAACTGAGTGAAAAGGTCGGCGTAACGCTTGCCAACCTCTCGATCCTGAAGACCGGGAAAGCGAAGGCAATCCGCTTCTCCACGCTGAACGCGCTGTGCCGCGAGCTTGATTGCCAACCCGGGGAGTTGCTGAGCTACGAGCCCAGCCAGGATGACGCGCTCGAAGAAGCTGCCGATCGGGCCGCCGCCGAGTAGCGGGATCAATGCATCAGGGCGCTTGCGTACGGCCACAAGGTTATCGCGCCGAGAATGGCCGCCGCCACGGCGCACACCAGCACGGCTGAAGCGGCGATATCCTTCGAGCGCTTCACCGACTCATGAAACTGCGGCGACACCACATCGCAGAGGTGTTCGAAGGCCGTGTTGACCGCCTCGGCGACCCAGACCAAAGCCATCGCCACGACAAGCCAGCGCCAAGCGTCTCCATTCACGCGCAGCGCGAATCCAAGTGCGATCACCGCAAGGCTGGCGGCCAGGTGCACCCACGCATTGTGTTGCGTGCGCAGCATGTAGGCGAAGCCCGCGAATGCGTGCGCGAAGCTCTTCAGGCGCGCGGCGACGCTGAAGCTCATAGCCCTGCGGCGGCGCGCTGCATGCCGAACAAGGTTCCGCACCCAAGCTTGGCAAGGTCCATGAGGGCGGCGAACTCTTCGTCGCTGAACGGCCGTTGCTCGCCGGTGGCTTGCACTTCAATCATTCGGCCATCGCCGGAAAGGATGAAATTGGCGTCGACCTCGGCGCCGGAATCTTCAGCATAATCCAAGTCCAAGACTGGAGCGCCTTCAAACACGCCGCAGGAAATCGCGGCCACCTGCCCGGTGATGGGATTGGTTTTGATGACTTTCTCCTCGAGCAGATACGCGCATGCGCGCGACAGCGCGACCCATGCGCCGGTGATCGCGGCCGTACGCGTGCCGCCATCGGCCTGGATCACGTCGCAATCGAGTGTGATCGTCCGATCGCCCAACGCCTTGAGATCGACCACCGATCGCAGGCTCCGCCCGATCAGCCGCTGGATCTCCTGTGTGCGCCCCGATTGCTTGCCCTGCGCCGCCTCGCGGCGGCCCCGCGTGTGGGTCGCGCGCGGCAGCATGCCGTACTCGCCGGTGACCCAGCCTTTGCCCTGTCCTTTGAGCCACCCGGGCACTCCTTGCTCGACGGTAGCGGTGCAGAGAACGTGCGTCTGTCCGAACTTGGCGAGGCAGGAGCCTTCCGCGTAGCGCGATACCGCCGTTTCGAGCGCAACGTCGCGCAGTTGATCGGGTTTTCGGCCTGAGGGGCGCATGTGCGAACTCCGTAGCGGTATGCGGAAACATACCTTTGTTAGACTAAGTTAGGCCATGTTGACCTAACTACCGTATAAAGCGCTATGTTTGAATACCGCCGCCGCATGGCCCAAGCCGGGCCAAGAGTCGAGCGTTGGGCGCTTCATAGAATTATTTGGCCTTGTTCGCTCGACTCAGCCAAACCCTCAGCTAAGGCATAATGAAGTTCGTCCATGTTTGGTTAATAAGGGCTAATATCCCGTAACTCTCCAATGAAGTCCGCTCACAACCCTTACAACCCAGGCGCCGGCACCCCTCCCCCCGAACTCGCCGGCCGCGATCCCCTGATCGAGCAGGCGCGCATCGCCATTGAACGGGTCAAAGCCGGCCGGCCTTCGAAGAGTTTTGTGATGCTGGGGCTGCGCGGCGTCGGAAAGACGGTGTTGCTGAATGAGTTCGAGCAGCAGGCCGAGAGCTTCGCCTGCCAAACCGCCATGATCGAAACCGATCCCGACAAGACGCTTGCCGCGCAGCTCGCGCCGCAGCTCCACCGCATCCTGCTGCGGCTCGACCGCATCAAGAAGGCGGGGGCCGATCTGAACAACGCCTTCGGCGTGCTGCGCGCCTTCGCCGGCGCCTTCAAGGTGCAACTCGGCGATCTTGAGTTCGGGCTTGTGCCGACGCCAGCCACCGGCGATCTCGTGATCGATCTTACCGACCTGTTGGTCGCAATCGGCGAAGCTGCGAAGAAGCGCGAAAGCGCAGTCGTGCTGCTGATCGACGAAATTCAATACATTCAGAAGGGCGACCTCAGCGCGCTGATCATGGCGTTGCACAAGATTTCGCAACGCCAGCTGCCCCTGCTTCTCTTTGGAGGCGGCTTGCCGCAATTGGCCAAGCTCGCCGGCGATGCAAAATCTTACGCAGAGCGCCTCTTCGACTATCCCCCGATCGGGCCCCTTGATGAGCCCAGCGCGCGCTTGGCGCTTGCCGCCCCAGCCCTGCGCGAAAAGGTCAGATATGAGGAGGATGCGCTCGCCTATGTCGTCGAGCAGACCGGGCGCTATCCGTTCTTCCTCCAAGTATGGGGCTCCCATTGCTGGGAGGCCGCCGCAAAGTCGCCGATCACGCTGGCCGACGCCAAGACCGCGAGCGCAAATGCGATCAAGGCGCTCGATGAGGGCATCTTCAAGGTGCGGCTGGCGCGCCTGACCGAACGGCAAAAGGCATACGCCCGCGCCATGGCCGACTTCGGCGCGGCGCCGGTGAACTCCTCGGACGTGGCCGGCGCCCTTGGGCTCAGCCTCAGCCAGGCCGCGCCCATAAGAGACGAACTGATCAAGAAGGGTATGGCCTATTCGCCCGAGCGCGGCCTGATCGGCTTCACCGTGCCCAAGTTCGACGAGTACATGCGGCGCGCAATGCCGGCGCAGAGCGCGAAGAAGAAGAAGGCATGATTAGTCGCCTTGCCCACCGGCGCTCCAGCGCTACCTAGAGCGCGATGGCGGCCCCTCCTCCCTCCGCAGACCTCGCGTCACTCGACTCCCGGGCGCGCGAAGTCTTTCGCGAGATCGTCGAGGCTTATCTCAGCACCGGCGAACCGGTGGGTTCGCGCACGCTTTCCAAGCTTGGCGGCGTCGGGCTTTCGCCGGCCTCCATACGCAACACCATGTCCGATCTGGCGAGCCTGGGATTGCTTGAGGCGCCCCACGCCATGGCCGGGCGCAGGCCAACACAGATCGGCTTGCGCTTCTTCGTCGATAGCTTGCTGCAACTGGGCGATCTGCCCGAAGAAGAAAAACGAGAGATCGATGCACGCATCGGCAATGCCGGCGCGAACCCGCAGGAAGTCATGGGCGCCGCCTCCGAGCTGCTTTCCGGCTTGGCTGGCGGCGCCGGGCTCGTCGTCACGCCCGAACGCGACGCTCCAGTGCGGCACGCTGAGATCGTCGGCATTGGGCCTGGCCAGGCGCTGCTGGTTCTGGTCTTCGAGGACAACCAGGTTGAAAACCGCATCATCAACACGCCTCCGGATCTCTCCTCAAGCGCGCTGACGGAGGCCGCCAATTATCTCAACGCCCGCTTCAAAGGGCGCACGCTTGCAGAAGCGCGCGCGGCAGCCGGCGAAGCGCTCACGAGGGACCGCGCTGCGCTCGATCATGCCGCCGCCAAGCTGATCGAAAACGGGCTGGTGGAATGGTCGGGCGAAGATCCGACGCTAGGCCGGGCCCTGATCGTGCGGGGCCGCGGCAACCTGCTGCAGGACCAGCAGGCGATCGCCGATCTTGAGCGGGCCCGGCGCCTGTTCGATGATCTGGAAAAAACCCGCGAACTCATACAGGTGCTTGATCTGGCCAAGGCGGGAGAAGCAGTGCGGGTCTTTATTGGCTCGGAAAATCCGCTCTTTTCCCTGTCGGGGTCGAGTTTGATCGTCGCGCCCTATATGAATGCAGAGCGGCGGGTTGTCGGGGCGCTCGGCGTCATCGGCCCCACCCGCTTGAACTACGCCCGGGTTATCCCGGTCGTCGATTACACGGCGCGCGTTGTCGGGCGTGTGCTCGACGGGCGCGCCAGCGATCGCTGAACGAGGATGGAATGACGAACGAACCCAACGAACAGCAACAGATGAACGAAGCCGCCCCGGCGCAAGACGCGCCCGATGTCGCCGCACTGGAAGCGGAACTGACGAAAGCGCGCGATGATATGTTGCGCGCGCTGGCGGAAGTGGAAAACACGCGCCGCCGCGCCGAGCGGCAAGCGCAAGACGCGCGCACTTACGCTATCGACAGATTTGCCGGCGACCTGCTGCCCGTTGCGGATACGCTGACGCGCGCCCTCGCGGCGGCGCCCCGCGACACCGCCGATGAAGCGTTACGCAACCTGATTACTGGGCTGGAATTGACTGAGCGCACGCTGATCGATGTTTTCGCACGCCACGGTTTGCGGCGCGTTGGCGCCAAGGGCGAAGCCTTCGATCCCAATCTGCATCAGGCGGTGGCGCAAGCGCCGGGCGACCAACCAGCGGGATCAGTGCAGGAGGTCATGCAGCCTGGCTATGTCCTCGGAGATCGGACGCTGCGGGCCGCGATGGTGCTTGTTTCAGCCGGTCCAGCCGGGGCCGCGCCGAGTTCTCCACAGGTCGATATCAAGGTCTGAGCCTCCACCGTCCCCGGGAGACGATTTCTCTGGGTCGCGCCTTGCCAAACCGGGCGCGAAAAGCCGAGCTTCCGCCCGAATTCGGCTTTACGGCTGACATGACGAATTGTTAACCAAGCCTATCAGTGATCTCAGGGGAGACCGAATAATGCAGACAAGACTCTGGTTAGGCGCGGCGGCGGCCGCGTTGCTGACATTCGGCTTCTCCCCCGCTCAAGCACAGGACACAGACCAGCCCGGCGACGCCTCGACGCAAGCGCGCCTGGACGGGACGGCGGAAGGCGAGATTTCGCCAGCCGGAGATGTCGATTGGTTCCGCCTCCATGTCGAGCGCGGTCAGCGCTACAATTTCGCGCTCGTGGGGCTTGAGGATGAGAACGGTCAGGCTCTCGATCCGATGCTCGGCATATACGACGCGAACGGCAACCAACTTGCGTTCAACGACGACGCCGAAGGTTCGCTCAACTCCGCGCTGCGCTTTTCGCCGGCGCAAACCGGCGACGTCTTTGTCGAGGCGCGCGCGTTCAGCGACGAAGCGACGGGCCGCTACAGGTTGGGCGTCGCATCCGAAGCGCTGCCGCCCGATGATGTCGGCAACGACGCCAGCACGCGTGCGCGCGCCAGCGCCGGGCGCATCAGTTCAGGCAACGTGGAATATGAAGGCGATGTCGATTGGTATCGTTTCGCCGCACGCGCGGGCTATCGATATCATGTCACGCTCTCGGGCGCCGGCGAAGGCGGACTGGCCGACCCGGTCCTGCGCGTGCTCGATCGCGACGGAAACGAACTTGCCGGCAATGACGACAGCGACGGCACGCTGAATTCCGCGCTGGACTTCATCTCGCAAAGCAACCGCGACGTGTTCATTGAAGCGCGCGCCTACAGCGACGGCTACACCGGCGCCTACAATCTCGGCATCACCGCCGAGAGAATGCCAAGTGACGATGCGGCGGCCTCAACGTCGACACGCGGGCGCATCACGGTCGGACAAACCGTCAATTCCTCGCTGGATTTCCCGTCCGATCAGGATTGGTACCGCGTTCGTCTCGAGGCCGGTCAATCATATCGCTTCACGCTCAGGGGCGCGGGAACGGATGCGCTCGGCGACCCGCTCCTGCGTCTTTACGGCGCGAACGGGCAAGAGCTCGCAACAGATGATGATGGCGGCGATGGCCTCAACTCCTATCTGGAATTCACCGCGCCGGAGGCCGGGAACTATTTTGTCGCCGCGAGCGCCTTCGGCGACGCCGCCACCGGCGGCTATGCCCTTGCGGCGTTGCCGGGCGACATTCCCGCGGACGCCAGCACCGACGCGAGCCTCAGCGCCGATGGCGATTATCGCGAGGGCGTCCTCTCCCCCGCCAGCGATCGAGATTGGTACCGCATTGATCTCACGGAAGGGCAAGCCTTCCGCCTGTCCATGGAAAGCGCAAGCTCGGGCGATGCGCTCGGCGATCCCTACATGGTGCTCTATGGCCCTGACGGCGCCGAAATCGCGCGCGACGACGATGGCGGCGAAGGCCTTAACGCGTGGCTTGAATACCAGGCCGCAGCGAGCGGCGCCTATTTCGTCGAAGCGCGCGGCTTCTCCGAACAAGCGGAGGGCCGCTATGTCCTCACACTGACGCCCGGCGAAGTCGGCTCTACGCCTGACAGCGCCGAAGCGTTGCAGCCCAATGGCGATCCCCGCATCAGCATGATCGGCGCCGAAGGCGACACGGACTGGTTCGCCATTGATATGGTCGAGGGCCGGCCGTATCGCTTCAACTTGACCGGCGCCGAACCCGGCGCGCTCGCTGATCCTTATCTGACGCTCTATGATTCTGAGGGCAATCAGGTCGCGGCCGATGACGATGGCGGAACTGGCGTCAACGCGTACCTGAGCTACGCGTCCCCCACCGGCGGCCCCCACTTTGCCGCCGTCTCGTCGTTTGGCGACACAGGAACAGGACGCTACCAATTACGTGTCACAGACACGGACGTTCCTGGCAGCATCTACACCGATGAATTCCTGGACGCCGCAGCTGACGACCGCACCAGCAGCATCGAAATGCCTGGCGACATTGATAGCTACCGGGTGACGCTCGAAGCGGGCGCCTCCTACGAGATCAATGTCCGCGGCGCAGGCGAGCACCCGCTCGCCGATCCTTTCGTTGCGCTCGTCAATGATGAGAACACGCGATTGACGTCGGACGATGACAGCGGCCCCGGGCTCGACGCCCGCGTCCGTTACCGCGCCGATGCGACTGGCGATATCGTCATTCAGGTGAGCGGACTTGGCGGTTCCACTGGAACCTATCAGGTTCAGATCGTGCGCCGGTAGGCAGAACGCCGAGGGGACGCACGCGGGAGCGGCGGCGCCGGACAAGGGCGCCGCCGCTTTTCCGTTTGACGCTATGACAAGCTGGCAAGCCGGTCGCCGCCCTGGCGTTCGAGCATCCACCCCGGATACTCCGGCTTGAGCTTGGATGCTTCGTTCAGTTTTGCGAGATCGTCGCTCGAAAGCTCAACGGCCGTCGCCGCAATATTGTCGGCCAGCTGCGCTTCAGTCTTGGCGCCAATGATGACGCTCGTGACGTGGCTCTGGTGCAGAAGCCACGCCAGCGCGATCTGCGCGACCGAAACGCCGCGCGCGTCCGCCATCGGGCGCATCGCGTCGATGATGTCGAACGCCTTTTCCTTGTCGACTGGCGGAAAATCGAACGCGGCGCGGCGTGCGTCATTGGGCCCGCCATCGCGCGTGAATTTGCCGGAAAGGAACCCGCCGGCGAGCGGACTCCAGGGCAGGATCGCAAGCCCCTCCTCCTTGGCCAGGGGCACGACCTCGCGCTCAAGATCGCGTCCCGCGATTGAATAGTACATCTGCAGGGAGGCATATTTGCTGAGCCCAAGACGCTCGGAAACGCCGAGCGCCTTGGCGATCTGCCATGCCGCGTAGTTGCACAGACCCACATAGCGCGCCCTTCCGGAGGCCACGACCTCGTCCAGCGCGGCGAGGGTTTCCTCCAACGGCGTCAGCGGATCGAACGAGTGCACCTGATAAAGATCGACATGGTCGAGCTGTAGGCGTTCGAGACTTGCATCGATCGCATCGAAAATATGCTTGCGCGAAAGGCCCCACAAGTTCGGGTTCGCCGCGCGGCGTTTGGCCTCCGGCGAATCCTGTGCGCCATAGGCGCCCATGCGGCCAAACACCTTGGTCGCGATCACAAGCTCGTCGCGCGGCATGCCGGCAATGGCGCTGCCCAGCACCTGCTCAGACAGGCCGTTGGAGTAAACGTCCGCTGTGTCGAAAAATGTGACGCCCTTATCGAAGGCCGCCTTCACCAGGGCGGTCGAAGCGTCTTGCTCCAAAGCACCGATGACCTTCCAAAATCCGTCGCCGCCGAAGGTCATTGTGCCGAGGCATATCTCGGAGACGACGAGGCCTGTGCGGCCGAGCTTGCGATAGCGCATGGGGAGGATCCTTGAGGTTCAAGTGACGCCGTGATCGCGAAACCAGGCGAGGCATCGCGCCCAGCCATCCGCGGCGGCGGCGGCATCATAGCTCTCACGATAGTCGGCGTGAAAGCCGTGGCCAACGCCCGGATAGACGATGAGTTCCGAGCCGGAGACATTTCCCGCAGCCGCGAGCGCCGCCCGCATCTGCTCCACCGTCGAGACCGGAATGCCGCGATCGTTCTCGCCATAAAGCCCGAGCACGGGCGTTCGCAGACCGGAGGCGATGTCGAGCGGCCACTGCCTTTGCTCTTCCGCACCGAAGCCGCCGGGCTGCGGCGGCGCCAGCCTGCCGTACCAGGCAACGCCAGCCTTGATCCCGGAGAGGCGCGCGCACGCCATCCAAACCACGGCGCCGCCCCAGCAAAATCCAGTTACGCCAACGGCCGCGCTGTTGGCGAAACGCTGGGCGCCGAGCCAATTGAGCGCGCCCTGCGTGTCACCCATCACCTGCTCATTGGTGGCGGTCGCGACGATCTCGCGGATTGCATTCATGTCGGTGAGCGGCGCGGGATCGCCCGCGCGGTCAAAATAGTCGGGCGCAAGAGCAACATAGCCTTCGCGCGCGAAGCGGCGGCAAACATCCTTGATGTATTCGTGGATGCCAAAAATCTCGTTCACGACAATGACGGTTCCGCGCCTGCCCTCCCCGCGCGGACGCGCCAGATACGCCGGCAGGTCGTAGCCGCCCGCTCCGGCGAACGACACGTCGGCCAAGATGAGGTCGTCGCCAGGGGTTGCGACCGGGCTCGCGCACGCCGCCAAAGCGGCTGGAGCAAAACCGGAAAAGAACACAGATCCAGCGATCTCGCGGCGGGATGGTTTGAGGTTGCCTTCTGGCGTATCGAGGCGCATTCATCGGTCCTTATCGTTTTTCAATAATGCCTTATTGACTTTCGATGCAATCGGCGCTTAGGGTTTCGAGGATCGGATTTCCTCGGAAAACCGGGATTGACGGTGCATAGTGTTTCCACACTGGGGGATTGCGCATGCGTTTGATGGGCCTGATTGCGATCGCGCTATTCGTTTGTGTCGCACCGAATGCTTTTGCCGTCGATCTTCCTTTCGACCCGGATGTCGCCACGCGGCAATGGCTCGACACGATGGGGCCGGAAGCCACCGCGCGTTCGAACGCGTATTTCGAGGGGGGCTACTGGATACAATTCGTAGGCGTCGCGATCTCGATCGCCATTTCAATGCTTCTGATGATCCTGGGGTTCGCAAAAGGCGTGCGAACCTGGCTCGAGAAGACGGTGAAAGCCTACTTCCTGGTCGTCCTTGGCATGGCGCTCTTCTATCAGCTCGTGTCGACCGTACTGACGTTTCCGTTCAGTTACTACGTGGGCTTCGTCCGCGAGCACGAATTCGGCCTGGCGACGCAGGATTTCTCCGGCTGGTTCAGCGAATATCTGATGAGCGCCGGCATTGGCCTGGTCATCGGTTCGATCTTCATCGCCATCCTTTATCTCATTATCCGCGCACTGAAGAACACGTGGTGGATCTGGGGAACCGCGGCGTCGCTGATCATGATCGCAGCGCTGCAAATAGCGGCGCCCGTTTATCTGGCGCCGTTGTTCAACACCTATCAACCCATGCAGGAGGGCCAGCTGCGCGACGAGATCATCGGTATGGCGCAGGCGAATGGGGTCCCCGCGAGCGACGTTTACGTTTTCGATGTGTCGCGTCAAAGCAATCGCGTCACCGCCAACGTGTCGGGCTTTGCCGGAACAACGCGGATTTCCCTATCCGACACACTGCTTGAACGCGGCGGCCCCAGCGCAGTGCGCGAGGTCATGGGCCATGAGATCGGCCACTATGTGCTGCGTCATACAAACTCAATTCTGATTATGGTTGGCGCTCTGGTCGCCATCATGTTCGCGCTCGCGAACGTATTGTTCAAATCGCTTTCAAAGGGCGAGCGTTGGGGCGTGCGTGACATCGCCGACCCCGCGGGCATGCCGCTCTTATTTGCGGTTTTGGCGTTCTTGGGCGCGGTGGCGACCCCGATCCAAAACAACATCATACGCTATCACGAACAACAGGCCGACATTTTCGGCTTGAATGTGTCGCGAGAGCCTGACGGCTTCGCCCAGAGCGCGCTGCTGCTTTCCGAATATCGCAAGATGGAGCCCTCCCCGCTTGAGGAATGGTTCTTCTACGATCACCCGTCGGGCTATGATCGAATTCACATGGCGATGGTCTGGAAGGCCAACGAGATGGCCGCGGGCCGCTACCCGCTCGGCCCCGGAGGCCCCCCGGAGGGCTGGCGCCCCGACTTCGTCGTGGTGAGTGAAGACGCTGCCGCCACTGCGCCCGAGGCTACGGAACCGTCACCCGCCGCACCGTCAAATTGATCCGCCCTCCCTTCGGGAGAAGCCGCGACGTGCCGTTCATGATGCGATCGACGCCGTGATAGGCGCGCCGCGCGGCGCCGGCGAGCAGGCAGACATCTCCAGACGCCAGCCGCACGCTGCGCGTGGGATCTGACCGCAGCGAGCCGCCGACGCGAAACAGCGCGGTGTCGCCGAGCGAGATCGAGAGCACGGGCGCATCCCAGGCCTCTTCGTCACTATCGACATGAAGTCCCATGCGGGCGTCGCCTTCATAGAGATTGACGAGGCACGCCTCTGGCGGCGCCGGATAGTTCGCCAACTGGGCCCACAGCGCCAACACCTGTTCCGGCATATCCGGCCAGGGCTTGCCGGTGTCCGGGTGGTGCGCCTGGTAGCGGTAGCCATGCTCCTTGTCCGTGACCCAGCCCAGCGCGCCGAAATTGGTCATCCGCACCCGCATCGGCTGACCTGACTTGGGCATGCGGGGAACGTACAAAGGCCCCGCACGGAAACGCGCGAACACGGCATCCCGCAGCGCCTCCTGCGCCGGCCGGTCGAGCAGGCCAGGCCATAGCCTGAAACCATCGAGATCGGAGGCGGGGCCACTCATGAGGCGCGACTAATCCTGAGCTTCGGTTTCTTTTTTGTTCCGGCTGGCATGACGCCCTGGGCTATTTCCCTGCGACGAATGCGGATAGCACGTCCGAAAGCCTTGCACGTTGTGGGCGATACACCACATGAACCGGGAACGAATGCGGTTTGGACCTTGGGACGGGGCGCCAGATCGTCAAATCGGAATTTGAGTGAAGGACAGGACGCGCGCTTCGGGGACGCCATTTGGGTCCGTAAGCCGGAACCGCGCCGCTGAGAGGAATGAGGACGAACATGGGCAAAGTGATTGGCATCGACCTGGGCACCACCAACTCGTGCGTCGCCGTCATGGAGGGCGGCACCCCAAAGGTCATCGTGAACGCCGAAGGCTCCAATACGACGCCGTCAGTGGTTGCGTTCACGGAGAACAGCGAGCGTCTGATCGGCATTCAGGCGGCGCGCCAAGCCATCACCAACCCCACGCACACCTATTACGCGGTCAAGCGTTTGATCGGCCGCTCCTTCGACGACCCGATCTCCAAAAAGGATTCCGAGCTCGTCCCGTACAAGATCGTCAAGGGACCGAACGGGGACGCCTGGATTCAGGGCCGCGACAAGCAATACGCCCCTTCGGAAATCTCCGCGTTCGTCCTGCAAAAGATGAAGCAGACGGCGGAGGACTATCTCGGCGAACCGGTGACGCAAGCGGTCATCACGGTCCCGGCCTATTTTAACGACGCTCAGCGCCAAGCCACCAAGGATGCCGGCAAGATCGCTGGCCTTGAGGTTCTGCGCATTATCAACGAACCGACGGCGGCGGCCCTCGCCTATGGGCTCGATAAGGGCGGCGCCAACAAAACCATCGCCGTCTATGACTTGGGCGGCGGCACGTTTGACGTCTCGATCCTCGAAATCGGCGATGGCGTATTTGAGGTGCGCTCCACCAATGGCGACACGTTCTTGGGCGGCGAAGACTTCGACATCCGCATCCTCAACTACCTTGCCGAAGAATTCAAAAAGCAAAACGGCGTCGATCTGCGCCAGGACAAGCTCGCCCTGCAGCGGCTGAAGGAAGTGGCTGAGCAAGCGAAGAAAGAGCTTTCTTCGCGCACTGAGTTCGACGTGTCGGTGCCGTTCATCTCCATGGACGCCAACCGTAATCCGCTTCACCTCAACATGAAGCTGACGCGTGCGAAGTTCGAGAGCCTGGTTGATGATCTGGTGCAGCGGACGCTCGGCCCCTGCAAAGCCGCGCTGAAAGACGCCGGCCTGTCAGCGAGCGATGTGAAGGAAGTCGTGCTCGTCGGCGGCATGACGCGCATGCCCAAGATTCAGCAGATCGTGAAGGAATTCTTCGGGCGCGAGCCGCACAAGGGCGTCAACCCCGACGAAGTGGTTGCTGTGGGCGCGGCTATTCAGGCCGGCGTGCTGCAGGGCGACGTCAAGAACGTCGTGCTGCTTGACGTGACCCCGCTCTCGCTCGGCATCGAAACCCTGGGCGGCGTGTTTACGCGCCTGATCGAGCGCAACACCACAATCCCAACCAAAAAGAGTCAGATTTTCTCGACCGCTGAGGACAATCAGAACGCGGTGACGATACGCGTGTTCCAAGGCGAGCGCGAAATGGCCGCCGACAATCGCCCGCTCGGCCAGTTCGACCTTGTCGGCATCCCCCCTGCTCCACGCGGCATGCCCCAGATCGAGGTCACGTTCGACATCGACGCCAACGGCATCGTCTCGGTCGGCGCCAAGGACAAGGCGACAAACAAAGAGCAGAGCATGCGCATCCAGCCGTCCGGCGGCCTGTCGGACGACGACATCAAGCGCATGGTCAAGGAAGCCGAAGAGCACGCGGGCGAGGACAAGTCGCGGCGCGAATTGGCGGAGGCCAAAAACCAGGGCGAAGCGCTGGTGCACGCCACCGAAAAGCAGATCCTGGAGAACGGCGAAAAAATTCCCGCCGGCGACAAGCAGGCCATCGAAGCCGCCATCGCCGCGCTCAAGGATTCGCTTGGCGGCGACAACACATCCGACATCGCGGCGAAAACCCAGGCTTTGGTCCAGGCCTCGATGAAGATTGGCGAAGCGCTGTATGGCGGCGCCGGTGCGCCGGAGGGCGAAGGCCCCTCGAGCGGCGGCGCAGATCAGGAAGGTGTTGTTGACGCTGACTTCGAGGAAGTCGACGGCAACAACAAGAAAAGCGCCTGACGCTGATCCCGGGGCCTCGACGCCATGAGCACCGAGCGCGACTATTACGAAATCCTTGGGGTCTCGCGCGACGCTGACGCGGCGGCGATCAAGTCGGCTTTTCGCAAGCTCGCGATGAAACTGCACCCGGATCAAAATCCGGGCTGCAAGGTTTCGGAGGAGAAGTTCAAGGAAATCGGCGAGGCTTATGCGGTTCTTTCCGATCCGCAGAAACGGGCCGCCTACGATCGTTACGGCAAGGCCGCATTCCAGAATGGCGGCGGCGGCCCAGGCTTCGGGCCTGGCGCCGCCGGCTTCTCGGACTTCTCGGACTTGTTCAACGAAATTTTCGGCGGCGGCTTCGAGGAAATGTTCTCGCGCGGCGCACGCGGCCCAAGCAACGGCCCCCAACGCGGCGCTGATCTTCGCTACGACGTCGAAATCACACTCGAGCAGGCTTTCAAGGGCAATGAGCGGGAGATCGTCGTGCCCCGCGCACAAGCCTGCGAACCCTGCGGAGGCACAGGCTCTGAGGGCAAAGCCCCGCTTGAAACATGCCGCACGTGCCAGGGCGCAGGACAGGTCCGCGCGCAACAGGGCATGTTCCGCATGGTGCGCACCTGCCCCGCCTGCCACGGCCGCGGCCAATCGATCAAAACACCGTGCGGCGCTTGCGGCGGGCGCGGCATCACCCAGAAGGAACGCACGCTCTCGGTGAAGATTCCAGCTGGCGTGGAGGACGGCACGCGGATCAGGCTCGCGGGCGAAGGCGATAGCGGCGCACGCGGCGGACCGCCGGGCGATCTCTATCTCTTCCTGTCAGTCAAGCCGCACCAATTCTTCGAACGCGACGGGCCAGACCTCTACTGCCGCGCGACCGCGCCGATGTGCAAAGCCGCACTGGGCGGCGACTTGGAGATTCCGACGATCGACGGCGAACGCGCCAAGATTTCGATCCCCTCAGGCGCACAAACCGGGCGCCGCTTCCGCATCAAGGGCAAGGGCATGACGCACTTGCGCGCCAAGGAACGCGGCGATCTTCATGTCGAGCTCCTGGTCGAGACGCCAGTCAACCTGACCGCCAAGCAGCGCAAACTGCTGGAAGAGTTCGCCAAAGACTGCGGTGACGAAGCGCACCCCCAGAGCCAGGGCTTTTTCGACAGCGTGAAGAAGTTCTTCGACTCCAGCAGCGAGCCGCCCGTTCGCTGAGCGCCTTGAAAGTGAAGGCGGCGCGGCCCACAAACCGGACATGACTTTGTCTATCGCCATCGCCGGCGCCGGCGGCCGCATGGGCCGCGCGCTGGTGCGCGCCGCCTGCAGCGACCCGCGTTTTCACATAGCTGGCGGCACGGTGCGCCCGGGCCAGTTCATGGGTATCGATATGGGCGCGCTGGCGGGCGTTGCGCCTCTGATGATGAACGCTTCTGCGACGCCCGATCTGGCGGCGGACAATGCCGAGGTCTGGATCGACTTTACTGCGCCCGTGGCAACCGTCGAGGCGATTGATGCGCTTGAAGGGACTTCTGTTCGCGCCGCGGTGATTGGAACCACAGGCCTGTCAGACGAGCAGCAAGCGCGCATTGCAGCGCACGCGAAGCGCATCGCGCTCGTGCAATCGGGAAATTTCAGCCTAGGCGTGAACCTGCTTGCCGCGCTGGTCGAACAAGCCGCCGCGCGGCTCGGCCCGGAGTGGGATATCGAAATCAGCGAGGCGCACCACCGGCGCAAGGCCGACGCGCCGTCCGGAACCGCCCTGCTTCTTGGCGAAGCCGCCGCCGCCGGACGAAAGGGCCGCCTCGGCGACCTGCGCCTAGCGCCGCGCGAAGGCGTCACAGGGCCCAGGCCAGAAGGGAAAATCGGTTTCTCCGTGATCCGTGGCGGCGGCATCGTCGGTGAGCACGACGTGCGGTTCGCCGCGGAGCGTGAGGTGCTGACGCTCTCGCATCAGGCGCTCGATCGGGCCGTGTTCGCCGACGGCGCTCTAGCGGCGGCGCTGTGGGCCGCAGACAAACCGCCGGGGCTCTACTCTATGCGTGACGTGTTGGGCATGTAACCACGGCGGGCGCGATGCAGCGCCCCATCCAGCGCAGCAGCAAAGCTTTTGCATTCGTCCGGCGACAGGAAAGCGCCAACGCGCAGCTGCCCCGCGCCATCGCGTATCAACACGCCGCGCCCGTCGCGAGCGACGCGCGCCCAGACCGGATTAAGCACCCAGTGCGCGGCCTCGCCCCGCCTGTCCACCGCCGCGACATGAACCCTTCCCGGCGCAATGCGCACATATTCGGCGATTTGCGCATCGCGATAATTCCAGCGGAACGCCAGCCAAAGCGCCAGAACGTCAAGTCCAAGGAAACCCGCGACAGGGAAGGCGCCCTGGGCCACGAAGAACATCGCCACAGCGGCGTTCACGATGATCACCGCCACAAGCATGGATTTGAACGCCTTCAGGCTCAGGCTCCTGTTGGGCCGCAGCACAGCGTCCATCAACAGCGCCTCACCCAGATTCGGCGCCTCGGAAGAGCGTTCCCAGCGTGGGCCCATGCCCGTAGATTAAGTGGTTCGGCAATTTCGCCAAGGGGGCGCTCTCAGGTGGCCAAGCGACTGACCAGGGCAAAGGCGGCCGAGCTCTTCGAGCGCCTAGCGCAGATACGCCCCAGCCCACGCACTGAACTCGACTACACCAATCCGTACACGCTCTTGGTGGCGGTTGTCCTTTCCGCGCAAGCGACCGACAAAGGCGTCAATCGCGCCACCGCTCCCCTGTTCAAGATCGCGGACACGCCGGCCAAAATGCTGCGGCTCGGCGAAGGCGGCCTGGCCGAACATATCAAGACCATCGGCCTGTGGCGCAACAAGGCCAAGAACGTCATTGCCCTGAGCGAAGCCCTGATCGCCAAGCATGGCGGCCAAGTTCCTTCACAGAGAGACGCTTTGGAGGCGCTACCTGGCGTCGGCAGGAAAACTGCGAACGTCGTGCTGATGGAAGTCTTCGGCCAGCCAACCATCGCCGTCGACACCCATGTCTTTCGCGTCGCCAATAGAACCGGCCTCGCCGACGGCAAAACGCCGGCAGAGGTCGAGGCACAGCTGATGCGCATCATCCCGCCGAAATTTCTTCACGGCGCTCACCATTGGCTGATCCTGCACGGACGCTACACCTGCCTGGCGCGCAAGCCGGAATGCCCACGCTGCGTCATCGCCGACCTTTGTCTCTATCAGCCCAAAACCCGGGCAATCGCTTCGACAAAGCGCGCCGCGCCCTCAGGGGCAAAGTCCAAGAAGAGATAAGGCTCGATCGCCTCGATCTCGATGACCCGCCACTTGCCATCGTCACCCAGCACGAGGTCAATGCGCACATAGAGCAAGCCCTCGGGCGACTGCGCGCGCGCCGCCTCCGCCGCCGCGAACGCGGCCGCCGGCGGTTCCTCCGCCGCAAAGCGCGTCCTGCCGGGCACATTCGCCAGCCAGTCGCCGCCTTGCGGCACCTTGCGAACCGCATGCGAATACACGCCGCCAAACCAGAACAGCGAACGCTCCCCTTCTGTCTCAATCGCACGCAGATAGGGTTGGATCATCGCCGGCCCAATCGGCCCCTCGATCAGATCGGCTTCACTCCAGGCATTGCGCTTCAAGCGCACGGTTCGGATCGATCCCCCGCCCACTTGCGGCTTGACAACGATCTCTGTTGCATCAAGCGCGTCGAAGGCCTGCGCGACCGTTCGCGCGTCCGCGGAATCGGTCCAGAGCGTTTCGATTGCAGCGGCGCCAAGCTCCTGCAAGTAGGTCTTGCGCGCGTTCCAGCGCACCACAGCCGGCCGGTTGTACACGTACAGCCCATCGCGCTCATGCAGCTCGATCGCCGCGATGAACGCCGCGGGCCGCTCGTGATAGTCCCAGCATGTGCGTATGACGGCGAGATCAAATCCCCGTCGCGGCAAATCCTCGTCGTCCCAATAGACGACCTCGAAATCGATGCCCCGCTCGCGGCCCGCTGCAAAGATCAAATCGCGGCTTGGCGCTTCGAGTTCCGGCACCTCGCCGGGCGCGAGCGGGACGCCGCGGTAAGATGGCCCCGAAAGGTAAGCGACGCGCGCCATCAGTGGACTCTCGCGTCTGCCTCAGATGCGCATCGTTCAATCGTTGGCGCCGCTTCGCCGCTATGACGCGCACTTGGGTGCGCCTCGGCCAAACGCAGCGCATTGTGCGAATCCGCAGCAAACAAAAGCAGCAGCGCACAGGATTCGAGGCGGTAGGTGAGCGCCGCGCCCGCTCCATCCTGGCGCGCGATATCGGCTCGCCCGAGAAGCCTTTCCACCTCCGCGCGCGTCGGCGCCGAAGCGCCCCCCGCCGCCTGCAACATCAGCGCTGTCCGCGATGGCGCGGCATCTACTGTAGCCGGCGAGATCCCCGCGGCATCCGGCGCGACAGGCGCGCTCGTGGCGCAGCCCGCAACCAACATAACAGCGGCGAAGAGCATGAATCGCATGCGCGCCATCATGCCGTTCTCCACATTGGCCCGCAATGCTTGCCATCGCCGGCTCAAGCGGGTTTAACGCACGGGCATCACAGGAAATTTTCAATGCCCTCATCGAACTACGACGTCGTGGCTGTCGGCAACGCCATCGTCGATATTCTGAAGACCGTCCCCGACGCATTCCTCGCGGAGGAAAATATCACCAAAGCCGCGATGACTCTGATCGACGAAGCCCGGGCCGACCACCTGACCGCGCGGCTGAGTGATCCTGTCATCGCCGCGGGAGGTTCCGCCGCCAATACCGTGACAGGGGTCGCGAGCTTCGGCGGCGCCACCGGGTACATCGGAAAGGTCGCGCAGGATGATTTGGGCGCGCGCTTCACCACGGCGTTTCGCGCGGCCGGGGTTTCCTTCAATACGCCCCCTCGTCCGGGTGCGCCGGGCACTGCGCGCTGTCTGATTGCGATCACACCGGACGGGCAGCGGTCTATGAGCACCTATCTCGGGGCCTCCACCCTGCTCGCTTCGTCGGACATCGACGCGGCGCTCATCCAATCGGGCGCGATCCTCTTCCTTGAGGGCTACCTGTTTGACCGCGACGAGGCCAAGGCAGCATTCGTTCATGCCGCTGAAATCGCCCGCGCGGCCGGGCGCAAGGTGGCGCTCACCCTCTCGGACACCTTTTGCGTTGATCGTCACCGCGAAAGCTTCCGGCACTTGGTCGCCGGGCACGTGGACATCCTCTTCGCAAATGAAGCTGAGATCCTCGCCCTCTATGAAGAATCAGACCTGGGAAGAGCGCTGGATGCGGCGCGCGCGGCGTGCCCGATCGTGGCGGTGACGCGCTCGGAAATTGGCTCGCTGATCGCCGCCAGCGAGGAAACCATAGAGATCAAGCCGTTTCCTGTAGCCAACGTGATCGACACCACCGGCGCAGGCGATCTGTACGCGGCCGGCTTCCTGTTTGGCTATGCGCGCGGAAAGGCGCTCGATGAATGCGGCAAGCTGGCTTCACTTGCCGCCGCGGAGGTCATCTCGCATGTAGGCCCGCGGCCGGAGACAAATCTCCGCGCGCTCGCCTTGGACCGCGGCCTCGCCGTATAGAGATCTTACGCGACTTGCGGGTCTCGCATCTCGCCATGGGCCTGCCGGCGCAGCATTTCAGCGAACTCCGGCGCTGAGACGGCGGCGCCATAAAGAAAGCCCTGAGCCCAATGGCAGCCGCGCTGGGCCATGAAATCGCGATCCACCTTGCGCTCAATGCCTTCGGCGACGACTTCCATTCCCAGCGTGCGCGCCAGCGCCAGGATCATCTCAACAATGGCGGCCGACTGCATGTCGGATCGTTCCAGCGTCCGCACGAATTGCTGATCGATCTTGATTACGTCGAAGGGGAGCTTGGAGAGCGCCGCCAAGTTCGAGTGCCCGCAGCCGAAGTCATCAATCGCAAGGCGTACGCCAGCGGCGCGCAACGGCTTGATGATCTGCAACGCCCGATCCGGATCGGCCATTACCACCGATTCCGTGATCTCCAGCTCCAGGCTGTCGGGCGCAAGGCCCGCATGATTGACCACACGAAGGACGTTTTCGGTGAAGCGGTCACTTCGGAACTGCAGCGCCGACACGTTGACCGCCACCTTCGCGGGATGGCCGGCGCGCGCCCATGAGGCCGCCTTCCAACATGCCTCACGCAGGATCGCATCCGACAACGCGCCGATCAGCCCACTCTCCTCGGCAACGGGAACGAACCGGCCTGGGCTGATGATCGTCCTGTCGGGACGCACCCACCTGGCCAACGCTTCGCACGCCTCGATTCGTCCGTTGGCAAGATTGATCTTCGGCTGAAAGTAGGCGCGGAATTCGTTTCGTTCGAGCGCGCCGCGCATCTCGCGTTCGAGCGTCAGCCGCGCCATCGCCTCACGGTCGAGCGATTGCGTGTACACTTTCACGCGCGCGGGGGCCGCGTGCGCCGCGCCAAGCGCCATACGCGCGTGCCGGATCGCCGCTTCGGCATCGCGGCCATCTTTCGGCGCGACGGCAACGCCGCTGGCGGCCCCCAAAGTCAGCTTATGCCCGCGCCATTCAAACGGTTGATCAAGCGCCGCATTCAGTTGCTGGGCGAAGCGGGCCGCATGCGCCGGGGACGCCAAATCCGGGGCAAGCACGCCGAATTCGGCGCCGCCCAGCCGCGCCGCCACGGCGGGCCGCTCCCCTGCTCCGCTCAGCCGCACCAGCCGGTCGATTGCCCTCACCGACGCCATAAGCCGTTCCGCGACAAACCGCATGAATTCGCGCGCTGCATCCGCGTCCAGCGCCTGCAGCAACTTTGGAAGCCTCGTGAGCTCAACGACAACGATCGCCACTGCGCTGTCGGGCCGCTGCAGGAGCGCATAATCCGCCTCCCGCACAAATCTCTCGTGGTTCGGAAGCCGCGTTGCAGGATCGACAAACGCCGCCTCCTGCAGCTGACGCATGGAGGCGTCCAGTCGTTCCGTCATGTTGTTGAACGCATTCGCCAGCGTCTCGAACTCGTCACCCGTGCGAATGTCTATCGGCTCAGCTTGACCTTGTTTGGCCACGCGCTCCGCATGGTGCGCCAGCTGGTCCAGAGGCGCCATCGCGCGGCGCACAAAATGCGCGGTGAGCGGAATCCCCACCAGCGCCAGGCAGGCGAGAGCAAGTAGAAAAGGCGCGAGCGAAGGCAGGGCGTCGAAACGATACGCGCCACGCTCCCAGACCCGCAGCGCCACGCCAACCGCCCTGCCCTCGCTGAGGATAGGCGCCGCGACGACCACGCCGCCATTGGCCCCGCCCACGCGGATGGTCTCCAAGCCGGTGAGCGCGCGGTCCGACGCATCATCAAGCGCAGCGCGGTCTATTGCGGCATCCCCTGTTTCGGCCAACGTGCGGCCTTGTGCGTCGCGCACAGACAAGCTGCGTACATTGTGCTGACGCGTGGCGCCCGCAATCATGTGGGACAGCACCTCGGGATGATCCCTGGAGATTACTTCCGCCGCCCGTGAGGCGAAATGCTCGGTGAGCTCGCGCGTGATGACAGATTGCTGGCGATCGCTTTCACGCTGCGCTCCAATGACGACAATGCCCGCAGAAAGCGTGGCCGTCAGCGTGATCAGCAGCGTCGCAAAGATCGCGGCGCGCGCAGGGAGCCGCCGCGCATCGCTTAATGCCGGAAATCTTGGCAGACCCAAGTTCATCTTCGCTCCGCACCGCGCTTCGCACGCGCGCACGAACCATCGCCTGCATTTGGTTAGTGCGGCCTGAAGGCGTGCTTCTTTCCCAGCGCCATCGCGCGTGAGGGATTTGGCAACACCGCTTAACCAGCGGTTTCATTTTGGACGCTTGAGAAAGACATAGAATGCGCCGGAGCCGCCATGGCTGCGGTGCGCCTGCGCGTAACCGGCAATAAGAGGGCGCAGGCCAGGCGCCGAGAGCCAGCCGGGGAAAGCCCGTTTCAGCACGCCCTCCCCGCCCCTTCCAGCGCCAGTCACGATGAGCACCGTGCGCTCCCCGCGTGCGTGAGCGGAGCGCAGACAGCGTTCCACCGCACCGCGCGCGGGATCATGGGTGTAACCATGCAGGTCCAGCGTCGCGCCAATCTCGAGCTTGCCGCGCCGAACGCGTTTTTCGTTGCTGCGCACATGCGGCGGCGCCGTTGGCTCTGGGCGCGAGGGCGCCGGCGGAGGCAGAGGCAGAGGCAGAGGCGCATGCGCGGCGCGTCTTGCAGCGGGCGTTGAGCTGTCTGGCTCCTCGGCCGCGGGCGCCGGCTTGCGTGTCTTCACCGAAGCCGCGACGCGCCGCCACAGCCTCTTTTCCTCAGTGGTGAGGTCACGCTGCTTTCTGCTCACGCAGCCTGAACGCGCGCAAGCAGCCAGTTTGGATCGTTGGAGCGAACGTCGCGCTCGAACGTCCAGCGCTCGCGGGCGTCGCGCACGCCATGCGCGCCCTCGGCCAGTTCCGCTTCAAACCTGATCGCGATCTTCGCGATGGCGCCGTCGAGCTGGGCGTCGACAATTTCCGCTGATTTGAGTCGCACCAGCTCGGGACCCGCCTCCCCTTTCGCTTCGCGCGCGGCAATGGCAGCAACATAGGAATCGAACACGCGCGGGGTTAGCAGACCGCGCAGGGCGTCACGATCTCCCTTGGCGAAGGCGCCGACGATCAACTCATAGGCGCCGCGCGCACCGGATACGAAATGCCCGGCATCGAAGCCGGCATCGAGGCGCTGGATGGCTTCCAACCCTTCGCTTGCGGCGGCGGCCCCGACCTTGGCGGTAGGCGGCGGCGTAGCCGCGGCTTCGCGCGGCAGCTCTCCCTGGGCCGGCTGCGGCTCAGGCGGGCGCTCGGCGCCGGTGCGCCTGCCCAGGGTCGTGTAGAGCCGGAACAGCACAAATCCGGCCACGAACGCCAATACGAGGATTTCGATGAGGCTCTGGTCCAATGAAGGGCTCCGACCGCGCGGGTTTTCTGGATTGAAGATAGTGCCAACAAGCCGGTTCGGCCAGCGCAGTTGCGTTGCGGAAAGCGAAGACGCATTGTGCGCGGCTTCCTGGTCCTGGCTCTTATCGCATGAGTTCGGTGCATGACGACGCAGAATGAAGGCGCCCCGCCGGCAGATTCTCCGCACCTGCGCGTTCTCGCGCAATACGTGAAAGACCTGTCATTTCAAAACACAATGGCGGCGACCCAGGGATACGACATCCAACCTACAATCGACATGGGCGTGGAGGTGAAATCGCGCCCGGTCGGACAGGGCGAGGCGACCGAGGTCGATCTGTGCATCAACGTACAAGCCAAGCGCGGCGACATGCCCATGTTCGCGGTCAATCTGGTCTATTCGGGGCTCTTCCAGTTCATGAACGTCCAGACCGAGGATATTGAGCCGCTGATTTGGATCGAATGCCCGCGCCTTCTGTTTCCATTCAGCCGCCAGATCCTGGCCGAAATCACGCGCGAAGGCGGCTATCCGCCCCTGCTCATCAATCCGATCGACTTCACCCCGCTCTATTGGCAGGAGCTGCGCGAGCGCCAAAGCGGCGACGGCAGCACCCCGCTCGCAGCGGCAGGCGGCGGCTGAATCCCTAGCCCGCCTTGAGCCAGATTGCGCTCGGGCCAAGCTTCGCAACGAACGCTGCGTGCGCTGCCTCCTCTTCCGCCGTCAGCAGCCGCGGCAACGGCGCAGTGCGCGGCGCCCGCTTCGTGAACTCCACCGGACGCGGCGCCGAAGCTTCCACGGCCGCAGCCTCCCCCGCATCAAACGCCAGGCGTTGTTCGCGTCCGCCCTTCAGATGGAGGTAGACCTCCGCCAGAATGCGTGAGTCGATAAGCGCGCCGTGACCGCCGGCGCCTTTGCGCGCCGCGAGATCGAAGCCATAGCGATCAAGCTGGAAGCGCCTGGCCAGTGCATCGAGCGAGCAGGAAGCACCAGGAAAACGTTTCCTCGCGATGGCGAGCGTGTCGATAAAGCGATCATTGCCGAGCGTCGGCAACCCGCAGCGGCGCAATTCCGCGTTCAGAAAGCCCTGGTCAAAGGATGCGTTGTGCGCCACCAGCGGCGCATCGCCTACAAACTCCAGAAAATCCGCAGCGACCTCTGGAAACCGCTTGTGGCTGCGCAGAAACTCCAGCCGCAAGCCGTGCACGCGCACGACCTCTTCCGGGACATCGCGATCAGGGTTGAAATAGGCGTGAAATTCACGCCCGGTGCGCTCCAGGTTGAACACTTCCACGCACCCGATTTCGACGATCCGGTCGCGCAGTTTTTCGTCTTGATGGTCGGGGAAAACCCCCGTTGTCTCCGTATCGAACAGGATTTCTCGCATGTCTGGCGGGCTAATCCTGTTCGCCGAGCGCGTCCAGCACGGCGCGGACCTGAGCCTGAGTTTGCTCCAGGCCAACCCCAGTATCGATCACAAAGTCCGCTTTTGCGCGCTTCTCGGAATCGGGCGTCTGCCGCGCCAGAATGGCCTCAAACTTCGCCTCGCTCATGCCAGGACGGGCCAGAACGCGCGCCCGCTGAATGGCCGCGGGCGCTGAAACGACCACGACCTTATCGACCAGATCGCCGCCCCCAGTTTCAAACAGCAGCGGAATGTCCAGAACAACGACTGGCGCGCCCGCGGCGAGATTGCTGCTCAGAAATTCCTGCTGGGCGGCGCGCACCAGCGGGTGGACAATCGTCTCAAGCTGTTTGATCGCAGCTTCGTTTCCAACCACGCGCGCGGAAAGTGCGCCGCGATCGATGCCGCCCGATTTCGTCACGCCGGGAAAGGCCGCTTCCACCGGCGCCACTGCCGCGCCCCCCGGAGCATAAAGCGCATGCACCGCGTCATCGGAATTGAAGGCGGGTGCGCCCTCTTCCACGAACATGCGCGCCACGGTTGACTTGCCCATGCCAATCGAACCGGTGAGACCGACCACGATCACGCCAGCGCCTCCATCAGGCGCATCCGCGCCTTCGCTGCATCCGGTTTGACGCCGAACCAGAGTTCGAAGGCGCGTGCGCCCTGGTGAATCAGCATCCCAAGCCCGTCGATAGCGGTGAGGCCGCGCGCCTGCGCCGCGCTCAGCAGCGCAGTCTGCAGTGGCCGGTAGACGATGTCAGCGACGATCGCCGCGGGCCGGCAGGACGCCACCGGCCATTCGACGCCAGGCTGGCCGTCCATGCCCAGCGTCGTCGCCTGCACGATCAGATCGGCGGCGCCAAACCCGCTTTCCAACTCATCCCAGCGCAAGGTGCGCCCATTGCTGATTGAAGCCGCCGCTGCTTCGGCGCGTGCGTGCGTCCGATTGATGAAACAGATAGTATCGACATGCGGCGACAGCGCTTGCCCGATCCCAAGCGCAGCGCCGCCAGCCCCGACGATGAGCACGCTCCCCACCTGGGCGCGCCAGCCGGGCGCTGCTTCGGTCAACGCGTCGAGAAAGCCGGCCCCATCCGTGTTGAATGCGGAAAGGGAGCCGTCAGGCTCCCAGCGCAGCGTGTTTGCTACCGGCCCGTCTGACCGGTCCGCCGCCTGCGCTGCAGCCTCCTTGTGCGGCACAGTGACGTTAAGCCCCACAAAGCCGAGCCCCCTCAGCGCACGGATTGTCCCTACAGAGTCTGCGGTTCGAAGCGGAAGCGCCACATAGACCGCATCAATGCCATGATCGGCGAGCCAGGCATTTTGCATCAGCGGCGAAAGCGAGTGGCCAATCGGGTCGCCAATGACGCCTAGAACCTTTGTCGCCGCCGTGATCGTCATGCCGGCACGATCGCATGTTCGCGTAGGAACGCCAGAAGCGGCAGAAGCGGCAGGCCGAGAACGGAGAAATAGTCGCCGCGAACACGTTCGAACAATTGCGCTCCCACGCCCTCGAGCTGGTACGCGCCAACCGAGCTCAATGCGCCCTCCCCCGCCTTATTCAGATAGGCATCGAGAAACACGTTGGAGAACTCGCGCATACTGAGCTGCGGCGTCTCTGTGTGGCGCCAGATGACCTGGCCATCGCTGGCGACCACCGCGGCAGTGACCAGCTCGTGCGTTTTCCCGCGCAGACGCTGCAGGTGTTCACGCGCCTCCGCCAGGCTAGCCGGTTTGTCGAACGCCGACCCACCAAGCGACAGCATCTGGTCCGCGCCAATGACAAATCCAGACCGTTTCCGTGAAACGCTCAGCGCCTTCAGTTCGGCCAGCGCCTCAGCTTGCGCGTGGGGAGCCAGCCCTTGTCCGCGCAGGCTTGCCTTGGCTGCTTCCTCATCAACGCGCGGGATTTCGACCTCGAACGCCAATCCGGCGGCTTCAAGCATTTTCCGGCGCGCGCCGCTCCCTGAGGCAAGGATGAGGCTCATGCGTCACGATGCTCCGCCAGCAGATTCAGCACAGCCGCGGCCGTCTCTTCGATCGAACGGCGCGACACGTCGATGGTCGGCCACCCTTCGCGCTCGAACAGTTTCTGCGCTTCCATGACCTCCCGGCGCACGGCGTCTTCATCCGTGTAATCGCCCGCGCGGGTTTCTTTCATCGCCGCAAGGCGGTTGCGGCGAATGTGAATAAGACGATCAGCAGAGATCAGAAGCCCAACGACAAGGGGGCGCTGCCCAGAGAATAATTCCGGCGGCAGCGGCACTCCAGGCACCATCGGGACGTTGGCGGCCTTTACGCCGCGATGTGCGAGGTAGACGCTCGTCGGCGTTTTTGAGGTCCGGCTTACGCCGACAAGAATAACATCTGCGTTGGTCAGATCTAGCGCCTGCTGCCCGTCGTCATGGTACATGGCGAAATCAAGCGCATCGATGCGCTTGAAATATTCCGCATTGAGCTTGCGGGCGGCGCCGACGCGGTGGTTCAGCTCCACCCCCAGATAGCGCGAGGTGGTGTCCAGAACCGGATCCAGCACCGCCACACATGGCATATCCATACGCTGGCACGCTTCCTCCAGCATCGCCCGATGCTCCAGGTTGGACAGCGTGAACATGACGATGCCCGGCGCATCCTCGATCTCGCCGACCACCCGCTCGAGCTGACGCGCGGAACGAACCAAGAAGTAGGAATGTTCAACCGGCAGAATATTGTCGAACTGCGCACAAGTCGCGCGCATGACGCCGGCAAGCGTCTCCCCTGTCGAGTCCGACACAAGGTGGACATTGAAGTAGATGGCGAGGCGTTCACGCATTGATCAAATCATATCGGCGCAGTCGCGGTTGTGGACAAGCTGTGAGGCCGTTTGCTGAAAAAAGCCGGTTTCGGAACGAAAGGGCTACCCACCCTGAACTTTCCTTCCCCCAATTGGCGATTCCTCCCCGCATTGCTCACAGCGCGACATTCTGGCCCTTCGGGAATCGGCGCTCGCTTCGATCCACCGCAAACCGTTCCACGTAAATGCCTTTCCATTGGACGCAGGTTGGGACAATGCTGGGGATAGGTTGTGGGCAGCGAAATTGCTCCGCTTTGAATCTCGCTACAACAACGAGTCCTCCTTAATCAGGATTCAGATTCTAAAGATTGGAAGAGAGTTATGGCCGATCGGGAAAGCCTTCCCGTTCTCATGCGTGTCTTGAACGGAGAGAGGGTCGATCCTCCTCCGGTTTGGATCATGCGCCAGGCTGGACGTTATCTGCCCGAGTACCGCGAGCTGCGCACGCGGGCCAAGAGCTTCCTTGATTTCTGCTACTCCCCTGCCCTGGCGACCGAAGCGGTGATGCAGCCGTTGCGGAGATTTCCGCTGGATGCCGCGATCCTGTTCTCAGACATCCTCGTTGTGCCGGATGCGCTTGGCCAGAAGGTTTGGTTTGTCGAGGGCGAAGGCCCGCGGCTTGCGCCCTTGCTGCATGAGGACGAGTGGCGTCTGGGCGAACCGGAAAAGGCCATTCAGAGGTTGGCGCCGGTCTATGAAACGGTGGAACGTATCAAGGCGGCGCTCGACCCCGGCATGGCGCTGATTGGATTTGCCGGCGCCCCGTGGACGGTCGCCACCTATATGCTGCAGGGCCGCGGTGGGGATAAGGATGAGGCGCGGCGCGGCGTCTATCAGCGTCCGCTCGCTGTTGACGATCTTCTTGATGTCCTGGTCGAGACCACGGCTCAGCATCTGGCGGCGCAGGTCAAAGCCGGCGCTGATTGTCTGCAATTGTTCGAGAGCTGGGCCGAAGGCCTACCGCCAACGCAGTTTGAGGAACTCGTCATTTTGCCGACGCGCAAGCTGGTGGCGCGAGTGCGCGATTTGGGCGTGACCGCGCCGATCATCGGCTTTCCGCGCGGCGCGGGCGCGAACATGGCCGCCTACGCGCAATCGACGGGCGTCAGCGCATTGGGCGTCGATACTCAAACGCCGGCGCACTACGCGGCTGCGATAGCGCCCAATATGCCCCTACAGGGCAACCTCGATCCGCAGACGTTGGTTGTCGGCGGCCAGGCGCTTGAAGACGCTGCGCGAGATGTCCTGACCGCGTTCCGCGGCGTGCCTCACATCTTCAACCTAGGCCATGGCATTACGCCAGATGCAAAGCCAGAGCATGTCGAGCAACTTCTCCGTGTCGTCAAAGGTCAGATATGAGCGCCGTGCCGCTGGAAGAAGAGCGTGATCGCGAGCGGCCCAACTTGCGCATCATGAGCTCGCGCCGCGTTGCGATCATTCTGTTCAATCTCGGTGGCCCCGACACTCAGCAGGCGGTGCGGCCATTTCTGTTCAACTTGTTCAATGACAAAGCCATCATCGGCGCGCCTCAACCGATGCGATTCATGATCGCGCAGCTGATCTCGCGATCACGCGCAAAGCTGGCGCGCGCGAACTATGCCTTGATGGGCGGTGGTTCGCCGATCCTGCCGGAGACCAGAAAACAAGCGGATGCGCTTGAGCACGCCATGGCGCGTCGCATCTCTAACGTTACGTTCAAGTGCTTTCCGGCGATGCGCTACTGGCGCCCGTTTGTCAGGGACGCCGCGAAGGCCGCCGAGGCTTGGGGCGCGACAGACGCCATCTTGCTGCCGCTCTACCCGCAGTTCTCATCAACGACGACGGGCTCATCTTTGCAGGCTTGGCGCAGGGCGAGCGCCCTGCCCGCTTCGACAGTCTGTTGTTATCCGGCAAGCGGCGCTTTCGCTCAGGCGCATGCCGACGCAATCACGAGCGTGTGGAAAGGCGCTGGCGCGCCGGCGCGGCCGCGCGTTTTGTTTTCAGCTCATGGGCTGCCCCAAAGCGTCATCCGCCGTGGCGATCCCTATCAATGGCAGGTCGAGCAAAGCGTCGCCGCCGTGCGGAGGCTCCTGCCAGGCGATTGGGAGGTGCGCACCTGCTACCAGTCCCGTGTCGGCCCGCTCAAATGGATCGGACCCTCGACGGAGGAGGAAATCCACGCCGCCGCCGCCGCCGGGGCCGGCGTGGTGGTTTCTCCCATTGCCTTTGTGTCGGAGCACGTCGAGACCCTGGTTGAACTCGACATTGAGTATGCGCAATTGGCGAAGACGCTCGGCCTGCCATTCTACCTGCGGGCGCCCGCCCTTGGCGCCGCCCCGCGCTTCATCGACGCGCTGGCGGAAATGACCGAGCGCGCGCTGACGCAGCCCGGTAAGGTAGCCTCGGAATCGGGCGCCCGGTTGTGTCCGGGGCAATGGGGCTTGTGCCCGCAGGGCGGCTAAGGGGAAGGCGCATGGACCACGTGATCGGGTACGACCTCGCCCGCGGGCTTCACATCATCGCCGTCATCGCCTGGATTTCAGGCTTGCTGATGCTGCCGCGCTTCTACGCCTACATCGCCGCGTCACAGCCTGGCGGCGAGCTCGAGGCGGCCATGCTCAAGGCCGCGCGCAGCTTGCGGCTCATCATCCTGACCCCCAGCCTGATCGCGGCATGGGCCTTCGGCATCTTCCTTTTCGCCACCTATCTCACGGGTGACTGGACGGGCTCCATCTTCGGCATCTTGAGCAACGTCCCCCACTGGTTCTGGATCAAATTCCTGCTGGTCCTGGGCTTGTCCGGCTACCATGGCTACCTATCTGCCGAGGGTAGGCGCATCGCCAAAGGCGAGCGCCGGCGTTCCGAACGGTTCTGGCGTCTGATGAGCGAGATACCGTTCCTGGTGGCCATTGCGGCGGTTTTGCTTGCGACATTGGAGCCCTGAGGAGCCGGCAACTCCGTCTTGACGGGTTGCGGCCAGTGTGGTGTCCATGAGCCTGCGTGCTTCGGCGCGCGCGCGACGGCGGCGCTGCTCAATTCTCCTAACCGCCGGAACCTCTTCCAACTGACGGCCCTGCCCTCCGCGGCGTTCCCGCGCGCGGGCCGTCCCCCGAGACAAAGAATGACTGACGAACAAGCACTCGAAGAGCTCACCTCGCTGACCCTGCAGGAGCTCAAGCGCAAACCTCCGGCCGAACTGCTGGCCCTGGCGGAATCTCTCGAGATCGAGGGCGCCAACACGCTGCGCACGCAGGATATGCTCTTTGCGATCCTCAAGCAGGTCGCCGAGCGCGGCGTGGAGATCGGCGGCGCGGGCGTCGTTGAAATCCTGCCTGACGGCTTTGGCTTTCTGCGCTCCCCGCAATCGAATTACCTCCCAGGGCCCGACGACATCTATGTGAGCCCACAGCAGATCCGGAAGTTCGGCCTGCGCACCGGCGACACCGTCGAAGGCCAGATCAAAGCGCCCAAGGACGGCGAGCGCTACTTCGCGCTGGTGAAGGTGAACTCGATCAATTTCGAGGACCCGGACCGTGTCCGCCACAAGGTTCACTTCGACAACCTGACCCCACTCTACCCCACCGAGCGGCTGAAGATGGAAATCGAAGACCCGACGCTGAAAGACAAAACCGGGCGCATCATCGACATTGTCGCGCCGATCGGCAAAGGGCAGCGTTCGCTGATCGTCGCCCAGCCGCGGACCGGCAAGACTGTCATCATGCAGAACATCGCCAAGGCGATCGAAGCCAACCATCCTGAGGTTTTCCTCATCGTGCTGCTGATCGACGAGCGGCCCGAAGAGGTCACTGACATGCAGCGCACGGTGAAGGGCGAGGTTATTTCCTCGACCTTCGACGAACCGGCGACACGCCACGTCGCGGTGGCGGAAATGGTGATCGAGAAGGCCAAGCGCCTGGCCGAGCACGGCAAGGACGTCGTTATCCTGCTCGACTCCGTCACCCGCCTCGGCCGCGCCTACAACACGGTCGTGCCCTCCTCCGGCAAGGTGCTGACCGGCGGCGTCGACGCCAACGCCCTGCAGCGCCCCAAGCGCTTCTTCGGCGCGGCGCGCAATCTTGAAGAAGGCGGTTCGCTGACCATCATCGCCACGGCGCTGATCGACACCGGCTCGCGCATGGACGAAGTGATCTTCGAAGAGTTCAAGGGCACGGGCAATTCCGAGCTGCAACTCGACCGCAAGGTCGCCGACCGGCGCATCTTCCCGGCCATCGACGTGCTCAAGTCCGGCACGCGGAAGGACGAACTCATCACCCCGAAGGAGCACCTGCAGAAGATGTACGTGCTGCGCCGAATCCTTTCGCCCATGGGTACGCAGGACGCGATCGAGTTCCTGCTCGACAAGCTGAAGTCCTCGAAGAACAACGACGATTTCTTCCAGAGCATGAACACCTAGGTTTGGTCGTGGGCGTTGGCCAAGCGCCCGTTTGGGAGGCCCTCCAATGCTCACGCTTTTCCATTCTCCACGCTCACGGTCTATGCGCGTGCTGTGGCTATGCGAAGAGATGGGCGTCCCATACGAGGTGAAACCAGCTTCGTTTTTCGAGCCGACACCTGAATTCCTCGACGCCAATCCGATGCGCACCATCCCGGCGTTCAAAGACGGTGATGTGCGCATGACGGAGTCGATCGCCATCATGATGTACGTGATGGAGAAGTACGGCCCCACGGAACTTGCCGTGAAACCTCAGGAAGCGGGCTACGCCGATTATCTGCAATACATGGTGTTCAGCGAAGCGACGGCCGCCGCACCGGCCAATTCGCTTATCGCCGCCAGATTCCTCGCCAAGGATGGCGCAGGCGAAAACTGGACCTCCGGCTACATCGCCGAAGCGCTCGGCAAGCGCGCCGCGTTCCTCGAAAACCGGCTCAAGGAGCGTGAACACATAGCTGCAGATCGCTTCACAGCCGCGGACATAGCGATCGCCTACTCCATCGGACTGCTCGGTTTTGTGGGTGTTTCGGGCGGCGAGGCGAGCAAGGCCTATCATGAGCGCATGACCGCTCGCCCCGCCTATCAGCGCGCCGCGGCGATTGCCTAGATGCTACGGCGATAGCACCAGACTGCCTGTCGTCTTGCGCGCCTCCAGATCGCGATGCGCCTGGGCGGCGGCGGCGAGTTCGTAACGCGCGGGCGTGGCCACTTTCACGGCGCCGTTCTCCATGACTTCGAAGAGATCGGCTGCAGGTTCATCGAGCTGCGCGGTCGTGGCGGTGTAGTTGAAGAGCGTCGGCCGCGTGAGGAACAGCGAGCCCTTCTGCGAAAGCGTGAGCGGATTTATGTCTGGCGGCGGGCCCGACGCATTGCCGTAGCTCACCATCATGCCGAGCGGGCGCAGGCTATCGAGCGAGCCCTCCCACGTATCTTTCCCCACGCCGTCGTATGCGACTTGGACGCCCTCCTTCACGATTGCGCGCACGCGCTGCGCAAAGTTCTCGGCGCGTACGATGAGCGCATGGTCCGCGCCGAGCCCGCGCGCTATCGCCGCCTTCTCCTCGCTGCCGGCTGTCGCGATCACATGCGCGCCGAGATGCTTGGCCCATTGCACGAGAATCTGGCCAACGCCGCCGGCGGCTGCATGGATCAAAACCCAATGACCGCGTTCCACGCGAAACGTCTTTCGCAGAAGATAACGCGCTGTCATGCCCTTCAGCAGCGACGCCGCTGCAATGTCGAACGCAATCGCATCTGGCAACGCCACGGCGCGCGCTTCGTTGACGACATGCGCCTCCGCGTACGCGCCGATGGGGCCGCTGCAATAGGCGACGCGATCGCCGAGCTTGAAGCGCGTCACGCCCTCGCCGATTGCGTCGACAACCCCCGCAGCTTCCAGCCCAAGCCCGCTCGGCAATGGAATTTTGTAGAGGCCGTTGCGGTGATAGGTGTCGATGAAATTGACGCCGATCGCAGAGTGACGCACCCGAACCTCGTGTGCGCCAGGCATCGGCGTTTCAACGTCGGCGAGGCGTAGAACTTCCGCGCCGCCGTGCTGATCGATGCGAATGGCTTTCACGACGCTCTCGCGCACTGCAGCGCCGCGAACCCGTCAACGCCGTCCGAAGCGTCGAGCGCACGCAGCGCCGCCGCAGGTTCATCGGTCGCGATGACCTGCAGTCCTGTCTCAGCAAAAGCGGCGTACTGATCATGGCCATCGCGCTGGAAGCGCGCATCCCAGGAATCTCGGCCTCCGAGCGTCCCGAAACTCACCTCAACGCCGCGCTGGGCGAGCGCGACGTTGAGTGCTGCACTGGGCTCGTCCGTGCCGGTCCACGCGACGATGCGCGAGAGATCGACGCCGCGCCGGCTGAGCGTATCGAGATCGGCTGCGCTTTCGATGGTTGTGTAGATCATTGCATCGGGCGCCACCCGCGCCATGCGCGAGGCGCCGTCAACACTGTAGGTGACGAACAGGACGCGCCCCATTGCGTCCGCCTCTCGCACCTCACGAACGACATCTTCGTAGGAGACGCTGCGCTTCACATCGAGCTCCAGCAACGTGCGCCCGCGGGCCCAATCCAGAGCCTCGCGCAAGCTGGGCGGATGCACGTCGAGCACATCGCCGTTTTCGTCGCGCAGGTTCAACGCTTGCACCTCCGCCAGCGTCAGGTCGCGCAGATCGCCCTCGCCGTTCGTGGTGCGCTCGATTGTATCGTCATGCATCAACACCAGCGCGCCGTCCCGTGTGCGCGAAACATCGACCTCGATCAGCGCAGGGCCCTGGCTCAGCGTGTGTTCGAACGTCGCGATGGCGTTCTCGGCGTAGCCGGGCGCGGGGCCGCCGCGATGGGCGGCGACGACGGCGACGCTGTTCTCGCGCAGGCAATCGAAGAACGAAGGCAAGTTGGCGGGCGCGAGCGGCGACTGGGCGGCGCCGGAGTCGAGGCCGTGCGGAGCGTCGCAGGCGCAGAGCGCAAGCGCGCAGGCAAGCAGAACGTGCTTCATGCCAGGTGCTGCCGGAAGAACGCGATTGTGCGGCCGTCCGCGAGCTGCGCGTCGGCGCCATCGTAATTCTTTCCGCCCTCGCGGGTGAACGCATGATCGCGTTCGGGATAGTCATGCAGGGTGATCAGCGCATTGCCGCCGAGCGCCCTTTTCATCTGCGCCTGCGCGTCGGGCGGCACGAAGCCGTCCTTGCCGGCGATGTGGAGCAACAGCGGCCTCTTGATGTTGGCGGCCTCCGCCTCGAATGCGGGAATGTTGACCCCATAATAGCCTACGCTTGCATCCGCGTCGGTGCGGGCCGCCGTGAGATAGGCGAGCAGCCCGCCCAGGCAGTATCCGACCGCCCCAACCTTTGCCGCGCCCATGCTGCGCGCGTGCGCGATCGTCGCTTGGATGTCGCGGACGCCGGCATCAATATCGAAGCGCTTGAAGTAATCGAACGCCTGGTTCCACTCGGCTTCGCTTTGGTCGGTGATGTCGATGTCCGTGCCGAGGCGCCAAAAGAGATCAGGGGCAATCGCCAGGAACCCTTCGCGCGCCAGCCAATCGGCCTTGCCGCGCATCACGGCGTTGACGCCGAAGATTTCCTGGATCGCCACAACGGCGGCCCGCGGCGTCGCCGATGGGCGCGCTACATAGGCGCGGAACGCGCCGTCCGCGCCAGCCACTTGAACCCATTCACCCATTGCTCTGCTCCGTCGCTGTCTCAAACCGGCTGATCGCGTTATAGACGCCGCAGCGCCGGATGCGCGAAAGGATTTGAGCCATGAAGTTCACCGTCAATGTCGAATGCTCGCCCGAGGAAGCGCGGCGCTTCATGGGTCTGCCCGACGTCACGCCGATCAATGACAAACTCGTCGAGGAGATGGGCAAACGAATGGAGGCCAATCTCGCGCTGATGAGCCCTGACACGATGATGCAGTCGTGGATGAGCGTCGGCACGCAGGCGCAGGACGCATTTGTGAAGCTGATGACGAGCGCCACGGGCGCAGCGCCCCCGCGCTCAAAGCCCTAACGCAGCTTAGAAATTTTCACATGAAACCGGGCACGATCGTCGCACTCGCGTCTGGCGCAGGCCGCGCAGGCGTGGCCGTGATCCGGCTTAGCGGTCCAGGCGCGGGGGCCGCTCTGTGCGCGCTCAGCGGCCGCGCGTTGCCGAAGCCGCGCCTGGCTACGCGGACGGCCTTCTGCGCGCCCCAGGGCGGGCTCTCGCTCGATGACGGAATCGCGCTCTGGTTCCCGGGGCCGGCAAGCTTCACCGGCGAGGATGTCGCTGAGCTGCACGTTCACGGCGGCCCTGCAGTAATCGAGGCCGTGATCGGGGCATGCCTCAGCCAGCCGGGCGTCAGACCAGCCGAGCCCGGCGAATTCACCCGCCGGGCGTTCGAGAACGGCAAGCTGGACCTCGCCGAGACCGAGGGCCTTGCCGACCTCGTGGACGCAGAAACCGAAGGACAGCGCCGCCAGGCCCTGCGGCAGCGCCGCGGCGCCCTGAGCGCCGTCTATGAGCGCTGGCGGGGGCGTTTGATCGAGGCTGCGGCGTTGATTGAGGCCGAGATCGATTTTCCGGACGAGGATCTGCCCGGCGCTCTGGCGCAGCGGGCTGGGCCGATGCTCGAGGAGCTGGCCAATGACATGGGCCGCCACCTGGACGACGCCCATCGCGGCGAGCGGATCCGGGACGGCTATCGCATCGCCATTATCGGCCCACCCAACGCCGGCAAGTCGAGCCTCTTGAACGCGCTGGCGAAGCGCGAGGCGGCGATCGTGAGCCACATACCCGGCACCACGCGGGACGTGGTGGAGGTGCGCTTGGTGTTGGGCGGCTTTCCGGTGTGGATCGCGGACACGGCGGGGCTCAGGGAGGCCGCGGACGCCATCGAGGCGGAGGGCGTACGCCGCGCACTGGCGCGTGCGGAGGAAGCTGACCTTCGGATCGCCGTTGTGGAGGCGGGCGAGGCGGTTCCAGCTGATCTCAGCGCCTCGCTCCGGACCGGCGACTTGCAGGTCCGCTCCAAGTCCGACCTCCGCCGCTCTGCGCGCGAGCCGGGTGAGCAGCAGGTGTCGGCGGTCACTGGCGAAGGCGTCGCGGAGCTGGAAGCGCTGATCGCAAAGCGCGTCACAGAAGCCCTCGGCCGCGAAGAGGCGCCGGCGCTCACGCGCGCGCGGCATCGGCGTTTGGTGGAAGAGGCGCGGGCCGCGCTGGCGCGGGCGATGCCGGCGCTCGGCCTGGGCGCTGAATTGGCCGCCGAAGACGTGCGCGCGGCAAGCGCTGCGATCGGGCGTTTGACCGGGCGCATCGATGTCGAGGATTTGCTCGACGAGATTTTTTCCAGCTTCTGCATCGGCAAATGATAAGCGTACAAAAAGCCGCATGGAATGCGGCGTTTCACGCGAAACCAGTGAAGGCGCAATTAGGAAGTTTCGCGTGAAAACGCGCGGCTCTGCGCAACGGCAATTCGTCCAGCACGGACCCATTTTCACGGTGAAGCGGAGCGTCGAACCGGGGCGCCCCATGGCCCGGCAAAAGGGATTGTTGGAGGGCCCGGCGCTGCGCAGCGCGCGCGTCCTGGAATAGGAGGTGTGCCTCGCAGGCGGTTGTCCTATATGAAGCGGCGAAATGAGCACCGAGCGCTCCTACGACGTCATTGTCATTGGCGGCGGCCATGCCGGCTGCGAAGCTGCGGCTGCGGCTGCGCGCGTGGGCGCGCGCACGCTTCTGCTCACCCACAAGCCCGAGACCATCGGCGAGATGAGCTGCAACCCAGCCATCGGCGGCCTGGGCAAGGGACACCTCGTGCGCGAGATCGATGCGCTGGACGGCGTCATGGGCAAGGTGGCCGACGCCGCCGGCATCCAGTTCCGGCTGCTCAATCGCTCCAAGGGGCCAGCGGTGCGCGGCCCGCGCGCCCAATCGGACCGCAAACTCTACCGTCAGGCGATGCAGGCGGCGCTGGCGGAGCAGGCGAACCTGACGATCGTCGCGGCGGCGGTGGAGGAAATCATCACTTCCGTCATTCCGGGGCGGCCGGAGGCCGAACCCGGGACCCTGGGGCAAATGGCAGAGCTTGAGACCCCCGGGTCCCGGACTGCGCCGCGCGCATCCGGGATGACAAAGATTGTGGGCGTTCGGACAGCGCAGGGCAGCGAGTTCCGAGCTCCTCGCGTCGTGCTCACCACCGGCACCTTCCTGAAGGGCGTCATTCATATCGGCGACAAGCGGATCCCGGCTGGGCGTCATGGCGAGGCGCCGGCGATCGGCCTCTCGGAACGCTTGTACGGCGCGGGTTTCGCCATGGGCCGCCTAAAGACCGGCACTCCGGCGCGGCTTCAATCCAGCTCCATCGATTGGGCTTCGTTGGAGCTGCAGCATGGCGATGACGAGCCGTCGCCGTTCTCCTTCCTGACCGGGCAGATCGCCAACCCCCAGGTCGCCTGCGGCGTCACCTACACCAATGCCGAAACCCACCAGATCATCGAGGCCTCGCTCACGCGGAGCGCGGTCTATTCCGGCGCGATCAGCGGGCGGGGGCCGCGTTATTGTCCCTCGATCGAGGACAAGGTCGTGCGCTTCGCTGAGAAGAACGCGCACCAGATCTTTCTCGAACCGGAAGGGCTGGACGATGACACTGTCTATCCGAACGGCATAAGCACATCGCTGCCCGAAGAGGTGCAGGAGCGCTTCATCCGCACCATCGCCGGGCTGGAGAGGGCGATCATCAAGAGGCCAGCCTATGCGATCGAATACGACTATGTCGATCCGCGCGAACTGATGCCGACGCTGGAGACTAAGCGCGTCGCGGGCCTTTATCTCGCTGGGCAGATCAATGGCACTACCGGCTACGAAGAGGCCGCTGCGCAAGGCTTGATTGCGGGGCTCAACGCGGCGCGCGCCGCGAGCGGGGCGGGGCCGTTCGAGGTCAGCCGCGCCGAGGGCTATATCGGCGTGATGATCGACGACCTGGTGACGCGCGGCGTCACCGAGCCGTATCGCATGTTCACTTCGCGCGCCGAGTACCGGCTGTCGCTACGCGCCGATAACGCCGATCAACGCCTGACGCCGAAAGGCATTGCGCTCGGTTGCGTGGGTCCTGCCAGAAACGCCATTTTCCAAGGCAAAATGCGCGAAATAGAGACGGCGCGCACGACGGCTCGCGCGTTGCAACTGACGCCGCAGCAGGCCGAAGCGAAGGGCCTGAAAGTCAACCAGGACGGCGTTCGCCGCGACGCGCTGCAGCTGCTGGCCTATCCCTCGATCAGCTTTGATCAACTCGCTGCGATCTGGCCGGAACTTGGCGGCTTGAGCGCGCAAGTGCGCGAACAGCTTGAGATCGATGCGCTGTACTCCGGCTATCTTGAGCGCCAGGCGCTCGACGTCGAGGCCTTCAAGCGCGATGAGAGCCTGCGCATCGACGCTGCTCTCGACTATTCTCAGGTTGGCGGTCTCTCCAGCGAGGTGCGGGAAAAGCTGGCCGCCGCACGGCCCGTCACGCTCGGCCAGGCGGCGCGCATTGAGGGCGTCACCCCAGGCGCGCTCACCGCCTTGCTGGCGCATGTGAAGCGCGAACAAAGGAAGCGCGCATGATCGCTCGCGACACGCTCTTTCTCATCCGTGCGTCCTTTGAGGACCCTGCGCTGGAGGGCACGTGGTTTTGCCGTGACTGCGCGACCATGGAGGGCGCGCTGCTGGCCAATCCGCACTGGGCGGCGCACATCGAGGTCAAGCGTATGCCGTACCCGAGGCCGCGCGAGCAGATCATCGCGCTCCTAGGCGAGGCGCACCAATCCATGCCCGTGCTGATCCTGGCGGAGGGGGCTTCGACTTTGGAGGAGACCTCGCTCGCGGGTGGGCGGAGGTTCCTGACTGACCCCAAGGCCATCTGCCGCTATTTGGCGGGCGCCCACGGTGGAGCAGGGCCACATCCGTGAGCGTCTACGGCCCCGAAGCATTCCAGGCTCAGTTTCAGGTTTCACGCGAAACAATGGAGCGCCTGGAAACCCACCGCCGGATGCTGGCCGAGTGGTCGGAACGCATGAACCTCGTGGGCCCCAGGGAGTTGGAGCAATTTTGGCCTCGCCATGCGCTCGATAGCGCCCAGCTTCTCGGTTTCGCCCCGGAGGCGAAAAAATGGGCTGATCTGGGCTCGGGAGCGGGCTTTCCTGGGCTGGTTGTCGCGGCGCTTCTGGCGGAACGGCCCGGCGCGGTTGTGCACCTCGTTGAATCCACGGGGAAGAAGGCGGCGTTCCTGGCTGCGGTAGCCGATGCCGCAGGTTTGCCTGTTAGGGTCTTCAATCAGCGCATCGAGGCGTTTGGGCCCGGGGAGGAGCCCTATGAGGCCGTCACCGCACGCGCCCTGGCGCCCTTGCCGCGACTCATCGGCTATGCGAAGCCGATTCTGGATCGCGGCGCGACCGGGCTCTTCCATAAAGGCGCCGAGCTGGACGCCGAGCTGGCCGCCGCGGACGATGCTCTCATTGGTGGGGGCTACCGGGCAGACGTGCTGGAGAGCCTGAGCGATCCGCGCGGCCGCATTGTTCGCATCACAAAGGCCGCCTGATCGATCAGCCGCTCCGAGACAGGAGTTGGGGACATGCGCGCTTTGGCAATCGCCAATCAAAAAGGCGGCGTTGGCAAGACGACCACGGCCATCAATCTCGGCACCGCCTTGGCGGCGGCCGGGAAGGGCGTGCTCATCTTCGACACCGACCCACAGGGCAATGCCTCCACCGGGCTCGATATCCATCCCGACGACCGCACGGTCACGAGTTATCACGTGCTGGTCGGCGCGCAGCCAATCGCCAAGGCGATCCTGCCCACGAAGGTCCCCAATCTGTACATCACGGCAGGTGACGCAAACCTCTCCGGGGTCGAAACCGAGCTGATGTCGGGCGAACGCGCGCAGTTCCGCTTGCGCGACGCCGTGGCTCAATTTCGCGCGGAAACCACGCTCAACATCGATTACATGCTGATCGATTGCCCGCCGTCGCTCAACGTGCTGACGGTGAATGCGCTCACCGCGGCCGATGCGGTGCTGGTGCCGCTGCAGACCGAATATTTTGCTCTGGAGGGGCTCGCCCAATTGTTGGCGACCATCAACGCCGTCAAACAGAACCTCAATGCGGCGCTTGAGATTCAGGGTGTCGTGCTCACCATGTACGACAAGCGAACCACGCTCTCGGATCAAGTGGCGCAAGAGGTGAGGGCACACTTCCCGGATAAGGTCTATGAGACGGTGATCCCACGCAATGTGCGCATCAGCGAAGCGCCGTCTCATGGCTTGCCGGCGATCATCTACGATCAGAACGCCGCGGGGTCGAAAGCCTACATACAGCTTGCCAGGGAATTGATCGAACGGGAGCGCAGCCTCCGTGCGGCCTAGCGCGGGGATGGAAATTTTTACCGGTGGGTAAGAGTTGCCTAGCGAATACTTAAGCCACGACCGAATCGGATCGGGCAGGAGGCGAGGCCTATGAGCGAATTGAGACCACGGGGATTGGGGCGCGGACTCTCCGCGCTGCTTGGCGAACCCGTGCGCACCGAGACGCCGACCCCGGCCAATGCGCCGGCCTGGAGCGCCCCTCAACCTGAGGCGCAGCGCGCGCCAATCGAGCCGCCGCGTAACGTGTTCGAGTTGCCGGTGAGCACGCCTCCTCAGCAGGCTGCGGCGCCAGCGCAACCCACGGCGCCGCCGGCCGCTGTCGCGCCCGCTGCGGCAAGCGGCGCGCAGGCCGCGGGCCCGCGTGGCATCGCCATCGACCTGGTGCAACGCAATCCAAGCCAGCCGCGCCGTCACTTCGACGAGAACGAGCTCACCGATCTCGCCAATTCGATCCGCAGCCACGGCGTGTTGCAGCCGATTCTGGTGCGGCCGATTCCGGGCGGAAAATTTGAGATCGTCGCCGGCGAGCGGCGCTGGCGCGCAGCGCAGCGCGCGGGCCTGCACAGCATTCCTGCGGTCGTCCGTGAGCTCAACGAAGTTGAAGTGCTAGAGATCGCGATCGTCGAAAACGTTCAGCGCACCGACCTCAACCCAATCGAAGAGGCGCAAGGTTTCCAGGCGCTGATCGATCGCTTCGGGCGCACGCAACAGGAAATCGCCGACGCCGTTGGCAAGTCGCGTCCGCACATCGCCAATATGCTGCGGCTTTTGGCGCTGCCCGACGATTTGCAGGAAATGGTGCGCGACGGGCGCCTGTCTTCGGGCCATGCGCGCGCCATTCTCACGGCGCCGGATCCGCGGGCGCTTGCGCAGAGGGTCATCAGCGATGGCTTGAACGTGCGCGAGGTCGAGCGTCTCGCGCAGATTGCCAAAGATGAGAAGCACGGCCCCCGGGTTTCATCATCCGCGCCGGCGGCGGAGAGCAAGAGCGCCGATACGCGCGCGCTGGAGCAGAGCCTGTCCAATGCGCTCGGGCTTGAGGTGAGCATCACCGACAAGAACGGCGCAGGGGAGGTGAAGGTCTCCTACAAGACGCTGGATCAGCTCGATGAGGTCATTCGCCGTTTGCGCGGCGGGTTCTAACTAACGCAGAACCCGCGTCGCATCGACGACCGCAACATCGCTCATCATACGCAGGTAAGCGTCGAACCACGGCTTGTGCGCCGAGCCGACGATCACGAGGATGCGCCCGCCGGGGTAACGCGCGGAGACCTCGCGGATGTTGGCGGCCATGCGCAGATTCCGCGTTTCCCAGGCGGCGACGCGCGCGCGGCCGACATCGCCAGGGCTGGCGCGGTTGATCATGTTGAGCCATTGGCCGTTGGAATCGGTCCAGCCTGTGGCGTTGCGATTGAGCATCCGATAAGTGGCAAGCGCTTCTTCCGGCGTCGTCAGATGCTGGCTGGCTTCGCGCAGCGGCGTAAACGCCGGATCCGCCATCAGAGCTGCCAGCCAGGGCTGCTCCATGAAAGCGGTGAAGTTCGCTTCAAAGTCGGGACCGGCCTCGTCGCTCTGATCGTCCATCGGATAAACCCGATCATGCCCAAGGGTAACGGCGAGGCGGGACGCGATCAGATAATCCTCGTTGCGCCGAGCTGGCGTGTCGTAGGTTGCGAATTGCTCGGCAAGCAGACGAGGAACGTTATCGTCAGCAATGCGGTCCTCCGGGGCGAGCCGCCACCATTGAACCAGCGCCGAAGCGGGGTCGCCAGCTGCGGCGAACAATGCCGCCAGGCGGCGGCGTTCCCCCGGGGCCGGCGAGGCGGGCCAGTCCGCCAGTGCGCTGCGGATTTCGGCGTCGGCTTGGGCCATGTCCATGCCAAGCGCGGCGCGCGTGATACCCGCCAGCGCCATGGAGCGCCCGGCATAATACTGTGCGATGTGCGGATAGCTGGCGCGATACTCCCACATCTGCTCGGTGCTGCGGCCGGGCAGGGCCTCAATGGCGATCGCGTCGGGGTGAAACGCCCGCAGGCGCTGCAACAGCGGTTCGAGCACTGCGGGATCGAAATTGTCGGGCGCGCCGCTCAGGTGCGGGGTGCCGATGACGAGGATCTGCGTCGCTTCGCCGACATGGCGGCCTTGATACTCGCGCGGATCGAAAGGCCGGTTTTGCGCCATGGCAGGCGCTATGACGGCAAGCGTCGCCGCCGCCGCTAGAATAAACTGTTTCATGCATCTCCCTCCACAAGGGGGATACAATCTGGCTGCACTTTGGATGCAGACAGCGCCCCCAGCCAGCTGCGTGCGGCTCCTAGGGCGCTGGCGCGAACGGCGCCGCAGGCGCAGTTTCCGGATCGCGCTCGCCGCGCGAAACAACCGTCGCAACCACCAGATCGCCCGCGACGTTGAGCGTCGTGCGGCACATGTCGAGAAAGCGATCGACGCCAAGGACGAGGCCTATGCCTTCGGCGGGAACGCCGACCATGACCAGGATCATCGCGATCACCGGAAGCGAACCGGCCGGCACGCCCGCCGTGCCGATGCCGCCGAGGATGCAGATCAGCATGACCATGATCTGCTGATCGATGCTGAGCGCGACACCGAAGAATTGCGCCAGGAACAGAACGGTCACTCCCTCAAACAGCGCAGTGCCGTTCTGGTTTGCGGTAGCGCCGACCGTCAGCACGAAGCGGGCGATCTTGCGTGGAAGCTTGAGCTCTGTTTCCGCCGCCCGCAGCGAGACGGGGAGGGTGGCGTTGGAGGAAGCCGTGGAGAAGGCCACGACGATAGGCTCGCGCGACTGGGCGAAGAACGCGATCGGATTTTTGCCGCCAAACAACACCAGGCAGAGCGGGTAAATCACAAACATGTGGATCGCCATGGCCCCAACAGCCACGCCCACGAACGCCGCCAGCCGCACCAGCAGGTCCCAGCCGAACAGCGCCGCCAGATTGAACATGAGGCAGGCGATGGCGAGCGGCGCGATTTTGATGACCAGCGTGATGAGCTTCATCATCACCTCGAACAGGCCGGCGATGGTGAGCTGCAATTGGTCGGTGGCGGGGCTGCGCACCATGACAAGGCCAACGCCAAACAGCAGCGCGAACACCATGACCGGCAGAACCAGGTTCGCCGACGCCGCCGCAAACACATTTTGCGGAATCAGATCCAGGAAGAACTGGCCGAGCTGAACGCTCTGAGGTGCGTTCTGCACGATGTTGGCCGCGCCTTCAGCGCCCTGCGCCAGCAATTGCTGAGCAAGCGCAGGATCGACCCCATCGCCGGGGCGGAACAGGTTGACCATGCCGATGCCGATCAGCACGGCGACCGTGGAGATCACCACAGTCATCAACAATGTTTTCCAGCCTACGCGCCCCAGCGCGCCCAGATCGCCCATCTCCGCGACGCCGATCACGAGTGCGCTGAACAAGAGCGGCAGCACCAGCATGAACAGCAGGCGCAGAAAGATTTGGCCGATCGGACCGGTGATGTTGGTGGTGAGCCACGTAACCCAGGCGGCATCCGCGCCGGCGTTCAGATTGACCCAAAGCCCAGCGCCCAAGCCGATCGCGAAGCCCAGGAGCATCAGGACATGAAGCGGAACGCCGCCTTTTTTCGTGGTTTCCAAGCCCGCCTCCCGATGGTCTCCCGGAGTGGCTAGCGGGCTGGGCGCGCCTGATCAACCAAAACCCGCCGTGCGCCAAGCTCGCCAGGCGACGGCCCGGGGCGCGGCTAAGCTTGGGCGGGCTCTTGTGCCGTCGCGCGGTGGGGCGTCAGGACTTTGAAGCGCGAGAAGCCCAAATCCTGAAGCGGACCTAAATCGAACTCGATCACGCCGCGCATTTCGCGCTTCTTGATCGGCTGAGAACAAAGCAGCTCACCTTCACCGTTCTTGTTGAACTTCGAAATCGACGGGTAGCAGATGTGAGAAGGGCAGGTGAGGCCGCAGCCCGCATTGGCGAAGAGCGTGATGCGATCCTTCTGAGGCAGCCCCTCGAGAAACTGCGTGTTCTCGGAGAACTCCATTGGCAAAACGGCCGTGTCGTACATGTCCAGCGCCGCGGCGATACGATCGTAGGACTTGAGATTCTTGATGACGCTGGCCTCGATGCGGTACCGCGGAAAATCCCGGCGTATCCATCCCGCGAGCGCGTCATTGGTGATGATCACGGCGTTGCCGGGCCGGTGGTATTTTTCCAACACAGCCAAACTGGCGTCGTAATCTTCGGGCTCGGCATAGTGGTTCGTGAAGGGGATGCGCACGCCGATGCCAACGTCATAGAGGCATTCGACATCGCGCGGGGTGAGCTCGGCGCCTTCGAAGATGCGCCCGCCATAGAGCGGGCTGCGCTCCACAAAGCCGAAAACGCTATCGACGAGTGCGATGGGAATCCCGCGATAGGCCTTGGCGAGAAATTGAAGAACGTGCTCGCCGTTTGATTTGCCCCGGCCCGAGACAGTGAAGTGCAGCCTTCTCGTCACCCCGCCCGCTCCAAAATTTGTCCACCAAGACCACAATCTCGAATGGATGTGGCGGTGCCATTTGATCGCGATCAAATGGGGCGCGTGACGTAACGTCGCTTGGTCAGAGGCTCCGAGAGACTTGCTCAGGCTGCGTTGTGCAACCCGCCCTCCCGCTCCTGCGCGTACAGCGCTTCAAGCTGGGCGACGATGGGATTGCGGATGATCTGCCGGGGCGCGAAATGATGCACCGCCGCGAAGTCTGCGCTTTGGACCATTTGCAACAGGTGCGCGAGCCCTGAAGGCTCTTCGCCGCGCAGCGCGATCTGCGTGGGATCTCCCGTAATGATCGCGCGCGAATTTCCGCCAAGGCGGGTCACGCCCATGCGCAGCTTGCTCTCCGTCATGTTTTGCGCTTCGTCCAGAACGATGCAGGCGTCATTGAAAGTGCGCCCGCGCATCCGCCCGAGCGGAGTGACAAGCAGGTGGCCGCTCTGTTTTAAGCGCTTTGTCTCATCGGGGCCGACGAGCTCATGCAGTTCGTCCTCGATCGGCATGAGGTGCTCATCGTAGCGGGTTTCCTCGCGCAACGCCGGCGTCCACACTTCGCCTTCCATCAGCACGTAGGGGCGGGTGATGACGATGTTCTTAACCTTGCTGGTCGCAAGCAGGCTGAGCGCCGCGGCGATGGCGATGTGAGTCTTACCGGTCCCGGTCGGCCCGATGCCAAACACCAGCGCATGATCCCCGTGCAGCAGATCGTTCATGAAAGCGATCTGCCCGAAGGAGAGGGGGCGCAGCGGATGATGGAGTCCGATCAGGCGCATCGCCAGGTCGTGGCGTAGCGCGTTGTCGATGACCCGTTCGGCAATATGGATCAGATCGTGATCGCTCGCGCCATTGGAGGCAGGCGTCAGAAGCTGTTCCACGACTTGCTGAGCCAGCGTCACCGCGAGCTCGTGCCCTGTCACGCGCAGGCCGCCCGGACCAATCGCCGCCGCCAGCCGGTAGGGCTGAACGGTGACTTGCAGAACACGGAACACGCCGTCTGAGGGGCGCAGCAGCCGCTCCGCGATGGAAACGGGGGCATCGATCTCGGCGACGACCAGGTGTTGGGTCGGATCGATTTGGTTGCTCATCTAAATGCTCCGCTAGCGAGGAGCTTCGCGCCGCAGCCTCAAAAGGTGATTAACCAGCGTGGCGGCGGCTTGCGTGAAAGTGTCGCCACCGGACGTTCTTCAGCTTCCAACGAGCTTGGCGACGCTGCGATAGGCGTCCGCGGCGATCAGCTCTTGGGGGGCCCCGGCCGTCTTTGCGCGCAGCTCGGCCGCCCACAGCACATCGAAGGCGGCGCCGAGTTTTTTGGTGGTCCAGATGCGCGCCTGGCCGGCCACAGCGTCGCGCTCTTTCCAGAACACAGGAGGGCGGAGCCTGGCCACCGCGTCGGCAGGATTTACGCCTTGGTCAATGAGGGTTCGCGCCTCTCGCAATTGGTGCAGGCGCCGCAGGAGCGCGCGCAAGGCGGAGACGCCGGAAAGCGCATCGATGCGCGCCAACGACTCCATTGCCTGCGCGGCGCGGCCCTGTGCGGCGGCAAGGCTGGCGGCGTCAAGCGCACTTTCCGCTTCGCGGGCCATCAGGGCGTCGAGGTCGGCAGTGGAGACCCCGCGCCCCAGGTCATGCGCGTAGAGCGCGAGCTTTTCGATCTCACGCGCGGCGAGTCCGCGGTCGGCGGGGAGGGCGGCCAGGAACGCCTCTTCTGCGTCGTGCTCAAAACTTATGCCCAGTTCCCTGGCGAGCGCCTTGGCGTAGGCCGCGCGCTCGGCTTCCGTCTCTTCATAAAAGGCGATCGCGGCCGCTTTCGCGGCTGCGGAAAATTTCTTCACCACCTCTGCGGTGGAGCCGATGTCTCCGGCCTCGACGATAAGGAACCCGCACGGGTCATCGCGCTCGATGCGCTTGAGCGCGTCGAGCAGGGCCTCGTCGGCGCTCTTTCCGCTGATGCGCGCCCAAACGATTGTCGGGCCTCCGAGCAACGACTGCGCCGCGAGGGCGTCGGCAAGACAGCCGCCGTCGCGTTTGATTTCGTCTTCGCCAAGTTTGGTGATGGCGTAGGGATCGTCGGACGTCCCAAGCGCCCAGGCGGCAAGTTTTTGCGCGGCCTCGTGAACGAAGCTTTCGTTCGGGCCGTGCAGCAGCACGGCGCGCACTTGCTTGTCGGGCTTGTCGAGGAAGCGCCGGATCGCGGCGCCCTTGATTTGCACGGGCGATTACCGCTGCGCGCGGGCCTGCGCCATGCGCAAGGCAAGTTCGGCGCGGAAGCTCTCGGCCATGGTCTCCGCCGCGCGCTCGCGGGCGTCATCCTGGGCGGCGATCTCGCCGAACGCCGAGGTCGGAATGTCGTAATTGACCACTGTGGAGACAGAGCCGCGCAGGGCGCGCGCACCCGGCGCCGGCGGCGTTAGGATGTAGTTGGCGGTGAGACGCAATTCGGCGCGGGTCGATGACTCGTCAACGCGCAGGCCAAGCCTGGCGACGCTCTCGCGCAGCGTGATCTGCAGCTGCATCGGCGGCGAGCCGTCATTCTCAACCGCCAGGATGCGCGAAAGCTCCGTGCGCAGCACATGCCCCGCCTTGCCCTCGATCTGGCCGATCTGCACCGGGCCGATGGCGCGGCCCCCGCCGGCCGGCGCGTACATGGGCTGAAATCCGCAGGCCGCGACAAGCAGAACAAGGCTGGCGATCAATACGCGCATCAGGGGTTTCTCCCGCCGCTCAATTGGCGACGATATTGACGATCCTGTCGGGGACCACAATCACCTTGCGGACGGTAACGCCCTCCAGGAAGGCCTTCACGGCCGGATGTTGCAGGGCCATCGCGCGCACATCCGGCTCCGCCGCACCCTTCGGCGTCTCGATCTCGGCGCGCTTCTTTCCATTCACCTGGATGGGCATGGTCACCGTTGTACGGGCCGCAAGCGCGGGGTCGGCCTTGGGCCATGGCGCGGCGGCCGCGAAGCTCTCGCCCCCCAACGCTTCCCAGCACTCTTCGGCGAGATGCGGCATGAAGGGCGCGATCAGCTGGGAGAGAATACGCAGCGCCTCGCCGCGCGCGAACACGGCGCCTGCGCCATCGCCCTTAAGTTTGGCGACGGCGTTGACGAGCTCATAGCAGCGCGCGACCGCGACGTTGAATCGGAAGTGCTCGATGTCATCGGTGACGCTTTGGATGGCGCGGTGCGCGAGCTGGCGCAGCGCCAACGCCTCGCCTTCGCCGGCTTCCGGAGGCGGCGCATCGCCGGGGCGCGGCGCGCGCCTTCCATGCGCTTCGGTCAGCGTCCACACACGCTGCACGAAATTCCACGCGCCTTTGACGCCGCCGGCGGTCCATTCCACGTCGCGCTCGGGTGGGGAGTCGCTCAGCACGAACCAGCGCGCGACGTCGGCGCCGAAGTCCTGCACGAACGCGTCGAGATCGACGACGTTCTTTTTCGACTTCGACATCTTTTCGATCGGTCCGACAGTCACTGGAATGTCTTGACCCCGCTCGTATGCCTTGCCTTCACGCATCTCGACATCGTCGGGTGAAAGCCATTGCTCGACGACACGATACGTTTGAGTGTCGCGATCGCCAACACGAAACAGCGAAAAGCCCGTTGGCCGCTCAAGCCACCGATCACCAGCAATCTCGACGTTGCTTTCTGGGACTTCACGGCCGATCCGACGATAAGTCTCGTGCACCACCATGCCTTGTGTAAACAGGCTGGCGAACGGCTCGCCGCTCGGCAGGTCGAGGTAGCCGCAATCGCGCATGGCGCGCGTGAAGAAGCGCGCATAGAGCAGATGCAGCACCGCGTGCTCGACGCCGCCGACATATTGATCCACCGGCAGCCAATAGCGCGCCAGCTTGGGATCGAACGGGGCGGCTTGGTTGTTGGGGTCGGTGAAGCGCGCGAAGTACCAGCTCGAATCCACGAACGTATCGAGCGTATCGGTTTCCCGTTGCGCGGCGCCGCCGCACGCGGGGCAGGGGACGTTCTTCCAAGTCTGATGCCGGTCAAGCGGATTGCCTGGCTTGTCCTTCTCGAAGGTCACATCCTCTGGCAGCGTGACCGGCAAGTCCTTTTCGGGAACCGGCACGACACCGCATTTGGCGCAATGGATTGCCGGGATCGGGCAGCCCCAATAGCGCTGGCGTGAAACGCCCCAGTCGCGCAGCCGCCATTGCGTCGTGGCCTCGCCCATGCCGCGCTTCACCAGCTCTTCGATAGCGCGCGCGATCGCCTGCTTCGTCGGCAGGCCGTCGAGGAACTGCGAGTTGTAGCAGACGCCATCGCCGGTGAAGGCTTCATCGGTGATGGCGTGCGTTGCGGCATCCGCGCCCGGGGGCAGCACCACTGGCTTGAAGGCAAGCTTGTATTTGTTGGCGAAGTCGAGATCGCGCTGATCGCCTGCTGGCGAGCCGAAAATCGCGCCCGATCCGTAGCTCGAGAGCACGAAATTGGCGGCGTAAACCGGCAATTCCCAGTTCGGATCAAACGGGTGTTTCACGCGCACGCCGAGATCGACGCCCTTCTTTTCCGCCTTCTCGATGTCGGCTTCCGAGGTTCCGAGCTGAGCGCATTCGGCGATGAATGCGGCCACCTCGGGCCGATGCTCCGCGATGGCTCTTGTCAGCGGATGGTCCGGCGCCAGCGCCAGGAAGCTCGCGCCGAACAATGTGTCCGGGCGCGTGGTGAACACTTCGATGGGATCGCGTGCATGGCACGGCTGACCTTCAGGCGTCCGCTCCAGAAAATCCGGCGCGTGCGCGATCGGCCACCAGATCTTTGCGCCCTGGCTCTTGCCGATCCAGTTCGACTGCATCAGCCGCACCTTGTCCGGCCATTTGTCGAGCTTGCCGATCGCGTCGAGCAGATCGTCGGCGTAGGCGGTGACCTTGAACATCCATTGTTCAAGCTCGCGCGTCTCCACTGGCGCGCCCGAACGCCAACCCTTGCCGTCGACCACCTGCTCGTTGGCGAGCACGGTGTTGTCGACCGGGTCCCAGTTCACCTTCTGCTTTTTGCGATAGACGAGGCCCTTTTTCCAAAAGGCTAGAAACATCGCCTGCTGATGCCTGTAATAGGCGGGGTCGCAGGTGGCGATTTCGCGCGACCAATCGATGGCCAGGCCCAGCAGCTTCAGCTGCTCGCGCATGGCGGCGATGTTGTCGTAGGTCCAGCCCTTGGGATGGATGCCCCGTTCCATGGCCGCGTTTTCGGCAGGCAGGCCGAACGCGTCCCAACCCATCGGATGCAGCACGTTGTAACCGTTGGCGCGCCGGAACCGCGCGATCACATCGCCCATCGTGTAGTTGCGCGAGTGTCCGACATGGATGCGCCCCGAAGGGTAGGGGAACATTTCAAGGATGTACGCTTTGGGCTTTCCGCCTGCTTCCTCCGGCGAAAGCGCGCGATCAATCCCCGCTGCGGCCCAGCGCTCCCGCCATTTCGGTTCAGCGACGCGGTGATTGTATCTCGACGACATGGTTCTTTACGCCCCTCTCGGAGCGTTTTGGTGGCCGCAAATGCTTCTGCTGTCTAGCGGACGTTGCTCAGGCGCAATTCGCGCGCGCGCTGCAAGATCGCATTCTCGATCTGAATTTCGGTGTCGGGATTAACCGCAGCGTCAGTCCATACGCCGTTGACCTGTTCCTGGCGGAAGATCGAAACATTGAGCGCATCGGCGCGCAGGCGCGTGTCGAGAATATAGACGGTCGCCTTGAAGCGCTCGTTGGGCGTTGAAGCCGCGGAATACCAGTCGGTAATGATCACGCCGCCGAACGGATCGGCCGAGGCGAGCGGCATGAAGTTCAAAGTGTCGAGCGAAGCGCGCCACAGATAGGAATTGACGCCGAGGCTCGCCTCCTGGTCACCGCCGCGGCGCGCTCTTGGGCCCTCTTGGCCGGAGCGGGACGTCGAGCAGGCCGATAGCGACAAGGCCGCGACCAAGACCACCGCGCCCTTCAAAATCAACCGCCCACCCTGACTCATCCGCATTTCCTCCGCTGGCCGCCGTCTTCGGCGCCGCCGCCCATATATCATGGGCTTCGGCCCCGGCCAGTGGTTGACTGCCAACCCCGGCGATGTTGTGGCCGCGCTCGCCTTATTGGTTTATCCACAAATTGCCGCCTAGATTTGGCCGCAATATTAGTGGCGCCTGTGTCCTAAAGTTCACTGCGGATCAGTTCCGCATGAGGTATATTTGGCGCTTGGGACTGAGTCCCGAGGGGTTAACGAGCGTGGTTCGGGCATCTTCATTGCTGGTTGCTGGCGCAGCCGTCCTGGCGACGGTTGGGGTGGCGCACGCTCAGGACCGCCCGGTCGAGCCTTTGGTGTCGAGCGCCCAGGCGCGGTCTGTGGTGCCATGGTACCAGCGGTTTACGACCTCAAACGGCGTGACCGAGTCTATCACCGGCGATAGCGAAAATGATCGTCTCTTGGCGCCAGCCTGGACGTTGAACCAGCGCTGGGGCGTGACGGTGGACGTGCGCGAAGCCCAGCGCATCGAGCGCCTGCCGGAGGGCCGCGGCGATCAGACCTCGGTCGGCGCCTACTATCAGTTCACGCCGAACGTGCGGGTCGGCGGTGAGTTGAGCCTAGAAACCGCCCCGGCCCCAAACGCCGTCACGCACGCTCAGGATGAGCCGCGGGCTGGCGTGCGCATTGAATCGGCCTTCCGCTTCTAGTTTTCCAGCATCCCATCGATCGCAGCAATTCCGGCGAATCCTCGGCCGGCGAGCCGCTGCGCGTTCCGTGGATTCACGCCGCCGAGCGCGATGATCGGCAAGCCCGCCCCGCGGGCAATCCGACCCGCGCGGAACAGCCCCAGCGGCGCGCCCGCTGAGGGGCTGCGGCTCCGGAACACTGGGCTGAGCAAGCAGGCGTCGACGCCCGCCGCGCGTGCGCGCGCCGCCCCGGCGGGGCTGTGCGCTGCGCATGTCACCAGCTGGAATCCCGCGTTGGGGCGGGCCGGCAGCAGCCTCTCGGGCCAATGCACGCCCACGGCCCCGCATGCCCGCGCCAGCGCGGGATCAGCGGCAATCAGCAGTGTCAAACCGCGCGCCCGGCATGCGGCGGCTAGGCACCGCGCGACGGCCCTGCGGTCCCCCGCGCCGAAATGCCGATAGATCACCGCCGCGCCGCGGGGGAGGGTTTGTGTGATGCGGACCGGATCAGGGGTGCGCTCGGGATCGGTGAGGAAATAGAGTGAAGGTATGGGCGGGCGCCCCGCCTCGCGGTTGAGCCGTGCGGCGGCGCCCGCTAGCACTTGGCTCGATCGCATGGACTTAACCTCTCACATCGCTCAGGCGCGTACCAACATCATCGCCCGCATTGAAGCTGCGACGGCCGTGGCGAAGCGCGCGCCCGGGAGTGTGACGCTGGTGGCGGTGTCCAAACAACAGCCCGAGGCGCGGGTCGAGGCCATGCTTGCCGCTGGCCAGTGCGTCTTCGGCGAGAATCGCGTGCAGGAGGCGCAGGCGCGGTGGGCGCGCCGCCGCGCCGGCCAGCCAGGTTTGCAGCTGCGCCTCATCGGCCCGCTACAAACCAACAAGGCCCAGGACGCGGTCAGTCTCTTCGATGTCATCGAGAGCGTGGACCGGCCAAAGCTCGCGGCGGCGATCGCCAGCGCGGCCGAGAGGCTTGGGCGCTGCCCCGACATCCTGGTTCAGGTGAATACGGGCGAGGAGCCCCAGAAGGGCGGCGTCACGCCAGCCGAAGCTGACGCCTTCATTGCCGCTGCCCGGGGGGATTACGGTCTCCCGGTTCGGGGCCTGATGTGCATCCCGCCTGCTGCGGAGGAGCCGGCGATGCATTTCGCCTTGTTGGCTAAGATCGCGGCCCGAAACGGGTTGGCGGACCTCAGCATGGGCATGAGCGGCGATTTTGAAACCGCGATACGTTTTGGCGCCACCCATGTGCGCGTCGGTTCGGCTCTCTTCGGGCCCCGCGCCTCCCAGGAATAGGCAGCTGTTTTCTTCGAGGTTGCAAAAGCGTGATCGGACATGGTCATGATCTGCCTGTTAGTCTTCGAAGACGTAGCTCAGGCCGCAGATGTCACGCGAAACGACAATCCTGATCATCGATGACGACGCTGAGCTGCGCCAGGCGTTGGCCGAGCAGTTTGAGCTGGAGGAGGGGTTCGGCGCGGTCAGCGCCGCCTCGGCCGAGGATGGTTTTGCCGCCGCCGAACAACACCATCCCGCCGCGATCGTACTCGACGTGAGCTTGCCGGACATGGACGGCTTCGCCGCCTGCGAGGCATTGCGCCAGCGCGGGGTGAAGGCGCCCATCATCATGCTGACTGGCGCCGCCCAGGAGGAAGAGCAGCAGGTCCGCGGCCTTGACGCCGGGGCCAACGACTACGTGCTGAAGCCGTTTCGGTTCTCGGTCCTGCTGGCGCGCATTCGCGCGCATTTGCGCAGCCATGAGGCGAGCGAAGACGCCGTCTATCGCATCGGACCCTACGAGTTCCGCCCGTCCATGCGGGTTCTGATCGATCCAGCGCAGAAGAAAGTGCGGCTGACCGACAAGGAGGCCGCGATCCTTCGCTATCTTTATCGCTCCAGCGAAAAGCCGGTCGCGCGCGATGAATTGCTGCGTGAGGTTTGGGGCTACAACGCGAACGTGACGACCCACACGCTGGAAACCCACATCTACAGGCTGCGTCAAAAAATCGAACCTGACGCACAGTCGCCCAAACTGCTGATCACCGAAACCGGCGGCTATCGCCTGCAGGTATAAAGCAAAAGGCCCGGATCGCTCCGGGCCTTTCAACAAATCCGTATCTGCATTTGGGGTTACGCCACCATTTGGGCGGCTTGGGTCATGGTGGCCATCGCCATAGGAAAGAACACGGCGCAGGCGGCGATCAGGCTCATCAACTTGGTCATCTGGTTTCTCCCTTCGGATCACCTCGATCCGATGTAGAGAGGCTACCCGGGCATTTCCCCAGGCGCTGTGCCTGCGGTCACGCCCCCATCGCGACGCGGCCAAATCGCTCGACAGGATGGTTGCCGGTGCGGGCGGCAAGGTGTGCGCTATAGTGCGCCCATGAGCGACGGGGACGGAATTTTCGAGCCGCGGCCGGGGTCGATGCAGAGCCACGCGGTCAATGGCGCTCTCGCCATCGGCATTTCCCAACTGATCAAATTGCCGTTTCAGGCCGCTTCGCTCGTGATCCTCCCGCGCCTCCTGCAGCCGATCGATTACGGCATCTACGCCATGGTCGATCCGCTGGTGAGCATCATGGGCCTGGTGCTGAACTTCGGCATTGGCCAGGCGCTGGTGCAGGCGCCGGCGCTCAAGCGTGCGCAAGTCAGCGGCCTGTTTTGGGTGATGACGATCGCCGGTTTCGCAGGCGCGGCTCTCATGTTCGCGGGCGCGCCGCTTGTCGCCATGCTTTACCACGAGCCGCGCGCGGGCGCGGTGGCGGCTGTGTCCTCTCTGTTTCTGATCATGAGCGGGCTCACCAACATTCCAGAAGCGCTGATGAACCGGCAGATGAAGTTTGGCTGGCTGGCGATGATCAGCGCGCTGGGCGTGGCCGTCGGCCTCATCGTCGGTGTGATCGCGGCCAGGCTGGGCGCTCATTATTGGGCGCTTACGCTGGGCTATATGGCGACATGCCTGGTCACTCTTGTGGGTGTGTGGATCGGCGTCGGCTGGCGCCCGCGCGAGCGGCCGGCCTTCGGCGGTCTTATGGATTTCTACAAGTTCGGCGGCGCGGTGATGCTGGGTGACGCCGCCGCCCTGGTGGCGCGCGAGGCCGATAGCGTCCTCGTCGGCCGGTACGCCGGCGCGGCGCAGCTCGGCTTCTACGACCGCGGCAACAAGCTCGCGATCATCCCGATCCAGCGCATCAACACAGTGCTGCAATCGATTCTCCTGCCGATCCTGTCGCGGCTGGCGGAAGACGGCGCACGCTACCGGCGCGCCTATCTGCGCATTATCCGCCAGCTCATGCTGTTCTGGACGCCCGGCGTCGTGGCGGTCGGGGTCACCGCGCCCGTCCTGGTGCCTTTCGTGCTGGGCGAACAATGGGCGGGGGCTGCGCCAATCTTCGCCTGGCTCACGCTTTCAGCGCTGCATAGGCCCGTCAGCATGACCATGGACTTCCTGTTCATCAGTCAGGGGCGGCCACGCGGCTACCTCGCTTGGAGCGTCTTCAGCGCGGTCACCAGCGTGGCGTCGTTTGTAATAGGCTTGCGCTGGGGTGCGGTTGGCGTTGCGGCTGCATTCGCGCTGAGCGATGTCGCTTTGCGCCTGCCAGCTTTGTGGTGGTGGGTCACACGCAGTGGTCCGATCAGGATGATGGACCTCTATCGCGCGGCGGCGCCCTTCGCGGCCGGGATCGCGGCATGTTTCATTGCGCTCACAGCGCTGCAGCGCCTCGCATTTCCGAACGATTTCACCCGGCTCGCTGTTAGCGCAACGACTGGTTACGCCGCCGCCTGGGGCGTCGTGGCGCTGTTCGGCGGCGGGCGCGCCGCCATGGCGGACGCGCTGCGTCTGGTGCGCACGGAGCTGCCGCGCTTGCTGCTGAGGCGCAGGTCCGCTTAGGCCAGCTTGGCCGCTGGTTTGCCGCTGCGCGCTTCGCCGAGGCGTTCGATCAAGGCGGCGTATTGATCCCAGAGTTCCTGCGGGAGGCGGCCGCCAAATCTCTCATAGTGGCCCGGGATCAAATCAGCCTCCTCGGCCCAAACGTCGAGATCGACGCCGAGCAGCGTCTCCATCGCCGCTTCGCTGAGATCAAGCCCGCCAATATCGAGCGCGCCCTTCGCCGGCACGAGCCCAATCGGCGTCTCGTGCGCGGCGGCCTTGTCGTCGAGGCGTTGGCAGATCCACTTCAGCACGCGGCTGTTGTCGCCGAAGCCGGGCCAGATGAACTTGCCGTTCTGATCCTTGCGGAACCAATTCACGAAGAAGATCTTCGGCAGCTTTGCGCCTGCGCGCTCACCCATTTTGAGCCAATGCGCGAAGTAATCGCCCATGTGGTAGCCGCAGAAGGGAAGCATCGCGAATGGATCGCGGCGCAGTTCGCCGACCTTGTTTTCCGCGGCGGCCGTGCCTTCGCTTGCAACATTGGACGCCAGAAACACGCCGTGCGCCCAATCGAATGATTCCGTGACGAGCGGCACCGCGGTCGCACGGCGCCCCCCGAACAGGATCGCGTCGATCGGCACGCCCGTGGGGTCTTCCCATTCCGGGGCGATCACGGGGCACTGGCCCGCCGGTACGGCGAAGCGAGAGTTCGGGTGCGCGGCGGGAAATTTCGAATCCGCCAGCCAGGGATTGCCCTGCCAGTCGGTCAGCCCCGGCGGAGGCGCATCGGTCAAACCTTCCCACCAGACGTCGTTATCGGCGGTGAGCGCGACATTGGTGAACACGGTGTTGGCGTGCAGCGTATCGACCGCGCTTTTGTTGGTTTTCACGCCCGTTCCCGGCGCTACGCCGAAGAAACCCGCCTCCGGATTGATGGCGTAGAGGCGTCCGTCATCGCCGAAGCGCATCCAGGCGATGTCATCGCCAATGGTTTCCGTCTTCCAGCCCGGAATGGTTGGCGCCAGCATGGCGAGGTTGGTCTTGCCGCACGCCGAGGGGAACGCCGCGGCCACATACTTGGCCACGCCCTCAGGCGAAGTGAGCTTCAGGATGAGCATGTGTTCGGCGAGCCAGCCTTCGTCGCGCGCCATCACCGACGCGATGCGCAGCGCGAAGCATTTCTTGCCCAGGAGCGCGTTGCCCCCGTAGCCGGACCCGTACGACCATATTTCGCGCGTCTCCGGGAAATGGACGATCCATTTTTCTTCGTTGCACGGCCAGGCCACATCCTTCTGGCCGTTGGCCAAAGGCGCGCCGAGCGTGTGCACGGCGGGCACGAAGAAGCCGTCATCACCCAGCTGTTCGAGTGCGCCCTTTCCCATGCGGGTCATGATCCGCATTGAGGCGGCGACATAGCCGCTATCGGTGATTTCCACGCCGAGCTGCGAAATGCGCGAGCCCAGCGGGCCCATGCAGAAGGGCACCACGTACATCGTGCGCCCGCGCATGCAGCCATCGAAGAGGCCGCCGAGCTTGTCGCGCATTTCGGCAGGCGCGACCCAGTTGTTGGTGGGGCCCGCGTCTTCTTTTTCGGCGCTGCAGATGAAGGTGCGGCTTTCAACCCGCGCCACGTCCTTGGGGTCGGAGGCTGCGTAGAACGAATTCGGGCGCTTTTTCTCGTCGAGGCGCTTGAGCGTGCCCGCGGCGACCAATTCGCCTGTGAGGCGTTCCCACTCCGCCTCGGACCCGTCACACCAGTGGACGCGATCGGGTTTGGTCAGGGCGGCGATGGATTCCACCCATTGAATCAATTTCTTGTGGTTCGTCGGGGCCGGATGAAGGCCTGCGATTTGGTCCGTCACGGAATCCCTCCAGGGCGCCGCCGGGCTGGGGCGGTGCTCAGTGCGCATCACTGTGCTCAAAGTGTGTGGGGGGCCTCTTATGTCAAACGTGTTCTTCAGGCCACTGTGATTTACCCCTCACGGGGGGCAGACCTGGGATGCTGAATTGAGGGCCGCTTCAGGCCCCTCAACTCGATTGCGCGGCTGTCCATGCGCCGGCGATGCTTTCCAGAACCGAGAGCGGTACAGCGCCGTTAGCCAGCACGGTGTCGTGGAACGCCTTCAAATCGAAGCGTTCGCCAAGCGCTGCGGTGGCCTGCTGGCGTATGCGGTTAATGGCTTGGCGGCCGACCATGTAGCTGCAGGCTTGGCCTGGCTGCACGCAATAGCGCTCGATTTCGGTCGTCACCGAGCTTTCGAGATCGCCAGTGGCCTCCATCATCGATCGGATCGCCTGTTCGCGGCTCCAGCGTTTGTGGTGGATGCCGGTGTCCACCACCAGGCGCGATGCGCGGAAGGTCGCCGACTGCAAATAGCCCAGGCGGCCAAGCGGATTGCCCTCGTACACGCCGAGTTCGTCGGCAAGCTGCTCGGCGTAAAGTCCCCAGCCTTCGCTGAAAGCGGAGAAGCCCATCAGCGCGCTGCGGATGAAGGGGATGTCGCCGGATTCCTGCTGAATTGAGATTTGCCAGTGATGGCCCGGAACACCCTCATGGTAGTTCAAGGTCGGCAGTGTGAAGCGCGGCCATTCGCGTGTGTCGCGCAGGTTGATGAAGTAGGCGCCCGGCCGCGAGCCATCGAGCGCGGCGCGTTGATAATACCCCCCTGGCGCGCCCGCCTCTGTGAATGGCGGCACGCGTTTGATCTCCAGCTGCGCCCGCGCGAGGCGGTTGAAGGCGCGCGGCATCATGGCGACGATCTCGCGCGTCTGCGTATTCAGGTCGGCCAGGATTTGCTCACGGCCAGCGTCGGTGTTTGGATAGAGCTGGTCTGGCCGGCGCGAGAGCGCTTGAATGCGCTCTGCGATGGTTCCGCGCGTCATGCCCTGGGCGCGCAGGATCTCTTCGGTTTCGGCGTTGAACTGGCGCACCAGCTCGACGCCCATGTCGTGTATTTCATCGCCGCTCATCGTCGTCGTCGTGCGGTTCCGCAGGGCGACGGGATACATTTCTTCGCCGCGCGGCAGCCGCCAGACGCCCGCATCGTGCACCGCCTGCGGGCGCACCGCTTGCAGCGCTTCGATTTGGCGTTGATACGCCGGAAGCACCTGCTCGCGCACGAGGTTCTCGGCGCGGCTTACGTAGCCGGCGCGGGCGGATTCGGGGATGTCGGCGGCCTCCGGCAACCGGCGCACCAGAGATTGCACAAGCACATTCTCGCCCGGCGATGCGGCGACAAAGGCGCTCATCTGCGTCAGCGTTTTGTCGATGACGAAATCTGGGGGAATGACCCCCGCGCCAGCGTCTTCGGCAATAATCGCGGTTTCCTGATCGAGTTGGCCAACGAAGCCCTCAACGCGCGTGAGGTAGGCCTCAGCCTCTTCGGTCGTGCGCAGCGGGTGCTGTTCATTGAGGAAGTTGGGTTGGCCGCGATAGACGCCGGTCAGTTGGCTGACCACGTAGGGCGCGCCAGCGCCGCTGCCGGCTTCGAATTCGGAACTCGCAACCGAATTTTCGAACGAGGTGTGCACGACGTCGTACGTGACTGCGTCCTGCTCCGACAGGCGATCGCGGCGGATTCGGCCCAGCTCCTCAAGTGCGCCTTGCAGGATCGCGCGATAGCGGCGTGCGCCGTCCTTCGATGCGTCGCTGACGCGATCGATGAAGCGCCCGCCTGCTTGTTCTTCGCTGACGCCGAGCGAGGTGCAGCGCTCTGGAGATTCGCGCAGAATGTCGATCGAGACGCGGTCCAGCAGCGCCGCCAACCGCGCGCCCGGATCGCCCCCGGCTTGGCAGCCCCACAGCACTGCGCTCGCCGCGCCTGCGCTCAAAACCGTGCGTCTGGAAACGTGCATTCGTCTTCTCCCCCTGACCGTTGCGCCTCATCCTAACGGAGGAGCCGCTTGTCTCAACCCAATCGCGACCTAGAGCCGAAAACCCGCGACAACAGGCACGTGGTCGCTGGGGCGTTCCCAGGAGCGGCAGGGCTGATGAATTTCAAATGCGCCCGCCTGGGAGAGCGGCGCAAGATCGGCCGTAGCCCAGATGTGATCGAGACGGCGGCCACGGTTGTTCTTGGTCCAATCCGGGCTTCGATAGCTCCACCAGGTGAAGAGCTTTTCCGGGGCCGGGCGGTGTTGGCGCGCAAGGTCGATGAAGCCTCCAAGATCGCGCACCGCGTCAAGACGTTCGGTTTCGCCGGGCGTGTGGCTCACCACATTGAGCAGCTGCTTGTGGCTCCAGACGTCGAATTCACCCGGCGCTACGTTGAGATCGCCCACCAGCACCGTCGCGGGGCCATCCTTGCGCGCTTTGTAGAGGCGCTTCATGCGGTCGAGCACCTTGAGCTTATGTGCGAATTTGGGGTTGCTCATTTCCGGCACGTCAGCGCCGGCCGGCACATAGAGATTGTGGATCTCAACGCCGTCGATCCTCGCGGCGGCAATGCGCGCTTCTTCCTTGGGGCAGATGGCGGGCGCTTCGAGGGGCTCGAGCTTGAGGCGCGAGACGATCGCCACCCCGTGCCAGCCCTTTTGCCCCACCACGTGCAGGTGCTTGTAGCCGGCTTCTTTGAACGCCTTGGCTGGAAATTCGCCGTCGCGGCATTTGATTTCCTGCAGGCAGAGCACGTCGGGTCTGGCCTCAGCGAGGAAGCGGCAAACCATCGCGATGCGCAGCCTGACGGAGTTGATGTTCCAGGTGGCGATTCTGAGCATGGCGCTGTTTGGCCTGCGCGCGCGCTAAATACAAAGAGGCCCGATCGCTGTCCGCGACCGGGCCTCTGGTGCGCCTTGAGGGGGGCGCATATTCGCCGGCAGGGGAGTCCGGCCAAACCGCCGCGCTGGATGTGGTCAGCGGGGGGGACGACGCTATCCAGGGGGATAAGCGGCAGTTCACCGTTGCATATGCGACACAAGCCTGGAAAAATCAAGATCGTTTCTGGAGAAATACATTGCGCGGTTGAGCCTAAGACGCTTGGCGCGCGCGGCGTTACCGCCTCCGCGGACGGTCAGGCAGCATGTCGTCGAGTTGGAAAAGGCCGCGGTCAAGGCTGTCGGGGCGCACAATGTCGCGCAGGGTGATCCGCGTGCGGGCGCCTGTCGCATCGATGACATCCCACGAACGCAGCTGCGCCTCCGGGCCGAAGAACTGCAACGTGATCTGGCCGTCCGTCTGGCCCGAACGGTCGCGCGCGGTGACCATCAGCCATGGGCCGGCGGTTGAAACGCGCAAGATGCGGGCGTTGCGCTCAAGATCGATTTGCTGGCCCAGGATGATGTTGAGCGGGGTGGAGCGCAGCGGGGTGCGCTCGGTGGTGCGCAGTTCGGTGTCGCGCATGGAAACCACGTTTCCGTCAGAGACGATCAGCAGTGTCGCCGGCGGATCGTACTCGAAACGCAGCTTTCCTGGCCGCTGCAGGTAGAACAGGCCGGTCGCGCGCGAACCGTCGGGAGAAGCCTGCACAAACCGGCCCTGCAGCCGCTGGATCGCGTTCAGCGCTTGATTCGCGCGCGCAATGCCCTCGGCGCGCGCATCGCCATCGAGCACAGCGGGCGTGACTTGCGCATAGGCGCCGGCGGGCGCGGCTAGCAAGGCGGAGAGGCCGAGGAGGGCGGAGCGTCGGTTCATGGGCTTCATTTGCCCCGAACGCATGGCGAAAAAAAGGGCTCCCGCTTCAGCCCGGATTCATCCTCCGCCCCGCGCTTGGCTTCTGGGGCGTCGAGGGGTATGAGCGAGGCATCGATCCTCGTCGCGTCACGCTCTGATCCTTCGCTGTCGCGCCGGATGTTTGCTGTTTCCCTCGAAAATCGGCTGCTGCTGGGGAAGTCCCCACCAGCAATTTCAACCTCAGGAGACGGCAATGACTGTCGGCACAGTAAAGTTTTTCAATACCCAAAAGGGCTTCGGCTTCATCGCGCCGGAGAGCGGCGGCAAGGACGTTTTCGTCCATATTTCAGCGGTCGAGCGCTCAGGGCTCTCGCGCCTCAATGACGGCCAGAAGGTTTCGTTCGAAACCGAACGTGATCGCCAGGGCCGTGAATCGGCAATCAATCTGAAAGCTGAGTAGTTGGCGGCGAGCGGCGCGTTCGAAGCGCGCCGCCCGCTTCAGCCGGCGAAAGCCTTTTCGATCACGTAATCCGCCGGGGCGGAATTTGAGCCTTCGGCGAAGCCGCGCGCCTCCAGCAGCGCGGCCGTGTCCCGGATCATCGGCAGCGAGCCGCACAACATGGCCCGGTCAGCGGCCGGATCGAGCGGCGGGACGCCCAGATCGTCGAACAGTTTTCCGCTTGCGATGAGCTGGGTGATGCGCCCGGTGCGAGGGCAGACATCGCGCGTGCAATTGGCGTAGCGCACGACGCGGCCCCAGGCCAGTTCGCCGATGAGCGGATCCTCGGCGAGGCCATCGACGATCTCCTGGCTGTAAGCCAGTTCCGGCGCATGGCGGCAGGTGTGGGTGACGATGACCTGTTCGAACTTGTCGTATGTCTCGGGATCGCGCAGCAGGCTTGCGAAGGGCGCAAAGCCCGTACCGGTGGAGAAAAGAAACAGCCGCCTGGCCGGGGTCAGCGCATCGAGCACCAGAGTGCCGGTGGGCTTGCGCCCGATCAGCACTTCATCGCCGGGCTGGATGTGCTGCAGACGCGACGTCAGCGGGCCATTGGGCGCCTTGATCGAATAGAATTCCAGCTCTTCATCCCACGCCGGGGAGGCGAGGGAATAAGCGCGCAGCAGCGGCGAACCATCCTCCTTGCGCAGCCCGATCATGACGAATTCGCCGGAGCGAAAGCGGAAGGTCGGCGGGCGAGTGACGCGAAACTTGAACAGCGTATCCGTGTAGTGGTGGATCGAGACCACCCGTTCGCTGGTGACGCCCTTTTCTTCAGCGTGCAGCGGCGGCAGTTCGCGCGCGGGCGGCGCCTGGGTTTCCGGCGCGTGCGCGTGCGTTTCGAGCGCGCGCAGGAACGGAAACGATTGCGGCTTTTCAGACAGGCTCATGACGGCGCCTGACCTAGCGGGCGGGCGCGCTTAAGTCTTGACCAGGCTCAACAAAAAAGCGCGACCAATGGGCGCGCGGGCGCGGTCACGCGGAGCTGAAATGCGCCCGCCAGACGCTGCGCGCCTGCGCGCCCGGCGCTTCGAAGCGCGCGATGCGATGGGCCGCCTCCGGCGGCGCGGCCAGCACTTCCCCAGCGCGATGTGGGGTGGCGTGCAGGCGCCGCGCGAGCCGGCGCGCATACGGGGCGGGATCGTTGAAGACGCGGATGAGCGCCTCGTAACGCTCGGCCAGCGGCCAGGCGGAGCGAAAGACCAGCGGTTTCAGATCGCGCTCATGCACCCAGAAACGATCCTGCGTGCCGATGCGCTTGCCGCGCTTGGCGGCCCGCGTGTGTCGAAGGCCGCCGCCCTTCGGCGGGCTCAGGGCCCGCGTTGGGGACGCGGGGCGCTGTTCGCGGAAAATGAAAACAGGCTCGCCGGGCTTTGCGCCGAGCCTGCGCAGGCGCTCGCGCCGCGCTACGGCCGCGGCGCTGGGTTTTCTTGGCTTTGGCGCACGCGGCGCGCCTGCGAACATGCGAAAGCTGACGCGCCATTCTTGCGGCTTCCCGGGCCAGAATTCCTTCAGCGTGCGCACGCGCCGGCGCGCCGGCATGAGCAGCGGGCGGGTGTTGGGTTTGGGATAGGCGCCCGCTTCGATCAGCAACAGGCGCCGCAGCATCGCCTCGGCGCAGCGCAGCCAGGAGGCCATGTGTGCGTGCGCCTTGGCCGTGAGCGTGTGGCGATGCGCGAGTGCTGCCGGATCGCCGAACAGCGCATACAGCACGCCCAGGAACGTCTGCGCGGCGCGCCATAGAGCGAGCGGCGCTGTGCGGATGGGGGCGGGGTCGGCGGACATGGGGCGTGACCATGATACGGCCGGCGGCAGAGGGGGTGGATAGATTTGGCCTTCGCAGATTGAGCGAGGCCCCTAATCATCCTCCACCACATCCACCAAGATGTCGCGCTTACCCGCCGCGTTAGCTTCCGAGATGATGCCGGCCTTTTCCATTTTTTCGATCAAAGTGGCGGCGCGGTTGTAGCCGATCGAGAGGCGTCGCTGCAGGTAGCTGGTGGAAGCCTTGCGGTCGCGGCGCACGATCTCGACGGCGCGGTCGAACAGGTCGCCGTCGCCGCCGTCGCCGTCGCTGAACAGTTCCGGATTGTCCTCCCCGCCTTCGCCCGGCTCTTCGGTGACATCCTGGCGATAGACCGGCGCGCCCTGCGCCTTCAGCATATCGACCACGCGCTCGACCTCGGCGTCGGTGACGAACGGGCCGTGCAGACGCCGGATGCGTCCGCCCCCGGCCATGAACAGAAGGTCGCCCATGCCCAGGAGCTGCTCGGCGCCCTGTTCGCCAAGGATGGTGCGGGAATCGATCTTGGAGGTGACCTGATAGGAAATGCGGGTCGGGAAGTTGGCCTTGATGGTGCCGGTGATGACATCGACCGAAGGCCGCTGCGTGGCCATGATGACGTGAATGCCGGCCGCGCGCGCCATTTGCGCAAGGCGCTGCACGGCGGCCTCGATTTCCTTGCCGGCCGTGATCATCAGATCGGCCATCTCGTCGATGACGACGACGATGTAGGGCATTGGCTCGAGCGGCAGGCTCGCGGGTTTCGTAGATCGGCTCGCCGCTGGTGGGGTCGAAGCCCGCATGCACGGTGCGTTCGAGCCGCTCGCCGCGTTCGAGCGCGTCGCGGACGCGGTCATTGTAGCCGGTGATGTTGCGCACGCCGAGCTTGGACATGCGCCGGTAGCGATCTTCCATCTCGCGCACGGTCCATTTCAGCGCGACGACGGCTTTCTTCGGATCGGTGACGACCGGGTGCAACAGATGGGGAATGCCCTCATAGACGCTGAGCTCCAGCATCTTGGGATCGATCATGATGAAGCGGCACTCATCGGGCGTATGCCGGTAGAGCAGCGACAGGATCATGGCGTTGATGCCGACAGACTTGCCCGAGCCGGTGGTGCCGGCGATCAGGAGGTGAGGCATCTTGGTGAGGTCGGCGGCGAAGGGATCGCCCTCGATGGTTTCGCCCAGGGCCAGCGGCAGATCGCCCTGCGTGCCCGCAAAGCTCGGCGAGTTCAGCAGCGAGCGAAGATAAACGGTTTCGCGCTTGGCGTTGGGCAGCTCGATGCCGATGGCGTTGCGCCCGGGAATGACGGCGACGCGGCAGGCGGTGGCGCTCATCGAGCGGGCGATGTCGTCGGCGAGGCCGACGACGCGGGACGATTTCACGCCGGCGGCGGGCTCAAGCTCAAACAGGGTGACCACCGGGCCGGGGCGCGCGGAGAGCACCTCGCCCTGCACGCCGAAGTCGGCGAGCACGCCTTCGAGTTGACGGCTCATGGCGTGCAGCGTCTGCGCATCGGTTTGCGTGACGCGCTGCTTGGGCGTGGCCAGTAGATCGGTGTCGGGCAGATCGAACTCGCGCCCGAAGTGGAAGCTTGAATGCTGCTTTTCCTTCTTTGCAGCGCGCGGCGCGGGGCGCTGGCGCGGCGCCTCGCTCTCAGCGGCGCGCGTCGGGGGCATGCGTTCGGGGCGCGGCGCGCGCTGGCGCGGCGCCTCGGGGCGGCGTTCGCTGCGGTCCTCGATGGGACGGCGGAGCGTTTCCTCGCTGGGTTCGCGGCGCGTCTTCTCCGAGACGTAGCCGATGGCGCGTTGGGCGGCGCCGGCCGAGCCGACAGCGGCGCGGCGCGCGACTTGCGCTGCGCTTTTCACATCTTCAGGGCGCACCTGGAACGCCCAGCCGGTGGCGAGCAGGCCCGCGATGGCGCAGAGCAGGCCGCTCAAAATATGCGGAAACGGCAGGCCCGGCATCGAAGCCAGGCCGGTGATCAGGCCGGAGACCGTATCGCCCAGCAAACCGCCGAAGCCGGTGGCGAGCGGCCAGCCCTCCGGCGTGGGGATGGTTGTCGCGGCTGCGGCGAGCAGCAGCACGCCGAGCGTCGCCGCGCCCACGCGGCGCTTATCGATGCGCGCGACCAATTGCTTGCGCCACACGCGCAAGGCGCCCGCCGCCAGCAACGCCGCCATCGCCAGCGGCGCCGCTGCGCCGAGAGCCTGGATCGAAAGATCGGCCAGAACCGCGCCCGGCGCGCCGAACAGATTGTGGGTGGCGCCGCCTGTCGCCGTATTGAGGCTGGGATCTTCGGGAGAATAGGTCAGCACAGCGCCCAAGCCGTAGGCGCCGAGCAGGCCCGCGCCCACACAAAGCGTCGCGCGCTTCAGCGCCAGGCGCCCAGCGGCGGAACTGGCGGCGGAGGGGATTCTTCCCCCTGAGGAATAGGCGTCGTCAGTCATGGAACGAAGGCGCTCGCTGTCAGCCGAGATCAGGCGCGGACTGTTGGCCTTGCCGGTAAATGAGCGATGAATTTTCGGATGCGAACAGAGTTACCGGGGCATTCATCAAGCGCGGCGGAAGCAGCGGTTAAGACAGCTGAAAAAAGAACGAGCGCGATCCGAAACGAACCGCGCTCGAGGTCGAGGGAGTTGCAGGCGCTTTACGTGTGGTAGGCCACCTCGCCATGCTCGGCGTAATCGAGGCCTTCGTGTTCGATTTCCTTGCTGACGCGCCCGCCGGTGAGCATGCGCGCGACAAACCAAACGGCGGTGCTGCCGGCGCCAGACCAGACCAGCGTCACCAGCACGCCTTTTGTTTGCGAGATCATCTGCGCAACGAGACCGGGATAGCTGGCGGCGCCGCCAGCTGCGTAATCGACGATGCCGGCGCCGCCGAGCGCGGGATCGACCACGATCCCGGTTCCGAGCGCGCCGACGATGCCGCCAATGCCGTGAATGCCGAAGACATCGAGGCTGTCGTCATATTTGAGCCAGCCCTTGAGCGCCGAACAAGCAAACAGGCAGATCGGCCCTGCAACAAGCCCCAGAACAAGCGCGCCAGCGGGGCCAGCGAAACCTGCGGCAGGCGTCACGGCGACTAGGCCTGCGACCGCGCCGGAAGCAAGACCGAGCAAGCTTGGCTTTCCCTTGGTCGCCCACTCGGTGAGGGTCCAGGAAAGCGCTGCGCCGGCTGGGGCTACGAAGGTGTTGATGAGCGCGAGCGCCGCATAGGCGTTGCTCTCAAGGTTTGAGCCCGCGTTGAAGCCGACCCAGCCGACCCACAGCAAACCCGCGCCGGTCACGGTGTAGGTGAGATTGTGCGGCGGCATCGGCTCTCTGCGATAGCCTGACCGCGCGCCAAGCATGAGCGCCCCGACAAGAGCAGCGACGCCTGAATTGATGTGAACGACGGTGCCGCCGGCGAAATCGAGCGCGCCGAAGCTCCAAATCAGACCGGCGCCTGCGGCGAGTGCTTCTGCATTGGCGGGATCGGACGCCATCGCAGGCCCGCCCCACCACCACACCATGTGAGCCATCGGATAATAGACGACGATCGGCCAAAGCAGCGAAAACACTACAATTGTAGAGAATTTCACCCGCTCGGCGACGCCGCCAAGCACAAGCGCCGCGGTGATGCACGCGAATGTCATCTGGAAGGCGACGAAGATGAGTTCCGGGATCGGCACGCCGACGGAAAAAGTCTCGACCTGGCTCGACGCATCGACGCCGGCGAGAAACGCTTTGCTCAGCCCGCCGACAAAACGATTGAGTGCGCCGCCATCGGTGAACGCCATCGAATAACCGACGAAAATCCACATCACCATGCCGATCGCGGTGACGACGAAAATCTGGCTGAGAATCGAGACCATATTCTTGGCGCGCACCAAGCCGCCGTAAAAGAGCGCCAGGCCCGGCAGAATCATCAGCAGGACCAGCACTGTTGAGATCAGCATCCAGGCGACATCGCCCTTATCCGGCGTTGCTTCTTGGGCGCAGGCCAAGGTTGGCGTCAGCGCGGCAAGAGCTGCGAGCGCACCCCATCCCGCGCGCCGAAGAATTGTGTGAATCATGCCCCTGTCTCCCTCGCTTGCGCGAATTGGCGGAGCGGTTCGCCGATCGGGCAAGCCGCTGGCGCCCTGCTTTGCTGCATTGCGGCGGGGGCGCTCAAAAAAAGGGCGCCCTGCCTCTTGCTTGCGCGCCAAGGCCGCATCGACGGCGCGTTCCTAGCGGCGGTATCGTTGGCCATGAGCAACAGAAGCGGCTTCGATGCGGACGTGATCATCGGCGGCGGCGGCCTGGTGGGGCAGACGCTGGCGCTGGCGCTCGATCAAGCCGGGCTTTCGGTCATCGTCATCGATGCGGCCAAGTCATCGGAAACGCTGGCGGCGAGTTTCGACGGCCGCGCTTTCGCGATCGCTTACGCTTCTTATCGGATGTGGCGCGCGCTCGGCTTGGGCGAACAGCTCGACGCGGTGGCGCAGCCCATCGAACAGATCATGGTGACCGATGGCAGCGTAGGCGGCGGCGGACGCCGTGGCGGGCCTTCGCCGTTGCACCTGCATTTCGATCGCGCTGAGCTTCATGATCATGACGAACCGCTGGGCTTGATGCTGGAGGCGCGCCATGTGCGGCTAGCGCTCGACGGCGGCGTGCGCGCACGGCCTTCGATCCGCATGATTCAGCCGATGTCGGTGACAGCCATTGTGCGCGATCCCGCTGGCGTCACCGTGACGTTGGCCGATGAGCGGACGCTGCGCGCACCGCTCCTGGTTGGCGCCGATGGGCGCCGCTCGTTCGTGCGCGGCGCCATTGGCGTGCGCACCATCGGGTGGGACTATCCCGTCACCGCGATCGTCGCCACGATCCAGCATGAGCGGCCGCATGACGCTGTGGCGCACGAATTCTTCCTGCCGAACGGACCGTTCGCAATTCTGCCGCTCAAGGGGGAACGGTCGAACATCGTTTGGGCCGAACCACGCAAAGCCGCTCAAGCCCTACTCGCGATGAATGAGGAAGATTTCCTGGCTGAGCTGCGCCTGCGCTTCGGCGATTTCCTGGGCGCGCTTTCATTGGAGGGGCCGCGCTTTGGCTATCCGCTGTCGCTGCAACTGGCCGAGCGCATGATTGATCAGCGCGTCGCGCTGGCAGGCGACAGCGCGCATGGCATCCATCCGCTCGCCGGGCAGGGCCTCAATCTCGGTTTGAAGGATTGCGCCGCTTTGGCCGAGTGCATCGCCGATGGCGTCGGCCTCGGTCTCGATCCGGGTGATGTTTCGATCCTGGAGCGCTATCAGCGCTGGCGCCGCTTCGACAATACGTCCATGGCGCTGGGCATGGAATTCTTCGACAAGCTGTTCTCCAACAGCGTGCCGCCGCTGCGCGCCGCGCGGCGTCTCGGTTTGGCCGCGGTGAACGCGGTGGGGCCGGCGCGGCGGTTTTTCATGAAATATGCGGGCGGCGGCGCGGGCGACCTGCCGAAGTTGCTGAAGGGCGAAAGTCTGGCGGCCTAGCGCTCAGGCGGCGCAGGTTTCCGCGGCAGCGGCGTGTTCAGCGAGATCGAACACCTCCGACGCAAGCGCGGCGAAGACCTCCGCGCCTTTGGCGTCAAAACCAAGCTTGCCGTCCATGTCGAGTTCCGAAGCGATGGCGTCGATCACCGGCGAGCTGGGAATCTCGGTGCGGAACATGTTGAACTCGCGGTCGTCGCCGGAAGCCTCCGCACGCATTTGCTGCAGCATCAATTGATGGTGCTTGGTTTGCTTCACCTTGTTCGCGGCCACCCAAGGCAGGCGCTTGGTGGCGTTGGCGCGGTCGTTGCTGCTCCAGCTGACCGTGCGGCAGAATGAGAGCAGGCCGAGATTGGAAACATAGTCCGGCACGGTCGGGACGATCACGACATGCGAGAGGCGCAACGCCGCCTCCGTGAGTGCGGAAATGCCGGGCGCGGTGTCGAAGATGATGGTGTCGTAGGCGTTGCCGAGCTGCGCGAGCTGCTGTTCGAGCAAATCGCTGACCACGCGCTCCACCTCCATCAGATTGCGGTGGCGGCGCGAGAGGAACACGATCAGCTCGCGCTCGATGATGCGCAGGTGCGGGCTCGATGGCGCAACGAAGAGGCGCTCTGAGAGCGCTTTGGCGGGGCGGATATTATCGGCAAGGCTTGCGGGCTTGCCGAATACGATGGCGTCCTCAAGGAAGGAATCGATGGTCTTGCCCTGCTCGATCTGGGCGGTGAGGCTGGCTTGCCCGCACAACCAGAACGAGGCGTTGGCCTGGGCGTCGAGATCGACAACCAGAACCTTCGCGTTTTTTCCCGCGGCCAAGGCCTGCGCCAGCGCCACCGCGATCGTGGTTTTGCCCACGCCGCCCTTCATGTTCGAAACCGACAAGATTTTCGCTGCCATCAACGGCCCCCGGCGAACAATCAGCCCCCCATGCATGCGTCGTGGGGCGGTCCGGGACAACTTTATCCACAGGCGCCGAGGTTTGTCATTAATGGCGGGCAGTTTTGTGCTTGAAGAATTTGTGATCAGCGCGTGAGCGCGATCCACCCGGCGGCGAGGCAACCCGCAATCGCGCCGATGACCGCGCCCGCGATGCGCCGGCGCCGCAATGCCAGCGCGCCGAGCGCGCCGCCGATGAGCAGGCCGGGCCAGCCGGCGATCAGCACAAGCGCGATCCATTCGAGCCAGGTGAAATGCAACGAGATGTCGGACATGCGCGCGCCTTCAAGTGCAGGGGCTGAATAGAGGAAGGGCGCGGAGGGGGAGCAGCCTCCGCGCCCTTCTCGTCGAGCCGCTGTATTATCGCGAAGCCGGAGCTTAAGCGACGATCTGCGCGGCTTGGTTCATCACGCTGAGCGCGAAAGGAGCGAACACTGCGCAGGCAATGATGATGGAATAGAATTTGGTCATCGGAATTCTCACGGGTTCTGGGCGATTGACGATCAGGCGACGATCTGGGCGGCTTGCGCCAGCGTGGCGAAGGCGAGCGGCGCAAACAGGAGAGCCGAGAGAACCAGGCTGGAAAGGCGGGCGGTGCGGGTCATGTGTCTTGCTCCTCAGTCCGAAGCGCCATCGCTTCGGTAAAGACAAGCTAGACGGGCCTATGCCGGACGGCTGTGACGGTGGTCACGACACGCTTAGGCATAGAAATTGCCTATAATTGGCTCATCATAAATCGATTGGACCTATGCCCGCCCGGGGACCATCCAGTCGTGGACGGAAATTGCCGCCGCGAATGGAGAGCGCCGATGTCGAGCGAAGCCAAGTGTCCGGTCATGCATGGAACCCCGGGGCCCAAGAATACCGATTGGTGGCCGAACCAGCTGGACCTTAGCGCGCTGCATCGCCATGCCCCAGCGTCGAACCCGCTCGGCGCCGCGTTTGATTACGCGGCGGCGTTCAAGCGCCTCGATCTTGATGCCCTCGTTCGTGATCTCCATGCGCTGATGACCGACAGCCAGGAATGGTGGCCAGCAGACTTTGGCCATTACGGACCGCTCTTCGTGCGGATGGCGTGGCACAGCGCAGGCACTTATCGCGTCGGCGATGGCCGCGGCGGCGCGGGCGGCGGCCAGCAGCGCTTCGCACCGCTCAATTCATGGCCGGATAACGCCAACCTCGATAAGGCCCGCCGCTTGTTGTGGCCGATCAAGCAGAAATACGGGAACAAGATTTCATGGGCCGATCTGATGATCCTCGCGGGCAATGTCGCGCTGGAATCGATGGGGTTCAAAACTCTCGGCTTCGCGGGCGGGCGCGCCGACATGTGGGAGCCGGAAGAACTCTATTGGGGTCCTGAAGGCGCCTGGCTTGACGACAAACGCTATAGCGGCGACCGCGATCTCGAAGATCCGCTGGCTGCTGTCCAGATGGGCCTCATTTACGTCAATCCCGAAGGGCCCAACGGCAATCCGGATCCGCTCGCGGCGGCGCGCGACATTCGCGAGACCTTCGCCCGCATGGCGATGGACGATGAAGAGACCGTCGCTCTGATCGCCGGAGGGCATACGTTCGGCAAGTGCCATGGCGCCGGCGACGCGGCGCTCGTGGGCCCCGAACCGGAAGCGGCGCCAATTGAAGCGCAGGGCCTGGGTTGGATCAGCCGTCATGGCGCCGGCAAGGGCGCTGACGCCATCACCGGCGGCCCGGAGGTCACCTGGACGCAGACGCCCACGAAGTGGAGCAATTTCTTTTTCGACAACCTGTTCGGCTTCGAGTGGGAACTCACCAAGAGCCCTGCAGGGGCCAAGCAGTGGGTTGCGAAGGACGCCCCCGATGTGATCCCGGACGCCCATGATCCAGCTGAGCGTCACCGCCCGACAATGCTGACGACCGATCTTTCGCTGCGCTTCGATCCTGCCTATGAGCCGATATCGCGGCGCTTCCACCAAGATCCGCAAGCGTTTGCCGATGCGTTCGCGCGCGCCTGGTTCAAGCTCACACATCGCGACATGGGCCCAACAGCGCGTTACCTGGGGCCGCTCGCGCCCAAGGAAGAGATGGTCTGGCAGGATCCGCTTCCGAAGGCCGATCATCCTTTGATCGACGACAAGGACGCCGCCGCGCTAAAGGCCAAGCTGCTGGCTTCAGGCCTGAGCATTTCACAACTTGCATCGACGGCGTGGGCCTCGGCTTCGACCTTCCGCGGCTCCGACAAACGCGGCGGCGCCAACGGCGCACGCATTCGCCTTGCGCCGCAAAAGGATTGGGCAGTGAACCAGCCTGCTCAGCTGGCGCAAGTGCTTCAGAAGCTCGAAGCGATCCAAAAGGATTTCAACAGCGCCTTCATGAGCAAGAAGAAGGTCTCGCTTGCGGATCTGATCGTGCTGGCTGGCAACGCGGCTGTCGAGGCCGCCGCGAAGAAAGCCGGCTTCGACGTGAAGGTTCCATTCTCCCCGGGCCGAACCGATGCCTCCCAAGAGCAGACGGATGCGCATTCCTTCGCGCCGCTCGAGCCGAAGATCGACGGCTTCCGCAACTATGCCGGCGCGAAGCTTCGTCTTTCAGCGGAAGAACATCTGATCGATCGCGCCCAGCTGCTGACGCTGAGCGCGCCTGAGATGACGGTGTTGATGGCAGGCCTGCGCGTACTTGGCGTCAATGCCGGCGGCGTCAAACACGGCGTTTTCACCGACCGGCCCGAAGCGCTGACCAATGACTTCTTCGTCAATTTGCTCGACATGGGCACGGAATGGCGGCCCGCAGCTGCCGAGGGCGTCTATGAAGGGCGAGACCGCAAGAGCGGCGCACTGAAATGGACGGGGACGCGAGTTGATCTCGTGTTTGGATCGAACGCGCAGCTCCGGGCGCTCGCCGAGGTCTATGCGCAGGACGATGCGAAGGAGAAGTTCGTGAACGACTTCGTCGCGGCATGGAGCAAGGTGATGAACCTCGACCGGTTCGATCTTGCGAAATGAGAGGGATCGCCGCGGGCGTGCATTGTTGTCGCGCTCGCGGCGAACTCAGGCCTCGTCGCGCAGCGCGCGCAGGCGCAGCGTTTCCCGGTAGCGGCGCATGATGGCGTCTTTGTTGCGGCCGAAATCGTAGAGCAAGTCCCAGGAATAAAGGCCGGTGTCGTGGCCGTCGTCGAACACAATGCGCACCGCGTAACGCCCGACCGGCTCCGCGCGCACAACATTGACGTTGGCCTTGCCGGTCACCGGCGGCGGCGCAGTGGCGCCGCCATGGCCCTTGTTCTCCGCCGAGGGACTTTCCACGCGCAGCAGCTCGAACGGGATTTCAAAGGTGGCGCCGTCATCGAAGGCGATCAGCAGCGCTTTGACGGAGCGGTCAAACACGAGGTCACTCGGCCAGGGGCGGTGCGCAGGCTCGGCGCTCATTCGTCAGGCCCCAGCTCGCGGGCTTCATCGATCAGCATGATCGGCACGCCATCGCGCACCGGATAGGCCAGACGCGCGCTCTCGCTGATCAGCTCCTGGCGGTCGCGATCATAGCGCAAGGGGGTGCGCGTCTGGGGACAGACGAGAACCTCAAGCAATTTCGGATCGGGCTCACTCATTGCAGGGGCTGCTTATCCTCGCCGCCAGCGGCTGTATCCCATTCCACCAGCGCCAGCAGCGCTTGGCAACGGTCTTCGAGGCTGACAGCTTCCAGCATTGCCTGCTTGGCGGCCGGATCGAACGGGCAAATCTGCGCGGCAACGTTGATGATCGTTTCCGTCGGCGCCTGTTCGACGGAATCCCATTCGACGTCGAAACCGTGCAGCGCAGCGTAGCGTTTGAGCGACGCGATGAGATGGTCGCGATCGATGCGCTCGCCGGTCGCGTGTGCGAAATCACCAGCGAACAGTTCGTAGTCGACCAACGCTTGGCGATAGGGGGTCGCGGCCTGCAGCTCCTTTCCGAGTTCGAAGCGGCATATGCCGGTGAGCGTGATGAGATAGCGCCCGTCCTCGGTTTCGGAAAAGCCCGTGATGCGCCCGATGGTGCCGACATCCGCGAGATCGGGCGCGTTCTTTTCCTCTTCGCCGGCCGAAGGCTGGATCATGCCGATCAGTCGGTCGCCGCCGAGGGCGTCATCGACCATGTTGAGGTAACGCGGCTCAAACACATTGAGCGCCAGCACGCCGCGCGGCATCAAGATCGCGCCGGGCAGCGGAAAAAGCGGCACCGTGTGGGGCAGATCAGCGGGCTTGCGATATCCGAATGCGCTCATGACAGCCAAATCGCCGACAATTTGCGTCGGCCCTGTTTGGCGACATCCGATGCTGGGCCCGCGGCCTCGAATATCTTCAAGAGCTGCTTGCGCGCGGCTTCCTCATTCCATTCGCGATTCCGCTCGATGATGGCGAGCAAATGCTCGCTCGCCGCTTCGAGGTCGCCTCGCGCCGAGAGCGCCTCGGCAAGATCGAAGCGCGCCTGCAGATCGTCGGGATTGTTGGCGACCTTAAGCGCAAGCTCGCCTGTGTCGCCGGCCTGTTCGGCGCCGGCGGTTAGCTCGAGCGCGGCACGGACGCCGGCGATTTCCGCATCGTTGACTTTGTCTGGCGGCGTCATCTCCAGCACGGCGCGCGCCTGGTCGGGATCGCCCGCCTGCAGCATCGCGCGCGCCATGCCCGCAATCGCCTTGGTGCTCGCTGGGTCGACTTGCAGCGCCGCGGCGTGGATTGCGCCGCCCCGCCGAGGTCGCCGAGTTTCAGGCTCTCGGCGGCCTGTTCCAACAGCGGCTCGATCGCCTCGGCGCTGACAGCGCCGGCGAGGCGGTCCACGAACATCTTGATCTGGCTTTCCGGCACTGCGCCCATGAAGCCGTCCACGGGGCGGCCCTCGTCGAAAGCGTAGACGGCAGGGATCGAGCGCACGCCGAGCTGGCCGGCGACGCCGGGATGTTCATCGATATTGATTTTCACCAGCCGGACCTTGCCGCCAGCGGCGCGCACGGCCTTCTCCAGCGGCGGTCCCAGCGTCTTGCAGGGCCGCACCATGGGGCCAGAAATCGACGATGACCGGCGTTTGCCGCGACGGCTCGATGACGTCGGCGATGAAGCTTGCGTCCGCGCCGTCCTTCACAATCTCGCTGTCCGGCGGCGCAGCGCCATCGATGTAGGTCATGCTGGTCCTCAGAAATTTCAGGCTCTACATGGGCCGAACCCGCCCAGTTCAATTCTCCGCGGTTGGCCGGATGTGTCGAAAGCCAGGCGAATGGGGTCGCGGCCAAGCGCGCGGATGAATTTCATCATGTCCGCGGGGCTGATCGCGGTGGTGGCGTCATTCTTCAACGGGTGGAAATTGACCGGGTCGTGCGCGAACAGAGCCTCGTCGAGGATCAACGAGACGGCGCGCAGAGGATCGTTGACGAGCGCAAACAGCGTCACCGACCCGGGCGTAACGCCCAAATGCTGCATCAGGCGCTCCGGCGAGCCGAACGAGAAGCGCCCCGCGCCGATGGCTTTGGAGACGGCGTTGAGGTCAATGGCGGTATCGGCGATGGCGCAGAGCAGAAAAAGCGCACCCTTCTTGTCTTTGAGGAAAAGGTTTTTGGTGTGCCCGCCGGGCAGGGCGGCCTTGAGGTCGCGGCTTTCCTCGACCGTGAACACAGGGCGGTGCCGGTGCGTCGTGTGCGCGCCGATGGCGTCGAGCTTGGCGAAAGTTCGGCTTCGGTCGCGGGCATGGCGTCTCCCCTTGGCGCACGTGCGCCGAAACGTCTAGGGATGAGCCATGAAACTCACCTGTTATCAGGTCGATCCTCAGCCGGCGGAGCTTGTGCCGGGATCGCCCGATCGCGACTGGATGGACCGGTTCTCGGACCGCCATCCTTACCGCTGCCTGCCGCTTGTGGTGGCCAACACAACCGGCTGGGCGCTGCTCTCCCCGGTGAGCTTTACCGCGACCTGGAATGGCGGTCCGCGGATGGAGGACATCCGCCTCGATCCCGACGAGGATACTCCGCTCGGGCTGCTGAATAGGTGGGCCGTTTCGCACTTTTCTGGCGGCGTGCTGACCTTTCACACGGGCTATCTCTTCCGCACCGAGCCCGGCTGGGACATCTGGGTGGGCGGGCCGCCCAATCACCTGAAGGATGGCATTCAACCGCTTGTCGGCGTGGTCGAGACTTACTGGCTTCCATTTCCGTTCACGATGAACTGGCGTTTCACCCGTCCCGGCATGGTTTCGTTCAAGAAAGGCGAGCCGTTCGCCTTCATCATGCCGATCCCGCATGAGCAAATGGACAGCGTGCAGCCGATCATCAAGTCGATCCACGACGACCCGGAGCTGAAGCGTCAGTACGACGCCTGGGGTGAAAGCCGCACCAACTTCCTCAACAGGCTGGGCGACAAGGACGAGGAGGCGGTCAAGAACGGCTGGCAGCGCGACTATTTCAGAGGCCGCACGCCAGAAGGGCACCTTGCGCCGGACAGTCACGTCAATCGCCGCCGCCTGAAGGCGCCGCGGAAGGCGGAGAAGGGGGAGTAGAGGCGATGGTGCGGTGCCCTCGCGGCAGGCCGAAGGGATGACGGACCAGCGATCCGGCGCGCAACCGCTCGGACAACTCGTGAGCGCGATGTTGGAGGCGTGGCGCCGTGGTGACGCGGGCGGCGCCGAGAGGGCCGCGCAAGCGGTGCTCAGCCTAGCCCCCCGCGAGGCGAACGCTCTGCAAGTGTTGGCCGCCGTTCGCCTTGGGCAAGGCCGTCCCGCGGAGGCGGTTCACCTGCTCCGCGCCGCGGACAGCTCTGCGCCAGACAATGCCTCGATCCTGAACATGCTTGGGTTGGCATTGCGCCGTGCGGGCGCGGTGTCAGAAGCGCGCGACGCGCTGCTTCGCGCCGGAGAGCTGGGGCAAGGAGAAGCTTGGCGCAATCTCGGAGAGCTTGAGGCGGCGGCTGGCCGCGCCGACGCCGCGCTGCTCGCGTTCGAGCGGGCCGTGGCCGCGCAGCCGGCGTCCGCATCGGCCCAGGCGGCCTTGTCGCGCACGCTTGAGCAGCGCCACGATCTTGCGCGCGCCAAGATCCACGCAGACTTGGCGCTGAAGGCGGACCCTCAAAGCCAGACGGCACGCCTGGCGCGCGCTCAGATCGCCGTGCGCGAACGCGATGACGCAGCGGCGGAGATCTTGGCGCCGCTGCTTTCCGCGGCCGCGACCACGCCGATCAATCGGGCGATTGCGTGGGGCCTCATGGGTGAAATCCATGATCGCGCAGGCCGCTTTCACGACGCCTTCGCGGCCTTCGCAGCGGCGAACGCGCAGCTCGCCGCGCTCAACAGCCACCTGCTCAACGCCGAAGATTCGCCGTTTCATCCCTCCGCATTGGCGCGGCTCACCCGCTTTCTCGTCAACGATGGAGCCGCGGCGTGGCGTCATCCGGCGCACTATGAGCAGCAGGCGCCTGTATTCCTTGTTGGGTTTCCGCGATCTGGAACAACGCTGCTGGAACAGATTCTCGCCTCGCACTCGCGCATTGTTTGTCTTGAAGAGCGGGACGTTCTGGCATCCTCGGTTGTTGATCTCATGATGTCCGATGCGGCTTTGACTGCGCTTGAGCGCATGCCGGAGGCTGAAATCCATCAGCGCCGGCGCCGTTATTGGGAGAGCGTTGGGGCCCACGTGTCTGTTGGCGCCCATTTGTTCGTCGATAAGCTGCCGCTCAACATCGTGTTCCTGCCTCTGATCGCCCGCATTTTCCCGGATGCGAAGATCATCTTCGCGCTGCGCGATCCGCGCGATGTGTTGCTGTCGTGCTTTCAGCAGCGTTTCGGCATGAACGCGGCGATGGCGCAGCTGCTCGATCTCGAAGGCGGCGCCCGATATTACGGCGCGGTTATGGATCTTGCCGCCGAGGCGCGCGCGCGGCTGCCGCTGCGGCTTCACGAACTGCGGTACGAAGATGTGGTTGGAGATCTTGATGGCGCCGCACCGGGGCTGGCGGCCTTCCTTGAGGTCGACTTCGAGGCCGGCATGTTGGAATTCTCCGCGACGGCCCGCCGGCGCGTGATCAATACGCCGAGCGCCCGCCAGGTGATTGAGCCGATTTACACCCGCTCCGTCGGCCGGTGGCGAAACTACGCGGCCGAGCTGGCGCCGGTTCTGCCCACGCTGGACGCATGGGCCGCGCGTTGGGGCTATGCCGGATGATCCTCGGGCGCCGGGCGCGGCTGGGCGCTGTGGCCACTTGCCTCCCCACCGCCGTTCTGCGATAGGAGCGCCCCTCAGGCCGGTCTCCGGCCACCCCACGGATGCGGGCGTAGCTCAGGGGTAGAGCACAACCTTGCCAAGGTTGGGGTCGTGAGTTCGAATCTCATCGCCCGCTCCAAATTTTTCAGTAAAAACAGCCATCTGCCGAGTTGGGCTCCGCGTTTCCGACGGGTATCGGCGCGATTTGGTAGCGGCTTGGTAGCGAAACGGAGTGGTCCGTCTGATATGGGCTGAGACGCCTGCTGGGACGGTTTGAGACAGCGCACGCCTTTGGTCGGTTCCCGATGATAGCGCTCAGAAGCCCGGGTCATCGTCCGAGCAGCCCGCGCAGATGTTCGACTGACTTCTTAGGCGCGGCGTAGTCGTGCGCTCTTGTACGATGCGCTTGCGAATATCGAGGTGCAGCTCCATCGCTTGCAGGCGGTCACGCCACCCAGCTTGGAAACTCAGCACATTGCGCTTCACTTCTCCGCTAACCCCATGCGCTGAAGCTCACGCGCCCGATCCTTGATGGCGCGCGTGGTGGCGATCGCCGTTGGGCGCTTTCAACGCGGCGACGCGGATGGTGCGGTCCTCGGGAAGTTGGTTTGCGATCATCCGGTCGAGCCGCGTCGGCGCATGCCGGATCACCTCACGATCGAGCGCGCGCCGCTCATCGGCAGGAGCGGCGGCCGAGCCACTCGTCGCCACATCGCGGGCGATGCCGCTCATCCCATATTTGATGAAGTCCTTGGGGATGACGAGATCCCGGACCGTTGGCGCGCCGGCCGCGGATGATGAGGTGGGTGTGGGGATGGGCGGTGTCGTGATGGTCGGCGGCGATCCATTGCAGCTTGGTCCTGCTGCTTCGGCGCGGGCCATCGCCTGCGGGTGTAGGCAGGTAGATCGCGCAGCCGGTCGCTAGCCTCCGCGCTCAGGGATGATCCGGAAGTGGGCGGCCGAGGCCTGATTTGGTTCACGCCCTCGGCGCGGACGGCGCCGTCCACGCCTTCGTTATGGGCGTCATAGAACACACTGCGTTCAGTCTGGCCTTCTCGCGCGAGAGATATGGCGTGGGCGCGGGCCTGTACCTCGCGGGTCGTCTCAGGTGCTTCTCAGCAGGGAGCTGTGCCGCCGGCGGGTCATCACGGGTCGCGGCGTCGCGCGCAACATAGCGGGCGTGCGCCTTCAGGCACCGCGCCGCCACCGCCGCCATGGCCAAAGTAGTGCACTTTGACGATGGCGCGCTGGCGGTTGTCGAACACCATGGCGCTGCCGCGCTTCCTGCCACCGAAGCCTGAACCACGCATCGGCGTGCGCTTGTCCATCTTGCGCGAGAGGCCCGGACGTTTGGCCCCGCCGCCGCTGCTCGCCGCCGATCCTCCGCCCTTGATCTTTCCTTCGAGTCGGTCGCGATCTGCACGTGTCATCCGGATCGATCGATCGGCGCTGATGCTGTCCACGCGGGTGAGCGGCAAAGCGAGAATTGAACCACGCAACAGGCGATCGAAGCTCGTGGCGCTCATGATGCAATGCTCGCGATATGCGAAGCGCGGGAAATTTGATCGGCGGGTCGTACATGACCTGTGGTGCGCGCCACGGGTCGTGAAAAAGCCTTGGCGCACAAGCGTTTTGCGTGACCGCAGGTCACGCCTTTAACTTGCTCTCCAGACTTTTGATGACCCGCCATGCTCTTTTCGTAACATGATGGATCAACACTGGCGCCTCGATACGTCTCTGAGGTGAGCGGCGTTCCAACGACTCGAACGGTTTCATTCTCGTGTCAGAGGTTCAAGCTGTATCGCTGAGTAGCGCTATTCAGCGGGGGTGTTTGTTTCCGGCTGCGAACATTGTCTCGAACAAGGCCTTGCTACGCGCCATGCCTTCCTCGCTCAGAAAGACAGACTTGGCCTTTCCGACCGGGTTGGTGATGAAGCCCTTCTGGTGCAGTCGCTCCATTGCAGACCAATCGAAGCTCTTCCAAGTCACGCCGCTCTTGTCGTGAACGCCAAGCCAAAGCAGGGCGAGTACCGTTTCGTCCATGCGATCGGTGTCGATCCGTGGCGAGGGCGGTTGAGGTGTGCTCATGGATGCAAGCTAGCGCGGCAGGCGAGGAGGTTGGAGCGCGGGCCCAGTGCTGCGGGCGCTGATCAGTCCGACAAGGGCCTCCAGACGCCCTGAATCAGATCCGCCGAAATCGGTCCCCAATAGCGGCCGTCGAAGGAATCGTCCGTGTCGCCGAGCAGGAATACTTCGCCGGTGCCAAGCCTGTGGCACCCGCGCCAAGTGGGCAGTGCGCGACCCTCTCCGTCGCGCGCCGCGCGTGTGGCGACCTGCACGCCGTCGATCGAAATCCTTTCGTCTTCGGCACAGACGACTTGGCCCTCAGCGGCTGCGACGCGCTTCAGAAAATAGTCGCTGTGGTCAGCGTAGTCGCGCAACGTCGCATAGTCTGACGCGACCTCGGCTGCGGCCACGGTGACGAAAGCGCCTCGCTGTGGCGTCACATCGCTGCGCAGATAGAAGCCAGAGGGCACGCTCTGCGACGGATTATAGATCAAAAGCGGCTCCGCGTGCGTCACTGTGATGGCGACGCACGCAAGGATGAGCAGTGCAAGACCGAGCACGCGTTTCATGCGCCATGCGATGCAGACGCCATGCCATGACCTGCGTACGGGTCATGGGCCGGGTCTCAAGCCGCTTCTGCGGGTGCTATGTCGGAGGGATGTCCTGCGCGCGCGATCAGCCAATCGACCGCCGCTTGCGCCTTGGCTGCCGCGGACAGAAACGCGCGTGGGTCGGATTTGAGCAACTTGAGCCAGTCCGATATGTACGCTGCATGATCTTCCAGATGATGTGGCGCCAAACCCGTCATGGCGCCGATGATGGCTGCGCCCAATTCGGCCCGTAACTCTTCCCGCGCCCGCAAGGCGCGATCGGTGAAATAGCCCTTCAAGGTATCAAGACGGCTTTCATGGCCGACCCAGTGCACGCCTTCGTGGGCTGCCGTTGCAGCTGCGTGCTCGGGCGTGAGGAACGCCGCGATCGGCGGCAGATGAATGGTGTCGGTTGATGGGGAATAGTGCGCACTGGCGCCGTCAATGGAAATGCGCGCACTTGCGCGCTCAAGCCAGCGCACGATGGCGGGCGGGTCGATTGGCGTTGGCGCGATCTCTGCGGCGAAGCCTTCGGGCAAGTCCTCGCACTGTTCTGCGTTGAACACATAGAAGAGCTTCAAGAACCGGTAGGGGCGTGCGTCTTCATCGTTTTGGCCTTGCCGCTCAGTGCGTGGTGTGGCGCTGCCATAGTAGATGACAGGGGTTGCCTTCTCGCCCTTTCGGATATGAGCGCCGAGCGCCTCGGCGTTGCGATAGGTGAGCCAGGTGCGTTTGGAATAGCCGCGTGCGAGCTGCGCGGTCCAAAGCAGAAGCACGTTGGCGCCCTTATACGCGTCGCCAGTGGCGCGAAGCGGCACGCCCGGCGTCATGGCATGCGCGCGTGCGGCGTCCCATGGCGCCCGCCAGGGCATGACGCCGCGTTCTAGGAAAGACGCGATTTCGGTGGTGACGTGCGCGGCGACGTCTTGAGTGCTGCGGCGTGGTGTTGCGGTTTGCGATGTCATGGAGATTGTCTCCGCGCGGGCCGTGCGCATCGCGCACGCGGCGCTGCTGAAGTCGGAAGGGAAGGGCGCCGCCCAAGACGCTTGCGTCTTAGGCGGCGCCAGAGAGATCAGGCGGCGATCAGGCGGCGAGCTCGGGGGCTTCGCTCTTGGCCTTGTCGTTGGCCTTCGGCTTCGACATGCGGTCGAAGCGAAGGATGACGAAGCTTGAATCGTAGATCTTGATGTCGCCGACCGGACGCTTGCGCGGTTCGACGCGGCCTTCGAATTTTGCCGACTGGCCGACCTCAAGCTCGGTCAGTAGCTTGGTGTTGAGCTCGGCGTCGAACGAGATGAGCGAGAGCCATTCGGTCTTGGTCCATTGACCGTCGGGGCCATCGACTAGGCGGTCGGCGGCGACGGAAATGCGAAGGCCGCCCTTCTTCAGTTCGTCGATGCGGCCGATACGGCCTTGAGCGGTGAAGCGATACATTGTCTTGGTCCTCATGTGCCGGAATGCTCCGGCTGGCGCCGCGGGGCCTTCCCGCGATGGGAAGCGGCGCGCATGAGGGTGATGAGGGCGCCTGCAAGGGGTCGCGTGAGCGACCAGAGGCTTGCCCCTTGCAGGCGACCGCCCTCGTGCGAAAGAGCGGACCACTAAGCGGAAGGTCTTCGAGGCGACGGAACGCATGCGCGGGTCGTGAGGATTGAGACCAGCGCGAACCGTTCGAGGTGTTTCGCGCCCATCGCCCAACGGAAGGGATCGGACCTTCACGCAGGGCGCTCGCCTTTATTCGGCGGCGATTGCGTCCGAAGGCGCTTGGACCGGGACCATGTGCGTGCGCAACGGCTCAGGTAGCCAGGTCGAGCCCTTGAAAGCGCGCTTGGCGCGGGCGAGCACGTCTTTCTTCGAGGCCTTGTCGAGCGGCGTGCGATCGAGCGCGGGGTTGTGCTCCTTCATCGCATCGACGATCACGTCCTTGCGCACATGCTCGAAGAAGCTCTCGCACGACGCGCGCCAATAGCGGCTCATATCGAGCCCGGCCGCTTCGCAGATAGCGTCGGCCACATTGCTGGTGCGGTTGGCGCGCAATTCGATGGCCGGCGCTACGAGCACCGCCAGCAACTCCAGCAAGACGGCTTGATCGGTTTGCGAGATGAAAACCCACAAGGCGTCCGTTCCCGCTGGCAGCCGCTCACGCCAAGCATCCCAGAGCTTTGCCAACTGCTGCGGCGCCGTGCTCTCAGTACGAGTGATCTGACGGGTTACATCCGCGGCGTCGACTTGGACCCGCATCAGCGAGAACGTGCTGAACTCCTTCATCGCGTTGGAGGCCAGCGCCAGCACCAGGAGCCGGAGCGCCAGATCGGGCTTGGCCGCGACCTGGGCGCGAAGCGCCAGGGTCTTGTGCGCCATCAATTCATCGACCAGCTTGGCGGGCAGTCGCGGTCGCTGGGCCACGTGTTCTTCAGCCGGCTCACGCGCAACGTCATCGTCGTCGCCTTCGCAGCTCGTTGTCGTGGCGCGCTTGCGCCGCAGCGCCTTGAGCGACTTCGCTTCTTCGGCGCGAACGAGCCCACGTTCGATCTTCGGCGCGCCAGCGTGATCAAGTGTAATCAGCGCGCCCGCGAGCGCGACTTCTTCTGGCGCCCACGACGTAGTCTGAAGCGCATCGAGTGCCGCCTCGATGCCTTCGATCTCGGCTTCGTCCTCTGTTTCGTCCAACTGCGCGTAGAGCCGTTCCTGCTTTGCGTTTTCTTTGGCGGTGAGTTGACGGCGCTGCTCGCGCACCCGCTCGGGAAACTGCGCCCACGCGACGCCGTCGATTGCGATTTCGGTCCAGGCCCAGCCTTCGCTTCGCACCGCGTCCGCGATCGGGTTGAGCTTGGTTTCCGCAAGCCGCACCAGCAGATCGCGGTCGGTGAGATAACGCGTGCTGTCCTCGTCTGCTTCGGCGAAGAGGTCGGTAACGACAACGCCGCCCGCATCCTGGTACGCATTAAGACCGACGAAACGCGCGAGCTTGTCGGTCTCAGGCACGTGCGCTTGGCAGACCTGCGCGCGCAGCCGCTCCGGCGTACGCGCCCAGTCGGGCGCATCGAAGAACGCCTTCTCTTGGGCGGCATGGTCGTCCACCACGGCGAGCGCCGCCAGTTGATCGAGGGTGACTTCGTTGCGCTTGAGCGCTTCGATGAGGCGCGGGCTGACGCGCGCGAGCTTAAGCCTCCGCGCGACGTGTTGTGGCGACACCCCGAACCGTGCGGCAATCGTTTCGGGTCCTTCTCCTGCATCGACAAGCGCCTGGAAGGCGGCCAGTTCTTCATGCACGGCGAGGTCTTGGCGGTTGACGTTTTCCGCGAGGGAGAGCTCAATGGCGTTGTCGGCGTCCGAGATCACGCGGCAGGGGATAGGTGCGCTCTTCTCGATGTCGCCGGATTTGGCGAGCATACGCAGAGCGCGCAAGCGGCGTCCGCCGGCGATAACCGCGAATTTTCCCGACGCAGATTCACGAACGACGATCGATTGCAACAGCCCGTGATGCTTGATGCTTTGTGCGAGTTCGGCGATGCCGCCGCTCTTGCGTTTCGTTGGACGTACGTTGTGCTCGCTCTCCACCAGCTTGGTGAGCGGGATCATGATGATGTCTGTCATGGCGATTTACTCCATCGCCCGCGCGCGACCATCGCGCCGGGCAGGAGCCCGCCCGCACAGCCGCCGGTGAGGTCAAGGCCTCGCGCCTTGACCTCATGAGCCGGCGTGCTGTGCCAATCTGGTGGAGCTGGCGCAATGGTCGCGCGCGGGCGCGCATGGCTGGCAAGAGCCTTTTGGTTACATCGAACGCGCGAACCTCCTAAAACTGCCGGAGCGGGAAACCGGCCGTTCGCCGCAGATCGCTTTGAATGGAGAGCATGCACGCGGACTCTACACACGCCGCATCCATGGGGCCGAACGCTCTTTTGCCGTGCTCGAATACGGACGCGCCGCTGCGCTTGTGCCCTGGCGCGCGGAAATGGACCGCGTGCTCAATCGCTTCATGGCCGGGCAAGTCAACGATCGCGGCCTTGATTTCAAATATGGCCGCGACGTCGAGAAGGCGCTGGCGCGCGGACTTGGCCTCGACGGCTGATCCGAACTGATCTTATTTGAGGCGCTCCGCGCCGGCAGGCGCTGATGCGAGTGGCCCGCCGAAGAGATCGGGTTGAGCAAGGCCATCAGTTCGAGCACGCATCCGCTTCGGCTTCTTAACTTGGGCCGCCATGGCTTTGCTCGCAACTTGATGCGCACAGCTGCGCGGCGCTTGCGCTAATTTACCATAAAGCCGTTGACACGGGGAGCGACGAGTCTCCTTAACCGAGCGGCGCAGTCGATATGGCGCTGTAGAGCTTTGCAATCGCAGCTAAGTGACCACCGACGGCGCGCACGTGCGCCCGACGCGCGAGATTGGCCTGCCGCTGGGCGTCGATGACGCCGAGCAAAGTGCCAGCTCCGGTTTCATAGGCCCGTCGGCTCAAACGCAGATTCTCTTCCGCCAACGCGAGGCTCTGTCCCAGAAGATCGCGTTGCTCGGCCGCTAAGGCGACCTCAACATAAGCGTTCGTCACCTGCCCAAAAGCGCGCAGCACAGTCGCGCGATAGCGTGCGTCGGCGCGGCGGGCATCCGCTTCCGCGCGACGCACCTCGGCGCGAAGCGAGCCGCCGTTGAATAGAGGTAAGCGGATGGTTGGACCCAGGCTCCAACCCGCCGATGAATATTGAAACAAGGTGTCCGGACGGAGCGAGGTCTGGGTATAGTCGCCGGAAAGACGTATCTGCGGATAGAGACTCGCTACGCGCACGCCAATGTCGGCGGTCGCGGCGTGAAGTGCGGCTTCCGCAGCAAGAATGTCAGGCCGTCCGCGCAGGAGCGCCGAGGGCACGCTTTGCGGCGTGAGTGGCACCTCAAAGTCATCCAAAGCGAACCCAATTGGCGCACCAGCACCCGGCGTACGCCCAACGAGGATAGAAAGTTGTGTCTGCGCTCCCGCAAGGCGGCTGCGTATCCGTGGAATTTCCGATGCATCCTGCGCAAGTTGACTTTGCGCCCGGATGCGGTCGAGGTGGGCGACAGCTCCCGCCGCCAGCGCCCGTTCCACAAGATCGAGCGTCTGCGCGTCGTCTAGGACGATGCGCTCGATCGTCTCCAATTCAGCACTTGCAACGGCTGCGTCGATCGCTGTCGCTGTGATATCCGCCGCAAGCGTCAACCGGGCGGCGTGATTGCGGAACAACTCGGCTTCAAGCCACGCACCGGCGGACTCGCGCGCGCGGCGCTGCCCGCCAAAGAGATCAAGGTCGTAACTGACGCCAACTCCGGCCGTGTAGCGCGACACTTCCACGGTCGGGAACCCTTCAAAGCCGAAGGCGGCGGCGTTGACGCGGGTGCGCTCGGCTCCCGTAACAGCATCAATCTGTGGGAACAGGCCTCCAAAGGCCGCGTCCCGAGCGGCGCGCGCCGCATCGAGAGTCGCATCGGCCTCAGCGACGGTTGGGCTGTTGCACATCGCTTCTTCCACCAATGCGTCAAGCTGCGAAGCGCCAAACGCGCTCCACCAGCGCGCACTGACGCGCGTCTCGTCGCTCGTTGCTCCAACTTCAGGAAAGTGTGGAGGTGCCTCCACCTGTGGCGGCGCAAACTGGGGGCCGACCGATGCGCATCCCGACAGAGCCGTGGTTGTGGCCAGCAGCAGCCAAACCGCCGTCTTACTCCAACGCATGCGAAACTCCCGATGGCGATGCACTGCGCACAGGGCGCATGTGGAAGGCGGCAAACATGAACTCGCCAAGGGACGCCGCCCCAGCATCACAGCCGATGCGCTTCCAGCGCTAGTCCATTGCATGGACGCCTCCGGACTGAGGAACTCCGCGCGCCGGCCGCATCAGAAACGCGAGCGGGGTGGCCAGGATTGTCAAGATCATGATGAGATGAAAGTCGCTGACGTACGATACCATCGCGGCTTGACGCGCCACTTCGGGGATCCAAGCCAGCATCTCTTCGATGCCGGCCCCCGGCTGCACGCTGTTCAACACCGGATTGTCAGGCCGAACGTTCTGGATGAGCTCCGAATAGGAGGCCTGCATGTTGATCAGGAAAAGCGCCTGCATCACGGAAATCCCAACCGACGAGCCGATGTTGCGGACAAGCGTGGTGAGCGATGCGCCTTCGGTGCGGAGTTCCCCCGGCACGGTCGCGAACGCCAGGGTGTTGGAGGGTATGAAGACAAGCCCTAGTCCGAACCCTTGAATGACGCTTGAGACGACAATGAGGGTCTCATCCATCTGGAGGCTGAACAGGGTCATCTGCCATGCGGCCAAAGCGTTCAGAGCAAAGCCTATCGCCATTATGATGCGCGGATCCATCAATACAACGAGTCTGGCGACAACAATCATGCTGACAAACATTCCAATGCCGCGCGGCATGGTGATGAGCCCGGCTTCAATAACTGGATAACCCATGAGATTTTGCATCAACGGGGGAAGCAGCGCCAACGACGCGTACATGAGCATGCCGATGACAAAACTCGCCATGGCACCCATCACGAAGTTAACATCGGTGAGAAGCCGCGTGTCAAAGAACGGATGCTTGGCAGTCAACGTGTGCAGCGCAAAGACATAAAGGCCGCCGCACGCGAGCACGGCTTGGATGCGGATTTCCCAGGATTGAAACCAGTCCTCTCCGGGCCCGCGATCGAGCATGAGTTGCAAGGCCGCGATAAAAATCGATAGCGCGGCGAAGCCAAGAAAGTCGAATCGTGGCGGTTTCAGCAGCGGCGCCCTTGGAAGAAAAGCGAACACCCCAAGAAACGCGAGCACGCCCACCGGCAGATTGATCAAGAACACCCATCGCCAGTTCAGGGTCTCCGTGATCAGCCCTCCGAGCGCGGGTCCGATGATCGGGCCCAACATGATTCCAGCGCCGAAGACAGCCATCGCGTGCGCATGGCGCTCTGGCGGATTGATGTCGAACAATATCGCCTGCGAAACCGGAATGAAGGCGGCGCCGCCGATGCCTTGCAGCACCCGAAACAGGATCATTTGCTCCAGGTTTTGAGCTAGACCACAAGCAACCGAGGCAAGTGTGAACATCACAATAGACGCGAGCATGAGTCGTCGGCGACCCACGCGGATGGCCACCCAGCCGACGAGAGGGGTCGCCAGCGCTTGCGCCACAATGAAGGATGTCAGCACCCACGTGATCTGATCGAGCCCGGCCGAAAGGCCCCCTTGCATGTGCGGCAGCGCCACGTTCGCGATGGTGCTGTCGATCATGAACATCGCGCTGGCGAGCATGATCGAAATTGTCAGCGGGAGGCGCTGAATGTCGCCGCGTGATGAAGCCCCCGCCACGATCACCGCCCCCGCAAACGATCCGGTGTCGAGCGGGTGTCGACACGGACGTGAGCGCTTAGGCCGGCGCGCAAAATGAGGTCTTCTGGCGCATCGACAATTTCAAGCCGCACCGGAACGCGTTGCGTGACCTTGACCCAATTGCCCGTCGCGTTCTGAGCAGGCAGTGGCGAAAACACCGCGCCCGTGCCAGGGCTGAAGCTAGCGACGCGCGCTTCGAAGTGCCGACCCCCGAATGTATCGATCCGGATCCGCGCCAGTTGGCCGGGTTGCATGTCACGGATCTGGTTCTCCTTGAAATTCGCTTCAACCCATGGCGTCCCCCCAATCAACCAGAACAACGGCTGACCCGCATTGACGAACGTTCCCACCTGGATTTGATCCACGCGGGTCACGATCCCGTCCTGCGGCGCGATCACTTCGGTGTAAGAAAGCGCTAGCCTCGCGCGCTCAAGGCGCGCCGCGGCTTCCCGAACGGCGGGGTGCTCCTCAACGTCCACGTTGGCGTTGCCGCCGAGCGCAGCGAGTGACGCCGCGAGCGCTTGCTCCGACGCTGACTCCTGCGCCTGCGCTTGGTCGAGTGCATTCGTTGCCCGCTCAACATCCTGTCGCGACGTAATTCCCTCACGTCCCAACTCTTCGGCGCGGCGCAATTCGCCACGCGCAAACGAGAGCGCTTCGCGGCGAGCTCTGACGTTCGCCAGCTGTGCGCGATAATCCGCCCGAAGGGATAATACTCGTGCCCGCGCCGAGGCGAGCGCCGCTTCAAACTGGGCCACATCAGCTGCGGGATTAGCGCGGTCCAGCCGGAACATGACCTGGCCGGCGCGGACTCGCTCATTTTCCGCTACGAGCACTTCCACAATGCGGCCGGTGACGCTCGTGCTGATCGGCACGCGCGCTGCTTGAACATAGGCGTTGTCGGTTTCCTGGAAACGCCCTGCCGTCAGCATCATCACAAGCAATATGATGAGCGCCGTCGCCGGCACGCCATACATGACGATCAGCCGGGTCCTACCGACCAATCGCGCCCGCAAACGCGCAATCAAGTTGGGCGCTGACTCATCGGCGTCCGTTGGCGTTTGGGCGTCCATTACGATGGCTCCGCAGACTGACTGATCATGATCGCCGCCCGCTCGCGCACACGGTCGATAAGGCCGCGTAACACCTCGAGTTCTTTATCAGCGAAGGCCACGCTGAGTTCGTGTTCAAACTCGCGCACGATGTTGAGCAATGAGCCGACTTCCGCCCGCATGCGCGCGGACAAGAATACCAGCCAGCGGCGGGCGTCGGACGTGTCCTCGCGGCGCTCAACATGGCCGCTCGCTTCGAGTTGATCGACAATCTGGCCAACGCCGGCCCGCGTGAGTTCGAGGAGTTGAGCCAATTCGGTCTGACTGAGCCCATCCTGGCGATACAGATAGGCAAGCACGCGCCAACTCGATCCCCGCAAACCGACCACTCTCATGCGTCGGTCGAACGCGGCGCGCATGAGCCGGGTGGCATCCGCCAAGGCAAAACCCAATCCCGTCAGACTCGTCTGAACCAACTCGGCCTCAACTAGGGCACGCGCGCGCACGATCTTGCCTCACTAAAACAAGTTCTGTAAAGTGCTTTACTATAGTCCGATTTCTAAATGAAGCGCTTAACGCTCGATGATCCCTGAAAAAATTCGCTTCGCCAGCGCTGAGGGCATTGAACTGCTTGGCGACCGTTTGGGGACCGCAACGCGCGGCACTGTGCTGTTCGCTCATGGCGCAGGCCAAACCCGCCACGCCTGGGCAAGCGCCGCGACCCGACTTGCAAGACAGGGCTGGCATGTAATTTCGCTAGATTTGCGAGGCCATGGGGAAAGTGGCTGGCCGGAGAGCGGAAATTATCGCCTCGGCGCGTTTGCGGATGATCTTGCCAAGGTCGGCGAGGCCATCACAGCAAACGATCGCCGCCCGCACCTCGTGGGTGCCTCGCTCGGCGGCTTGGCCGGACTTATGGTCGAGACCCACGTGGCGCCCGGTGTTTTCGCATCTCTCACGCTGGTCGACATCGTCCCACAGATGAACCCTGTCGGGGTCGAACGCATCATGGCGTTCATGGGCGCGCACGCCGACGAGGGGTTCTCTAGCGTCGAGCAGGCGAGCGCGCTGATTTCAGCCTACCTGCCTCATCGGCCGAAGCCTCGGGACCTCAGCGGATTATCGAAAAACCTTAGGCTGGGTGAGGACGGACGTTATCGCTGGCATTGGGACCCCAGATTCGTCGCAAGCGTTCGCGAAACAAGGCAAGAGCATAATCTCGAAGACTTTGAGAAAAGGCTGACAGGACTCACGCTGCCGCTGCACCTCGTGAGAGGACGCATGAGCGAACTTGTCCCCGAAGACGCCGTGCGCTCCTTCCTGGCTGCCGCGCCCACCGCACACTACAGCGATATTGCGGATGCGGGCCATATGGTCGCCGGCGACCGCAATGATGCTTTCTGCGAGGCGGTGGAAAATTTTCTCGCGAAGCTCGATGCCGGACGCTAAGCGCTCCGGAACGTAAGAGTGGATGCCGTCGCCGCGTTTGCTGCTCAGAAGCTACGCCGCTCGATTCATAGCGAGCGGCCGTGACACGAGACGCGAACACGACGCAGTGCGATCTTTTCTGACCGCCGCGCGCCGCGCCCACTTCACCGACATCGCCGACGCAGGACATATGGTCGTCGGCGATCGAAACGACCTCTTCTGCGATGCGGTCCTTAGCTTTCTCCAGAACCAGCCCGCTAAGAACTAACTCCCCTCATCGTCACGAATGCTAGCTTGAAGGATGACGAGGTGGTCGCGCAGACGGCTAACCGGATCGGCGAGCACCGCGAGCTCTTGCTCGCTGAATTCGTCAAAGCACTCCGCTTCTATCGCTTGCGAAGCGATCAGGAACTCTTCAACTTTCGCATGAGCCTGCTTGCTTAAGAACACACCCCAGGATCTCCGATCGTTGGGATCCGCGCGCCGTTCGACAAATCCGGACGCCTCCAGCTTATCGATCATTTGCCCGATCGCTGGCCGGCTCACCTCCAAGAGGTCCGCCAGCTTGGTCTGTGTCAGACCATCCTCACGATAGAGATAAGCAAGCACGCGCCAAGTCGCGCCGGTAAGACCCCTTCCGCTCAACCGGACGTCATAGACTGCCCTCAACAGCCGAGTGACGTCTGCCATCGCGAAGCCCAACACTGCCCGTGGCGACAAAGCCGCACGGCCGGCCCGCCGCGCCTTGTCGTTGGGTCGGGTGCTTGCCGGGCGGCGCGACATGTGCATACTCCTTAAGGTAAGGCTCTTTATTATTAACCTCGGACGCATGCGCGAACCGGGGACAAGGGGGGATTGCCATGAGAACAAAGTCAACACTCGCGCTCCTTTCAGGGGTGTCCCTGGCCGCATTCGGCGCGCTTAGTCCCGCCTTTGCCCAAGACGAACCGGAGGCGTCCGAGGAGATCGTCGTCACAGCAACCGGGCGGACCGCAGCGATTCAAGACGTTCCGCTGGCGGTGACCGCAGTGAGCGGTGAGCAGCTCACTAATGCAGGTGTCCAGGACCTCCGTGACGTCACCCAACTCGCGCCATCGTTCCAACTCGGCACCGGCCAATCCATCGCCGCGAGTACGGCGCGCATCCGGGGTATCGGCACCGGAGGCGACAATGTCGGTTTCGAGTCAGCGGTCGGCATCTTCATCGACGGGGTTTACCGCGCACGCGCGGGCGCAGCGCTCGCGGATCTACCCGATGTGGAGCGGATTGAGGTTTTGCGCGGTCCACAAGGCACCTTGTTCGGACGCAATACCTCCGCCGGCGCGATCAGCGTCGTGTCCGCTGGACCCGACTACGAGCCGGGCATGTATATCGAAGGGATGTTCGGCCTTGACGACTTGGAAGAGGCCGGGCTGCGCACGGGTGTCAACATCGCCGTGAACGACGGCTTGGCATTCCGGCTGGACGGCGCGATCAGATCACGATCTGGCTATATCACCGACCTAATTTCAGGCGATGACCTCAACACGCGTGACCGCTGGACGGCGCGCGGACAAATGCAATTGGACATTAGCCCCGACGCAACATTGCGGGTCATCATCGATGCGTCGGAGGCAGACGAGGTTTGCTGCGGCGTGACGCCGTTTATCTACGGTTCGACGCAGGGTGCCGTCACCGCGATCGTCGGACCCGCGGGGACGCCTGCGATCAATCCAGAAGGCCGCTTCATGACAGTAACGGGCGCGTTGCCCGGCCTTCCTTCGTTGGGTCCAGGTTTGCCAGCTCAGCCGCAAACGGACGCGCGTGACTACTCCGACGTCACTGAGGATATGGGTCTTTCCGCCCAGCTCGACTGGGACATCGGCGGCATGAACTTCACGTCCATCACCGCATATCGCGATTGGCAACAGACCCGCAGCCAAGACATCGACTTCAACCTCATCGACATCGCCTACCGTGACGGCGTCGAAGTCGGCGTTGAGAACTTTACTCAAGAGTTCCGACTGCAGGGCGAGACGGGCCGTCTCAACTGGCTCGCGGGGATATTCTATTCCGACGAGACCCTCACGAACAATGATCGCATCCGTATCGGTGCTCATGCCAATCTATTCGCAAACGCCCTGGCGCAGGGAGGCACGGCGCCGCTCGCCGCCATTGGCGGCCCTGCCGGCGGTTGCGAATTGTTTGACTCTGGTGCGCCGAACGCCGAACCGGACTCGATTCCTTCATTCTTCTACTGCGCCAGCGACAATCCCGCGACGCCACTCGTATTTGATCCCAATCCGGCGCTCGCTGGCTTCTATCTGCAGGGCAACGTGGCGGGCGCGGGTCAACAACGCGATGACTGGCAGGCCGAAACCCAAAGTTGGTCCGTGTTCACGCATAACGAGGTGAACCTAAGCGATCAGCTGGTGCTGACCCTTGGCGCGCGATATACATCCGAAACCAAGGACGTCACCGCCGATCTTCTGTCTGTGTCGCCTGCGTGCGATGCATTACGCGCTATTGAGATCGGCACCGACCCCTTCTTCGGCGGCGCAGCCGACGGCGTTGGCTTCATCGAGGTGCTGCAATCCACCGCAAGCGCGGGCGGCCTGATGAATATTGCCTGCAGCCCAGCCGTGAACCCAATGGCCAACGGACATTGGGAAGGATCGTCCGAGGAGAACGAATTCAGCGGGACGATCTCGCTTGCCTACCATCTCTCAGATGAGGTGATGCTCTATGGCGGCTATTCGCGAGGTTATAAGGCCGGTGGTTTCAACTTGGATCGCCAGGGCATGGCGCTGCGTCCTGACACGACCAGCGCGGCGACCCTAAGTATCGAACAAACGCGCTTCGATCCTGAATTCACGGACGCCTACGAGATCGGGCTGAAGTCGACGGTGTTCGGCGGAACGACAACGCTCAACCTCTCCGCATTTTATCAGCAAATCCACGACTATCAGCTCAATGCCTTCAACGGCTTCAATTTCATCACACGCAACGTGCCTGAGGTCGTCTCGCAAGGTATGGAACTGGAGATGGCGACCAGCCCGATTGAGGGCCTAACGATCAGTGGCGGCGTAAGTTACATCGACGCATTCTTCGATAGCGAAGTTCGCTTCAATCCGCTGACGGCCGGTCTCGGCGCTAACGATCCAAACGCGGTGTTCGTCGGCGATCCGCTAGCGCTCTCACCAGAATGGACCGCGACCGCGGCAATTGCTTATGAGATGCCATTGGGCGGCGATCTGCGCGCATTGTTCTACCTGGATGGTCGCTGGAACAGCGAGTATCGCACCCAAACGCTCGGCCGCGATCCGCTGGGCCGGACCGACAACGAAGCTTACGCGACGTTCAACGGTCGCGTTGGCCTAGGCCCCGAGGACGAGCGCTGGTCAGTCGAGTTCTGGGGCCGCAACTTGACCGACGAATTCTATTACGTCGGCGCGTTCCAGGCGACGCTACAGAACACCTATGTGATCTATCCCAGCGAGCCGCAGACCTACGGCGTCACCCTTCGCGCTCGATACTAGCTGACGGACTTGAGCGCCCCGCACAGCGGAGCGCTCGAGACGACGTGGCTGTGCCCTCCCAGGCCGCTGCGTTCGCTTAAAGCCCCGGTCCCTAAGTGGACCGGGGTATTTTTTTCACATTCGGACCGGCCAGGGCGGTGGTCAAGTGGCCCTCACTCGGAATCCTGCTTATCGAGTCGGCATATGCCCTGATTGGTGGTGGCGGGTGGACTTGAACCACCTACCTTGGGGTCGGCGGCGCGCTGACCAGATGATGCGCGCGCCCCAGCGCGCCCCAGCACTTTCGGTTCGCGTGCGCGAGTTCGACTAGGTCAGAGTGTGTCCAGCGGCCTCGGATGACGTGGCCAGACCCTGAAGGTACTTGCGAGGCGAAATCGGCGGCACCCATTGGTCCGAAGATCGTCAAGCTCTCGGCCTGGGACTTGCGATCGGCGTTCAACAGCTCACTGGGCTCGGTAACCTTCGTTCGCCCGAAGCTTAATGCGTGGGTAAGTTCCGTCGGCGCGATGTGTGAGCGCTGCGGTAGGACGACATTCGTTCTCAACGCCCATTTCTCTAATGAATCCCAGGATGGCTGCTTGCAACGAACTCCCCATGCGGGATCGATATTTCGGGTTTCGATTCTAGGGGATTTTGGCTTGAGGTTGGACGACACGGATTGGGCGTTGCTGCACCTGCTTGAAGTCGATGGCAGGATGACAAATAAGCGCTTGGCTCGCGCAGTGGGACTTTCACCGGCAGCATGCCACGCGCGCGTACGAAAGCTTCAAGCAGCAGGCGTGATTATAGGTTATCGTGCGGTGCTCGACTGGCGCTTGTTGGGCGCCGGGTTCGAAGCCTGGGCTGAAGTCATTCTCGATAGCGCCAATCAGAGCGACGCATTTGTAGCGTTCTTGGCCGGCGCGTCGGCAATCGTCTCAGCGCAGAGATTGGCGAAACCCAACGCGTTTCTCCTTCAGGTGGCGGCTGTGTCCGCCGCGTGCTGGCGAGAGTTCCTGGATATGGCCGCGCGCGAGGGTTTCGCGCTGGAGGTGGCGCGGTTCAACCTGGCGATCGCGTGCGTCAAGCCCGCCCGCAACACGATGGGTGGAAATTTGCGCATCGTCGCCTGATCCAAATCGAAGCATTTTTCTAGGCGCGCTGCCAGGTGGGGACATCGCGCTGAACAATGTTCGGTTTCATCCCGGCCAAACCGAACATTGTTCGGTGAGGATCGGCGCGTGCCTTGCTCGGCCTTCTGCCGGAGGCCTTAATGCGTCAGCGGGCAGGCATCGCAGGGTTGGTTTTTGGCGGCGCGCTCGTCTGCGCATCCATGATCGCGACCCAGTTCGTGGCGCACGTCTTTGGCCGCCAGCCAACGCTTGGCCAGCCATTTTTCCGAACAGCAGATTGGGCTCTCTACGCGCCGTGGGCGGTGTTTCGTTGGCAGTATGAATGGGCGGGCGAGTATCCGCGCCCATTCGCGCTGGCGCACTTCATCTTGGCCGTTGGCGCAGTCGCCGGCGGCGTCATCGCTGCGCTTGTTCTGCGCGGAGGTTTCAAGCCGAGGTCATTTGGAAAGGGTGCGTGGGCGAGCCACGAAGATCTTGCCGCGGCCCAACTTTTCGCTGCGCAGGGATCGGTCATCGGCAAGTTCGAAAACGAGATCCTCGCCTTCGATGGACTCGAACATCAGCTTCTGATCGGCGCCTCTCGGTCCGGCAAGGGCAGGGGCCAGGTGATCCCGACGCTGCTGGCGACGTCGCACTCGGTCCTGGTTGTCGATGTGAAGGGCGAACTGGCGTTTGGCGACGCGCGTCACGGTTTTCCGGGTACAGCCGGCTTTCGCGAGCAGCTTGGCCCAGTGCTCGCGTTCGCGCCAACCCGCTGCGACAGCATCCGGTTCAATCCTCTGTTTGAAATTCCGCGCGGCGTAAATGAAGTGCGCGCCGCTCAGAATCTGACCGACGTGCTCTTTGGCGCGCATGAGGACCGGGCGGCCAAGGACTTCTGGTTGCGCAGCGCCTCCAACCTCGTCGCGCCAATCATCATCCACACGCTCTATTTCGAGCCGCTAGAGCGCAAGACGCTCGCCGTCGTCCGCGAGAAGCTGCGTAACCTCGTTCAAACCTGCGAGGAAATGCGTCGCACGCTACACCGCAAAAACCCAATTACTGGCCAACCCGAAGTGCACCCCGAAGTGCTGCACGCGGCCGAGAGTTTCTTAAGCGCCGAAGAGCGAATGCGCTCCGGCATCCAGGCGACAGCCGAGAGCGTGTTTGGTCTTTTCGCCGACCCGCTGGTGGCGGCGAACACAGCAACCTCCGACTTTCGGATTGGCGATCTGATGTGCTGCGACAAACCGGTGTCGCTCTATCTGCAACCGCCGCCATCGGACGTGCAGCGTTTGATGCCGCTGATGCGCCTGATCGTCGACTTCAGCGGTCGCTCGCTGATGGAAAGCCAGACCCACGATGCGACGGGGCGGGCAAAGCAACACCGTCTCGTCATGGTGCTCGATGAATTCCCGATGCTCGGGCGGATGGATTTCTTCGAGACCATGATGGGCGCGATGGCCGGCTATGGCCTCAAAGCGCTGCTCGTCTGCCAAAGCCTCAACCATATCACCAAGGCCTATGGGCGTGACAATGTCATCATCGATAACTGTCACATCGTCACCTCGTATTCCGCAGCAGATGGGGAGTCGGCCAAACGCATCGCCGATATGGCGGGCGAGGTCTGGGAAGTGCGTGAAAGCGAAACCCAGAAGAAGCCAAAGCCCATCCTTGGTTTCGCACATGGATCGACGACGTTGCGTGAAGAACGGCGACCACTGCTGTTGCCGGCCGACGTACGTGCGCTGCCGCGCGATGAGCAATTTATCTTCGTCGCCGGCTGCAAACCGATCCGCGCCAAGAAGCTGCGCTTCGATGAGGAGCGGATTTTCCGCGACCGCCTCAAGCCCGCAACCAACGAGCGCGTGACGCTGACGACGAGCCACGATTGGGTCGATGTGCGTCCGCTTGGCTATCTCGAAGCGCCGCCGAAGTCTGAGAAGCGCCGCCACAATGACGGCCAAGGCGATCTGTTTGGGGCCAAGGGGCCTAAGATTTCAGATTTGGCGAGCGCCGGTTTCCGCAGTCCGGATGGTTCGCGCCAGGCGCCGCCGCCAAACCCGCCACCTCCTGTCGCAAACGAAGACCGCGGCGAACGAAAGCCATTCTGGACGGGAGTGTGATGCGCACATGAACCTCACCGGCATCCGCACTTATCTTGATCGTGATCTGGCGCGTGCGGTGTCGCGCGAGGCGAGTGCGCAGAATCGCTCGGAATCGAGCCTCATCGCCGAAGCCGTCCGCGCACGCTTCGCCGCCGATGGGGAGGGCGCGAAGAAAGCCTCGGGCGAAACCCAGAAGCGCCAGCTGTCACGTCTCGAAGCGCGCATCGACAAGCTCCAGCGCGACCAGGCGCTGATGAAGGAGAGCCTCTTCGTCTTCGTCCGCGTTTGGCTCGAATATAACCCGCCGGTCGATGATGCACTGGTCGAGAGCATCGCCGCCAGCGCCGAAGCGCGGTTCGAGCGCTTCCTCGATCTGGTTGCGCAAGGCTTGTCGCCTGGCCGCTCGATCGCGGAGGGCGATCATGGATTGGGCGGCAACGGACACGGCAATGGTGCGCATGACGATGGTGTGGAGGCTGCCACCCCATGAGCGCTGCGCACCTCATTGGTTCGTCACGGCGGCGCTCGGCGCTGGCGCGCGCCTTGGGCGCGACGATTGCGGATGCGCTCGCCGCTCCGGACGTGGTTGAGGCGCTAGTCAACGCTGACGGGCGCGTTTGGCTCGATCGCGTTGGGCAGGGGCTGGTGCTGACCGAGCATTGCATCGCCGCCAACGATCGCGAAACCGCGATCAGGCTGCTTGCACATGAAGCGGGCGAGACAGTCGGAGAGGATCGCCCGGTGCTCGCGACCATCCTGCCGGATTCGGCGGCGCGGGTTCAGGCGCTGTTGCCGCCGCTGGTGGAAGCGCCGGTGCTCGCGATCCGTAAACGGCCGGCGGTGATCTACACGCTTGCCAACTATGTCCGCGACGGCATCGCGACGCCCCAGCAAGCGGCAGTGTTGTCCGAAGCGGTCGCGCGTGGGCGCAATATCGTGGTCGCTGGCGGAACTGGATCGGGCAAGACGACCTTGCTCAATGCGCTGCTGGCGGAGCCGCCGTTTGCCGCGTCGCGCGTGGTGATCCTCGAAGACACCGCCGAGTTGCAGATCGCCAGCGCCAATGCCGTGCAGCTCTTGACCAAACGCACCGATCCGCCAGTCACCATGCGAGATCTCGTGCGGATGACGTTGCGCCTGCGGCCCGATCGCATCGTTGTCGGCGAAGTGCGCGATGGTGCAGCACTCGAAGTGCTGAAAGCCTGGAACACCGGCCATCCTGGCGGGCTCCTGACCTTGCACGCCAATTCCGCCGCCGACGCGCTCGCGCGTTTGGAAGATCTCTGCATGGAGGCGGTGGCCGCGCCCCCCAAGCGGCTGATTCAGTCGGCGGTCGATCTCATCGTCTTCATCGCGCGTGAAGGGGGCAAGCGCGCGATCCAGCACATCGTGGCCCTGAAGCACCAAGGAGAGCACCAATGAAGAAGAATAATCTTGCGCGCATCGCGAGCCTTGCGCTCGTGGCGCTGGCAATCGCTGCGCCCGCCTATGCATCGGGCTCCGGCATGCCCTGGGAAGGGCCGCTGCAACAAATCCTCGATTCGATCACCGGTCCGGTCGCGCGCGCGGTCGGCGTCATCGCCATTGTCATGGCGGGTTTCACTATCGCGTTTTCCGATGGCGGCTCGGGCGTCCGCAAGCTCGCATGGGCGGGTCTTGGTCTCGCGTGCGTGTTCGCGGCCGCCACCTGGGGTCTTGAGCTCTTTGGCTTCGCTGGCGGCGCGGTGCTCTGAGCCATGGACGAGCTGCCTGAAGGCTATAGCGCGCCGCTACGCACCTCGCTCACGCGTCCCATCCTGATGGGTGGGGTGCCGCGCGGGTTTGCGATTTTGAACGCAACCACGTGCGCGGCGATCGCGCTTGGCCTGCAGCAGCCTTTCCTCGGCATCCCGCTCGGGATCGTTCTGCAGGGTGCTGCGGCTTGGGCGGCGTCGCGCGATCCCTGGTTCATGGACACGTGGCGCCGGCACCTCGCTAAGCCTCATTATTTCGCGGTGTAAACATGATCGATCTTCGACCCTACAAGCAGACCGGCGCGCGCCTCACGGATTATCTGCCGTGGGCTGGGCTGATCGCACCCGGAATTGTCCTGAACAAGGACGGCGCGTTTCAGCGCTCGCTGGAATTCCGCGGCCCGGACTTAGACTCCTCAACGCCGTCCGAACTGATGGGCGTCACCGCGCGTCTCAACAATGCGCTGCGCCGCTTTGGTTCTAATTGGTGTTTGCATGTGGAAGCGCGCCGCGCGGCCGCATCGGGTTATCCTGACAGCTCTTGGCCGGATGCAGTGTCCTGGCTCATCGACGAAGAACGCCGTCAGGTGTTCGAGACGGCGGGCGCACGGTTCGAGAGCCGCTACTTTCTGACCTTCGCTTGGCTCCCGCCGGCGGAGCGTCAGGGCAAGCTGGAGAGTGTCCTGTTCGAGGGCGGGGAACGGCCTGCGGGCGGTGTCGACTATCAGCTTCATCTCGACAGCTTTGTCGAGCGCACCGATCAGCTCATGGCGCTCTTGGAGACCATGATGCCTCTCGCGCGCTGGCTCTCCGACGAAGAGACGCTGACCTATTTGCATGACTGCATCTCAGATCGGTCGCATCGGGTCGCCGTCCCGACAACGTCGTTTCATCTCGACGCGCTGCTACCCGATGCCGCCTTGATCGGCGGCCTTGCGCCCAAACTCGGCGCGAAGCACCTGCGCGTCATTTCCGTGCGCAGTTTCGTGACCGAAACCGAGCCGGGGTTGCTGGATGCGCTCAACCGGTTGCCGATCTCGTATCGCTGGGTCACGCGCTTCTTGCCGCTCGATCGGGAGGAAGCGCGCAAGGAGCTGGAGAAGATCAGGAAGCGCTGGTTTTCGCAGCGCGTGGGTCTGGGCGCCATGCTGCGCGCGGCCCTGTTCAAGGATGAGCCGGTCCTGCACGACAACGCAGCGGCCAATCATGCGGCGGACGCCGACGCCGCTTTGCAGGAATTGGGCGCCGATGCGATCGGCGCTGGCTATGCGACACTCACCATTACGGTCGCCCACGCAGACGAGAACGTCGCCGACGAGGCCGTGCGGCAGATCCAGCAAGTCGCCGATGGCCTCGGGTTCGTGACCCAGGTGGAGACGGTCAACGCCATTGAAGCGTGGCTGGGTTCGTTGCCGGGTTCGGCCTATGCCGATGTACGACGGCCAATCCTGCTCACGCCCTCACTGGCGCATCTCTTACCAACCAGCGCGGTGTGGGCGGGGCCGGAGCGCAATGCGCATCTCAATGCTCCGCCGCTTATGCTGACCGCAACAGACGGCGCCACGCCATTCCGGCTTGATCTTCACGCCGGTGATGTCGGGCACACGATGATCGTGGGCCCGACCGGCGCCGGCAAGTCGGTGCTGCTCGCGACACTTGTTGCACAGTGGCGCCGCTATCCCAACGCGCAGGCATATCTGTTCGACAAGGGACGCTCCGCACGCGCCGCCATTCTCGGCATGGGTGGCGACTTCTTTGATCTGGGCGAAGATGGCGCGCTGGGCTTGCAGCCTTTGGAGCGCATCGATGAGTCGAGCGAGCGGGCCTGGGCGCTTGATTGGATCGCGGGCCTGATCGCTTCGGCCAATGTTGCTGTCACGCCCGAACTACGCGCGGAGCTGTGGCGAGCGCTCGAAATCCTGGCCCAGCGTCCTCAAGAGGATCGCACGCTTACTCTATACACCGCGCTGGTCCAGGACGCCTCGGTCCGCGCCGCACTTCAGCCCTTCACGCACGCTGGACCGCACGGTCGTCTCATCGATCACGACCAGACCACGCTCGGTTATGGCGCGGTCCAAGCTTTCGAGATGGACGATCTGATGCGCCGCCCTCAAGCGGCGGGCGCGGTGTTGTCGGCGCTCTTCCATGTGTTGGAACGCCGTTTCGATGGCAGTCCGACTTTGCTGGTGCTCGATGAGGCCTGGCTCTTTTTGAAGGACGCTTTCTTCGCGGCGCAAGTGCAGGACTGGCTGAAGACGTTGCGCAAGAAGAATGTCGCCGTCGTGTTCGCCAGTCAGGAACTGGCGGACGTTGAAGCTTCCCCCATCGCCTCCACCATCATCGAAGCCTGTCTGACGCGCATCTTCCTGCCCAATGATCGCGCTCGCGAGCCGCGTTCGCGCGCCTTCTATGAACGCCTCGGCCTGAACAATCGTCAGGTCGCGCTTATCGCCAACGCAACGCCGAAGCGGGACTATTATCTGGTCGCCCGCGATGGCTGCCGCTTGTTCGAATTGGGACTGGGCCCAGCGACACTCGCTTTCGTCGGAGCCTCGCGGCCCGAAGATCACACGCTGATGGACCGCGTGCTGGCCGACGTAGGTACGCCAGGCTTCGCCGCCGCTTGGCTGGACGCGCGCGGCCTTCGCGACGCCGCGCGCGCGGTTCGGCGTTTTAACTCTGAGGCCGGTCCGCAATGCGTCACCGCGCCCGCCGCCTTGGTCGCCGCTGAATAGGGGAGATGAACGTGTACAGAACAGCTTCGAAACTGATGGCGACGGCAGCGGTCGCGGCCATGCTGGTCGCAACGCCTGCGAGCGCGCAGCGCATCGTCTATGACCCGACCAACTACGCGCAGAACCTGCTTTCGGCAACGCGGGCGCTCGAACAAATCCGCAATCAGATTCGCCAGATTGATCAGGCCACGGCGATGTTGCGGCAAAACCCGCTGCAGCTCTCGCCGGAACTATCGCAATCAATCTCGGAGGCGCGCGCATTGTTCGACGCGGCGCAAGGCTTGGCGTTCGAGGCGGGGCGCGTTGGAGAAGATATCCGCACGCTCTATCCCGAGACTTGGGAAAGCTTCGACCTCGACGACGTTCTAGCGCAATCGGATCAGTGGCTGGCGCAGAGCCGCGCCAGCGTTGAACGCGCGATGGAGGCCGAAGCTCGCGCGGTGCAAGCGATCGAGCGGACCCAAGGCCGCATCGATCGCGCGCTCGCGTCCTCCTCCGGCGCGGAAGGGCAGACGGGCGCGATTCAGGCGGGCAATCAATTGCTGGGTATCCAAGCTTCGCAGCTCGCGGAGATCCAGTCGCTGCTCGTGGCGCAAGGGCGCGCGCTGCAAACCGAGCGCATGGAGCGGATTGCGCGCGAAGAGCGCGCCCGCGAAGTGCAGCGCCGCGCCTTCCCGACGCAAAGCACCGCACCCGCGCCGGCGCGCTCGGCTTTCGGGGACTGACGCGCATGGACACATCCAGCGTCAATTCGTTCCTGAGCCAATTTCTGGCCGTGGCCGATTCCGGCTTCGGCCTCATTCAGGGCGATGTGAATTTCGTCTTGAACGCACTGATCGTGATCTCGATCGTGCTGACGGGCACGCAATGGGCGCTGGGCCATGACAATCCGGTGGCGCCGATGTTCAGGAAAGTGCTGTTCATCGGCTTCTTCGCCTTTCTTGTGAACAATTGGGACATGCTCTCGACAGTCATCCATCGGTCGGGCGCTATGCTCGGCCTGCAGGCCGGCGGCGGATCGCTCTCGATGGCGGACCTGCACAATCCCGGCCGCATCGGCGGCATCGGCATTGAGCTCTTCGGCCGCACGGCCGCGCTGGCTGAAGGCATGAACCTGCTCTTCGATTTCATATCGCTGGTGACGATCTTCCTGGCGGGCGTGTTCGTGATGCTGGGCTTCTTCGTTCTCGCCTTGCAAATCTTTGTTGCTCTGATCGCCTTCAAGCTCGGCTCGCTCGCCGCTTTCGTTGCGCTTCCCTGGGGCGTGTTCAACGGCACCGCGTGGGTCGCCGAGCGCCCACTGGGTTGGGTCGCCGGGTCGGCCGTGCGGCTCTTCGTGCTGGCGCTCATAGCGTCAGTATCGATCACGTTTGTGGGCACACTGCCGACAACGCTCGTCCTTGATGATGGCGGTGCGCTCAACGTGCTGCTGTTTGGCCTCACGGTTCTGGCGCTCGCATGGTTTGGCCCATCGCTCGCGAGCGAAGTGGTGCAAGGCCAGCCGCATCTGTCGGGCTCTGACGCGATCCGCACCGCTGTTGGCGCTGGCTTCTCTACTGTGGGCGCTGGCTTCATCGCGGCGCAAGGCGCGCGAGCCGCCTGGAATGCCGGCGGCGCGCTGATGGGCGGCGCCGGTCGCTTCATCGCCGGCAAGCGGCCCGGCCCGCGCGGCGGCGGATCGGGCGGGGCTGCGTCCGGCGGCGGTCAGCGCGCCATCAATTACGCGGCGATGCAGCCGCGTCCGTCTCAAAACAATCCGAAGTTCAATGGGGGCAAATCATGACCTTCACATTTCGTGCGCCAACCAAGACGTTCGCTGCCGACCAGCCCGACACGCCGTACGCTCGCGCGCGTCAGGAATGGGATGCGCGCATGGGCTCGGCCGTGCTGTCAGCGCGCGCCTGGCGCATGACAGCGTTCGCTGGTCTCGGCCTTGCGGCTGCGCTTGGTGTCTCGCTGACGTTGGTGGCGCTCAACCAGCGCACCTTTGTGCATGTGGTCGAGGTCTCGCCCGAAGGGCAGGTGATGCAGGTTCGCGCCGCCGAGGGCCGGTGGTCGCCGACCAATGCGCAGATCGCGCACCATCTTGGGCGTTTTGTTCGACTTGTGCGCTCACTGCCGACGGACGGCGTCGTGCTGCGCGAGAACTGGCTGGAAGCGTATCGCTTCCTCACGCCGCAGGCTGGCGCGCAGCTCTCCGAGATCGCACGCCAGGACGATCCGTTCCTCTCGCTCGGCCGCGTCGGTCGCACCGTGCAGATCCGCTCGATTATGGCGCGTTCGGGAAACACCTGGGAAGTGACCTGGGTCGAGCGCGCCACCAACGCCACCGGCACAAGCGACGGCGAAATCTATGCTGGTGTCTTCACCGTCACGACGCGAGCGCCGCGTACGGCCGATGAAGTCGCCGCCAACCCACTCGGACTGCTGATTTCCGATTTCAGCTGGTCACGCGAATCTGGGAGTTCTCGATGAAACGCCTCGCCATCCTCTTGCTCGCATCGAGCGCGCTCACCGCATGCGCCACCACCGACATCGCGCCCGTCGCTGAAGGCGACGGCGTCGAAACGGTGGAAGCGGAGCTGCGCGGTATGCTTGAAGTCCCAGCGCCGCCGCCGGAGCCGCCGCGCCAGCGCCGCAGCCGCGAAGCGCCGCCTCTGCAAGTCCTGGCCGAGGCCAACACCGCCGCGCGCCAGCGGCCGACGCGGGACGCCTTCTATCAGGCGCGCCACGTCTTCACCTATCAGCCTGGCGCGATCTTCGAGCTTTACACCAACCCGAACTATATCTCGACCATCCTGTTGGAGCCGGGCGAGACGCTCACCGACATCGCCGCCGGCGACACCTCGCGCTGGATGGTGACGGAGGCGACCGGAGAAGCCGAAGCCGAGCCGCGCACGATTGTGCTGGTGAAGCCGCAGAGCTCGGGCCTCCGCACCAACATCGTGCTCATCACTGACCGCCGCACCTATCTCGTCGAAGCCGTCTCGCAAGCCGGGCAAACCTACGCCGCGCAAGTGGCATGGTCTTATCCGCAGAACGCCTCGGCAAGTGCCGGCGGAATACCGAGCATCGACCGGCTCAACTTCACGTATCGGGTGCGCGCCGTGCGCGGCCGCGCGCCGGTCTGGACGCCGAGCAGGGTGTTCGACGATGGCCGCCGCACCTGGATCGAATTTCCAGCTGGCGTCATCGCCAGCGACATGCCGCCGCTCTTTGTCATCACCGGCGAAGGCGCCGAGATCACGAACTATCGCGTCCAGGGCCAACGCTACGTCGTCGATCGCCTGTTCGATCGCGCCGAACTCCGGCTTGGCGCGCGTTCACCCATTGTCGTTCGCATAGACCGCGAAGGAGCAGGGCGATGAACGACTCATCCTCCACGCCGGTGACGCCGCCGCCTGATGTGGCGCTGCGCGCACGGCCGCCTTCGCCGAAGCGCTTGTCGCGGAAAGTCATCTTTGCGGGGCTCGTGCTCGCAGGTCTGGTGATTACCTTTGCATTGGTCAGTGGACTGTCGGAGCGACCCGGCCGCAGCGGCGGCGCCGCTGAAGCCGCCGTCGCCGCGGCGGGCGGGCCGCCTGAATCCATTCAACAGGCGTCGGCGGATTATGATGCGCGCGCGTTGATCGGCGGCGAGACGCTCGGTCTGGAGAGCGAGCCGCTCGAAACAGATGGCGCCGAACTGATGCCGCCGGCCGATCCGATGTGGGTTGGTGCGCGGGACGCTGGTCAAGATGCATCGGACGCGCGCGAGACGCCGCCTGACCCGCAAGAATTGGCGCGGGCCTCGCCTATTCTGTTTGCCGCGCGTGACGCCGGCACGACGACAGACGAGGACGTCGGCCGCCTCGACGCGCGGCTCTCGCCGCCGCGCTCGCGCTACGAACTGCAAGCGGGGCACGTCATTCCTGCTGCACTCGTTACGGCGCTCAATTCGGACTTGCCCGGTCGCGTGATCGCGCAAGTGACAGCTCCGGTCTATGACAGTGTGACCGGTGATCACTTGCTCATTCCGCAGGGATCGCGGCTCATCGGCACGTATCGTGACGGCGCGCGCCATGGCGACAACCGCATCTTGCTTGCCTGGAATAGGCTCATTCTGCCCAACGGCTGGAGCATCAACCTTGAGAGCATGGACGCGAGCGATGCGACCGGCGCATCAGGGCTGACGGATCGGACGGACAATCATCTCGATCGTCTCGCCGCCGCTATCGCGCTCTCGTCGATCATCACGGTCGCGGCCAACGAAGCCGAGGACAGCGAATCGAGCGGTTTCTCGCAGAGCCTGGGCGACGCCGCTGCGCAGCAGGCCGCGCAATCCGGTGCTCGCATTGTCGATCGCGAGTTGGCCGTTCGCCCGACACTTCGTGTCAGGGCAGGGGCGCCGGTTCGCGTGCTGGTAACGCGTGACATCGTCTTGCGGCGGTATCAGTGATGAAACGCAAATCCAACCACAAGAATGGCCGAGATCAAGTGCGTGCCCAGCCGGATTTGTTCGCGTCAATTGCGGCCACGCCGATGCGCGCCGCGACAATGGGAACGGACAATGGAGCGCGCCTGCCAATACCAGCGAACCAATCCAAGTCGGTGCGAGCCTCCAAACCGGCGCCTTTGATTGCTCGGCCTCCTAACGGACTTCTACGTGTGCGCGAAGCGGCCGCGCGTCTTGGTCTTTCGAAGTCGACACTGGACAAGATGCGCTGCGACGGTCGCGGACCGCGTTACGTGAAGATCACGAGCAAGCTTGTGGGATATGACCCGGCGGACCTCGACGCTTACGCAGAAGGGCGAAAGCGCCAATCCACTTCGGAGCGTTGAGATGGTCGCGATGCCTCTAGTGGGCCATTTTCGGAAGTTGGTTGTTGCTGGGATTGATTGCGGATGTGAGTCGAGGGCACTCCTTGGCACGTTTGGCGGACTGGTGACGCTCGCACCAATTGCTGTCGTTCACGATGGCACGTCAGCCCAATTACGACCGACAGCGCGCGGGCCGTGGTAAAAGTCAGCTGGTTCGGCGCTCGTCCTGAGCATTGCAGCGATCTTCTCGGCGTATGCCCCCACAGCGGCTTCTGCCGCGACCGGCAGGCGTTCGATGGCGCTAGCGGCGTCAGTCATATCAATCATGGCATCGTCGCCCTCGGGCGTGACCCGGATCAAGCGATCCCGGCCAATCAAAAGGCCTGCCTGACCGGTGGCGTTCTTGTCGGCGTAGTAGATGAAGCTGTCGTGGATTGTGCTCCAAGCTTTCCGGCCACCGGTCATCTGTTCTTCAGTTACGATCGGCTGTGGAGCTCCGGTGCCTATCGACAAAATGCGCACCTGGCGCCGCGCGATGTCAAAGCAGGAGAGCGCGTCGACCAAAGCGACCATCACCGGATTGTTGGCGATGAGACCGCCATCGAGAAGAACGTAATTGTCGGTGGAATGCGGCTGAAAAAAAGTTGGTGCCGCTGTCGTCGCTAGTGCGACATCGATCATGCGCTCAGCGGCATCCCATTCATAATCTGGATGATGCGGCGTTTTGAACATGCAAGGCTCGGCCTTACGGGCGTTAACGGCAGGAATGCAGAGGCGAAGGGACGATTCGCCGAGCACGCGGTCTCCGAGAACGTCGCTGACCGCATTATGCAATGGAGCACTGGCGAACCCGGCTTTCAGAACGCGCCACGAAACCGGATCGAAAATGGCGGCACCGTTTTCGAGGTAGAGTTTGAGCACGTCTTGCGCTGTCTTGCCGGCCGCGAGGCAGAGCGCAATAAGACCGCCAGTTGATGTGCCGGCGACGAGATCAAAACATTTTCCGATAGACTCGCCGTTCAGGAACTCTAGTTCCACGCGTGCCAAGAAGGCGGCAGTAAAAATCCCTTTGATGCCGCCGCCATCAAGGGAAAGGATGCGAAAGTCCCGGTCATGCGGAAAGCTGAGAGGTGTGCGGAGCGTCTGTAAGGTCCCGCTCTCGCGGGAGCGTCCAGCTCCTGCTCCACTGGCGCTTGCGTCTTTCTCCATGCCTCGTACTCCGGCTCGCCGACGTGCATGCCGCCGCCGATCCACACGTCTGTTTCACGCCAAAACTCATAATAGAAAAGCCAGAGTGAAGCCCACGGCAGAGTAGTTTCCGTCAGAGGATCGCCTGGCCTCCACTGATCAAACGTAGGCAAGTGGAGACAGAGCGGCGAGGCCGGTGGGTCTTCGCGGTCCATGTAGACATGGGGAAGATAGCCGTTGCGTGGCTCCAGACGTGGAGAGAGCACGACCACACGCGGAAAGATTGATTGAGGGCGCACATAGGCGCCCCACGCCAATCGTGTGCGAGCTTCCAGGGTCACCTGCACGCGGTAGCTCGTCTTGTTCGGCGTGAGCACGCCTTCCCATGTCGTCCACCAGGGACCTTCTGAGACGATTCGAAATGAGGTCCAGTCAGCCGCAATCGCACGCTGCTGATCAGAGAGCGAAAACGGCCGCATGGGTTAGCTATCGCTGCCAAAGAAGGTTTGCTCGCGCGGGCGAATTGCCGAGCCAGCGCCAAGCGTGGAGGTGCTTGCGATGACCCTGCCGGATCGCGGTTGGACACTTGGACCGACGGCGCTGAAGCGGGCACCCTCACGTGCGGCTTTTTCGATGAGCACATCGGTCGTCACGCGCTCGCCGAAAAGGGTGGCGAAGATGCGTTCCAGTTCATCGTTTGTAGCGGTGCGCGCTTTTTCGAGAGCTGCGATGAAGCGGTTGAGGTCGTTGATGAAAAGGCGCTGCGTGTCGAGGTTCTCTGGCCAGCGATCGGTAAAGAGATCCGGTTCCCAGGCGGGGTTTCTAATCTCTACGTGTTCGGCAGTCGCATTAGCGTTGATGAGTTCAGCGCGAAATGCCGCGGCCTGATGGATGACTTCGTCGAGAAGCGTGCGTTCACCGCCGGCGTTCCAACCAACGCTACACGAGAGCGCCACTGACGGCGGGCGTCGGAGGTTTGGCCGCCGCTCGTAGAGCATTTGCACGTGACGCTTGATGAGTTGCAAGGCAACAGTTGCGCGCGCCTTTCGATAAAGCTCTTTTTGTCCGGGCAGCGGTTCAACGTCAGCCGACTTGGCGACGATCCGATCGCCTGAAAGCGCGCGTTCAAGCAGAAGGTCGCCGAACCAGTCATCGGCGGGCGTCCGGCCGGCATACCAGCGGCCAAAGCCCCACGGGTTGGCCTGGATGCGACGATGCTGCGAGACGGGCGTGCCTTTCTTCGCATGAAAGATATGGCCGACACGATTTGGCGTGTTTGCCAGCCGCACAATCGGTGTCACGTCGATATGCATCTCTGCGTATTCAACGGTGACGCAGCGCGTCTGCCTGTCGGTCTTGTCCCAGTAGCGAGAGCCTTTCGCGCCAGCGAGTGCTTCTTCAACGAGATCGAGCGCCGCTTCCGGCTCGATCCATTCTGACACCAACAGCTCTGCGACCATGTCGAGGTCGAACAAGTCTTCGTCGTCGCGGCAACGAATGGTGGCACCGATGAACACGGAGCCTTGAGCATGAATTTGGTCAATCAGACCGCGGAGCGGGCTCCCGGGACGTTCCATCCAATCTGAGATCGTCTGGTAGCGATCAAGCGCCAGCGCGTAGAGGCCCGGCGGAAGCTGAATTTTGATGGCGATGTCGATGAGGAGTTCATCGGCGAGCGTAAGCGTGCGCCGGCCTCCCAAGGGGCTAAGTCCATCTGGCATTGTCGCAAGTTCCTCTTCTGCGGAACCCGGACGCCTCCCTTCGCCCGAATTAACCTCTCCAAAATCTTATTTCCCAATCTATTTCCCAATTTAGCACGGAAACGTGAGAGCGCAAGGCCTGGAGAAAACTATTTCCCAATCTATTTCCCACAAGTATGGTCCTGCTTCGTGAAGGGGAACAGCCAATGCCGAAGTCCGAAGTCGATCCACTCTTCGGTCCCCCGGCTGAAAAGCGCATTGAACTCAAGCGCGCCCCGTTAACCGGCGTTTTGGCGCAGCTCCGCTTCGCCGAGATTTTCTCGATCCAGAAACGCGAATTCGTCGCCCCGTTTCAGGAGATGATCCGTCACGCTTATCCGTTGGCGGAAGCTCAACCAGCTTTGTCGGTGCAAGTGGCTGAAGGTAATGCGCCCTCGCTCAAGGAGACGACGACGTGGCGCTTCAGCGATCCGGAAAGAACCTGGGCAATCTCGCTCGCGCCAGACTTCGTCGCCTTCCAAACCAAGAACTACACCAATCGCGTCGAGTTCAAAGAACGACTGGGCGAAGTGTTGGAGGCGATGGCCAAGACGATCAATCCGACTGTTGTGACGCGCACGGGCGTGCGCTTCGTCAATCAGATCGTGCCGCCTCAGATGGAAGTGCTTGGCGAGCTTTTTGTCCCGCAGATTGGCAGCTTCAGTTCGTCTGTGCTGAGAGAGCATATCCAACACAGTCTGACCGAGGCGCTCTGCAATACGAAGGAAGGCAACCTGCTTCTGCGTTGGGGCCTTATGCCGGCGCGCGCCACGCATGATCTTGGGCTTTTGCCGCCGATCGAAGAAAAGTCCTGGATATTCGATCTCGACTCCTTTCGAGATCATCAGCCGGCGCCGATACCTTTCGATCCAGAGAGCGCCGCAAACCTAGTTTATGAATTGGCGACGCGTATCAACACGTTTTTCTATTGGGCAGCGCAACCCAAATTGATTGAAGTATTTGGCGGTGAGGAGGTCTGAGATGGCGCTAGCTTATGACTATTCGCGTCCGCGCGGTTTTTCTCGTCGCGATCGCAGTCGTGTGCTCGATCTGAAACCACTGCGCATGCGTGAGTTCACAACCGACATCAGCTCCGCTTCGCCTCCGGGCGACGTGTCGACGCTTCTGTGGCATTCAGTGAACCTTCGCCAGACCAGCAATTTTCTCGACTGGCAAGACGATGACTTTGTTCGTTGCCGGCTTCCGGATCTGTCGACGCCGATCAAAGAGATGGGAGCGGCCGTGAATAAGGAGGCTGCGCGCGAGAACCTCTATGAGGTTCGGCGCCTGACCAACTTTACCTGGGACGAGCTTGCGAGCCTCTTGGAAGTCGATCGACGCACGCTTCACAATTGGTCGCAAGGCGGGCCGGTGCGGAGCGCAAATCAAGCGCGTTTGGCTGAACTCCTTACGGTCCTGCGCTACATCGACCGCGGATCATCCGAGGCTAATCGGCTGGCGCTCGCCATGCCTGATTTTCTCGGCACGACGCCGCTTGCTCTGCTGACGCAGGGCCGTTTTCAAGAAGCACAGATCGTGCTGGGTCGCGGACAGGGCAGGCTGGTCATTACCAATTCTGCGGAAGGTCATCCGAGCCTTCGCACGCGCACACTTGGGATCGGATATTTTTCCGATTCTGCAACGGATGCAGAATCGGATGATGGTGCGCCTATTCCATCCAAAGCTAGTCGCTCGCGTCGCATCCCGATGAAGCGCGGTTAGAGAATGCCTGTCGCCAGTGACCGACGAGAAATCAGCCGCGGAGTCTCTCGAAGAGAAGCTCCTTAAATGGCGTCAGGGCGACTACGCCCTGGGGGTTGGCGGATTCTTGTTCGCAGATAGGTCCGAGACTGGCGAGGCATTTGATGCGCGTGAGAACCCAGACAATGTTGCGGGTCTCGTTGTCGTTTCTCAAACCTGCGATGTCGTGCGTCTTACGCCGGACAAGCCGGTGGTTGCGGTCAGTCCGCTGGTTCGACTGGATTCCAAGCAAAAAGAAATTGCCAATGGCCGATTTCCTTCTCTGACGACACTCGAACATCCTCCTGCCGAGGGGATCTTCGTCGATCTCGCGCGCATCATGAGCGTGAGCAAAGAACTGTTGGCCGGGTGGGACCGGCAGGATGGTTTCACCAGTCAAGATCGCGCCATCCGTTTTGCCGCAGCTATTGAACGCAAGTTGGGACGCTTCGCTTTTCCTGATGACTTTGATGCGGCGACAAAGCCATTTCAGGATCGCGTGCGCAGTCGTCATAGCAAGGCCGACTCGCCGGTCGGTCGGGTGTATCGCTCGATTGATCAGTTGCGGTTCGTGGCCTCCCCGCATTGGGACGCTGAGAGCATAAAGGTCGCTCTGATCGCGGTGTTGTGTCCGAACGCTTCACGCGTCGCCACAGACGAAGAGATCCGTGAAGAACTGAAGGCAGTGTGCGAAGGCATAACCTGGCCACCGCGATATCAGTGGGCGGAGCCGGCGTTTCATCCAGCGACTGCCGGAGACTTAAGCGGCGCTGATATTCTCGGCTCCCAACTGGCCGATTTCGAATATCTCTCAACGTAGAGCGCGGGCGGGTTTCTGGGGGATTGGGCGCGAAACGAATTCGAATCTATCCCTGATGTGCGTCTTCGCCGATGGGAAAGCCTTTGATGCCTGCTTTGTGCATAGTGCCTCAGGTCTCGGCCGACTGGCCGGTCTCGCGGCGGCGAGTGTAGACAGCGCCGACGTGATCGAAGGCGGCGCGAGTGGCTTCGTCTTTGAGGTGGGCGTAACGCGCCGTCACTTCCGGTCGTGAGTGGCCAAGAGCTTTCTGCACAAAAGCTAGGCTGTGGCCGTCTTTTATCAGAAGCGACGCGAAGGTGTGGCGCAGGTCGTGAATGCGCAGGTCCTCAAACTTCGCCCGAGCGATCACCGCCGCCCACGCCTTGCGCGGTGTTTCCATCGCTCCTTTGAACGGCGGCGGCTTGGCGAACACCCAGGCGGTCTCGTTGGCGCGACGTTTCAGTATCTCGACTGCGGCGGCGTTGAGATTGATCACTTTGCGACCGGTCCGTCCGGCCTTGTGACGCTCCGGCTGAAGGATAATGGCCGGCCGCGAGAAATCGATCTCGGACCACGCCAGATCGCGCATCTCGGCGAGCCTCGCGCCCGTCAGGGCGATCATGCGGAAGAGGTCGGCATGGTCCTCCCGTATCTCGGCGCACGCCTCCATAGCGTCCAGCACTTCGAATAGGTGCACCGCTTCCTCGTCGGTGAGAAAGCGCTCGCGCAGCCGGTCCGGCGGCTTGGCCGCGCGCGCGGCGGGGTTGTCCTTAATCAGCTCGCGCTTGATCGCCCAGTTCAGCATTGCGCAGAGCGTGCGGGTTGCCCGGCCCACCACCTTAGGACCGCCCAGGATCGTCGATTTCCGGCGAAAGCCCAGCTTCTGGGTACGCGCGGTCTTGAAGTTTGCGACGTCCCGCTGCCAGCGAGAAATGTCGGGGGTCGTCAGCGCGTTGATGCTGTAGGCGCCCAGGAGGGGCTCCACATGGCAGCGCAGGTCGCGTTCGTCTGTCCGCCACGAGCTTTCCCGCTTCCCGGGCTTATCGATGCGGCCTTCGGTCAGATAGAGCTGAATCAACTCAGCGATTGTCGCCGCGTTGCGGCGCACTTCCTTTTCGTGCTGGGGATCGCCGCCGCGGCTTGCGTTGTGCTTGGCGTCTTCGGCGGCCTTGCGCGCCTTCTCAGCTGTGAAGGGCCCGTAGTCGCCGATCACGAAAAGGCGCTGGCGGCGGCCGGCGCGGTACTTGAGTTCGAACGTCTTGCGACCGCTTGGGCGGACCCGGAGGCGGAAGCCTTTTACGTCGCTATCCCAAATGCAGTATGCTTTTTCGGCGTGGGGCTGGGCGGCGTCGATGACGCGTTTCGTCAGCCGTTGAGGTGCTTGCATTCGTGCGCAGTCCAGATTTTTGGTCACCACATGGTCACCACGAGAGGGGCAATCAGCGCCTAGACGCGCCCATCAGCGCTAATCGCGATGTGAGCATAACATATTGCAAATGCAGGGAAAACGACACGTCCGGCAACACCCGGCAACGTGCGCAATTATGACCCTGGAGGCATTGCCAAGGTTGGGGTCGTGAGTTCGAATCTCATCGCCCGCTCCAGTTTTCATTGGCTTCTGCGTCTCATTCAGCCGGCGGCGGAGCCATGCGCCGTGGCGCTGTCCGCAAGCTGCTGTCACTGTGCTACAGCGTGATCGGTTGGCCAGCGCGCAGGTTCGGGCGGCGAAAAAGGGGGCGACATGACGGTCAAGCTGGCTTCGCGAGGCGCGGCTGCTGCAGCGTATCAGGTCGTCAAGCCCGAGCAGTTGAGGGCGGTGGTCTCCCCGGCGCGAGGCGCGATCTACTCCATGGTCGCCGCATTTGGGCCGCTCTCGGTGCGCGAAATCGCCGATCTCATCGGGGCTGCGCCCTCATCACTTTATTATCACGTAGAACGCCTGTTGGCCGTCGGCCTCCTGACTGAAGCGGGCGCGCGGCAGATCGCGAAAAAGCCGGAGCAACTCTACGATGTTCCTTCGCGCCGGATGCGAATGACCGAGGCGCTCAAAGACCCGCGCAACGCCCGCGACATAAACGCGATCGTTGGGTCCATCTGCAAACAGGCAAGCCGTGATTTCGCGCGCGGGCGCAGCGCCTCGCATTGCCGGGTCTCGGGCGCTGGCAGAAATCTCAGATTTGCACGGCTCATCGGGCGCCCGGATCAGGCGACGCTCGCAAAGATGAATGAGCATCTCGAGGCGATCGGCGACTTGTTGGCGGAGAGCGCCGGCGGAAACGGGGAAGTCGTAACACTCAGCTGGGTGCTGGCGCCAACGACAAGCCGTAAGAAGAAATCACCAAGAAATTGAGAGCTGGTTTGGCGGGGTGTGGCGCGGCGCATCAGCGCCGCGCGCCGCCACAACCTACTCTCCGCCTTGTATGATTGGTTGTCCGCGCGCCTCGCGCAGGGCGCTGGAGGCGATCGGGCCCTGCCAATAGTTGCGAAACCAGCGGCGCAGCCAGATATCCTCGCCGGCGATCGCATCTCGCGCTTCGTCGAGATTGATCTGCGCGCCTGCTGCGTCCGTCGCCGTCTCCGTCGCGGCGAGAGGCGCGACTTGCGCTCGCACGCTTGTCAGCATCGAAGTGAGCTGATCGAGATAGGCGCTATCGTGCATTGGCCGGCCATGGCCTGGCGCCAACACCGCGAAATCGAGTGCCTTGATCTGATTCAGGACCTCAATCCAATCCGCAGGATAAGAGTTGAAGCCATAAGGAATTGGAGCGACGATCACGTCTCCGGTAAACACAACGCGCTGCCGCGGCAACCAGATGACCGCGTCGCCCGCGGTGTTGGCGCGCCCAAAAAAGCGAATCTCCACCGGGTGCGCCCGATCTGGCAGGGTGAGGCTGCTGGCAAATACCTCTGTCGGCGCTACGCGGCGCGCGCTCGCCATTTCGTGTCCAAATTGCTCGTATTCCTGTGCGGCTTGCCCAAAGCCGGTGCGATCTGCTTCCTGCAGGTTTTGGTCTTGCGCGGCCTGCCGGAGGAAATCGACGCCGCCCTGAACGTTGGCCATGTAGGCTGCGTTCGCTTCGGCATTGTCGCCCGGCATGTAGCGATCGGCGCCGGCGTCGGTGAGCATGTCACGGGTCGGGCCTGTTGAAATGACGCGCGCCTGCGGCCACTCCTGGAGAAGGCGCGACACGCCGAGAACATGGTCGCCATGCCAGTGCGTGAGGATGATGGCGGTTACCGGCTTGTTGGAAATTGACCTGATGAACGCGATGACCTGCTCAGCGCCTGCGGGCGATCCGCCGCTGTCCACAAGCACTATGCCGTCCGCCTGTTCGATGACGCCGACATTGCCTCTGGGCTGAATGTGAAACTCAGATCCTTGTCCGAGGAGATGCACCCCCGGCGCGATGCGCTCGGCTTGGTAGCCGTAATGGCTTCCAGCAGCGAGCGGCAGGAGCTGAGGCCCTTGCGGGCCGGTTTCCGCGCAGGCGGCGGCAAAGGTGAGAGCGAGGGCGGATAGGAGGTAACGCATAAATTTGGGAAATAGCATAAATTTGAAAAACAGCGATGCCGCCCGCCGCTTTTTTTAGCGCAATTGTCCGAATCCGTCCCCCCTAGCGGGGGCTGTTCAGGGTGAACAGCAAAGCGAGAATGATGGTGGTTTGACGTGATTTTGAGGGAGGCCGTCGCCATCCCGCTGGTCAGACTGCCTTGAATATGAGCAAAGGGGGATGACTGGGCGTGTGGGATCCGGCGCCGGCGAAACCGGAATTCGAAATTGAAAGGGATGTTGGATGCAATTCTCCAGGCGTAGCCTTCTCGGCGCGACCGCCGCCAGCGCGGTTGTGGCGGCATGCTCAAGCCGCGTTGCGGCGGATCGCCAATTGGCGGATGTGTTGGACCGCCTGGTGACAGAGTTTCTGCGCGAGTCGCCTGAGACGGCGACCAGCCTTTCGGTCTCGGTGGAGCAAGCCGGCGGCGCTTATCTGAACCGGCTCTCGGACCCCACCCGCGCAGGCCTCGCGCGGTTCCGCGGCATCCTTGAAGCAGGGCTTCGCGATCTCGGCGCCATCGACAGAGCAGGGCTCTCTGAGTCCGATCAGGTCACCCTTGATGTCGTCACGACCTCGCTCTCGGACAATGCTGCTGACATCTCCTTCGAACCGAGCGCGCGTTACCCTTACGTCGTTAGTCAGCTGACCGGCTCGTACGTCAACATCCCGGATTTCTTGGCCAGTCAGCACCCGATCGGCTCGCGCGAACAAGTGGAAGGCTATCTTGCACGCATCACAGCCTTCGCCGGAGTGCTCGATGAGGAGAGCAGGCTGATCGCGGCGGACGCCAGCGCGGGCGTCGTGCCTCCGGATTTCGCAATTGATCGCGCTTTGGAGCAGCAAGAACTGTTCGCGCGCACGCCAGCAGCCCAGACGGCCATTGTCGCTTCGTTTGCCAATCGGCTCGGCAATGTTGAGGAGATCCCGGAGTCGGAACGGGCGGCCCTTGTGGCTCGCGCTGAGGCGCTTGTACGCGACGAAGTGTTGCCGGCGTACGGCCGTCAGATCGAGGCGCTGCGCGCAATACGCGCCGGTGCGACCCATGACGCGGGCGTGTGGCGCCTGCCGCGTGGAGAGGAATTGTACGCGACCGCACTGCGCGTGCAGACCACCACGACGATGAACCCCGATGAAATCCACCAGATGGGGCTCGATCTCATCGCGCAGCATACGAGCGAGATGGATGCAATCTTGCGGGCGCAAGGATTGACGCGGGGAACTGCGGCGCAGCGCCTGCAGGAAATTGGGCGGCGGCCGGATCAGCTTTACCCGAATACAAATGCCGGCCGCGAGCAGTGCCTGCAGGATCTGAACGCGCTCGTGCATCGGACAGCAGCGTTGATGCCGCAGTTCTTCGGCAGACAAGCCCGCGCGCAGCTCGAAATCAGGCGTGTGCCGGAATACACGGAAGCGGGAGCGCCCGGCGGCTATTATAACGTGGCCGCCTTGGACGGTTCGCGGCCTGGCGTCTATTATATAAACCTTCGCGACATGCGCGACCTCGCAAAATTCGGCCTGGAAACGCTGACCTATCACGAGGGGATTCCAGGTCACCACTGGCAGTTCGCGCTTCAGCAGGAGGCGCAAGACATTCCGTTTATCCGCAGCGCCTTGATGTTTTTCGCCGCCTACGCCGAAGGGTGGGCTCTGTACTCAGAGCAATTGATGGATGAAGCGGGCGCATACGCGAACAACCCCATCAATCGTTTGGGGTATCTGCAGTCCGCGACGTTCCGCGCATCGCGACTGGTTGTCGATACCGGCATTCATGCCAAGCGCTGGACACGCGAGCAGGCCATCCAATCCATGTCGGAGGCGACGGGAGATGCGCTGGGGCCAATCACGACGGAGATCGAACGGTATTGCGTATGGCCCGGGCAGGCGTGCTCATACATGGTCGGCAAGCAGGCGATCTTGCGTGCGCGTTCCGCCGCGCAGACGGCTCTGGGCGATCGCTTCGACTTGAAAGGCTTCCACGACACTGTGGTTGGCAACGGCGCCACGCCGCTTTCCGTCACGGAGCTGCTGGTCCAACGCTGGGTCAATTCCGTTCAGAACGGATGAGCGTGCGCCGGGGACGCTTGTCCCCGGCGGCGATCCCGATGTGCGCATTGAGCGGAGCCGCTGCCCTGGCTGGCGTGCGCCGGCGCTGGACAAGGCCGGGCGCCGGGGCGCAGACTTTGGCCCTCGGAGTTGCCGGCGCCTGAGCATCGCCAATGCACGAAATGTCCCTTTGCGAGAGCATTGTCGAAATCGCCGAAGGCGAAGCGCGGCGGCAGGGGCTCTCTACGATCAAACTGGTGCGCATCGAGGTGGGCGCGCTTTCGCATGCCGAGCCCGCGGCGCTTGCGTTCTGCTTTGAGGCGGTAACGCGGGGTACGATGGCGGAAGGGGCGACGCTTGAGATCCTGCGACCGAGAGGAAAGGCGTGGTGCGTAGACTGCCGGGGGGAAGTGGAAATCGCCGCCCGATTTGATCCATGTCCAAACTGCGGCGGCGCCGGGCTCTATGTTACCGGAGGTGAAGAATTACGGGTCAAGGACCTGGAGGCGGCCTGATGTGCAAGGTTTGCGGTTGCGGCGAGGGCGAGATGCGCATCGATGGCCCGGAGGGGCACGCGCATCACCATCATCATGGGCAAGAGCACGCGCACGCTCACAGTCTCGATTTTGGCGCTGGGGCCGCGGGGGTGCACGTCCCAGGGCTCTCACAGGCGCGGATCGTTGAAATCGAACAAAATATTCTGGCAAAAAACGACAGCTACGCGGCGGACAATCGCCGACGGCTGGCGTCGCGCAACGTGTTGGCGCTCAACCTTGTCTCAAGCCCGGGAGCGGGGAAGACAACGTTGCTTGTGGAGACGATTAAGGCGCTCGCTGGTGAGGCGCCGGTCGCGGTGATCGAGGGCGACCAGGAGACCGCCAACGACGCGCGCAAGATCCGCGAAACAGGCGCGCCCGCGATTCAGATCAATACGGGCAAGGGCTGCCATCTTGATGCGCACATGGTGGGTCATGCCATGGATCATCTCGATCTGGCCGGAAGCAGCATTTTGTTCATCGAGAATGTCGGCAATTTGGTCTGCCCGTCAGGGTTTGATCTGGGCGAGGACGCGAAGGTGGTGTTGCTCTCCGTAACGGAGGGCGATGACAAGCCGCTCAAATATCCGGACATGTTTGCGGCCTCGTCGCTCCTGCTGCTGACGAAGACCGATCTGCTCCCGTACGTCGATCTTGACGTCGCATGCTGCGCTGAGAACGCTCGCAAGATCAATCCCGGCATCGACGTGATTGAGGTTTCGGTGAAGTCGGGCGAAGGCATGAAAGCCTGGCTCGATTGGCTGCGCCGCCGACGCGGCGCAAACCTCTCGCCGGGAGCTGAGCGCGAGCGGAGCGCCGGGGCCTGAAATGGATGTGAACGCGCCCCTGCAGCGGCGGCGGGTGCGCATTCGCGGCGCGGTGCAGGGCGTAGGCTTTCGTCCGCACGTCTATCGGCTTGCCACGCGCGAAGCGCTCAGTGGCTGGGTGCGCAACGATTCCGATGGCGTGCTGCTGGAGATCGAAGGGCGTGCGCTCGATGATTTCCTGCAGGCGCTGCGCGACGAAGCGCCCCCGCTCGCGCGCATCGAAGCGCTGGAACAGGACAGCATCGCACCCACAGGTGGCCGAGGGTTCGAGATTGCGCGCAGCGCTGGCGGGCCCATTGCAACCGCGATCTCACCGGACGCAAGCGTATGCGACGCTTGCCTCGCGGAGCTCTTCGAACCCAGCGACCGGCGTTACCTCTTTCCGTTTCAGAACTGCACGCACTGCGGCCCGCGGTACACGATCACGTGCGCACTGCCGTATGACCGCCCTAACACGACAATGGCGCCGTTCGCGATGTGCGCGGCCTGCGCCGCTGAATACGCTGATCCGGCCGACCGGCGCTTCCACGCCCAGCCGACATGCTGCCCAACTTGCGGACCCCGCCTGGATACGCCAATCGGTGAAATCATCGGACACGTAGAGGCGGGCAGGATCGTCGCGCTGAAAGGCCTGGGCGGCTTTCACCTCATCTGTGACGCGCGCAATGGAGCAGCGGTTCAGCGGCTGCGCGCGCGCAAGGAGCGTGGCGGCAAGCCTTTTGCGCTGATGGCGGCCAATGTCGAAAGCGTGCGTATGATTGCGCATGCGTCAGCAGAGGAAGCGGCGCTGCTGCGCTCTGCTCAGCGCCCGATCGTGCTTGTTGCAAAGCAGGACGATTGCGGCCTGCCGGAGGCGGTCGCGCCGCACCTGCGCGAAATCGGCGTCATGCTGCCACATACGCCTTTGCATTATTTGTTGTTCCACGAAGCGGCCGGCCGGCCGTTTGGCGCAGATTGGCTGAGCGCGCCGCAACCGTTGATGTTGATCATGACCTCGGCCAATCCGGGGGGAGAGCCGCTGGTGATCGGCAATGATGAGGCGCGCGCACGCCTTGGCGATATCGCCGATGTGATCGTCACTCATGATCGAGACATCGGCGTTCGCGTAGACGATGCCGTCATGCGCGTGATTGCCGGTGCGCCAGCCTTTATTCGCCGCGCGCGATCATTCGCGCCGGCGCCGATCAAGCTGGCGTCGGAATATCCGCGCGTGCTGGCTGTTGGCGGGCATCTGAAAAACACGATTTGCCTGACGCGGGCGCGCGAGGCGTTCCTGTCGCAACATATCGGCGCGCTTGAAAACGCCGCGACGTACGATTTTTTCGCAGACGCCATGGCGCACCTGCAAAGGACGCTCGAAATTGAGCCGCAGATCGTCGCATGCGACCTGCATCCGGATTTTCTGTCTACGCGTTTCGCCGAAGACTTGGGGCTGCCGCTGGTGCGCGTCCAACATCATCATGCCCATATCGCCGCCGTGGCCGCGGAATATGGCGTCGAGGGGCCGCTTCTCGGGCTCGCGCTCGATGGCTACGGCTACGGCGAGGGAGGCGAAGCGTGGGGCGGCGAACTTATCATGGCCGCCGGCGCCGCCTTTGAGCGCGTGGGTCGCCTGCGGCCGCTGCAGCAGCCAGGCGGCGACGTTGCGGCGCGCGAGCCATGGCGCATGGGGGCGGCCGTGTTGCAGGACTTGGGACGAAGTGAGGAGATTGAGCGCCGCTTCGCTGGCCAGGCCAATGCGGCGGCGGTATCGGAGTTGATGAACGGGCGAGCCCAGAGGACATCCAGCTGCGGGCGCCTATTCGACGCGGCGGCGGCGCTGCTCGGCGTCTGTTCCCATAACAGTTATGAAGGCGAGGCGGCGATGCGGCTCGAGGCGCTTGCTGGAGCGCCGCGCGTCGTCGACGGGGCTTGGCGCATCGTGGATGGCGAGCTCGACCTGCGGCCGCTGATGGCCCGGCTGGCCGACGAAGCCGATCCAAGCGCCGGGGCGGCCTTGTTTCACGGTGTTCTGGCGGAGGCGCTGTGCGAGTGGGCTGGCGGCGCCGCGCGCGCACGCGCGCTGAAACAGGTCGCGCTCGGCGGCGGCTGCTTCGCCAATCGCGTGCTCACCGAACAGGTGCTAAAAGGGTTGCGCGCGCGCGGCCTGGAGCCACTTCTGCCGCGTTTGGCGCCGGCCGGCGATGGCGGCCTGAGCCTCGGTCAGGCACACGTTGCGGCGATGGCGTGGCGCGAAAGGAGAGTGCGCTGAGATGTGCCTGGCGATTCCTGCACGCGTGGTGGCGGTAAACGGGATGGCGGGCGCTGTCGAGATATCTGGCGTGCGCCGTACGGTTTCGTTCGCGCTGATCGATCCGCCGGAAATCGGAGATTATGTGCTCGTGCATGTCGGCAACGCGCTTGCGAAGATCGATGAGGCCGAGGCCCAAAGGACGCTCGATGCGTTGAGCGAAATTGCCGAGGCGTTTGATCGGGCGCCAGTCAAATGAAATACGTTGACGAGTTTCGTGACGGCCGTCTGGCGCGTGCGCTCGCCGCCGAAATCGGGCGCGCGTCGCAGGAAAAAGAATCGTACCGGCTCATGGAATTCTGCGGCGGTCACACGCACGCGATCGCCCGTTACGGTCTTGAAGATCTTTTGCCGGGAAACGTGCGGATGATTCATGGGCCGGGCTGCCCGGTTTGCGTCCTGCCGATGGGGCGCATGGACGATGCGATCGCCATTGCGCGGCAACCAGGCACCATATTGTGCGTTTACGGCGATCTGATGCGGGTTCCGGGCTCGCAGGGCGCAAGCCTCTGGAAGGCGAGAGCCGCCGGCGCTGACGTTCGCATGGTCTATGCGCCGCAGGACGTGCTCTCGATCGCTGAGGCGCACCCCGGTCGCGAGGTAGTGTTTTTTGCGATTGGATTCGAAACGACGACACCGCCCACGGCGTTGCTTGCGAAAGAGGCGCGCGCGCGCGGCCTCCCCAATCTTTCGATCTTCTGCAATCACGTTATGACGCCGCCCGCCATGCGCGGCATTCTTGCAGCCGATGCGCTGATTGATGGCTTCGTGGGCCCATCGCACGTTTCCACGATTATCGGCGCCGCGCCATACGAGGAGTTTTCTGGCCCCAGTGGCCGGCCAGTCGTGATTGCGGGGTTTGAGCCCGTCGATGTGCTGCAAGCGATCCTGATGCTGATCCGCCAATTGAATGAGGGGCGAAGCGAAGTCGAGAACCAGTACAAACGGGCTGTTGGCCGCATGGGCAACCAGCGCGCGCTGGAATTGATGGATGAGGTGTTTTGCATCCGCGAGAGCTTTGAATGGCGCGGACTTGGGTTCCTGCCGGCAAGCGCGCGCGCGTTGCGGCCAGAGTTCGCGGAATTCGATGCCGAGCGCCGCTTCGCGACGCCAGGTTTGCGCGCTTCGGACAATCCGGCGTGCGAATGCGCGGCGATCCTGCGTGGCCAAAAGCAACCCAGGGAATGCAAGCTGTTTGGCGGGGCATGCACGCCCGAAACGCCGATGGGATCGTGTATGGTGTCTTCCGAAGGCGCGTGCGCGGCGCATTGGACGTACGGCCGCTTTCGCGAAGAGGCGCTGGCCTGAGTATGGCGAAAGACCGGCGGCCAAGGCTCGACATCAAACGCGGCGCCATCGACCTAAGTCACGGCGCGGGCGGGCGGGCGACGGCGCAGCTCATCGAGGAGGTATTTGCGCCGGCTTTCGGCGCAAGCGGCGGTGGCGACGATTTCGCTGCAATTGAATTGAACGCCGGGCGCGTTGTTGTCTCAACAGACGGTCACGTGGTCTCGCCGTTATTCTTTCCGGGTGGAGATATTGGCGCGCTCGCCGTCAACGGCACAATCAACGACGTTGCAATGGCAGGCGCGCGCCCGCTCTATTTGACTGCGGCATTCATCATCGAAGAAGGATTTCCGCTCTCGGAACTCGCCAGGATTGCGCAGAGCATGGGCCGCGCGGCGAAAGCAGCAAACGTGCGCATTGTCACGGGCGACACAAAGGTGGTCGAGCGCGGCAAGGGCGACGGCGTCTTCATCGCAACCACCGGCATCGGCGTTGCTCCGCTCAATGTCGCAGTCTCGGGCGCCAACATCCGGCCCGGCGACAGCGTTATCGTCAGCGGCTCTATCGGAGATCACGGAATTGCAATTATGGCGTTGCGCGAAGGTTTGTCGTTTGAGGCGGAAATCATTTCCGACACGGCCCCCCTGCACGGCCTGGTGGAAGCCATGTTCGCGAGCGGCGCCGAGATTCGGGCGCTGAGAGATCCTACCCGCGGCGGGCTCGCGGCCGTGCTGAACGAGTTCGCACAACAATCGGGGGTGGGCTTCCGCATCGAAGAGGCCGCCGTTCCTGTGAAGCCTGCGGTGAGCGGCGCCTGCGAGCTGCTGGGGCTCGATCCTTTCAATGTCGCGTGCGAGGGCCGGCTTGTCGCTGTGTGCGCTGCCTCGGATGCAGAACGCCTGCTCGCCGCGATGCGCGCCCATGCGTTGGGGCGTGAGGCGGCGATCATCGGCGGAGCGGTCGAAGATGCTCACCGTTTTGTTCAGATGAAGACCGCCATCGGCGGCAATCGCATTGTCGCCTGGCTGTCGGGCGAGCAATTGCCGCGGATCTGCTAGGCGCGGCTTAGCGCACGTCGATGCGGCTCATCTCTTCGCCGTGCGGATCAACGACATGCACGGCGCAGGCGATGCACGGATCGAAGCTGTGGATCGTGCGCTGAATTTCCAGCGGCTGTCGCGGATCGTGCAGGTGGTGGCGGTCCATCAGCGCCGCTTCATAGGGGCCGATGCCGCCGTTGGCGTCGCGCGGCCCGGCATTCCAAGTGCTCGGCACGACCGCCTGATAATTTTCGATCTTGCGATCATTGATGACAACCCAGTGCGCCAGCGCGCCGCGCGGGGCCTCCATGAAGCCGACGCCTTGCGCCCGCTGAGGCCAGGTCGCGGGATCCCACTTGGCGTTGTTGTGGACGGCGCTGTCGCCGTTGCGGACATTGGCGATGAGATTGTCCAGCCAGATTTCCATCTGGTCCGCGAACACTTTTGACTCGATGGTGCGCGCCGCGGTGCGGCCCAAGGTCGAGAAAATCGCGGTGAGCGGCAAGTCGAGCTGGCGCAGGGCGGAATCTGCCAATGCCTTGGTCTGCTCATGGCCGGTGGCGTAGAGCATGACCAAACGCGCAAGCGGGCCGACTTCCATCGGGTGTCCCCGCCACCGCGGCGACTTGAGCCACGAATAGCCCTTCTCAACATCGAGTTGCTCGAACGGCGGGGCGGGGCCGTCATAGTGCAGCGCTGTTTCGCCGGCGTAGGGATGGAGCCCTGTCTCCTTCCCGCCTGTGTAGTCGTAGTAGGAGTGCGCAACGAATTCCTGCACCTGCGCCGGATCGTTCAGATCGACGGGCTCGATGTGGCTTAGATCGCGTCCAATGACGGCGCCGGACGGCACCAGCCACGAAGCGCGGTCATCTGTGCCGTGCTCGGGAAAATCTCCAACGGTCAAGAAATTACCCACGCCTTCGCCGCGCGCGAACCAATCTTTGTAGAAGCTCGCGATCGCCAGCGTATCCGGCAGGTAAACCTCGTTCACGAAGGCTTGCATCTTGTGAATGATGTCGCGGATCTGTTCGAGCGTAACGATGTTCACCGCTGTCATCGCCGCGCCGCCATACCCCGGAGCGGAGCTGATCGGACTGGGCGAGCCTCCGACGAGAAAATTCGGGTGCGGGTTCTTGCCGCCAAAAATGGCGTGCAGCTTAACGACATCGCGTTGCCAGGCGAGAGCTTCAAGATAATGCGCCGTCGCCATTAGGTTGGCTTCAGGGGGCAACCTGTATTCGGGATGGCCCCAAAAGCCATTGGAGAAGATGCCGAGCTGTCCGGACTCGACGAAAGTCTTGAGCTTCTGCTGAACGTCGGCGAAGTAGCCGGGGCTCGATTTCGCATATGACGAGATTGATTGCGCCAGCGCGGATGTTGCGCGCGGATCAGCCCGCAACGCCGAGACGACATCAACCCAATCCAACGCATGCAGATGGTAGAAGTGCATGACGTGATCGTGCACATGCTGGGCTGCGATCATCAGATTGCGGATCAGCTGAGCGTTGGCCGGAATCTGGTAGTCCAGGGCGTTCTCGACCGCGCGCACCGAGGCGATGCCGTGCACGAGCGTGCAGACCCCGCAGATGCGTTGCGCGAACGCCCACGCTTCGCGCGGATCGCGGTCTCTGAGGATGATCTCGATGCCGCGCACCATCGTGCCGGAACTGTACGCCTGCGTGACGCCCCCCGCGGCATCAGTTTCCACTTCGATCCGCAGGTGCCCCTCGATACGGGTGATCGGATCGACGACGACGCGTTGGGTCATGGCGTTGTGCCTTGTTCGATGACGTGGTCGGCGAGGACTTCAATCAGACTTTCGAGCTTCTTGTCCCAGTGCCAGTGGCCGGCGCTTTCATCCATGGTGAGCCGGCAATTGGCGCAGGACGAGACCATCACGTCGGCACCGGATTTCGCCACCTGGTCCATCTTGATCTGGAACACCTTGTGGCGGAGGTCGGCCGCGCGAGCCATGGCTTGGACGCCGCCGCCGCCGCCGCAACACCAGTTGAGATTACCCGCCGGCGTCATTTCACGAAAGTTCGTGGCGAAGCCGTCCAGCAAATCGCGCGCATCCTGGGTCGCGCCGCCCCGCCGCGAGATTTGACACGGGTCATGGTAGGTTACCTTCGCGTCGTACGGATTGAACTTGAGTTTTCCCTCGCGCTTCAGCTGCGCCAGATACTCGGTGATGTGCAACACCGCGAACGGCAGCGTGCGGCCAAGGATGTTGGCGCCGGACCACCGCATGACGCCGAAGGCGTGCCCACATTCCGGGATCACCAAAATCTTGGCGCCGACCTTTTCCGCGGCCTTTGCCATGCGCTCGACCATGGTCTTGGCGATGTCGGGCCTGCCTGAGAGAAAGCCAAAGTTGGTGGATTCATATCCCTCGCTGCTGAAGGTCCAGTTGGCGCCAGCTGCGTTCATAAGCTTCGCCATCGCCACGACGGACTGCGGATACTTCATCATCTCGATCGAGGAGATCGTGAGCAGGACATCAGCCTTTTCCTTGTCGAGCGGGATCGGCACGTCATTGTCGTCCGACAGCCACTCGATCCGGTCTCGAAGCACTTCGGCGGTGACCCCCAGCGGGCTGCCGCGGTCACGTGAATTGTCGGCGGCGGCGCGCAGATCCGCAGGACCCAGGCCGGCGGCGGCAAATGCTTGGCGGGTCGCGGCGACCATAGAAGAGACGTCAATCGCCATTGGGCAGACGATCGTGCAGCGGCCGCACATCGTGCAGGTGTCGAAGATCAGCTCTTCCCAGTGCGCCAGGTCGTCGCGGCTGACTTGCGGCGCAAGCCCAAGCCAGCCTAGCGGCGAGTGCGCGCGCCGATGCGCCTTGGCGATGGGGACAAGCTTGTAGGCGGGCGTGTGCTTGGGGTCGCCGCTTGCTTCATGAAAATGGCACGCCTCTGCGCATTGGCCACATCGGACGCACGCTTCGGCGTAGGCCGCAATATCGGCGCCGATGAGCGCGAGGAACTTGTTCGTGGCCGCCGCGAACTCGGCGTCGTTGAGGTCTTTTGCGTCCTTCGCGGGCGGGGCGGTTTGCGCTTCGCTCATAGCTGCGCTCCACGGTGATTGAGATGCGCTCCCGTTGTTCCACGCGAGACGAACACAATGAATGCATGCATGAGCTTGCCGAATGGAAACCACGCCAGAAACGCGGCGACGCTAATGATGTGGATGGCCAGAATGTCGGGATAGGGCTCGATGAGGTGACTGGTTGCGGCGAAGCCGGTCAAAAGCGGCAGGATTGTCAGCAGCCAGCTGATGTAGTCATCCGCCGTCGAAAGGAGGCGCAGCACAGGGCTGCTCATCCGTTTGCCCAGGGCCGCCAGCAACGACGCGATGGTGATCCCCGCGACAAGATAGATCATGGGTGTGGGCAGATTGGGCCAGCCGACGCCAAAGAGGCTGCGGATGAAGAGAATGTGCGGCGCGAAGCCGAACACAATGATGGCGAGACCGATGTGGAAGACATAGCCGTTCACAGTCGTGAACAGGTTGCCCCCGGTGGGATGCATCTCCGGCCACATGCGCCGAAACACTTCGCGCACCGCGGCGGCAGGCCCAGGCAGCGCGCCGGCGCGCGCCGGCGTGAGGTCGCGCGTGTGCGGCATGAAAATGAGGGACGCCAAACGCCAAGCGACGCCGAAGCAAAATATCCCGATGGCGATCTGCAGAGCGGGGCCGCGGGCGAAATCGAGCAGACTCATTTGCCCGTTCCTTTCATGGCCTCGCGCTTGCGCTGACCGGCGAGGACAGCCGCGCCGGCGCCGAGCACTGCGCCAGCTGCAGCCGCGGCCGCAGCAACGCCTCCGGCATCACGCGTAATCGCGGAGAGCGGGCGATAGAATCCGCCTTGATCCCAGAAATTCGGCGCGGCGCAGGCAAAACAACCGTGCCCCGACTGGATTGGGAATGAGGCGCCGCCATTCCATTTCAGCGTGGCGCAAGCATTGTTCGCGATCGGACCCTTGCAACCGAGCTTGTACAGGCACCAGCCCTGGCGCGCGCCTTCGTCGTCAAAGCTCTCCGCGAACTGCCCGCGCTCATAAAAGGCGCGGCGATAGCAACGATCATGGATGCTGTCGCCGAAAAACGCGATGGGGCGCCCATGCCCGTCGAGCGCGGGCGGCTCACCGAAGGCGAGCAAGTGCGCGATGGTCCCAGTCATCGCTTCGGGAATGGGAGGGCAGCCTGACACGTTGATCACCGGTTTGCCCGTGACCAGCTCCGAAATCGGAACTGCGCCAGTGGGGTTGGGGTTGGCGTACGGCAGGCCGCCGAATGATGCACAAGTTCCCACCGCGATCACCGCCGCGGCATCCCGCACGGTTTCTTCGAGAATATCGATATTGGTGCGCCCGGCGATCATCGAATAGACGCCGCCATCACGGGTGGGAACCGAGCCGTCGACGACGACAAGGTAGCGCCCGCTGTTCTCCTGCATCGATTGCCGGCGCGCCGCCTCCGCGGCCTCGCCAGAGGCGGCCTGAAGCGTATGGTGGTAATCGAGTGAGATGAATTGGAAGATCAGATCTTCAAGCGTCGGCCCATAGCCGCGCGTCAAAGATTCAGTGCAGCCCGTGCACTCCTGAAACGACAGCCAGATGACCGCTTGCCGGCGCGCTGCCGCGAGCCCTTGAGCCATCGCCGCGCCGGCCGTCGCCGGCAACGCCAGCACTGAGGTCAGGTACGACGCGTATTTCATGAAAGCGCGGCGTGAGACGCCGCGGCGATTGAGCATGGCGCCGACAGTTTCCGATTGAGTCATGGCGCGCTCCCTCCGCCGCCTTCGCTGCGTAAGATTGCCTCAAGTTTCGCCAGCCCGGCGGCAATGTCCTCACCAGAGGCGGCGAGAATGGCGGGGCAGGCGGTGATGGCGATTTGCTCCGCCATGAGCTTGCCTTCACAATCTTCGTGCCTGATCCACCAGACGCCTGCGATTCCGGTTTCCTCAATGTCGGACGCGCCCGCAGCGTCGATGCGCGCACGGACCTCGCCAGCGCCGAGCTTCTCGCGCAACGCAAGCCGGTCCGCTTCAGTCAGCGGCAGCGTGCGCAGGTCGATCGCGCCTTCCTCGCCCGTGCCGGCGTAGCGCGCCAGAAGAGTGGCGACCTCGCGCACAACGGCGGCGACGAGGCTTGTAGGTTCGTCGAACGTTGGCGGGGGCTTGTTGAAAATCAGCGTGGTCATGACGCCCGCCAGTCATTTGTTAGCGCGACGACGGCTGCGACCATCTCCGGAATCGCCGCCGCAACGCGCGGTGTCGGTTCGAGGCCCCAGGCGATGGTCTCCGGCTGCACCGCGACAAGCGCCCGCCGCATCGGCGCAAGGCCTTGCAGGGCGGCGGCGGACATAAGGTCGCTCAAGGCGACCTCATGAGCGGTCCGTTTGGCGCCGCCGAGCTGCCGGTCCATTTCCGCGCCTTCGAAAACGCGGACGACGCCAGGCTCGGCATTGAATGAGGCGGCGTCGACGACGATCAACGCGGCGGCATCTTCGATTTCCGGCAGAAGGTTCATTCCCATGGTGCCGCCGTCGCGCAACGTCGCGCCATTGAGCGTGCAGCTGGCGAGGCGCTCAAGCGCAATCGGCCCTGCGGCGTCATCCATCATGAGCCGGTTGCCCAAGCCGAGCACCAAAATCTGGCCATGCTCCGCCATTGCTTTTCGTTCTCAATGACAAATCACTCTGGCGACGCGGCTCCTTCGAAGTGGCGCCGCGCTCCGTGTGACATCGGGCGTCAGTTGAACTCAGCGCTATTGGGAGTCAATGATGTCGATCAAATCACCGGTGACTGTGCGCAACCGTCGCGGAGACAAGGAGCGATGGCGCTGAACTTGTTCGATGATCGTCCTGAGCGTCTTCGAACGAAAATGTCTGCGATGGCGGGCTTGCTGGCCGTTGCAAACGGCGGCGCTTGGGCATGGGCGCTCGCCGCCTTTCATGATCGCCCTTTGCTGCTAGCCGCTGCTGCGCTCGCCTACATGCTTGGATTGCGGCACGCTTTTGATGCAGATCATATTGCCGCCATCGACAACACCGTTCGCAAACTCATGCAGGACGGTAAGGCGCCGTTTTCCGCCGGGTTCTTCTTTTCATTGGGTCACTCCAGCGTTGTCATGCTCGCGACGCTTGGCATATCGCTCACTGCGGGCGCATGGTTCCGTCACGTTGAGGAAGTGCGGGCCGTGGGCGGCTTCATAGGCGCTGCGGTTTCCGCCGTCTTCCTGCTGGTTGTCGGTTTTGTAAATCTGGTCGTCCTGCGCGACTTGGTGCAAGCCTGGAGCCGCGCCAAGCTCGGCCAGGAGCCGGCTGACGCTGGCGAATTGATGCTAAGCGGGCCATTTGCTCGTTTTTTCCGGCCGCTGTTCAAGACCATCTCCAGATCTTGGGGCCTATTTCCCATCGGTTTCTTGTTCGGCCTGGGCTTCGACACCGCGACAGAGATCGGCCTTCTGGCGATTGCCGCCAGTCAGGTGACGCAGGGCGAAGCGGTTTTGACAGTGTTGGTGTTTCCAGCCTTGTTCGCTGCGGGGATGTCATTGATGGACACCGTGGATAGCGCGATGATGACGCGCGTTTATCGATGGGCGTTTGTCGATCCGGTTCGCAAACTTCGATACAACATCGCCATAACAGCAGCTTCGGTGGCGGCGGCGCTGTTCATCGGGCTGCTGCAAGCGGGCGCCCTCATCGCACGCGGAATGGAAAGCGGCCCCTGGGCGGCGCTGGCTGGCCTCAGCGAACGCGTGGCTGGGCTCGGACTCGCGGTGGCGGCGCTCTTTGTGCTGGCGTGGGTTGTTTCGGTTCTTCGCTACCGGATGTCTGTCCGCAGCGAGCCCGTTGCCCGTTGAACGCGCGGCTGGCGACTTGCCCGTGCGCCCGGCGGATCAGTTCGTCCGGCTAGGGTGTTGTTCAGCTTGAAGCTGGGGTGATGTTGCGGTTGCGGTGGAAAATGTTGTTCGGATCGTAGGCCCGCTTGATTTCCGAAAGGCGAGTGTAGTTACCTGCGTAAGCCTCGCGCACCGCTTGATCACTGGGGTTGCTCAAGTAATTGACGTATGTGGGCGCGGCGTAAGGCCCGAGGGCGGCGATCGATTGATCTACCCATGCCATGCGTTCCTCCGCCTGAGCGGCGCCGCCCCACCAAGCGTCAAAATGGACGCAGGCGAGCCCCCGAGTTCGCGGCAACGCTGACGTTTCAGCGCCAACCTCGGTGAGTGCGCCGTGCATGTAGTGACCCATCGTAAAAGCCCAACCGCCATGCGCCTGAGCGAGACGTTCGACGATTACGTCTATGGCTTCGTCACCGACTGGCGCGAGGCTTGCGCCCAACCAGTGGATGCCAGGCGCGTCATTCGGCTCGGGCGTCGCGGGAGGCGGTGCGCTGAGCAGCCCACCGACCTCGTCGCTTGGGTTGACTGAGCCGGTGTAGGGCTCGCGGCTGAAGCCATCGGCGAGGGGCCGCCCAAAACCGCGCAGCAGCGCGAGCACGCGCTCGGCATTGGCGATATCACCACTATAGCACACCTGCACAAAGATGATGGGCTCAACCGGCGCCATAACGAACACTTCCGCAACAAGTTCAGGCGGCGCGGCCGCCATGTAGTCGCGGTAGAAATGGAGAAAGCGTTGCAGCTCCGCGCCAGGAAACGCGATCCATCCGGAGACGACCTCTCCGATCGGCTGGGCTCGAAAAGTCAGATCGGTCACCACGCCGAAATTGCCACCGCCACCTCTTAGCGCCCACAACAACTCGGGGTGTTCATCGGCGCTGACGCGCAGGACCTGCCCGTCCGCAGTGACAAGCGTTGCACTAACAAGACTATCGCAAGCAGCACCGCGCGCGCCCGCGAGCCAACCAATCCCGCCGCCGAGCGTGAGACCTGAGACGCCAACCATAGGGCTGCAGCCAAGCGGCGCCGCAAGATTGTGCGAAGATAGCGCTGCATTCAGGGCGCCAGCGCGAACGCCGCCGCCTACTTTGACAAGTTGCGTTTCTTCATCAAGCTCAATGCTGTCGAGCTGGCTGACATCCAATAACAGTCCGGGTCCGGTTGACGCACCAAGCACGTCATGCCCGCCCCCGCGTACGGCGAGTTCGAGCGTGGCCTCGCGCGCGAACGCAATCGTTCGCGTAACATCCTCCACGCTCGCGCATTTGGCGATAGCGACAGGGTTGCTGGCGGTGCGGGGATTGAAACTAAACGTGCGGCGCTCGTCATCGTACCCAGCGGCGCCAGGCAGAACGACACTCCCCTGCAGTTCAGCCGAAAGGCCCTCGATGCTTAGGTGTGATGGACGAGAACATGCCGACAATCCGGCGATGTTCGCCAGGGTCATAAGGCCGGCGCCGCCGAATACTCTGCGCGTGAAGTGCATTGTCCTGCCTCCGATCGCAAGTGCTAGAGCAGCCTCGTCCTTCAAGCTATTGCCCACGCGATGGGCGCGCTGATTCGAGCGACAAGTGTCCGGTCGCGAAGAACCTAACCAGTCGGCGCTCCCGTTCTGAACGCGCAGTCAGCGAGCGTTTGCGAAAACGAGAGCCTCGACGATGTGAGCGTCGGCGGCGTCGTATTGAGCGAGCGTGATGTGGCGCAATGCTTCGCGCAAATGATCCGCACACTCGGGCAAGTACTGACGTTCGGCTTCGCTCAGTGCGAACTTCGCGAGGTCGAGAAGGTGACGGCGCTGTTCGGGCGAGCCAACGACGCTGATCTGCACACGCAGGCGCCGCAGCACTGCGCCAAGCGGCGGGCGTTCGGCGGCGTCGTTGTAGCGCCTGCGCTCGCTCCAACGCTTGGAGGCGTCGCGGCGGCGCCGGTCGGGTCCGAAATAGACCTCGTTATCAACCCATTTCTGGCCCATGCGCGCGAGCCTAAGCGATCATTGTTAACGCGAAATTAGCGTTAGCCTGCTGCGGCCTCAGCCGCGTGGCGGGCGGATCAAGCCCTCCTGCGCCACCGAGGCCACCAGCACGCCGTCTTCGCGATAGATTGCGCCGCGATTGAAACCCCGCGCGCCGGCCGCGAACGGGCTGTCCTGCACGTAGAGATGCCAGCGCGAGAAATTCGTCGCGCGATGAAACCAGATGATGTGATCGAGGCTGGCGGTCTGCACGCCGCTTGTGAACCAGTTGACGCCGTGGGGACGCATCGACGTGCCAAGCAGAGAATAGTCAGACGCGTAAGCGAGGAGCACCTGATTGAGGGCGACCCCGTCGCCTGGATCTTCACGCAGCCGCAGCCAAGTGTACTGAATCGATGGCGCCGGTCGCGGGGCGAAGATCGGGATTGGATCGACGGGACGGCTATCGATGGGACCCTGCCGCAGCCATCGCTTGCGGTCCTGGGGCGCGTCGCGCAGCTCTTCTGAGAGCCGGTCGAACTCCTCCGGCAAGTCCTCAGCGCGCGTCACCGCGGGCATCGCGTCCTGGTGTTCGTAACCGGCCTCCGAAATCTGAAACGAGCAGGCCATATTGAAGATCTGCTCGCCCTTCTGAATGGCGATCACGCGCCGGGTGGCGAAGCTTTTGCCCTCGCGCGAACGCTCCACCTGATAAAGCACCGGCAGGGCGGGATCGCCGGGGCGGATGAAATAGCTCTGCAGCGAGTGACAATCGCGGCCCTGAACAGTCTGGTAAGCGGCCATGAGCGCCTGGGCGACAACTTGGCCGCCAAAGATGCGCTGGCGCTCCTCTGGCGGAGAGTAGCCGCGAAACAGGTTCTCCTCGATCGGTTCGAGTTTGAGCAGTTTGATCAGATCGTCCGTTGCGGACATGAAGGTGCGCCCTGGGTGCTTGGAGGTGTGCACCGCTTATGGCGTGTGGCAGGGCAGCACAAGCTGCCGTCAGGGCACAAAGATTTTTGCGGAGCCCATAAGCGCCGAGCCTGGCCCAGGGGCGGCGGCATTTTCCATGTGAAACGAGGGCTGCGCGCCCTAGGCGATTTGCTGTTCTGCGTCGTCCAGGCGGCTGCGAAAGCGCTGCTCAAGCATTTGCACGGTGTCGGCGACTTGCTCCAGCGTGCGCACGCTGCGCTGCTCGACCCCCAGGATGCGCTCTTCGACGCGGCGGCGCAGGGCGTCGAATTCAGCGGCCAAGTCGTAGTCGGGAGCAGGGGTCTCGAGTGCGGCGAGCCGTCGGTGGTTCTCGCTGATGAAGCGGGAAATGTCGGCGCGAAGCGTGTCCATGGCCGCAGCCTGGCGCTGTTCAAACTGCGCGACGCGGCGCTCGATTTCGGCCGCCTGCTGCGCGGCGGGCGCCGCGGCTTCAGAGGCGCTCTTCAGTTCGAGTTGCAAGCCGGAAATCGCCAATTCCGCCTGGTGCAGGCGCGCTTCGCCGCTGGCAGTGGCCGCGGCTTGCCGCGCAAGGGCCTCGCTGAGCGAGCGCGCAGACTGATCCGCCTGAGCAGCGTGGGCGCCTAGCCGTTCCTCCAACGCCGCCAGGCGGCCCGGGAGCAAGGGATCGGCGCGGTTAGCTTCAATTTCGCGGGCGAGATCGGAGATTTGTGCGCGGATAATGGCAAGCGCCTGTTCAGTTTCGGCCTTGGCGGCGGCCGATTCCAGCAGAGCGACGCGATCAGCCAGCGCCGCCTGAGCGCTGGAGGCGAGCTCGACGCTGTCAATGCGCGCGGCGAAGGCCCCATGCTGCTCTTGAAGGACGCGGGTTTCAGCGCTGAATTGACCTTCGATGCGGCCAAGGCGGGCGTTCAGCCCGGTGTCGCCGCGCTCGATGTCCTGCGCCAGCTTCTCAAGGGCGGCGAAGGTGCAAGCCTCGATGCGTTCGGCCTCGGCGCGGAGTCCGGTCTCGGCTTGGCTGTTGTGCAGTTCAAGTGCTGCGAGGCGGGTCACAAGGCCGGCCAGCCGTTCCGACCATAGCGTCTGCGCCTGCGCAAGCTGCGCTGCCGCGGCCTCATCCTTCTCGGCGATGCGCCGTTGCAAGCCCTCCCGCGCTGCGGCCAGATCAGCCGCCGCACCGCTGGCGGTTGCATCGATCAGGTTCATGCGCGCCGACATGCCCGTCTGGCGCTCGCGCAGGTCGGCGATTTCACCGATGACGTCGCTGTGGACGCTTTCGAGCGCAGCGCGCCCCTCAAGCACTGAGCGCTGCAGATCCGCCGCAAGCGCGGCGCCCGCTTCACGCAGCGTATCGGCGGTTTCTTCGAGCGCCGACTGAGCGGCGTCTTCGACGTCTGCGATCTGGACGCGGACCTGTTCGAAGCCCTGGCGCACGTAGTTTTCCGCAGCGTCCTGGCGTTGGGCCAGCGCCGCGATCTGCGCGCCGGCCTCCGTGAACACTGTGTGGATACGCCGGCGGGTGTCATCGACGCCTTCGGCGACGCTCTGTTCAAGCGATTGGCGGACCGCGCGCAGCTCGACAACGAGATGGGCCACGGCGGCGTCGGCCTGGGAAGCAGCCTCGTCGGCGGCGGCCGTCACGTCGCGGAGTCCGAGTTCAAGGCGCTCGCCCACGTCTTGAGCGAAGGCGCTGAAATCGCTGGCGACGGCGTGCTTCAGCACCTCATGAGCGTCGGCCAGCGCCGCGGCGTTCCCCTCGGCCCTGCGCGCTACGGCTTCGACAGAGCCAACCCGGTCGGAGAGCAGATCGTGGGCGCGCTCGGCGGCTTCGTCGCGGGCGGCGGCGTTGTCTTCGACGTCGGAAACGTGAAGCCGCGCGACAGCCAGTTGGGCGTTCAGGTCTTGCAGGCCCTGCTGCAAGCTGTGGGCGGTGTCGCCCGCCAGACCTTCGACTTCGCCCACCCGCGCGGTGACGTCGAACAGGGCTTTGTCGAGAGCGTGGATGTCGCCATCGAGCCGCCCGGTTGAGGATTCCAGGCGCCGCTCCAGCGTCTTCAGCCGGTGGCGCATGCCAAAATCGCTGGCGTCGCCTGCTTGCGGCGGCGCTGGCTCGGGCGCCAGGGAGAGAGCGGAGACTTGCTCGCTGAGAGCGCGACGCAACACCATGTCAGTCAAATAGTCGGCTACGCTGACGCCGAGGCGTTCAGCTTCCTCGACCGCGCGGTCGCGGGTTTCGGGATCGACGCCCCGCAAAACCCAGGAAGTGTCACTCATGTCAGCCTCGTGCGTGCCCCAACAGGTGGGATGACGCATCATGCTTAAGGTCGCGTAAAATCGAAGGTTTTGGCATTTATTAAAGGTTCGCGCCGCAGCGGGCGCCACAATCTGCTCCAGTTGGTGCGCCGGCGCTGCGGCGGTGACATTTTTGGAGCTTTTGGCGCCCAGCGACCGCAAATCATGTCATCCTTCAGGCGCGATGAGGCGGCGGCTGCGGTTGTCACCTTACGGCCGCCAGATTCGCATGGCTTTTTGTTAAGCGTCGGAAGGCCCGAGCACCCATGTAGAGTCCAGGCCAGACGCGACGGAGGCACGATGTCTGAAGATATCTTTCGCAGCTATGCGCGCTCGTTCGAGCAGCGCCGCGAAGCGGAAATGTCGCTGCAGGACTTCCTCGCCCTTTGCCGCGACGATCCTATGGCCTACGCAAGCGCCCACGAAAGGCTGCTCGCCGCGATCGGCGAGCCCAGGATGGTCGACACCTCGAAGGACGCGCGCCTCGGCCGTGTGTTCATGAACCGGACGGTGCGCTTCTATCCCGCGTTTGCTGAATTCTACGGCATGGAAGAGACGATTGAGCGCATCGTCGCGTTCTTCCGTCACGCCGCCCAGGGCCTCGAGGAACGCAAACAGATCATCTACCTGTTGGGGCCGGTTGGCGGCGGCAAGTCATCGCTGGCGGAGCGCTTGAAGGCGCTGATGGAGGAGCAGCCGATCTATGTGCTGAAGGCTGGCGATCAGATGTCGCCGGTGTTCGAGCACCCTCTTGGCCTGTTCGATCCAGAAATTTGGGGCAAGCAGCTCGAAGAGGAATACGCCATTCCGCTGCGGCGGTTATCGGGCTTGATGAGCCCCTGGTGCGTCAAGCGCCTCGACGAATTCGGCGGCGACATCACCAAGTTCCGCGTCGCCAAGCTTATGCCCTCGCGTCTGCGCCAGATTGCGGTGGCCAAGACCGAGCCCGGCGACGACAACAACCAGGATGTCTCTTCGCTGGTGGGCAAGGTCGATATCCGCAAGCTGGAGATGCATGCGCAAAACGATCCCGATGCGTATTCTTATTCGGGAGGTTTGAACCGCGCCAATCAGGGCATTCTCGAATTTGTCGAGATGTTCAAGGCGCCGATCAAGATGCTGCACCCGCTGCTGACCGCCACTCAGGAAGGCAATTACGTCGGCACGGAAAATATCGGCGCCATCCCGTTCCAGGGCGTCATCATGGCGCACTCGAACGAGGCCGAGTGGCAATCGTTCAAGAACAACAAGAACAACGAAGCCTTCATCGACCGCATCTATGTCATCAAGGTGCCGTACGTGCTGCGCGTTCAGGAAGAACAGCGCATCTACGAAAAGCTGATTCGCGGCTCCGAGCTTTCCGAAGCACCGTGCGCGCCCGGCACGCTCGAAATGCTGGCGCGCTTTTCAGTGCTGTCGCGGCTTAAGGAACATGAGAATTCCAACGCTTTCGCCAAGATGCGCGTCTATAATGGCGAAAGCCTCAAAGAGGTCGACCCCAAAGCCCGCACGTTGCAGGAATACAAGGACGCCGCGGGCGTCGATGAGGGGATGGACGGCATATCAACGCGCTTTGCGTTCAAAGTGCTCGCCGCCACGTTCAATCACGACACGCAAGAGGTGGCCGCCGATCCGGTCCACTTGATGTACGTGCTCGAGCAGAACGTCCGGCGCGAACAATTTCCGCAAGAGACCGAGAACCGCCTGCTGGAGTTTATCAAGGCTGAGCTGGCGCCGCGGTACGCCGAATTCATCGGCAATGAAATTCAGAAGGCCTACCTCGAAAGCTATCACGATTTCGGGCAAAATCTGTTTGACCGGTATGTCGATTACGCCGACGCCTGGATCGAAGACATCGACTACAAGGATCCAGACACCGGCCAGTTGCTCAATCGCGAGCTCTTGAATCAGGAGCTGTCGAAGATCGAGAAGCCCGCTGGCATCGCCAACCCTAAGGATTTCCGCAATGAGGTGGTGAAGTTCACGCTGCGCGCGCGCGCCGGCCATGGCGGCAAGAACCCATCCTGGACCAGCTACGAAAAGATCCGCGAAGTGATCGAGCGGCGCATGTTCAGTCAGGTTGAAGATCTGCTGCCGGTGATTTCCTTCGGCTCGAAAAAGGACAGCGAGAGCGAAAAGAAGCACGAAGAATTCGTCATGCGTATGGTCGAGCGCGGCTATACCGAGCGGCAGGTCCGCCGGCTGGTCGAGTGGTACATGCGCGTGAAGCAAGCAGGATAGGCGCCGGCGTCCATGCACATCATCGACCGGCGCCTGAATCCCGGCGGCAAGAGCTTCGCCAACCGTCAGCGGTTTTTGCGCCGCGCGCGTGCGCAGGTGCGCAAGGCGGTGCGCGAGGCTTCCAGCGCACGCTCGATCAAGGAGGCCGGCAAGGGCGGCGAGGTCTCGATCCCGGCTGGCGGCGTGCACGAGCCGCATCTGCGGCGCGCGCGCGAAGGCGGCGTGCGCGATTATGTGCTGCCGGGAAACAAGAAGTATGTCGAAGGCGACAAGATCGCGCGCCCCGAGCGCGGAGGCGGGCAAGGTTCGCGCGCAAGCGATAGCGGCGAGGGGGAAGACGAGTTCCGCTTCGCGCTTTCCGACGAGGAATATCTCGACCTTTATCTTGAGGACCTAGAATTGCCCGATCTGGCCAAGCGGCAGATCGCAGGCGCCAAAGCGGTGCTGTGGCGGCAAGCCGGTTTTTCGACGGCGGGGCCGCCGTCGCGCATTTCCGTGCCTCGAACGCTGCGCCATTCGATGTCGCGCCGCATTGCGCTGAAGCGGCCGAAACCGGAGGAGGTGCAGGCGCTGCGCGATGAGATCGAGAGATTGGAGCGCGGCGGCGGGCATTTCGAGGAGCTGGTCGCGCTGCGCGGCAAGCTGGAAGAGCATCTCGCGCGCAGCAAGCGCATTCCGTACATCGACCCTGTCGATGTGCGCTATCGCCGCTTGGAGTCAATGCCGAAGCCGATCGCAAAGGCGGTGATGTTCTGCCTGATGGATGTGTCGGGCTCGATGAACGAGCACATGAAGGACTTGGCCAAGCGCTTCTACTCGCTGCTCTATCTATTCCTCAATCGCCGCTATGAGCACGTGGATGTCGTGTTTATCCGCCACACGCACGAGGCGCAGGAGGTCGATGAGCAAACCTTCTTCTATTCGCGTGAGACCGGTGGCACCGTGGTTTCGACGGCGCTCTTCAAGATGGCCGACATCGTCCGCGAACGTTATCCCATTGATCAATGGAACATCTACGCCGCCCAGGCGAGCGATGGCGACAACACCTCCAGCGACAATGCGGTCGTGCTTGCGCAGATGAAGGACGTGATCCTTCCGATCTGCCAATACTACGCCTACGTCGAAGTTGGCATGGATGACGAGGACGACCAGCCCGGCGCCGGCGAGCCCAGCACAAATCTTTGGCGCGCATATCGGCGAGTATCGGCGGACGCGCCGTTCGCGATGCGCAAAGTCAAGCATCGCCGCGATATCTATCCGGTCTTCCGCGAATTGTTCGCCCGCCGCCCCGAGGGCGCAGCCGCTGCGGAAGGCGCATCATGACGATGCTCGCAGGCGCCAAGCTTCTTTATAGCGGGCCGGATTGGGATTTCGATCTGATCAAGCGCGTGCACGAGGCGTGCGGGGAGATCGGCGTCGGCGAAATGGGTCTTGATCCCTATCCAAACCAGATTGAGGTGATCACGACCGAGCAAATGCTTGACGCCTATGCGTCCACGGGCATGCCGCTGTTCTACCGGCACTGGAGCTTCGGCAAGGAGTTCGCCCGCAACGAGGCGCTGTACCGCAAAGGCTATCAGGGTTTGGCCTATGAGATCGTGATCAATTCCAACCCTTGCCTCGTCTATATCATGGAGGAGAACTCCGCGACGATGCAGGCGCTGGTGATCGCCCACGCCGGCTATGGCCACAGCCATTTCTTCAAGAACAATTACGTGTTCAAGCAGTGGACCGACGCTGACGGCATTCTCGATTATCTTGAGTTCGCGCGCGGCTTCATCGCCAAGTGCGAGGACCGGTATGGGCAGGAAGAAGTGGAGCGCGTGCTCGATGCGGCGCATGCGCTGCAAAGCCACGGTATTCACCGGTTTCCGCGCAAACGCATGGCCGACCTCCGTTCAGAGGAAAAACGCGAGGAAGAGCGCCGGCGTCACGGCGAACAATTGTTCAACGACCTTTGGCGCACGGTGCCGGTCGGCAAGCGGAAGTCAGGCGCCGACGAGGACGCCAAGCGCAAGGCTTTGCTCGGGTTGCCCGAGGAAAACCTGCTTTATTTTCTTGAGAAGACGGCGCCGCGATTGAAAGGGTGGCAGCGCGAGATTCTGCGCATTGTGCGGTTGATCAACCAATACTTCTATCCGCAACGCCAAACCAAAGTGATGAACGAAGGCTGCGCCACCTACGTGCACCATCGCATCATGAATCGCCTGCATGAGAAGGGTCAGATCGACGACGGCGCATTTCTCGAGTTTCTGCACTCGCACACGAGCGTGGTGCTGCAGCCTGGGTTCGACGACCGCCGTTTTTCCGGCATTAATCCCTATGCGCTCGGCTTCGCCATGATGACCGATATTGAGCGTGTCTGCACGAGGCCCACCGATGAGGATCGCGAGTGGATGCCTGATATCGCCGGCTGCGGCGACGCCTATGGCGCGCTCCGCGATATCTGGGCCAATTATCGCGACGAGAGTTTCGTCTCGCAATATCTGTCACCGGCATGCATACGCGATTTTGGCTTGTTCCGCGTGGTCGATGATGAAGCCGAGGATGAGCTCGGCGTCGCAGCGATCCATGACGAGCGCGGCTACCGCAAGATCCGCCGCGCTCTCTCGCGGCACTACGATATCGCCTATCACGATCCCGATATTCAGATCGTCGATGTCGACCTGGCCGGTGACCGCAAGCTCATTTTGCAGCACCGCGTGCTCGACGGGATCGTGCTGGAAGAGAGCGACGCCGAAAAGGTGCTGCAGCACGTCGCCGATCTCTGGAGCTACGATGTGAAGCTGATCGAGGCGGACGATGCCGGCGTGGTGCGGGCTGAGCATACCGCCAGCCCGCGGCGGGCTTTCTAGAATACCAGCCCGACCAGGATGGCGCCGTAGTGTCCGGCCGCGCCAAGGATCACGCAGGCGTGCCAGAGCGCGCGCCGGAACGGAATGGCGTGGTTGAGATAAAGCAGGACGCCGCCGGAATAGGTGAGGCCTGCCACAACCAGGAGCGCGACGGCGAGCGCAGGGAGCGTAGGCACGACCGGCCCGAGCACGAGCACGGCGAGCCAGCCGAACGCGAGATAGATGAAGCACCAGGCGCGGTCGGAAGCGCCCGTCCACAAAACCTTGCCCGCCGCGCCGGCGAGCGCGGCGATCCATATCGCGGCTGTCACGCCAATCGCAAAGCTCGGCGGAAGCAATTGAATGGTGAACGGCGTGTAGGAGCCTGCAATCATCAGGAAAATGGCGGCTTCGTCGATGCGGCGCAGCACCCGGCGATAGCGGGAAGGCCTTGTCAGATTATAGACCGCTGAGGCCGCCAGCATCGCTGTCATGCACAGAGCGTAAATGGCGCCGCCTGTCGCCAGCGGCACGCCGCGATTGACCAGCGCCACCGCCACCAGAAGACCGCCGCCGACCAGCGCCGCGATGATCCCGACCGCATGCACGATCCCGTCCGCGGCATGTTCGGCCCGGTTTGGGTAGTGCTCGCCGAGTTCATGCTCTTCGGCGGTCAGAAGGTCCGATAGCGCCATGGCGTGCGTAATCCTTTCTGCATTCTGCATGAGGGACGCTTAACGCCCCAACTTAGTTCCTCCGTGTTAACGCTCGATGATGAGAGGCGCGGTTTTGCTGCAACACAAGCGTTTGATCCTGTTGCGCGCGCGTCGTCACACTGGCGCGCGCGATGCGCTTTCGTGGCTGGCGCGATTTTCGCACGCAACGGGATATGGCGCAGAATTGTCCCACGCCGAGCGCCTTGCGCGCGGAGGCCCGCGTTCTTGCCGTCGCCGGGCTGGTCCTGCTTGCGCTGGGCTTTCCGGTGACCTTGTTCCTTGTCGCGCGGGCGCTGGCGGCGGGGGCGGGCGCTCCGTTCTTGCCGCTCGCCGTCGGCGCGCCTCCCATCATGCTTGGTTACCTGGCGTGCCATTTCGCGTCGCAGCGCATGGTGCGCGCCAAGGCGCTTGAGGCCGCCAACGAGGCGCCGGCTTTGGCAGCGGCCGCGCAGTAAGGCTAACGGTTGTGCGGCGTTGACGGTCCCCGCGCATCCATTCAGCCTCCGCGGTAGCAGCGCGTAAACATTTGGCGCGCTGTACTCTGGGCTGGAGCACGCGCATGGAGACAGACGAGATTGCACTCAGGCTGAAGGGTTGGCGGCTCGCGACGGCCGAGGTGCTGTATTACATGCCCGATCACCCCGCTCTGCTGCAGAGTTTCGTCTGGCAGACGCTTGACCTCGCGCCCTCCTATCCTCGCATCCACAAATTCCTCAATTTCTGGCGCGCCGAGATCGATGCGGTGATCCACTCGGTGCGCCTGGCGAGCGGGGAGACGCTGGCGCCGGCCAAGCTGAGCGCCGCCAGCGTCATTCTGCACCATTAGGCGCGATTGCGGCGGAGCGCCTGAGGCCTACATTAGATTGAGGGTTAATAGGAGAACCGCCGTGATAAGGAAGCTAATGCTTGCCGCTGCCGCAGGCCTGCTGGCGGCCTGCGCGACCACAACGCCATATCAACCTTCCACGCAGGGCGGTTACGGCTTCCACGAACAGTCCATCGAGGCCAATCGCGTCCGCATCGTGTTCCGCGGCAACGCGCTGACCGACCGCGAGACGGTGGAAACGTATCTGCTCTATCGCGCCGCCGAGCTGACGCTGGAGCGGGGCATGGATTATTTCGTGGTCGCCAACCGCGACACTGAAGAGCACTCGCAACTCCAAGGCACGGGTTATCGGCCGGCCTTTTCCTATTGGGCCTACCGCCCGCGTTGGGGTTGGGGCCCGTGGTACGATCCGTTCTGGGATGAACCGGAGCGCTATCGCGAGGTGACGCGCTACGAAGCCATCGCCGAGATTGCGATGTTCAGCGGGCCCAAGCCCGCCGGCGATCCCAACGCGTTCGACGCGCGCGAGGTGCAGGCCAACCTGCAGGGCCGGATTGTGCGTCCACCGCCAGCGGGCTGAACCGGCGTTCTTTCTTGGAAATGCTCGGGACGAGAGGGCCCAGGCGGCAAAACCGGCCGCCTGGGCCCTCGCATTCTCGGCCGGGCTCCGCTAGAGCATGGCCCCGGCGCCCGCACCCGTAGCTCAGCTGGATAGAGCGCTGCCCTCCGAAGGCAGAGGTCACAGGTTCGAATCCTGTCGGGTGCGCCACCCCCATCAAAATCCCGTTTTGATTCAAAGAGGGTAGTCACTTTCGCCCCGAAGGTTAGTCACTCCGTTGTTCGCGGCATGTTTCCGTGGCTGAATTGGGCTCGCCATGAATGAACGGCTGATCGCCGAATTGGAATATCGCCAGCACGGCGACGACGCGAGGCGTCAAGCAATCGAGGAAGCCGACAGACACGCTTCCCGCGGCGAGCACGCAATGGCCAAGTATTTTCAACGCAAGGCGGCGTTGATTGATGAGATAGGCGCGGCTGATCGCGCCGACCAAATCCGGCGTGCCACCATCCATCCCGACACTTCTCCGCTTCATGGCGCGATCTCAGGTATCGGAATTGAAGGCGCATTTGATCTCGGCGACGGCGTCATCCTGCGAAGCGTCTATGCCCACGTCATGGCGCCCTACGTTATGGCGTTCAAAAAAGCGGAGCCGGGCAAGCCTCACCCCGCCCCATGGAAGGCCGCCGGAGGCGGCAGAGGCTTTGACGTGGAAGTCGAATGCGCTTTGCCCGCGAACGTCAGGCCCACGAATCTGGATCGCCTCAACACTATCTGGTGGATTTCCTCTCTAATTCGACTCCACCACGCAGTGGCTATCCGTGTCCCCGTTGTGTCTGACGTGCCGTTTGACGCCGCGCCCACCTCACCACAAGAACCCGTCTTCTGGACGATAGAGGTCGAGACACGGCGTTTCCATTTCGACGTACCCAACGAGCCAAACGTGATCCCGCGAGAAACGCTGGAGTGGCTTCGTGCCCACTATGTGAGCGCAGCAAAGCTAATGGACGATGCTGGATTCAACCTGGCTTATCGAGCGCTAGACGAATCTCATCGGGGGGCCACGCGCGGAAGCGCCATGCTTCTAATTTGGTCGGCGCTTGAAGCGCTGTTTCAGCCGACGCCTCATAAAATCACTCACAAGATTTCCGCGGCTATCGCAACGTACCTGGAGTCCGACGTTCAAAAGCGGGATGCGTTTTATCAATCGAACCGCGCTCTATACGGGACACGGAGCGCCATCACACACAAGGCTCAAGAACCAGACTTGTTGGACCTTGTGAATTCGTTCTATCTCGCGCGACGCTGTTTCTTGAGGTGCTTGGAGGCGAAGACGCTTCCCGATTTCACGGCGCTAATGAAACAGTACGACACAAGAGTCTAGCTGCCACTCAATATCAGCTGTTTGATCGCCTCGCGCGCCATGCGTTCTTGGTCCGCCGACGCGGTGTAGCGCTCCACTTCGCTCAGCGTCTTGTGGCCGGTGATCGCCGCGATTTGCTTTGTTGTGCATCCCGCTTCGGCGAGACGGCGAGCCGCCGCCTTCCGCAATCCGTGGGCGCTACGGTTCGTCAATCCGGCGGCGTTGCACCATTCGCGGAACGCGTTGCCGCGCTAGCGCCGCCGCGTCCCGTTACTCAGCGCCGTTGAGGCGCCAGTCATAGTCGTAGCTTGCGATGTCGGCGGCGTCACTGAGCCCGGCTCGCAGGGCAGGCGAGGCGTAGCGGCGAACGTGCGCGAGCACCTGCGCGCCGTCGCTGCCAAAATCATCAGCGAACCATTGATAGATGCGTGATGCGCGAATGCGTCCCTGTGCGTCAACCGAAACGCCGCGCGGGTGGTTGACATAGGCGCGTGCGGCTTGATCGAGATCGGCGTCCAGCGTTTCCGCGCGCCAGGCGCGCGCCATCAGATTGGGACAGCCAATGGAGGCGCAGTTGATCGCATAGTGCACGCGCGGTTCATGAAACTGCCGGCGCAGGATCGCATTCTCGATCTGATCGAGCGTCAGCCGCTGGCCCTCGACGGTGACGCGCTGTGTGCGCCACGGCCCACGCAGGCCGCGCGGATCGAGCGTGCGGCTGCGGATGTCGCGGATCGAAGCGACCGGGTAGTTTTCAAGAACGATCTGAAGCGTCACGGCGTTGTAGAGATTGACCCAATAAGCGAAGCGCGCGTCGCGCGGCATGCGTGAGGGCTGCGCGCTTTCAAGCGCTGCGACATAGGCATTGAGCGCAGCTACATCGGCGCTGTTGGCTCGCCAGCTGGCGTAACGCACGCGGTTGACGCCATCAGCCGACGCAACGACATAGCGCGCCAGCAGGGCGTCATATGCCGCTTCGCCGCGGGATTGCGCCTGCGCCGGCGCGCTAAGGAGGGCTATCGCCGCCGCAATCGCGAAGAACCAGCGCCGAACGCCCACTCTTATCTCCTTGCTGCTGCTGCTCAGATACGGACCTGGCGGCGACTTGGTTTCGCGCAGCCCGTATCCAAGTCCGCGGAAGCGGCCTAAAACGCCCCCAACATTGATCCAAAGGGGGAGATTTGATGACTTACGCAGCCATCACCGGCTGGGGCGCAGCGATGCCGCCCGCGGTGCTCTCCAACGCGGATCTTTCGACGTTCCTCGACACCAATGACGAATGGATCACCTCCCGCACTGGGATGAAGGAACGGCGCGTGTCGCATGTCAGCGGCGGCGAGATGGCTGTGCTTGCCGCGCGCCGCGCCTTGGCGTGCGCGGGGCTCGAGGGCGGCGACGTCGACCTCATCGTTTACGGGAGTTGCAGCAACGACGAGCAGGTGCCCAATTCCGCCTCCGGCGTGCAGGCGGCCATCGGCGCGGCCCGCGCCGCGGCCATGGACGTGAACACGGCGTGCACCAGCTTTCTCTATGCGCTGTCCACCGCCACCGCCATGATTCGCACGGGCGTGGTGCGCAACGCGCTGGTGATCGGCGTGGAGTGGATTTCGCCGTTCATGGATTGGGACAATCGCAACGTCGCCGTGCTGTTTGGCGATGGCTGTGCGGCGGTGGTGGTGCAGGCGAGCGACCGTGAGGAGGGCGTGCTCGGCGAGCAGCTGGGCTGTCTGGCGGATGCGCGCCACACTTTGCGTGTGCGCGGCATGGGTTGCGCCTACACCAACCGCAACATCACATTGGGCGTCACCTCCTGGGATTTCGACGGCCAGGAGATTTTCAAGCGCGCGGTTCAGGGCATGACCCAGGCGAGCGCCGCCGTGCTCAAGAAATGCGGCTATACGCCCGATGACGTCGATCTGGTTGTGCCGCACCAAGCCAATTTGCGCATCATCGAGGCCGTGGTGAGCCGCTCCGGCATCCCGATGGACAAGGTCATGCTCACCGTGGAGCGCTACGGAAACATGAGTTCCGCCACAGTGCCCGTGGCGCTTGCTGAAGCGCTTGAAGAAGGGCGTGTGAAGCCCGGCGCGCTCATTTTGATGCCGGCCTTTGGGGCGGGCCTTACAGTGTGTGCGCATCTTGTGCGCTGGGGCGATCGCGTCACGCCGCTGGGCGTCAGCGATGCGCGTTTCCCATCCAATTCCAAGAGCGCGTTAGACATCGTCAATAACCTGCGCGCCCTAAAAGGTTCCGCCCGCGAGGCTTCGATGGAGGGGCTGCGCGCGACACAATTTGCAGAGCAAATCTGAGCCTGAAACCTACAGGACAACACTTTGTTAAGCTCTATCTCTTGTGTCGCGACCCAGGTTGAGACGCGAGACCTGCCAAATCAGGCGCAAACGTGACGTTTTAGAAACGTCAAATTAACCCTGACGCGACTACCGCAAATGTCTGAACTTGGCTGGGGCGCCCATTGGGGCTGCGCCCGACGTCACTTGGACAGGGAGCGGATATGTCCATCCTCGACAAAATCAACAGCAAAATGTCGATCGGAACGCGCTTGGCGTTGGTGTCGGGGGTGTTCGTCGCCTCTTCGGCGGTTGTCACATCACTTTTGGTCGGCTCCGCGATGAGCCAGATCGACTTCTCGAAGAAGGAAGAGGCTGGCGCCGAATATCTCACAGGCGCCTGGAGCGCGATGCGCAACGGCGGCGCGGTCGATCAGGCTAGCGCGGAAGAGTTTGGCGCGGGCGCAGCGGCTTCCGCCTTTGCCGCGGCCCGAACGGACGCTGAGCGGGTGACGGCTGGGCTCTCCCTGATCGCGGCAGTGGCCGATGGTTCGAACCTGACGCTCGATCCGGACCTCGACAGCTTCTACGCCATGGATGCGGCCACGGTGAAAATTCCTGCTCTGCTGTCAGCGGGGCTCGAACTCGAAAATGTGGTCGGCTCTACCGGCCCTGACCGCGACGTGATGCTGAACATCGCATCCGACCGCTTGCAGAGCGCGGCCGACGCCGCCGCCAGTTCGCTTGAAGCCTCGATCTCCAACAACAGCTCTGGCGAAACCCGGCAGGCGCTGGCTGGCGCGGTTTCCGCGCTTCGTTCCGCAGCGACCGACCTCATTGCCGCTGCGCATGCCGCCGGCCCTGGCGGCAATCTCGACGCTGCGCAGGCTGCGTTTGCGAATTCCGCCGACACCGCCTGGCGTGACACTGCCGCAGAATTGGCGCGGCTGCTGGATGTCCGCATCGCCAACAAGCAGTCCGAGCTGACCATGCAGCTGGCGCTGGTTGCACTGTTCCTGGCCGTTGCGGGCGCGCTTGCATTCCTGGTGTCGAAAGGGCTCGTGGGCCGCTTTCGCTCGCTGACGGAGACAATGGATCGCCTCCGCGAGGGCGACTTCAAAGTTGAAGTGCCGTACACAGACGACAGCCACGAAACGGGCAAGATCGCAAACACCCTGGAAGTGTTGCGCGACGGCATGGCCAAGCGCGTGGAAGACGACGCACGCCGCCTCGAAGAGGCGCAGACCGGCGCCGAAGGCTATGTGAAAGCGATTTCGCGCGCGCAGGCAGTGATCGAGTTCAAGCCGGATGGGACAATTCTCAACGCCAACGAGAATTTCCTTTCTGTGATGGGCTACACGCTGAACGAAATCGTCGGCCAGCACCACTCGATGTTCGCCGCGCCTGAATACGTGCGGAGCAACGAGTATCGCGCCTTCTGGGAAAAGCTGAATCGCGGCGAGTTCGTCGCCGACAAGTTCTTCCGCCTGGGCAAGGGCGGCAAGGACGTGTGGATCCAAGCCTCGTACAACCCGATCATGGACAAGGCCGGCAAGGTGGTGAAGGTGGTGAAGTTCGCCATCGATGTCACCGCCCAGGAGAAGCTGGCGCAGGAGGCGACCTTCAAGAGCGCCGCATTCGAGATCTCGACCGTCGCGACCATGATGATCGACCGCGACTTCAAGGTTACCTATGTCAATGAAGCAACCAAGCAGCTCTTGAAAGACAACGCTGCGGCATTCCGTCAGTTCTGGCCGACGTTCGATCCGGACAAGATCATCGGCGCCTGCATCGACATGTTCCACAAGAGTCCGGCACACCAGCGTCAACTCCTCTCGGATCCCTCGCGCTTGCCGTACCGCACGGACATCACAGTGGGCGACCTGAAGTTTGCGCTGAACGTCGGCGCCGTGTTCGATGCGCAACGCCGCTATGTCGGTAACGTCCTGCAATGGGATAACGTGACCCAAACGCGGATGAATGCGGGCATGCTGGAGGCGCTTGGCCGCGCACAGGCGATTATCGAATTCAACCTCGACGGAACGATCGTCAACGCGAACGAGAACTTCTGCCAGACCATGGGGTATTCGCTCGGTGAGATTCAGGGCAAGCATCACTCGATGTTTGCGCCGCCGGATTACGCGCGCAGCGCCGAGTACAAGACCTTCTGGGATAAGCTCAATCGCGGTGAGTTCGCGAGCGGCAAGTTCCTGCGTCTGGGCAAAGGCGGCCGCGAAATCTGGATCGAAGCGACGTACAACCCGATTCTCGACGGCAACGGCAAGCCGTTCAAGGTGGTCAAGTTCGCCAGCGACGTGACGCAGGTCGAGCATGATCGCCGCGCCGCCGAAGCTGAGCGCGCTGCGCGCGCGGAGGAGCAGGCGCGGGTTGTGCAAGGCCTGGCCGATGGCCTTGGGCACTTGGCTGAGGGCGATCTTACTGCCCGGATCAGCCAGCCTTTCCCCGGCGAATACGAGAAGCTGCGTAGCGATTTCAACGAAGCGATGGGCAAACTGCAGGAAGCAATGACGACCATCGTCGTCAATGCGGGCGGCATACGTTCAGGCGCGGGCGAGATCAGCCAGGCTTCAGACGACCTGTCGCGGCGCACCGAGCAACAGGCGGCAAGCTTGGAAGAGACAGCCGCGGCGCTTGACGAAATCACCGCAACCGTTCGCAAAACAGCCGACGGCTCCAAGCAAGCCAACAGCGTTGTCGCAACCACACGCTCAGACGCAGAGGCTTCCGGCCAAGTCGTTCAGGAAACGGTCGCAGCCATGGCCGAGATCGAGAAATCTTCGAAGCAGATCTCTCAGATCATCGGCGTCATCGACGAAAT